>CAWCBP010000001.1:0-1270997 GCA_963793865.1 uncultured delta proteobacterium
TATTCATTGCAGGCCATGCAGGTAATACACTGCTTAAGAATCATGGCATTCTCACTGCGTTTAAGCGACTGTATCTCCCGGATTGCTGCATCCCGGGAAAAATCAGCGAACAGGCACTGCACAAAACAGTCACCGCAGTCGTTGCAGCGGTCTTCTTTGAACATCATGTGCTCCGCATCAGCATTATCTTGAAGCTGTCGGCTTGAAGGCGGGGAAAATGTTATACAGGTCTTCCAGAACCCGGAGCGTTTCCTGTTTCAGATCGTTTTCCGTCTTGTCCCTGGTCATAACTTCCGCATAGCCCCTGATGTGTGCTCCCCGTTCCTTCAGGCTGTTTCTGACGGTGTTTTCATCCTTCTCCGAATAGTTACCCTGATTGGTTACCAGCACAAAGACGTCTTTTCCCCGAAGGTCCAGCGATTTTAAAAGAGTGCGCAGCGGGGTCGCAAAACGGTGTATCCATATGGGGCCCGCGATGATCACCGGATTATACGCGGTTACATCGTGGTAAAGCGGGACGACGTCATCATCCCAGTCAAGCAGCTGATCGAACACGCAATTTACCGTCCAGAGCCCGTGCCGGTTTTCATTGGAGATGATTTCCTCTATTTCACATTTGAGGTTTTGAGCCATTACACGGGCAACGGTACGCGTCGTCCCCAAGCGTGAATAATAGATGACGAGCGGTTTCCCGGGAGAAGAATCAGCTGCGGGGGGGCTGATGCCTTGGGAAGAGATGCTGACGGATCCGGCCAGCAGCATAAGCAACAGAAGTGAAAGCGAGCGCGATTTCAGTTTGTTCATTCTCATAAGCATGTACCGGCATGTGATCGTCACATATTGAAAGGTTGTTCTGGTTTTTTTTGTTATAGTCATTACCCCAAAGACGCATATCTCGCTGTGTCTTGATGAAAAGTTTTTGTTCGCAGGTATTGCAAAAAAAGCAATCCATCAAAGATCGTTTCTTTAGATTTCTACAGGTTCACATCCGAGAATTCTTCTCTCAGAAATATGGATGACCGGTAGGAGCGGCTTTCAGCCGCGAATGTATCGCGCCTGAAGGCGCTCCTACCGAAATTTCAAATCTGTTTGGCTGGCATTTAAATATATCTTGACAATGGTGTCAATAAAAGTTAATTATTGGCATATGCCAATAAACAGGGAAGAAGATGTCAAGACCGTTTAAATGCCGGCATATCGGCTGCGAGCCGGGAATCAATTATTTCAAGCCGCGTGGTATTCCGCTCTGCGCCCTGCAGGAAGTTGTCATGACGGTGGATGAATTCGAGGCCATACGGCTTGCGGATTTGGAGGGATTCTACCAGGAGGATGCGGCGAAAAAGATGAAGATATCCCGGCAGACCTTCGGCAATATCATCAAGTCTTCCCATGGAAAGCTGGCTGATGCGCTGATCAATGGTAAGGCGATAAAAATAGGAGGAGGGGTGTATACCGGGACAGAAAAGAGGGCTTTTATGTGTGAAGCATGTGCCCATGAATGGCACGTGGGTTACGGTGCGGGCGGGCCTGTAGAATGCCCGAAGTGCAAGAACAATAATATCCATAGAACAAAATAACGTTACACTTTTCGCGGGGAGGAAACTTTACTATGGCAAACAATCAGGGTAAGAACGGTATGAAAATATGCATTCCGACAGAGACCGGCGATGGAACGTCAGCCCAGGTATACGGGCATTTCGGCAGCGCGCCCTATTTCACCATCTGCGACATTGAAGATGGAACCATGGAAATAATTGATAACACCAACCAGCATCACGAGCATGGCATGTGCCAGCCGGTTCGGGCCCTGGCAGGAAGAGTGGTGCATGCGGTCGTTTGCGGCGGCATGGGCGCTCGCGCCGTGATGATGCTTAACGAGAGCGGGATTAAAACCTACCGGGCTGTTACCGGCAGTGTGGAGGAGGTATTAAAACGATACAAGACGGGAGCGCTGGAGGAGATAACCGTGGAAAATTCGTGTGCCAGTCACGGATGCCACTGAAGGCGGTACCGTAATCTCTTGTATTTGACAAATCACCCGGGTCATATCTGCAAGGGGAGCAGCCGTTTTGCTGTTCCCCTTTTTTGCAAGCTTATTGACGGGAAGCTCATAATAAACTATGCTCTTCCTGAACGCTTATCTTACCATTTCCTTCACGGAGGCTGCTGATGAACGCGATTATCATCTACTGGTCAAAATCCGGCAATACGGAGAAAGTAGCTCTGGCGATGGAGGAAGGCTTCAGGAATGCCGGGGCGAGTGTTACGTGCAAGCGGGTGGAAGAGGTTGGGGAGGTAGACTTTTATGCCTTCGATCTGGTGTGCATTGGCTTTCCGTCCTACCAGTGGCGGGTGCCCAAGCCCATGGACGACTTCATCAAAAGCAAATTCAACGCCTACCGCAACCAGGGGTGTGTGAAGGAAGGCGCCCCGAAGCTGCCGGGTAAAAATGCGCTGATCTTTTGCACTTACTCCGGCCCTCACACCGGCATACGCGAAGCCATACCGCCGGTGCTCTACGCCGGGCAGTTCTTCGAGCACCTGGGCTTTACCATTGCGGGGGAGTGGTACGTGGTAGGCGAGTTCCACGGATCGCTTGAGGCAAGCACCAAGGGCTGCCTGGGAGACATCCGCGGCCGGCCCAACCGGGAGGACCTGCTCAAAGTTAGAAACGATGCGATTCAGATGGTGAGTCAGCTCGAGAAGCAACAGCTTTAACCGCAGGCAGCCGGCTTTATTTCGGGCCGGGCAGCCGGGATGCCACATCCGAGTGCCGTTCTTCCAGCCGTTTCAGCGCTTCCTCTCCGCTGAGGCCCTGCTGCGTGAGCTTTGCCAGCTCTCTCGCCAGCACCGCTTTCAGCATGGCGCTGTTGTCGCGGTTGGAGTCCCGGATAAGCTCAAGATACTTCATGTCCACCGGCAGGCCTTTCTCCCGGTAGTGATCAAGCATGCTGTCCAGGTTTCCCCACGTTGCCTCGCTGTAACACACGTCATAGGCGAGCCTGAACATGCCCTCCAGTCTGTCCTTGCTGTAATCGGAAAAGTTGTCCTTTACCTCCTGATATAAATCGCTTCTGAATTCCTCAAGGCTGTAATCAACCTCACCCTTCGCCACCTGGTCGGATGTAAAGGTCCATTGCATGCGGCACCTCTCCTTTTAACTTTTTTTCCGGGCCATGACGGAATCGATCGCCCGGTAAAACGCATCCACAACGTAGGGCTGGTATTTGCCCACGGGAACGCCATTGTAAATGACCCGTGTCTTTTCCTGCTGAAACTCCATGGTAAAGGGCACTGACCAGTCGGGATAATCAAACGGGTCATAGAGATGATAATCGTTAAACCCCTCGTAATTTTTGAGGGCATGATAGAAGAGTGAGTCCGTGTTTTCCGCGAAAAATTCTATGGGAAGGCCGATGGCGTAGTCATAGCCGTCATGTATGGCATTCCAGTAGGCCTCGTTGGTCGAAAGATACTTGTCATCCGGGTCCCAGATGGGGTCGGCAAATTCATCCTGACAGAGGATTACCTGTTTGCGGTTGAACTTATAGGGTTCAACCATTTTTTTTACCTCTTCCATCAGGGTATCGCGGTAGCCCGGCGCCAGTTCGAGCCATGCCTCCCAGGGGAAGTTGTCCCAGGGCATGCCGTGCACGGTAACGGCGACAGTCACGTCTGATGATTCAGGTATGGTATCCAGCCTGTCCTTGAGCATTGCCAGGTATGCCTGCCGCATCGGCTCAAACTGCCCCATGGGGGGTGCCATGATTACCTTGATCTTCTTGCCGGGGTGGCCCTGCTCCCACTCATGAATGTACTCGAAGCTGTGATAAAAACTGGAATTGAATTCCTCAAAATGGGAGTAGACGGCCATGGGTGCAGCCAGGACTATGGTATCACAACCGGCGTCAAGCAGGCGGTGAAGCTTTTCCTTCATCTCGTAATAGAAGAGGCTGCTTGAAGATTCCCAGGGAAGGGCGCCGTACTTTTCCTCAATCCGGGCGAGGGCGGCATTGATGACCTGGAAGCTGCCCTCCCAGTGGGGAAGCCGCTTCTGCTTTATCCCTTTATCATAGTACCAGATCCTCGATTTATTAATAGACTTGCCGGTGAGGCTGGGGATCCCCCCCTTATGCCCTTTGTATAAAAAGTATCCGCAGTCCCGGTGTATCATCCGCGAGGGCGGTACCCAAACCACCTCCCCCCGCTTGTATTTTTCCATGTAGGGTTCGCCATCCATGTAGCGGTCCTTCCCATAGGGATCCTCCAGCGCCGTCGGGGTGAACTCCTCGAATTCGTAGAACCGGACGGGATCAACCAGTGCGATGCCCTTATCCTGCTCGGAAAAAATGCGGAATGGCCAGGGGATGATCGTCCGGAAAATCTTTTTGGTGATGTTAAACCAGAATATGTCATCATGCTTGGGAGGCATGATCAGGGCCGTCACAAAAATACCCACTTTTCCCACCGGAACCGTATTCTGGGATTTATACACTTCATAATAATCAGGCGTGATGCGCCTGTTCTTGTATTTGTAGAGACCGTAGACGCCGGCGACAATGACCGCAAAAATCAGAACCAATACACCCAGCAGTTTTAACAGCTTCATCCAGGTAATCTCCTTCTATCGGGTTGTGCAACACAAACCTTCCGGCCCAGCCTGGCAGGTATTGCACATTACCTGCCAGACTGCGAGGTGTGGGGGCGATTATAGGGAAAATGGTTGCGTGTGTCAAACACAATAGCCGGAATTTTCATTCCATGGTTAAGGTAATAAAAAAAGCGGAGCCGGTACCGGCTCCGCTCGATTCATGTGCGGGGTAAACAAAAGTCTCTATCCCTTACTCGATAAGAGCATATATGTCTTCAGTCCACTGGGTGACTTTATCGAAATTACGGTAATCGCCTTCAGGGAGCAATTTGCCGAACAGAACCCTCATCAGGAACTCATCAAGAGGTTCAAGCACACTGTAGTCCACCACACCAGCGAATAATCCCGCGCTCCCGACAGGAACAACCTGCGGAAACTTTTCAAGCACTTTATCACATAGTACTGCTGTGCTATGTCACGGTTTTCAGCGGTGTCCTCATGAAGCAGACCGCAGACGATAAACACCGCCACCTGCTTGGTTGCTAAGACAGCCTGCTGTGTCCTCAGGAAACGCAGCATGGCCGGGCGCCAAGATTCACTTATGATGGCGGAGCCCAGGATGATTGCATCGTATTCTGAAATGTCATCTATCCTCTCCACAAGGGTCATGTCAACCTGTGCCCCGGAGGCGCACAGGACGTCCTGAATCCGGCCGGCAATGGTCCTGGTAGCCCCGTATTTGGTGTCATAGACAACTAAAACACGCTTGCCCTGCAGGTTTCCTTCCCCGCAGGTTTCCTCGATGCATACTCCGGATATGGTCTTGTAGGCGCTGCCCGTTGCGGGAACAAGCAGCAGGATGAGAAAGACGGCGGTAAACGCTGCGGCCCAGGATTTAAAAAAATGTTTTGTCATGTAAGCCTCCTTGTTGAGATAGAATGTGTAATTAATTCATTGTTTTTCTGGCGATGATTTTATAGACTGATGGTATCGTTGTCAAGGTGTTTATCCTGCCGGATCAAACCGGCTTGCCGAAACATGGACTCGCGCCACATGAAGCGATTAAAATGCACGCTGCTTTCGGTAACAGGATACATTCTTTCTCCGCTTTCTTTTTGGAATGATCTCTTTGTCAATTTTCCCATTGCCTATCTGTTTGGACTATTGTGCGGTTTCATTGCCCAGGATCTTTTTCTTCCGGGACTGATAGGGGGGTACTGGCTCAGTAACGCAGCGGGGATTGTGCTGCTACACAAGGGTATCGTCTGTATGATCAACCCTGATCATCCCATGAAGGTTACCAAAAGTGAACTTATAAAAAGCGGATTATGGACACTTGCGTACACCGTTATGCTGATTCTTCTGGTCAAAGCCGGCATTTTAAAATTCCTTCCCGATTATTTCAACTAATCATAAGTCTCTACGGGTCTATGTGAACATATGCGCATGATTACAAATCCGACATTGTATAAAAAGCTTCTGTTCTGGTTTGTATTGGCCATCGTAGTGCCATTGGTAATTTTTGGTTATATAAATTTTAAGAATTATGTGCGCATATTGGAAAGGGAAGTTACTGATAAACTTATCGTTATTGCAGACAGCAAAATATTGGAAATTGAACACTATCTTCAGGATGTGGAAAAAAATGTTTATGCAATTGCGAACATGCCTTTTGTTATAAGTGCGTTAAACAAATTTCCCGAGTATTCCGCCAAAGGAGTGGATGCACCGGAATATAATGCCCTGGATAAGGAACTGAGAACGCATTTAATGAACTACCAGAAATTATTCAAGTTTAAAGATCTGATTCTCATATCTTTAAACGGGGATATTGTTTTCTCTCTATCCAATGAGGCTGATTGCGGAGTCAATTTGATAACGGGGCCCTATAAAAACTCGGAACTGGCTGAGATCTTCAAGGGCACTCTTCGAACTCCGAGAACAATAATATCTGATTTTAAGTTCAGAAAGTATCCTCCCTCCCGGGAACCATCCATTTTAATGGTTACACCTGTTTTTGGTAATCAAGACATTATCGGAGCTGTTGCATTCAAGATTGATACACAGGCAATCTATAAACTCACCTCCAACTATGAGGCCTTGGGAAACACGGGTGAAATATTATTATGCTTAAAAAGCGGCAATGAGCTGATTTTTGCAAATCCGCTTAGACATGATGCTCAGGCTGCTTTTAAAAAGAGAATAGCTGTGGGATCACCGCTTGCACTGCCTGCGCAGCAAGCTCTCCAGGGAATAAACGGTTTTGGTGAATCTACCGATTACCGGGGGATCAAGGTTTTAGCTGTCTGGAGATATCTTTCCGCTCCGCGCTGGGGGATGGTGGTAAAAATTGACATTCAGGAAGCCTATGCACCGGTTCTTACCGTCAGAAACTGGTCATTGTTTGTCGGTGTTCTTGTAACCGCCATGGGCATGCTGGCAGCTCTATTCGTTTCCAAATCAATTTCCCGTCCCATTCAAATGTTACAAAGAGGTGTGGAGATCGTTGGAAGCGGTAACCTTGATTATCAGGTAGGCATTTCTTCCGAAGACGAAATAGGCCGGCTGTCCCGCGCGTTTGATGCCATGACGGAAAATCTGAAAAACATTACAGCATCACGCGATGAATTGAATCAAATAGCGCGTGAACTCGAGCGTTCAAATCAGGAGCTTCAGCAGTTTGCCTATGTTGCTTCGCATGACTTGCAGGAACCCCTGCGCATGGTGGCAGGCTTTACCAGGCTCCTGGAAAGGCGCTATAAAGACAAGCTCGACCAGGATGCCCGGGAATTCATCAATTTTGCAGTGGATGGGGCGGTGCGCATGCAGAAGCTTATTGATGACCTGCTGACTTATTCGCGCGTGGGAGCGCCACATATCCCCTTTGAACCAGTTGATTGCAACCGCCTGCTTAACCAGGCAATTACCAACCTGCGGGTTGCTATTGAAGAAAACCAGGCGCTTATAACCAGCAGCGACCTGCCGACCGTAACCTGCAATGGTTCGCAGATGATACAATTATTTCAAAACCTGATAAGTAACGCCATCAAATTTCGCGGCGCCGAAACACCCAGGATACGCATCGCAGCTGAACACAGGGATGGTGAATGGCTCTTTTCATTCCGGGATAACGGCATTGGCATTGATCCTCAATATAAAGACAGGATATTTCAAATATTTCAGCGTTTGCACAGCCGGGATGAATATGACGGTACGGGAATAGGACTGGCGCTGTGCATGAAAATCGTGGAGCTGCATAAAGGCAAAATATGGATGGAAAGCGAAGAGGGAAAGGGCGCGACCTTTTACTTTACGCTGCCGGACAGGGAGAAAACGGTATGAACAATGCGGGCATCGGACAGCCTGTCAAGATTTTACTGGTTGAAGACAATCCCGCAGATTCCCGATTAATATGTGAGATGCTGAATGAATCTAAAACAGTGAAGTTCGAACTGACTCACAAGGAACGTCTCGAAAAAGCCCTGACCTGTCTCGATACATCTTCATATGACGCGGTATTGCTCGATCTTACCTTGCCCGACAGTCAGGGGCTGGAGACGGTCATGCGGGCGATCACGGCGGCGCCGAATCTGCCGGTGATTGTTCTGACCGGGTTCGAAGATGAATTTACCGGCGCAAAAGCGGTGGAAATGGGTGCGCAGGATTACCTGGTCAAGGGGCATATTAACCACTATGCATTAATCCGTGCAATACAGTATGCCTGCCAGCGGAAGCGGTTTGCGGAAATGAATCAGGCAAACGCGCTCCTCAGACAGGAAATAAGAGAGCGAGAGCAGGCCGCGGCATTGGTGAAGAAAGAGCGGAAGCGACTCTTTGACGTGCTGGAAATGTTGCCGGCTGTATGTGATACTTTTAACCACGGAATACCGCGTCGCCTTTGCCAACCGCTTTTTCCGGGAGCGGTTCGGCAATGACCACGGCCGGCGCTGCTTTGAGTATTTGTTCCGCAGAACCGAGCCCTGCGAGATTTGCGAAACATTCAGAGTTCTGGAAACCCATGCGCCCCATCAATGGGAGTGGAACGGGCCTGATGGCCGCGATTACGATATCTATGATTTCCCGTTTACTGATGCCGACGGCTCGCAGCTCATCATGGAGATGGGAATAGATATTACGGAGCGCAACCGGGCAGAGGGAGCGTTAAAAATGTCGGAACAGCAGCTGAAATCGCTCTCCACCCAACTCATTATTTCTCAGGAAACGGAAAGAAAAAGAGTCGCACAGGAGCTGCATGACAGCATCGGGCAAACCATGTCCGCCCTGAAATTTGCCGTGGAGTGCAGCCTTAACCAAGCGGATAAAACAAGAGGGAAAAACTATATTAAATCTCTTCAGGATCTCATTCCGAGGATTCAAAGCGCCATTGAGGAAGTGGACAGAATCGGGAAAGGGTTACATCCCTCAGTTTTGGATGACCTGGGTATCATGGCCACCGTTTCCTGGTTTTGCCGCGAATTTCAATCGGTTTATTCCGGTATCCGGATCAAAAAAGAACTTGCGCTCACAGAGGATGATGTGCCGGAACATCTAAAGGCGGTTATCTACCGCATATTGCAGGAAGGCCTCAACAATGTGGCAAAACACAGTCACGCGGATCTTGTGTACATTAACCTTGAGAAAAAGAACCATATCCTGGCATTAACGGTAAAGGATAACGGCAGGGGGTTCAAGGTGGATACTGCTTTATTGCCTGAAAATCAGAAGAGAGGATTCGGGCTGTTCAGCATGATGAAGCGCGCTGAAATATCAGGCGGGTCTCTGGTTATTACCTCTGATAATGAAACAGGAACTATAATAAGGGCCTCATGGCCGTGTGACTAGCAGGCTGTTGAAAAACACCCATCTGCTACGTTACGCTCATCCTTCGTCATTGCAGCGTACTCGCAGGTACGCCTCATTCCTCAGGATTTCGCGTGCCTTGCATCTGGATGTTTTTGAACAGCCTGAGGAAAACTACTTTTTCAACAACCCGCTAGTCACCCCTACTCATTTTTTGTTACCAGCCCTTTACTGACGGCATATGCGGTCAAAGATGATACCTTGTGTATATCCAGCTTTTCCATAAGGTTGGCCCGGTGCTTGACCACGGTTTTTTCGCTGATGCATAGAAAGTCGGCAATCTCCCGGTTCTTGTATCCCTCGGCAATCAGCTTGAGGATTTCCCGTTCCCGCCTGGTGAGCGTTTCCCAGGAGGATTTGCTTTTTAGGGTCGCACCTCCTTCCAGATACCCTTCGATCACCTGTTTGGAAACCCCGGGGCTCAGGTATTGCTTGCCGGCCAGTATGCTCTTGATGGCTGACATCAATTCAGCCTGGGTGTCATATTTAAGCATATAGCCGTCCGCGCCTGCCTTCAGAACGGGCAGAACATATTCATCTCCGCTGTGAATGGTTAGAACCAATACCTTTGTCTCCGGCGATATTTTTTTTATCTCTTTTAATGCCTCCATGCCGTTCATTCTCGGCATTGAAAGGTCCAGGATCACCAGGTCGGGTTTACCGCTCTGGACCCCGCGTATTGCTTCTCTGCCGTCCTCTGCCTCGCCGATAATCTCACAGTCCGGAAGAGACGCCAGCATTGCCCGCAACCCATCCCGCAGGATGGCATGGTCTTCAGCTATAAAGATGCGCTTTTGCCTGTCCATACGCATTTTTAATACGGTTTTTGTCCTGAAAATACTATGTGAATGAGCTCAATATGGGGTTTACACCCCATACAAGTGACTATCACCTTAGCGTATATTTGTAAACAGAAAATCATGTCTGAACCGGGGGGAGCACTTTGCAACATGTACTGAGGGAATGGGCGAAACTTCTCTGAAGTTATATGCTCTACAACCCTTGTGTTGGATGAAGGAGTGGTTGGTTATGGGAAAGCAAATGGAAATGAACCGGGTAAAAAGCTATCCCCTGACGGAAGCAGGCATAGCCAGGGTATTGATCGTTGAAGATGATATTGATTTCAGGCAGTTGATGAGGGAAATCATGATCAATCATTTTCCTTCCCTGAACATAGAGGAGGCGGCTAACAAGAGACAAGCCCTCCAAAAAATAAAACAGTTTTCTCCGCAGTTAATCTTTATGGATACCAATATGCTTGATGGAAGCAGCCTGCCATTGGTTAAAAAAATTAAAAAAAACCATCCGGAGACCATGATCGTTGCTTTAACCCTGTATAATATTAAGGAATATAAAGATGCTGCCCTTCAATCCGGGGCTGATTACTTTCTGGCAAAAAGCTCTCTGACCGGCAACATAATTGTAGAGCTAGTGAAATCCATTATTTCTCCTTTTGCTAACTGAAAGATAGGATATCCAACAAGGCGATGAAGTTTAGCGCGGTGAATAAGCAGGAGGGAGACTTACATGGCAGACCGGGGAAATGGTAAATGTGTCACCGATAATCCGGCCGGGGATGAAATCTGCTTTCAGAAAGACCAAAAGGTGTTTTATGAAGGCAGGGATGCTCAAATTATCCAGGTAAAGCCATTTTTTGTCATAAAAACCGGGGATAGGGTTGTCTGTGGCGACATACAGAAAGGTTTGCAGGTAAGTCACTGCGATCAGCTTGAGCATGCCTGAATGAAAATGAAGCAGCGCGGAAATTATATCCTTAAGAATTTTTAAGCAATATACCGGCATCTTAGTCTTGGAGGCTTTTATGAATTGGGCATGCAATATGTCAGTCAAATCATTTAGATTGTCCGCTCGTAGTAGTAATCTTACAGAGGAGATGTCAATGAAAAATATGTTCACCGTCGACATGGATAAGATCAATGAAATTTTAGCACATCCTGTTCATGCAGAAGAGTTTCAAGAGGTATTTTCCTTTGTCGAAACAATTACAGGCAAGAAATATAACCCGGACAATCTAACTTTCGAAGATATTGCGGTTTGGAATCAGAGGTTTGATGAGGTATTACAACAACTGTGTATGCGTGCAAAATGAAATGGGTTTCGATCGGTAGGGATGATAATATTGAATAATTTACTTTGCAATACCCATTTCCCCAGTCACCGATGAGAAAAGTAAAAAAGATCAAGATAATGGATCGACTTGAATTGTGCCCCGGGTGCGGCTATGAAAATGGGTTTCATATAATCCTGCTTGATGATTCCAAAGCCCGCCGTTCTACAATGAAATTTCAGCTTAAATGTCCCAGTTGCGCTCAGATATATGATCTCAACCTCTATTGTACCGTCAAGCGGGCGGTGTGATGCACAGCAAAGGAGATCGTCAAGATGTCAAAAGAACCGGTTGTTGAACAGGATGAATGCGTTGGATGTGGCAACTGTGCAGAAATCTGTCCCGAGGTGTTTCGGTTAAATGACGACGGGGTGGCTGAAGTGCATGATCCTGAGGGTGCTGCGGAAGATAAAATTCAGGAGGCATTAGACAGTTGCCCGGTCCAGTGCATTAGCTGGATAGAGACCTGAATGGTATTGTGATGGATGCTTACTCTTTTATATGCAAGAAAGGAGGTACACTATGGGTTCAAAAAAACATTTTGTATGTCTGGGCTGTGGTTTTATTGTTGAGGGTGATGAACCCCCTGACGAATGTCCGGTATGTAAGGCTCCGAAACGGGCTTTCTATCCACGCATGGAAATGCCATCTGCACCTCCTCTCAAAACGGTTGCAGAGGGTGTGGAGCAACCTGCCCCGAAAACAGGTGAGAAGCATTGGGTGTGTCTTGCCTGCGGTCATATTCATTGGGGTAACAATCCTCCTGAGCAGTGTCCGGTATGCAAGGCGCCAAAAAGCGCTTTTATGCCGCGCCAGTACTATAAATAAATCATGGAATGCAATTTTGTATGGTGGTAAAAGAAAGCGTTTGCACAAAGTCGGCTCCGGTGTCGGTTTTGCTGGAAAAATGACGCGTATCATGGTACTATCCACAATTGTGAAATGGCAGCCTGATTGCGTAACATGATCGGTATTGAGTGTTCAGCCGGGGGATGCCGGCTCAGCAACCACTATGAATGTGAAGAGCGCGCTTCTGGTCGTCGATGTACAGCTCGATTTTTGCCCGGGAGGGTCACTGGCGGTACCGGAAGGCGACACCATCATTCCCGTTCTGAACAAATATGTAAAGCTCTTCTCCGGGCATAAGCTCCCGGTTTTTGCATCCCGTGACTGGCATGCCAGGCAGACGGGGCATTTTAAGGAATTCGGCGGCGCATGGCCGGAGCATTGCGTGCAGGGCACAAAAGGAGCGCAATTTCACCCCGTGCTCACACTGCCCGCGGGGTCGATAATTCTTTCAAAAGGGATGGCCTCCGGCGAAGACAGCTACTCCGCCTTTCAGGCGGTTGACGAACATCAAACCGCGTTTGACAGGCTGCTCAGGCAGCGCGGAATAACCTCGCTCTTTATCGGAGGACTGGCCACTGACTATTGTGTCAAGTGGACGGTCCTGGATGCCTTGAAATTCGGCTACAGGACCACACTGTTGCTCGACGCCATCAAAGGGGTAAATAGTAAACCCGGGGATGCTGAGGCAGCACTTGATGAGATGATCCGGCTCGGGGCCCGGAAAACCACCTTTGAAAAATTATATAAGGAGATGGCGGGCATATTTGAAATGCATCACCGGAAAGGAGGGTAGGGACCATGACCACACCACAGCATTGCCCGGGATACGAACAATTCAAGAATCTGAGCTCTTTTTATTGCAGGTGTCCAAACTGCAGCAGGGAGTACGAGGTGTTCTCCGATGAATTTAACAGGAAGCACACCTGCCGGGGGTGCGGCAAGGAAATTGATTTCACCAGATGCGAGCTGTATGCGAGCGGCACTGATACAAGTCCCAGATGAGAAGGCGGACAGCGTGGGGAGAAAATCTGCTGCCGGCTGCTACGTCAGCTCATCCCGCGAGAGGAGACAATATGAACGCGGCACAAGCGGAACGCATAAAGGCCCTGGAAGTAGCGCTTAACAACGAGTCCCGGGAGAGAGACTTCTACATGAAGCACTCGGCGAGAACCACCAACCCACTGGGCAGGTTGATGTTTGGAACCCTGGCAAACGATGAATCGGAGCATTATCAGCGGATTCTTACGCTGCACGACAAGCTGAAGGAAGAAGGGAAATGGCCTGATACCATCCCGCTCACGGTGAAAGGCACCGAGATACGGTCAATATTGCTCAAAACGATTGCGTCAGTTGAGGCACTGCCCGCGGAGAGCCGGGATGACGTTGATGCGATCAAAATTGCTGTTGATTTTGAAAGCAGGGGCGTGAGCTTTTATGAGAAACTCGGGGAAAATGTTGATGAGCCCCTGGAGAAGGCATTTTACGGCATGCTCGCTTCAATTGAGAGAGAGCACTTTTTATCGCTGCAGGACGCGCTCGAATATTTCCAGGACCCCGGGGGCTGGTATCGCATGAAGGAAAAGCCCCATGTTGACGGGGGATGATGTCTCAGGACCGGTGTTTGGATATGCAGAATGCCCTTGTGCCGGACCAGCGCGTGATCCCTATACGATGAGGGGAGCGCAGCAGGTGGTGTGATGTCAAAGATCGCGATAATCGGCGCAGGCGATGTGGGAACGACCATTGCCTACACCCTCCAGCTAAGCGGGCTCGTAACCGAGATAGTACTGGTTGATATCAATCAGGAGCTTGTCCAGGGACAGGTAATGGACTTGAATCACGGGCTGTTCTTTGTTCGCCCGGTTCATATTTATGCGGGGACTTATGCTGATTGTACCGATGCAGATGTCATCGTGATCACCGCCGGCACCCGGCAAAAACCCGGCGAAAGCCGCCTGCAATTGGTTAATCGCAATGCGCACATATGCAAGCGGATTGTTGAGAAAATCGGGCCGGATAATAGCGCGGGGATATTCCTCATAGTAACCAATCCCGTGGATATTATGACCCAGGTGGTAATCGAGTACTCCGGGTTGCCAAAGCACCGGGTTATCGGATCAGGAACTGTTCTTGACTCAGCTCGGTTTCGATATTTTCTAAGCCGCAATTGCCAGGTTGATGCCCGCAATATTCATGCATACGTCATAGGTGAACACGGGGACAGTGAAGTAATGCTCTGGAGTCAGGTCCATATTGCCGGGACACCCATCGATACATTCTGCAAACAGTGCGCCGTCGCCTGTAACGCGCTGGTTAACAAGGAAAAGATAGCAGAAGCGGTAAGGCACTCGGCCTATCATATCATCGAAGCGAAGGGTGCAACAAATTATGGCATTAGCCTGGCGGTGAGACGGATACTGGAGGCCATTATCCGGGATGAGAACAGCGTGCTGACCGTCTCCACCCGGCTGAGCGGGCAATATGGTCTCAGCGATGTTTGCCTCAGTGTTCCCTGCAGAATCAACCGTGAGGGGGTTGCGCAGATTATAGAGACCCCCCTGGCTGAGAATGAGGAAGCAAGCTTGGCAAGATCAGCAGAACTGTTGAGAAGCGCACGCCGGACCATCAGCGAGCGGCAGGATACCGTGCAGTAATCAAAATGACGGAACTGATCGCCATTCCCCATCAGCTCGAGAGAAACGCGCCCAGCGTTGCACGGTTGTTCAGGTGAGCCAGTTTCTTGATGGCCTTTTCTTCAATCTGCCTGATTCTTTCTCGGCTGAGATCATAGCGCTGGCCGATTTCTTCCAGGGTATGATCTTTCTTTTCCCCCACGCCAAACCTCAGCCTGATAATATTTTCCTCTATTGGTGTTAAGCTGGAAAGTGCTTCCCGCACATGCTCATGTAAACAGCGGTTGATTGTCGTATCTCCGGGGGATGAAACCGTCTTATCCTCGATAAAATCAAGCAGGTTTCCCTCGCCCTCCCAGTCTCCTACCGGGGTTCCCAGAGATAACGGCATGGTAAAGATATTGAGCAGGTTCTGTACTTTATCAACCGGAAATGCTATTTTGCGGGCGATTTCCTCCGAGGTGGGCTCGCCGCCCATCTCTTGTACCAGCCGGATTGAGGTTTTTATAACCCTGGTGATCGCGTCAATCATGTGCACGGGGATTCTGATGGTTCGTGCCTGGTCGGCAATTGCCCTGGTAATGGACTGGCGAATCCACCAGATTGCGTAAGTGCTGAACTTGTTTCCCTTCTGATACCTGAATTTATCAACCGCCTTCATTAGGCCGATATTGCCCTCCTGAATCAGATCCAGGATCTGCACCCCGCGATTGCGATACCGCTTTGCAACGCTTACTACCAGCTTTAAGTTGGCCTTTACAAATTTTTCCTTGGCCAGCTTGTACTTGAATTCATACGCTTCAATGGCCCTGACCGTGTTTTTCAGCTGTGCGGCATCAACCGTTGATTCGGTTTCGATCTGCTTAATGGCCTCCTGTGCCCGCCTGATAATTGTCGAAAAGCCGTCAGGTTCTTTTTTGGCATGTCCACGCCTTCTGCATGGATCATCAGTATTTTTTGCCGCAGCAGGGAGCTTTGTGAGTTTTTTGAGCGGAACATTTGCTTTCTTCAAACAACGATGCATTTCTTCTTCGCGCTCCTTTAATTTCTTAAAAAAGCACTTTACTGTACGGACAATGTTGTCAACCTGCATATTGCCCAGGTTGAGCTCATTGACCAGGTCACATGTCATCTCAGAAAGACGGTCCATGCTTTTGTTAAGCGCCCGCTTTCTTACTGCGCTGATCCCCGGCTGCGCCATCCGCTTTTCCAATCGGGACTTTTTATTCTCGGTCCTCCTGAGTTTCTCCATGATAGAAAGCGTCTTCCTGGTATAGCGCTCTTCATTATTGCAGAGCTCTTCATAATTAAAATCCGATATGACATCCCGCACAGAGATTTTCTTTGTTTTCAGATCGTCTCCGATCTTTAGAATTTCTTTGATGGAAAGAGGGATGGTTAAGAGCAGCCTTAAAATCTCCCGCCTGCTCTCCTCTATGCATTTGGCTATCTCGACCTCCTGATCCTGTTTGAGCAGCGACAGGGGTCCGAGTTCTTTGAAATATATTTTTACGGGATCAAAAATTTCCCCAGGCGCATCACTGTCCACGTCCTCATCCGGATCGTCACTTTCCCCTTTATTCCAGGGCGCTAAATATTGAAGCTCGCGGGACCCGACATCATGAGTCTCATCACTATCCGCAATCTCATTGAGCTCGAACCGGTTGCCCACGACCATCTTTGAAGGGTCATCCTCATCGTCGGCGATGATATGCCGGCATTCCTCATCTCTTAAAACCGGGTTCCTTGACATATCTCTTTACCTCCGCGTTGACAGGTTTAATTGCCATGAGCAATGATGAGGAGCCTGCTATATTGATGGGCTCACCATACAAGAACATGGGATTTTAGCCAATGGGTACAAAATAGTATTTTTGATAAAAAAAGACGGTAATTTTTAAATAGGGGTGGGCTTCGGCGCAGATAAAAGGAGGGTTTTTATCCTCAGACATAAATATCATTAAAATCAAAATGATAGCTTTGCTTGATAAAATTGCCGCGATGTATTAGCTTCATTAACAGTGGAGTGGATATCCAGGGATTAGCCTTTGCGGAGTAAAGGAGGGTTGCATGAAACCCATCGGCCCGTTGATGATTGAGCACCGGCTTATTGAGCGCATGGTCAGCCTGCTATCCCAGGCTCTTGAGAACATGAAGAAAACGAATACGGTAAACACCGTTTTCATTGGCACAGGAGTGGAATTTTTCATGACCTACGCTGATAGAACGCACCATGGCAAGGAGGAAGAAATATTTTTCAGAGATCTTTCGATGAAAGAGCTGTCAGCTGAAGACAGGAAAATGATGGAACGCCTGTTACAGGAGCATATCTGGGCACGGCAGGCGGTTATGAAGCTTGCTGCCGCGAACACCCGGTTTGCCCGGGGAGACAGTGACGCTTTAAAAGATATGACCTACGAGCTGGAGAAGCTGGTCACCTTTTATCCCCTCCATATTGAGAAGGAAGACAAGGAGTTTTTTCTTCCGGTCATGAAATATTTTTCAGTTCAGGAGCAAAACGCCATGCTTGATGAGTTCCGAAAATTTGATCAAGGTATGATTCATGAGAAATATAGAAAGATGGTTGAAGAGGAGGAGAAGGCACAGCAACCATGACCTTGCTTAAAACCTTCCCCTGTGGTATGCGAAAAGCGATGTAACCGACCCCGGTCAAAACAAACTCATCTTATGAGGGAGGTATGCGTATGCAGGTGCTGGTAATGTACTATTCGGCTTCGGGCAATACAAAAAAACTGGCGGAGGCTGTCGCGAAAGGTGTACAGGAGTCAGGCGGAGTGCAGTGCGTGCTGAAAGCGGCCAAGGATGTCACCAACGAAGACCTTACGGCATCCGACGGCATTATAGCAGGTTCTCCGGTTTATTACGGGGCCATGGCCGCGCAGCTGAAGGCCGTGTTTGATAAATCGGTGGCCGTGAGAGACAAAATGGAAAACAAGATCGGCGCCGCTTTTGCCACATCGGGCGACCCCTCGGGCGGCAAGGAAACAACCCTCTTATCTATCATCCAGGCGATGCTGATCAGCAATATGATAATCGTGGGCGACCCGCCTGATGCAACCGGCCACTACGGCACCTCCTGTGTCGGCGAACCGGACGAGAAAACGGCAGTAAATGCCCAAAAACTGGGTAGGCGGGTTGCGGAGCTGGTCAAGAAGCTGAAGGGGTAGTTTGGTCAGCGGGTGCCGGCCTCCCGGACGACATTTGCAGCGAGGATGTGCGTGCCCCGCGTTTCAGGGAGGGTCCAGACCCACAGTCCCGTAAGAAGAGCAAAGAAGGCGCCGATGGAAATGCCGAGGCCGAGGCCCCGCTCGGCACCGACCCATGCCTGAGAGGCCACCCAGGTTATAATGAGAGGCGTGAAAAACTGGACGCCGCGCGCCAGGTTGAAAGCCGCGCCCATGGCAGTGTTGCGTATGCGCGTGGGAAACAGCTCTGAAAAGATGGGGCCATAGCCGGAGAAGTTGCCTGTACCCACCCCTACCATGAACATGAAGAACAGGGTTAATGCCGGCAGGGTGACGATGCTGTTCCAGAACCAGGTTACGGACAACAGTCCTGCAGCCCAGAGTAAAGAGTACGCCGTGTAAGCTGTTCTGCGCCCCTTCCAATCGGCCACCATTCCGAAAGAGAGGTAGCCAAGCAGCCCGCCCGCCTGGGTTACAAGCATCCAGATGCCTGACCTGGCCATGGAGAAATGAAGCTTGTCGTAGAGATATTTGGGCATCCAGGAATAGGTGAACCAGTAGGCGGACATATCGGTAACCGCCAGGAACAGACCGAGCAGAAAGAGGCGGCGGATGCCTTTGTCCCGCCGGAGGAGCACCAGAAAATCCTGTCCGGTTGATGTCCTGCGCTCGGGATGCCGCTGCCATTCCTCCCAGATATCAGACTCCGGCATGAACTGCCGGATTACGATAACAAGAACCGCCGGGAGAACGGAGACAAAAAAACAGGCCCTCCATCCCCAGCCCGCCCCAAAAGCATCTGCAAAAAACGGCTCCACGAAGGCCCCGACCACGGTGGCCAGGGCAATGCCGAACGGCGCTCCCGTCTGCATCACCGCTGCAAACCGCCCGCGCATCCTGACCGGAAAGGTTTCTCCCACCAGCGTCTGCCCGGTTGCCCACTCTCCGCCGACCCCCAGCCCGGTTACTACCCGGAAGAAAAGCAGAAACCACAGGCCGCCGCTGAACCCGCAGCAGAATGTGCCGAGAGAATAGGTAAGGATGGTGAGCGAGAGCACCGGCTTGCGGCCAAGGCGGTCAGCCAGCCAGCCGAAGAAAAGCCCCCCGGCGGCGGTCGATGCCAGGCTTACGCCAAGCAGCAGGGAAAGCTGCGCGTCCGAAAGACCGAGGTTCTGCTTGATGGGGATGAGGAGAAAAGAGAACAACATCAGATCGTAGAAATCGAAGAGCCATCCCGCCCAGGACATGCCCAGAATCAGGTAGTGTTTGGCAGTCGGCCTGTCGCTCTGGTTAAGAAACATCTTCTTCTCCTTCTCCGGCGGTTCCCTTGATTTATACACGCAACAGAGGGCACTTTGAAAGCCTTTTTATTGTGATGCACTTTGATGGTGTTTAAAAAGGCTTCCTTATTTCTTAAAAGCGTTGTATAACTGCACGCAGTCCCGGGTTGTACGTGCTCTGTTCAATAAGCATGGTTTATGTGCGCAGAAACTGCTGCGCGGGAGGAAAGAGATGACACAGGGAGGTTACCACGGAAGATATTTGTCTATTAATTTGACCGACGGGAGCTGGAAGACGGAATCGCTTCCGGAAGAGCTAACGTCAAAATATATAGGGGGAAGAGGCATTGGTACCAGGCTGCTCTTTGACCGGCAGAAAGGGAAAATAGATCCCCTGTCACCGGAGAGTCACCTGGTCATTTTCACGGGGCCAATTACCGGCACCAACACACCCGGCAGTTCGCGGGCTGTATTCATCTGCAAGTCCCCCTTAAGTAATGCGATCAATCCGGCAAGCATGGGAGGCTCGTTTCCCAATGCGCTGAAGCGAACCGGGTTTGACGGCCTGGTAATCAGCGGGGCGTCTCCTCAGCCGGTATGGCTTCATATCACGCCCGATGGTGTTGTCTTTAATGATGCAAAGGACGAGTGGGGTTTGAAAACCGCGGCAGCCGAAGAGGCAATCAAGAAAAAGGCGGGAGACAAGTGCCGCGTTGCCTGTATCGGCCCGGCGGGAGAAAAAGGGGTTTTGTACGCGGCGGTTGTTTCCGAAACGCGCACCGCATCGCGCGGCGGCGTCGGTGCGGTAATGGGGTCAAAAAATCTGAAAGCCATCGCCGTATCCGGCGATAAGCGGCCGCCCATAGCGGATAAAGAGGCCTTTGAAACCGCGGTAAAAAAGTTCCGGGAGGACCAGGAAGCAAACCCCAGCGTGGGGGGGATGCAGATCAACGGGACGGCGGGAATGGTGAGCGTGGTCAATGCCATGGGCGGACTGCCCACTAAAAACTTTCAGAACGGGGTGTTCGAAAGGGCGGAGGAGATTTCCGGCAGCTACATTGCCGAGAATCGAAAGGTGAAGGGGGTAGCCTGCGCTTCCTGCCCGGTGGGGTGTTCCCTCATAGCGGAGGTCAAGGAAGGTGCATATGCCGGCACCAGGAGCGAAGGCCCCGAATACGAGTCAGTAGTAATGCTCGGCGCGAACCTGATGATCGGTGATCTCGATACAATTATTGTGGCAAACGGCTTGTGTGATGAACTGGGGCTGGACACCATTTCAACCGGAAACGTGATCGGTTTTGCCATGGAATGCTACGAGAAGGGACTGCTGAGCGATGCCGATACCGGGGGTCTGCCGCTTACCTGGGGTAACGGTGAGGTGGTTCTCAAACTGATCGAGAATGATTGCCCTGAGGGAGGGGTTCGGCGACCGTCTGGCCCTGGGGGTAGCCCGCCTTTCACGGCAGATACCCGGATCAGAGTCTTTTGCCATGCATGTTAAGGGGCTCGAGCTGGCGGCATATGATCCCCGGGCGGTCTTCGGGCAGGCGCTTTCCTATGCCATCGCCCCGCGGGGCGGAGAACATGGCCGGGGCGGGTACATGATTGTTGAGTTTTTCATGTCGGATGTCAATCTTTATACCCACGAGGGTAAAGCGGAGCGCGCGGCCTATCTGTCGGAAAATGCCTGCATTTACGACATGCTCTGCGAGTGCAGCTTTAATTTTATGCCGGTGGAGCTGGTGCCGGAGTTGTTGTCTGCCGTGGTAGGAAAGGAATACACCGCGGAGCAGGTAAGAGAGGCCGCACGGCGGACCATTACCCTGGAGCGGATGTTCAACCTGCGGGAGGGATTTTCCCGGAAGGATGACACGCTGCCGCCGCGGCTCTTGAATGAACCGCTGCCCGACGGGCTGGCTGCGGGAATGAAGGTGGAGGGACTCGATAAAATGCTTGACGAATACTACGCGCTGCGCGGCTGGGACAGGGAAGGGAATCCGCCGGGTGATCCGGCACGGCTTTAGGAGGCTGTTGAAAAACACCCATCTGGTTCGTGGCTAAAAAGCCCCTCCCCTTGAGCCACATACTATTCAGCCTATGCCACTACTTTTTCAACAGCCTGTTAGATTCTTACGGGCTCAAATCTGAGAATTCCTCTCTCAGAAATATTTATAACCGGTAGGAGCGGCTTTAAGCCGCGAATGCATCGCGCCTGAAGGCGCTCCTACCGAAATTTTCAAATATCTTTGGCTAGAGATTATAAATCCTCTTTCTCAGAACATGTTTTTAAAACCGTTGACATATTCCGCGGTTGGTTTTATCCGGTCGGCTATCTCCAGCAGTTTGGCATAGGGAAAGGTGTAGGTCAGCTCATGTTCGTCCAGGCCGGCGAAGGTTCTCCAGGCAGTGTCGCTGGTTGAAAAGGAGGGATCACCGGTCAGGAAGGAATAGCGTATGGTGAAGATGCAGCCGCCCATGCCCCCGAAGCCCCTGGTGAAATCTCCCAGGTAGGCGCGGCAGCGGTTCAGGATATCGGCCTGGTGCGGGGTGACAAAAAGCAATACCAGGTCGGGATCGGCAATTGCGGCCAGGGGACCGACGGCTATGCCCGTCCCGTCTACCTTCGGGTGCCGGAAAAAATCATCCACCCTGTTGTAATATGCCTTTAACGTCGCCGCATCCCGATGCATGGGGTAGGCTTTATTTTGCTCAATCATAAACTCAAGGTACTCATCCCGCGGCATGTTTTCGCAGGTGCCGGTGCCGGTTAGTGCCTCGAAACAGCCAAGGTTGTCCTTGGTCGCGTACCACGCGGCTCCGCTCTTGAGAATCTCCCCCACCAGGGCGCACATCCCCGGCGTGGCCTGCCCCTGGTAGTGCGGCACGTCGTCGGGCGTGCTGCTGCATCGCCTTGACGGCAATGACCTCCTTTTGTACCTTGAGGTCTTCTTTCAAGGTTTTGATGAGTTCATCCCGGGTCATGCTGTCCCCCTTGGTCATCCATGATCCTGGCGCTGCACGGCAGATCTTGTTTCCTTCATCTTTCCGCAGAAAGCAAACCCGCTTTTTCCATTTCCTCGCATAAAAATCCGAGGTCCGCATTCTCAAGGCACTGCCGTGTCTGCAGGCCGCTTGCCGGGTCCCAGCCCCGCATGCGGTAATACTCGTCCTTCATCACTTCAAAGGCCTTCCGGTCAAGGGTCATGCCCTTGCGGGAGATGATTGCGTCCCCTCTGCCCGGCAGCTCCAGATCGGGATTGAACATGCCGAAGACACCTTCCGAGGATGTAAGCGGCTCTGTAAAATTAAACTCACCCAGAGTGTCCTGTGCCCTGCCTGCTCTGCCTTCCCTCCCCATGATTGCGCGCTGGAGATTGAAAGAGCGCTCGCCGAGCGCCAGGTAGTCATGCTCGCTCAATTGTCTCCCGGTTACCGCCTCAAAGAGCCGGGGTACCAGCGTGGGATCACCCAGATGATCCTCCTTTTGGTCCGTGTCGAGTATGGGATAATACCGGTCACAGGCCACCATGCATTCCTTGGCGTGCTGGCGGTTCTGAATAATGAACGCTGCCTGTGCCTTGCCCTCATAAGTGGAAAAATCTGCTGCCTCCTCGCTGCCCCATGCACGTTTGGCTATCCTGCGCAGATCATGGGTGGTGATGGGGGACATGGCCCCGCCTGTCGTATGCCAGAGCGCCCACTTCAGCAGGATAAAATTCACCTCGTGGAGCTGCACTATGGGGTTCCTGGGCTCGGTGGCGTAAAAGAGCGAGGTTATCAAAAACACCCGGGCGCCGTAGGAGTCATTCACGTATCCGGAGGGAGTGACCCGTGCCAGGGCCAGCGCTTCCGCCTCTTTTCCCAGCTCCCGCGAAGCCCTGCGGGTTCCCTGGGCAAGCAGTTCGCCGAAGCCCTTCATCTGAACGATCTGTTCAATCAGGCAATTGATAAATTCGAGGCTGCCGATTTTCGAGAGGGGAAGGCCGGTTTCTTTTTCGTCCAGCACGCCCTTCTGAAAACACTCGTGGAGCCAGTGAATGAGGTTGGTAACTTCTCCGGTGCACACTCCATAGCGGTTGCAGAGCGAAGTGGCCAGGAAGGGGTTTTCGGTCGCTTTGCCGTAATACATTTGATCCCAGGGTGTATAAAAGTAAGAAGAGGCGCAGCCCTTCCGTACCTCAACCAGTCCGGTGGTGTGCTTATAATGCGATCTGCTGCATGCGGCGGGGCAGCTGTAGCAGGGCGCGGCCTTGACCTTGTCGATGCCTTCCAGCATGGGCTCGGTCATAAAAACACTCTCATTCAGTCCCTTGCGCAGAAAAGCCGCCTGCCGGTTTACCTCGCGTACCCGTTCCGGATGGGCCACGGCGACCTTTCTGCCGCCTTTCACGACTATCGCCTTCAGATTCTTGGACCCCATGACGGCGCCCATGCCGTTGGAAAGACCGCCGCCCTGGTCGGTGGCGGCAATGGCAAAGCGTATCATCTTCTCACCGGCAGGCCCGATGCAAATAATCCTGGCGCTGCCGCCGTGCTCTTCCTTCAGGCGCCCCGTGGTTTCATCGGTGGTGAGCCCCTGGAGTCCCTGTGCGCTTTTGAGTACGGCATTGTCATTCTCGATGAGAAGATACGATGTCTCCCTTGCCTTTCCGTTTATGATCAGTCCGTCATAGCCGGCATGCTTCAGGCCGGCGCCGAAAAAACCGCCCCCGTTGCCGAATCCGTACTGGTCCGGATAGGAGAGGGGGGACTTGGAGCTCATGACCCAGCGGGAGCAGGCAGTTGCCGGTGTTCCCGTGAGCGGTCCGGGTATGATCAGCAGACAGTTATCAGGCTCCAGAGCGCCCGTGCGGGGTGCTACCTCATCCCGGTAGAGGCGCGCGGCGAGCATTCTTCCCCCGATGAAGGTATCCAGGTAATCCCTGCTCGACACCGTGCTCTGTTCTCCCGAAGAGAGATCAAACCTCAGAATTGTTCCTGTCCATCCGTACAGCGTTTCCATATGCTGAATCCTTGTGCCAAACCTCTCAGCTCTTCTGTGACAGCCGTCGGTAATAGCTTTTTGAAAGGTAGAGCGCCGCCATGGGGTTGTGTCCCAGGACCCGGTCTTTGGTGGCGAACACCGTGGTGTAGGCTATGGTATCCCCCATGAAAAGCGTGGGGCAGTTTTCCGGACCTTTGCCTGTCTCCGATAAACAAATCTTCTCCTGAAACGGACAGGTGCTGCAGGACGGATCCTTTATATTCTTCATAAACTTCCTCCTTTGAGCTCGCACCTACAGCACTATCACCCGCTCCCTGAACCGTCAACTTCTTATTCTTCCCGGTTGAGGCGCGACATGAAAAAGATTTGTTTGTAACCGATAGCAAACAAATATCTATTCGTTAGTTTTTCCCTACATGAGGTTAAGCTCCTTGTGTTTGCCTGCAATTGTTGCGGCCAGATCATCCAGTGCCTTAAAATCACCTGCCGAGGGCAATCCCTTGCAGAGTACGGGATTTAAGACCTCTACCTTCAGATTGGGGATCATTGCGGCAAGGGTTTCCACGGTCCTTCCTCCCCATCCGTATGATCCGATGATGGAAAGGAATTTTACCCTGGGCCGCAGGGCATTCGCCAGAAATGCTGCATACGCAGCCAGGGGATGAGGACCGGCCAGAACGGTCGGCACACCTACAACGATGGTCGCCGCATCAACCAGCGCCATGGCCAGTTTTCCGATATCGGTGACTGCCAGGTTGAACAGTTCGACACGAACACCGCGCTCGACGAGTGCGGAAGTGAGATGATCAACCATCTGCCTGGTGCTGCCGTGCATTGAAACAAACGGCAAAACCACCAGATTATGGGGGGCTCCGGTTACCCACTCCCGGTAGGCATCCATGATCCAGTCCGGCCGGTCATAGATCTGGCCATGGCTGGGGGCGATCATCTGAATGTCATACCCTTTGAGTTTTGCAATATTTGCTTCGATCACATTGCGAAAGGGCATCATGATCTCGGCAAAATAGCGTTTGGCGGCTTCATGCACGCGCCCCTGGTCGGTTACGAAAAGATCGCTGCTGGCGATATGGGAACCAAAGAAGTCGCAGCTGAAGAGGATGCGATCTTCCTGCAGATAGGTAACCATGGTTTCAGGCCAGTGCACCCAGGGTGTATGGATGAACGTCAGGGTCTTGTCGCCGAGAGAGAGTTTTTCGCCGTCTTCCACGGTGACAAACGCGCTTTCCGGGATTTTGAGAAGATCGATGAGCATGCCCTTGGCCTTGGGGCTCACTACCACTTTCGCGCGGGGATGACGTTCCAGCACGCGGGGTATGGTTCCGGAATGGTCCTGCTCGGCATGGTGCGAGACGATGAAATCGATGGTGCTCACGCCATCCAGTTGCGCCAGCAATTCATCGGCCATGGGCGGATCGACCGTATCCAGCAGGACGGTTTTTTCACTTCCTGCCACGAGGTAGGCATTGTAGGTAGTGCCGTCCGGAAGCGGAATGAGGGAGTCAAAAAGGCGCCTGTCCCAATCAACGGCTCCCAGCCGGTAAATCTTTTCCCTTATTTGTCTCCTGTGCATGTGAACACCTCCTTTGATATTCGTAATGTGGTCATCATAGTCTCTACCGCAGGTAATGTGCTTATCTCACAGACCTGCCGCTTTGACGGTTGACTTTCCATTTTCCCATGTTTTCTTCAACGGCAGTTTGCCCGGCATCATGTGCAGGAGAACCATTTTAACCGGTGTTATCTTTATCAGGTTGAACTGCTTGAGGCCCATCTCCAGTGTTTTTTCCTGCTGTTCTGCGGGGATTGCGCCCATTTGGACAAGCTCCTCTATGACGCCGATTGCCGCCTCCTGTCCCCCGAACGTGCTACCACCGCGGTGCATATCCGGCGGGAGCACATTCAGGACAGAGCAACTTGCCTTCACAGAGCGTCAACCGGGGTTCCATGGTAAGCTCTCCGCATCGGGCGCACTGTCGGGAAGAAAATATTCTCGCCCGTTCAGGCAGGGGATACTTTTTTACGTACCGCAGGCTGAAAAGCTTCTCTGCAGGTATCCCCAGAAGCGAGAGGGCGACCGCTTCCTTGCTTGTGCGCTTTGACCGCCTCATGTTCTTCATGGCAGGGGGCGCCTGGAAGGAGAGGCGCATGCCTCGTGCCGGGCTCTTGCGCCTGCGGGTAAGAAATATGAAAACCATCTTCCCGTAGTCCTGCACCAAGAGGTTGCCTTTACCCAGGGTACATCCGGTCATACATTGCACCGCGTCAACGGCACAGCTGTCGGACATGGCGATGCAGATAAGCTCTTCATCCTCTGACCTCTTCCACTTCATTTTCTGCATGGCGACCTTTGCGGCGAGATATCCGATGGTCACACCGGGACAGAGATGACCGTGAAAATCAATACACCGCGCCAAATCCTTCGGGATGGCTGCTTGCATTTCTTCCGTCTCCTTTTATTTTGCAGTTGATTCTAAAGAAAGGTGCAGGCAACTAAAATCGGTGGTACGATGTTCGAGTCATGCTGAGCAGAAGCGATAGATGAAACTATTTCTGCATATGAGCTCGAGATTGCGCTTTGCGACAGTGCTCCTTCAAGAGGGTAGGTCGCACTGGCCCATGTGGTTACTCTGTGCTTTTTATATGCGGTTTTTATTCTGTATCAGGGGGCAAACAGGAATTCCTTCATGAAGCGCTCCCCCCACTCTTCGCCGAAATAGCTTTTGAGGGGCGAGCTGCCGGGATCCTTATAGGCATAGTCGTACCGGTAATCCTCCATGTATTGCTCGCGCAGGGCCAGCACCTTCCGGTCGGTAACCGGCTCCGCCCTTTTAATGACATCGCAGAACACCGTAAGGTAATCTTTAAACGCCTTTTCAACATCGGGGAGATACTGGCCATCACACCAGCGATACAGCGCGTACCCCGAGTCGTAGCGCTTTGCCCAGTCATGAACCTCCCTGCGTCCCCCCTCCGCCTGGGGAATATAGCTGTATCTCTCTGATATTGCTTTGAGCGGCTCAATGTATTTCTCCATGTACTCCCGATCCTTTGAAATGGGATGCAGGTCAAGCACGGCGATCAAAAATCTGCTTGCGTACACAAAGGTGAAACCGAAGATGGGAAAATTGTACCCTTTGCCCGGGGGGATGCTTCCGAAATGAACCACCATGGAACCGGAGTAGTTCATTTCTCCCATGCGTATTCCTCCCGTCTTGGGGCAGTCGAAATACTCGCTTTGTATGTTCGCCCCCTTGCTTTTTTCTGTCGAATGCTTGAGCTTGAAATCGGGGTTAAGCGGCAGCGGCTTGAGCGCAAACGCCTTGCTCATATCTTCATACAATAGCTGGTTAAACCGGATGGAATACTTTGTCTCATCATTCATGCGCTGATCCTCCGTGCCGATGCGAAAAATGTTTGAGTCGAAAATAATATCTGCTTCGTACGGGCAACCGGCCGGTTGCCCCTACATGTGGATAAGATTTACCGCAGTTAATTTTCATGCTTGATGGTGTTCGAAAGTCCCATTACTTCCTCATCCAGCGCTGCGATGTTCTGAATTCCGTGCCCGCAAGTGTTCCGTCAACCAGGACGATCTGTTCGATGGTGATTTTTGTCATGGCCATTTCTTTTTTTATGATTGCTTTCCACCCCTCAACGGTAAGCTTCCTGGCCGCAGCTCCGTACTGGTAGGGATACACGCTGAGGCCCTCTTCAAATTCCTTTGCCGAGGCGTCGAGGATCTCCGCCCTGCCCACCACCTGGATACAGAGGGTGTTGGCGAAATTATCATCGAACTCGCGGTGCCAGTTCAGGCTCACGTAAGGATTGTTCTTAATGTGCATGAGCTTTGCGGTTCTTTTTTCATGGAGTCCGTACAGCACTTGCCGTTTGGTGTCCAGGGCGAATTCCGCCGTGGTGGTAGCGGGCTTGTTGTTCATGGAGGTGGCCAGCACCATGGTTCTTTTGAAGCCCTTCTGCTTGAATATCTCGACTACACGATCCCACACTTTTTCCTTCGGCATGATTCCTTCGCCCGCCTTCCACTTGAGGTAGTCCCCGGTCAGCCAGGCCTCGGTCGCCGTCGTCCTGGCATCAAGCTTGAGCTCGTGGCAGTCGTTGCAGGTCACCCCTTCCTCTATGGCCGGATGGTTCTCGTTAAGTGCCGCATTTGCGTCAATCGGCTGTGCCTCGGAGACAGCCGGCTCCTTTACATCCTCGCCATGGGCTCTGTTTGAAGTTCCCAGGCTCAACACCAGCATCGCGCAGCCAAAGAAAATGGACACCGTGTTCATACCCGTCATGATGTTCTCCTTTAGTGAGAGTTGAAGAGGTTGCAATGCGCGCCGCTCAGTACAAGCGCTCTGCCGGCACCAGTTTTATCACTTTTCGCAGCAGTCGCAAGGAATATTTTTTGTCTGTTGGGGAGGAAGGTGAATTTTCCTTCCTCGCAGAACCGAAAGCGACCGAAACCTCCATTTCAGGCAGAACCCTCAGTAGCATTGCTGAGGGTTTTTTCTCAGGGCTATGCAGGAGACATTTTTATTTTCTGATGACCGCGCCTGACGCATGCCCGTGGTAGAGTCTTTTTATCCGGAATTGAAAGCTCAGGGAAAAACAAAAACCTGTTTTAATGCTGTGTTCAGCGGCGGAGGTGATCCATGAAGAGAATATGTTTTCTGCTGTTCATCATGCTCTGTGCTTGCGCGCCCTTCAAAAGCGCGCACGGCTTTCACGAGGTTGCCCTTCATGGAGGGAGTGGCATCACCGAAGGATATGTGGAAAGCTATGGAACGGCCGAGGGCGCTGCTCACCAGCATACGGTGTGGCTTTACACCATGGCCGATTGCGCTTCAATCAGCTGGACGCTGGGGGAGAAGACGCACGGCGAGCCCCTTGCGTGCGGGACCGCTGCCGGTTTTATGGGCGTTCCCGAAGGCGTGCACCGTGTGGTTATCGAGGGCTGCGGTAAAAGCATAGCAGCCTACCTCAGCGTGAAAAAAGACCTGCATTTAATGATAGAACCCTCTGATTTGCATGCCGATGGCCGTTGCGGTGATGCCGGTTCCCCCGGATCCGGCGGCAGCTATTATGTTGATTTTGCCGAAACCCTGAGCTCCATCTCATTGATTTCAGAGCTCTGACCGGCGGTTGAAAAACACCCGTCCCCTGCATTACGCTCATCTTTCCTCATTGCTGCGCTCCTAAAACCGCAAAGCTTCTCCTTTACCTGCCTGGTTTTCTGTGCTATAGCAAAAACCAGGAAGTGTCGGGGGGAAGATCATCATGGACGCGAGGGGTAAGGAACCGCAGCTGGAATTTATGCAGCTGGTTGATCTTTGCGTAAAAAAGAGCAGGGCGATCAGTCAGCTTATGGGAAACCTGGAGTCAGCCTTGAGGGAGTTCAACCGGCAGGACAACAGCGAAATCACCCTTGCCGCCATTCAGGATGTGAATGACATATTAAACACCCTGATCAGCACCTGGGATCAGTGGGCCGTGGGTGTGAGCAAGGAAATGGATATCCTGGGCCGGTATAAAAAGTAATCAGAGCGGCCGCATGACCTGCCTTCGGTCCGGCAGCTCGCATTTCCTTACAGGACCGAGCCATTCGAAGCGATTACATCCCTATACCAGCGGGCTGAATCCTTCACTACCCGCTTCCCGCTTGGGTAATCAACGTACACCAGCCCGAACCGCTGACTGTAGCCTTCCGCCCACTCGAAATTGTCCAGGAGTGACCAGAGAAAATAACCGCGCACATCGATGCCTTCAGCGCAGGCCCGCCTCAGCTCCCGCAAATAGCCGGTCAGAAAATCAATGCGTTCAGGATCGTGCACCCCGCCGTCAGTGTCTGCTATATCATTGCGGGCCATGCCGTTCTCCGAGATGATGACCGGAAGCTTATAGCGCTCGCAGTAGTATTTCGGTGCCCAGTAGAGCGATGACGGTACAACCGGCCAGCCGGAAGCGGTGTAGATCTGCCCGGGCGGCGGCTCGGCCTCCTCGGGAGAACCATTTGACCCGGCTCGATAGAATCGCCCGGAGTAAACATTGATCCCCAGGAAGTCCAATGGCTGGCAGATAATGCTCATGTCACTGTTGCCAACAGAAGGCATTGCGCTGTCGAAAAGCAAGACGCCGTCTTCCGGGTAGCGGCCGAAGACAGCCGGGTCAATCCACCAGGTGCTGTTGCCGCAATCCTTCTGTGCAATATGAAAAAATGCCTCGCGGGCCGCCCGCACGTCATTGCCGCCGTCGGATGCGGGTACCGCCACCTCATTGGCGGCTACCGCGTAGCCGACGCCGGGCGCTGTTGTGGAGAGGCTGCGAATGGTTTGCACAGCCTTGCCGTGGGCAAGCAGGACGTTGTGGGCGATGGCAAGCACCTCGGTGAACGCCAGCCGGTCTCCCGGGGCATGGGTGCCATGCTGATACCCCATTCCCACAAAGATCTGCGGTTCGTTGAAGGTAAACCAGTGCCTGACCCGATCTGACAGCCGCTTGACAACCGCCGCAACGTAGTCGGCAAACCAGTCTGAACTTTCCCGATTCAGCCATCCACCCGCTTCATACAGCTTCAAAGGATAGTCCCAGTGATGGAGCGTGACAAAAGGGGTTATGCCTGTCCCGAGCAGCGCGTCGATAAGGCGATCGTAGAAATCAAGTCCCGCCTGGTTGACGGTGCCTCTGCCCTGCGGCAGCACCCGCGGCCAGGCGATGGAAAAGCGGTAGGCCCTGAGGCCGAGCTCCCGCATGAGGGCAACGTCTTCCTTATAGCGGCGGTAATGATCGCAGGCCCTGTCCCCGCTTTCTCCCTGTCTTACCGCTCCCGGCCTTCGGCAAAACATGTCCCAGACTGACGGGCCCCTGCCGTCTTCACATGCGGCGCCCTCAATTTGATAGGCGGAGGCGGCCGCGCCCCAAATGAAATCTCCCGGAAATGCCATGGTCACAGCTCTTCGGCGTATTGAGTCAGAATGGTGATAATGCCGTTGACACGGCTGGGGCTTTCACCTATAGTTCTGGACATATCCAGGCTATGGCCTGCTTCTCCGGCGCGAATGAATTTCACGCGTGCCGGACCAGCCGCTCGTTTGTTTTCTTTCCTTCGGTGATCCTGGGCCAGGGGTCTCATGCATGCATACCCGGAAACAGCCTTCCATCACGTTCCCTTTTCAGCTTGAAAGCCCTTCGGGCTTGCGCGTGCAGGTCAACGCCAACGGTTCCATCCGGCGCATTGACTACCGCGATATCATGCTCAACCTCTTCCTCGGCACCGAGGTTGAAGGCGGGCCGGCAAACATTTATCTGCGCCGGCACGGGGAATCGATTGAAGCCATACCGCTCATCGGGCCGCGCAGCACCGCGGCCATCGGATTCGGCAAGCGTTCCATGACCGCGAGGGGACGCTGGCGAGGCGCTTGACTTCCGCGTTTCGCTGCTCCTGGCTGATTCCGCCCCGGCCTGGTTCTGGCATGTGGCGCTGGAAAACACCGGCGCCGGGGCCGAGACGGTGGATCTTGTCTATGTCCAGGACCTGGCGATTGCAGATTACGGCGCGGTAAGGCTTAACGAGTATTATGTGAGCCACTACGTTGATCACACGCCGCTCTTGCACCCGCGGAAGGGGTGGGTGGTGGCATCGCGCCAGAATCTTTCTGTGGGCGGACGCAATCCCCTGACCGTAATCGGCGCCCTTGCAGGCGGCGTCAGCTATGCCACGGATGCCCTCCAGGTGTATGGCCTGGCAAACCGGTCGGGGTCAGGGCCGCTGGTGCTCACGCAGGAACTTCCCGGAAGCCGCCTGCAGCACGAGCACTCCATGGTTGCGGTCCAGGATGCGGCCATGGAACTCGGGCCCGGCGCCGTATCGGAACGCGGTTTCTTCGGCTGGTTTGAAGAGCATCATCCTGATGCAAGCTCTTCCGAGGATCTCGTCTTTGTAGACAGGGCCCTGTCATTGTCCGGGGCCGTACCGGATGAGGAACCGGACGAAATCATCCCCGCAGCCGCTGCGCCGAGTCTTTTCAGTACCGCCCCATTGCTGGAAGCGCTGGAGCTGAGCGACGATGAAACAACCCGCCTCTTTGGCGGTGATCGCCACGATGAAGAGTACGAGGACGACCGTCTGCTCTCTTTTTTCACCGGCATGAACCGTCACGTGGTGCTCAAAGCCAAGGAGTTACGGGTATTGCGTCCCCACGGCCATATCATGCGCACCGGCGGCGGCCTGATTCCTGACGAGGCCTCGCTGACCTCCACCGCCTGGATGGCCGGCGTATTTCATTCCATGGTAACACAGGGCCACGTGAACATCAACCGCTTCCTCTCCACCGCCCACAGCTATCTGCGCCTCCTCTGTTCAAACGGTCAGCGCATTTTCGTTGAGCTGGACAACCGATGGCAGTTGCTCGATGTGCCCTCCGCCTTCGCCATGGAGCCCGACGGCTGCCGCTGGATTTATAAACACAATGCTGGGCTGATCGAAGTTCGCAGCGGCGCCCCGGCTGACAGCCATGTACTTACCCTAGCCCTCAACGTACTTTCGGGTGATCCCGTCCGTTTCCTGATTTCCAACCACGTGGCCATCAACGGGGATGACGGCAGCAATGCGGTGCCGGTGGAATGTGAGGAGGACCACGAAGGAATTTTTGTTCGCGCAGTGCCCGATTGTGATGTGGGCCGCCGTTTCCCAGAAGGCGGTTTCCGCATTGCCTTTCAACCGGGCACAGCCGTTGAACGAACCGGTCGGGATGAGCTGCTCTTTGCCGACGGCCAATCCCGCAATCTGCCGTTTTTGTGCGTGCTCACCGCGCCCGCGCTCTCAGCAGGGCTGCAGATATCAGGATGCCTTATTGATAAAGACGAAAGCGCAATGGCAGCGCCGGCTGCCGAAGGGTATGGGAGTGATTTGACGCCGGTGCTCAGCGTTGCTCCGCCCGCGGCAAGTCCACTGGCGGGGCCGATGTCACGTTTTAAAACCATCCTCCCCTGGTACATACAGAACGCCTTTATCCACTACCTTGCCCCGCGCGGGCTGGAGCAGTATTCCGGGGGCGGATGGGGCGTGCGGGATGTCTGCCAGGGGCCGGTGGAACTCCTGCTGGCCCTGGGCCGTTTCGAGCCGGTACGGGACCTCCTGATCCGCGTTTTCAGGACACAGAATCCGGACGGGGACTGGCCGCAGTGGTTCATGTTTTTTGAACGGGAGCGAAACATCAGGCCGGGCGATTCCCACGGTGACATCGTCTTCTGGCCTTTGTTGGCCCTGGCCCAGTACCTGATTGCTTCGGGCGATGCGGGGCTGCTTGAGGAGCAGGCGGTTTTCTTTCATCCTGAAGGCGACGGGCAGGCCGAGCGTGCAACGGTGTGGCAGCACGTTGAGCGTGCTCTGGCGGTGATTGCCGCCCGGGTCATACACGGTACCCGGCTGGCGGCTTACGGCAACGGTGATTGGAACGACTCGCTGCAGCCGGCACAGCCGGCCATGCGCGAGCGCCTCTGCAGCAGCTGGACGGTAACCCTCCATTACCAGACCCTGACCACGCTGGCTGAAGCCCTGCGCGGGCGGGGCCATGAGGACGCCGCCGGCCGGTGTGAGACCATGGCTGCCGGAGTCCGCGAGGAGTTCGGACGGCTGCTGGTTGATGAGGTCCTGGCCGGATTTGCCTTTTTCCATGAGGACGGGATCCATCGAATACCTGCTGCATCCCCGAGACCGGATCACCGGGCTCTCCTACAGTCTGCTGCCCATGATACATGCCATAATCAATGACCTGTTAACCCCTGAGCAGGCGCGCCGGCATCTGCAGATCATCAGGGATCATCTGCTCGGTCCAGATGGCGCCCGGCTCTTTGACCGCCCGGTGCAATACCGGGGCGGCACACAGCGCTACTTCCAGCGGGCGGAAAGCACTTCTTTCTTTGGCCGGGAAAACGGACTTATGTACACCCACGCCCACCTGCGCTACGCGGAAGCGCTCGCGCATTACGGTGACGCCGATGGTTTTTTCCGGGCCCTGTGTCAGGCCAACCCTGTCGGCATGAAAGAGCTGGTGCCTCCCGCGAGACTGCGCCAGGCCAATTGTTATTACTCAAGCTCCGATGCGGCGTTCGCCGACCGCTACCAGGCATATGCCGAGTATGAGAAGGTGATGAAAGGGGAAGTTCCGCTTGAGGGTGGCTGGCGGGTGTATTCGAGCGGGGCGGGCATTGCAACCGGACTCATCATGCGCTGTCTTTTTGGTTTTCTCCAGGGGAAAACGGATCTGGTGGTTGACCCGGTGATCCCGACGTCTCTTGACGGATTGCGGGTGAGGATGCAGCTGCGGGACGGCCTGTTTGACGTGACCTACCATAGCAGCGGTGCAGGCTGCGGACCCGCAAAGGTGATTTTAAATGGTGCGGAGCTACACTTTACCCGCGGTGCCAATCCCTATCGCACCGGGGCAGCCAGGATTTCCCTGGAGGAGATCCGGAAACATCTCACCGCGGATATTAATCAGCTCACCGTGCATGTGGGTTGATGCGATGGAGGGCCATGCTCCGTCATGGCCGTTTAAGAACCATGTCCCTCCATGTCTAGAATCGCACCACTACCTCTGCCGGGCATTCCCGAAGCGTGAAGCTTGCATCGGTAAAACTGTCAGTCGGCCGGTCGTTGACCTCGACCTTCCTGATGGGCAGCGGTAACGGCGGTTTCACCACGATTCCTCCCCCCGGCACGACGATCCCTTCCCGAAGAGTAAAGTGCAGTATCTCGGCACCCTCAAGACGCAGTCCATACGATATCTTGCCGTAATAGGTTGCAAGGCCCTCAATCGCCACTTCAAATCCATCATTGAGCCACTCCGGCGAAATCCCGGCGGCTACAACCAACGACCGGTCTGCCTCGCGTTCATAGGCGAACATGCTGCAGACGGACAGGATATATTCCGCGCTGATCCAGGTGTGGGGCAGGTCACCCATGAAGCTGGGGCTCCGCTGGTCACGCCAGGTAATTTCCGGCCACTGGTTCCAGGGCGGGATGCGCCGGTCGGAGAGCATGAACGCCGCCACGTCCAGCGCGTCACGGCGCCTGCCCAGCCTGATCAGAGCCCCGATGATGCGGATCTCATAGGCAGTGTAATTGTTCCACTCCAGGGTGCCGCCGGTCCGCTCCCGGAAGCCCTCCAGGTATTTGCCAAAGGTATTGTGCGTCTCTGCCGGGGGCATCAGGTGCAGCAGGTCAAGGAGCCCTATGGCGTTTGAGGTGGCCGTGGGATCGAAATCACCGAACTCAACCGAACCCGGCACAAAATCGATGCCGTGCCGGGCGATGGTTGCCGACAGCGACGCGCGCACGTCTTCGCTCAAGGAGTCATGCAGCGCGGCAAGACGCGATGCCTCCTCTGCATTGCCCAGCTCGGACTCGAGCCATGCCGCGTCTGCCAGCCCGCGGATGGCCCAGAAATCATCCCAGTAGGCATGCACCGGGTGCGCCATGTATCCCTCGTGGCTCATGGATTCGGGAAGCAGACCGTAGCAGGCAATTTTGTCTGCGGTCCGGTATTCATCGGTCAAACGGCTGCTGCGCAGGTGTTCCAGGTAGGCAACCGTTTTGCGCACCGCCGGCCGCATCTCCTCCAGAAACGACTTGTCGCCGGTGAAGCGGTAGTATTCCATGACGGCGAACAGGAGCTGTCCATAGGCGTCGAATTCCGGAAGCCACTCGGCGCCTTCCCGGTCCACGCAATCGGGAAGGGTCCCATCCGCGGCCTGGTAAGGGGCATACCAGCGGATGAAGTCGCGCAGGGCATCGGTGCAGCCCAGGCGGAGCAGGGCAGCGCCCATGATGACACCATCCCGTATCCAGGAGCGCGAGTAGCGGCGCGGCCCGGGATGCAGCGCGGGGCCGTCGCGGTTGATCAGAATGTGGGCGGCGGCGGTCTTCAGGGTATGAGCAACATCCGTCGTGCCGGGTGGAATGGTGATGGCGACGGCGCTGAGCCGTGCTTCCCAGTCTTGTACTGTGTGATCAAACGGCTCACCATCCATGAGCCCCTGCACCCGTGATAGAATCAACCCGCTCGACTCACGGTCGATGGGTCCGAGGGGGATGGCAAGAGCGGCTTCCGCTGAAGCGCCCGGTGCCGGCTTCAAGTCAAACCGCAGCGCACCTGACGCATATCCGAAATGGTCATGCACCTCCGGTTGGGAAGGCACATCACCGGCTGACAGATGCTTGCCCACCGTTCCTTCGTCAAAAGCCGCTGCCCCGAATGCGGCGGGAGGATTCAGGGGAATGACCGCCCTGGTGTTGTTAACCCAGACCACGCCTTCGCTGATGGAAAGGTCATCGATGCGGCTGACGCCTCCGAAAGACCGCCAGTTCTGCCAGGTCGGCGTTACCTGGAACGGCACCAGCGCAGCAAACAGGGTTACCGATTCTTTTTCATCTCCTCGGTTTTCCACACGGTAGCGAATGATCAGTACCGGCTTGCCGGGTTCCCCGGTCACATAGGCGGTAATATTCATGGACAGGCAGCCGATCCGCCATTCAGCAGTGGGTATGGGCAGGCAATCATTTTCCAGCCTCTGATTGAGTTCGGCATCAGCCCAGGTAATAAGCCTGCCATCCCGGTAGAGGAATGGCACGATGGAAAAGGTGCCCGCGTCCGGTTCCACCATGCCCTCTTCATTGAACAGGGCCTGCCCATCACCTTCACCGCTGCCGACCGGGGTCCAATAGGTCTGCCGGTTATACAGATATTTGGGGTACAGCCCAGGCTGTTCTTCCTGCGCGATGTACTGGAAGAACTGATTGAGGGAGCGCGAGAAGTCGAAGGGTTTTACCGTAAGTGAGGTGATGCCGACTCCTTCGCTTTCGACGCTGCGAAGGAAATGAAGCCGCAGATGTCGCGAGCGGGTCCGGGGGAGGTACAGATAGTTGCGGTCGCGTGCCGCCTGCTGCGACGTATAGACGGCTTCCCAAGCAGATCCGTCGGAAGATATGTCAATGCTGAATTGTTCCGGCGCAAAGCCATCCTCCCATTGAATGATCAGCCCGCCGTATTCACGCTCCTGCAAAAAATCAATCAGCAGCCACGGCGCATCATCCTCTGCGGTGCTTCTCCAGGATGTATTCGATGACAGATCAAGCGCGTGGTCCGGCGCATACCCGGGCAGCGCACTTGATGCTGCAACCGATGGGGTCAGGCGGTAGGTATCATCACTGTAATAAATGCTGTCTATCCATATTGTGCCCCTGCCGCCCGGCCCGGCGGCAATGACCAGCTCCATGGCGGTGACCGTGGTTGCCGGGCCGCCGCCCAGCGGCCCCCAGGCAAATTCGATCTGATTGTTCCCTATGTGCACCGGCTGCCATTCTGCATGGAAATCGAAGGACTCCACGCGGTAGCGCCAGACATTTTTATCCGAGGGATCCATGAGCTTGAACTCGAATATGTTGCTTGGCGCGTTACCCCTGATCTGAAAACTGAAGGAGTAGCTTTCGGGGAGCTCGAGCGGGAACAGCTTGCGGGCAACTACAAAACCGCCGCCGCCGCAAAAATCAAAATCAAGCCGCATGGAATTGCCGTGAGGGCCCTGGTCCTGAGAAATGGTAAGCTTTGACTGTCCGGAGGTGATGGCAGTCCAGCCGGAGAGGTCCTCAAAGTCGTCAAGCACTGTTTCTTGCATGGCAATCCTCGTTGATTCGAAAGTCAGGTCCGCTTCGTAGGGGCGACCGGCCGGTCGCCCCGACATGTGGATAAAAAAACACGGGGAGGGACGCGCTCCGTCGCATCCGATTATTTATTACGGCCATGACAGAGCATGGCCCTCCATCAGCAACGTCATCCTGTGACTTGATCGCAGGATCCAAAAAAAAGAAACTGGATTCTGCAGTCGAGCCGCAGAATGACGTGTCTATGGAATAACAGTTTCATATTTTGTGGTGCCCGTCACGGGCATGGGTGTTTGATTCTAAGACAAGCAGGCGTCAGCCCTGAACCGGTTTATAAGTCCAGGCACCGCCGTCCTGCAATTCCAGCACATCGTCGTACAGTTTAAGCTTATCCCGGCCCTCTTCGAAGGTTACGTAAGAGATGTCTCGCTCGCGCATCATTTCCAGTATCCATTCCACCTGCTCCGGGCTCAGCGCTGCGCTCGGGCGATGCAGGAATGCAAAGCGGGGCCTTGCCAGGAGAAGGCGGGCGACGACCAGGAGCTGCTGATCTGACAGGGGAAGCGTGTTTTCCCAGTGATGCCGCTTATCCCAGCCCCCGAATCCGGTTACCAGGGTTTCGATCTTTAAACCGGCCAGCGTTTTCAGCATCTCTTCATCTGAAACCTGGATTGCCTTCAGGCGGCGGTCGACCGGACCGTCCTCCTCCGGCCAGGGACCGAGAAGCAATTCGCGGAGAGTGGCGGGAGGTAAAAAGGGCAATTCCGGCAGCAGCATGACCTTATCAAGGCCCGGCCGTGCTATATGCCCATCGCCCGCTTCCCATAGCCCGACAGTAGCGTAGGCCAGGGCGGTTCGGGCTGTTTTATCCCGGCTCAGTACCAGCACCCGCCTTCCATGGGGAATGGCAAGCGTCAGCTCCTTTATCAGCACGCGGCCGCTTCGGGGCGAGCGCAGCGTCAGCTGCCGGTAGTCAATCCGGTCCGGGTCCTTTGAAAAGGTAATGGCGGATATGCGCTCCTGCATTTCCTTCTCGCGCGCCTCGGTGAGCGAAGCCAGCCGGGAGATGACCGCCGCATAGGAAGAGATGGACTGGAACTGGGTGACAATGAGAGAGAAGGCCCCCGAGCAGCTGGGTGAATGCCATGGCCGATTGGGTGATGACGCCGAACTCCACCTTTCCATTAATGAAGAGCGGCGCGATAATCAGGGCGGGGATAATCTGGATCAGCCAGTTGTAGCCGGTGGTGAAAAAATTGAGGTTGCGGTTTACATTGATAATACGTCGGAAGTTGTTCAGCAGGTCATTGAGGTTCCTCATGCTCAGCTGTAGCAGCCCGCCTTCACGGCATGAGACGGCCACGGACTCGGCATTGGCCCTGAGATAGGTGAGCGAAGCCCGGAAGTTTGCCTCCTTGTCCAGCTGATCGTAGTTCAGGTGCATAAGGGGGCGTCCAAGGATGAAGGTGAAAAAGGTTCCCGCGGCTGCGTATGCCACCGCCACGATGAAGAGCAGGGGGCTGATGGACCAGAGAACTCCTGAGAAGGCAATCACGGTCAGGGTGCCGTTGAGCAGCATGAGCACAAAAGAGAGGGTGGTGGTGCAGTAGGCGCGGACATCATCGGCAATGCGCTGGTCCGGGTTTCCCACCTCACCCTTTAATTTGAGCCGGTAATAAACCCGGTCGTCGACATAGGCGATGATAAAGCGGCGGGTCAGCCATTCCCGCCAGAGCATTCCAAGACGCTCCTCGACATAGCGGTGGATGACGGCAACAACGGTGGAAGCGGCAAACACGCAGAGGTAAAAGAGGGCCTGCCGGATGAATTCGCCCATGTTGCGGTTTTCAATGGCGGTCATGAAATCGCGGCCGACGTAGCTGTTGATGACGTTCAGGCCGTTGATGCCGAATAAAAAAAGAATAAGTATGGCAAAGAACCATCGCGCCTTCAGGCCGACCTGCTCAGCAAAAAGAAAATTTTTCACGCTCCGGACGAAGCGTTTCCAAAAATGGCGATCGACCGGTATGTATTCTTCTGGCATTGTCTCATTCCGCACGGGTCGGAGAAGTCAAGGAAACCGCTCTTTGGGAGGCATTTTATATCAATTTTGAGAGAATATAAAATATCTTTATTGCACTTCAGGTTATCCTGTTAAAAAACCTATAAAATACAACATGTTGTGCAAAATAAAAAAAATATACACAATAAGTTGACAATACCGTTCCTTTTGGCTAGAATCCTAGTCTCAGCAAAGATGACGTCAAATCCGGTTTTGCTGCGGATGTATCATGCCCGTTAGGCCTTGAGTCAAAGGAATTTCGGGCTGTTGGTTTCCTAAAGCCGGCCGATAATCTTATTAGAGCGAAGAGATCACAGTGCGCTACGCTCATGCGGCGCACTGCGGGAAAGATGAGGGGGAGTACTTATGAAAATAGAACGTTTCTTTACCCGGAACATATCATCACCGTATGAAGGCATCGCCTTCGAAACGCGCACCAGCGAGATAAAAAATATAGACGGCTCGGTGGTGCGGCGGATGAAGAAGGTGGTTGTGCCGTCTTTCTGGAGCCAGGTGGCCACGGACATACTGGCGCAGAAATATTTCCGCAAGGCCGGCATACCGGCGGCGCTGAAGAAAAAGAAGGAAAAGGGGGTGCCTCTCTGGCTGCATTGCAGCGTGGCCGACGAGGAAGCGCTGGACTGCATGAAACCCGATGACCGTTACCGCGGCGAGGAAGATGCCCGGGAGGTCTTTAACCGCATGGCAGGCTGTCTCACTTACTGGGGCTGGAAGTGCGGCTATTTCGACAGCGAGGAGGACGCGAAGAATTATCACGATGAAACCGCCTATATGCTGGCCCACCAGATGGCCGCTCCCAATTCCCCCCAGTGGTTCAACACCGGCCTGCACTGGGCGTATGGCATCGACGGACCTGCCCAGGGCCACTTTTACGTGGATCACGGCAGCGGCGAGGTGAAGCTGTCCGAGAGCGCGTATCAGCGCCCTCAGCCTCACGCCTGTTTTATTCAGAAGGTAAAGGATGACCTCATCAATGAAGGCGGCATCATGGATCTCTGGGTTCGTGAGGCGCGCCTTTTTAAATACGGGTCCGGTACGGGCAGCAATTTTTCCGCCTTGCGCGGCGAGGGTGAGCACCTCTCGGGAGGCGGTCAATCAAGCGGCCTGATCAGCTTCTTAAAGATCGGCGACCGCGCTGCCGGCGCCATCAAGAGCGGCGGTACGACGCGGCGCGCGGCAAAGATGGTAATCGTTGATATTGACCACCCGGATATAGAGGCCTTCATCAACTGGAAGGTGACCGAAGAGCAGAAGGTGGCGGCCCTGGTGACCGGCAGCGTGCTGTGCGAACGCCACCTGAAGGAAATTATGAAGGCCTGCCGTATCGCCGGGCCTGATGACGAGGAGCGGTACGATCCGGCACGGAACAGCACCCTGGCCCGCGCCATAAAAAATGCCAGCAACGATGCCGTCCCGGTGAATTACATCTACCGGGTCATTCAGTTCGCCAGGCAGGGCTATGATGACATATCGTTCGGAACCTACAACACCAACTGGGACTCTGATTCCTATCAGACGGTCAGCGGACAGAATGCGAACAATTCCGTGCGGGTCAATGACCAGTTTATGGAAGCGGTCCAGAATGACGCGGTCTGGCACCTGACCAGCCGCACCGACGGATCCATTGCAAAGACGGTGAACGCCCGGAGCCTCTTAAACGAGATAGCGGAAGCCACCTGGCAGTGCGCCGATCCCGGCATCCAGTTTGACACCGTCATCAATGACTGGCATACCTGTCCCGCCGACGGGCGGATCAACGCATCCAATCCCTGCTCGGAGTACATGTTCCTGGACGATACGGCGTGCAACCTCGCCAGCCTCAACCTGATGAAGTTTTTTAATCCCCCGCAATGCCGGATTGATATTGACGCATACCTTCACGCCATACGTCTCTGGACCCTCACCCTTGAAATCAGCGTGGCCATGGCGCAGTATCCCAGCAAGGCCATTGCCCGGAACAGCTACCTTTTCCGGACGCTGGGACTTGGATGCGCCAACCTGGGGGCGCTGCTGATGGTCATGGGGCTGCCGTATGACAGCAAGCAGGGCCGGAACATGGCCGCCGGGCTCATGGCCATCATGACCGGGGGCGCTTACCGGACAAGCGCGGAGATGGCAAAAGAGCAGGGGCCATTCCTTCGATACGGGGAGAACAGCGAATCGATGCTCAGGGTAATCCAAAACCACCGGCGGGCGGCCTATGCCGATAGCCCGGAAAACTACGACGGCCTGCACATTCCGCCGCTGCCGCTCGATCAGTCGTTTTGTCCGGACTATGTGCTTGAAACGGCCCACCGGCAGTGGGATGAAGCGCTCGACCTGGGCAGGCAGCACGGCTATCGCAATGCCCAGGTGTCGGTTGCGGCCCCCACGGGAACCATCGGGCTGGTGATGGACTGTGACACTACCGGGATAGAGCCCGACTACGCCCTGGTGAAGTTTAAAACGCTTGCCGGCGGCGGTTCATTCAAGATTATCAACCAATCGGTGCCCCTGTCGCTCAAATGTCTCGGTTACAGCGAGGATGAAATTAAGGCCATCACCTGCTATGCCCAGGGACACGGCACACTCCAGGGAGCGCCGTGCATAAACAAGGCCAGCCTCAAGGAGAAGGGGTTTACCGACGAGATCATTGACAAGGTGGAGGAGGCGCTGCCCTCATCGTTTGACATTAACCATGCCTTCAGCCCCTGGAACCTGGGCCTTGATTTCCTGCGGTCGGTGCTGAAAATCCCCGAGCCTGTCCTCGACAATCCCGCCGCCAGCCTCCTGCTGGCCATCGGGTTCACCCAGGAGGAAATCGATGCCGCCAATGACTATGTGTGCGGCACCATGACCGTTGAGGGCGCACCCTTCCTGAAGGAAGAGCACTACCCCATTTTTGACTGTGCCACGAGGTGCGGGCGCAAAGGCAAGCGCTTCATACCCTATGAGGCCCATATCCGGATGGTTGCCGCCTGCCAGCCGTTTATTTCCGGCGCCATTTCCAAGACCATCAACATGCCCAACCACATAACCGTGCAGGAAGTAAAAGATGCCTATATGCTCAGCTGGAAGCTGGGCCTGAAGGCCATCGCCCTGTACCGCGACGGCTCAAAGCTGAGCCAGCCCCTGTCAGCGGTTGCCGAACTCTTTGATGAAATTGAAACGCTTGTGGGCGAACCTGATGCCGCCAGGGCCCAGCGGGTAAGCACCGCCTTCGTCCAGCGGCTCAGAATGATGCAGCGGGAGCGGCTGCCCAACCGGCGGACGGGCTATACCCAGAAGGCGACCGTGGGAGGACACAAGGTGTACCTCCGCACCGGGGAGTACCAGGACGGACGACTTGGGGAGATCTTCATTGATATGCACAAGGAAGGGGCGGCATTCAGAAGCCTGATGAACAGCTTTGCCATTGCCATAAGCCTCGGCCTGCAGTACGGTGTCCCCCTGGAGGAATTCGTCGACGCTTTTGTGTTCAGCCGCTTTGAGCCCAACGGGATGGTTATCGGCAGCGACCATATCAAGATGGCTACCTCGGTCATCGACTACATCTTCAGGGATTTGGCCATCTCCTACCTGGGGCGCGCCGATTTGGGGCATGATCTGCTTGAAGAGGACCTGCGGCATGACGCCCTGGGTACCGAGGATGACGCAAAGCGAGTTGCCCGGTCGGAGACGGCACAACAGGCACAGGGTGCCGTGGAATCGCGAACACAGCTGAAAGCATACCATGGTGCCGTTGCCGCAGCGGCCCTGGGCGGCGGCCTTCCCAAGACTGTTTCCCTGGTGGAGGTCCGTGAGGCCCGGGCAAAAGGATATGAAGGCGACCCCTGTCCGGAGTGCCAGCAGTTCACCCTGGTCCGGAATGGGACCTGCCTGAAGTGCATGAGTTGCGGGGCAACGAGCGGGTGCAGCTAGAAGATGCCTCTAATTAAATGTATTATGGAGGGCCATGCTCCGTCATGGCCGCAGGGATATAAAATGATAAGGACAGCAACCTAAAGGAGGAGTTAAAGGGTTGCTGTCCTTATCTGATTTTGGAGGTAAGAATGAGTGTTTTGATAGTGTAAACGACTGGCCATTAATTCCGGTCTAATGAATTTTTGACCGTGACAGAAAAATTTAAAAATTTGATTCGAAAACAGATTCAGTGTACCCTCTCACCCTAACCCTCTCCCGCGGTGGGGAGAGGGAGATCAACATTTTCATAAATGGTGGTGCCCCCAAGGGGTATGGAGGTTTGATTCGAAAATAAGGTACGTTCCGTAGGGGCAACCGGCCGGTTGCCCTCACATCTGGATAAGAATCAAACAGGGAGGGAGGTGCTCCGTCGCGTCCGAATATTCTATGCGGCCATGACAGAGCATGGCCCTCCAGAATTCAGTCGTGCAATCCTACTCCGGTAGGAGCGGCTTCAGCCGCGAAACATATTCTTTGCTCTGGAGTGGCAATGAAGCAATATCGAAAATAATATTATAATAATTAATTACTTGATAGAGTATTCTCAACTAATAATTAAACCTACATAAACCATACAGGAGGAAGCCATGGCAGGTGAAAGTGTTAATGAAAAATTTGAAGAATTCTTTGTTTATATGGCGAAATTTATGGAAAAATTTCCTGAAATAGCCACGAGCTTTACCACACTCCAGGGTAATGTCATGCAGGACGGAAAGCTTGCCGGTAAGGAGAAGGAATTGATTGCGGTGGGTATTGCGGTAGGCTTGCGGTGCGTTCCCTGCATCTACGCCCATACCAAGGCCGCCCTGACCATGGGGGCGACAGAAGAGGAAGTCATGGAAGCGGCCTCGGTGGCCATTCTCATGGGCGGCGGTCCGGGGGTGGTGCATGTGGCCGAGGTTATGAAGGCCCTGGAGGCATTTTCGGGCAAGGACATAGTAATGGGCATAAATGCCTTCTGAATGTATGGACTGAAGACAGAGAAAAATCTCTCCGGGATATCCTGGAGAGATTTTTCTTCGTAACGCGTTGAGTTTTTAATCTTCCCGGGCACCTAGGGAAGTTAGCTCCATAAGATTAATAATTATTGACCGCAGCATGCACAGTGCCAAAATAGGGACTACGTCCGAAGTCAGTTTTAAATTTTGAAGCATCCCCTCCATCGATATCCTAGATCGTTATCAAGGTTTCCCTCGCAGTAGGTGCGATTATCAGCGACAATCAACAGCTGGGAACCAGAACACCATCCCCGTTGGGCGCCCAGTCGGAAATGTTGAAGAAGCCGGTGCCGTCAGCAAAATCATCCTGGTTGCCGGGCCGTAGGCAGGATCGGTCCATACACTTAACTGCCATCTGGTTGTGCTCGGGTCAATGGCATTCTTCATAGTCATATTGCTCTGCCGGATCGGTAATCGCGTCCCTCGCGTAAGTCAGGATCAAGCTCCAGGGGAAAGTATAGCAGTCACTGGTCTGATCAATATTTGGTAGGGGATCTGTAAAACCTCTCAGGACACCATTTGTATTCGTGCCGCCGATATGCAGCCACTGCATACCACTCACCGGCATGCCTCGCTGTACCGCATGACGCTGCTGCTGAATTAACGCAGCCTGCAGCAAATGGCACTAGGCGGAATTTTCAGACTGGTCCCGGTTAAGCATTATGATAGCCACATCAATGCCCTCGGTCACCTTGCAGGGGCAGGGGGAAACAGGGATGCCGGTCATGCTCAATGTTCCGCCCGTGCCGGTATTGCTGTCGACATCGGCTTCAAATACCATGATGCCGCCGAGATTGGGCGTGGCTGTATAAGAAATTTTCAGCACATTCAACCCCGTCTGCCCTCCAGCATCTGCTCAGCCCGGATTGCTTTAATGTCGGTGGGGCCGATGTGATCACCGGTGGGATCGGTCACAATCGCTGCCGATGACAGGCCGAGCCAGCCGAACACAAGAGATATACTCATGACTATCACGCTGTTCCTTGTTCTCATCTCACACCCCCTTTGCTGATTGTACCATTAGATTACAAACTCAAATCTGAGCATTTAACTTTTTCTCTCACATATGTTTAGCGCTACCTTGCAAAAAAATAAACCCTGACCTTTCTCAGACTTTTCCATCTGAGAAAAAGCAGGGTTATGTCCACAAGTGATTTTCACGTACCCCCCCTTAAATGGACCTTAAACAGGGTTTAAGATCATATTGTATTTAAAACACAATTTTGGGCTGTTTTCAAGGGAAATCTCTATTTCGGTTGGGCCTGGCTTTTGACGATACAATAAAGTCCGACTTGTAGGGGCGACCGGCCGGTCGCCCCTACATTTAGATGGGGATGGAGCCGGCAGATATTTCTATTGGACAGAAATTGATGCGGTATGTTAATGTTATGCAGGTTATATCTTGCATGATAGCCAAAAACGTATTCCCGGATGGGTAGACGGCACAGCTTGTCTGATTCCGCCTTGGAGAAGCAATAATATGGGTATTAATGTCCTGATCCCCCTCATCGTGGCCATCGTTCTCTTTTACGCAGCGTACAGGTATTACGCTCCTTTCATAGCCAGGGTATTCGAAGAAAATGACAGCAATCCCACACCGGCGGTTTCCATTAACGACCGCAAGGACTATGTTCCCACCAAGACGGTGGTACTCTTTGGCCATCACTTTGCCGCCGTCGCCGGCGCAGGGCCCATCATAGGACCGACAGTAGGACTCATCTTTGGTGTTATCCCCTGCCTGCTGTGGCTGATTTTCGGTACCATCTTCATCGGGGCGGTGCATGATTACAGCGCCCTTTTTGCCAGCATGAAAGAGCAGGGCAAGTCAATGGCAAAGGTGGCCGAAACATCCCTGGGTAAGCCGGGTTTCATTATTCTCATCAGCTTTACCATCTTCCTGCTCCTGCTGGTTACCTCCGCATTTTTGGGACTGGCCGCGGTGGCACTAACGTCAATTGTGCCCATACGTGAGCTCGGGTTGGATGCATCCCAGACCATGCTTCCAACGCTCACCCGCGATGGCGTCCCCATGGCGCCCGTCGGGGCCATTGCCGCAACCTCGGTTATTGTGATTACTCTCGCTGCCCCTCTTGTCGGCTATCTCCTCTATCGAAGAGGTGTCAGCGGGCTCACTGCCTCTCTTCTTGCCATTGCCGTGTGCCTGCTCTCGATAGAATGCGGCATGGTCTACCCCGTAACCTTTGGCTATACCTTCTGGATGGTAGCACTTGCCGTTTATGTGTTCTTTGCCGCCGGCGCGCCCGTCTGGATCATCCTTCAGCCCCGTGACTTTACCAATTCCTTCATACTGTTCGGCGGGGTCATTGTGCTTACGGTGGGGGGGATTGCAGCAGGGATCAAGGGGATCACATTCAGCGCACCCGCTTTTAACCTCACCCAGGGGACCGCGCAGCTGGGGCCGGTGTGGCCTTTCCTGTTCATAACCATCGCCTGCGGGGCCATCTCCGGTTTTCACGCCCTGGTGGCAGGCGGCACCAGCTCTAAGCAGATATCCCGCGAGAGCGCTGCTAAAACTGTCGGTTATGGTTCCATGATACTGGAAGCCCTCTTCTCCGTCGGTGTGGTTATCGCGGTGGGATGCGGCCTCAACTTCTCCCGCTACATCCAGATAGTATTTCCCACTGATCCGGCTATTCAATCAAATCCGGTGCTTGCCTTTTCCATGGGTGTTGGCGGGATGCTCGAGCGAAGCCTGGGTATACCGAGCTCCTATGGTACGGTCTTCGGGACTCTCCTCATTGCGGGATTTCTCGCCACCACCATAGATGCTGCAGTGAGACTAAACCGCTACCTGCTGGAAGAACTGTGGGCTTCGCTCTTTCACCAGCCGCCCGCGCTGCTCCGATCCTACTTTTTCAATTCCTTTCTCTGCGTGGGAACCATGTTCCTGCTGGGGTACACCAATGCCTTTCTGTCCATCTGGCCCATTTTCGGATCCGCCAACCAACTGCTGGCGGCCCTCACCCTGCTGGGAATCGCCGTGTGGCTCTATAGAAAAGGGAAACAGTACCTCTTCCTGATCTACCCGGCCCTTTTTATGATGGTAACTGCTCTACTTGCCCTTGTCTACCTGCTCTTGAAGGTATATGGTCCTGAGGGCAATGTGACCCTCATAGTGGTTGATCTAATTCTCATCGGCCTTGCCCTCGGAGTCCTCTTCCTTACCCTGAAAACGTTTCTGTCCAAACCCGTCCCTGCACCGATTACAACATCCCCCAATCGGCCTACCTGACACTCAGTACCTTAGTGAACACGCTGCTCATTCAGCCGCCCATCCAGGATTTCTATCACACGCCTATTCGGACCCAGCCCATCGGGCTGACCTATGTGGCTTCCTCCCTTCGGGAAGATGGACATGAGGTCGGTATTCTTGACTGCCGGACGAATGGGAAGCGAGAAATGCCGGTTCCTACCGAGCTCTCCTATCTTAAGGAATTTTATCCTTTTAATGACCGAAGTCCATTCGCACTTTACAGCGGGTATTACCATTTCGGAATGAGCTGGGAACAGATCAGGCGGGATATCGTGCGGGCCGACGCGAATGTTTATGGCATTTCCTCGGGATTCACGCCATATCACGGAGAAGCGCTTACAATTGCCCGGATTATCAAGGAATGGGATGCAAGGAAAATTGTAGTCATGGGAGGTGCCCATGTGAATGCTGATCCGGAAGGGGTGCTCGAAAGCCCCCTGGTTGATTATGTGGTGCTGGGAGAAGGGGAGAGGAGGCTTTCCCTGCTCTTAAGTGAGCTTGAGAAAAAGGGAAGGGCCGTTGCCGCGACTGACGGGATCGGATGCAGGAGAAACGGTGAGATGGCGGTTCCTGCTGCCGGATCGTTCATCGACAATCTTGATGCGCTGCCGTCTCCGGCTCGGGATCTGCTCGATCCGGACAGCTACCGTATAGGGAAAAAGCGATCGACCATGATTATCACCAGCAGGGGCTGTCCCCACCGCTGTGCCTACTGTTCGGCCCATCGCACCATGGGGACCGGATTCCGGACCCGATCTCCTTTGAATATCATTGTGGAAATGAAGGAGTGCCGGGAGAGATATGACATTCAGGCCTTCGATATTGAGGATGACAATTTTACCTATGATCAGGGACGGGCCGCGGAGGTGTTGAGGCTCATCATTGAGACATTCGGGGAGGGGAGCCTGGAAATGAGTGCCATGAACGGCATCTCTTTTGCCTCTCTTAATCGAGAGCTGATGGACCTGATGAAGCGGGCGGGATTTAAAACGGTCAATCTTTCGCTGGTGAGCACTGATAGAGATGTCAGGAGCGCCATGGGTCGCCCGGCAGGCGCGCCTGATTTCAGCGCGATCCTGGATGAGGCGGAAAGGGCAGGGCTTAACGTGGTTGCCTACGCCATTCTGGGTATGCCCGGTCAGACCATCGGGGACATGGTTGATACGGTAGGATATCTCATGGGTAAAAAGGTGCTCGTCGGGCCCAGCATCTATTATCCCGTTCCCGGGACCGCCCTGTTTGACAGATGCAGAAAAGAAGGAGTTCTGCCATCCTCTTTTTCTATGTACCGCTCCAGTGCTTTTCCTATACAGACCTCATCATTTGAACGTATTGATCTTGTCACCCTCTTCCGCCTGGTAAGGGTCGTAAACTTCATCAAGGGGAAGATTGATGAAAAGGTAGTGCCTGAGGGGATAAGCCTGAACGGGCTCTGCCGGATGCTTCAGGACAAAATGATTCTGCAAGAGGCACCCGAGGCATACTCCGCGAGGGGCATACCCGACCGGTTTTGCCCGCGAGGGGAGGGTGTTTCCTGGCAGGCGCTGCTTTTGCTGCTTCTCACGGAAAGGACTCTTTTTTGTTTGCAAAAGGTTGCGGATGGGGGCATTATGGCTGTCAAAGCGGCACAGTCAAGAAAGGTGTTGGATTATTTCCTTGAAACGCTGTGGCTGAACCCAATCAGAGGAAGCCGTGTGGACAGTTAGCAGTGGGATAACCCCCTCTGATTGTTACATGTAAAATGTATGTATGGTGGACGCTGATCGACGGAACACGTTTTTTAATATAAGCACTATCATTATTCTGGCCCTCATTGTCAGGGTTCTCTTCTTCAGCGGCTTCGCTCTGGGAGATGATCCCAACTACGCGGACGATGCCCGGACAATCCTTGACGGCAGCTATCCTCCCCTTTGTGATCTCTGCGTTTTTTCTTTCCGCCCCCTCCTGCTGTATTCGATAAGTCTATCGTTTCAATGGCTGGGGTGGTCGGAATTTAATTTCGTCCTTCCGATCCTTTTATCCTCCCTCATGTGCATCTACCTTATTTACAAACTGGCGGAGATGCTTTTCGACAAAAACACGGGACTGCTCGCCGCCCTGTTGCTGTCCGTTTATCCCCTGGATGTTATTCATGCCACTACCATGAGCAACGATATCATGCTGAGCATGCTGGTGGCGCTGTCCATGCTTTTAGTGCTGAAGGGCTTTAAGAGCACCAAGCGGGCGTCGCCGCTCTGTTTTGCGTCGGCGGGGGCCGTGCTCGGTATCGCGGCCGGGGTGAAAATTACCGCCATTCCCGCAATAGGCCTTTTCGTCCTGATACTCCTGTGGTGTAGTTGGGAGGAAAAAAGGTTTAATAAGGGGACAGTCCTTTTCATTATGGCGTGGGCGCTCGTGCAGGCGATTTTTGCGGCAACCTATTACATTAAGACCGGTGATTTTTTCGCAAACATTCACGCGGAACTGATCTTCAATAAAAAATTCAATCCCTCAGGTTTTGTGAATACTGCTTCATCTTTAAAAAACGCGCTGCTTTTTTATCCAAAGTACATGTTGTGCCTTCAGGCCGAAGGCCATCCTGATTATGAGTTCTATCCCTACGGATTTGTGTACCCGGTTTTTCTGCTGGGGGCGCTGTTTTTTGTCTGTAAACGGGACAGAAAGGCAGTGATCCTCCTGGTCTGGTTCACCTATCTCTTTTTGATGATGGAGTTTGCCCCCCTCAGGATTTCGCCTTATTATCAGCCGATTCACCGCCTCGTTCGATTCCTGTCGATCATCAGCATCCCCACGTTGTTGCTGGTTGCATATTTTTTAAAACAATTGTATAAGGCGCGCATCCCGGGAAAAGCGCTTGCACTGATTTTAACGGTGGGATTAGTTTTGACATTTCTCCATCAAAGCTACCGCAAGGCATATTGTTACAGGGACAGCATGTCGGACGCACGAAGCGCGTTTGCTATCATTCGACATATGCCATACAGGCGGATCATTTCGGATCATGAATTGAAGATGGCGCTTCTGTTGTATAATCAGTATGAACACGGCGACGCATTCAAGAGCTTTGAATATGACAAGCCGCAATTTTTAAACGGATCGCTGGTGATCCTCGGAGGAGCGCGCAGACCTGACATTCATCACCTGTATGCGGATAATTTTGTGCGGTCCACAACGCCTCGGAACAATTGGATAAAAATCTGTGAGGTGGAGGGGAAAAAGGAGGCCTGGAGAAAAAGCAACCTGGTCATCTACAAAGTTGCGGGCAAAGAGAGTGATATGGACAAAGACAGGCAGCAGCAGGATTAAACGGCAAGGAGACTGTTGCTTTAAATGCAGTTTTGTTATAGTTTAATACCCCGGTACCCATCTGTTAGAAGATTTTCGTGCAGCAGTACCGACTCTGCAGCGAATCGAATTGCGCTGCGCTTCACAAAGAGGGCCTTGCGACGTTTAATTATGAAAAGGGAGATCTCATGACCGGCAAAGCGAATAAGCATCCTGACCTGAATCTCACCCTGTCACGCAGGGACTTTTTAAAATATTCGGGTATGACTGTTATAGGATCAGCATTACTCGGCTACAGCCTGGACACCTCAGGGCAGGAGACGGCCGCCTGGGGATTCCTGCTGCTTGACCCGAAGAAATGCCAGGGGTGCGCTTCCTGCATGCTGGCGTGCTCCCTGGTGCATGAAGGGGTCACCAGCTTTTCCCGCTCGAGGATACAGGTGGTGCAAAACTCATTCGGGAAGTGGCCTGATGACCTCAGCGTGTCCCAGTGCCGGCACTGTGTTAATCCAGCCTGTGTGGCGGCGTGCCCTACCGGTGCGCTGCACCGCGACCGCTTCCATAATAATGTGGCCACGGTAAACAGATTCAAATGCATCGGCTGCAAGCAATGTGTCAATGCCTGTCCCTACGCTCCCGGCAAGGCAATATGGAATGCCGAGGAAGGGCATTCCCAGAAGTGCGATCTCTGCGCCTCAACACCCTACTGGAAAGAGAAGAGCGGCCCTGACGGCAAAAAAGCCTGCCTGGAGATTTGCCCGGTCAGGGCGATTGTTTTTACCAAGATTATTCCGGATCAGTCGACAGGTGACGGGTATACGGTAAACCTGCGAGATACGGTATGGGGCTCACTTGGCTTCCCCACCACGTAGGTGAGGCAGCACCCACAGAAATGGTAAGCACCTGAAGGAGTGAAGCGCTATGTTTGGATACGCGGGAAAAATATTGCGGCTGAACCTGACCAGTAGAAGCATATCAACCATACCCACCCGAAAATATGTTCAGTGGGGCGGCGGGCACGGCATGGGCTCGGCGATTTTCTTCGATCTGGTGAAGGACAAAACCATAGGCGCGTTTGATCCCGCCAATGTGGTGACGGTGATGACCTCTCCCCTGTCGGGCACCATGGTACCCGGGTGCTCTTCACGGACCGAAATTCAGGGAATCGGATCCCAGTCCTACCCGGTGGAGTGGTTCACCAGAAGCGGTCTCGGCGGCCGCTTTTCCTCGATGCTCAAATTCGCCGGCTGGGACGGCGTTGTAATCGAAGGCGCCGCGGACACACCGGTCTGGGCGGATATCAGGGATGATGCCGTAACCATACGCGACTGCAATGATTTATCACTGTGGGGCATGGATACCTTTGAGTGCCAGCAGGCCATATGGGACTATGTTGCCGGCAGCAGACGATACGAAGAGTGGATAACCCCCCATGCGGATGGCGACGCACGCAGCACCCAGCGTCCTGCGGTGCTGGTGATCGGCCCCGCGGGGGAGCATTTAAGCAGGCTGGCTGTCATTCAGCATGACGCGTCCAATACCTCCGGGCAGGGAGGGTTCGGCGCGGTGTGGGGATCCAAGAACCTGAAGGCCGTCAGCGTTATCGGGACCGGCAGCGTTAAAATTTTCAACCCCGACGCGCTGATGCGGAAAAGGATTGCCCAGGTAAAACAGTATGCGTATGATTTTGATAACCCCAGGGACGCGCTTACCCCGAACCTGTTTCAAAGTCCTCCCGGTGCGGCGGTGACCTGGGAGACTTTCCCTAATTTTATGCAGAGCAGTGGCAAGAGGCCCCAAGCATGTGTGGGTTGTCATTCAGGATGTCGCAGGCGCTATGAAAGCGGCATGGGGAATGAGGCATCGTGTTCTGAGACCACGATTTACCTGTCGGCCAAGTCTCCGGAGATACTCTGGAAAACAACGGATCTCTTGAACAGGTACGGCATCAACTGCCTTGAAGCCTTTGGCTGTTATTCCTATCTCATGAAGCTCAATCAGAGGGGCCTGCTCGGTCCGGGGAAGCGGATTGACTGCCCGCTCGATTTTGATGCTTTTGGCAGCCTCGAGTTCATGGATCAGCTCTTGAAGATGATAGCCTATAGAAGCGACGGAAACGGCAGCCCCGGTGAGTTCGGCAACGATATTGCGGAAGGCATTGTCAGGGCGGCACACAAGTGGGGAACATTGGAGGACAGTCTTCAAACCGGCGAGCTTGAATATCCTTACTGGGGATATCTCAATCATTTTGACCCGAGAATCCAGCCTGAATGGGGATACGGCACCATTCTGGACAGCAGGGATATCAATGAGCACGATTTCATGAGGCTGTATGTTTTCATGAAACCCGACTTTTATAAGGGGTTGCAACCATTGTCGCCCGGGGAAGTTGTCACCATTATCACCGGTAAAATGGTGCCCTATCAGAACGATCCCCTCATGCTTGACTATGGCACCGACAACATGTATTCCCTGCACATGGCCAGGCTGGTGTCGTGGCACCGGTACTATACACGGTTCTGGAAACAGTCGATGCTGCTCTGTGACAACCGCTGGCCCGACTTTGTCAACTCCTACGCGCCTGATATGATCGGCTCAACCGGCAAAGCCGAACCGGGATTCGTGAGGGCGGTTACCGGCAGAACTATCTCCTTTCTCAAGGGAATACAGCTGGGAAGGAAAATATGGAATCTTGACCACGCCATCTGGACGCTGCAGGGACGCCACCGGGACATGGTGCAGTTTGCGGACTATATCTACAGCATACCCAACGAGAGGAAGGACAAGAGCTGGACCATGTATAAAGACGGTGAGTGGAACGCATCCGGGGTTGAGCCCCGGGTGGTGGACAGGCAAAAATTTGAAGCATTTAAAACCACGTTTTATGAGCTGCAGGGATGGGATCCCGCCACCGGCTATCCCCGGAGAAGCACGCTTGATGCTCTGGGATTGGGGTATGTTGCGGATGAGCTGGAAGATAATGATACGCTGGGGGAGGGGTAGTGCCCCCCGCCTCTTGAAACCGGACTAAGGAAGATATGCTGCACATCAGGAATTTTAGCATTATTGCCCACATCGATCACGGAAAGTCGACCCTTGCCGACCGCCTCATTCAATACGCCGGTCTGGTCGACCAGCGCCAGTTTCGGGACCAGATCCTGGACAACATGGACATTGAGCGGGAGCGGGGCATCACCATCAAGAGCCAGAGCGTGAGCCTTCCCTATACCAGCAGGAAGGGCGAGCAGTTTGAGCTCAACCTGATTGATACCCCGGGGCACGTGGACTTTTCCTATGAAGTTTCGCGCGCGCTTGCCTCCTGCGAGGGGGTGCTGCTGCTGGTGGATGCGGCCCAGGGAGTGGAGGCGCAGACGGTCGCCAACCTCTATGCGGCACTGGAGCACGATCTCGAGATCATTCCGGTGATCAACAAGATTGACCTGCCCTCGGCGGATATAGAGCGCGTCAAGGAGGAAATAGAAGCCGAACTGGGGCTGGATGTGTCGGGGGTGCTGCTCTGTTCCGCCAAGGAGGGAACGGGCATAGAGGATATCCTGGAGGCCATAACCGAACGCATACCTCCCCCCCGGGGAATCGTTCAGGAGCCGCTTGCCGCGCTCATCTATGATGCACACTACGACACCTTTCGCGGCACCATTGTGAGCTGCAGGGTTTTTAACGGCAGCGTGAAGCCGGGCGATGTCATCCGGCTCATGTCAAACGGATCAACCTACACCGTTGAGGAGGTGGGCTATTTCCGGCTGGTGCGGATTCCGCAAAAAGAGCTGGTCGCGGGTGAGGTGGGCTACATAATCGCCGGCATCAAGACGGTGAGCGATACCCGGATCGGCGATACCATAACCCTGAATGAGAACCCGGTGCCCACGGTGCTTCCCGGATTCAAGGAGGTAAAGCCCATGGTCTTTTCCTCCCTCTATCCCATCGCTACCGAAGACTACTCCCTGCTCACCCAGGCGCTTGAAAAGTACAAGTTAAATGACGCGGCGCTTACCTACCAGAAGGATTCCTCCGCGGCGCTCGGCCACGGTTTCCGCTGCGGCTTTCTCGGCCTGCTTCACCTGGAAATCGTCCAGGAGCGGCTTGAGCGGGAATACGACCAGGCCATCATCATGACCATCCCCAGCGTCCAGTATCGGTTCCTGCTCAGGAGCGGGGAATACCTGACGGTCGACAATCCCCACTATTATCCAGATCCCTCATCGATAGAGAAATCAGAGGAGCCCTATGTGCGGGCAAACATCTACATCCCGCAGCGCTCCATGGGCGCGGTGATAAACCTCTGCCTGGAGCGGCGGGGGGTGAACACCCAGTTTACCTATCCCACTCCCCAGCGCATTGAGGTCACCGCCGAGATGCCTATTGCGGAGATCATCTACGATTTCTACGACAAGCTGAAAACGGTCACCCAGGGGTACGGCTCCTTTGATTACGAGTTCATCGGCTACCGCGAGAGCGATCTGGTCAAGCTTGATATCCTGGTGAACGGAGAGCGGATTGACGCCCTTTCCATGATGATACACCGTGAGCGCTCCCGCTCCCGAGCGCTGGATATATGCGAGCGCTTAAAGGAAGAGATCCCCCGCCAGCTCTTCAAAATTGCCATCCAGGGGGCCATCGGGGGGCAGATCATAGCCCGCTCAACCATATCCCCCTTCCGTAAGGATGTGACCGCCAAGTGCTACGGCGGCGACATCACCCGCAAGCGCAAGCTTCTGGAAAAGCAGAAGGCGGGGAAGAAGCGCATGAAAATGGTGGGATCGGTTGAGATCCCCCAATCCGCCTTTGTGGCCGTGCTCAAATCAAAAAATGAATAGCCGACAACATCCCGGGATCTATGTCCACGTTCCCTTCTGTGTGAGCAAGTGCATCCACTGCGACTTTTACTCCGAGGCCGGCCTGTCCATGGTTCCGGCGTGGCTGAAAGGACTCGGGCAGGAGATGCTGCTCTACCGCGATTGCTTCCCCGCCTTTGATACCCTGTACGTCGGGGGAGGCACCCCGACGGTGCTTGAGGATGCGCAGCTCCGGCAGCTCTTCCATATGCTCTACAGCTCTTTGGACGTGGCTGAGGATAGTGAGATAACCGTAGAAGCAAACCCCAATGATGTAACGGCTGAAAAGCTGGGCATGCTGCGGGAGTGCGGAGTAAACCGCGTCAGCCTGGGAGTGCAGTCCTTCGATGACCGGGACCTTTTGTTTCTCAAAAGGCGGCACACGGCACGTCAGGCGGAGCAGGCCCTGGAGCTGATTAAAAGCTGCGGCATTTCCAGCCTGAGCGTTGATCTCATCTACGGCATTCCCGGGCAGACAGTGGACGGATGGATGGAAACCCTTGAGCGTGCCGTTGCCTTCAAACCCGGGCATCTTTCCTGTTATCAGCTGACGGTTGCCGGGGGGACGGTGCTTTGTGAAATGCAGAAGCGGGGAATAACCCACCTGCCCGCTGAAGCAGAAGGAGAAAGCCTCTTTCTGGCCACCGCGCAATACCTGGAGAAGGCCGGGTACCTGCACTACGAAATTTCAAACTATGCCCGGGGAGAGAAGAACGTTTCCCGGCATAATCAGAAGTACTGGCAGCACGTACCCTACCTGGGACTCGGTCCGGCCGCCCATTCGTTCCGGGAGGGCAAACGCTGGTGGAACTGCCGGTCGGTCGCGGAATACTGCGGCGCGCTGGAAAAGGGTATTGCACCGGTGAGCGGTAAAGAGGTATTAACCCCTGAGCAGCTTGAACTTGAAGCCCTCTATCTGGGGTTGAGAACCACGCGCGGTGTTGATGCAGCGCTTATGTTCTCAGGCGGCAGGCGCCGGGTGCTTCTTGCGGAACTTCTCCGCGATGACTATGTGAAAATTCAGGGTCAGCACGTGGTGCCCACCACAAGGGGCTTTCTGGTTGCCGACCGCCTGGCCGCAGTATTAAGCTAATCGTAATGCGCATGAAAGCGTTTTATTCGCGACCCGAGGTCGCTCCTACCAAAGAATGTGAACCGGGGTAGGAGCAGCTTGAGCTTCGGAATTATTTGCGACCAAAGCATTGTAATACCGGTAGGAGCAGCTTTAGCTGCGATAGACTCGCGACCGGTGTCGCTCCTGCCAAAGCGACACATTCAAAGTAAAGGAGAAAGCCATGAGCCATGACCCCATCACCATTTCCAGCAACAACCTTAAAAAGTCCCTTCCTGACGTGGCTTACAATTCACAGGAGGATTCTTTTTTTGTGTTCTGGGCCGCATCTCCGGGCGACGAAAGCGAAACCGCGGATTACTTTATTGCCGGCCAGAAACTGTCCGGAAGCGGGAAACCGCTGGGCGGGCCGATTGAGCTGGTGAAAACCGAGAACATAGCATTGAGGCCGGTGGCGCTGTACAATCCAAATAAAAATCAGTACCTGCTGATCTACTGTCTGGGGGAAGACTATATGAATCTCCGGGGGGTCTTCCTGGACACGGACGGCAGGGCGGTCGGGAAACACTTCAGGGTAACCGATGCGCCCGCGAACCAGGTGCATTACACCATGGCATTCAATTCCAGGAGGAACCAGTTTCTTATAACCTATAACGACAACCGAAACGGGCCGCACATGGTTTTTGGCGTTATCTTTGATGACAAGGGCGGGGTGGCGAAAAAAGAGTTCGCCATCAGCAATGCCCCGGGTCATCAGATTAATCCCGTGGTGTGCTACAACCCCAGGGAGGATACGTATCTTATCAACTGGGAGGACTTCAGGGCCCACGGCGACAGCCTGACCCCGTATGGAACGCTTGAAGTGATGACCGATATATACGGCGCGCTGCTCGCCGCGGACGGCACCGTGCTGGTTAATGACATCCCCATGTGCGCTGATGCAGGCGGCATTAATGGCGACCAGCGCTTTAACGGCATAGCCTACAACTCGAAAAAGAATGAATTTCTAACCAGCTGGACCGACAGCCGCGAAGGTATACACAACGTGGGGATTGTGGGCAGAATAGTTAAGACGGACGGCTCCATGCCGGCGAAGGATTTTATCCTGGTTGATGCGCCCGGCGCTCAGATGATAAGCCATTCCGCCTATCTGCCGCAGCAGGACAAATATTTTCTTGCCTTTGAGTACTCCCGGAATGAGCTGGACAAGTTTTACTTTAAGGACATTAAGGCCCGGCTGGACATTGGGGCGCGGTGGCTTGGCGCCGACGGGCGGCCTGAGAATGATATGATTGATATCTGCAGCAGCGAGGGGAACCAGCGCTTTGTGCGCTTTGCCCATAACGCCGCAGGGGACACTTTTTTACTGGTCTGGCAGGATGATTTTCCCGGCGTGTCCGATTCAGTAGAGGGCCATATCATGAGCGCCGGCGGCAATATTATGGGCAGGCTGTATAAATTTTAATCGTTCCATGGATTGGCTTTCATCCCGCCTTCTTCTTGTCGTGTCCATGAAAGCGGAGATGCACGTCTTATTAACACGTAGGGGCGACCGGCCGGTCGCCCCTACAAGTAAGTTTTTATTTTCGCGTTAAACCCCCATGCCCCACAGGTGCACTGCGCGTCAGATTACTTTTCGGGGGTGATAATCACAAATTGTGAATAATTGTCCCTTTTGACCAGAAGCAGTATCTTGCTGCCGCTTTTCCTCTTCTTCAGCGCATTGCTATAATTTTCCAGATCTCGTACCGGCTCGCGATTTACCTCTAAAATGAGGTCCCCTTCTCTTAAACCTGCCGCGTCGGCGGGACTCCCGGGCGCAACCCGGGTGACTACCACCCCTGTCTTATCGGTCATGTTATAGGCCCGGGCCATTGCCGCGGTCAGCGTGTTCACTTCCATCCCCAATCCTTCTTCAGACCCGGCATCAGCGGAGGCATAGGTCTTCGCTTCCTTCAGTTCCTCAATGGTAACCTTCCTGTTCAGCTTTTTATCCCCTCGCATAATGGCAACTTCCACCTTTTTGCCGATCGGCGTCTGGGCCACAAGCAATGGCAGTTCGTTCATCTCTGTAATGTCCTTCCCGTCAAAACTGAGAATGATATCTCCTTTTTCAATTCCTGCCCGTGCTGCCGGACCATTTGCATCAACATCTGCCACCAGCGCTCCTTTACCCTTCTCTATATTAAAGGACTCCGCCAGATCGGCCGTCATAGCCTGCACTACCACACCCAGCCATCCTCTCACCACTTTGCCCTTGTCCTTCAGCTGGCCGACAACGCTCCTGGCCAGATTTATGGGGACGGCAAAACCGATTCCTATGTTGCCGCCGCTGGTGGAAAAAATGGCGCTGTTCACGCCCACCACCTCACCCCGCGTATTGAAGAGCGGGCCTCCGCTGTTGCCCTGGTTGATGGCAGCGTCAGTCTGGATGAAGTCCTCATAGGGGCCCATGCCGAGCTTCCTCCATTTCGCGCTCACCACCCCGACGGTTACCGTTTGATCCAGGCCGAATGGGTTGCCGATCGCCATTACCCATTCTCCCACCTTCAGTGCATCCGAATCACCCAGCACGGCTACCGGCAGGTCTTTATCGGGTTCTATTTTGATCAGGGCAATGTCGGTTTTACCGTCTCTTCCGATTATTTTTGCGTCGTACTCTTCCTTGTCGGAGAGACGCACCTTGATTTCGTCAGCTCCCTCAATTACATGATTGTTGGTGATGATGTAGCCTTCCTTGTCCATGATGAAGCCGGATCCCAGGCTGGTTAACTTCTGTTCCCGCTGCGGCATGCGCCCCCCGAAAAACCGCTCCGAAAACTCATCACCAAAAAAATCCCTGAAGGGTCCCTCTCTGAAAGGCTGCATAAACGGACCCTGCCTTCCTTTGACTATTTTAGTGGTGCTGATGTTGACCGCCACCGGCATCAGTTTTTCCGCCAGATCGGCAAACGATTGAGACGCCCCGGTGATCATGGGTTGACTGCTGTTGCCTGCCTCATTGTCGAAGGCCTGCAGGCAGGATGAGATTTTGAGGCTTGAAGATACCAGGATGCCGATGGCAAATGAAATGAGGGCCACTCCGGTTATTATAGGTAACGCCCTGTTTTTGCCTTTCAGTTTTATGCCCATGTCGCCTCCTCTTCGCAAAAATTGTTATGCTGTCATGAAGGTTAACTTTATGCTCCTCATCCAAGAGCTGCATTTTGCTGTTATCTGTAACGCTGATAAACGAATCCCGTTCTGCTCATGGTCATTAAGCAGCGGGGTAATTTGTAACAGGATTATAATTGATTGGGTTTTACTAACGATTGATGAGGACTTGAGTTCTAAGCTATTTATAAAACATGACAGAATTGATCTGCAGGCTTTCTGCCTGGTAAAAGATACATTTTCAAAAGACTGCTATTCTATTATATATCTTTTTGACTCAACTTCCGCCGCCGGGTCCTGATTGTAATAGAGCTTCAGTTCAGCGTACAGCTGCGGGTGTTTCGTTTTGAGCAAAACCGGTGTTTCAAAGAAGCACTCGGTCGCGACCGCGAAAAATTCTGCGGGGCTGGTGGCGGCATAGCTGTCCAGAACCGTTTCGCGTCCCGCGGCAACATCTTTTTTCAGTGCGGCATACTCCCTCCCCAGTATCCGGCTCCAGGCGCCATACATGGAGCTCCGGGGGAGGGCTACGGAGCCGTCGGCCAGGCGCCCATCCTCAATGTCAAGCTGATGGGCAAACTCGTGATAGACAACATTATGCCCGTCCTGAGCATCGGCAGCCCCGGCCCGCACGTCATCCCAGGAAAGCACCACCGTGCCATGTGACCAGGATTCGCCCTGGCGCGGCTGAAGTCCCTCGGTAACCAACCCGGCGCTGTCCCGCTCGCGATGATGCGCAAGGTAGGTCCCGGGATAGACCAGGATAGAAACAAGCTTGGGATAGTAGTCAGTCTTTCGGTGCAAAAGCAGTACGCATGCCTGGGCTGCTATGGTTACCTTCATTTCCACGGTAACGGTAAGCCCGGCGCACCCTTCAAAATATTTTTCGGCCAGGAACACCTGAATGTGGTCGTGCAGCTCCTGCCGGTCAGCCGGTGAAAGGCGGCCGTATAACGGCAGGTTCTGCTCAAGCATCCGTGACCAATCTGCAGGAAACGGTTTTTTCCTCAGCCGCCTCCTGCGCAGCTTTTTAAAGAAAAACATAATTAGAAATGAATGCAGGTTGTTTGTGCCGCATACATAACCACTGGTCCATCATAACATTTATAACTGCTTATTTAAATAAAATACCGGAAACAGGCGAATGGGAGCAGTATAAAAACTATTGCATAATATGGGTTTATAATAAAATCAGAGTGTGCTATGGTTTTAATTCATAGCATCGGTCTGTTTCTGTTGGAGATACTATCGACTAGGGACGCATTATTGCCATACAAGTACTGGTGGAGGTGAGATACGTGAAAATCGGTTTTGAGCTCAAGAATGGAGCAATAGTTGAGACGAGTGAGGAGTCGGCCAGCATTCTTGTGTATGCCGCCCCGAACGACAGGGAAAAACAGCAAATCATTCAGGCATTGGCTCTGGATCCCTATGACCTGGAGTCCGCCCTCGATCCGGAAGAGATATCGCGCGTTGAGTTTACTTCTGACCGCGTTTCTCTGATCTGGAAGAGGCCAAAGAGCGCATCATTCGATGAGCAATTGCGGCTTGATGTTTCATCCGTCGGACTTTTTCTGTACCAGGACAGGCTTACCGCAATTATGAATGAGAAGGCCATTCCCTTTGCAGCAAAAGAGTTTCTGGGGGCCGGTTCATCAGTTGACGTGCTTTTAGGTTCCTCCATTATACCGTTCACCACTATCTGACTCATCTCAAGATGATCAAACAGCTCACTATCGAGCTGGAGTCCAAGATCAGTTCTTCCATGGAGAATCGCTACCTGCTCCAAATGTTCGCCCTCAGTGAGAGCCTCATCTATTACCTTAACGATATTGAGGCCAATGGTACCGTGCTCACAAAGCTGCGCGGGTCTCTCGAGAAACTCGGACTGTCAAAGCAACGCATCGAGTCCCTTGACGATATTATACTTGACAATCAGCAGTGTGCCCGGCAGGCGCAGATATACAGCACCGTTTTGTCAGGCCTTATGGATGCCCGGGGAACACTTATCAATAACAACATGAATGTGCTCCTGAAAAACCTCACCCTTATCAACATCATTTTTCTTCCGCTCAATCTCATCGCCAGCATTGGGGGCATGTCTGAGTATACCATGATGATGAAAGGTATCGACTGGAAATTAGCATACTCGTTTTTTTCACTGGCCATGGTTATTATCGGATTGGGAACCTGGCTTATCATCTTTTGGACGCTGGATAAACGGAAGTGGAAAATTAAGAAACCTCGTATCAAGTAGTTTCCCATAAGGCATAAATGCATTGAGCGTTTTGAGGTTCCATGATGGCTCAAAACCGCCTGCTTCTTGCGCCTTCGGCAAACCATTGTTTGTCTAACCAGCATGCTCTTTGGCCGTTTTAGAAAATGAAATAAATTTAATGCAACTTTAATATTCAATTAATCCTGCTGTAGTAGTAATGAGGTTATCCAGAATGGGTAACCTCTTTTTTTTACGGACGTCCGGGAACAACGAATCTTTCAATGGAAAATTGCCGGTGATTGCGGGTAAAGAGTGGCAATCCATTGCATGGTAACATGCAGGAGGAAAACAAATTATGAAAACTGCTATCAAGAAAATTGCCGTAGGGTGGGGCAGGGCGCTTTTTAAAGTTCGCAGCTACACGCCCATTCCCGTCATTCTGGTTATGCTGTTTTGCTTTCACTGGGAGTGGGAAAATACCATCCTGACATGGTCGTGCGGGTTGGTGTTGCTGGCGTGCGGGGAGGGGCTTCGGCTCTGGTCTCTTCGCTATATCGGGAAATTTTCCCGCACCAGGAAGCGGAAGGCGAGAATGCTGGTTACGGCCGGCCCTTATGCGGTTGTGCGGAATCCCCTCTATTGGGGTAACTTGCTCATACTGTCAGGATTCGCGGTGATGAGTGAGCTTGTCTGGCTTATACCGGTCATAATCATCCTCTTTTTTATCCAGTACCAGTGCATCGTGCTCTGGGAGGAGGATTGTTTAAGAGAATTTTTCCCTTCCGAGGCTGAGGCTTATTTCCGCGAGAGTTCCGCGATGGGTGCCGAAATGGCGGGGGTTGATGAAGTATCTCCGGCATATCCCGCTGCCCTACTATGACTGGTCAAATGTGATTAAAAGAGAGCAAAGCACCCTGCAGGGACTGGTTATGGGATGCATAGCCATGATCATGAAGGAATATCTCTCCTGAGCAATGATTATGTAGTGAGGCTGTCACCGGGTTAAAAACCGCACATTTTCTTCTTACCCTGTCTTTCCATTTCATGCCATGAACGGTACCATTATTAGTGTCGGATTTTCATAGTGCGAATAAATAGAGTGCTTGAGGGGAGCGACTTCCTGGTGGTTTCGGAGAAGAAGCCTTCTGCCTTTGACATATCAAGTAATTTCCGACTGGAACCGACAGAGCTTACCCCACACCACACCCGGATTGTCAGCGAAGGATTGGGGGCGTTGCACGCCGCCGAGCGATTGCTCCATAAACGCAGCTACCGTGACTCGGGAGGTGATGTCGACGGTCGCAAAATTGAGCTTTGTCTTGAGTGAAGAAAGTGGTAATAAAGAGGCATTGGGAATGTGATAACAGGAACCTGGTGTCGAAAAGAGAGGGTGTATGAATTACCGAAGGCTGGGAAAAACGAATCTGAATATTTCGATTATCGCCTACGGGGGGCTTCCCCTTTTTTTTGAAACACCCGACCGGGCCATCCAATCCATCCATACGGCGCTCGATGAAGGGATGAATTATTTTGACCTGGATGAGGCCGGCAACCAGTTTATTCCGGAAAAGGTATATCTGGACGGCGGCAGCAAGATAGGCCAGGTTTTGCGGGAGAGGAGAAACGATTGCTACCTGGGTGTTAAGAGCATGCGCCAGACCTATGATGAGGTCAGGCAGGATGTGCAGCTTGCCCTGAAACGAATCGTCAAGGGGACGGCACGGGAGGTCATCGATATATTCCAGCTCGCTTTTCTGGATACGCCGCAGAAAATGGAGGTAATCCTTTCAAAGGATGGCGGATTAAGGGCTCTGGAAGAGGCTAAGGAGGAGGGTGTCATTGATTACATCCTGGGCGCGGCCCACAATCCGAGAAGCATGCTGCAGATCATCAATTCGGAAAGGTTCGACGCGATCATGTTTCCTTTCAATATCATCGAGGACGAGTACGCCAGGGAGGTGCTCCCTCTGGCCCGGCAGAAGGATATGGGGACGATGGTGATGAAACCGGTGGGAGGCGGGCAACTGGGGAGCGTGGCCGAATACTCGCTTCGCTGGATCCTGGCGCATGATGTGACCAGCGCCATTCCGGGCATGCGCAATGTGCAGGAGGTAAGGCAGAATACCAGGATAGGCCATGAGCTTCAGCCGTTATCATCCCAGGAATATGAAGTGCTGAAAAGGGCGGGGGAGAGCATCGGCAAGGAATACTGTCACCGCTGCGGATACTGCCTGCCCTGCACGCAGGGTATTCTTATCCTGGGGGTAATGGACTTTTTGAAATCGAAGCTGCTGCCATTGGAAAAAAAGCGCGCCGCTTACAATAACATAATCGGTCGAAAAATAAGCTCCCCCGCAAGCAGCTGCGTAAAGTGCGGGGAATGTGCCGCCCGCTGCCCTTTCAAGCTCCCCATACCCGAACTGATGGAGCAGGCTGCTGCCATGCTGGAGAAGGACAAATAATGTAAGCACGGCTATCGGCACTGTCAGCCAAGGAATTCGGCATCACCGCAATTATTCCTGCCCGACCTCAGTTCCTTTCTCCCCCATAACCCGGTAACAGAAGAACCCGCAGGGGGAGACGTGTGCCGCAAATCCCTGGTATCCAATAGGTTGAGTGTTCTGCAGCGAGCTGCATGCATGGATATTCTTTTCAAGAACCGGGATATCTGTGTCGATGATTATTTCAAAAGCAGGTTTAAGAAAGCGGAGGTAACGGCATTCGTTGCCTGGATAAACAGTTATGGGATGACAAGGGAGGGTTTAACCATATGCGGTCGAGTCAGATTGTACCCATCATCATGCTGGTGGCTTCCAACTTTTTCATGACCTACGCCTGGTACGGGCATCTCAAGGACTTCAGGGCAAAGCCGCTGGTGATGGTTATTCTCTTGAGCTGGTGCGTGGCCTTTTTTGAGTACTGCCTGATGGTGCCCGCCAACCGGATCGGGAGCCAGTTATTTTCGCTGCCGCAGCTGAAGGTATTGCAGGAGATTATTACCATGTGCGTGTTCGCCCTGTTCTGCGTTGCCTACATGAAAGAGCGCATCTCGCTGGATTTTCTCTGGGCGGGTCTGTGCCTTGCCGGCGCGGCGTTTTTCATGTTCCGGCACATACAGCACCTGCCGTGATTACTGAAATGATTTGCATTTGCCCGCACTATTTGTTTTAATAATTCCTCATTTCAAATAGCCTGGAGAACCCTGAAGGAAAAGGAGTACAAACATGGTTACCATTAAAATTATGCCCTGTCTGGATATGAAAGAGGGGAGGGTGGTGAAAGGCGTCAATTTCGTCGGGCTCAAGGATGCCGGTGACCCGGTTGAAAATGCCGCGTTCTATCAAAAAGAGGGTGCGGATGAACTGGCCATGCTGGACATTGCCGCCACCTTGGAAAACCGGAAGACCAGGCTGGAGTGGGTTAAAAATGTTTCCGCAGTGATCAATATCCCCCTGACGGTTGGCGGGGGCATCTCCAGTCTGGAGGACATTGAGCTGGTGCTTCGAGCCGGGGCGACCAAGGTTTCAATGAACAGCGCCGCGGCAAAAAGCCCCGCGCTGGTCAAAGAGGCGGTAAAGCAATTCGGAACGGAGAGGATTACCATTGCCATAGACGGCAGAAGGAACACAACCATGCCTTCAGGTTTTGAGCTGGTGGTTTCCGGCGGCACCAAGCCGGTGGGCAAGGACACGGTGCTGTGGGCAAAAGAGTGTCAGGACCTGGGAGCCGGTGCAATACTTCCCACCAGCATGGATGCGGATGGAACAAAGGATGGCTATGATTTGCAGTTTACCAGGGCCATTGCGGATGCGGTCAGTGTGCCGGTGATTGCTTCAGGCGGGGCGGGCACGCTGGAACATTTCTATAAGGGCGCGGTGGAAGGCGGCGCATGCATTTTACTCGCCGCCTCGGTTTTCCACTATCGCATTTTAAGCATCCGGCAGGTTAAGGAATATTTGAAAGCAAAAGGGCTGCAGGTTTACCTGTGAGATGCACCGCGGTGTGACCTTCCGTGGTTTCCTTACCTGGAGGCCTCCCTCATCCTTACGGTTCGATGATGGAGAGGGAGGCGTCTGCCAATTTGTCTCCTAAAAATTTATTGAGAGACCCCACCCCGGGGTCGTTTTCCCGGTACAGGGCCCGGATCTGCTTCCGTCTGTCATGAATCAGCTTCATGGAAGCCGAGTTTATATCCCGCGGCTGCGCGTTTTTGTATAGATTGAGCCACACGTTAAAATAGTCAAGCGCACACTGGTAGATCTGGCTCACGTCCTGGGGCGCATGCTTGTCGATGGTGCCGGTTATGATGTAAGGGGAATGAATTGCCCGCACCCAGTGGAAAACGCTCGGTCTCATGCCGGGAATAACCGAGTAGGTTTGATAGAAATCATCGAGTGGCTCAAAAAAGTACTTCTGCAGCTGCTCCGGATTTCTTGCCAAATCGTCGGCCGGCATTAAATCGCAGATAAAAAATATGTGGTCGTCCGATTCGTCCCAATCCATGATGTAGTAAGGTATGTCATACGCCTGGCCGGGAGTTATGGACAGAACATCAGCAACCATCGAGCCGTAGAAATTCATCCGGGATATGCCGATCTTTTCGAGCTTGTCAGCCTTGTAGACGCGGTAGTAACACTTTTCCCCTTCAAGCTCAAAGTCGTGGAGGCTGGTAACGTCGACGCCGTCATGCTCAAATACCTGAACCGGCTTGATCTCCTTCAGCAGTATGTCGGTTAGATGCTGCAATATGGGGGTGAACTTCTTGGGCCCTCCTTCGCGTGGTACTGCCTGGGCTGTCGCCTGTCCCTTTCCCGCCGCGGCATCTTTTTCCTTGGGAGACAGCGTCACGCCCGGAATGGTGATGGCATCCTGCGGGCACTCGCGAATGCAGGTTCCGCACTCCAGGCACTTGGAAGCGTCGGTCATGACACAGAGGTCATTTTCAATTGCCAGAATTTTCATGGGGCAGGCATCGACACAGATGCCGCATCCGATGCAGCGGTCTTTATAAACAATAAACTCGGTCATTTTATTTTCCTGGGCCATGATAAGCGTCCTCCAAAGGTTATGAGCGAAAGTATAAGATATTATCCCTGGTACAGCAATTAAAAAGACTGAAAAACATGTAAAGCGGTACGGAAACCTTCTCTCTTACCAACACCAGTCCATCCCCCCATCAACGCTTAGGTTCTGCGCGGTAATGTAGGACGCGTCTTCCGATGCCAGAAAAGCCACCGCCGCGGCAATTTCCTCCGGTTCGCCCTTGCGCGGGAGCAGCAGCTGTCCGCTTTTAACCGATTCGTCTACCAGCCAGTCCACAAACGTGCCCGGCTCCATCATCATTTCCTTTTCAACATTCCTGTAAATGTCGGTCGCAATCACCCCGGGGGAAACGCAATTTACCCGGATGCCCATCGGCGCGAGGCATTTAGCCAGGGTTTTGGTAAACATGACCACGCTTGCCTTGGATGAGGCGTAGGCGCCGGACATCCCTTTCCCGCTGCGCGCCATCAGTGTTGAAAGGGTCACAATCGCGCCTTTCACGTCGTTTTCCATCATGTTGCGCGCGCAGGCGCGGGAAAAGAGAAAAGATCCCCGCGAGTTGATTGCATATACCTTGTCCCATTCCTCCGGGGAGATATCGAGTGCCGAGGAAGCGGATTCGGCGATCCCGGCATTTGATACCGCCACGTGCACCGGGCCGAATGCCTCGGTCGCCTGCTGGATGAGGCGGTCGATGTCCTGTTCCTTCGCCACGTCAACCTTGACATAGCGTGCGGTTCCGCCCTGCTTGCGCTATTTCATCTGCAACCCGCTCACCATTGACCTGGTTGAGGTCCGCAATGACCACCCGGCCGCCTTCCGCGGCAAAACGATGCGCGATGCTCCGGCCGATGCCGCCGCCCGCTCCGGTTACGATAATATGCTTGTCCTTAAATCTCATGGTTTCACTCCTTTGCTCTTTTTGATTCCCACTGCGGTAGGAGCAGCTTCAGCTGCGATTGATTTTTCGCGACCACGGGTGGTTCCTACAGCAAGACCGGGTTGACAGATACAACATTGTCTTATGCAAAATTTCTGCATGCTTTCTGCAGAGGCGATCTCAAATGTTTTAGGATACGCGGACGCAGTATGATGTTAATGGTTGGATTCCAAACTAATAATTATTACCATCTGCCGTTTGATAAGTCAACCCCTAATTGGCAGATTAAGGTGTCGGTTTACCTCGAGTGACGGACACAGCAGAGAACTCATTTTTGGTTACAGGATGGTAACAATCACTGCCATTCAAGAAAAAAGGCACTCAGAAAATTTTCTAAGTGCCTGTAATTCCTTGGTAGCGGGGGCAGGATTCGAACCTGCGACCTCCGGGTTATGAGCCCGACGAGCTTCCAGGCTGCTCCACCCCGCGTCATGTGCCTTAACTAATATTGGATGCGGGCCGATTTGTCAAGCTAAATTTTAGGGGTGTCAAGCTCACCGCTCCTCATTCTCTGACGCCCCTTCCTCGATGAGTGAGGCGATCTTATCGTGGATGAAAGCAGGGATCTTTACAATTTTGCCCTCGAGGTCAATGAATCCATGCCGGGTGTAGCCGCTGACCAGAAGCGTGCGGTCTGATTTCCGGTAGACCTTGTAATCGAACACGATGGTGACCTTTTTAAAAGAGGAAACCGATGTTTCTATCTCCACCAAGTCATCGTATCGCGCGGGCTTATGGTACTTGCAGTAGACTTCCGAAACAGGTGTGATGATCCCGTGCTTCTCCACGTCAGTGTACGGGATGCCGATCTCCCTGAAAAATTCCGTCCGCCCCCGCTCAAACCAGCCCAGGTAATTGGCGTAATAGACCACCCCCATGGCATCAATTTCCGCATAAATGACGCGGTATTCGGTAACGGTTTTCTTCATGGTCATCTCCCATCGGCCCCTTTGATGAACAGATCCATTAGGTTGCATCCCTGTTCCACAAAGAAGCCGCTTTCCTGCGCCGATAGCTCGTTGAACGAGGCCTCTTTGCGCGGAGGCTTTGCTGCGTCTTTGGAGCTGAGGAAGGCAAAGGGTACCGGCTCCGCGGTGTGGGTTTTTCTGACGATGGGCGTGCGATGATCAGGAAGCACCATCACCCGGTACTCCGGAAAGCGCTTCAATCCTTCGAGCACGGTTCTTACCACCTTGCGGTCGAAATCCTCAATGGCCTTGATCTTATTGGCAACGCTGCCGTTGTGTGACGCTTCGTCAGGTGCTTCCACGTGGACAAAGACAAAGTCCTTTCCCTCGAGCTCTTTAAGGGCACGATCTGCCTTGCCCTGGTAGTTGGTATCGAGATATCCGGTGGCGCCCGGCACCTCGACCGGGATCAGACCCAGGGTGATGCCGATGCCCTTGATTAAATCCACGGCGGAAATAACAGATCCCGTAAGGCCATACTTTTCCTCAAATGAGGGCATGGTAATGGGCCTGCCCTGACCCCAGAGCCATATGGCGTTTGCCGGGGGCTTCGATGCCGCTGTCCGCTCACGGTTGACCGGGCTATCCTGAAGGATGGCCTTTGCCTCCGCCATGATTGTATTAAGTGTATCTGATCCTTTTCCCCGGGGCAGATAGAGGATGATGTCTTTCCCGCTGATATCATGGGGAGGGGTTGTCTCAACCGCATCAACGCCGGCTTTCCATACCATAAGGTGCCGGTAGCTCACGCCCGGATAAAAGCGGATCTGATCATTGCCAAGGCGCCGGTCAAGTTCGCTGATGATCCGTTTCCCTTCTTCAGTAGTAATATGTCCCGCGCTGTAGTCTTCCATGATGGTAGCATTGTCCCGCTGCCCCAGGGTCACCAGGTTGCACCGGAAGGCCACATCACGGGAGGTGAGTTTCACCCCGGCACTTGCCGCTTCATAGACCGCGCGCCCGGTGAGATAGCGGCGGGGATCGTAGCCGAGGATGCTCAGGTTGGCAATATCACTTCCCGGGGACAATCCTTCGGGAATGGTTTGCACCATACCCAGCGTGCCCCTTGAGGCGATGGCTGTCCATCGATTCAGTGTGGGCGGCCTGGAGCGGGGTTTTGCCGCCCAGCTCTTCGAGCGGGTAATCCGCCATGCCGTCTCCCAGGAGGATGATGTATTTCATAGCGTGCGGCGTATTATTGGATCCCCGCCTTCGCAGGGATACGGTTTTTTATCATGTGTAGGGGCGACCGGCCGGTCGCCCCTACGGAAGGAATCAAGACCCACTTGTATTACAGATCGTCTTCTATCCTGATCAGTCTGGTTCTTCGCCCGTGCCTCGGAGAGGCGGTTGATTTCGTCCAGCGCCTTTCTGACCGCCGCCTCACGGGCCTGGTGGGTTAACAAAAAGATGGAGACCGTGCCCCTGGTCTGCCTTCCTTTTTGAATTACCGAGTGGATGCTGATGCCGTGCCTTCCCAGGATCCCCGATATCTTGGAGAGGACGCCCGGCCGGTCAAGCACGGAAAACCGGAGGTAATAGCGGGTCACCACTTCACGGATGTTTTTGATGATGATCTTCTTCATAAACTCCTGCTGATATGAGAAGGGAGGCACCCGCTGTCCCGCGCCACTGAGCATGTTCCGCGCGAGATCGATGATATCGCTTACCACCGCGCTGGCGGTAGGCATCATGCCCGCGCCCTTGCCGTAATACATGTTCGGTCCCACCGCGTCTCCATCGATGAAAACCGCGTTGTAGGTCCCGTCGACCCGTGAAAGCAGGTGGTCATCGGGGATGAGGGTGGGATGAACACGCGCCTCGATCTGTCCGTTTATCCCCCGCGCGATGGCCAGCAGCTTGATATTATAGCCCAGCTCCCTGGTGAACTCGATGTCAAGCGGCTCAATATGGGAAATGCCCTCGGTGTAAATCCGTTCAAAGGTCACCACTGTTCCGTACGCCATGCTGATGAGAATGGCAAGTTTGTGAGCGGTGTCCGTGCCTTCAATATCAAGGCCGGGATTCCGTTCCGCATAACCGCACTCCTGTGCCTCCCGGAGAATATCCTGAAAGTTTCCGCCTTGATTGGTCATCTTGGTGAGGATGTAGTTGGCGGTGCCGTTTAAAATGCCCAAAATGCGGCTGAACCGGTTTGCCACCAGCCCTTCCTTAATGGCCCTGATGATGGGTATGCCCCCTGCCACGCTCCCTTCAAAACCGATGTCTGCCCCCTTGCCGTGAGCCGCTTTCAGAAGCTCCATGCCGTGTGCTGCCAGCAGCGCCTTGTTGGCGGTGACGACCTGTTTACCGTTGGCAATTGCCCGGAGCAATATGGTCCTGGCCGGTTCAATGCCGCCAATCAGCTCAACCACCAGATCAATGGAGGGGTCGTCGGTGACTGCCTTCGTGTCGGTGGTCAGCATCGCCGGCGACACCCTGATGCCGCGATTGCGGCGGATGTCCAGGTCGGCAATCTTCTTCACCATAATAGTGGCACCCAGCCGCTCCCGTATCACGGCGGCGTTGCCGCGGAGCAGCTTCAAAACCCCGGTGCCGACCGTTCCAAAACCAATCATCCCTACGGTGATTTTTTTCATGGTGTTGCCCCGAACATGCTGAGGTATGGATTTAATCGAAGATCTTTCGTATTCCCCGTACTGCCTGGTTGATCCGGTGTTCGTTTTCCACCAGGGCAAACCGCACATATCCCTCACCGGTATCGCCGAACCCGATCCCGGGGGAAACTGCCACCTTTGCCTCCTTGAGCAGCAGCTTGGAGAATTCCAGGGACCCCATTCCGACAAACGGTTCGGGTATTTTGGCCCAGACGAACATGGTTGCCCTGGGTTTTTCCATGGACCAGCCGGCCCGCCTTAAACCATCAACCAGCGTATCCCGCCTGCTTTTATAAATGGCATTGATATCCCTGACGCTTTCATCCATTTCGTTCAACGCAATAATGCTGGCAATCTGCACGGGCTGGAAAATGCCGTAGTCAAAATAGCTTTTCAGCCTGGTCAGCGCACTGATCATGTGCGCATTGCCCGAGCAGAAGCCGACCCGCCATCCCGGCATGCTGTAGCTCTTGGAGAGTGAGAAAAACTCCACCCCCACCTCTTTTGCCCCTTTGACCTGCAGGAAACTGGGCGCCTGGTATCCGTCAAAGACAAGGTCCGCGTACGCCAGGTCGTGGACCACCATGATCTTGTTATCGACGGGCGAAGTCGACCACCTTGCTGAAAAAGTCCAGGTCCACCACCTTGGTGGTGGGGTTGTGAGGGAAGGAAAGGATGAGCATCTTCGGCCGGGGCCAGGTCTGCTTGACCGTGGTGATCAAATCCTGAAAAAAGTCTCCTTCTTCGCGCAGGGGGACGGTGTGCAGATCGCCGCCGGCGATGATGACCGAGTAGGGGTGAATGGGATACGCGGGGGTGGGCACCAGCACCAGATCACCGGAGCTGATGGTGGCGATGGCCAGGTGTGAAAGGCCCTCTTTTGCGCCGATGGTGGCGATGGCCTCGGTGTCGGGATCCAGGTCAACGCCGTACCTTCTGCGGTACCAGTTGGTGATGGCCAGGCGCAGTTTATAGATGCCCTTGGAGGCGGAGTAGCGGTGATTGCGGGGATTTGCCACCGCCTCCACCAGCTTGTCGACGATGTGCTGCGGGGTGGGAATGTCGGGATTGCCCATGCCCAGGTCGATGATATCGTCACCCCTCCTTCTGGCCTCGATCTTCAGGGCGTCAACAATGCTGAAAACATACGGGGGAAGCCTTTTGATCCGGCGGAATTCTTCCATCATGTGTGAAGCCTCTCTTATGGTCCTGTGCGTAAATATGTTGATTTTGAAGATGTAAAATAGCAAAATGGACCGGAAAAGTCATGGGAAAAATAAAAAGTTATTTTTTTTGAGTTTTAGCGAAAAAATGACGATACCTATAGAGAATGCTGTTTATCGGTAAAGTGCCCCCACGTATTTAGTTATTTATAGATTTGCCCGGGGTAAGGGGCAGGATGCGCCCCGACAGCGCTATTTCCTGAGACGAGCGTTTAATCACCTATGAATTCATACCGTCATCAGAACGCAGCAGCATACCGGGAAGGCGGACAGACACTGCCGCCCGTATCATCCGAGGCTGACAGGCCGGTCGAGCCGGCTGCGGCAGCCGACCGGAAGCTGCAAAAACGGATGACCAGAGAGGTTGCCGTTCTCTTTACCGATATCAGGGGGTCTTCCATTTTCTTCAAGATCCATGGCGATATCGCGGGCAGGCTGATGATGCAGCGTCACTATGATATGCTCTTCCCGCTGATCGAGGGGCACCAGGGGACGGTGGTAAAGACGGTGGGGGATTCCATCATGGCAACTTTTTATGACCCCCGCAGCGCGGTTGCCGCCGCCATCGCCATGCAGCGGGAGCTTTTCGAGTATAACGCCCGCCAGTCCGCTGACGATCCCATACGCATCCGCATCGGCATCAATTTCGGGCAGGGCATCATCGAAGAGAACGACGTGTTCGGCGACGTGGTGAATATGGCCTCCAAGCTTGTTTCCATGGGGGAATCAGAGCAGATTGTTGTTTCCGAATCCGTGCGCGACGCGCTGGCGGGTCATGCCCGGTTCATTTTTTTCCCTCTCAAGCGGGACAACCGCTTTTACGGCAATCTCAGCATTGCCGGATATGCCGTGAGGTGGCATGAAAAGGAACAGGTTGAAGAAAAGGAGATGACCATCCTGTCGCTTGCCATGATCGGCAGCGACGACGGGAAACCCGCTGATGCCGCTTCCGACAGGGATCGGGAGGATGTGCCGGACTTTTTCCGCTCCATTGAAAAGGTGGCGCGCGAAAGGGCCTTTCGGACAACCATGCCTTCCCTCTGGAAGCTGCAGGCCGTCTTTGAGTATGCGGAAACGGCCGTGGATACGGCCATTCAAATTCTCCGCCTGTTCAGGCTGGAGGGGCAGCCATTCCACATGGGCATTCATACCGGCCGCATTCTGGTTAGTGAGGTCGATATTGTCGGAGGCGAGGAGGCGGACCAGGCCTGCGAACAAGCGGGACCCGGTGAGATTTACCTTACCCGGGAAACCCACGCCATGCTCAAGGATAACCTGCTGCTGCATTTTCTCCCGCTTCCCGCCAGTTTGCCGAACGGTCTGGCTCTGCACAAGCTGCTGGTGGAATCACCGCTCAAGAGCGCCGTTAATGAGGCGTACCTGAAGGAATCCGCCCCGGTCCTTGCGGAATGGTTTGGCGGCGGTTCCGCCGGCAACATCGTTGCCAATCCTTCCGAGGCCCTGTCCCCGCAGGCCGGGCTTCTCAGCAGCAGTCACGCGGTTCTGCTTAATCAGCAATGCCATGCGCCGTCGCCGGTGCAGTCAACCCCAGTGCCGGTCCCGGCTCCCGGAGGCGTGCAGCAGCTGGTCACGCGGCTTGCTGCCTTTTTCGGAAAGACAGAGGAAGGCGGCAGCAGCAAATCCGCATTGTTCAAGATGGCGGTGTTTGCCTCCCGGTGTTTTATTAAATTCTTCGCCTGCTTTTCACTCTGCACGCTGTCCGTCAGCACCCTGTGCTGTTTCATCCTCATGGGCTATGAGGGTTACGCGCATCCTCCCGCCCTGTTTTCCCGGGAGGTCTTCAGCGACTGCCTGCGATTCGGCCTTTTTTGCGGCACCCTCTTCGGCGCCGGTGCGACGCTCCACTGGCTCTATAACAATTTTGACCGGCTCCCTGCAAAACGCCAATGATGCTTCTGATCCTTGCCTTCATTTTCGGAACGGTGGTGGGAAGTTTTCTTAACGTGTGCGTGTACCGGATTCCCGAGGGGCAGTCCATCGTGGTGCCCGCCTCCCACTGCCGCGCCTGCAAGAAGCCCATCGCCTTCTACGACAACATCCCGCTCATCAGCTTCCTGGTCCTTAAGGGGAAGTGCCGGCACTGCGGATCTCCGCTTTCAGTCCAGTACCCGCTGGTAGAGCTCTTAAGCGGTCTCCTGGCCGCGGCATGCGTGCTCAAGTGGGGTGCGGGTTACAACGCCGCGGTGTGGTTTCTCTTCTGCGCGGCGCTGATCGTGGTGACCTTCATTGACCTTAAACATCAGATCATACCCGATGTCATTTCGCTGCCCGGCATCGCCTGCGGGGTGCTTCTATCCCTGGTCCTGGACGGGCCCGGCCTCCGGAGTTCCCTCATCGGCGCGGCGCTTGGCGGCGGCAGCCTGTTCCTCATCCGCTGCCTTTATTACGCGGTGACCAGACAGGAGGGGATGGGCCTGGGGGATGTGAAACTGCTGGCCATGATGGGGGCGTTCCTGGGATGGAAATCAATCCTCTTTATCATCATGGCGGCATCCTTCTCCGGCGCCCTGCTGGGCATCGCGGTGATGATCATCAAGAAGAAAGACGGCCGCTATGCCATTCCGTTCGGCCCGTTTCTCTCGCTGGGCGCGGTATGCTACCTCTTCTGCGGGCAGGAGATGATCTCCTGGTATCTTAACCTGCATCTGCTGGTCCAGGAACATGTCGGTTAGGGGGCACCGGTGAAACAGGGATTGGGGCTTCGCACCACCATACTGGTGAACATCGCCCTGGTGATGTTTGTCACCATGCTGCTCATCAGCTTCGTGGTTCTGACCATCGCCAGGAAAACCGTTTTCGAACAGAAGGTGCGCACCGGCGAGATTATGCTCGCCTCCCTCCAGCACCTCCTCACGCCTCACTTGGAAACGCGGAACGCGGACCGGGCGCTTGTGATCGATCTTATAGACCGATACACCCGCAGCACCGGACTGGCGGGCCTGGTGCTTGCCGACACTGAGCTCACCGTGCTTGCGGACAGCGGGGGCGCTGGAATCGGCGGCAGAAGCGGTGATGAAGACCTCGCGGCCGCCCTGCGATCCGGGGAAACTGTGACGCGGGCGGGATCCCTGCGGGGCAGGGAGTATCTTTTCATGGCCGCCCCTCTCTACCTGGCGGGCAGTCCCGTCGGGGTGATGAAAATAAGCCTTCCGCTTGCAGACATGGAAAAGAGCATGGCCCTGTTTCAAAACCTGGTAATCCTGTTCAGCGTCACCACGGCCGTTGCCTTCGTGATCATCGGCAGCCTGCTGCTGGGAAGGTACGTGGTGAAACCGCTGGAAAACCTGGTTGAGGCCACTGAGGCGCTCACCGGGGAGTACCTGCCCCAGGGATTGCAGCCGACGGGGCGCAATCAAATCGGCACGCTGGCGGCCTCGCTTTCCGGCATGTCCGAAAAACTGAGGGAGTACAAGCAGGCGGTTGACCACTACATACAATCGCTCAAGGAGTCCAACCGGGAGCTTCGCCGGGCGCAGGAGGAACTCATCCGCTCGGAAAAGCTCTCCTCGGTGGGCAGGCTCGCCGCGGGCGTTGCCCATGAGATCGGCAATCCCATCGGCATCATACTCGGCTACCTGGAGATTCTTCGGCGATCGATGATCCATGCCGATGAAAATGCCGACGCCCTTGCCCGGGTCGAGAGCGAAGTGCTGCGCATAGACCGCATCATACGTGAGCTGCTTTCCTTTGCCCGTCCCGCCCCGGTGAGCCTGCACCCGGTTGCGGTTAATACGGTTGTTGAAGAGGCCATTGCGCTCATTTCCCATCAGAAGGGGATCCGCAGCATAGCGGTTGAAAAACAGCTCGACAGGACCCTTCCCCCGGTCATGGCCGACGAATCACAGCTGAAGCAGGTCATGATTAACCTCTTCATCAATGCCATGGACGCGATGGAGGGGGGAGGCACGTTGACCATCGCCACCGGGCGGTCAAACGGCCCAGCCGCGGTCCCCGGCAGCGCTGCACCGCGTCCGGAGGTGAGAATTAGCGTGAGCGACACCGGAACCGGCATCGATGCGGAGTCGCTTAAAAACATTTTTGATCCTTTTTTCACCACCAAGAGCCCGGGCAAGGGAAACGGCCTGGGATTATCGGTCTGCATCAGGATCATTGAAGCATTTGCCGGCACCCTGGCGGTGAAAAGCTCTGCCCGGTGCGGGGAGCACCTTTACTGTGTCGCTGCCGGCGGTGCAGACAACCTGAATACCTGGATTCTGCGATCCAGCCGCAGAATAACTGCTTACTGGTAGGGGCAGGCCCCTGTGCCTGCCCGCTATCACAGGGCAACCACAGGGGGTTGCCCCTACCGGTTCGACTTCGTGATCTCTTGTTTTTTCTTCGTGTGCTTCGTGGTTACAGTTTCGATATTAGGATTTCGAATGTAATTTTGAGAAAAAATATGCCTGTACAGAAAATACTTATTATAGATGATGAAGCCAATATGCTGCACATGCTCAGGACCATCCTGAGCAGGGAAGGCTACGACATAGCCACCGCGGCCAACGGGCGCGAGGGTCTTGAGAAGCTCGAAGCCGCGCGCTTTGATATCGTGCTCTGCGACCTGCGCATGCCCGAGATGGACGGCCTGGCTTTCCTCGAGGCCCTCGGAGAAGCCGGGAGATCCATGACCATCATCATGATGTCGGCGTACGGAACGGTCGACATTGCCATCGAGGCGGTGAAGCGCGGCGCCTACGACTACATCGCCAAGCCGTTCAAGGCGGATGAGATCATCCTTACCCTCAGGAAGGCCGAGGAGCGGGAGCGGCTCAGGGAGGAGAACACCCTCCTCAGGAAGGAGGTAAACCGGACATTCGGCCTTGAACAGATTGTGACCAAAAGCGGAAAAATGCTGGCCATCTTCCAAACCATCCGCAAGATTGCCGATTACGACACCTCGGTGCTGATTACCGGGGAGAGCGGTACCGGAAAGGAAATGATCGCCAAGGCCATTCATTACAGCAGCAGGCGGAACAGCAAGCCCTTCATTGCCGTCAATTGCGGGGCCATTCCTGAAAACCTGCTGGAGAGCGAACTGTTCGGCTACAGCAAGGGCGCCTTTACCGACGCCTGCCGCCATAAGAAGGGCCTCTTTGAAGAGGCGCACGGCGGGACCATGCTGCTTGACGAAATCGGCGAGCTTCCGCTGGCGCTGCAGGTGAAGCTGCTGCGGGTGCTCCAGGAAGGCGAGGTGAGGAGAATCGGGGATGCCAGGCAGATCAGGATCGACGCCAGGATACTGGCGGCAACTTCCCGTGACCTGGTGCAGGAGGTGAGAAAGGGAGCTTTCCGGGAAGACCTGTTTTACCGGCTCAATGTCATACGCATCGATCTGCCGCCCCTGCGGGAGCGGCGGGAAGACATCGAGCTGCTGGTCAACCACTTCATCAGCCGCTACAACACAAAGCACCGCCTCAAGGTCGAGGGCGTGTCACCGGCAGCGCTGGGGATGCTGCTGGAATATGACTGGCCGGGAAATGTGCGGGAGCTGGAAAACGCCCTGGAGCGGTGCGTGATTCTGTCCGAGAAGGGGCGGATTGAAAAGGAGGTCCTGCCCCCCGAGATTCAGATTGCCGCGGGCGGCAGCAATCCTGAAGAACCGGGCAGGGAATATTCCCTGAAGAAGATGTCCCGGATTATGGAGGAACAGCTGATTCGAAAGGCCCTCGGTAAAACCCGGGGGAACCGCACCCACGCCGCCCGGCTGCTGGAGATCAGCCATCCCGCTCTGCTGAGCAAAATGAAGGGATTCGGCATCCAGTGAAGGCGGGGCATCTCACTTCTCCCCGGAGCGCTTGTCCTGCACCTTGTCCATGAATGCCGCCGTGATAACGGTGACACCCTCTTTCTTTGCTTCCGCGACCACCCCTGCGATGACCCGGTTTAAGAATATGCGAGGGACCTTGACAATCTTCGCGCAGGCTTCCTGCTCCCATCTGATGTCGGGATCAAAGCGGTCGCAGGCATACCGCACCGCCTCGATGGGATTTCCCTTGCCTTCGGGGATGGGCACCGCGAAGGGACGCCTGTGTTTGGCAAACCAGAAGCGTACATTGTCCCGGTAGCCATAGTCGATGGGGAGGGTGGGCAGTCCCTTGCCCCTGAACAGACGGTCCCTCCATTTCTTTTTCATGATGATCCGGTCAATGCGCAGCAGAAAGTAGTAGGTCTCAAACTCGTTGTGCTGCAGCGGGTAGCTTTCGTCCCAGGTACAGAGAAAGACCTGGATCGCTTCCTCCACGATCTCCGGGTACGACGCCTGCCCGGCGCGCGCCGGCGGAGCGCCGTAGCTGCCTGACGGAAGCAGGGTGAAGATGCTGTGCTTCATTTTTTCTTCGCTGGTCTCACCGGGGAAGCCGAGCATGACGCAGTTCTTCAGGTACTTCTTTTTGTCAGGTATGAAATTGATGGCGCAGACTTTGGTCCTGACGATATTGCGGGCAGTGTTGCTGGTTGCCCGGCAAATAAGCATCATGGCGTGATCGCCCTGCTTGGTGACAATATGGGGAAAGCAGAGGGAGTAGGGGCCGAGGTTGGTCTTCCCCGACTCGGCGAAAGTGCTCATGAGCACCACCGGCATGGGAAAGAAGCTGGAGGTCTGGTAGAAATTGTCCAGGATGCGCACATCAAGAAATTGTTCCGGCATAGGCACCGCTCCATTTTAGATGAAACCACGAAGATCACGAAGAGAGAAGCACGAAGCACACGAAGAAAAAATTTTTTATTGGATCCTGCGATCAAGTCGCAGGATGACAACCATAACACATTAAGGGGTGACCTGTAATATCTGGTTGAAAATCCCTTCGGCGATATTCAGGTATCGCGCCCGTTCGACCACGATCTTTATGGCCTTCATGTTGTGCTGGATTTTTTCTATGCCCAGATTTTTTAAATCCTCCCGTCCGGCCAGATCAACAATGCCCTCAGCTTCACGATAGCTGTCTCCCGCGTCGGGATTAATGATGGAAGCGGTTCCCCAGAGCTGCAGTCCCTTCACCGACTGGAAGCCCGAGTACGCGCCATAAAGGCTGACCGACACCCTGGGATTTTCCCTGATGTTTTTTATCTTCATGCCGCCCTCGGCAAGAATATACAGGGTGAGCCCCCGGCTCCGGTAACGCACCGGCGTCGACCGGGGTATGTCATTGGAGCAGGTTGCAAGGGTGCAGATGACGTTCTCCTCCAGGAAGGTGATGATGGCCTTCTTCAATTCGTCCGGAGACAGTAGCTTTTTGTTTATCTTGAGCTTTTGAACGAAATTCTTTTCAAGCATCTCGTCATATTCCTTCTCCACCGCTTCCATCTCTTTGCTGTCCATGTGCTCTCTCCTGCTCCGCGAAGTTGTTCGTATAGGTTTTTGCCGGTAGGAGCGACCTTTGGTCGCGAATCGCACCTGAAGGTGCTCCTACCGCTGCTATGATATGTAACAGAATGACGCTATCCTGCAGGAGCGGCCTCCGGCCGCGAAATGATAAGCCTATACCATGCCCAGTCCTGAAGGGCAAAGAAAATCTAAAAGGAGCTATTCTCTCGATGACCCATTTTGCTTGATTCTGCCAGAGAACAGTACTATAAAAATGCGTATGCAGTAAATGGGTAGGAGCGGCCTCGGGCCGCGAAAGAAATCGCAGCTGAAGGTGCTCCTACCGGGGTGGGAACATAGTATCTCGCAGAGAAAGGAAATTCGACAATGGCCAAGAAAGACGGGCGCTACAGTGTCATAGGCAAACGGCAGCCGAGGCTGGACGGGGTTTTAAAGGCGACGGGCCGGTCACAGTTCACCGACGATGTTGTGCTGCCGGGCATGCTCCACGGCAAAATCGTGCGCAGTCCCATCGCGCGGGGGAACATACTCAACATTGATACGTCCCGTGCCGAGAAGCTGCCCGGTGTCAAGGCGGTCATAACCCACCTGGATGCCGGCGGTATGATGCTCGGTGCGGACCAGGGGGTGTTCTGCTCGGAGCGGGTGAACTATCGTGGTGATGAGATCGCCGCGGTTGCCGCAGTCGATGAAGACACCGCGTTCGAGGCGGCTGAGTTGATAAGGGTGGAATATGAGCCGCTCCCCCCGATTTTGACGGTCAGTGAGGCCGCGGCTGCAGGGGCTCCGGTGCTGCATGCCCATATGGACAGCAATTACGCCGATGATATCAGCATGAATTTCGGTGACGCCCTGAAGGCATTTGACGAATCCGATCATACCCGGGTTGATGAGTATACCATTCATCCTGCCCACAGCTCTTTTTCCGAACACCACACCGTGCTGGCCGACTTTTCACTGCCGGACCGGCTCACCGTCTGGACGCCCATTCAGGCCTCGATTCACATCCAGATGAACATGGCCTTCCGGTTCAACCTGCCTCAGAGCAGCATACGGCTCATGAATCTCAACACCGGAGGTGCCTTCTGCGGCAGGGGCGCGGATAAGCCCCATCATTACATCGCGGCGCTGCTTTCGAAGAAGGCGGGGAAGCCGGTCAGGATACGCTGTACTGCGGAAGAGGAGTTCATTGTCTTCCACGGCGGGGGCACCTATAATTTCCGCCTCACCACCGGGGTGAAGAAAGACGGCACCCTCAAGGCGATTGAAGCCGAGCTGATGCTTGACTGCGGGGCCTATGCCGGGTCGCAGTTTATCGTGCTTCGCTTCATCGGCTTTGCCCTGCAGATGCTCTACAAGCTTGAGGCAAGCAGGTTCAGGGGGCGCCTGGTGTACACCAACAACACCCCCTACTTTTTCCACCACGGCACCGGTATGGTGGCGCTGCGATTCGCCTTCGGGTCCCAGCTTGACCGCATTGCCCGGGATCTCAACATTGACCCGGTAGAACTGAGGCTTAAAAATGCGGTGGACAAGGGGTACACCACGCCCAGCGGGATCCACTATGCCAGCTGCGGTCTGAAGGAATCCATCCTCAAAGCCTCCCGCAAGGCGGGATGGAAGAAGAAATATGGAAAGCTCCCTCCCTACCGCGGGATCGGTATCGGCTGCGGAATGATACGGGCCGGAGGCAAGGGCATGCTCGATCATGACACCTCCTCCGCCTTTATAAAAGTTGAGGAGGACGGAAAGGCCTCGCTCTTTACCGGGCTGCCGGACATGGGCCAGGGATCGCATACGGCGATGGCCATGATCGCGGCCGAGGTGCTGGGCATTATGCCGGAGGACATCAGGGTGATAGCGGGGGATACCGATGTTGCGCCCTTTGACATGGGGGCCATATCCCAGCGAGGCACCTTTACCACCGGGAACGCGGTCATTGCCGCCTGCCTCGATGCAAAAAAACAGATCGCGCAAACCGCCGCCGCCAAGCTTGGTGTCAAGCCTGCATCCCTGCTCTTCAGGGAGCGGACCGTCTATCCCAAGGGAGCACCGGAAAAGGCCGTCTCGTTTGAAACTGCGGTGTACGAGACCCTTCACTCCGGGGAGGGCCGCTACATCATGGGGAGGGGTTTTTACAACCCGCCCGCCGAGGAAGTGGATCCGGAGACCTTTAAGGGAAACTCAGCGCTGGCCTATTCCTTCGGAGCGCAGATAGCCGAGGTGGAGGTGGATCCCGAGACCGGTTCGGTCAAGCTGCTCAACATGACTGCCGCCCACGATGTGGGCCGCGCCATAAACCCCCTGGCGGTGGAAGGGCAGATGGACGGGCAGGTTTTCAGCGGCATGGGACAGGCGCTTTTTGAAGAATGCATCCTGGAAGAGGGGAGCATTCTCAATCCCTCGCCGATCGATTACAGGCTGCCCGGCCTTTCGAGCTGCCTGAGGTGGAGCGGATCATTGTGGAGGACAACGACCCGTACGGGCCGTTTGGCGCGAAGGAGGTGGGGCAGGGACCCATCCAGTGCACGACGCAGGCAATTGCCAACGCGGTGAGCAATGCCATCGGCTGTCCCGTCAACGAAATGCCCATCACCCCGGAGCGGGTATTAAAAGCGCTGCGTCAGCAGAAACAGCAGTAAACGGTTTTTGTGTGTTCGCAGCCGGTATGGCAGGACAGGGCGGCAAGCCATAATTTTTTCGGAAAAGGAAGCGGATATGAACAATGTGTTCGATCTTATCGTCATCGGTGCCGGTCCGACCGGTCTCATGGCGGCAAAGGTGGCCGGTGAAAACGGTTTGAGGGTCGCGCTGATTGATAAAAAGCAGGCGATACCGGAGGTGAAGCGGGCCTGCGGGGAAGTCATCAATGTGAATGAGTATAGCTGGGGCGACTTCATCAATTTCAATGCACGCGACGGGCTGTTGAATTTCCCGGTCAACGGCATCAGTGTCAGGTATAGAGGTCCTTACAGAAATATCTATGGCATGCAGACCTACTCGCCGGGCGGCGAATCAATCATCATGGGTGACTGCCGGGAAGGCCGGAAGCAGGGCGACCGTGCGCGCAGGGGCATTGCCGTTGATAAAGGGGAGCTCCTGCGGGGTCTGCTGGAGGATGTGGAGAAATACAGGGTAACGGTCATAACCGGGTCGTACATTCATGAGTTTGAGAAGAAAGGAGAAACGGTGGTGGTGGGTGACGGCAGGAATAGCTACGAATCCACCTTCGTGATAGCCGCTGACGGTTTGAATTCGAAGATGGCGCAGCGCCTGGGGTTCAATAAAGAGAGGCAATTCCGGGGGACCCTGCGCTGCATGTTCTCATATGTGACGGACGCTGAACCTCCGGTTCCTGACGCTCTCCTTCACATCATGGGAGGGAGAGAAGGACCCGCGCTGCTGGGAATGTGCTGCACCCACCGTGAGGGAGAATACTGGATTGCGGTTGACGATTTCAGCCATAAGACCGATCTCAAGGCAGGCTTTGAACGCATCATGCAGAGGCCGGCCTTTGCGCCGTGGTTCAGGAAGATGAAAACAATACGGATGGCTGCCTGCGTGGGTAACCTCTACTCGCCCATCGCGGAACCTTTCAGGGACAATGTCCTGCTGGCGGGTGACGCGGCATTTTCTCCCCAAATCAGCATTAACGGCGGCATCATATGCGGGTGGAAGGCGGCCAACGCGGTGGTGCTGGCCCTGCTCGAAGGCCGGAGAAACGAAGAGGGAGTGCGAGGCTATCTCAACTGGTGGAAAAAAGAGATCATTGACCGGCATTCCCTTGCCGGCGGCAATTTTATGGATAGCCTCGATGACAGTGAAGCCGATTATCTCTTCAGCCTTTTCAAAAGGGCGCTTCCGGCCACGCTTGATCCCTTCACGGCCGGGAAACATATGCAGGAAGAGATGGCTGCCATTATGCCGGTACTCATGGCTGAGCGCCCGGCAATTCTCCAGAAGCTGCAGGCCTTCCAGGCACAAACCGCTGATGAGCTGTATGCCGAGCGGCGTAAATTGGGCTGCCCCAATCGCGAGTAAATGAACAGCGCGATGAAAAGAGTTTGTGAGCTATGCCGGCTGCAATAATCAAGAGCGACGCTACGGGCTGAAAAATATACCTGGCCGGGATGTATCCGGTGCGGTGGTTCTAGCGCACACTGCCCGGCAGCCGCTCATCCGGTTTCGGTATGTATGCACCGGTGCGGAAGGAGATGCGCTGATGTCAGCGGTGGAAAAAAGGGGCGCTGCATGTCTGCCTGAAAAGGCAACCGTGAAGAAGGTGGCTCCGCTTACGGACACTGACCGGCTCTTTACCCTTACGCTGGATAGCGGGAGAAGCCTGGGCCATGCGCCGGGTCAGTTTGTTGTGGTATCCCTGTCGGGCATCGGTGAAGGTCCGGTTTCCATTGCCTCGCCTCCCGCAGAGGACAACTCACTTGAACTGGTTGTAAGCGCCGCGGATGATCGTGCCGGGGCGATGCACCGCCTTGCGGCGGGGAATGCGGTCGGCATCGGGGGGCCCTTCGGGAACGGGTTCCCGATCAAAACCCTTATGGGTATGGACCTCCTGCTGGTGGCCGGTGGCGTCGGGCTGGCGCCGCTTCGCTCACTCATACAATACAGCCTGCAACACCGTGATGCCTTCGGGCGCATTATCATTCTCTTCGGCGCCCGCCTGCCCCAGGAGCGCTTGTTTACTGATGATCTTGCGCAATGGTCTTCGCGCACGGACGTGGAATTGCTGGAGACGGTTGAGCGGGGGGATGCGGGCTGGAAGGGAAACGTCGGTGTCATCACCACCCTGTTTAAAAAGGTGAGCATTGATCCTCGCAGAACCGCAGTGCTCATGGTCGGCCCGCCGATCATGTATAAATACGCACTGCTTGAGGCCAGGGGAAAAGAGGTGCCGGAACAGAACATCTGGCTTTCGCTTGAGCACCGCATGAAGTGCGGTTTGGGCGCGTGCGGTCACTGCCGGATCAACAAGAACTCCGTCTGCCGGGATGGCCCGATTTTCGCCATCACCCAAATAGAAGCCGGTGCGGTGGCGCTGTGAGACCGCCGGCCAATATCATGAAAAGTGCAGAGTGGTTTTCTGGGGAAGCGGACTTCACATCACAGGTGAACCTATCGGGTAAGCGAGGGAAGGCCATGAAAAAAATACTGGTTATTGATGACGATCCTGACATTGTAGAGGCAATAAGAATAGTGCTTGAAGCACAGAATTTCGAGGTGCACAGTGCCTCCAACGGCACCGAAGGCTTGAGCCGGGTAAAGGAGATAAACCCTGACCTTATCGTTCTTGATGTGATGATGGACAAGCTCACCGAAGGTTTTCAGGTCAGCTACACCCTGAAAAGCACGGCCGCCGGCTCCGAGTACGCGGCTTATGCAAAAACACCCATTCTCATGCTCACAGCCATCGGCAAGGAAACACATATGAAGTTCAGCCCGGAAACCGACGGGGCGTATCTGCCGGTGGAGGCCTTTCTGGAGAAACCGGTCCGGCCCGCAATGCTTATTGAAACGGTGAAGCGGCTGCTCGCTGTGGCATAGGCGTTATGAGAGGGGGCATTGTACCGCCGCCCCCGGTTGCCGCTTTCCGATCTGTCCCGTGGGCGTATCTCCGCACTGATCGCAGTGCCGCACGAAGAACTGCGCCTCGTACATCAACAGGGCTGAGGGAGACCAGCTAAAGCATGGGCATTGTATCCTCTCTGGGAAAATATTTTCTGCCCGGCGAACTGCAAGCCGCGGGGGACTACAATCGGCTGCCGCAGGGGCTGGACAGCGAAAAAAAATATGAGCCCGGCAAACAGCAGATGGAAGAAATTGCGGTCATCGCGCGATGGCTGGTCAGGCTGCGCTGGATTGCGATTTGCGGGTTTCTGGTGCTCACGCTCAGCTATTCGCTGTTGCCCCGGACCGTATCCCCCGAGCCTGCGCTTTATGGTTTATGCCTCGTTCTGCTCCTCTACAACTCAGCCTTCTTTTTGATTTTCAAGCTGCGAAAACCTTTAGCCGCGCAGTATGAACTGTTTTGTATCCGTCTCCAGGTGCTCTCCGACTGGGTGGTCCTGTTTCTGTTCATTCATTTTACCGGTGGTATCTTCAGCCCCATCATCTTCTTCGTGATTCTGCACATTATTATCAACTCTATGATTTTCCCCGCGGCGCAGTGCTACTGGTATACCACTTTTTCGCTCGCGGGCCTGGGCGTTCTTTTTCTGCTGGAGAATGTGGTCAGGCTTTTCCCGGTGAGCAACCCCTGGTTTGGGAAAGGCATGCCGGAGCTGGAGTTCGTCCCGTTGCTTATCGCTTTTGTCCTCTTCTCTCTCGTGCTCTATGCGTCTACCTTCCTTGCCACCAGCATCATGGCCCGCTTCAGGCAAAGGGAAAATGTGGTGCGCAGTCTCAGCCGGAATCTGCAGAAGGCCCTCACCCGTATGGAAACACTGTATGAAACGACCACCAGGATGGTTACCAGCTATGATTTACATGAGGTGCTTGATCATCTGGTGAAAGACAGCGTGCGCATCATGGGCGTGCATGGTGCCGTGCTGCGCCTGGTGGAAGAAGGCAGGGAAGATCTCATCACCGTTGCCACCTGCGGGCTGTCCGATGCGTACCTTGCCAAGGGGCCCGTACGCATGGATGACGATCTCATACCCAGAAGCCCTGATGATGTGATAGTGGTGAACGACGTGGAACAGGACCGGAGGCTGCGCTATCCGAAGGAAGCCCGTCAGGAAGGCATCCGCTCCATAATTTCTCTTCCGCTGGTAAGCAAGGGAACGATAAAAGGGAACCTGCGCCTGTACGCCCGGACCAGGCAGCATTTTACCCGCGATGAGCTTTCCTTTCTTAAAACATTAGCCAATGGCGCTGCAGTGATCGTTGACAACGTACAGGCATGGAAGGCACTGGAGGAGAGCAACAGGAAAATCGTTTCCTTTGCGTACCAAATCGGCCACGATTTGAAATCACCGGTATCTGCAGTGCAGAGCCTGCTCTCCGCAATGCAGGAGGGGTATGCAGGCAGTATACCCTTAAAGCAGCAGGATATTCTGGCGCGGTGCATCAACAAGCAGGAGCACCTGCTCATGCTGATTCGTGATCTTCTCAATCTGGCGGAAGGCCATACCTCCGCCGAGGGCCAGAAGCTGGTTGCCATTTTTATTGATGCTGCGGCCTCGGAAGCCATAAAGCTTTTTGAAGCGGTCTCCGCGCAAAAAGGTGTTGCCCTGGTGTCATTGCTGCCGCAACACCCCATCCCCTTCGAGGAAATTCCCGGAGATTTTCAGCGGCTTTTTTCAAACCTGCTTGACAACGCAATCCGCTATACACCGCCGGGAGGCAGGGTTGAGGTCGGGGCGGATTGCGATGACCGGCGGTTTACAATCAGTGTAAAGGATACGGGGATAGGCATTGAGCCTGAATACAGGGAAAAAATTTTTGAGGAATTTTTCAGGACACCGCGGGCAAAAAAGTGCCTGTCAGAGGGAACGGGACTGGGCCTTTCCATAGTAAAGGGCATTGTTACTCGTTACCATGGTACCATTCATCTTGAAAGCGAGCCGGGGAAGGGCACGGCCTTTTTTATAACCATTCCCCGTAAGCCATAACCCATGAAGCTGATTTTTATTCCGGGCCCTTCACGTGAGCTCGGGACGCGCTGCGCGAAGGATCGCATGCCTGCGCTCAGGGCTGAACGCCCGGTAATTCTCCAGAAGCTGCAGGCCTTCCGGGCAAAACCGCTGCTGATCTGTGTGCCGAGCGGCGTAAATTGGGCTGCCCCAATCGCGAGTAAATGAACAGCGCGATGAAAAGGGGTTTTGATCCCGTCAGGAGATTTTTAGATAAGCCATGAGGTCATCATATGATCCCTGCTACATGAGCCGTTCAAAAAAGGTGTTGAGGTCATCTTCGGTTACGAACCACCTTCCCATCAATTTCTGTCCGTTGAGATGACCCTGCTTAATATAATTCCTGACAGAAACAGTGGTCACATTAAGCAGTCGCGACACGTCAAACACAGAGTACAGGGTGAGATCTTTTACTATTGTTGGCATGGTTTTTCTTACCTCCGTTTCTTGCCTGCCGGTTAATGATTCCTCTTCCTTATCTAATGACCGTATCGAACAGATATCTCCATCAACCATCTTGCCTTACAGTGTGGAATGCCCCTGTTAAACGTTATAGCAAACGGGGTGCCACAATAGACCTTCACGGTGCTGCACACGGCGCCACCCAAAAAACGCTTATTTATTAATATATAACAGTGCCAGGTATCTTTGGAAACAGCCGGCACTCGTTTTCTCAAGGGATGGTTGTATACAACCATTTTTCTTCGGAATAAAAATAATATGGTTACATTTAACCAGCCCAATGACATGTGAGGATTCTTTGTGGTACAATAATGTAAACACATATAAAGGTTCGGGTTAGACCTTTGATCAGACGTTCACGGGGAAGACATTAATTTTGAAACAACCTTCGAAGGGCAGTTTGTGAAGAAAATCCGGATGCGCAAATTAATGATATGGGGAGTGTTAGCCGGTGCTATTGTGCTGTCAGCCCCGTCATCCGAGGCCTTCCGCTTTGCGGTAACGGGCGACACCCGGGGCAGCGACAATGGCGTGAATGCCGTCATACTGGCTGAAATGGCCCAGGCGGTCATTGATGATGCCGCCGATTTTATAGTGGTCACCGGTGACCTGGTAAACGGGTCGACAGATCCGGCTATCCTTCAGTCCCAGCTCACCACCTGGCGAAACATCATGCAGCCGCTCTATGATTTGAACATCGGGGTTTATCCCTGCCGGGGGAATCATGATACGGGCAGCAAGACAGCATGGGATGCTGTTTTTACCGGAAACTATGCGTTACCGGGCAATGGACCGGCCGGTGAAGAAAATGTTACCTATTCATTTATCCATGAAAACAGCCTGTTCATAGCCCTTGATCAGTACGGCTCACACCTGAATCGTGTCAATCAAACATGGCTTGATACCGAGCTTGCTTCCAACCTGCAACCCCATGTGTTTGTCTTCGGACATGTTCCGGCGTTCTCGGTATACCATGCGGATTGCCTTGATGATTACCCGGATGAACGAAACCTGTTCTGGCAAAGCATAGGGGACGGATGCGGCAGAATCTACTTCACCGGCCATGACCATTTCTATAATCATGCACGAATTGATGACGACGACGGAAATCCGGATAATGATCTTCACCAGATCATCACGGGTGCAGGCGGTGCACCGATGTATGACTGGAACGGCCTTTACAGCGGTTACAATGGTGCCTGGACACCTCAGCTCGTCTTTCATGAGAAACAGTACAGTTACATCCTGGCGGAGGTGACCGGTTTAACGGTAACACTGACCATGAAACATAGAACCGTGCCGGGTACCTATGAGGATGGAGGGCATAGCTTGAGTTTCACCTATGCCGATACCGATGATGACAGCAAGGGCGACACCTGTGATAATTGTTCGGCTGTGGCGAACGCCGCCCAGGAAGACGCGGATACGGACAGCGTGGGGGATGTCTGCGATAATTGTCCCGCTGATCCCAACCACACCCAGGCTGATACGCTTCCGCCCGGGGGAAACGGCATCGGAGATACCTGCGATTGCGAGGGAAATTTTGACGGTGATGAGGACTGCGATGGTACTGATGTGGCAGTATTCAAGGCGGATTTCGGCCGTAGTCAGCTTAACACTCCCTGCCGGAGCGGTTATCCCTGCAACGGGGATTTCTCCTGCGACGGAGATGTTGACGGTACGGATGCAGTGCTGATTAAGGCTGATTTCGGCCGCGGACAATTCAACCATGCCTGTTCGTCACACACTGCAGGAACATGGTGCAGTTATTAGCAGGCTGTTGAAAAACACCCATCTGCTTCGTTACGCTCATTCTTCGTCATTACAGCGTATGCGGTAGCGCGCTCTTTTGCAGCCGAGCATTCAGTTGCTAGGCTGCCTTTGCGATCAACTTTTCAAGTTTTTGACGGGCGTTTTCCTTGATCGGCTCGCCGTGGCTGGGAAGGATTACGCTAAACGTGTAGTCAAACAGCTTTTTTAAATTGGAGATCGCCTTTTCCTGATCCAGGCTGGCATTGGACAGGGGAGGATTGATTTCGTCAGGGCCCATGGCAGGATTGAGCAGATTTTTGCCCATGATGCTGTCGCCTGCCAGCAGCACCTCGTCCCTGAAGAGAAGGCAGATGTTGCCGGCGGTGTGCCCCTCCAGGTGAATGATTCTGAGCTCAGGGGTAAACAGCTGATCGTGGCGCAGAGGCATGTCGATCATGCAGGGGGTAATGGCAAAGTGCGCGGCCAGCTTGGGAGGCAGCACGGTTGAAGGGGGAGGCTCAACCAGCCCTTCAATCACGGGGATATCGAGCTCATGCATGGCTGCCGGCACTTTGAGCGTTTCTTTAAGCTGTTTTAAGCACCCCGTGTGATCGGCATGGTAGTGCGTGCAGATGATGGCGTCAATCTTCAAGCCCTTCTCACCAATATACTTCATGATGTGGTGATAGGATCCCCGCCTGAGGTATTCCACCTGCCGGGCATCTCCCAGTTTAATCCCTCCCCTTTCAAAAAAGGAGAGTATATCTTGAGGTACCGGCTTCACGCCGGTATCAACCAGGATGTTCTTTTCACCCTCGATGATGAAGGCCTTGACATTGCCGAGTTCAATGGCATGAACCCTGCCTAACGCATCCATTGCAGTATATACCTGGCAGGTTATTGAAAAAGCAGTTTTCCCCAGGCTGTCAAAGGCTCAAAGGGGCTCTTGAAAAAAAAGGAGGCATACCCTTGACCGAGCGCGGAAGAGCGGGCGCTACTGTACCCGCTTTATCTCCAGCTTCTCGATGACGACGGGAGTCAGCGGTTTGTCACGGCCATCTTTTTTAACCGCCTCAATCGCTTCAATTGCCTCCTGTCCCTCGACGACCTGGCCGAAGATGGTGTGTTTGTTATCCAGCCATGGCGTGGGAACGGTGGTTATGAAGAACTGGCTTCCGTTGGTGTTGGGGCCGGCATTGGCCATGGCCAGCTTTCCCGGCTTGTCAAATTTCAGGCCCGCATTGAATTCGTCTGCAAACTGGTAACCCGGGCCACCCCGTCCCGTGCCCTCGGGATCTCCGCCCTGGATCATAAAATTGGGGATGACGCGGTGAAAGATGAGGCCGTCATAAAACCGCTTCTTCTGCTTTGTATTTGTCTTGGGGTCGGTCCATTCCCTGGTGCCTTCCGCGAGGCCCACAAAATTTTCAACGGTTTTGGGGGCCTCCTTTTCAAGCAGGCTGCAGGTAATGGTTCCCATGGTGGTGTGGAAAATGGCGTAAAGACCGGGTTTCATCTGAGCCTCCTTTTTTGCCCCCTTGTCTGCAGCGGATGAGCAGGTGGTGAGACAAAATGTGAACATGGTTGAGAGTAGCAGTGCTTTTATTGCCAGTTTTTGCATACGCGTCTCCTGTGTGTGTTGTCGCGGCCGGAGGCCGCTCCGACCGGCAATTATATTTTAAATGCCGCACGGGTTAATGGGCGGTGAAGCATGCGCATCGTGCGGCATCTCGGCGATGACCTGGGCCCGGCCGTTGTCATTAATGCGCTGAGATGCCTCAAAGAGAATTGCATCGAGCGCTTTCCTGAGCAGATTGAAGTTGTGCTCCTTTCCTCTCTGCCTCAGGACATCGTTGAGCGGTTCACAGTTTACTTTCACGCAGGTAAACGGTCTCATGTCCGCGGGAAGAGCGCAGCCTTCAGGGGTCAGAAACGAGCATGCCGTGTCTCTCCTGATGCGATTACGGGGTATGGCGGGCTTGTCGTATTTCATCCTGAAGAGCACATAGTCCTCAAAGGAAAACCAGCCTTCCAGGGGGAACCCCTCGCAGCACTTGTGTTCGCAGGCACCGCAGTGTTCGGGGGCAACCTCGCTCAGAATGCGGCGCATTTGATTCTGGATGGCTGATGCCCGCAGGGCACAGCGAGACAGCTGTTTGCCGCTGACTTCAAGTCCCTGATGCAGGTTTTGGTATCTCTCTTCAAGCGATTCAATGGACATGCGTGACGGGCCGGTATGTTTTGATTACGGAAAGCCGCCTTTAAAGCATCGGCGTCCGAATATATAAGAAGCATGCTTTTTTTTCAATACAAATTTCCGGCAGGCATGGGATAATCCATAATATTACCTGTAGGGGCGACCGGCCGGTCGTCCCTACTCAACAGACTCCATTTTCGCATCATACATTGCATGCGCATGGTATTTCCGGCAAAAGATTAAGGTAAAACCGAATTGACTGATTTTAAGCGCCGGCAATTAAGTCTTTACAATCACCGCTTTTCATACTAAAAAAGGAGCAGAGTCATCATCGGTCGCCACCGATGGAAGGATGTGAATGATGGATTACATTTTGGAGCGGCTGGCGGTCGGCGACATTAATGACGCCAGAAATATTCCCGACAGGATAACAGCATTGCTTAATTGTTCGGAAGAGCATGATACCTTCCGTAAAGGCATCCCGTATCTTAAAATACCCCTGGTCGATTTTCAGCCCATTGATCCCGCGTATATTCCCGGGGCCGTGGCATGGATTAAAGAGACGATCGTGGATCACCGGGTGCTGGTTCACTGTAACGCGGGTATCGGAAGGTCGCCCTCAATTGTGGTGTGCTACCTGTGCGAGGTCGGGTTTGGCTTCGAGGAAGCGGTACGGCTGGTAAAGACCAAAAGGCCGGATGCAGTTCCTCATCATGACCTCAAGTCGGCGATACTGTTGGCCAGGAGAATGAGTTTGTTTAAGTAAGGAGGGATGCAAGATGCAGATACTGATGGAGTACTGGAGTACTGGATACTCCTCCTATAGTTCGCGGCTAAAGCCGCTCCTACATCCATTACTCCACCACTCCAGTACCCCGGTCTCTGACCTGCCAAGATGAATGACAAAATTGCGAATGCATTGCTTGATGGTGGATACCACATGGTGATGTGACCATTGATCTGGTAGGGGCAGGCCCCTGTGCCTGCCCGATACAAAGGGCAACCACCGGGGGTTGCCCCTACACCTTCTCGTCGCAATCCTCTTTTTTATTTGTTATACTCATTACCTTGTTTTCTCTGCACCCTGCACCCTGAACCCCTGTCCCTTTACCCCTGTTCCCTAGTCTTTCTTCCTGAACGCCTCCTTGTTCTGCAGCGCTTTTTCCCGCTCCTTGACGAGTGTAATGACCTGTAAAGGATCCGAACACCTGATGATGTTCTGGCGGAATGAGCCGTCGTTGAAAATCGAGGCGATGCTGCTCAGGGTGCTCACGTAAGCGTCATGGGCTGATTCACTGGCAACCAGCAGCAGCATAATGTGCACCGGCTTCCCGTCGATGGCGTTATAATCAATGCCCTTCAAGGAAGTGCCGAGACAGATGCAGATGTCTTCGACCGCGTCGGTGCGGGCATGAGGAATGGCAATGCCGTCGCCGATGCCGGTTGATTCTATCTGCTCCCGTTCCAGCACCGCCTTCATTATTGTCTCCTGTTCTCCTGAGCGGTAGGGGGTAAGGGCGGCCTGAACCAGCTCGCGGATGGCTTCCTCCTTGGCCCTGGCCTTGAGCCGCAGGATAATCCTTTGAGGGGCGAGCTTCTTGGAGAGGGCCTCCGGCGCCAGGACGCGGGTTTTGGTCAACTCATCGCGCTCAACACGTATTGTTTCAACCTCCTGGGTAATGTCATGAGCCGGCACCTTGAGCACCGTGAGCGTTCGTGCCAGCATCGACAACCCCGCCTCATACTCCTCCTGCACAACGGCGTCAGCGCCGTGATCATATAATTCATCGAGCTCCCGGCTGAAGCGGGTGCGCACAAGGATGAAGCATTCGGGGTTAAGATCCCTGACGGTCTTGACTGTGGCTTCGGCGCTCAGGGGATCGGGCACCGTGATTGCCGCCAGCTTTGCCCGCCCGATGTTGACCCTCTTGAGCACCTCGGGGGAGGTTGCATCACCGTAAATGCAGTTTATCCCCAATCCCCGCATTTTTACTACCGTCTGGGCATTCAATTCCAGCGCCACGAACGGTATCCCCTTGGCCTTCAAAACCCTTCCGATGGTGATGCCGATGGGACCGTAACCGCAGATGACCACATGGTTCCTGAGCGATGCTTCGGGCAGCAGGAGGTCTTCGCCCGCATCTTTACCCGGCATATGGAGCCCGGCCGCGCGCCGGCTGAGCCATTCAACGGCATGCGGGGACATTCTTATCATGAAAGGGGTAAGGGCCATGGTCAGCAGGGAGGCGGTGGTGATAAGGTAAAAAATATCTTCGCTGACAAGACGGTACTGGAACTCCATCTGGAGGATTACGAATGTGAACTCGCCCATTTGCGCCAGTCCGATACCCGTGTAGAGCGCGGTTTTAAGAGGGTAGCGCGCAATGCAGGTTGCCGCGAAGGTATAAAAAAACTTCAGCACCATGATTCCCAGGGTGACCGCCAGCACCCACCCCGGGTTGGCTATAAAGTAGCCGGGATCCAGAAGCATGCCCAGGGCCACGAAGAAGATGCACAGGAAAATGTCCCTGAAGGGCACCATCCCCGCGCGGACCTGGTAGTTGAATTCCGAATCGCTGACCACAAGCCCGGCCAGGAAGGCGCCCAGCGCAAAGGATAAACCGATGAGCTCGGTTATGAGGGCCGTGCCCAGGCAAAAGATGATGGTGCCGATGAGGAACAGCTCCTTGCCGCCGACCGAGGCAACCCAGTATTGAAGGCGCGGTATATATGTCCGGTTGAGCAGCAGGAAGATGGCTAAAAAAGCGATTCCCTTGGAGAGGGAAACCAGGACGGGGGTGAGGATGTTGGCGCCGGCGTCGGCGGCCAGGGTGGGAATAACCGCGATCATGAGCACTGCCGCGAGGTCCTGGATAATCAGATACCATACCATGAGCCTTCCGTGGATGGAGTCGATCACCGCCTGGTCGTTGAGAACCTTGATGACAATGGCGGTGCTGCTTAAAGCCGCCAGGCTGCCGACGAACACACCGATGACCAGGCTCCATCCCAGGAGAACGGTAAGCGCGATCGTACCCAGCGCGGTAAGGGTGATTTGCAGAGTCCCGCCCAGGAGCGCCCGGTAGCCCATGGTAAAAATCCGCTTGGGAGGGAAGCCCAGCCCCAGGATGAACAGGAGCAGGATGACGCCGATTTCCCCCAGCATATTTATCTGCCCGGGATCGCTGATAATCCTAAGGCCGTGGGGGCCGATGATGACGCCGCTCAGCAGGTAGGCAATGATGGTTGACTGCTGCAGTCGGCGAAAGAGCAGACCGCTGCAAAAGGCGGCAAGCAAAAGCAGCAAGATGAGTATGAGGGCCTGCGAAGTGTGCATGAAGGACGAGCGAATGAAAGCCGTCAGGCGGCAGGGGAGATGCCCGTTGTGTTCCGTGAAAAGGGCATATATCTATTTTTCTTCACTGATGAAACTCAGGTCACCCTTTCCCTTCCGTACCACAACCGGTTCGTCCCCGGTCAGATCAACAATGCTGGAGTGTTCCGCCACAATGGAACCTCCGTCGATGACCATGTCCAGGGCCTTGCCGTACATCTGGTCAATTTCCTCAGGGTGATTGTAGAGGCTTTCATCGGGCTTGGTAACGCTGGTGGTGATTATGGGATGACCCAGCTCCGTGAGCAGCGCCTGTGATATGGCATTATCGGGAACCCTGATGCCGATCGATTTCTGGTTGGTGAGCATGATTTTCGGCACCAGCTTGGTGGCCTGGAGAATGAAGGTGTACGCCCCGGGGACCAGGTGCCGCATGATCCGGTATGCGTAGTTGGGAACAAAGGCATATTTGCTGATATCCTTGAGGTCGGCACAGATGATGCTCAAGCGCTTGCTCTTGAGGTGCTTCTTGAGCTGGCGTATTTTCTGCTGTCCGTCCTTGCGGTAGAGGTCACACCCGAGGCCGTAGATGGTATCGGTGGGGTAGGCAATGACCCCTCCCTCCCGCAGCACCTCGACGACCTTCCTGATGAGCCGCAGCTGTGGATTCTGGGGATTAATGGCTATGATCATGCACTCTGTCCCGGAAATGTATTGTGGTATTTAATATAATATAATGAGGTACAAATAGCAATAAGAAAGGCACATGCTTACGGAGGGCCATGCTCTGTCATAACCGTAAACAATAAGCGGACGCGACGGAGCGCGTCCCTCCACATTTAGAGGCAACCGGCCGGTTGCCCCTACAATTAAGATATTATTATCGTGTTAACCCCCATGCCCCGTGGGGCAACACGAATCATGAAAATTAGGAATGCTATAGAAAGGTCATTCTGCAGTTCGACCGCAGAATCCGCTCAAGGCGCTCAGAAACTATACCCTTGCTGTCTGACCGTTCAGCGGGAGGGTGAATTGTATGCAGGTGCCTTTTCCCATCTCGCTTTCCGCGCGGATGGCCCCGCCGTGAGCCTCTACAAAGTGCTTGGCGATGGCAAGTCCGAGCCCCGTTCCCCCCGACGTGCGCGACCGTGACCGGTCCACCCGGTAGAAGCGGTCAAAGATGCGGGGCAGGGCCTCCGGCGGAATGCCGGGCCCCGTGTCCCTGACCCACACCGCTGCCATTGTCCCCTCTCTCCTCATGCCCATTTCAATGGTGCCCCCTGACGGCGTATAGCGCAATGCGTTGGTGAGCAGGTTGGAGATGACCTGCCCGATCCGCTTGTCATCCATCATGACCGGGGGGATATCTTCAGGCATGATCCGGCGGAGGGTGACGGATTTTTCCTGGAACTGGAGGATGAATTTTGCCGCTTCCCGGGTGAGAAGCTTTTGCAGCGACGAGGGAGAGGTTTCGAGCATGAACTGGTTGTTTTCAATCTGGGACATGACGGAGAGATCTTCCACCAGCCGGTTAATGCCCTCCACTTCCTCACATATTGCCTTCAGGTGACCCTCGCGTTCCTCCTTCGGCATCTCGCGGTCGATGAGTATCTCGGCGTCGGATTGGATGCGCGCCAGGGGCGAGCGTATTTCGTGGGATATGTCGGCAAAAAGATCTTTGCGGGACTGGTGAAAAGCGGCCAGCCGCTGCGACATCTCGTTGAAGGTTTTGCGCAGCTGGCTGATTTCATCCCGGGACCGCACCTTGACCGTAACGCCAAAACGCCCCCGGGACACCTCTTTCGCCGCCCTGGTCAGCTCGCGGATGGGCCGCGTCAGGAAGCGGGAGATGACCGCGGTGAACAGGGCGAGCAATGCCAAAGCCATAATCAGCCCCCGCGGCATTATGATCCGGTCCTCCTTGGTGCGGGGATAGTAGCACTGGAGGAGCGCGGCTTCCCTGTCCCCGCTTAAAGGAACGGTAACCGAATAGACCCACCTCCAGTTCCGGTAAATGCTTTCAAAGTGTTCACCGCTGCGACGGACTTCATCCAGGAGTGCAGGAGAAATGACCTGTACCTCCTCCAGCTTTTCATGAGTGCCTGCCGCCAGTTCATTGCCTTTTGCATCGAAGACCCTGAGGCTTATTCCTTCCTGCCGGTACAGGTCCTGGACAATGCCGGAAAGCGGTTCCGAAGAGTCGGCCAGGCGGTCCTGCAGCCGGCGCGCGAGATGTCCGGATTCCATGAGCAGGCTTTTCTTAATGGCGGGGTGAATCTCCGTATGCGGCCCATAGCTGGAAAACATCAGGAAAATGACCATGGAGGCCAGGGCAATGCTGGCCAGAAAGGAAAGAAGCAGTTTCCAGTAGATGCTTTCCCGGAAGCCCAGCATGTCATCCTTCCCCGAATTTGTAGCCCGTCCCCCAGACGGTGATTATGTACCGTGGATTTTTGGGCGAGTCTTCTATTTTTTTTCGCACGTTGCTGATGTGGGCGTCGATGGAGCGATCAAAGAGCTCCAGCTCGCGGTTTCTCACCTCTTCAAGAAGCCGGTCCCGGCTGAAGACCACGCCCGGCCTGGAAGCGAGAATCCAGAGGAGATTGAATTCCGTACCCGTCAGGGCTATGAGCTTCTTTTTCTTGTGGACCTCTCTTTTCAAAGGGTCAATGGTCAGCTCGCCCAGCACCAGCGGCTTTTCCTTCACTGACGGGAGGCCGGACCTCGGCGCCGTTCTGCGCAGCTGCGCCTTGACCCGTGCCGCCAGCTCGCGGAGGCTGAACGGCTTGGTGAGATAGTCATCCGCCCCCACTTCCAGGCAGGCCACTTTATCAGATTCCTCCCCCCGCGCGGTGAGCATGATGATGGGAACGGGGTTGTCTTTGCGGATTTCCTTCAACACCTCCAGCCCGTCGAGCTCGGGCATCATCAGGTCAAGAATAATGAGGTCCGGCTTGAATGCCTTTACCTTCTCAAGTCCCTCCGTGCCGTTGAGGGCATACTCGATGCGGTAGTCAAAATCCTTGAGATAGGTCTGGACGTTTTTCACCAGTCGTCCGTCGTCGTCGATGATCAGGATTGTATTCACGGGTTCGTGTCTCCGCCCTGGTTATTTTTTTGACTCCATCCCCGGATGGTCTCGATGATGCCTGACGACGAGTGGTCTTTGGGATCCCCCACGATGACGGTGTCTCCCCCGTAGGAGAGAACCGTTTTGCGCTCCAGGATTCCCTCCTTGCTGTAATCGGTGCCCTTGGCATGAAGATGCGGCTTCAGCTGCAGCAGGATGCTGTCCGCGGTCGGCTCGCTGAAAAGGGTGACAAAGTCCACGCAGGAAAGGGCGGCAAGAACCTCCAGGCGCTGGTCCTCGGGGATGACAGGGTAATCGTCCCCCTTCAGTTTTTTGAGCGACGCGTCGCTGTTGACCGCGACCACCAGGATATCGCCGTGCCGCCTGGCGTCGGCGAGGCTCCTGACGTGCCCCACGTGCAGCAGGTTAAAGCCCCCGTTGGTGAGGACGATGCGCTTTCCCTGCTGTTTGAGCGACTCGATAATGCCCGCCAGCTTCTCCCGGTCTTTAATTATTTTTTGGGACATGCCCGTTACCGCTCCTGATCCAGCACCTCTTCGCAGGCCTGGAATACCGTTTCCATCCGGATGTTTTTCATGCAGTCCCGGTGATCGCACTCCCTGAGATAGCAGGGTATGCAGGGCATGCCTTCCGCCCGCACCACCCTGCTGCGCCGGTTCTGCGGCCCCACGTAAAAGGGGTCGGTGGGACCGAAGAGGGCCACCACCGGAATGTCGTATGACGATGCCAGGTGCATGAAACCGGAGTCAATGCCCACGAACAAAGCTGCATCCTTTATTGCCAGGCAGAGGGAGCGCAAATCCGCCCCGGTTAAATCAACAAGCCCCTCATCCATGCCGGGACCCGCTTCCCTGAGAGCGGCTATGAGCAGATCATTGTACTCCCGGTTGTCATCGCCGCCGATGATGACGGGAGCCAGGCCGCGATTACGCCTGAGCCGCGCAATGAGCGCCGCGAACCGGTCGTGCCCCCAGGTCTTCATCTGCCGGCGCAGGGATGCCCCCGGGGCGATGATCGCGTATCGTCCCCCCGGCGCGGCGCGATCGCCATCGCGGGCCGCGACCCGGATCAATCCCACATAATCATTTTTGTCCACCGGCAGACGCAGTCGCTCCAGGAGTTTGCGGTTGTTGTACCAGCTGTTGTGACCTTCAACCGTTTCTTTTATATCAAGAGCAAGGTCCCAGGGGAAATGGGAAAACCCCGCCTTTAATCGCGCGCCGCTCAGCGCCGCGATGATGAGCGACTCCTCCGAGCGGGGAAGGGATATGAGCAGGTCATACCTGCTGCCGCGCAGGGTGCTGACAAGATGTGCCGTGGCGCCATATCCGCCCTGCCGCTCCAGTATGCGGTCCACGAACGGCGAGTCGGCAAGCAGGCCTTTCAGATGGGGCTTTGCCACCGAGTCGATACGGGCGCCGGGAAAATTATCGCGGAGGGCCTTGAGGAGGGGAAGGGAAAAGACCAGGTCCCCGATCTGGTTCAGGTGCAAAACACACAGTGCGGAAGCGCCCTTCAGCGAGGTCATAGGAAGAAGTTGTCATCCTCCGCCGGTTGGAGATCCTCGGTCCTTCTTTCCGACTGTATGAAGTTTTCCATCCACCAGTTGGTGTGATGGTAGAAGCAGGCAATGACCGAGCACTCCTTATCGGCATGAAAGCCGGCGATCGAGCGTGACAGCGTGCGCTGGGTTTCATCAAAGGCTGCTTTCCCTGCGTAGCCGGCGGGTCCGGCAATCTTTGCCCTGGATACACCGCGGAAGGCGGGGCAGTGGAAGACGCCGTTGGGTGTGACCACGGTGCTGAAAAACTGCATGTGACACCGCGCGGGCTGACGCTTCAGCTCATCAAGCTCTCCGGAAAGCAGCGCCCGCAAATTCACGCTGGTAAGTATCTTGATGCGGCCTTCCACGGCGCTCCGCGCCATGGCCAGATTCTTCTCGATGGCCTCACGGATGCGCTTTTCTCCGCCTGCGTCCTCCTTGTCCAGAAGCGACTCCTTCTGCGTGTCCTGCTGGCGTATGAGGCAGGGCTTGAATGAGATATAGTCAAAGCCGTGATCGGCCGCCAGCCGCGCCGCGAGATCCATTTCATCAATGTTTCGGCGGAGCGGCTGCCCGTTGACGGTGATGCCGTCCCAGACAATCACGAAGGAGAAGCCGAGGGTGATGAGGGGATTGCGCTTTTTGAGCCCTTCCGCGTCCTTGAGCAGCCCTTTAAGGGTGATGGGCGTCCGCGGCTGATGCGAGGCGGCAAAGGTTTCCTCGGTGCCCGCATCGATGGAAATCCGCACCCAGTCCTCCTTTTCCAGGGAATCAACGATGCCGGCAATGCGGGCCAGCCGTGATCCGTTGGTCACAATGCCCAGCTGGATGCCCCTGCTCTTGATATGGCCGACGACCGCCTCAAAATCCCGGTGGAGGGTCGGCTCACCGCCGCCGATGAGGATGACCGAGAGAAGCCCCTGCGACCGCAGGGTGTCAACCGTGTCGCAGACGATTTCAAGGTCAAGATGTTGGCCGGTGTTGATGATCCCGGAATCGACGCAATGCGGGCAGGCAAAGTTGCAGGCCGAGGTGAGATCCAGGTTCACCGATACCGGTCCATACGGGGGAATTCCGCCTTCAGCGCCCCGCTGCCATCTGATGTAAGGCTTGAGCCGTTCTATGACCGACCGCTGGGTGAGCTTGGTGCTGAAATCATATTCCTTGTGTTTGAGCTTGTCCATATCCTGGTTTTAGCATGGGGTTTCACAGCACCGGTATATCTGCCGCAGCATCAGCGTCGTGCCCATAATATGCTCCTTGCCGATGCGGGGCGCCTTCCTGTCCCTGACCGCCGAGATGAAATCCCGGACCGAGAGATCCAGGGGATCCCCTATCTTAAGCGATTTGTCCTCATAATCAAAGAAAATGTCGTAGCGTTCGAGATCCAGTTTCCGGGTGGCGATTTTGCCGTTGAATCCGAAAGAGAAGTCCCGCGGCTGCTTGAACTGGCTGGTGAGCCTGATTTCGACTGCGCACCCCGGGCCGTCGCATGCGTAGTCGAAGTAAATGGTCATCTCATCAGCGCGGGCGGTGGTGGTGAGGTTGCCGATCTCTCCTTCACCGCAGGCGCAATAGAGAAGGCTTAAGGCGTGGGGGACCGATTCCACGATCATCTCCCGCCCGACGCACTGGGGAGAGAGCCTGATGCAAAAGCTGCCGACGGTTTGTCCGCGGAGCGAACCGCACAGCTCTTCGTACCAGGGCAGGGAAAAAGGCCACTGGGAATTCATGGCCACGGTTGCCTGCCGGCGCTCCGCCTCTGAAAAGACGCGGTCAAGCTGCTCCCGGAGATCGGCCGCTTCATCCCAGATGAAGGGCTTTTCGCAAAAGACATGGAGACCAGCGCTGACTGCCGCCATCAGGTATTCAAAATGGGTGGAGGCCGGAGAGGCGATGGCAACCGCGTCGGGTTGCGCCTCCTGCAGCATCCGGTTAAAATCGGTGTGCGGAGAGGCATTGATACCGTAATGCCTGAGCGCTGACGCCGCTTCCAGGGCTGTTTGCCCGGTGGTCCCCAGGACGGCTGCAACCTCGGCCCCGCCCCGGTGAAAATAGTTCGCAATGTAGGCGCCGATGCCGCTTCGCTTTCTTCTTCCCCCGATGAGTGCGATCTTCACTCCTGTTCCTCCGGCCGGCACGGGGATGATGCGCCCATGTGACGTTTGCGACGTTTTCTTATGCGCCGGCCCGCCGGATTGCGGTGCTCCCCGGTTTTCGCTTTCTTCCAGCGGTTGTTAAACCAGAACCACTGCTCCGGGTAATCCCTGACATATTTTTCGATGACCCTGGTATAGGCATCAGTGATGGCATGAGTTTTTTGATCACGGGTTCCGTCGAGGTCAGGCTCAAGGTGCGGCTCGGCGTATATGTGCTGCATGCCGTTTCCGTCCCGCACGATGAAAACGGGGAGCAGCGCGGCGCCGCTTCGCAGGGAGAGCACGGCGGGACCGATGGCAGTGGGCGCCGGATGGTTGAAAAAATCGACCACCGTTCCGGAACGCCTCTTGTTTTCATCGGCAAGCAGGCAGACAATTTCGTTACGCTTGAGACAGCCTAATATCTGCTGCAGGGCCTGCCTCCACGGCTTCAGGTAGATAAATGACCCGCCCTGTTTTTGCTGAACAACGCGAATGGCATCTGCCAGGAATGTGTGCCGGGATTCCTTTACCAGCATGGTAAAGGAATATCCCAGCTGGATCATTTTAGCGCTCATCAGCATGAAGTTTCCCATGTGGGCGCTGACGGCAATGACCCCTCTGCCTCCTGCAAGGGCCCGGTCGATGTTTTCAGCTCCGTGCAGCGTAATCCGGCTCAGGACGCGATCCTTGTTACCGGTAGCCGAGCAAATGGTTTCCGCCACGTTCAGGCCGATGTTTGTCGCCACGGCTTTCCGTATGCCGCTCAGCTGTTTTCTATCACCGGCCGGTCCGAAGGCCATGCGCAGGTTGCCGGCGATCCGCTTCCGGTATCGCCGAAAAAAGAGGAAACAGAAACGGGAGAGGCCCGTACAGAAAGAGGTAAACACGCGTTCGGGCAGGGCAGTGCTCGTGAAGAGCCCGGCGTGTACCAGCAAACCGAGAATGTAATATTGTGTGCGTTTCATGGGCTGAATGGGGTGACTTTCTTGCCCTTTTCATATCTTATTTTTGCCGGTGATAAAAGAACTTTTTTGCGGCGGCCGTTTGGTACATTGCCATACTATAATAGCGAACGCGCCGTAATTCAAATATTTTTATGAAAGATACCGGATTCCTGCCGGACTTGACCTTGCATGAAAAGCGTTTATTGCGTTTCTTTCCTTCTCCAGGGTCTTATCCGAATGTAGGGGCGACCGGCCGGTCGCCCCTACGGATTTTTCAAACCTGCTCATAAAAAATGCCTTACGAATTATCGCAAAAAATGTTAATTTAATATACACTGATGGTCGTTGCATATGCAATCATACAGCAATGAGGTTTATTGCGGCATGAACAGGCGGTCTTTCCTGCAAAGAATGGCGGCGTGGGGTGCTTTTCTGGGGAGCGGAATGGCAATTCCCCGCCTGTCCGGAGGGCAGGCGGGGGGTGCAACCTCAGTGCAGGGGTCGTTTGCGGGGAGTAAGCCGCAGGCGGCCGCGGGCATGAAAAGCCGGGTGGTCACGGTCTGCAACCCGGCCGTCCTCCTGGAGAACAACGGGGTCAGCAGCCGGATTGCCGAGGAGATGGTAACCGCCGGCATGCTGCAACTGACGGGAGAATCCGGCGCCGATGACGCGTGGAAGAAACTTTTCAAGCCGGGTGAGGTGGTGGGAATCAAGGTCAACGCCATGGGCGGAACGCTCAGCGCAACCCATCCCGGCGTGGTAGCGGCCCTTGTCTCCGGGCTGAAGCGGGCCGGCATCCGGGAAGAAAATATCATTGTGTGGGACCGGCTGACGGAGGAACTGGCAAAGGCAGGGTATGTCATCAATAAATCCGGCGCCGGCGCACGGTGTTTTGGGACCGACAGGGACTATGACTCCTATCCTGAAACCGCCGGCTCCGTCGGGAGCTGCTTCAGCTCCCTTGTCTCATCCCGCTGCACCGCCCTGATCAATGTTCCGGTGCTCAAGGATCACGACCTCTCGGGCGTCTCCCTGGGTCTGAAAAATTTCTACGGCGCCATCCACAATCCAAACAAGTACCATGATAATAAATGCGATCCCTTCATCGCCGATCTAAATACCCACCCTTACCTGAAGGATAAACTGAGGCTGATTGTCTGTGACGGGATTTCCATGCAGTACAACGGGGGTCCGGCCTTCAAGCCGCAGTGGAACGACCTGTTTTCCACCCTCATGTTCGGGCTTGATCCTGTCGCCGTGGACCGCGTCGGCTGCAGTCTGATAGAAGAGAAGCGCAGGGAAAAGAGGCTACCCCCGCTCAAGGATGCCGGCAGGGAGCCGGTGCATATCGCCACCGCCGCTCAAAGGGGCCTGGGCACGGATGATCCTGCGCGGATCGAGGTGGTGTCGATTTAACACGCAAAAAGGTTTCTGTAGGGGCGACCGGCCGGTCGCCCCTACATGAGGATAAGAATCTCCCTGAACGCTCTTCCAGGCACTGACGGACCGTATTATGAATACCAACTGCAGCAGAAGAGAGTTCTTTGCCCGTCTGGCGCAATCAGCGTGCGGCCTGGGGGCCTGCAGTCTTTTGACACCAGCATCTGCCATGGCGCAGGAAGAGGTTTATCCGGTTGAGGTCGGCTTTTATAAGAAGCTTCCCGATGCCAGGATCCGCTGTGAGATATGCCCCAAACAGTGCGAGGTTGCCGACTTGGAGAGGGGATACTGCGGCAACAAGGAAAACAGGAAGGGGATTTACTACAGCCTGGTTTATGGCAGGTGCTGCAGTGCTCACATTGATCCCATCGAGAAGAAGCCGCTTTTTCATTACCTGCCGTCGACCGAGGCGTTTTCCATAGCAGCCGCGGGGTGCAACTTCGAGTGCAAGTTCTGCCAGAACTGGCAGATCGCGCAGTACCGGCCGGAACAGGTGGAAGACTTTTACCTGCCCCCCCGGGAGGTGGTGTCCCTGGCCAAAGAGAAAAAATGTCCCACCATTGCCTACACCTACTCAGAGCCGGTGGTGTTTTACGAGTATATGCTCGACACGGCAAAGCTGGGGCGCAGCAAGGGCATCGGCAGCGTGATGATATCAAACGGGTTTATCAATGAAGCCCCCCTGATGGAACTGTGCCGCCATGTAACCGGGGTAAAAATTGACCTGAAGGGGTTTAGCGAAAAGTTTTATAAGGAATACTGCAGCGGTGAGCTGAAACCGGTTCTCGATACCCTGAAGCGTCTTCGCAAGGCAGGCGTCTGGTATGAAATCGTCGTGCTGCTCATCCCGACGCTCAATGACAGCCGCGATGAGATCAGGCAGATGTGCGGGTGGATCAAATCAGAGCTGGGGGTCGAGGTTCCGATCCATTTTACCCGTTTTCACCCCATGTATAAAATACAGAATCTGCCGTCCACGCCGGTAAAAACCCTGGAAGAGGCGCGTGCCATTGCCCGGGAGGCGGGGCTGCACTATGTCTACCTGGGAAACGTGTCGGGCCATGAAGGGGAAAACACCTATTGCCCGAAGTGTAAAGAGGTGGTGATCGGCAGGGTGGGGTTCCACATTACCAGGAATGTGCTGAAGAAGGGATCGTGCCCCTCCTGCGGCCACCGCATCCCCGGAGTGTGGGAACAGGTTTAGTGCGCCCTGCTCGACCGCAGAATCCACTGAGCAGCAGTGGGAGGGTAGCCGCAAGCTTTAGCTTGCGTTTTTTTGAACTATCTTCCTTTCTGCAGCAAATAGATCAAAAGCAGCGTCCCGCTCATGAGGTTGAGCGCCCCGGTAATAAGGCAGCTCTGGTAGACGCCCAGAACTGGGACGAGTATGGTTCCGGTCAGAAGCGCCCCCAGACACGCCCCCAGATGATCAAACGCATTGACCCGCCCGGCAACTGTTCCCGCCGCATAACGATCTGTAAATATTCTGCTCACCAGGGGAAACTCAAGCCCGGTCAGCCAGCCGGCACCGGCAACCAGGGCCATAAAGAGGTATCGAAGGTCAATGCTGCTGCCCGAAGTCGATATCCTTACGTATGAGAACAGTTCCAGGATGTAGGGCAGGCCTATTGCGTACACACCGATAAGGATGGAAAGCAGGGTCAAAATCTTGACCCAGCTCCGCTCACGGCCTGAAATCAATTTGTTCATTTGTGCGCCGCCTGCCGCAAGCCCCAGCATAAAGACTGCAACAATCAGCCCCATCTGCCGGTAGACATAGCCGTAGATGTTCTGAAATGAAAAAAGCAGGACAATTTCGAGGGCCATCCCGGCAAATCCGGCTGAAGCTATGGCAATCAGGGCATTGCAGTTGAGGTGAGATGCCAGCCTCTTTCGTGTTGCCAGGACGTAGGCAATACGAAGTAAGAACAATATAGATGAGCGGCAGGACCAGCACGTCCAGCCTGCCGGCAATCCCCTGAAAGAGGTTTGCGCGCCTCCTGCTTCCGGCTATGCTCTCCCAGAGAACGAGGTTGTAATAATAGGTTATGGGACAGCTGTCAGTATTAATTTGAACTGCGGGTTGCCGCTCCATTTCTTCCGCCAGAAATGAGGCGCGGTCTTCAGGGAAAAGCATACCAAAATGGTAGGGTGTGAATGTATCGGAAGTGATGTTGCGGCTTCGATACCGCCGAGCCAGAAGGTCCGGGTCGGCGGAGATTACCCCGGGGGCGTCAGTGGCAAAAAAATAATTCTTCGTACCGGGGGAGACAATGATCCGGGAAAAGACTTTCCTCAAGTGTCTGGTAAAGGGAACTTGCGTAAATGCCGACCTCGGCGCCAAGGTAGCTGTCCGAGCCGGTAATTCCGGTAACCAGAACACCCCCCGGAGCCAGTTTTCTTTTGGCTTCTTCAAAAAATTCAATGGTATAGAAGCGATTGAGCATGGCATTCGAAGGATCGGGCAGATTCAGAATGATCATGTCGTAGTCCTCCGCAGTCTGCTGGATAAAATATCTGCCGTCCCTGAAAAAGAGACTGACTCGATTGTCATCCAGTGCAATCCGGTCCTGGACCGCCAGATAGGGCAGGCTGACTTCAATCATCAGCGGATCAAGCTCAACGTAGTGGAGCAGTTTGATCGGATACTTGAGCATTTCATTAACGATTCCGGCAGAACCGCCTCCCACCAGGAGGATTTTACCCGGAGCGGGATGCTGGGAAAGGGTAAAGTGGGCAAAGATGGATGATTGATAGGGATCCGGGAATGATGTCACGTACTGACCGTTGCCAAATACGCTGTATTGATTTTGTGCGGACGCAACAACGATATTCTGATAGGGTGAGTCGACCGAGACATGGAGTTCCAATCGGTTTTTATAGGTATCCCACCTTTTTTGTATCAAAAGGTCGTCGAGCCTCGCAAAATTTCCGGTGAGCAGCAGAAAGGCGTTGGCCGCAGCCAAAGCAATGCATGACCAGCTCAGGATGGGGTTTCTGAACCCGGTGCGGAGGAAGCAGAGGGCGGCGGCATTGAACAACATAAGTGTTGAGATGATGGCCAGGATTTCATACGGCTTACAGTGCGCGATCAGGTAGAAGGTGAGAACGGCTCCTCCCGTGAGACTTCCCGCTGCCTCCAGAATATAGACCAACCCAATATGTTGTGCCTGTTTTTTTTCATGCACTGCAAATAGTGTGCATGCGCACGGAAAGATGAGGCCCATGGTAAAGCTGAAGGGAAGGGTGATGAGAATCGCCGCGGTGATAAGAGGAAGGAGGCTGATATATTCCCCCGGCGGGACGACCAGAATGCCCCTGATCAGGCGGATGGTACAGATCTGAAAAAACGGGAGCAGGCAAAGGGCTGCCTGCAGGAGCATGAAGAGGGGGAATATCCGGGTAACCCGACGGGTTATCCAGCCTCCTGAGCCTGAACCCAGGGCAATGCCGATGAGCCAGCCGCCCAGGATTATACCCAGACAGAGCTCATTGCCGAAGAATACGACCATGAACTCCCTGACGGTGAGGACCTGGACAGTAATGGATATGAGGCCGAGGAAGAAATAGGCGGCGCAGAGGAATGCCGTAGCCATAGTGACCGAATGTGCCGCAGGTTAATTTGATGAACTTATAATAATTTTCCGGGGGGAGCAGTTATAAATTTATGTTTTTAAACACATTTTTTCCGATCCGGGAAAAATGTGTTGACATACAGCCATTAAAATGATATATACTGCCACCAAGGTTATCGGAAGTTATCCGGTAACCTCAATTTATTTTATAGGGATCACGGAGGCAAGCATGCGCCAATAAAATTGGTTAATTTCAAGGGAGGCTGTGATTACCATGTTTCAATATATATTTGAAAACAGAGTTCTAAAGGAATTGGCAGGGTTTGTTCTGGTGCTCAACGCGGTGGTGTTGGTATTCTCACTTTATACCAGTTACAATAATACCCTCGCCATCCGGACCATACACGAGGAAATCCTTGATCTTCAAAGCCGGGTTGAAGAAGAGAGCCGGTTGCGGCAGGAACTCTTCAGCGAACTGAGGCACTCCGCAAGTTACCTCCAGCGATACAATCCCCGTCTAGATAACGACACCGCCCTTAAATATGTCTGCAAAATCAGGGAATGCAGCGAACCCCCGGTTACGCCGGAACTGCTGACCGCTCTGATCGTGGTTGAATCCGGCGCCAATCACGTAGCGGTGAGTAGCAAGGGTGCGGTTGGACTTACCCAGGTAATGCCCAAGATTTGGCAATGCAAGAAAAAGGAGCTGCTGAATCCGTACAGAAATATCGAGATAGGATCAAAAATACTTAAATATTATATAGATAGAAATGGTATCCACGGCGGTTTGAGCTCGTATAACAGCGGCAGAACCGATTACGCGCTTGACTATGCCCACTCTGTGCTGGCTATCGCCAATGATTTGAAGGTGAACAAGGTCTTCTAGCCTAACGCATTTGATATTTCTGTAGGAGCGCATTTATGCGCGATGCGTTCGCGGCTTCAAGCCGCTCCTACCGGCCATGAATGTTTCTGAGAGAAAAACCGGCAAGCGGCTGGTAACTTATCGGATTAGAACCTGTAAATTTAAACCTACCGTCTTTGGGCGTTTGTATCTCACTTCCTCAAGTATTCCAGTTCCGCCGGTAAATCGACATTATTGCCCACCTCATCCTCTCCATAGTTTGCCCTGGCGAGGGCTTCGATATCCATGAGCGCCCTGCGGTCACCCCTGAAGGTAGCATGTATGTCAATTTTTATGTCGATTTTACCGGCCGCCATCAGCCGTTTTATCTCTTTTGCCACCAGGGGTTTTAATTCTTCAGCCTGGATGGAGCTTTCCTCTGTTTCGCAGGTAAGATGCTCCACCGTCAGCTCTTCAAAGCTTGAAAGAAAACCTTCCTTCATCAGCCGGTCCAGTTCATCGTATACCATCGGCTTAACGGCTTCCCGCTTAATTTTCCCCTTTTCCTGCGGGGGCTGTATCTTTTCCAGTATAAGCTGCCGCTTTCGGGCGCTTATCTTCTCGTTGGCCCGGAAAATATCCAGCGCGCTGCCGGCATCGTATTCTTCGCCGTCTATCTCCATTATGACATCGGAACCATAGTGCTTCACGATTTTCATCACCATGGTGGCCGGCCGGACATGGAAACCCATGTAGGTGGGTATGGGTACCTTGATGGAATCGACAACCACAAAACTTTTGAGAAAGGATTGAGCCAGGGTTATGCCCCTGGTCAGATGTTTGAAACAGTAAAAAAGACAGTAATTTACAAGGCAATCCAGGATTATATCCTTGTCGATGATTCGCTCAATGTTTTCCCGCACCTTTTCCTGCCGCAGCTCGCTTTCGTGCCTTTCATAAAAATGGATGAGCACGGTTGCCATTTCAGCGAGATGGAGGGCAACTGAAATGAAGCCCCGCATGCTGTTGAGCGAGGGGTGTATGGTTTCTATTTTGGTGTTTTTCAGGTAGGTATCGTACAGGGACTGAAGGCTGTGCACCCGCAGCTCGAATCTTCTCAGCTTTTCTTCGCTTACGTACTCCGGTATAAGCGCCGCTATTTCCTGAACGGTATGCCGCCGGTCAAACTGCAGGTCTTCGTGATCTCGCAGGATGTTGAGGTACTCCGAGGCAATTTTTACCACGTTTTCCTCTTCCCTGGTGGAAAAGTCTTCTCCGAGATTGTGGGGGAGCATTTTATTGGATGCCACATCCAAAAAATCCTCCTCCTTGAGCCTCTCATCCGGGATGGTCAGGCCGAGGCGGGTCCCCTCATCGCAGATAGACCTGAAGACATTCTTAATGGCCGTGTTAAAGAATTCCTGCGTCCGCGCCGTCTTTTCCAGGAATTCCTTTTCCTTGACATTTTTTACGTCATACAGGGCATACCGGTTCCTTACGTGCTGAATCATGTAAGAGCAGTATCCCATGTACCGTGCAGATGCGACCAGCTCCCTGAAATAGACCCAGGTCCGGTTGTTCTTGGCGCCGTAGTCGTCCAGGAAATCCTCCAGGATTCTGGACTGGGTGGTGACGTTCCCGTAAAAGCGCTTGGTGAACAGGGAGTCTTCCATCTCTTTATCATTGAGATAGGAGCAGATTTTCATTATCTCCGAGGTCTGCTTCTGAAAAATTTCCAGAAAATCCTTCTCGGAGATGATTTCCTTTAAAGGGGATACCATGGATTGCCTCACGGATGATCATGTGCGTTCAGAGTATATATTATGGAGTTGCGGGAGGTATGTCAAATGAAATTCCCCGGCGTCTGTTCTCTCGGCAGCGACCTGGATCGAGCATGATCCGTTAGTGACTTGGCTGTCCCGGCGTACTCTGGGACATATATATTATTAGTATTGCAAATCCATTCCTTATGTAGTTTAATAGTATTATACTGTAACGTAATCTGGAGGGGAAGGGTGAAAACCGTTAATGGACATAACCCCGCTTTTTCTCGGAAGGAGACATCTGAGACTGAGGCGGGGTTTAATTTCGTAATGGTCTTAGGATGAAGGTGGGGAGATTTTATTTTCTGGGAGAGAAGATGATGAAAAGATTAGTAGTGTTAGGTGCAGTGTTATCAAGCATCTTTTTAACTTTTAATAAAAGCCACAGTATTCAATATTGGGCAATACACTATGGAGAAAGTGAATTTGATACGGCTCAGTGTATCAAGCAAGTGTCATCAGATGAATATATTGTAGCAGGTAGTACGCGTGGTTTAAATTATTATAGTGACATCCGGATTTTAAATCTTAACGGGAGTGGGAATGTCAACTGGCAAAAGACGTATAACGGGTTGGGTGATAATGAGGACTACCCCACATCCATCCAGGTAACCGCCGATGGGGGTTATATTGTAGCAGGAAGTACCTGGTCCCATGGTGGAACTTCTTGGTGGGATGATATCTGGATTTTGAAGCTTGATAATAATGGGGATATCAATTGGCAAAAGTCTTATGGTGGGATCTATAGAGATTATCCCGATTGTATCCATCAGACTTCAGATGGTGGTTATGTAGTTGCAGGATTTACAGCTTCTTTTGGTACTGGTTATGATGCCTGGGTACTCAAGCTTACCGATAGTGGTGATGTGTCCTGGCAGAAAATATATGGGGGAATCTCCGAAGATTTTTTTCATACTATCATACAGACTGCAGATGGAGGCTATATTGTTGCAGGAGAAACTAATCCCTTGGATATTTTTGATGATGATTATTTCTGGGTTGTAAATCTTGATAGTAATGGCAATATCAACTGGCAGAAGATGTATCGTCAGAGCGGGCCTGGATCCATATCCATTCTTCAGTCATCAGATGGCGGATATATGCTGGTTGGGAATACAAAAACCAATGCTCTAGGATTAAAAGATATATACGTTTTAAAACTTGATAGCTATGGGGATGTAATATGGCATAAGACTATAGGAGGAAGTGGAACGGATACCACTGGATGGTCAGGTTTCACGCAAGAGACGACTGACGGAGGATACATCATAGCAGGGTCAACAGATTCATTTGGATCAGGAGACTCTGATAGTTGGCTAGTAAAGCTTGATAGTGATGGAAACATTTCCTGGCAAAAAACGTATGGAGAGTTTGGAGCCAGTGCGGTTCAACAAACATTAGATGGCGGGTATATTATGGTTGGAAATATCTATCCGCCAGAAGGGAGCATTTCTAATTTTTGGGCGTTAAAACTCGATAGCAATGGAGATATACCCAATTGCAGCATCATTGCCAATACCAATGCTACTACAGCAATTCCCTCCATTTCAGTCAGCAATACCAATGCTACAGTTCAAGAAACCTCTGCTGTCATTATTGACACAATTACTACCCCTCAAAATACAGAAACGGAACCATTTTGGATATGTTGTTACAACAGCGATGATTTCGAATGTGATGGATTTTTAAATGAAGTTGATAACTGTCCTAACATCTCGAACCCCGTTCAGGAAGATACGTATCCCCCACTAGGCAACGGCATCGGTGACGCCTGCGACTGTGAAGGTAACTTTAACTGTGATGCAGATGTCGATGGGAGCGATGCTGCTTTACTCAAGGTTGATTTCGGAAGAAGTAATATCGAGCATCCCTGCATTGCCGGAGATACATGCAACGGCGACTTCAACTGCGACGGCGACGTGGATGGAACCGATGCATCGCTGTTCAAATCCGACTTTGGCCGCAGTTCGATGCAGAGTCCCTGCCCCGCATGTGTGCAGGGCGAATGGTGCGGCTATGGGGAGCCTTTTGTCAGTGGATACTGGGACAGCGGCTGCCAGGGCAGTTTCATGGAATTTGCAGGGGGTACTTGCGGCGAAGATGAAATCGTTGCTGACGTTGCGGGGAATGTCATTCATCTTACGCACTATAACGCCTTCTACAACTGCTGCCCGGATGATATCCCCGTTACCATGGCGGTTGAGGGGAACTTGTTGCGATTGCAGGAAACTGAAAGTAACGTGGGATGCCGGTGCATGTGCTGCTACACGGTTGAATCGGAGATTGCCGATTTAGAGCCCGGCGAGTATACGATTGAGTATTGCTGGAAGGTCATCGGAGGTCCCTGCGAAACCCTCATGGTTACGGTGCCTGATTAACGCTTTCCCACCGTGCGAGATAGAAGTGGTGTAATAATGAATGAATCATGGGATTGCTGACAAAGGAGGTTTGAGATGCGAACATGGTACGCGATTGCACTGATGAGCGTATTACTCCTGCTTGGCTACTATCATACTGATGTTACAGCAATTACTGATCCGTCAGGGGACCATATAGGGGCTGCTGATATTGTGTCGGCAACCGCTGAGCACTATATGAGAGGGGATGGTGTAACACTCTTAAAAATTAGTGTTACATCTACCCCTCATCTGCCCGGACTGATATTGTTTGAATCCAATGTTGATAATACAGGTGATGTTGCGATGCTCACCGAGTTTTTTCAACCACCCGTTGCACCATGTCCATGTAAAACTGCGTATGGAATTGATGTCGGCATTATGGTGTTTACCAGATCTCAGGGCGATAACTCTCAAACCGCCTTCTGCCGTGGGTGCCTGGACCAGCAGCAGCAAGCGTGCAGTAAAGGAAGAAAAGCGGGTGAATGGTATGCTTATGCATCGGCATTAGGCATGGAAAACGGTTTGGGCGTTATCCGAGGATTCCTCGATCCCATACCCGCCGGACCGGAAAGTGGAGGAACTTATGCTTGTTACACTCTTCCCTGGGGTACCTTATTGATGTATGCGTATGCCGCCTTAGACGGGGACACCCGGCAATTCAACTTGGAACAGGCGTTCAACCCTGCTAATAACAAGTGGACAATCAGCATATGGCATGATCAATCTTTCGCTGACCAGGACGACTTTGCCGATGGTACCACCTTTTTAAACATCTCTGACTGGATACCAAATGGTACAGGGGTGATGGCTGATATGCAGCCCGCTGGCCCGTATACATACTGCGAGGGGAACTTTGATAATGACTTTGATCAGGACGGTCTGGATGCGTCAAGATTCAAACAGAACTTCGGGCGCAGTCCAATTTCTTTCAAATGCCCCGGCTGTGCTCCCCATTATTAAGAGTTTCTCTAAAAACCAGGCAATACACCAGGATTGCCATTTCCACCCCGTATCAAGTGCGGGGTAAACTCCAGCGGGAATCCGGAAAATGTCATGAAGGATATAAAACATTTTCTAACGAAGTGCTTTTATGTTTTGCCGGTTGACTTATAGCTATTTCTGAATCAGCACTCGTGCAATTGATTACATGATGTTGCCATAAATCAATTAAGTGAGGGGAACGTGGAAACAGCCGGTAGACATAACCCCGCTTTTTCTTAGACGGAAAAGTCTGAGAATGCGGGATTATGTTTTTAAAGGGGGTAGAAAATGAAAAAGCTGGGTATCGTAGTTGGTTGTCTAATTGTTTTTTGCGTAGGGTCGGGCCACGCTAACCATCTGATTTTTTTTAGGAATATGCCATAAAAAGAGGCTAATAATAGCCCAATAAGCTTATTTTTAAGGGGCAAAATCGAGTTATTCAAAATACACAAAGAACTTTTTTTGACATCGGGTCGGGCCGCGCTTATTCGCTAATATCATTTGATAAAGTTTCTTGCGGGATGTCCATAATGGCCCAATAATTGCTCTTGGCCAGGGTAAAAAACAATTATTTATTTTTAAGCATATGGCTCGAGCTAAAAGGCACTATCTTCCTGGTAACATCTGGCATATTACCCACCGCTGTCATAAGAGAGAATGGCTGCTTAAGTTTGCGCGGGATCGGCGGCGCTGGCTTCAATGGCTTTATGTGGCTAGGAGACGATACCAGTTGGTTATCTTAAACTATGCGGTCACCTCAAATCATATTCATCTGCTGGTGGTTGATGATGGGGATCGGGAAGTTATTCCGCAAGCCATACAGCTTGTGACCGGTCGCACCGCGCAGGAGTATAATCTTCGCAAGCACCGAACCGGTGCATTTTGGGAGGACCGTTATCATGCAACAGCTATAGAAAGTGGTGAGCATCTGCTTCGGTGTATGGTGTACATTGATTTGAACATGGTGAGGGCAGGTGTTGTCAAGCACCCATCGGAATGGATTTTCAGTGGATACAATGAGGTTCAAAAACCACGCTATAAGTGTTCATTGATCGCACATGAGAGGGTAAGGGAGTTGGCTGGCTTTGACAGTTTGGATAAGTTTCGGGTCGCCCATGCAGGTTGGGTTGCCGATTCTCTCCGTGATGGTAGCCACAAACGAGAACCTCTGTGGACAGAAAGTATCGCTGTGGGAAGCGATCAATTTGTGGGAACCATAAAAAAATCGCTCGGCATAAAAGCTAAGGGACGGAAGGTGGTAGAGAAGGAAAACATGTTTTGCCTCCGGGAAAAAGCAGCAGCTTATAATAGTGCAATTTTTGGCCCTAAAAATGGCATAATTGGGGGTTAAAACGGCTCTTTTTAGAACGAATATTCATTTTTTTCAGAGTGATAGCGTGGCCCGACCCGACGAAAGCAATTCAGAACCCCTGCCCGGGGTGTGTGGTTGGGGAGTGGTGCGGGTATTAGGTTGCGGATTGTGGAATGCGGATTGCGGATTGAAAAAAATCAAATAGGGTCATCTCTTAACTATCAGGTTATAATACGTAGGGTTGTGAGAAAAAGTAGATTACTTTGAGGTAGCCATGTGATATAATATGTTCGTTTATTACATTTGGAGTATTCCGATGAGTGCCGACGGCAAACATAACCCCGCTTTTTCTCAGATGAAGAAGTCTGAGAGGGTGGGGAATTCTATTTTTAGGAGGGTATAATCATCAGTAATAAAAATGTTCTAAAAGTATTGATCTTTACTATAAGTTATCTTCTCATTCCATTTAATACCCTTGAGGCGGAAATTTGGCACACAGAGACGGTGGACAATGCTGGAGATGTCGGTTATGGGACCTCCATTGCCTTAGGCAGTAGCGGGAATCCCTATATCAGCTATTATGATAATACCAACGATGATCTCAAATACGCCTGGTATGACGGTACCTGGCACACGGAGACGGTGGATAGTGCCGGGTATGTAGGTTCTTCTAACTCGCTTGCCTTGGACGAGAAGTGGCAATCCCCATATCAGCTATTTTGATGGGACCAACGATGATCTTAAATATGCCTGGTATGATGGTATTTGGCACATGGAGACGGTGGACAGTGCCGGGTATGTAGGTTCTTCTAACTCGCTTGCCTTGGACGAAAGTGGCAATCCCCGTATCAGCTATTTTGATGGGACCAACGATGATCTTAAATATGCTTGGTGCGAAATGGAATGTGGAGACACTGCTAATTGGCATACGCAGACGGTAGACAGTGCCGGGAATGTAGGTTATTACACTTCGCTTGTTTTAGACAGTAATGGTAATCCCCGTATCAGCTATCACGATTACACTAACGGTGATCTCAAGTATGCCTGGCATGATGGTAGCTGGCATACCGAGACAGTAGATAGCACGGATTATGTTGGAGAATACAGCTCCCTCGCCTTGGATGGAAGTGGCAATCCCCGTATCAGCTATTACGGTTACGACGGTTACTACGGTTATGGACATCTCAAGTATGCCTGGTATGATGGTACCTGGCATATCGAGACGGTAGATAGCACGGATTATGTTGGATATTACACTTCACTTGATTTAGACAACAATGGTAATCCCCGTATCAGCTATTATGATTACATCAATGATGATCTCAAATACGCCTGGTATGATGGTACCTGGCATATCGAGACGGTGGACAGCACGGGTGATGTTGGAGAGGACACCTCCCTTGCCTTGGACAGCAACGATGATCCCCATATCAGCTATTATGATTCGAATAACGGTGACCTTAAATATGCGTTTTTACCGTGCCTCGGTGATTATGATTGTGATGGCGTTATTGATGCAGATAATTGTCCGTTCTACTTCAATCCGAGCCAGGAAGATGGAGATGGTGACGCTGCCGGTGATGCCTGTGACAACTGTCCTTATATCGCCAACCCGGACCAGTCGGACATCGATGGTGACAGGATGGGGGATGTATGCGATGATAATCCCAATATAACCGAATTGCGTCCCGCAGCGGACGGACATTACAATCGTTCCTATGGTTGCTGTGGCGAATGCGGGTGTATGGAGGTGGATGCGGGTGTAGTTAATGGGATTGTAGTAAATGAGTACACCGGGCAGATCGATTGTGGTATCTGGTGTGGTAGTGGTTACGCTTATGACTGCAACAGTGGCATTATGGAGTTTGATATTGGCCTCATAGATGATTTATTTGTGAGCGGCCTCATAGAGGCACAGCTCTGTCTCACAGCAAAGGAGGGGTACTTATCTGACGGTAGATGTATTTCTTTATACGGCATTCAGGACGCAAGCGAGAATGGGATTATTGAGAGGGTTGATTTAGATACGGAAGAGTATATAGACGAAATCTGCGAAGACTTGCAACCAGGGAGTGTTGTCACTATAGATGTGACTTCGGTCTTGGAACATGATTTGTTTGATCCTTATCAAACGACCTTGAGTGGGTTTGTTATCAAAGGAAATTCATACCCGTGGAATTGGTTCCCAAATGGAATCGAATTTTTTGACCATACAGATCCCCTGAATGCCCCCCGACTGACTGTAAGAAACATCGATTCAGATGGTGATAATATTCCTGCAGTCCAGGATAATTGCCCGTATGATTACAATCCACAGCAGGAGGATTCTTACCCCCCAGGCGGCAACAGCATCGGCGATGCCTGCGACTGCGAAGGCAATTTCAACTGCTTTTTAGATCAGGACGTTGATGGTTCAGATGCCGCAACTTTTAAGGCTGACTTCGGTAGAAGCATTATCGTGCATCCCTGTGTTGCTGCAGACAAGTGTAACGGCGACTTCAATTGCGACGGCGATGTGGACGGCACCGACGCGGCACAGTTCAAGTCGGATTTCGGCAGAAGCAGTATGAGCAATGCCTGCCCCGCCTGCGTGACAGGGCCGTGGTGCGCGTATTAGAAGTGCGGATTTCGGAATGCGGATTGAAAAGAGGGGTTAGCAGTCAGCATGGAAAAGCAGAGAGCAAACGGCAGGAGCATGGAACAACGGGTAAAGCCCTTACAAATACCATAATTATAGTAAACGAAAAAATAGTCATTGCGAGGAGCGCAAGCGACGCGGCAATCTTATGGGATTGCTTCGCTAACGCTCGCAATGACAACCTACATGTCAACTTTTTAAATCGTTCACTATAGATGAAGAAGTCTGAGAAGGGGAATTCTATTCTTAGGAGGGTAAAATCATGAGCAATAAAATGCTGCTAAAAGCTTTAGTCTTTACCATAAGCTATCTTCTCATTCCATTTCATACCCTGGAGGCGGAGATTATTTGGCACACAGAGACGGTGGATAGTGCTGTAGATGTAGGTTCTTACACCTCTCTTGCCTTAGACAGCAGCGGTAACCCCCATATCAGCTATTATGATGTACTCAACGATGATCTCAAATATGCCTGCGTATGATGGCACCTGGCACATCGAGACAGTGGATAGTGGTGGAGATGTAGGTTGGTACACCTCTTTAGCCTTAGACAGCAGTGATAACCCCCATATCAGCTATTATGATGACAGCATCCAGGGTCTCAAATACGCCTGGTATGACGGCACCTGGCATACGGAGACCGTGGATAATATGGGTTTTGTTGGATATGACACTTCCCTTGCCTTAGACAGCAGTGATAACCCCCATATCAGCTATTATGATTTGACTAACGATGATCTCAAATACGCCTGGTATGATGGCACCTGGCACACAGAGACCGTGGACAGTATCGGAGAGGTAGGTTCGTACACCTCTCTTGCCTTAGACAGCAGCGGGAACCCTCATATCAGTTATTTTGACTACACCAACCGCGATCTCAAATACGCTTGGTATGATGGCACATGGCACACAGAGACCGTGGACAGTGTCGGAGATGTAGGTTAGTACACCTCTCTTGCCTTAGACAGCAGTGGGTGCCCCCATATCAGCTATTATGATTATACTGACGATGATCTCAAATACGCCTGGTATGATGGCATCTGGCATACAGAGACGGTTGATAGTGCTAGATATGTAGGTAAATTCAACTCACTTGCCTTAGACAGCAGTGATAACCCCCATATCAGCTATTATGATGATACTAACTATGATCTCAAATACGCCTGGCATGATGGCATCTGGCACATAGAGACGGTGGATAGTGCTGGAGTTGTAGGTGAGTGCACCTCTCTTGCCTTAGACAGCAGTGGGTGCCCCCATATCAGCTATTATGATTGGATTAATTATGATCTCAAATATGTAGAACTTGCATGTCCAGATGATTTCGACTGTGATGGAGTGCCTAATGGCAATGATAATTGTCCCGTAACCGCTAACCCAGGTCAAGAAGATATGGATGGGGATGATAGAGGAAATGTTTGTGACAACTGTCCAGATAGTGCTAACCCCAATCAAGAAGATATGGATGGGGATGGTATTGGTGATGTGTGCGACCCGGATGATGATAATGATACTATATGTGATCCAGGTGCATCTGACCCATCGTGCAGTGGAGCAGATAATTGTCTTGATAAAGCTAATCCTGGGCAGGAAGATCTTGATAATGACTTGGTAGGTGACGTGTGTGATAACTGTCCCTTCAATGCCAACCCCTTACAGGAAGATACTGACGGTGATAGGATCGGTGATGTTTGTGATGATAGGCCTAATGTCTTTAATCCATTTCCAGCAGCGGACGGGCATTATTATGAACATGAATACTGTTATCATGGGATGTTTGAATGTTTTTGTAGCGATTCTTCAAGCGTGTTTGGTGGGATAGAAGTTGGTTATGAGGCGTATTGTTATCCTTATCCGGAGCATTGTAATTGTGATGGTGATTATTATAGTTACATTGGCATTGCAGAGTTTGATATTGCTGGCATAGATGGTTTATTCGCGTCAGGACAAATAGAGGCAAAACTCCAACTTACGGTGCTGGATTGGGGTTATTCTGATGATAAATGTATTTCCCTGTATAGCGTAGTTGATGACACCGAGAACGGGATTATTGAGATAGCTGATATAAATACGGAAGATTTTATAGGGGAAATGTGTGGTAACTTTAATCCTGGAGATACTGTCGTTATTGATGTGACTCTAGCAATGGAGCATGATTTATTTGATACTGCACAGACAGATTTTTCAGGATTTGTTATCGAGAGAAGCAGCATGGCCGGATTCCATAGAATTTTATGATCATACCGATCTTTATAATGGGCCCAGATTAAGCGTTTCAGATATCAATTCGGACGGTGATGATATACCAGCAGTCCAGGACAATTGCCCATTGATATACAATCCCAATCAAGAAGACTCCTACCCCCCTGGCGGCAACGGCCGTGGTGACGCCTGCGACTGTGAAGGAAATTTCAATTGCGCGGCAGATCAGGACGTTGATGGTTCAGATGCCGCAACTTTTAAGGCCGACTTCGGAAGAAGCGTCATTGTGGAACCCTGTATTACTGGAGACACATGCAACGGGGACTTCAATTGCGACGGCGATGTGGACGGCACCGACGCCTCGCTCTTCAAATCCGACTTCGGCCGCAGCTCATTGCAGAACCCCTGCCCGGCGTGTGAAGCGGGAGTGGAGTGGTGTCAGTATGAGTGAAGAAGAAGCATTGCGAGGGTTTTGGGAAGAAGTAGGTAACTTTGAGGCTGAGAAGGCGGGGTTTATTTATTGGAGGGAAGGGAGATATGGCTACTAAACGTTATATAATTATAATCGTTTTATTAACTGTTTTGATCACTGTGACTGCTGATTTTACGGGAGCGGGAGACTGGCAGATAACCGTAGTGGATAGCACGGGTCAGGTTGGATATCACACATCTCTTGCCTTAGACAGCAGTGATAACCCCCATATCAGCTATAATGATGTTACTAATGCTGATCTCAAATATGCCTGGTATGATGGCACCTGGCATACAGAGACGGTGGATAGCACGGGTCGGGTTGGATATTACACATCTCTTGCCTTAGACAGCAGTGATAACCCCCACATCAGCTATTATGATGATTCTAACGATGATCTCAAATATGCCTGGTATGATGGCATCTGGCGTACAGAGACGGTGGATAGCATGGGTGATGTTGGATGGAATACCTCTCTCGCCCTAGACAGCAGTGATAACCCCCATATCAGCTATAATGATGTTACTAATGCTGATCTCAAATATGCCTGGTATGATGGCACCTGGCATACAGAGACGGTGGATAGCACGGGTCGGGTTGGATATTACACATCTCTTGCCTTAGACAGCAGTGATAACCCCCGTATCAGCTATTATGATGATACCAACGATGATCTCAAATACGCCTGGTATGATGGCACCTGGCATACAGAGACGGTGGACAGCACGGGTCAGGTTGGATATGGCACCTCTCTTGCCCTGGACAGCAGTGACAACCCCCATATCAGCTATAGTGATTATACTAACGGTGGTCTCAAGTATGCCTGGTATGATGGCACCTGGCATACGGTGACGGTTGATGCAGGTAGTGTTGGATATGACACCTCTCTTGCCTTAGACAGCGATAGTAACCCCCGTATCAGCTATAATCTCAAATATGCCTGGTATGACGGCACCTGGCATACTGAGACGGTGGATAGCACGGGTGCCGTTGGGGGATACACCTCTCTTGCCTTGGACAGCAATGGTAACCCCCGTATCAGCTATTTAGCTTTTATAGTAACTATAACTTATAGTCTTAATTATGCATTTTTACCGTGTACCAATGATTTTGATTGCGATGGCATTCTTGATGCTAATGATAATTGTCTTACCATTTCCAACCCGGTTCAGGAGGATATAGATATAGATGGGGTGGGGGATATCTGCGATAATTGTCCTGATCTTGCTAATCCTGGCCAGGAGGATGTAGACGGTGATAAAGTCGGTGGTGTCTGCGATAATTGCCCTGATGTATATAATCCTGATCAAAAAGATATGGACAATGACGGGGCAGGAGATGTCTGTGACAGTGATATTGATGGCGATGGGATCTTAAATGAGCAAGATAATTGCCCCATAGTCATCAATCCCGGTCAGGAAGACAGTGATGGGGATGGTTTCGGTGATGTCTGCGATTCACAAAACAGCTTTGCCCTGATAGAGGTAACCTCAAATAAAATCGTAGTCTTTGATCTCGCAGGCAATCTCCTCTATGAGAAAGCATTTGATGGGATGGGAAACTGCTATTTTGTTTCTCCCAGTGCGCGGGGTTGGCTGGTAAAAGGCTGTCCCCCTGCTGGCTGTGGCTCAAATAACTGGATCATCTGGGACCTGGAACCTGATCTCTCTGTTGCCAATACGATTACCAATTTAGGGCCAGGGCCCTTCTATACCGGGATCGGCAGCGGAAACTTTGTGGTGGGTAATGTGTATTCTGGGATCATCAATCTCTATAGCCCTGCTGGCACTATCATCGGCAGCACCAACGCCTGGCAGGAAGAAAATGGATGGCCCTATGCGTACACTAGGTTAGGAGAAATAGCTGGTTTAGTCAACGGAGGGTTTGTGGTACCCCCCGAGGGAGGATATCCTGAAGCGGGTGGACTGTACACCCCCTATCTCTATTTCTATGATAACGATCTCAATCTGACAGATAAAGTAGATATCACCGCAGAGGGTATTCACATCTTTAACGCGGACGGTTTAAGTAATGGAGGATTTGTTGCCACCTGTGCGGATTATGGCACGACGGATCAGGTAACGTATTTATGCTATTTCAATGCGGATGGCACACTGATAGAGAAGAGAGATGTAAGCGGTGATATTCCTTTACGTTACTATTCGAATGTTTTTATCAGCGGGGTGAGTGAGGGGAGAGTGATGGTGAGCGTGCTTGGAGAGGACAGGGTATGGGTATATGGGGTTCCCTCCCAGGGGTTTAACAGCAGCGATGAGTTTGCCGGGAGCCGCTTGAGTGATGGTGCACCACCTGAGGAGTGGGATTTAAGCAGTTTCGGGATCACTGAGATCGGGTCACTTGCGGGTAATGTGTTGGTATTTGACTCAGACAGTGATCAGGTTCCTGAGGCATTAGACAACTGCCCCACCACGGCTAACCCGGGTCAAGACGATACTTATCCCCCGCAAGGCAACGGCATCGGTGATGCTTGCGACTGCGAAGGCAATTTCAACTGCTTTTTAGATCAGGACGTTGATGGTTCAGATGCCGCAACTTTTAAGGCAGACTTCGGGAGAAGCGCTATCGTGCATCCCTGTGTTACCGGAGACACCTGCAACGGTGACTTTAACTGTGACGGGGACGTAGACGGCACCGATGCGTCGCTATTCAAACAAGACTTTGGCCGCAGCCAGTTCAGTGATCCGTGCCCGAGATGTGTGGCAGGAGAATGGTGTGCAAGTTAGTTTTTTGAGGGGAGGTAAAACAATGAAAAGATTATTGATCGCATGTGCAATATTATTGGTATTGCCTTGCATAGCCGTTGCCTACCCGCTTCCCGATACAGGGCAGACTAAGTGCTATGATGATATTGAAAATGAGATCATACCCTGCCCATCACCGGGAGATTCTTTTTTTGGCCAGGATGCTCAGTATGCCATTAATCCTCACTCATATAACAAACTGGATGCAAATGGCAATGACCTGCCCGATGATGCACCCTGGCCCTGGGCAATGGTACGGGATAATGTGACCGGGCTGACATGGGAAGTCAAAGCATTACAGGATAATACAACAAATTACAGTGACCCCCATGACGCAGACAATACATACAACTGGTACGATGCTCAGGATGTCTTTATTGCATCCCTTAACTCGCAGAATTTTGGCGGATATTCTGACTGGCGGTTGCCGACGGTACAGGAGTTAGGTTCCATTGGCAACAGAGATACCTATAGTCCTTCAATCAATACAGACTATTTCCCCAATACAGTATCGTCCGACTACTGGTCGTGTACAAGTAAGCCAACAATCAGGACTACGCTTGGTTAGTCAATTTTAGGGATGGCTATGTCGTCTTATTCCAATAAGTTGAATGCCTATAGTTATGTATTGGCGGTTCGAGGGGGACAGTGTGGGTCGCCTGCTCATTTTATCGATAATGGCAACGGAACCGTGACAGACACAGACACAGGCTTAATGTGGCAAAAAGATACTTCCCCGGACTCGATATCACTGGCCATACGCACTCATTATTGCGAAAATCTTTCTCTATCTGGTTATAATGATTGGCGTCTACCGGATTATAATGAACTACATTCCCTTGTCGATTATGGAGTGTATAACCCTGCCATTGACCCAATCTTCTCCAACACTGAGACGTCGTGCTATTTGTCGTCAACCACTATCCCCTCCGGAGCATACTCCGTCTGGAGCTTCAATTTTAGTGACGGTGTTGCGAACAAGAGATATAAACAGGCCGGCATCAGTGCTACGTGCGGGCGGTTCGCGGCGGACAGTGCGAGTCATTTGGTGATTTGGATGCTGATTGTCGCACTGATTGCATAGATAACTGTCCATCAATTTCGAACGGTCCGGATTCAGGCACGTGTACGGTAGGTGTTGTTGGGCTTTCTTGCACGAGTCATGAAGAATGTGGAACTGGTGGCTTTTGTAGCATGAGTCAGGAAGATACTGACAAGGATTATTTGGGCGATGCGTGCGACAGTTGGCCCAATGATCCTGATAATGATGCTGATGGAGATGGTGTTTCAGGGGAAGTCGATAACTGTCCAAGCACTTTCAATTCACAGCAAGAAAATGGTGATAATGATACCCATGGGGATGCCTGTGATAACTGCCCTTTCTTAGGCAATGAAGATCAGGCTGATGGTGAGAGTGATGATGTTGGCGACCCCTGTGATAACTGCCCCGATGACCCTAATTCAGAGCAGAGCGACTCTGATGGGGATGAGGTTGGTGATATATGTGACAACTGCCCCTCTGTTGTCAATATTACTCAGAGTGACTGGGATGGAGATGGTTTGGGTGACGCGTGTGATGATGACATCGATGGAGATGGACTCTTAAATGGAGAAGATAACTGCCCAATTCATTATAATACAGACCAGGACGATGTTGATGAAGATGGTGTGGGAGATATTTGTGACAACTGCACTGACATCTATAATCCCGATCAATCAGATTCCGATGGCGATATAATAGGTGATGCCTGCGATGCTCATCCTGATGTTTTTGATCCAATGGTAGCAGCAGTTGACGGGCATTACCAACGGCATGAAAACCGTTATACCTGGTTTTTTGGATCATGCAATGGTAATACTTCGTCAAGTGTGCTTAATGGTATTGATGTAGGCTATGTGGCGTATTGTTATCCGTTTCCAGGTAACTGTGATTGTGATGGTGATTATTTTTGGTACGAAGGTATTCTGGAGTTTGACATTTCAAAAATGTATGGTTTATTTGCAAGGGATCAAATAGAGGCAACCCTCCAACTTACCGTGATGGATGGTAATTTATCTAATGCTGCTTGCCTTTCTTTTTACAGTATTGAGGATGAAAATGAGAATGGAATTGTAGAAATAACCGATAGAGATACTGACGATTATTTGGGACAGATCTGTGAAGACCTCCAGCCTGGCGATACAATTACCATTGATATAACATCAGCCTTGGAGCATGACTTATTTGGCCCTGACCATGCAAACTTTAGTGGCTTTGTCGTCAAGAGAAGTACCAGTTGGTATAATTATATTCAATTTTATGATCATACCGATCCTGAGAATGGTCCACGGTTAACCGTTATAGATATATTATACTCTGATTACGACGCAGATGGCATTCCTTATGTTGATGACAATTGCGCATCGGTCCCTAACCCGGATCAGATCGATATGGAGGGAGATGGTGTCGGAGATGCATGCGATAATTGTCTCAATACCAATAATCCCAACCAGGAAGACACCTATCCCCCGCAAGGCAACGGCATCGGTGACGCTTGCGACTGCGAAGGCAATTTCAACTGCTTTTTAGATCAGGACGTTGATGGTTCAGATGCCGCAACTTTTAAGGTTGACTTCGGCAGAAGCGATATCGTGCATCCCTGTATTGCCGGAGACACATGCAACGGCGACTTCAATTGCGATGGTGATGTAGACGGCACTGATGCGTCGCTATTCAAACAAGATTTTGGCAGAAACACATTCAGCAACCTCTGCCCTACGTGTGAAGCGGGAGAGTGGTGTGGATATTAAATTGCGGATTTTGGAATGGGGATTGTGGAAAGCAAAGAACTTCTTGCAACCCGGCCCATATTATATTTGTCAAATATAGCTGTCCCAAACCATAAGGTGAGGGAATAATGAAAACCCACAAGAGACATAACCCCACTTTTTCTCAGATGGAGAAATCTGAGAAGGTGGGGTTTGTTTTGGGAAGGGGATGTAACTTTATGAAAAAGGTTATTTATTTGCTGGTAGTTTTGTGTGCTGCGGGCATTGCCACAACTCCCCACATGACTCTTGCTTCATGGTGCATTGAGACAGCGGATGCACCAAAATATTTTGGTCTTTCTGGTCCAAGGGCAATAGCCGTTGACGAAAGTAATAATCCCCATATTGCTTACGGAGGTGACCACCTCTACTATGCCTACTATGATGGGAACGCCTGGCACTATGAAACTGCTGATACATCACCAGGGGTAGGTTTGTTTACTTCCCTTGCCCTAGACGCAGGGGGGAAGGCGCATATCAGCTATTATGATAACATTAACTATGACCTCAGGTATGCCACCAATAAGGGTGGCGCCTGGGTAACGGAGACAGTGGACAGTGCTGGAGATGCAGGAAGATATGCCTCCCTTGCCCTGGACGCAGGGGGGAAGGTCCACATCAGCTATTATGATGCCACTAACAATGATCTCAGGTATGCCACCAATAAGAGTGGAGTCTGGGTAGCTGAGACGGTGTATGGTAATGAGTATCGTGGAAGCTACACCTCCCTTGCCTTGGATGCAGAGGGGAAGGCGCATATCGGTTATCGTTGTGGTGGCCTCAGGTATGTCTCCAATAAGAATGGCGTTTGGATAGCGGTGACGGTTGATAGCTCTGTTTATGTTGGAGAATACACCTCCCTTGCCCTGGACGCAGAGGGGAAGGCGCACATAAGCTATTCTGGTTTACACAGTCTCAAGTATGCCACCAATAAGAGTGGTGCCTGGGTAACGGACACAGTGGATAGCGAGGCAGATGTGGGCTTTTGCACCTCCCTTGCCCTGGATGGAGAGGGGAAAGTGTATATCAGCTATTATGATAATACTAACTATGACCTCAAGTATATCACCAATAAGAATGGTGCTTGGGTAACTGAGAATGTGGATAGCGCTGGATATGTAGGAACAGACAGCTCCCTTGCCCTGGATGGAGAGGGGAAAGTGTATATCAGCTATTATGATGATACTAACAATGGCCTCAAGTATATCACCAATAAAAGTGGTGCCTGGGTAGCGGAGACAGTGGATAGTTATGGATATGTAGGAGAATACACCTCACTTGCCCTGGATGCAGAGGGCAAAGCGCATATCAGCTATAATGATGATACTAACAATGGCCTCAAGTATGCTACCAATAAGATTTATTCCTGGGAAAAGGAGATAGTAGATAACACTGGAGGCGCACACCTCCCTTGCCCTGGATTCAGAGGGGAAGGTGCATATCGGTTATCGTTGTGATGGCCTCAAGTATGTCACCAATAAGCGTGGTGCCTGGGTAACGGAGACGGTGGATAGCGCTGGATATGTAGGAACAGACAGCTCCCTTGCCCTGGACGGAGAAGGGAACGTGCACATCAGCTACTTTGATGATTATCCTAACGCTGATCTCAAGTACGCCACCAATAAGAGTGGAGTCTGGGTAATGGAGACGGTGGATAGTTATGGATGGGTAGGCTACGACAGCTCCCTTGCCCTGGACTCAGAGGGGAAGGCGTATATAAGCTATTTTGATAGTGCTAGCGATGATCTCAAGTATGCCACCAATAAGAGTGGTGCCTGGGTAACGGAGACAGTGGATAGCTGCTGGAGATGTAGGAAGATATACCTCCCTTGCCCTGGACGCAGAGGGGAAGGCCCACATCAGCTATTATGATGCCACTAGCGATGATCTCAAGTATGCCACCAATAAGAGTGGTGCCTGGGTAACGGAGACAGTGGATAGCGCTGGAGATGTAGGAAGATATACCTCCCTTGCCCTGGACGCAGAGGGGAAGGCGTATATAAGCTATTTTGATAATACTAACTATGACCTCAAGTATATCACCAATAAGAGTGGTGCCTGGGTAGCGGAGACAGTGGATAGTTATGGAGATGTAGGAAGATACACCTCACTTGCCCTGGACGCAGAGGGGAAAGCGCATATCAGCTATAATGATGGCACTAACGAGGATCTCAAGTATGCCCAACAGACGATTGTAGAAGATTTTGATTGTGATACCATTCTAAATGATAATGACAACTGCCCCACGATCTCCAATCCCACTCAACAAGACACCCTCCCTCCACAAGGCAACGATATCGGTGACGCTTGCGACTGTGAAGGCAATTTTAATTGCTCGGTGGATCAAGATGTTGATGGCAGCGATGCGGCATTATTTAAGAGTGACTTTGGCAGGAATCTTATTACTGACCCCTGTACCGCTCTGGATCCCTGTCGCGGCGATTTTTCATGTGATGGCGATGTGGACGGCACCGACGCATCGCTGTTCAAATCCGACTTTGGCCGCAGTTCGATGCAAAATGCATGTCCTGCCTGTGTGCAGGGGGAGTGGTGCGGGTATTAAGAAGCGATGTGAGATGTGAGATATGGGAGGTGCGATAAAAAAGGCAGGAAAGCCGATGACAAAATTGATTGAGGATCTAGGAATGCGGATTGCGGAGGAAAAACGGAGTGCATGAAACGTACGCTCGGGGGAGAAGACTGAGGAGGGAAGCGTTTCATTGGGTATCGCTATGCAATGCCTATCTATTGTCTGTGCCTTATTATTATTGAACAAAGGAGGATGCCATGCAAAAATCATTAGTTATAACTGTAATTGCGTTAGTTGTCACTCATGACCTTGGCATTAATCCCGTCAAAGCTCAGGTGCGCAGGTTCTGCAACAACCCGGGCGAGCCTTTGTTGAATCCATGGCTGAATACCAGTGGGTGCAGGGGGAACTCGAGAACAAGTGGTCGCAGTGGATGATGATGTCATCCGCGGACCCGCAGGACATTGACGTGCAACAATATACCCTCTCTATTGAATTTTTCCCCGACACCTACTCCATCTCAGGTGAGGTTACCATTGATGCAGAGACGCTGTCACTCTCCCTGGCTACACTTTCTATCGACTGCCATACCACTTTAACCGTTGATTCGCTTACCTTTGACGGATCACCCAAAAGTTACACCCACGCGGATGATAAGATAACACTCTCGTTTGATCCTCCCCTTGCACCCTCTCAGGCATTCACGGTAAACATCGCCTACCACGGCACCTTCACGCCTCTGCAAGAGTATGGTTTAATATTTGCTCAGCATGGTACGGGCAATGTGCCGGTCATCTCCAGCTTATCTGAACCTTACATGGCTCCATCCTGGTGGCCATGTATCGATAACCCCAATGATAAGTCACCCATAGAATTTTATATAACCTGCTCTTCTGAAATTGGCGGGAACCAAATGGTGGGAGTATCCAATGGTTCCTTGACAGGGACCACCGACAACGGGGATGGGACCACTACCTTCCACTGGAGTGAGACCTACCCGATTGCTACCTATCTGGTGATGGTTGCCATAAGCAACTATATTGAAATTGACACGCTTCCTGATACATACGGCACCATGCCCCTCACGTACTATTGCTATCCGGAGCATGTGGAATTTTGCGAATATCAATACGCCCAGGTCTTCGACTTAATCGATCTGTTTGCTGACAAACTGGGCGAGTACCCTTTCATCGCTGAACAACATGCGATCATTGAAATCCCCATGGGATCAAATGGCATGGAGCATCAGACTATCACCTGCGTCAATGATGAGCTGATGGGTCTTCCCATAGGAAGCTATCCCATGCGTGTCATTGTGGGGCATGAGGTGTCCCACCAGTGGTTCGGAGACGTAGGTGACCATGAAAACCTGGAATGACATCTGGCTCAATGAAGGGCTGGCAACGTTCTTTCAATTTTACTACCGGGAGGCATTCGGTGAGATTTCGGCAGTTATAGAGAAGCTCAAGATTTTTAATACGTCTATGTTTGGCGACTCGTATGCATATCCTGTCTATGTGAGGGATGCAACCGATCCCTTCGCCAATTCAGGAACCATTTACTTTAAGGGAGCATGGGTAGTGCATATGCTGAGAGAGATGATTGATGACGATGCGCTGTTCTTTTCTATCCTGGAAACATACCTGGCGAATTATGCCTATGGCAACACGGAAACAGATGATTTGAGGACGGCCTTTGAAAGCGGCTTGGGGAGCTCACTTGAACCATTCTTTGATCAGTGGATATACACACCAGCCTGGCCAGTTTATGCCGTTACCTACGAGAATTCCAGCCGGGAAGGCGGCTATAAGGTGGATATCAATATACGGCAGACCCAGACGCATGACGTGGTAGATGTTGCAGAAAATCCCCTTCGTGACTACTACATCATGCCCCTTGAATTCACCGTTCATTATACCGATGCAACTACTGAAGTCTTTAAGCTAACCAATGATCAGCGCAATCAGAGTTTCCAGCTGCTAACCACCAAAGAGCCGGACTATACCGTTTTCGACGAAGACATAAACGTACTGAAAGATGCGGAGGAAGCGGTGGTTTCTGATAACGACGGCATTTTTATTGATGGAGATTACAGCGGGATACCCGGCGATAATTATTGCGCCGGCGGGGCAACAGAGAACTGTGACGATAACTGTCCTGCCACCGCTAATCCCGCTCAGGAAGACACTTTACCTCCGGGTGGAAACGGGTGCGGCAATGCCTGTGAATGCGAGGGCAACTTTCAGGGTAATGATGTTGATTGCGACGGGTCGGACGCAGCGATCTTCAAAGTGGATTATGGCCGCAATTCCTTGACCAGGCCATGCAATGCCGGAGATCCGTGCAACGGGGATTTTTCATGTAACGGTAATGTGGATGGAACTGATGCCGCGCGGTTCAAGGCTGATTTTGGCAGAAACGGGCTCAACAAACCCTGTCCTTCCTGCGCAACAGTACCGTGGTGCTCGTATTAGATTGCGTTGTTCGGCAGGCGGATTGAAAAGAGGGTGGTGTTTATTTAACAATTCCCGCCATGTCTGCGCTGGCATTGAACCGTGGTGTTATTATTAGCGCAAGCATACTCTTGACATAAGTGGAGGAAGATATGAAAACATTAGCGGGGCTAGCTGTTATCATTTTAACAGTGTGTGCCGGGATAACTCCGTGCTGTAGCGAGGAGTATTGGATCAAGGCATACGGAGGAGGCGGGGAGGATAGTGTTTCTGTAGTGCGGCAGACCTCGGACGGAGGATTTGTCGCGGGCGGGACTTCCAGGTCGTTTGTTCCAACCGGTTCTGAAATAGTGGTGATGAAGCTTGATGGCGGAGGAAATGTCACCTGGCAAAAAACGTACGGCCTAAAAGAATTTACTACCTTCTCTTGCATTCACGAAACTGCTGATGGGGGTTCTATTGTGGCCGGCAATGCCTCTGATGAAGCAATTGTCGGGTATGGTAATGCCTGGATTTTCAAGCTAAACGGCGCCGGGAACATCGTTTGGCAAAAATCCTACGGGGGAAATTACTGGCTAATCTATTCAATCGAGCAAACCGGCGATGGCGGATACATTGCTGCCGGTGAATATGCATATGGATCAGTTGAACAGGGCATTTGGATCGTCAAACTTGATGGCAATGGAGAGATTGTGTGGCAAAAGGGGTTTGGCAATAGAATTATGGGCAAAAGTATTCAACAGACATCAGACGGCGGATTCATTCTTCTCGGAATACCCACTTATGGTTATAGTAGAATTATAGTTATCAAACTTGACAGCACCGGGGTGGTGACCTGGACAAAAGCCTACGCCAACAGATGCAGCTTCACTGACTTTAATATATACCCGGGTTCTATTGCAGAAGAATCCTACGGAGACTACATGCTGACATTTTATTGTGGCGGCAGTGGGACCGGTGTGCTGATGCTTCGCAGCGATGGCAGTGTTTTGTGGTCAAAGGTATACTCGGCAGGAGATGCAAGATTTTCCGCAATTCAACAAATTGCGGACGGAGAATATATTATTGCCGGCAGGATGGGGACTGATGCCCTGGTGGTAAAGCTTAATGAGTACAGGGCCATTACCTGGCAGAAGAAATATGGGGGCAGTAATGCAGATTATGCAAATTCCATCCAGCGGACCATCGATGGCGGATATATCATCGGCGGCAGCACCAGGTCCTTTGGTGCAGGCGGCAATGACGGCTGGGCGCTTAAAATTGATGGCAACGGTGCCATTCCGGGTTGTTCGGTCATCTCTCATAGCACGGCAAGTTTTTCTGATATGCCTTATGCCTGGACCGTCGGGTCCTGCTGTGGGGAATCGGAGGTCGGCCCTGTGGCGGTGACCGATACTGACTGCATACCCCGTGACAGTTTAGCAGCGGAACAGGGCATATGCAGTTACGCTATTCCTGATGACATGGATGGGGATGGAACTCTCAATTACCTGGACAGTTGTCCGCTGATTCCGAATGGTCCTGCCCTGGGCATATGCATGCGGGGGACTGTGATAGGCGCAACTTGCACGAGCGATGAAGCGTGCGGATTAAATGGGGACTGCTTCTTGAACCAGGAGGAGTATGCATGCGTCTGTATGTCGGATTTTGATTGTGATTTGGACGCAGATGGCTCCGATGCGGTCAGAATTAAATCCCATTTTGGACGGTACATCTTAAGCAACCCCTGCAGCAATGAAAGCCCCTGTAATGGTGATTTCAACTGCGATAGTGATGTGGATGGCAGCGATGTCGCGCAGTTCAAGAGCGCCTTTGGCCGCTTCTTTTGTTTAAGCGGATCCTTCGCTTCGGATGACTACACAGCTTCATGCATGAGTCCCTGCTTTGATTGCATTGATGAGTTATACGCCTATACTTGCACCTATTGAGAGGGGAGAGGGTTCAGGGTACAGGCAAAAACAGTTTGCAGTTGACAGTTTACAGGAGGCAGCATAATTTATGCGGAATCCGGCATTATATGGTTTTGGGATGAGTGAACAGCGTACAGGGGTTGGAAACTTCAATTGCAGCAAACTGTAAACCGGCAACTGTCAACTGAAAACTTATACTCGACAGAGTTCAATGGCAAACAACAATAGTTAACACCCAAAGAGGTACAATCATGAAACTTTCAGTTATACAGGCAAGTCCGCATGGCATGAAAGGTTACACCGGAAGGCTGCTCAAGCCGTTCCTGGCGGCTGCGAATGAGGCCGGGGCAGAAGTTGATCTCTTTTCCTTTGATTCACTGACGGTTCATCCCTGCAAGGGCTGTGTTGAGATCTGTCACGGCAAGGGTTCCTGTTACCTGGAGGATGACTGTAAAAAAATCCTGGAGAGCATGCTTGTCGCCGACGGCATTGTGTTCGCCGTTCCCAATTACATGTTCGGTGTGACCGCGCAGCTGAAAGCGCTGCTGGACCGATTGAGCTTCACCCTGCACTGCATGCGCTTGTACGGCAAATATGCCACCACCCTGGTGACCTGCGGCGGGTCGCCGCCGGAAGACGTTGAGAACTATTTACATAAAATCCTGCCCCAGTTCGGCCTGCGGCTGATTGACGGCATTAACGGCGTAATGCTGCAGTTCGAGGATCCGGACGAAAGCGCGAAGCTCGAGAAGGCTTCCGCAGACCTTTGCCGGCGCCTGGTTCGGGCCATACAGCAGAAGGAAACCCGTCCCGAACAGGAAGAGCAGATCAGGCAGGCTTTTGAAATAAACAGTTTTATCGTCCAGTCCCAGCAGGAAAAGTGGCCTTTTGCCTTTGACTATTGGAACAAACACTGGGATCAGCAGCCCAATGAATAAGTTAATTGTAGTAATTTTCCTAATATCGATCAGTTGCAGCAGTGCTATTGCCGGTTATGGTGTTTTGTACGAGGATTGTAGTTTCCATGTTCCGGGTATGCCTCCTATAGCAGACGGTCATTACTCTTCTTCTTGTACTTGTTGTTGTGGCATGTGTGCTTTTTGCTCTTCTGATGTCACTCGTGGTATAGAGGTGGGATATTATAGCAGCTCCGGTGGATACTGTGGGTGGATGAGTGGTTGTAGTGGGACTATTGAAACATATTCAAGTGGTATTATTGAATTTAATATCACAAGCGTGGATAGTTTATTCAACGGGGATCAAATCGAAGCAGAACTTTCTTTGCAAGTGAAACGTGGTAATTTACCATGGTATAAATGTCTTTCTTTATATAACATTCAGGATGCAAACGAGAATGGAGTTATTGAAGGGGTTGATGTTACTAATGTTAATGATTATATAGACACAATCTGTGAAAACCTTCTACCCGGAGATATGATTACCTTTGATGTAACGTCAGCCGTAGAACATGATTTGTTTACCTCAGATCAGACAGTTTTCTCTGGATTCGTTATAACAGCTAATGCCCCCGGATGGGGTGAGAGGTCAATCAGGTTGTATGATCGCACGCATCCTTTTCTTGGTCCTAAATTACGAGTCAGTGGTATGTGTCCTGTATCAGTCATTTACGGAACGTCTTCAGAACAAAGCAAGGTTCTCAGATACTGCCGTGACAATGTATTATCCAGAACCTCAGAAGGCCGGGAACTGGTAGAACTTTACTACCAATGGAGTCCTGCTATAGTTAGGGCAATGGAGGATGATGAAGAATTTAAGGAGGGAGTTAAAGAATCAATAGATGCTATTTTGCTGATGCTTGAAAAAGTGATGAAATAAACTCGAATCAGATTTTGGTTGCTGCTGGTTCAGAAACCCCTGCCTTTGAGATCTTGTCACATGAGGACGATGTCATTTTGTACCTTTCGATGCAACTCAGGATGGACTCCGTGAGGAATCTTATGTAAGGGTACGGTGCGCTGTGCACCTGCAATTTTCAAGATTTCTCGGATTCTCTCGAAATGACAAGATGTCGAATTCTGCCGCCACATCAAAAAATATGAAAGGGGGAAGTTAAGGTGAAACAGAGTAAGACAATAGTACTGATACTTGTTTTTTTGCTAAGTGCTCTCGCGGCATGCCTGGCGCTTTTTTTCAGAAGCTCCGGCTGCGGCACTGACAGCGGGTTTGTTACCGGCGAGCGAACCATACATGTCAAATGGAGTGCAAAGGGTATACTATCTCAAGCTCCCGGAGCCCTATGATGCTTCAATCCCTTATCCTCTGGTCTTTGGCTTTCATGGTGCGAGCGGGGACTATACAAGTTTTACCGAAGGGTATTATGATTTCCAAAGTGTCGTCGGCGAGGAAGCGATTCTCGTCTATCCCAATGGACTTGCCAATGATGCCGGGCTGACCCAGTGGGACCAGGAGAATGATCTCATCTTTTTCGATGACCTGTACCGGGAACTTGAAGCGAATCTCTGCTTCGATACCAGCAGGGTGTTCGCCGCGGGCCACAGCGCCGGTGCGGGTTTTACCCACGCACTGGGGTGCAGGAGAGGAGATATACTTAGAGCTATTGCTCCTGTGGCCGGTTCACTGTTAGACCGTGAAAATTGCATAGGCCAGGTTGCGGTGCTCCAGATACAGGGGACGAACGACAATCTTGTCCCCCTGGGTCTGATTAAGCCTGCCCGGGACTATTGGATAGCAATCAACAGTTGTACCAAAGAGGAAACCGGGGAGGGAATTGATCCTGAGTGTATTGCATATGGCGGGTGTGATGTTCAGTTCCCGGTGGAATATTGTGAGCATGACGGGAGGGCACGAGTGGCCTGATTTTGCAAGTGAAGCGATCTGGAACTTCTTTAAAAGTCTTCCTCCGTCAGCCCCCTCGGACAAACCCGGCAGGGGAGATGTTGACAACCTGGGTAAAGGCACCATCAGCTTCAGCGTCCACTACCCCGCCGATTTTGTAGGCACACCGGTAAAAATGGTGCTGGCCCTTTATCCATATAATACGGTTCCCCCGATCTCAACTGCTCCTTCCTTTGTCCTGGGTCTTGATGTCCCTCTGGGTGAATATCAGTTCGGTGAAATTACCGAATACACTGATGTGGAGATCAGCCTTCTGGGTTTGGACTATGGTGACTACGCGCTGACCGTGGTGGTTTATGTGGAAGGGAGCAGCTATCCGATGCCCACCAATGGAAAGGATTACCAGGGTTTACAGAATGTTACCATCAACAGCACCACCCTGTTTGTCGATACACCCATTGAACTGGCACCCGTGCAGATGAGCTTTTAAAGAGGGTAAGAATTACCCTCGTGTTTGATAAATACTTCGTAGGGGCGACCGGCCGGTCGCCCTTGTTTGTCTCCATGGCAGGAAATGTCATTCCGAACGAAGGTGAGTAATCATAGATACTGGAATTGTTTCATGTTACTTCCTCCCCGATGGATGTCCACCCGGTGTATATATTCCCCCGCAGTACTGCATCATTTGGTATTGACACCTCTTTTTAAAAAATATAGAGTACGAGGCTTAAAAAGCATTCATGAATGAATCCGGAATGAGCATGGATTATCCAAAGTTAAGAAGTATCGATATTTTCCCCTTCGAAGCCGCCGGTCGGAAAGCGATTGGATTGCGGGACCCTGCAGTCATGAATGACCGGGTGCTGGTGATTTCCTACCCCGCTTTTTTCATTGTCAGCCTTTTTGACGGCACGCGATCCCTGCTGGATATCAAGGCCGAGTACACGAGAAAATACGGGGAGATGATTTTTACCGAGCAGCTTGAAGAGATGGTTAAGCAGCTTGATGAGAATTATCTCCTGGAGAGCGAGCGCTACCAGACATATCGCGTTCAAATGGAAGATGAGTTCAGGAAGTCTGAGATACGCTGCGCGGCATATGCGGGGAAAAGTTACGAGGCTGAACCCGGCAGGCTGACAGAGCAGATTGACGGATTTTTCACTGATCCGCGGGGGCCGGGAAAACCCGGGCCTGCAAAAGCAGCATCTTCCATAAAGGGCCTTATCGCGCCGCACATTGATTTCCAGCGCGGCGGCCCCTGCTATGCCTGGGCCTATAAAGAGCTGGCTGAATCAGCTCCGCCGGATCTCTTCATTATATTGGGGACCGTCCACCTCCCCGCGCTCAACCCGTTCATACTGACGAAGAAAAAATTTGAAACGCCCTTCGGAGTGGTTGATACCGCATCTGACATTGTAGATGACCTTGCGAAACAATTGCCGTTTGACCCTTTCCAGGATGAGCTCCTGCACAAGTCCGAACACACCATTGAATTTCAGGTTGTCTTGTTAAGCTATCTCTTCGGTGACATCACACGGTTCCGTGTTGTCCCCATCCTCTGCGGATCGTTTCAAGACGTGATAGCAGGAGATGTTGCGGCGGATCAAAAGACGCACCTCTCTGATTTTATAGCCTGCCTGCGGGAAGCGGTGGGGAAGTCCGGCTGCAAGTCCTGTTACATTGCCAGCGCGGACCTGGCCCATGTGGGGCAGCGCTTCGGCGCCGCTGCCGCTCCCTCACCTGAGGACCTGCGGGATGTTGAGCTGCAGGACCGGGCTATGCTTTCTCACGCAGAGCGCCTTGATGCAGAAGGATTTTGTGATTTTATTCAAAGAGAAAGGGACAGGAGGAACATCTGCGGACTGCCGCCCATCTACACCCTGCTCAGGGCCATGGATGCACAGGAGGGAAAGCTGCTTGACTACCGGCAGGCGGTGGAGCCGGAGGGCGGTTCGGCAGTGACCTTCGCCAGCATGGTGTTCAGGTAGGAGAGATGTGCATTGCGATGTGGATGACGAGGAGCCGTAGAAGTCAGGAGCCAGAATTCAGAATCAAATACCCCTGTAGGAGCGGCTTTTAGCCGCGAAAGATGTGGCGGGGGAATTCAGAAGTCAGGAGGCGAAATCCAATACTCCAGTACTCCATCACTGTCAGAAGTCAGAATTCAAGAGCCAGAATACTAACCCGGTAGGAGCGGCTTTAGCCGCGAAGACGCAAGGAGCAAAAAATGGCCAAGAAATATGATCTCATCGTAGTTGGTGGCGGTACCTCCGGACTGGAGGCTGCAAAAACCGCCGCTCAAAATGGATTGAAGGTGGCGCTGCTGGAACGAAAAACGCACCCGGCCAAAATTTACCGGGCATGTGCCCAGATGTTTCTCCTGAACATGGATTCTTTTTACAATGAGCACATGTACTTCTCCCGCGAGCAGAAGAAGTGGATCTTTCCGGTGAACAACTTTACCGTCAACTACCGGGGCAACTACCGTGAATTTTACGCGCTGCATTTCATCGGCCCCAACGCGGTGGACAGGATCGAGGTCGGCGACTATGAGGCCAACCAGTCGGGCCGGGGGATTCCCGCGGTGGTGTTCGACAAGGGAGCGCTGCTCGGCGGCCTGTATGAAGAAGGGCTGGATGCGGGAGTCAATTATTTTCTCGAGCGGGGCGTGGTTGACGCGCGCAAGACGCCGGAAGGCATCGAGGTGAGAACCGACACGGGCGAAAGATTCCTGGGGACATTCTGCATTGCCGCGGACGGGGTCAACTCAAGGATGGCACGGATATTCGGGATCAACCGCGAAAGGATTTTTCTCCACACCTCCAGCGCGATCAGCTACTACGTAACCGGCGTCAAATTTGACCGGTCTGAAATGATTTGCCTGGGGCTCGGCCATGATACCGGCGGCCTGGGGGTGATCCAGTTCTGCCTGCTGCCCAGCGTGTACCGGGAAGACGAGTACTGGCTCTATATCGTGGGTGAAGAACGGTTTGACTATCTGGTCAACCGCAGCCCCTTTAAAAAGTGGTTTCACAATCTGCAGGTGACCCACAAGCGCTGCGCGGTTACCAGCAACTTCAGCCCCGCCAGGGAGCCTTTTAAGGACAATGTGGTCTTTGTGGGAGACAGCGTCTGGTTTGCCGAGGCGGAAAATACCGGAGCGCTGCTCTCAGGCCACAAGGCGGCACACGCGGTCAGCAAAGCGCTGCACACGGGGCAGATAAACCGGGAGGGGGTAATTGACTATATCGAATGGTGGAAGCGCAATTGGCCCGAAACGCATGACTACCGTGAGTTTCTCGGCTATCCGGTGTTCAACCGCATGTTTAACGAAGAGGAGCACCTCTATCTGCACCGGATTGTTACCCAGAAGCTGCCCTGGACCGTCAATCCCTTCAAGCTTTATCAAGGCATCATGCAGGGAATCAAGCCCCACATTGAGCAGATAAAGCAGGAAAAGCCCGACCTCGCAAAAAAGATACTCGGGTTCAGGCCGGAGATGACCCCCCGGGTCATGAAGCGGGTGGCGCGCGCCGGATACCCGCCCCTGTAGGAGAGATGTGTTGCGGAAGAGGCCAGATTCCAGAATTCAGGAGACAGCAGCAAGAAGCGGATGATATGGGATCTGCGATGTGCGATCGCGTGAAACCCGCTAGGAGCGGCTTGTCGAACATTTCTGATTTCGGAATGCGGATTTCGGAAGAAAAACAGGAGGCCGTATCCAAAACTCCAATACTCCAGCACTCCAGTATTTGACATCCAAGAGTCAGGAGGCAGTATCCACTACTCCAGCACTCACGGCTTTAGCCGCGAACGACCCACTTTTTAAACCAGCCCAGGCTCAGTAAGACGGCTTTTTCACGAAGGCGGGGATCAATGATGCTATGGTCCCCGCCGTTTATTATCTCCAGCCGCCGGGGTTCATGTGCCGAGTTATAAATACGCTCCGCGTGATGAAGGGGGACAAGTTCATCGCGGTCACCATGGATGATGAGCAGGTTTTTGACCCCGGGCACAAATGCGGCCGCGGAGTATTGTTGTGCGTCGTCAAAAAATCTTTCCCTGATTATGCCGTCGGAGCTTGCGGTGATTGCATCGCGAAGCTCATTAAAGCTGAACGGTGTTGCCCATGCGGCAACCGCCCGTATTTCTTCCCGGCAGGCCGCGACAAGCAGAGACACATACCCTCCCATGCTGCTCCCCAACAAACCGATGGGCTGAGGGCCGCCCGACGGGCGAGCCTTAATAAAATCGATGGCCGCGAGAAGGTCCTCTTTTCTCCCCGTCACCGTCGTGTCTGCAAGGGCACCTTCGCTCTCACCGCATCCTCCAAAGTCAAATCGCAGAACGGTGAAGCCCTCTTCCGCGAAGCGTTCCCCCAGCTCGATGAATTTATCGCTGTCCTTGCTGCTGAGGAGGCCGTGCGAGGTGATGATGCATCCCTTGCTTTCATTGGCAGGGTGATGAATGATCCCTGCCAGCTTTCCGGATGGTGAAGGGAAGGATACGGTTTCCTGTTTCATGAGATGATTACGTGCGCGGAGTGCGAGAGGCTTTCAGTCGTTGTCCAGTGAGTCGGGAGGGGGTGCTTCTGCTTCTGCGGCGCCGGCATCCTTCGCGGCTTCTTTCTGCGCTTCTTCCTTTTTCTCTTCTTCCTTCAGGTCGTTGACTGTCTTGTTGATGGTGTCAAACTGATACTTGCCGATCAGGAAGATGGTCTTCTTTGCCTCGCTCTTGGCGTAGTACTGCGCCTTCTCCTCGTTTTTTTTGCCGATGTGCAGCTTCTGCTCTATCTGGTCCTTGAGAATAACGGTGGCGGTGAGTTGAGGATTATCGATCTCATATTTAGCCGTGTCATAATCTTCTGCAAACCCCAGCCCGCTCAGCGATGAAAGGGTGGTAACCATGGTGTTTACCATTTCCGGTTTCGCTTTTGCCCCCTCGGGTTTGGTAATATGCCACTCATCCTTTTCATTTTTTTCCAGGACAATCTCTTCCCGGGCCGTTTTCAAGCTGAGCCGGGTTGCCATGTCGGCGGGAAATTTGAATATGGTTTTATCCCGCCAGCCTTCAACCGTCTTGTCAAAGGTGGAGGTTACGGCCGCCACCTGGAGGACCTCGTCGGATCCCTCTTTTCTCACGTAGTTGCTGAAGAAGTCGGCACCGATCTTACCGATGTAGAAGTGCGCCAGTATTTTGTCCCCGGCATCGAAAACCTTTACCTCCAGACCCCTGGCGGGCGTCACTTCAAATATGTCCTGCTTTCCCGGATTTTTCGATGCAATGTTTTCGCGCTTGAATCCGGCGACCGTCTCCAGGGCGCTTTGCACCGCTTCCGGATCAGCGGTGAAACCATCGGTACCGCTGATCTGCCAGGCATCTTCCTTTTTCTCCAGAACAATGTCTTTGCCCGTACTTTTTACCGCTATTTTTGCTGCGGCATCCTGAGCAAAGCCTGGAAAGAGGGTGGGCACTCCCTGCGCTTTCTTTCGCGCCTGCTCTGATAAGGGGCCTTCGAACAGGTAGACAAAGACAAGCAGAATAATAAACAGTCCAAAAAGTATAACGGTAGTTTTTGTTTTCATTTAAATATCAAATACTGGAGTAATGGAGTATTGGAGTTTTGGATACGGCCTCCTGGCGCCTGAACCCTGAACCCTGAACCCTGAACCCTGAACCCTGAACCCTGAACCCTGAACCCTGAACCCTGAACCACCCTCTCTCTCCTCCTACAGCTCCACCGCGCTCTTCTTTCTTCTCCTTCTCACATAAAAGCGCACGATGCCGAAGAAGGCCAGCGCCACGGGGATCCCGAACATGTTAAGAGATTTGACGAGCGTCTTCTGATATTCCGTGGTTTCCCGGAGGGGCCGGTCAGTGGCGCCGCGGGAGCGGATGCCGATGAGCTGATCTCCCAGGGTAAGCCAGTCAACCAGATTGAGAAAGAAGACCTGGTTGTCGTCAAACTGGGTAATAACATCATTGGTGATAAAGCGGGAGTTGCCCACCACCACGATTTGTGTTTCAGGGCTTTCCCTGATGGTTTCTTTTTGTGGAGGGGCTTCAGTGCCGTCCGCCTTCTTTGCCGCGGGGGGTACTGGCTTGCCGGCAAAAAAGCTTTTGAATTTCCCGGAGGCGGCAGCCGCCAGCAGATAGCTTTGCATCTGCGTGCCCGGCTTGATGAATTGCTGCTGGGGATCGAGCATGTAGAAGCCTTTTTGCAGCCATGATGATTCCGTGGACTTGGCCAGCTCGGTTATGGCAATTCCCGGCATCTTCTCGCCGGCCAGGGTAAGCGAGCTGACCCAGGGCAGAACCAGGGACTCCAGCATGCTCACGGCGGGGTTGTCCGCCGCGAATCCTTCGCTCACCACCTTTACCCAGAAGGGATAGGGAATGCGAAAGGTCATGAAGCCGCTGCGAAACGCGGCGTAGGCGTTGGAGGCGTCAAGCACCAGGTTTTCTTCGACGGTGATGCCGTAATGCTGCAGGAGTTCATTAATAGCCGGCTTGAAGCTGGTTGCCTGCAGACCTTCGCGCATTTCCACGGTATCGACCAGGAAGACCGCCTTGCCGCCCCGCATGATAAATTGATCAATGGCGTATTTCTGCCGGTCGGTAAGGTCGCGGGGACCCGCCAGGATGAGGGTGCTTATTTTGTCAAGCGCCTGCTCATCATCAAGCTGAATCTGCGTGACCTCGTACTGCTTGGAAAGCAGCTGGTTGGCCGCCTGGTACTCCTGATCGGCCGGCGGCGTCAGGGGTGTGCCCGCATACAGGCCCACCTTCTTGGTTTCTTTCGAGGTAACCTTCAAAATGGCGGAGGTGAGGTCATACTCCAGGTTTTTGGTGTCGCTGATGAAAGGGATGACCTCCTTTTTGTCCGCGTAGAAAATGGCCATGCCCAGGTAGGCGTTGGTGAGCTGCGCCTGGTCTTTTTCTATGATGTTGAGCTGCACCTGGGGTATGCCCATGAACCTGAGCTCCTGCTGCAGGGCCGGATCCTCAGTGGGATCGATGGATGTGACGGCTATGTTGCCCGCCGCATACGCCCTGTATTCATCGAGCAGATCGTTGATGTCCCGTTTCAGGTTGACAAGGTAGGAGGGGAGCTTTTGCGAAACATAGAGCTTGATGTTGACAATGTCGTCCAGCCCGGCCAGGGACTGCCTGGAGGAGGGGGTAAGCGTATAGCGCTTGTCATGGGTAAGGTCGATCCTGCTGAAGTGGCGGTAAAAGAAAAAATTGAGCACCGCCAGAATGCCGAGCACGATCAGGGCGATGACCGTATAGTTGGTGGTGTGCTTAATGCGCCGCCGTGAGGACGCCGAACTTCCTACTTCCATTTTCTGCTCTCGACTGCAAGGGTATTGAGAAAGAGAAAGAAACCGATGATTGAAAGATAGTAGAGAATGTCACGGGTGTCGATGACCCCCCGGCTGATGCTTTCAAAGTGGGCGCCGAGCCCGAGATAGGTCAGGAGAGGCGCCGCCATGGCCGGCGCCGACATTAAAACCAGATCCTCGCCGATGATGAGGAAGGCGAAGCAGGTGACGATGCCGACGATGAAGGCGATGATCTGGTTCCTGGTGAGCGAGGAAATGAAAAGTCCTATGGCCAGGTAAGCTGCCCCCATGAGCGATGCCCCCAGGTAGCCGCCGATGATGGTGCCGGTTTCCGGCCTTCCCAGGATGTAGAGCGTGAGCACCAGGGGAAAGGTGAGCACCACCGACAGGAGCATGAAGATAAAGCCGGATAAAAATTTCCCCAGCACCACCTCGTAGTCCTTGAGCGGCAGGGTCATCAGCACCTCGATGGTCCCCATTTTTTTCTCTTCCGCCCAGGCGCGCATGGTGATGGCCGGGGCCAGGATGAGGAACAGCCAGGGCAGGATGCTGAAGAGCGGCCGCAGATGGGCCTGGCCGAGCAGGAAGAAGGTGCGGAAGAAGAGCCAGCTTGAGAAGAGCAGGAAGGTGATGATGAATATATAGGCAATGGGGGAGTTGAAGTAGCTCCTGAATTCCTTTTTAAAAATGGTAAGTATGTTTCGCATGCGGTTAGGCTTCCCCGGTGGTGAGTTGCAGGAAGATGTCTTCCAGGTTGGCCGTGTCCTTGTAAAGCTCGGTCAGGCTCCAGCCGTTTTGCGAGACCATGAAGAAGAGCTGCTCGCTTATGTCCGCGCCGGGGGGGCTGATGATTTCGAAATGATTAAGGTCGCCGTCGCCGGTTCGAGGGGTTTCAACCGCCTTGACCTTGTCCAGCGCCTTCAGCTTTTCCCGGACCTGCTGCAGCGGGCCCCTGATGGAAATATGAACCACCTCTCCACCCCGTGCCTTGGTGGACATTTCTTCGGGCGTTCCGCTTCCCACTATCCCGCCCCTGCTGATGATGATGATGCGGTCGCAGGTGGCGGATACCTCGGGCAGGATGTGCGAGCTTAAGATGATGGTCTTTTCCCTGCCGATGTTTTTAATCAGCTCCCTGATTTCAATGATCTGGGTGGGGTCAAGTCCGATGGTGGGCTCGTCGAGAATGAGAACGTCGGGGTTGTGGAGCAGCGCCTGGGCGAGACCAACGCGCTGGCGGTATCCCTTGGACAGCTCTCCGATCTCCTTTCTCAGCTCGCTGCGGAGGCCGCAGAGATCCACGACGTGTTTGATGCGGGACCGTCCCTCTGCAGCGGTGATGCCCCTGATGCTGGCAATAAACTCCAGGTAGTCTACGATCCCCATGTCCATGTAGAGCGGATTGTTTTCCGGCAGATAGCCGATCAGCTTCCGCACCTCAAGGGAATTTTCGGACACGTCGAAGCCGGCAATGGTCGCCGTTCCGGAGTCGGCAGGGTGGTAGCAGGTGAGGACGCGCATGGTGGTGGTTTTCCCGGCCCCGTTCGGCCCCAGGAATCCCAGCACCTCACCTTTCTTTACCTCAAAGGTCACGTCGTTCAGCGCCCGGGTAGGTCCATAGTTCTTGCAGAGATGGTTTGCCTTGATCATGGTGTCAGCAACGCGAAACAGGGATTGTGATTAAAGGGGCAACCGGTGATTTTTAAATCAGCGAGCGTCCGGTTTTGAATGCAAATCAATATGACAGCGGATTTTAAGGAAAGCGCCATCTCTTGTCAAGCAAAAATCATCCCTTGCTTTCTCCCCATGACGCAGTTGTAGGGGCGACCGGCCGGTCGCCCCTGCTTTTTCTGATTGGTTGGAGTTGAAATATGCTATAGTAGGCGCGGAAGCATGGAAGTCAGCGCTTGAAGTACGTGCGATGTCACGATCTCATAAAATTTTCTCATCAGGTGCGAAGGAAATAATGTTCGGGTTCACCGGCAGGCTGCTCTGTGTTGATCTCTCATCAGGCAGCAGTTCCATAATCAATCTTGAAGAAAAAGTTGCCCGCAGCTACCTCGGGGGTAGCGGGCTGGGCGCCTATCTTTTGTCCAACATGGATTGGTCGATTGAGCCGCTTGATCCGCGCAGCAGGCTTGCGTTCGTAACCGGCCCCTTGACGGGAACCCCCGCGCCCCTGTGCTCCCGCTATTCGGTTTGCGCCAGGTCCCCGCTCACTTCCATCTGGGGCGAGGCCCATGCCAGCGGCTTCTGGGGACCGGAGCTGAAATCGGCAGGTCTTGACGGCATAATCATTGAGGGAAAGGCGAAGCAGCCGGTCTATCTTTTGATCCACGATGATGCTGTTGTCATCAGGGACGCGCGCCGCCTCTGGGGCAAGGATACGTACGCGACGGAGGATGCCCTGCGGCAGGAACCGGGAAGCGGGCAGATCAGGGTTGCCTGCATAGGACCGGCCGGTGAAAAGCTTTCGGCCATGGCCTCCATCATCAATGACCGGGGCAGGGCGGCCGCCCGTTGCGGTATCGGCGCGGTGATGGGATCAAAGGGGCTCAAGGCCATCGCGGTGCGCGGCACGCAGCCGGTAAGGACGGCGCAACCGGAGGAGCTGCGCCGCCTTTCTAAAACACTGGTTAAACTGGCCCGCGAGTCCGCCGCGGGGAAATATCTCGGGGAATACGGGACAGACGGGGGCATGGACCCCTTTCATGAATTCGGTGACGTGCCGATTAAAAACTGGAAGCAGGGGGCCTGGGAAGAGGGGTGCCATAAGGTTTCGGGTCAGGCGATGAAGGAGACCATGCTCACCGGCCGCTATGCCTGCAAGGGATGCCCCATCGGCTGCGGCAGGATCGTGGAGGTGAAGGACGGGCCTTACAGGGTTCTCAAGGGAAAGGGACCGGAATATGAAACGGCGGCCGTCTTTGGCCCGCTCTGCCTCAATGATAATCTGGAGGCAGTGGCCATGGCCAACGATCTCTGCAACCGGTTCGGGCTTGACACCATATCAACCGGGGCGGTTATCGCCTTTGCCTTTGAATGTTTTGAAGAAGGTCTGATCACCACCGGGGACACCGACGGGCTGGAGCTTGTATGGGGTAATGGGGATGCCATTGTCAGCCTGGTTGAGAAGATCGGCAGAAGAGAAGGGATTGGTGATGTGCTGGCTGACGGCTGCAGGAAGGCAGCGGAACATATCGGTGGAGAAGCACCCGCATGTGCCATGCACATCAAAGGTCTGGAGCTGCCCATGCACGATCCCCGCGCTTTCAGCAGCTGGGCGGTTTCTTACGGCACCTCCAATCGCGGGGCATGCCACATCCAGGCGCCGACCTTCTGGGTGGAGCGGGGGCTTACCTTTCCCGCCATCGGGCTTGATAATCCCGGCGACCGGTTCGCCTGCGAGGGGAAGGGCCGGCTCACCAGGATATTCCAGGACTTCTGCGAGGTGGTGGAAGCAGCGGGCATCTGCAAGTTTGCCCTCTATGGCGATTTCCGCTCGCAGCAGGTCATCTCGCTGCTGCGCTGCGCGACAGGATTCGATTTGGAGCAGGATGAGGTGATGAGGATCGGAGAGCGGTCCTTCAATCTCAAGCGGATGATCAATGTGCGCTGCGGGATATCAGGCAAGGATGACCGTCTGCCCGAACGAATTTTAAGCCTGGCCCTTCATGAGGGCGGAACCAAAGGTTACCTGCCCGATCAGCAGAAGATGCTTGCCGAGTATTACCGGGAGAGGGGCTGGGATGAAAATGGGATCCCCACACCGGAGAAATTGAGGGAGCTGGATTTACAAGTAAAATAACCATTGAGGAAACGGAATGAAAACAGTGATGATGCTTGCGGTACTCATATGCATCTTTCTTCCCGCACCGCCTGCCTGCTCTCAGCAGGCGGATGAATTGATGCGCGAAGGTGATCTTCTCTGGCAGGCAAGGGCTGAAGAGGGGAACGCCCTCTCTTCCATTGATGCATATAAGCGGGTGCTCGCAATCGATGCGCACAACTATGCTGCCTGCTGGAAAATTGCCCGCTCGTACTTTTTTCTCGGGGATGCGCTTCCCGAAACGGATGAGATGAGGGACCGGCACCGGGAGATGGGGGAGCAGGGGATGCCTTACGCGAAAAAAGCGCTGGGGGTGAATCCCGGCGGCATCGAGGGCCATTACTATTATGCCCTGTGCATAGCTGAATACAGCATCGGCATCAGCATCGTGAAGGCGCTGGCCAAAGGCCTGGGGCCCGAGTATGAAAAACATGTGGGAAGGGCGCTGGAGATAGACAGGCTATACGACGGCGCGGGGCCTTTGCGCGCCATGGGCAGGTACTGGTACAAGCTTCCCTGGCCCAAGCGGGATATCAAGAAATCCGTTCAATATTTAAAGGAAGCTGCGGAGGCTGCTCCATACAGCATGCGCGGAAGGGTCTATCTGGCGGAGTCATATTTAAAGGGAGAAGACAGGGGGCAGGCTCAGGCGGAACTCCGGAAGGCACTGGAGATGCAGCCCGACCTCGCGCGCGAGATTGATGCCGCCCGCTGGCAAAAGCGGGCGGGGGAGCTGCTCAAGGAAAATTTTTAGGAGGATTTCATTATTGGCATAGGTTGTAACTTTATTGTAGCCGCAGGCTTCAGCCTGCGCACATCTGCACGGGATGGGGTTTCTTAAATTGCGGCTAAATCAGGGAAAACGCGCAAGCTAAAGCTTGCGGCCTTACGCCAAACGCAGCTGCGGCTGCTCCTCCAGTTTGACTTCCTTATTGTATCTCTTCCCGGAGCACCGGTATAATCGCGTCAAGAATTTCTCGCATCTCTCTTTTGAACGCCTTGTTTGCAGCCATCGCTTTTACCAATGCCGGACTCATCTGGTAGTACAGCTTAATGAATTCCTGCCCTGCTGCAGTCTTGTTCAGCACTTCATCCCTCAATTTCCTTATCAGTGCCGTCTCTTCCGCGTTCACTCCATAGACTTCTTCCGAGGGGCACGATGCCGGTTCGGATGTGGTGGTGGTAGGCGCAGCGTCGGAAGATTTTCCTGCAACCCAAATCGGTATGCCTGAAACGATCTGCATATCAATGACCCTTAAATCCGGAAAGAGCGGTACCGGATCAAAGTGCAGGTAGGCGTCGTAGGTGCCGTCCAAGACCCCCTGGCTGCACTCGGTAAGATCATCAGTGGTAAACTTCTGGGTTATGCTCCGGGCATTTTTAAAATAATCTTCTGAAAGTCTCGAGGAAAGCTGTCCCACGCAGAAGTCCGCGCCGGTGTCCGCAAGCACGTCTTCAAAGGTTTGGTAGGGAGCTGTGTTCTTGACGTGGATGTACCACGGGGTGCCGAAAGCTGTACAGGTAAAACGCGCGAGTTTCCGGCGTCTTTGCTCTACCCCATCGACACTGGCTGTTGCCCCCAGCGCCCCGAGAAAATCGGTAATGTCGAAATCCCCGTTGTTCAATCCGGTAAAAACCAGGCTGCTGCTGGGTACGGCTATGTAGACGGGTACGATCTGTATGGCACCCGGGTCCGGGTGGGAAGGGATGCCGTATCCCTTGCCCAGCTCGTCGATAATCGCCCGCATCAGGTCCGCGTTGACCTTATCAAAGACATGAAATGTCCCGGGCGTGGTGACCACATTGAAGGTTCCCATCCTGATCTCTTTTTTGCTCAGGATGTCCGCAAGCAGACCGGTCGGATTTTGCGGAAAAGGATAAATCTCGTCTCCGTCGTCCTGTATCCGGGGGTAGCAGTCCGCGATATTGACAATGAGCGGGCCGGCAACCGGATCGCTGTTAATGATCTCCCGCCACCTGCCGCTGTCGATCACCCGGGCTATGGCCGCGTCGAGGGCGTCCACCAGCTGATCCTTTCCCTGACCGGGATATGCTTCCTCGGCAGCGAGAGAGGCCGTTGGTGTGACGGCCGCACCACAGCAGATGACCAATGCAGCAACGATTGAAAGCAGAGAATGGTACACGTACTGTTTCATGGCCTCTCCTTTCCCTTGGCTCAATTCCAGCCCAATATATTTGAAGTTGTGGTAGGAGCGCCTTCAGGCGCGATACATTCGCGGCTTAAAGCCGCTCCTACCGGCTGTCGCTCATTCTGGCATGTACTGCAATTTCAGAAGTGCCCCTGTAGGGACCAAAAGCTGTTTTGTAAAATAAGTATATACTGCGCTTTTTGTTTTCACAAGGGCTATCATTTGAAAGCCGCATCATAAGCATTTCATTGACACTGCCTCAAGAAAATAAATGTTTTTACATTGTAGGGGCGACCGGCCGGTCGCCCCTGCTGATTTTCTTGTTTATTTTTAATAATCTACCGGGCAAGCAGTAATCATCATGTTTATGGTTTGTGACCCTGCACAAAGAAATATGTTCGGGGATATATAAGGTTGAAGCAGTTGGTTATAGGAAACATGGAAGATGTTTATTTATTTCAATTTTTTCAAGATCGATTGTTACGTCATACACCATTATTTCCACTCCCGTGCGATGGGCGCGGCGGAGTGCCCTGCCGTATGCCGGGTCAATGTGGTCCGCCGGCCTGAACTCCCCGGCGTCCATGCGCTGCACCAGGTAGAACATCACGCACCGGTTCCCCGCTTTTACCTGCGTCTCAAGTTCGTGAAGGTGTTTGAGCCCGCGTTCGCTAACCGCATCGGGAAAGTATGCCACCCTGTCAGCAACCAGGGTGCAGTTTTTGATCTCCACATAGCATCGTTCTCGTCCGTTTTCCAACAGCAGGTCTACGCGGGAATTGACGCCGTAACGCACTTCGCTGCGCAGGGTGGGATAGCCGGAAAGCTGCGGAAGGCGTCCTGCCAAAACGGATTCTTTAACCAGGCGGTTCGGCACCATGGTGTTGACGCCGACCAGGGTGGTGCCCATCCGGGTCATTTCAATGGTATAGGGGAGCTTGCGAACGGGGTTGTGGCTGCGTGAAAGGTAGACCGTGCATCCCGGCTCGCAGCAGCCGGTCATGCTGCCGGTATTGGGGCAATGGGCTGTGACCTGGTGTTGGTTCCTAAGCCGGACATCAAACAGAAAACGCTTGTAGCGTTTTATCAGCACCCCCTTGATGAGCTTTGGCCATTGCATCTGCTTTTACGCTTTCTTACAGGCTGTTGAAAAACACCCATCTGCTGCGTTACGTTCATCCTTCGTCATTGCGGCGTACCGAAACGTACGCCTCATTCCTCAGAATTTCACGTGCCTTGCATCTGGATGTTTTTGAACAGCCTGCGAACTTACTTTTTTAACAACCCGCTAATGTCTGACCGGTTCTCCGTCAAGATCATACTCGGAGGCACCGGTAATAGTTGCTTCAACCATCGCCCCGGGGGATGCTTTCCCCCCGGTGAGGTAAACAATGCCGTCAATATCCGGGGCCTGGAAGAACGTCCGGCCGGTGGCCATCCCCTGTTTGCGATCGATGCCTTCAACCATGACGGTTTGGCGTGAGCCGATGAGCGCCTGGTTCTTCTTAAGCGAAATGCGGGACTGGGCGGACATTACCCGGTGGTATCGCTCCTCGACAACGGCGGCCGGAACTTTTCCTCCCATGCTGTAGGCCCTGGTTCCTTCTTCATCGGAATAGCGGAACGCTCCCAGGTGTTCGAATTCCGCCTCCCTGATAAAATCCAGAAGAAGATCGAAATCCTTTTCCGTTTCTCCCGGGAAACCCACCATGACGGTGGTGCGCAGCCGGAGGCCGGGAATGGATCTTCTCATTTCGTGCAGGAGTTTTCTGATGCCCGCGCTCTTCTTTCTCCTGCCCATCTTCTTCAGAATAGCGTCGCTTATGTGCTGGAGGGGAAGGTCGATGTAGCTGCACACCTTTTCCTCGTCCCGCACGGCCTCAATCAGCTCTTTTGAAAAGTAATCAGGGTGGCAGTAGAGCAGCCTGATCCAGGCCAGGCCTTCTATCCGGCACAGCCTTCGGAGCAAGGAGGCCAGGTCTGCGCCGGTGCCGCCCCCGTAAAAGGTCGTGTCCTGGGCGATGAGATTGATTTCCTTCACCCCCTGGGCGGCCAGCAATTTTGCCTCACTGGCAATTGATTGCGGACTCCTGCTCCGGTAGGGACCCTTGATGGCGGGGATGGTGCAGAACGCGCACCGGTGGGAGCAGCCTTCTGCTATCTTCAGATACGCAGTGTGGGAAGGGGTGGCGCGCAGGCGCGGTGCGGACCGGACGGGGGGCGAGGTGCGCGGCAGCGGCCGGGAGAAAGCGCACCGGCTGTCCGGTGCTGTACGCTCGCGCAGCAGGTGCGCAATGCGGGGCAGGTCGGACGGGCCGATCAGCAGGTCCACCCCGCGCAGATCGGGACGGTCGGTGAAAAATGATGTGCCATAGCGCTGGGGGAGACAGCCGGCAACGGCAAGCGTCCTGCAGCTGCCTTTCTCCTTGAGCCGCAGCAGTGAACTGATGGTGTCCGTCGCCTCCTGAACGGCGGCCTTTATAAATGCGCAGGTGTTGACAATGATGATCGCCGCTTCTTCCCTGCGGGCGGTAAAAGTAAACCCGCCCTCCCGCAGGTATCCCGCGATGCTCTCGCTGTCCACCAGATTTTTAGGGCAGCCCAGGCTTTCTAAGTAGACCTTTTCCTTCAACGCCACGACGCCTTCCTGGTAAAATCGGGGACAAAGGTGTCTTCAAGTTCCTCGGGGTACTGGCACCAGCCGTTCTCAAATCCGTGATGCTCGAGGAGGTCGGCGGCACGCCGGTATTCTTCGGAGGTGAGCTTTCTGTTTATCTTCTCACAGGTGTGCGCCCGGTAGGCGGGGAAGTATTGCCCCATGAGGCTCAGGTGTACTTCAGTTCCCAGTTCCTCCCTGATCATCCGCAGCACTGCCCCGGTGCCGGCGAGGTCCGAAGGGAGCACCAGGTGTCGAATGATGAGACCGCGCCGGGCAACGCCGTCATCATCGATTGCAAGCGGCCCGACCTGCCGGTACATCTCCTTCAGCGCGGCACGGTTAAAGCGGGTGTACTGCTGCGCCCCGGAAAGCTCGCGGGCGCTTTCGTCGTCTCCATACTTGGCGTCCGGCAGATAGATGTCGATGATCCCCTCCAGCAGCCTGAGCACCTCCGGCCTCTCGTAACCGTTGCTGTTATACACCAGCGGCAGCGAGAGGCCTCCGGCCGCGGCTTTTTTAAGCGCTCTTACAACCATGGGCAGAAAGTGGGCGGCGGAGACAAGATTGATGTTATGGCATCCCTGTGCCTGGAGCGAGAGCATGGCATCAGCCAGGGTATCATCATCCGCCGGGGTTCCCAGCAGCTCCTGGCTGATCTGGTAATTCTGGCAGAACAGGCAGGTGAGGCTGCAATGGGCGAAAAAAACGGTGCCTGATCCGCCGGTGCCGGTCAGGACCGGCTCTTCGCCGAAGTGGGGCAGTGCCTTGCTCACCACCGCTTCAGCGCCGGCCCGGCAGAAACCCTTCTCGCCCCGGAGACGGTTTACCCCGCAGGACCGGGGGCAGAGGGCGCAGCCGGCTGCGATGGCTTCCAGCGCGCCTATTCGCTCATCCAGCGCGCCGCTCTCATACAGATCGGTGTAGCGGATTACCCTGTTCATGGTTCGTCGTGCAGTCTATGTGGCAGGTCAGGAAAGTTTCCACTGGCTCATGCCAATTTGTAATACCCGATTGTTCTATGAATAATGAGATTGCTTCGTTTCCCCGGATGGGACTCCTCGCAACGACTCGTTTATTTTGTTCATATAATTTTAAATGACATAACTCTGGTAGCATGTCTCGGAATGCAACTTTTTAAAAAATACATTAAATGAAATCCGTCGTTGCGAGGAGCCCCACCTGGGTGGGCGACGAAGCAATCTCATTCCGGTTCATCCGCCGGGTTATCCCCTGGAGACGAATCAGGCGAAGATGGAACTTCGCTTATATCAGTTGCCTCGTCAGCGATCCCCGCGGTTTTTTTACCATCGATGATTTTCCGCACCAGCGGCGGCATGGAAATATCCTCGATGTTAAACCGGGACAGCGCGTCTGCCAGCATGTCGATTTTTTCCGAGAGGGTGAGGCTGGTCTCGATGAGCACCACCTGCTCATCCTTCAGCCGGTACAGTCCCCCGCGGGAGTAGATGCTCAGCTTCCGCAGGTTCTGATAGTTTACCGTGAGGTTCAGCTTTTCAGCTATTCCTTCCAGGTGCTGTAACAAGGCGGATTCATTCATGGGTTTCCTGCCGCTCCCCCGTGGTGTGACCGGAACAGGCTTCTGCGCGGTCGGTTATGGCTTGGGCGACGGTTCGCCCAGCTTTTCTTCAAAGCTGACTCTGTGCTGTTCGTAGGAGACAGTCAGCGTTTCCAGCTCATCGAACAGCCGGTCAATGGTTGAGCGGCAGTGATGCATGGACTGGGAAAGCTCGACGATTTTCGCGCCGCTGTTGAGCTGCGACGCCTTTACCATCTGCTGGTTCAGCTCATTAAGCCGCTTCTCGCCGGCTTCAATGTCCTTCTCGATCTGCTCGATGCGCTGCTTGAGGGGATTGAGAACGCGCGAGCGTTCGGTAATGAGATCCGAGCGTATGCGCCTGCGCTCCTTCCTGCTGAGCAGATCGGGGGCCTTCTCTTTGCGCGTCTCCTGCCGGTCCGGCCTGCCGGAGTCGACCTCGTCCCACCCCTCCTTTTCAAGAAAGCGCCGGTAGCTTCCCTCAAAGGGATATACCTGCCCGTCCCGGAAGACGATGAGGCGCTCGGCGAGCGCGTGCAGGAACATCTCGTTGTGGGTAACCATGATCAACGCCCCGGGAAAGTTATCCAGGGCGGCGAGCAGGGCGTCGCAGGATTCCATGTCCAGATGATTGGTGATCTCGTCAAGCAGGAGCAGGTTGAGGGGCGTTGCCAGCAGCTTGCCGATCATGACCCGGCTTTTCTCCCCCCGGAAAGCACGCTGATGGTCTTGAGCGCGTACTCGTCATCAAACATCATTGCCCCGGAGATGTTCCACGCCGTCTGCCGGTCAACGTCACCGTAGGAGGCGGCTATCTCCTCCACCACGGTTCTGCTCTCGACCAGGCTGGAGATGTTGGTCTGCTCGAAGAAGCCCCTGGCGATGCCGGGGCTGTAGGTAATGGCGCCTCCTGTGGGGGAAAGCGCGCCGGCCAGCAATTTAATGAGCGTCGTTTTGCCCTTGCCGTTTTTTCCGACCACGCACACCCGGTCATTGGGCCTGACGGTGATGCTGAAATCCCTGATCAGCGGCGCGCCGGCCTCATAGGCAAAAGAGAGGTCTTTGACGGTTACGGCATATTTTCCCTTGAAAGGTTTGGGGCGAAACGAGAAGTCCAGCGTCTTGAGCTTTTCAAGCTTTTCCTTCCTGCTCCATTTTTTCCAGCAGCTTGACGCGGGACTGGACGAGATTGGCGAGCCGGGCCTTGGCGCGAAACTTGGTTATGAACTGTTCAATCTCCTGGTTGCGCCTGTCTTCGTTGAGCCGGGTTTTTTCGTAGATCTCCTCATCCTGGGCGACCTGGGAATAAAACTTTTCCGTGTGCCTTCCATCTTGCGTATCTTTCTGCGATGGATGCCCATGATGTGGGTAACAATGGCGTCCATGAAGCTGCGGTCATGGGTGATCAGCATCAGCTCATGGGGCCAGGTGCTGAGGTAGCGCTCAACCCAGCGCAGCGAAGTGATGTCCAGGTAGTTGGTCGGCTCGTCCAGGAGCAGGAGGTCCGGCTGGGAGAGCAGGGTCTTGGCCAGGTTGAGGCGCACCTGGTGCCCCCCGGAAAAGGTGCCGGGGTGGCGAAGCATGTCATCCGCTGAAAAGCCGAGCCCGGAAAGGATTTTTTCCACCTTCCAGGTATGATGGCGCTCCCCTGCCGGGAGCCCTTTTTCACCTTCGGCAAGCACCGTATCCTCGGTAAAGGCCAGGTGCTGGCGGACATAGCCGATGCGGTAGTTCCTGGGAATGGTGACGCCGCCCCCGTCAGGCTGTTCCTCGTTGACGATAATCCTGAAGAGGGTGGTTTTGCCGTGGCCGTTTCTGCCCACCAGGCCGACCCGCTCGCCGGCGTTGATTTTAAAACTCGCCTCTTCAAAGAGTATCTGTTTCCCGAATGCCTTCGAGAGATTTTCCGCACTGATCATAACTTAAGATTCCTGGGGCATGATAAGCGCTTCCCCTTCGCCTTGCGCTGCGGCATTTCAGACACGCGTTGTCTCCCGGGAGTTGCGGTATCAGGCGGTCCGGCGCATCAAACAGGCATACCGGTTACGAAAGGCTGCTTCAGGTGCAACTGACAGTGGGAAGGCGCTGTGCGCGAAACACAGCCTCCGACAGGAGGGACCGCGCAGTGCCTAAAGGGGTGATGGATCACTTCTTCAGCATGCGCGCAATTTCATCAACCAGCGGTTTCGAGCCGACGTAGAGAGCGGTGCGCTGGTGAATTTTTTCCGGTGTCCTGTCGAGAATGGGCGTGCCGGTTTCATCGACCGCGTCTCCGCCGGCCTCGCGGCAGATGAAGGACACGACGGCGGCCTCATACATGAGTCTCAGCTTGCCCTGGGGCCGGTTCTTTTTGGGATCGGGATGGTTGACGATGGCCGGGTACATGAACATGCCCCCGTTTGAAAGCAGCCGGTGAAAATCGCCCGCCAGCGCTCCCAGGTACCTGAAGGAGTATTTGTTTTCATTCTCCGCGATCCATTTCTGAACCCCGGGGTCGAAGGTGTAGCGGTTGGCCTCGTTGAACGACAGCTCCCAGCTTTTTTTGTCGCCGGGGAGGACCATGCGGATCGGTTTCACGAAATTCATGGTTTCGTCGATGTGAAAACGCCAGGCGCCCGCCTCGCGCAGGGCAAGGGTGAATGTCCCGGTGGGGATGACAAACATGCCGGCGGCGATGTACTCCCTGCCGGCGCGCAGGTGCTCATCTTCGGGGCCTTCGAGGTTGCGCTTGGCGATCCCGAAGAGGAATCCGACGGGGAGACCGTGGGAAACATTGGCGGAGCCGTCGAGGGGATCGAAATAAAAGAAGTACCGCCCCTTGTCCCGGGTCAGGGGGATGATTTCATCGGATTCCTCGCTTACCGCGTGGATGACCCGCTCCGTGGTCTTGAGGTAATGAATGACGATCTGGTGGGCGATCTGATCCATGCGCATGACCTCTTCACCCTGCACGTTTATCACCCCCGCCATGCCCAGGTTGCCCTTCAGGGCGCCGGTGAGATAGTAGTGCTGAATGTGCTTGGCCGCGCTCATCACCGCGTCCATGAGAATTAAAAAGTGGTAGGTGCGGTTATACTTTTCCTGGTGGTGCAGCAAAAAATTCAGGAAGGTTTGTTCAAACTGTATCATGGCGATCCCCCTTTCTTCTGCTCAAAAATGCCCCGGCCGTATTCCGGAAACAAAGCCGGCCTGATCATCATCCTTTTAACCATAGAATAAACACGCGCGGCATGTCAATCAAAATGATGGCCTTATTCCTTTACCGCAGCGCCGCCGGAAGGGGAGGGGAGGGTTGCTGCGCGTGCTTCCAGCCATATCCTTATGCCCTCCTGCAGTTTTCGCGCCTCGTGCTTATAGCGCGCCTGGGGAAAGGCGCGCTCGGCGGACAGGGCCTTGGCCAGCGCCTGTTCCGCCGTCTCGCGGTTCCCGCTCGTCTGGGCCTCCTTGAACAAAACATCACCCCATTTTTTTAAAACGAAGCCGTCATCCTGGGGCAGCTTTTCAAGCACCTGCTTGGCCCCGTTCAGATCCCCGCCGTATTCGCGCGGCTCCACCTCTTTTCTCACAATGGTCATAATGGTTTCCCATTCCACCAGCCTTTTTTTTCTCACGTAGTTCATGCGGTCCATTGTTTTTTCCTGCAGGTGATGAAGAGGCAATCCGAAGGGCGACACGGGATCACCCGCCCGCCGCCTCTCTTTTCTTATTATGTAGCACAGTTCGGGGCATTGCACAAGCGCTCTGTGGAAGGATCCGCCGCCGCTCCGGGGTCAAGTTTCATGGTCGCAATGCCGAAGAGATGAGTGGTGCCTGCACTGCACGAACGGGCGGTAGAATCAGCATGTTCTCCCGCCGGGGAAGGCCCAGGGGATGAAAATGCGTTTTTTTGGTTTACTTTTTTTCCCCGCTGTGGCACTATGCTCACAAAATCAACTGCGTGCCTGCGCGCGGACAAGGAGTAAATATGTTTAAATATGTAATTTTAACAGCATGCTGCTGCGGGGTTTTTCTGCTCGGGTGCGCCCACCGGCCTCCGTCAGACCGCGCCTTTCCCGGGGAGTCCTCCGACATCGTCTATCGCGGGTCCATTCCCGACGCTCAGCCTGACGCGTCTTCCTCCGCCGGGCCCGGGAAAAAGGAGCGGCAGACACGAAGCAGTTCGGGCCAGGACGCGAACCAGCGGCTGGTTGATTCAGCCCTGGAGCTGTACCAGAAATCGCAGGAGTTCTGGGACCGGGGAGACCTGGAGAGCGCCATCAATGCCCTCGATGCGTCGTACGCGCTCATCGTCAGGGTGGACCAGGATGTTGACGAAAGCATACTGCAGCAAAAAGAGGATTTGCGCTATACCATTGCCAAGCGGATCATGGAGGTCTATGCGTCGCGGCTGAGCACCGCTCAGGGAACGCAGGATGCAATCCCCATGGTGATGAATAAACATGTGGAGGCGGAAATAGCCTCGTTCAGGGGAAGGGAGCGTAACTTTTTCATCAACTCCTATGTGCGGTCGGGGAGATACCGCGCCGACATTCTCAAAGCGCTGCGGGAGGAAGGGATGCCCGAGGAGCTTGCATGGCTTCCCCTGATTGAAAGCGGTTTCCAGACGAACGCCCTGTCATCGGCGCGCGCCCTCGGCCTCTGGCAGTTCATTGCCTCGACCGGCTATAAATTCGGCCTGGAACGGAACGAGTGGGTGGACGATCGCATGGATCCGCAGCAGTCAACGCGGGCGGCGATTGCCTACCTGAAGGAGCTGCACGGCATTTTCGGGGACTGGACCACCGCCCTCGCGGCCTACAACTGCGGGGAGGGCACCGTGCTCAGAATTATCAGGTCGCAGAAGATCGGATATCTTGATAATTTCTGGGACCTGTATGACCGGCTGCCCAGGGAAACCGCCTCCTACGTGCCCCGCTTCATTGCGGTGGTCACCATCATGAAAGACCCGGAGTGCTTCGGCTTCAAATTCCCTCCGCCGGACAAGCCTCTTCAGTGCGAGGAGGTGATCACCAGCCGGCAGATGCATCTGAAGGAAATAGCCTCAGGCCTCGATATTTCTCTCTCCGACTTAAAGGATTTAAATCCCGCCCTGAGGAAAGAAGTAACGCCTGACGGATCATATGCCCTCAAGGTGCCGGCGGGCAAATTACCGGTGCTGAAGGCAAGCCTGGAGGCAATCCCGGCATGGAAGCCGCCCGCGCCCGCTCCGAAGGTCGCGGCCGCTGCCCCTGCGCATCACACCGTGCGGGCGGGGGAGACGCTGTCAAGCATAGCCAACCGGTACGGCACCTCAGTGCAGACCATCAAAGCGCTCAACGGGCTCAAGAAAAGCAGCATCATTCAAAAGGGATGGAGGCTCAAACTGCCCGCGGGCACAAAGTCCGCTGCCGCAGGCCGGGTTGCCAGGGATAAGCAGGCGAAGTCGGAGTATGTGGTGAAACGAGGGGATACGCTCTGGAAAATTGCCAACAGGTTCGGCACCTCGGCCAGAGAACTTCAGATGCTCAACCAGCTGCGAGGCACCGCTCTTTCTGTGGGACAGGTGCTCATGGTGCCTCAGAGAATGGGCTCCTAGCCCCGTTTCTTCTTCCCCGTCACCGGGTCAGCTTCCTTTCCGTTTTCAGCCGGTATCATCATCCGCGGGTCGAAATAAATGTGCGCGTCGCAATCTGGCTGTAGCCGGATTGCGACGCGCCGCATAGAAGATGCTACCTGCCGCCGTGCCGGGCTATAATAAAATCGGCGCCGAGAGCGGTTTCCCGGTAATCAAGCCGGATGCCGGCGAGCCGTTTCGCCATATCCGGGCGGATGAGCAATACCGCGACACCGTTTTGAGCCGTTACCACCTGATCCCCTTTTTTTGCCCTGTCGAGCACCAGCTCCAGGCGGTTGTGGTCGGGATGATTGGGCGTGACCCGCAGGGCCACCTCCGGTTCGGCGGTCTGCCGTCTCAAAACTTCCTGCAGCTTTTCCTTGGCCTTCGCAGTGACGGTGAGCATAGAGTCTCCTCCCTGAATGAAGTCTGACAGTCATACTATCGGCTCTGTGCGGGAAAACATGAGGGCTCTGTGTCAGCCTTTTTCTGATGCTCATAATGCGAACAATGATGAGATTCTTCGCTGCATGGCATGACACGTGAGAGACTCGGAATGGCAGAATCATTTGGTTTGTCATCCCGAGTGAAACGAAGGATCTGATTTTTTTCCGGCATGAAAGTGAGAGGTGGGACGCATGAGAATTGCAAGGTTTAAAACGGAGACAAAAACCGGTTATGGAATTTTTGAAGGGAGCGTTATCAAGGAAATTGAGGATGCGGCAACAGGTCATTTATCCGGGGGATTGCCATGCGACCCTCATCATCTCACCTGTACCGGAAAACAATATCAACCGGAGGAGGTGACCCTGCTGGCACCGTGCCGGCCTTCAAAGGTCGTCGCCGTCGGGCTCAACTACCGCTCGCATGCCGATGAAATCAAAATGCCGCTTCCGGATGAGCCGCTTCTGTTTCTCAAGCCTTCCACGGCGGTGATCGGCCCTGGTGACGCAATCATCTATCCTTCCATGTCGCGACGGGTTGATTACGAAGCTGAACTCGGTGTCATAATAGGCGCGGTGGCAAAAAACGTCAGTGAGAAAGAAGCGCACCGATACATCCGGGGATACACCTGTTTCAACGACGTCACCGCCCGTGATTTGCAGGGCAAGGACAAGCAGTTCACTCGCTCAAAAAGTTTTGATACCTTTGCTCCCATGGGCCCCTGGATAGAAACGGAACTTGATCCCGGCAATGTCAGGGTTGAATCCTATCTGGGAGGCGTACGCAAACAGTCCGGCACCACCGCGGACTTGGTGTTTTCCGTGTATGAGCTGCTTTCATTTATTTCAAAGGTGATGACCCTGCTGCCGGGGGATGTGATTGCAACCGGGACGCCGTCAGGCATCGGACCCATGCGGGTCGGCGATCACATCGAGATTGTTGTCGAGGGGATCGGCAGATTGAGCAATGTGGTTTCAGGCGCGTAAGCAATCATTGTCCCTGCGGTGAACAATGATCCGGTTTGTTGGTTCTTAATCTGATGCCGGAATAAATCTCATGGGGAGGGACGCGCTCTGTCGCGTCCGGATATTGCGTGCGTCCATGACAGAGCATGTCCCTCCACGCGCCGAATCCCGTTACATGACGGAACTGTAATCTTACCAAACAAACCTCTCCTCTTCATTCCAAAGTCAATCCTGCCAGGTTCCTTATAATCATCGACAGACAAACGAAAAGCGGACATTGCTGTTGCCCAACATAATGTATTAAAAGTAAAAAAAATACAATATATTGATTTTTTTTCTTGACAGATAAAACATTATTTATAATATATAGAACTATAACCTAATGTATTATCGATTTTTTCAGGAGGGACTTGTTCTTAACCTAATTTAGCTCCGGCAAACCGTTGAGCGGTGATTCATCAAAATGTAGTATTTTCCGCTTGCCTGGATCAATATGCTGTATAAGCGCGGCTTAAGCGGTATTCAGTGATGAGCGGAACGGAGTTAAATGCAACCGGTATGGTGAGGGGGTGATAATTTAAAAAAAGAATTTGAATGCTCAAAAGTTTATCGATAGAAAATTTAATGACGGGAGGAGGTGATTGCATTGGGAAATAAAGTACTGCGCAGTATTTATCTGGATGTGGCACAGGTGGAAAGAATCAAGCGGTTATCGGACATAACCAAGGTGCCGCAGGCGGTTTATGTCCGCGAGGGGCTTGATCTTCTGTTGCGCAAATATGAAGAGAAGATGGGTTCCGATGCCCAACAGTACGTGGCTGAAGAGCAGGCATAGTTTGCAACTCTGCCGGGGTATGGTTTCATGGCAGCGGCAGGTGAACCGTGTTTATCCTGATGGTGCCATGACCATATCCTGAAGAGCAGCATGACAAAGGCTGGCCAGGATCGGCTAACAGCTATCTGCTTTAAAGGTGGCAGAGTGTCTGCAGGATAAGGAGGAGGGTATGCGCACTATAGCCGTTGTTAATCAGAAGGGCGGCTGTGGTAAAACCACGACCGCAATCAGCCTTTCAGCCTTCCTGGCGTTACGCGACAGAAAAGTGCTCCTGGTTGATCTGGATCCGCAGTCCCACGCGTCAATCGGGCTGAATATCAAAGTGGAAGAACTGGAAAGGAGCGCGTATGACATCTTCGCCGGATCGGGGGAGGCGGGGATGGAAGATGTTATCGTGCCCATCCATAACCGGTTTGATCTTGTTCCCTCGCAGGTGGTATTGAGCGCAGTCGAACAGGAGCTTGCGGGAAGGTCCGGCCGTGAAAGCATCCTGTTAAAAAGCATCCGGGAGATGCGGGGATCGTACGATTACCTGATCGTTGATTGTCCCCCCAACCTGGGCATGCTTACGGTCAATGCGTTGAGGGCCTGCAGTGAAGCACTCATACCCATCGATATGAGTGTTTTTTCTTTGCAGGGAGTTGCCCGGCTGCTGGAGCTGGTGGCGTTGCTCAAGGAACAATATGGACACGAGATTGCGTTCAAGGCAGTAGCCACCATGTGCGATACCCGCACCCGGTTTGCCGCCGAGCTGCTGGGAAACATGGAAACGTATTTTGGAGAACGGGTGTATAAAACCATCATTCATTCCACGGTAAAAATGAGGGAGGCCGCCGGTTTTGGCCTGCCCATCACGGCCTATAACGCACGCTGCAGGGGTGCCGTGGATTATCAGGACCTGGCCGGTGAAGTCATGGCCGATGAGAAAAAGCGTGCCAGGGTCAAGGCTGAGTCCCCTGCGCTGGGGCCGCAGCAGACCGAGCAGGGCGTGATCTTCAGCTACTACGACCCTGTTGCCCGGGATGTGCGGATTGCCGGTGATTTCAGTGACTGGAAGCCTCTCAGCAGTCAGCCGGTGAAGGGGGGAAAAGAGGGTGTCTGGAAGGTCAAGCTTTCCCTTAACCCCGGGAGGTACCAATATAAGTACATCGTTGACGGTCAGTGGATTATTGATCCCAACAACAGTGATGTGGAGACCAATGAAGCAGGGGTCAGCAACTCCGCGCTGCGGGTTTCCTGAGCAGGTGGTTTAAAAAGTAGGATTCTCCAGGCTGAAGTTGTTGCGATGCGAGATCATGGAATGCACAAACCGCCGGATGCCGGGGCATCGCGTATGAAGCAGACACGAAAATTGGGCAGGGGCCTGGAAGATTTTTCCCACCTTTTTCTATCAGTGCCGGAGGCAGGAGTAAAACCGGCCCCGGGGGAACCCGGGGCCGATCCGCCTGCGGACAGCGCTGTTACACCGCGCCCGCACATCGTGTGCATAGCGGGAGAAAGAGGGGCGGGTGAAAAAGCGTTTTTAACCGTGAGCCTGGCTGCCGCCTTTGCCGGACAGGGTAAGAAGGTGGTGGTGTTTGACGCCGATTTCAGTCTGCCCCGGCTGTGCATGCTGATGGAAGGTGTTCCACCCAATTCACTCCTGCCCCTGATAACCCATCAGGGCCCGGGGAAGAACGGGCTGAAGGAGCATGATGGTGTAACCCTGGTTACCATCGATGCCGACATGGCATACTCTTGCCGCACTGGCGCCCGGTGAGCGGCGGCTGCTGATGGATGGCTTGAGCAAAAGTGTGGGAGGTGCCGGAGTTGTCCTGGTGATGACCTCCGGTGATTGTATCAGCCAGGCGGGGGGATTTATTCAGGCGGCGGATGACATCGTGGTCGTTGCTCCCCGGCCGGTTGCTGAAATGATCAATGCCTACGGTTTGATCAAAAAAATCCTGCAGATTGATGAGCATGCGCGGGTGGGGATCGTGACCAGCAGGAGCACCCTTTTCCATCAGGCGGACGCGGTCTTTGAAAAGATGCAGCAGGTGGTGAAAAAATTTTTAAACAAGCCCCTGCTCAATCACGGATACCTTCCCGACGATCAGAACATAGACGGATTCCTGAAGCGCGTAAAACCGGCTTCTGAAGCGTGCCATGCTCCCGAAACCGCGCGGTGTCTTGATGCCATTGCGCAATCACTGCTGGCCGGGGGATTTGGAAAAGCGGCGGAACAGAAAATCGCACTGGTGGAAAACCTCTTCGCAGCGCCCCCGGCATAGAGACTGTGTCATAATAGGGAGTATTGTCATTCCGAACGAACGTGAGGAATCTTATATAATTGATTTTGTTATCTTAGAAGATAGAAGATTTCTCGGATTCCCTCGAAATGACAATGTGGTGAATTGTGACACAGTGTCATAGCGGAAAGAACATCAAACCCGGAGGTCCGGTAAGCTCGAGACGGCATGACTATGAAGGTTACAAAGATCGAGGTGTTTACCAGGGAGGAAATAACCGCCCTGGTTGCCCAACAGCATAAGGCCCTCGACGAGGGTCTCCAGCTGATTGGAGAGCGCTTGGGGAAAAGAGGTGAGCCCGGGTGGGACCTTGCGGGAGTTGACGTCGAAGGAAGGCTGGCGCTCATTGCCGTGGAGGTGTTGACCGCCGACAAAATTCTTTCACAGCTCTTGAGCCGTCTGGATTGGGCATGGGAACATCTGGATGCCATCGCCCGGATGTATCCGGCACATAAGATTGATTGCGACCGCCTGCCCCGGGTCTTTGTGGTGGCTCCTGACTTTTCACCCGCCTTGAAGAGGAGCATGACCTACCTCAACTACCGGGTAAACATCAGCCTTTACATCTATCGCTATATTCAGACCGATGCCGGTAAGGGCCTGCTGATCGAGGGGCTGGCGAACAGGGTGAAATACGACAGGATTACCAAGGGGGACACCGGTAAGGTGAAGATTCTTCACGCGCCCGCCGCGGCCAGGGTCACCACCGAGGAGATTATGGCATTTCTGCAGGAAGGAGCACTCTGACAGGCTGCTGACCAACGCCCGCCCCCGGCGGAATATAATGCCTTCCCGCCATGAGGCCTCTTCAGTCGCTCAATCGATTATCACAAGGCAGTTTTCTTCGCCGAAGGGATTTGCCACGTGCGATTCGCACTGCGGGTCGTTGTGCCATCTGCCGTCGACCAGAAAGCGGTATTCGTAGCGGCCGGGCGAGAGCTTGAGATTTATTTTCCATACCCCGTTAGAGGATTTCTTCAAAGGATTGACCTCGGGATTCCAGGCGTTAAAATCCCCCGCCAGCTGGACGCGCTGTGCGTCCGGCGCCATCAATGAAAAGGGCGCTTTTTTCATGACCTTTTTTCCTGTCGATGCAGTCTTTGCCTCTTTTTTTGCAGCCATAGTCTAACCCCCCATTTTCCTTTCTGCAGCACTGATGGTTACCGACATGTTGTGCACGAGCTAAACAAGCAGATCATAGCTCTATAATGGCGCCATTGTAACAATTTGTCCGGGCATGTCAATACATTAATTGTCCGCCGGAAGCGTCCGCGATCCCGGGAAAAAGAAGGGCTGTGTTTTTGGTGCTTGACAAAAGATATTATTTATGATGTTTTATCCCGATACTTATGGAGAGGAAGCTGGTTATTACCATCGACGGCCCTTCCGGGGCCGGGAAAAGCACCCTGAGCAGGCTGCTTGCCGGGAAGCTGAAGTACACCTACATTGACAGCGGTGCCCTCTACCGCGCAGTTGCGCTGAAGGTTCAGCAGACCGGTGCCGACGCGGATGATGACGAAGCCCTCTCCCGTCTCTGCGCCAATCTTGCTGTTACCTTTCACCAGGAGGGGGACAGGTTAACGGTGATGCTGGACGGGGCGGATGTCACCGATGCCATCCGGGCGCCTGAAATAAGCATGCTCGCCTCCCGCGTGTCCGCCAGAAAAACGGTGCGCGATGCCCTGCTCGGCGTTCAAAGGAAGCTGGGAGAGAAAGGAGGCATCGTGGTGGAGGGGCGGGATATGGGCACGGTGGTTTTTCCCGACGCCGAGGTGAAGTTTTTTCTTGAGGCTTCCCTGGAGGCCAGGGGGGTGCGACGATTCCATCAGTACCGGACGCAGGGCAGAGAGTATGATATTGCCGGCATAACCCGGGACATCGAGAAACGGGACAGCGATGACAGCCGGAGGGCGCTTTCTCCCTTGAAGCCCGCTGCTGACGCGCTGAGAATCGATTCAACCAACATGAGCATTGAAGAGGTTGCGGCAGAGATGCTGAAGGCAGTTGAGCGGCGTCTTTCCCCCTCTCCAAAATTAAGAACCGGGGGTATTAACTAATGGCAGAGTATGATGATGTTCGTTCCGAAGACAAGGTACAGGATGTGCAGGATGCAGGCGGAGAGGGCTCTTCCGGTGAAGGTCAGCAGGCGCTCGGCTTTCAGGAGATTCTGGATAGCACCATCAAGGATTTGAAGGAGGGGGAAATAGTCCAGGGTGAAATCATCCAGGTCACACAGGATCATGTCATCGTCGACGTGGGCTATAAGTCGGAGGGCCGGATTCCCATTGCCCAGTTCAAGGACCGGGAGGGGCATGTGACCGTCAAAGTGGGTGACAGCGTGCAGGTGTACCTGGAGCAGTGGGAAGATGATGACGGCGAGATCGTGCTCTCCAAGGACAAGGCCGATCAGCTGCGGGTGTGGGAAGAGATCAACAAGGTGATCGAGAAGGACGGGGTGATTGAGGGGAAAGTGAATGCCCTGATCAAAGGGGGGCTGGCGGTGGATATCGGCGTCCAGGCCTTTTTGCCCGGCTCCCAGGTTGATCTCCACCCGGTCAGGGATTTGAGCGTCCTCATCGGAAAGATCTTCAAGTTCAAGGTGCTCAAGTTCAACAAGAAGCGGGGCAACATTGTCCTCTCCCGCAGGGCGCTGCTGGAAAAAGAGCGGGAAAAATTGCGCAAGGAAACCATCAGCACCCTCAAGGAAGGCGATATTATTGAGGGCATGGTCAAGAACATAACCGATTACGGCATCTTTGTGGACCTGGGGGGCATTGACGGGCTGCTCCATATCACCGACATATCCTGGGGGAGGGTGACCAATCCTTCGGAGCTGTTCAAGGTCGGGGAACGGATCAAGGTCAAGGTAATCAATTTTGACCGGGAAAATGAGCGGGTTTCGCTGGGGTACAAGCAGATCAGGCCGGACCCCTGGACGAAGGCCGAGGAGAAGTATCCGGTCGGAGCCAGGATCAAGGGCAGAATCGTGAACATCACCAACTACGGCGCCTTCATTGAGCTGGAGGAAGGTATCGAAGGGCTGATCCATATATCCGAGATGTCATGGATTAAAAAGATGAAGCATCCTTCCCAGCTTCTTTCCATCGGAGACATTGTGGAAGCGATGGTGCTTGACCTGGATGTGCAGAGAAAGAGAATTTCTCTCAGCCTGAAGCAGCTGGAGCTCAACCCCTGGGTGATCATGGAGGAGAAATATCCGCCCGGCACGGTCATAGAGGGCAAGGTAAAAAATGTGACCGATTTCGGCATCTTCATCGGCTTTGATGAAGGCATCGACGGTCTGGTGCACATCTCCGACATCTCCTGGACGCAAAAGATCAAGCATCCCTCCGAGCTGTATAAAAAGGGGCAGGAGGTGCGGGCGGTGGTGTTGAGCATCGACAAGGAGAACGAGCGGTTCTCACTGGGCATCAAGCAGCTGGAGAAGGATCCCTGGGAGGGCATAACCGAACGCTTCCAGAAAGGCCAGCAGGTCACGGGCACGGTTACCAACGTTACCAGCTTCGGGATTTTTCTGGAGCTGGGGGAAGGCATTGAGGGGCTGGTGCATGTTTCCGAGCTGGGAGAGATCAAGGTACAGGACGTCAAGTCGGGTGAAGCGCTTTCGGCCGTGGTCACCAACATTGACCGGAAGGGCAGGAAAATGAGCTTAAGCATCAAAGAGCTCAAGGACATGGCGGAAAAGCAAGACGTGGCGGCTTTTATGGAAAGCCAGGGGAAAGGTGACTCATCCCTGGCCGCGCAGCTCAAGGAACAATGGGGATCATCGTCGTCGTATGAAAAGGGCGAAGATGCCTCACCGGCCGGTGATGCCGCCGCTCCGCCCGAACCGGAGCCGGATACAGAAACGTAGAAAGGATCAGGGGCGAATGCCGCCGGCTGACCCCGGCCGTTCGCCGCACACGATGAAGCGTTATCCCCTCACAACCGCTTTTCTCATTCTGCTTTGCATATGCGCGGTTTTTTTCGCCCTGGTGCTCGCGCTGGGCTATTTTGGCGAGGAGTATCCCTACGGGCTGGGCGGAGAGAAGATCGGGGTTATAAAGATCGAGGGCACCATTGTCGAATCCGAATCCACCATTGAGAAAATTATAAATTACCGGAAGAGCAGCGGCATTAAAGCCATTATCCTGCGGATCAACTCTCCCGGGGGCGTGGTGGCGCCGCCCCAGGAGATATGCCAGGAGATAAGGAAGACCTCGCAGGAGAAGCCGGTCATCGCCTCAGTGGAGTCGGTCGCCGCGTCGGGAGGTTACTACATCGCCTGCGCGGCGGACATGATTGTGGCCAACCCGGGATCGCTGGTGGGAAGCATCGGGGTGATGATACCCATCGAGAACATCGAGGAGCTGCTGCAGAAGGTGGGCTTGAAAAGCAGGATCATCAAGAGCGGCAAGTACAAGGACATCGGGTCCATGACCAGGCCCATGACCGCCGATGAGGAGGCCATTCTCCAGGAGCTGATCGATGACAGCTACAACCAGTTTGTCGACGCGGTGGCGGAAGGACGAAAGATGAAGCGGGAAGAGGTTTTGCGGCTTGCCGACGGCAGGATCTTTACCGGGGCACAGGCGTCAAAGCTGGGGTTAATCGATAAGCTGGGCAATCTTCAGGACGCCATTGACATAGCCGCCGGTCTGGTGGGCATTGAGGGGGAACCGCAGGTAGTCTATCCCAGGAAGGAACGGCGTTCCATCCTCGACTTTATCTTTGAAGAAGTGGCCGCGAGCGTTGCCCGCGTTGTAGAATCCGCACTCCGTGGAGCACTGACGGGTGCTTATGTCACTCCCGCCGGCTAACCGGCGACTGATGGTAAAGCCCGCCGCACGTTCCCGCCCCCCGCTTTTTTCTCCTTAGTCCCCACGCTGAATATGACACCGGGTTGCGCCGGTCACATCTGATCCGTACATCCTGAATCTTACCTACAAGGAGGCAGCGCGATGGCACATGAAGTGCAGGATTTCTACAAGGATTTTGCCCGGTCGATACAGGGTCTGTCCAAGGAGTCCCCCGACATGGTGAAGGCGTTCAAATCGCTCCATGATCAGGCAATGAAGCAGGGGATCCTGGGAACAAAGGAAAAGGAATTCATCGCCCTGGGCATCGCGGTGGCGGGCCATTGCGTTCCCTGCATCCGCCTGCACACGCGGGCGGCGGTTGGCGCGGGCGCGAGCAGGGCGGAGATACTGGAAGCCGCATCGGTGGCGCTTCTCATGGGGGGCGGCCCTGCCTATACCCACATCCCGGTGGTGACGGAAACCCTCGATGCCATGGGCATTGAGTGACAGCAGGAATGAAGGAGGAGCTATGGCCATTGTGGAAGTGAGCATTGTACCCCTTGGTCTGTCCACGACCAGCCTCAGCGAACAGGTGGCCTTGGTGCTGCAGCCGCTGAAGGAGTCGGGATTGCGCCACACCCTGACCGCCATGGGCACGATTATTGAGGGTGACCTGGAGGAGGTGATGCGCTGCCTGCTCAGGATGCACGAGGTGCCCTTTGCAAAAGGGGCGGGCAGGGTCTACACCACCATCAAGATCGACGATCGCCGGGACAAAACGGCAACCATGGAAAGCAAGCTGCGCTCGGTGCGGGAAAAAGAGCAGGCGGGGGCCGCAGGCAAGGACTGAGCCAGGGTGCACCGTGCACGGAGTCCCGGAGATTGATTAATAATTGGTATATATACGAGGTCATTGCGAGCGTCAGCGAAGCAATCTCATGAGATTGCCGCGTCGCTTGCGCTCCTCGCAATGACAACTTTGTTGCGTCTGTTACTATAGTTCGCAATTGACAAGGCTATAAAAGTTATGTAGTTTTGAGCCGGAGCAGGCAATCGTAGCAGCGCGCGGCGGCAGCCGACGTGCGGGTGAGTACCGATCCATGGAAAATGTGCAGGAACATCTCGAAAAGCTGGATCGCCTGATCGATCAGGGCTGGGAGCTGGAGATCATCAAGCTGATTTCCACCCTTCATCCCGCCGATATCGCCGATCTGATCGACGCCCTGGATGAAGAGAAGAAGAAAAAGCTCTTCGGGCTGCTGCAGATAGAAACCGCCTCCGATGTCATCATGGAGGTTGATGACATTTCGCGGGAGCTGCTCATCGAAGACATGCCGCAGGACAAGCTTACCCGGATTGTCGACGACATGGAATCCGATGACGCCACCGATTTGATTGCCGAGCTTCCGCAGGAGCAGGCCCAGGATATCCTCAGGAAAATCGACAAGGAGGATTCCGAGGAAGTACGGGAGCTTTTGAAATATGACAAGGAAACCGCCGGCGGCATCATGCAGCTGGAGCTGGTCGCGGTGGGGCAGGGGAGCACGGTGCAGGATGCCATTGAGCACATCCGCTCCTCCGCCGGCGAGGTTGAAGATCTGCACCACGTTTTCATTGTGGATGACGGGGAAAAATTAGTAGGCATCCTCCCCTTGAGAAAATTGATCCTGGCCTCTCCCGCCAGCACGGTGGGATCGATCATGGATCCGGCGACCATCAGGGTGACCCCCGACGTCGATCAGGAGAAGGTGGCGGATATCTTCCGGAAGTATGACATGGTTTCGCTGCCCGTGGTCGATCATGACGGCAGGCTGCAGGGGCGGATCATGGTTGATGACGTGGTGGATGTCATTGAAAAGGAGGATTCCGAGGATATCATGAAAATGGCCGGCATCCCCGAGGAGGAGCTGGTGTATGGAAGCCAGGTGCTGGCCATTGCGCGGCTGCGCCTGCCCTGGCTGATTACCAATCTCTTCGGCGGTCTCCTGACCGGCTATTTGATGTGGCTTTTCCGGGTTACGCTCGATCAGGTGCTGGCCCTGGTAACTTTTATCCCCGTCATCACTGCCATGGGTGGAAACATCGGCATACAGTCCTCCTCCATCATGATCCGCGGCTTTGCCATCGGCCGGGTAGATTTTACCAACCTGAGAAGATTTTTATTCAAGGAGATACGCATTGGTCTGCTCATGGGTCTTGCCTGCGGGGCGTTAGCCGGCTGTGCCGCCATGATCTGGCATAAAAATCCAGTCCTGGGTCCCATTGTTGCCCTGGCCATGACCATCGGCATAACCACCGCCGCCTCCATGGGGACGCTGGTCCCTGCATTCTTTAAAAAGATGAAAATAGATCCGGCCATTGCCGCGGGTCCCTTTGTGACCACGGCGAATGATATTGTGGGCATAATCATTTATCTGGGCATTGCCACACTCTTTTTAAAGTTCCTGGCCTAGGGACGTTAGGACAAAACGGTGCCGTACTACAAAACCCCGGCGGTGATCCTGCATTCCCTCGATTTTGCCGAATCAGACAAGCTGGTGACATTTTTTACCAGGGATTTCGGCAAGCTGCGGGGCATCGCCAAAGGGGCCAAGCGGAGCAGGAAGCGGTTCGGCAGCGGGCTTGAGCCCCTTACCTGCAGCGCCGTCTGCTTTTTCGAAAAAGAGAAGGCCTCCCTGGTGCGGCTCGATCACTGCGAAATTGTTGATACCTTCCCGCACATTCACAGCGACATGCTGCTGATCGGCTATGCCGGTTACATCGCCGAGCTGATCAGCGTGACCGCTGCGGAGCGGGAGCGCAGCGGCGAGCTGTACGCGCTGCTGATCTGCTTTTTCGAGCTGCTCAACCAGCCCGCCTTCAGGGAGGAGTTTGTCCGCATCTTCGAGCTCCGGCTGCTTGCCCTTGCCGGCTACCGGCCCGAGCTGCGCAGCTGCGTCATGTGCCGCAGGGAGGCGAAGGACAAGCACCGGCACTGGTTCTGCCAGAGCAAGGGGGGGATCATCTGCAGCGATTGCGTCCGGGACTCGCTTGACCACGCGCATCTTTCCTGGGGCACCATCCGCACCCTGCAGCGGGCCCAGACCATTGAGCTGGAAAAAATCAGGCGCCTCTGCTTCTCCGCGCAGGCCCGCGAAGAAAGCAGGAGGATACTGCCCCACTTCATCGAGTACCGGATTGAAAAACCCCTCAAGTCTCTCCGCCTGCTGCAGCAGCTGGAGGGAAAAGGGGGGACACCCCATTAACGGCATCTGTGCCGGCTAGGCAGGAGTATCATGACGGTTGAAATGGATAAAATTGTTTCATTGTGCAAGCGGCGCGGCATCATCTTTCAGAACAGCGAGATATACGGCGGGATCGGCAACACCTGGGACTATGGCCCCCTGGGCGTTGAGCTGAAGAGAAATGTAAAGGAGGCGTGGTGGAAAGCGGTGGTATACGGGCGCGATGACATGGAGGGCCTGGATGCCGCCATCCTCATGAACCCCACCACCTGGCAGGCCTCGGGGCACCTGGAAAGCTTCACCGACCCGCTGGTGGACTGCAAAAAGTGCAAGCACCGCTTCAGGCTCGATGACCTCAAGGGCGCTGCCTGCCCCGATTGCGGGGGCGAGCTGACCGAGGCGCGTTCCTTCAATCTCATGTTCAAGACCTTTGTCGGGCCGGTGGAGGATGCGGCCTCGGTTGCCTACCTGCGTCCCGAAACCGCCCAGGGCATCTTTGTCAATTTTGCCAACGTGCAGCAGATGATGCGGCGCAAAATCCCCTTCGGCATCGCCCAGATCGGCAAATCCTTTCGCAACGAGATCACCCCGGGAAACTTTACCTTCCGCACCCGGGAGTTTGAGCAGATGGAGATCGAGTTTTTTGTCAAGCCGGGCACCGATGAAGCGTGGTATGAGCACTGGGTGAACGAGCGCTTCCGCTGGTATCTGGACCTGGGCATCAACAAGGACCATTTGCGCCTGCGCACGCATGAAGCGCATGAGCTGGCCCACTACGCCAAGGCGTGCGTCGATGTCGAGTACCTCTTTCCCATGGGCTGGTCGGAGCTGGAGGGCATTGCCAACCGCGGTGACTATGACCTGCGCAAGCACTCCGAGTTCAGCAAAAAGGACCTGAGCTATTTTGACGAAGCTGCCAAGGAGAAATACATCCCCTGTGTCATCGAACCCTCCGCGGGCGCGGACAGGGCAACCCTCTCGTTCCTGATCGATGCCTACCGGGAAGAGGAAGTACGGGGGGAGAAACGCACCGTCCTGGCGCTGCAGAACAGGCTGGCGCCGATAAAGATAGCGGTACTGCCCCTGCTGAAAAAACGTTCCGACATCGTGGAGCTGGCTAAAAAGCTCGTCGCCGACCTGCGCAGCGAAGGCAAGACCGTCTACGATGATACGGCAAGCATCGGCAGGCTCTACCGCAGGCAGGACGAAATCGGCACTCCCTACTGCGTGACCGTTGACGTGCAGTCTCTGGATGACGGCCAGGTGACGGTCAGGGACCGCGATTCCATGCGGCAGGTGCGGATTTCCCTGGATGCGATCAAGACATATCTGAAGAAGTGCCTGGACAGAGGAGGGCTGGCTGATTGAGCCGGCATGCTTTTTAAATAATAACATCTCGTTGAAGGGGAACCGGTATGGCGCACAAATACGTTTATTTCTTCGGGGAAGGCGCGGCGGAAGGCAGGGCGGAGATGAAAGAGCTGCTGGGGGGCAAGGGGGCAAACCTGGCCGAAATGAGTTCCCTTGCCATACCCGTTCCCGCGGGGTTTACCATATCCACCGAGGTGTGCAGCTATTTTTACGACAAGGGATCCTATCCCCCGGAGATGGAGGGGCAGGTGAGCGAAGCCCTGGCCCGCGTCGAAAAGGTGATGGGGGCGCGGTTCGGCGATCATGACAACCCGCTGCTCCTTTCGGTCCGCTCGGGGGCCCGCGCCTCCATGCCGGGCATGATGGACACCGTCTTAAACCTCGGATTGAACGATGTCACGGTGGAGGGGCTCATCGCCCGGTCCGGCAACGCCCGCTTTGCCTATGACAGCTACAGACGGTTCGTGGCCATGTTCGGCGATGTGGTGCTGGGGCTGAAGCCCGAGGGCAAGGATGATATTGATCCCTTCGAGGAGATACTGGAGGAGAAAAAGAAAGCGCGCGGGGTGCACTATGACACGGAGCTGACCGCCGATGATTTAAAGGAGCTGGTGAAGGCCTTCAAGGGGGCCATCAGCAAGAAAACGGGAAGGGATTTCCCGGAGGATCCCAAAGAGCAGCTCTGGCTCTCCATCGGGGCGGTGTTCAAGAGCTGGATGAATGAGCGCGCCATTGTGTATCGCAAGCTCAACAACATTCCCGCGGAGTGGGGGACGGCGGTCAACGTGCAGGCGATGGTGTTCGGCAACCGGGGCGAGGACTGCGGCACCGGCGTGGCCTTCACCCGGGATCCGGCGACGGGCGAGAAGAAGTTTTACGGTGAGTACCTGATTAACGCCCAGGGCGAGGACGTGGTGGCGGGCATCAGGACGCCGCAGAAAATAGAACAGCTGAAAAAGGAGATGCCGGACATTTACGACCAGCTGGTTTCCATTTATCAAAACCTGGAAAAGCACTACCGTGACATGCAGGACATGGAATTCACGGTGCAGAACAAGAAGCTCTGGATGCTGCAGACGCGCACCGGCAAGCGGACGGGCTTTGCCGCCTTCCGCATCGCGGTCGACCTGGTGGAGGAGGGGTTGATATCCAGGCAGGAGGCGCTGATGCGGGTGGAGCCTGAACAGCTCAACCAGCTGCTCAGGCCGGTCTTCGATCTGCAGGAAAAGGCAAAGGCGATCAAGGAAGGCAGGCTGCTGTCAAGGGGCCTCAATGCAGGGCCGGGCGCCGCCTGCGGGCGGGTGGTTTTTAACGCGGCGGATGCCGAGCGCCGCTCGAAGGAGGGTGAAAAGGTGGTCCTGGTGAGGATCGAGACCTCTCCCGAGGACATCAAGGGCATGGATGCCGCGGAGGGTATTTTGACGGCGCGGGGCGGAATGACTTCTCACGCGGCCCTGGTTGCCCGCCAGATGGGCAAGGTATGTGTTGCCGGATGCGGCGACCTGGCCATTGATTACAAGAAGCGCCGGATCGAGGTCAATGGCAAGGTTGTCAAGGAAGGTGAGTTCATCGCCCTGGACGGGACCACCGGCGAGGTGATCGCGGGTGCCATCAACACCAGGCCCTCGGAGGTGTTGCAGGTGCTGCTGGGGAAAAGCCTTGATCCCGCCCGTTCCGAAACCTATCAAACCTACGCCAAGATCATGAGCTGGGCGGACGAGGCGCGCCGGCTCAAGGTGCGGGCCAACGCGGACCAGCCCGACCAGGCGGCCAACGCCATTGCCTTCGGGGCCGAGGGCATCGGGCTCTGCCGGACGGAGCACATGTTCTTCGGCGGCGAGCGGATTGACGCGGTGCGGGAGATGATCCTCGCCGATGACCGGGCGGGGAGGGAAAAGGCGCTTGAGAAGCTGCTGCCCATGCAGCGCGACGACTTTAAGGGCATATTCCGGGCGATGAAGGGGCTGCCGGTCACCATCAGAACCCTGGATCCCCCCCTGCACGAATTTCTGCCCCATACGGACAAGGAGATAGAATCGCTGGCCACAATCATGAAAGCGCCGGCGGAGGAGATCAAGGCAAAGGTTGCCGCTCTCCACGAGACCAATCCCATGCTGGGCCATCGCGGCTGCAGGCTGGGCATTGTGTATCCCGAAATAACCGCCATGCAGGCCCGTGCCATCCTGGAGGCTGCCTGTGAAGTTTCCAGGGAAGGCGTGAAGGTGCACCCGGAAATCATGATTCCCCTGGTGGGACATGTGAACGAGCTCAAGGCGCAGGAGACGGTCGTGCGCGGGGTTGCGGATGAGGTGTTCAAACAGCAGGGAATGAGGATTGATTATATGCTGGGCACCATGATCGAACTGCCGCGGGCGGCCATTACCGCCGATCAAATAGCCGAGGTTGCCGAATTCTTCAGCTTCGGCACCAACGATCTTACCCAGACCACCTTCGGCCTGTCCCGTGACGACGCAGGCAAATTCCTTCCCGTCTATACCAGGGAAGACATCCTGCCCAGGGATCCTTTTCAGGCCATTGACCGCGAAGGGGTGGGGCAGTTGATGAAGTGGGGCGTTGATCGGGGACGGAGCACGAAAAAGAACCTTAAAGTGGGCATTTGCGGCGAGCACGGCGGCGAGCCCAGCTCAGTCGAATTCTGCCACGGCATCGGCATGGACTATGTGAGCTGTTCGCCCTTCAGACTGCCGGTTGCCAGGCTGTCCGCGGCCCAGGCGGCCCTGAAAGACAAAATGAAGGTTGAGAAGGATTTTTAATTGCAGACCTCTGCCTTTCCTTCGTTCGGAGCGGCGGGGGTTGGCAGCGTTATGAGAGGCGGTACGCAGTATCGTAACCATGATGCGGAGTAATCTGAGCACAATAAAAACTATTCCACTGAAGCTGGCTGTAAGTGTCCTGACGGTACTTGCAGTCAGCTTTTTTCCTCATTCTGTCTCGGCCGATGGCTCATTCCATACGGCATCAGCGACATGGTTGACATCGCCGGCATCAACAGCCGCGTTCTGGTTCACCTGGTTTACTCCACCCCTGATAATTTCCTTCGTGATGACGTGTACGGAGACCTGGAAGCCTGCTACCTGCGGGGCGACGCGGCTGATCAGCTGAGCAGGGCGCAGGATGCATTGGAAAGCAGGAACAAAGGTTTCCGTCTCATGGTCTATGACTGCGTGAGGCCGCGCACCATACAGTATGAAATGTGGCGCATGGTGAAAGGCACCAGGCAGGAGACATACGTTGCGGAACCTGAAAAGGGGTCCATCCACAATTACGGCGCGGCGGTGGATCTCACCATTGCTGATGAAAATGGCGCACCGCTCAATATGGGTACCCCTTTTGACTCATTTGGTGAGGCCTCGCAGCCCCGCCATGAAAAACAGATGCTCAAGCAGGGCCGGTTGACCAGGGGTCAGGTTGCCAACCGGCAGATGCTGAGGGATGTCATGCGGGAGGCGGGATTCATCGGCATACCCGAAGAGTGGTGGCACTTCCAAACCGTTGACATCCAGACGGCGATCAACCGCTATCCGGCGGTTGAGTTTTTCCTGCCGGAGCAATGGGCCATAGCCGCGCTTCGCCAGGCGGCCGATCTGCCGAGAGACGCGGACGGTTATTGCCTGCTGGTCAATGGATCTCAGAAGATGCTCTACCTTATAAAGCACGATGACATAGAGCTTGTGTATGACGTTGCCCTGGGCTCGGGCGGGCTGGGCAAGATGCGCGAGGGGGATTGCAGGACGCCGCTGGGCGACTATTCGATAAAATGGATGGTGAGCAAGCGCGGCCCCCGCAAGGAAAATCCAGGCGGGACCGGCAGTTTTATCGTTGACGGCAAAACCTACGCGGTGCTGGACACGGAGCTGTTCTTCGGGACGACCCCACTGCCATAACCGTGGAGACCCTCCCGGACGGCACCCGGAAGGTTTCGGACAGCCCCTTTGAAAGAAGCATAACCGCCGAGGAGATTGCCATCGCCCAGGGAGAAAAGCTGTGGACCGATGCCTATGGCGGTAAAGACGCGTACGTCATGGCCCTTGACTATCCCAATGAAATGGACCGGGCCGAGGGCAAGACCGGAAGTTGCATCGAGATCCACGCCTCGGTTAATCTGGAACGGTCAGGATACCGGAATTACGGGGGCACCCTGGGCTGCATCGCCCTCTATCCCCCGTTTGCCGCGAAGATTTATCAGCGGGTCAATCCCGGAACAAAGGTTAGAATAGTTGAGTAGGGTGTATTGAAAATCAGGGGGCAGGGTACAGAAGGAAATGCCACCGCTGTTTTTTCTCTTTGTGGTTCAAATTTGGAGTTCTGGAGTATTGGAAAAGCGATGCCTCGATACAGCAATGGAGGGACGCGCGTCGTTGCGTCCGATGATAATTTCTTGGAATCCAAAAATTTCTTCCGGCTGTTCCTCTCTTACCGTCGACCTTGGACTGCGCCTCTTAACGCTTGCCAATCCACTCTTTTACCGGTATAATTTATAAGGTTTTTCAGAAGGATGGTGCATACACAATCATCTATGCCTTATAGTACTTGCGGGCATAGCTTTGAGGAGCATTTGTATGAAGACCACAAATGGCATAGAGGTCAATCCCAAAGTCATGATGGGAAAACCGGTAATTCGCGGCACCCGTATTACTGTCGAGCTTATCCTCAGAAAACTGAGCGAGGGTGCTACTCACACAGAGTTGCTGGAGGCCTATCCAAAACTGACACGGAAAAGTATTCAGGCTGCAATCAGATATGCAGCCGACACACTATCGCACGAAGAAATGGTAGTAATCAGCGCTCCAAAGAGATCAGCCTGGAAATAGACCATGCGTTTTCTTGCTGATGAATGTTGTGACTTTTCAGTGGTACAGGCACTTCGAACAGCGGGATACGACGTGCTGTGTGTCTCGGAAGTTAAGCCGCGTGCCGATGACACTGAAGTTATAAAGCGAGCAGGCCGTGATAAAAGAATTCTACTGACTGAAGATAAGGATTTCGGCCAGCTGGTTTATGCGCATGGCTATAAAATACCAGGTGTGATTTTTTTAAGATTTCCGTCTTCTGCTAGAAAGTCAATAGCAGAAGATGTGGTTAAGCTTGTAGACCAGCAGGGAGAGAATTTAATCGGTTGCTTCACCACAGTGCAACCTGGTCAAATACGCATTACCCGTCCACCACGCTGATTCGTGGAGGGCGGTCATCTTCTTTTTGCTGTTTCTGCCGCGATCTTTCTCTCCTCCCTCCTGTATCCTGCAGCGTGCGTCCGGTCACTTGGTCAATCCAGTCAACAACTTCCCGTATTTTCCAAGGAGATTTCTTTTTTACGAAAAGAGTGTTGCGCACTTTATTCAAAAAAGCGCAGTTTTTGCGCAATTTTTTTATTGCTCATAAAGGGAAATAAGGATTTCTTAGGCAGGACAAAAGAGAGATTGCGCTTTTTGGGCAGAAGACGACAAATTGTTATTCATCGATGTGGATATTTGATATCGAAATGTGGAAAAATATTTCAAACCGTAGTTACTGGTCATTATGGTAGTAGTAGAAACAAATCACCCGCTCCAATTTACTGATGTTTGCAGATGTATCACGTGCATTCGCTGCGAATCAGATTTTTTGTATAATACTCAGAATTTTCTGACTACAGGCACCCCAAGATATGGTATTAATTCCCGGCATGATGAGGGTAAAATTACATTGATAAAAGAGGGATTCTGTGCTTTAATTTAATACCACACAGCATTTGTAGGTGTTCCGATGAACGCACTTATGGACATAACCCCACTTTTTCTTAGATGGAGAAGTCTGAGAGGGTGGGGATTTGTATTTTGAGAGGGTATAATTATGAGCATTAAAAATCTTCTTAAAGTTTTTATCCTTACCATAAGCTGTCTCTTTATTTTAGGTAACACCCTTGAGGCGTGGCACACAGAGACGGTGGACAGTGCTGGGTCTGTAGGTTTGTCCACCTCTCTTGCTTTAGACAGCAGCGGCAATCCCCACATTAGTTATTATGATGATACCAACGATGATCTCAAGTATGCCTGGTATGACGGCACCTGGCACATCGAGACGGTAGACAGTGCTGGACATGTAGGCTCGAACACCTCTATTGCCTTAGACAGCAGTGGAAACCCCCATATCAGCTATTATGATAATGGCTATTATGATCTCAAACACGCCTGGTATGATGGCACCTGGCACACGGAAACTGTGGATAGCATAAGCATAGGTACAGTGGGTTTATTCACTTCACTTGCTTTAGACAGCAATAATAACACCCATATCAGCTATTATGATGACAGCAATCATGATCTCAAATATGCCTGGTATGATGGCATTTGGCACATCGAAACGGTGGATAGTGCTGGATATGTAGGTGAGTACACCTCTCTTGCATTGGATAGCAGTGATCACCCTCGTATCAGCTATTATGATGATACCAACGATGATCTCAAATATGCCTGGTATGATGGCACCTGGTATACGGAGACGGTTGGTAGTGAGGGATATGTGGGACAATACACCTCTCTTGCCCTAGACAGCAGTGGAAACCCCCATATCAGCTATTATGATATTAGCTATTGTGATCTCAAACACGCCTGGTATGATGGCATCTGGCACATCGAGACGGTAGACAGTGCTGGACATGTAGGCTCGTACACCTCTATTGCCTTAGACAGCAGTGGAAACCCCCATATCAGCTATTATGATATTAGCTATTATGATCTCAAACACGCCTGGTATGATGGCACCTGGCACATCGAGACGGTGGACAGTGGAGATGTTGGTTTATTCACCTCTCTTGCCCTAGACAGCAGTGGAAACCCTCATATCAGCTATTATGATTCCAGGAACGGAGATCTCAAATACGCACAGTTATGCCCAGGTGATATGGACTGTGATGCCGTGATTGATAGCATTGATAATTGCCCTGCAGGTCATAATCCGGGCCAAGAAGATACCGATGGTGATGGCAGAGGAAATGTTTGTGACAACTGTCCAGGTACTGCTAACCCCGATCAAGAAGACATCGACAACGATACTGTGGGGGATGCGTGTGATAATTGCCCTAATGATGCTAACCCAGGTCAGGAAGATACAGACAGCGACGGTGTAGCAGATGCGTGCGATAATTGTCCTCACATGGTTAATCCGGGACAAGAGGATTTGGGAGACGGTGATGGAATAGGTGATGTGTGTGACCAGTGTCCCTTGGATTCAGAAAATGACGGAGATGGGGACGGTTTTTGCGGTGATGTGGATAACTGTCCTGATATTTACAATCCAGAGCAGGAAGATAACGATAATGACGGTATAGGTAACCGATGTGATGAGGACTATGACAATGACGGCATTCTTAACCTCAATGATAACTGTAAATTTATTGCAAATCCTGATCAGGCAGACGCTGATGGTGATTGGATTGGTGATGTTTGTGATGATAATCTTTATCTATCAACTTTGCTATCAATCGCGGATGGCCATTATTTTGAATACGATGCATATTCGTGTTACCGTTTTGGCCCATGTGGTGGGAATAGTGGGTCGGGTATAGGTGGGGAGATTATTGTATCACAGGTCAATTGGTCCAACGATTATGAATGGTACTATGGACATGAATTTGGTATTATGGAGTTTGATCTTTCAAATATAGATGGCCTATTTTTGAGCGGTCACATTGAAGCATTTCTCTCTCTTACCGTGAAAGCTGGGTACTTATCAAATGAGCGATGTCTTTATTTTCATGGTATTCGAGATGAATATGAGAATGGATTACTTGAGGAAGCTGACACAGATGCAGAAGAGTTCATAGAAACAATATGTGGAATCCTCCAGCCTGGGGATACCATAACCATTGATGTTACCTCGTTAGCAGAACATGATCTCTTTGACTCGGGTCAGACGGGATTTTCCGGGTTTGTTATCGATATAGACGTAGTATCTGTTTGGTACGGTGATGAGGGGATACAATTTTATGATCACACTGATCCTGTGAATGGTCCCCGGTTAACTGTTGCACCTACCGAATCAGATAGTGATGGTATTCCTGATGCCGAAGATAATTGTCCTTCAGTCAACAATCCCAATCAGCAAGACTCTTACCCCCCGCAAGGCAACGGGATTGGAGATGCGTGCGAGTGTGAAGGTGATTTTGCATGTGACGGCGATATTGATGGCTCTGATGCGTCAATGTTCAAATTTCATTTTGGCAGAAGTATTGCCCATTATCAATGTACCGCCTTGGACCCCTGCCGCGGCGACTTTTCATGTGACGGTGATGTAGACGGCACCGATGCTTCTCTGTTTAAGCAGGACTTTGGCAGAAACGCATTCAGCAACCCCTGTCCTGCTTGTGAAACAGGGTTACTTTGGTGCGTGTATCCATAATCAATAAATCCTGATGATCAAAGCCCTCCCAGCGTAAAGGCTGTGGGGGCTTTTCTCTTTTAAACCAGACTCAATATGTAGTGGTATTGAGAAAGCGGTAAATTATCAATACTATGCAAAGAAGGCTGATTATAGGAACACAAATGGTTTCTACTACGACATGTAACCTGTGGTATCGAGGTATTCCATACTTGCAATTACCAAGAGTAATGTTCAGAAATTTTTTACTCCAAGATTGATGTCGTAGTAGCAAATATTTTCCCCTCCGGCAATTCCCTCAGTATGGTAGTATGTTAAAGAAATGAAGCCCTAGAAATTACACAGCATACAAAACGTATTTTATGCTATTACCCATATTGTTGGTATATAAACTGCTGGGTTAATTAAATATGTTCCGAATCCCTCTGAGTGTAAAAGAAAATTAGGTTAATGGGTTGATTTTATGACTGGTAGATAATGAACTGCAACGATCCTAGTATCGTGTCCCAGAAATAAATTACATAATTAGCTCGCATTCACGTGCAATGTAACACACTTATATCATTTGAAAAATTATAACCCCAAACAAGGAATCACGGCTTTAATTTATTCAAGTTATTTGCGGGACGCGATACTAGCGATCGGGCTTAATCGATTCTAATAATTTTGAATCGACCTTAAAGCCAAGCGCTGATGCCTTATCAAAATAATCTTTTGCCAACCTATAATTTCCTTTCTTATAATAGGCAAGCCCGATGTTATTATGCGCCTCTGGTATGGTGGGATTGATGGCCAGGGCCTTCTCATAGTGAGCAATGGCCTCATTAAACATCCCCTTCGCGTAACAGGCAAGTCCTGCATTAATATAAGCCTCCGCAATATTGGGATTGATGGCCAGGGCCTTCTCATAGTGAGCTATGGCCTCATTAAACATCCCCTTCGCATAATAGGCAAGCCCGGCGTTATTATACGCCTCCGCACTTTTAGGATTGATGGCCAGGGCCTTCTCATAATGAGCTATGGCCTCATCAAGCATACCTTGCTTATGAAAAGTCTGCCCAAGCTTATTGTACGCATTTGCTAACGCCTGCTTAAGATCACTATATATCCCGGCGAGTTCAGGATCAATAGCCCGAGCTTTTTCATATTCAGCCATTGACTCATCAAACATTTTCTTCGCATAGTAGGCCAGGCTCAGATTGTAATGGGCCTTTGCATAATCATGTTCGATGGCCAGGGCCTGTTGATAATGAGCAATGGCTTCATCGAACATCCCTTTTTTATAGCAATCGAAGCCAAGATTATTGTAGGGATGCGCCAGGTTAGGATTGATGGCGATGGCTTTTTCATATTCAGCTATGGCCTGATCAGTCATCCCTTTAATATCATAGGCCAGTCCAAGATTAGTGTGCGCAATAGGTATTCTTCCCGGAAAACTCTTGATGACATAACTCCACAATGTTTCTGCATTCTGCCAAATCTGCATCTGTTTAATGGTTAAATGGCAAATAAAAATAAAGATACCCCCTAAAATCAATCCCTCGACAATCATTTTATTTCTTGCCAGAGTTCCCCGCGTCATCACCCTGGAAACCCCTATCCCTGCCAATAAAAAGATACTTATACTCGGAAGATAGGTGTAACGATCCGCTGCTGCCTGGCTGCCAACCTGAATAATTCCTGAAACGGGAAGCAGGGTTATCAGATAGAATGACCAGGCAGCGAAAAACAAAAAGTTCCGGCGCTTCAGCATCCATAGGCAGCCTCCGGTAACTGATAAAACGATGATTCCGGGGATGATATACTGCGGATGGAAAAAATACGCATGTTCAGGAAAAGGGTAGATGGGCACTAGGCTGCTGGGCCAGACCATCTTTTTTAAATAAAACCAGGAGGAATGCAATGCATTGATGAGCCGGATACTGATGGGCAGCCTTTGGAGATCTTGAACTGCTCCCCCGGCATGTCCTGCAATTATAGTGAGGAAGCTCGAGATTAAACTTAAGGCCAGAAAGGGGATCTTTTCAAACAATGGCCGAAGATTGATACCTTTTTTATCCCCGGTGAGGGTAAATCGCTTTAAGGGATAGATATCAAGCAGAAGAAGTACCAGGGGAAATGTCACTGCCATGGGTTTAGACATCAGGGCACAAATGAAAAGTATCAGGCAGCCGGTAAACCACTTCCATCTGTTCTTTACGTGGAAAGAGGAGATAAAGAAAAGATAGCAGAAAAGGGACAAAAGGAAGAAAAAAGCACAGAGCAAATCTTTACGTTCTGCCACCCATGCCACCGACTCCACATGCAAAGGGTGAACTCCAAACAGCAAGGATGTAACACTTGCGGATGTGACTGTCTGAACAGATGTGAAAGGGGAAAGATGCGATGATGAGGGCACCAAATTAATTCTTTCCGCTATGAGCAGGAGTTGTAGTACTAAAAGAAATACTAAGAGGGTATTCAGCCCATGCAAAACGTTGCTGGTCAGATGGTGCCCAAAGGGATTCAGGCCCCAGATGGCATAATCTACGGCGTGACTGAGCCAGGTCAGGGGGTGCCAATTACTCGCCTTGAATGTTTTGAACGCCCACGGAAGGAATTGCGGATTTAATGAGTACATATAATTGTTTTCATAAACGTACAAAACATCATCCCAAACAAAACTGTTTTTAAGAGCAGGGGTATAAACCATGAAAGTAATCAAAAAGATCATGATGCCAAACGCCCCAATTATTCCAAGAGACGATTTCCCCAAAGAATATTTGCTGTTACTGAGTTGAACTTTGGTTTGGCCGCCTGCACTTTTACCCATGCAAGATAGAAGTTCCTGAAGGTGAATGTTTAGGTCTTCAAATGGTTATGGACATCTAAGAAAAAACTAAGAGACATGGATGGTAATGTAACATTCCTTCTTTATCATTCTTCACGACATACGAAAAGAACATTCTTGTGCCTTTCTTTGACCCATGGTTCGACGTTTTATTTGTTTCCATCTCTCTCTTTATCTCGTGATCCCTTATCCAGAAAACATCGGTTCTGAATCAGATTGTTCAGGACTTTCCAGCGATACGAACACTGGTAAACCCTGACAGCAATCAGTCCTAAACACTTAATAATAGCAGAGGTAATCTGCGATATTGGGTTGTTCAATACTTCTTGCAATATCTCCAATTCGCCTTTCTAAGAAGTTTCCTGTATACTACGAACACAAATATCAATTCCCTATAAACTCTTCAAGGAAAGGAGCATTGCCATGAAAGTATCACACGCCACAAAGTATTGCCTCGATTATCATGCCCAGAATTCCAAAAAAAAACACAACGGTTAACTATCAGGTACTGCTCTCACGATTTAATGAACAATTCAGCGAACGTGACCTGCAGTCCATAATCCCGGAAGAAATCCTCACCTTTTTAACCCGCCTGAATGGAGATACCAAGCAAACGACCAAGCGTCTGCGCTATGCCCTGCTCAATGCCTTTTTCAATCTCATCAAAAACACTGTAGATGAGGATATATCTAACCCTTGTGATACCCGGATGTTAAGGAAAATATTCAGGTGCACCAAAGGTATGCAGTGGACCATATTCGAGAAGGAAACTATTGATGAGATAATCTTCAAAACAGCAAAGTTGCGGAATCGCCTCATTCTTGAGCTGATGGCCAGGGGTGGAATGAGAATTGGAGAGGTTCTTAACATCAAACCGAGCGATGTTGACAGCAGAAAAATCATGCTGCGTGCACCTAAGAGCGGGAGGGAATCAGAGGTGGTGTTTATTCCCCAAAAGGTAGCAGACCGGCTGAAGGATTACATCCGGGTTAACAACATTGATCCAGATCAGCGAATTTTCCCTTTGACCTATGCAGGTGGTAGAGAAGTGGTACGAAGGGCCGGGCAATTGGCAGGTGTTGCCCTAAAATCTCACGATCTCAGAAGGCATGCCGCAACCTATGCTTCTCGGTCAGGAACACCGATTGAGATTGTGAGCAAGGTAATTCTGAGACATGCCAATCTAGCTACCACCCAGCGTTACCTTGGAAAAGTAAGCGATACAGAGGCGGTGAGATGGATTGAGAATCTGTATGGTTAAAAAAATTGAAACTGGGGTAAATTAATGATAGGATTTGCCTCGGTTTCATAATTTTGATGCTGAGGAGAATAATGGGTATCGGTACACGAATATTCCTAATCGATGAGAATGATTCCCTCCATCGCATTTCCATATCACGCTAATACAGACTTACCAACCCTGATTCTGATGAGCGTTTTACCCAGTATGCGGGGAAGAGGATACGATGTGCCATGATATTTCTGGATGTGGAAAGTAGAAAACCCTTATCCATCATCCGAACAGAATATTATTATCTCCCGTTTGATAACAAGGGACGATTTGATAATAAGGAATTGGAAGAACAGCTAACCCTCTCTTCAGAAATTGTTCCACCTATTTTCGGAGAACAAAGTCCTAAAAAAATTCTCGATGCAAAAAGTCGTTTTGCCAAAAAGCGGTACAAACATAAGTTCCATTGGACACCTAATCCAGAAATAGAGACTGCTATTAGGACATCGATATTTGGCAAAATATGTTTTCGTGATTTAATAGATCTTCATAATGGCACATGAGTAGAATGTTATAGAGACGAAGCCCCTGGGGTACACATCATTCAAAACGTATCTTCTGTAGTTGCCAGAACCCATTTTTTTGCAAGAAATGTTAAAAGCTATGATATCGCAGACTGCATCTGCTATTATAAACTTTTCAGGAGAGATTATATAATAACAGGTAACCACATGTAAAATCACGGTACAAAAAAGAGAATGCCTGAATTTCTGAACACGATTATTTAGTGTGTCAACGACATAGACAGTTCTTCCTGAAAAACTCGCTGCCACTCCATTTGGATAATCAAGATCCCCAGCTTCTGAACCATATGAACCGAACTTCGTAATAAATCTTCCGTTGGAGGTGAACTTCTGAATGCGATTATTGCTTGAATCAGCCACATAGACATTGCCTGCCAAATCTACTGCCACATCATAAGGAGTGTCAAACATACCATTCTCTGAGCCCAATGACCCCCAGGCAGTAATAAATTTCCCATTGGAGGTGAATTTCTGGATACGGTTGTTATATTGATCAACCACATAAACATATCCTGCCAAACTTACCGCTACCCCGGTTGGGTCATTAAACTCACCGGCATTGCCGCCAAGAGAGCCCCAGGCAGTGATAAATTTTCCGTTTGAGGTGAACTTCTGGATGCGGCTGTTAGAATAATCAGCCACATAGACGTTGCCTGCCACATCTATTGCCACATCGTAGGGGCCGTCAAGCTGACCATCCTCTGAGCCCGATGACCCCCAGGAGGTAATAAAAGCACCAAAGGATGTGAACTTCTGGATGCGATCATTGCCTTCGTCAGCAACATAGACATTGCCCGCCAGGTCAACTGCTATACCGGCTGGGAAATTAAATTCTCCTGTATTTGTTCCTGTTGAACCCCATGAAGTAATAAATTTCCCATTGGAGGTGAATTTCTGATCGATTGTTATCTCCATCAGTCACATAGATATTTCCTATCAGATCGACTGCGGCTCCAAAGGGGCTATCAAACTCGCTTTGATTTGTACCAAAGATCCCCACTTGGTGATAAACCTATACCCTGCCGCATCGGCAGAAGGACATAGCAGACTCATCCACAGTCCCAAGTTCAATAAAATAACCACATATGACTTTTTCATGATTTTTCTCCGTCAATAAATTTATTGATTAGCATGATGCGTTGCACCTTACTTAATTCAAAATAATAAATAAGCGTGGATAAGTCAATGGGTATAATCCAGTGTTTTTATCAGTCTTTTTTTATGAGGAAAGGAGAGTATTGTTGATTGGTTTATGTTTTTAGAAGATTAATCGGAGGTTCTCATTACATAATATGGTGGTGACTCAGTTAATCAAAGAGGACAACGCTATACCATGATATGAGTTTAGCACTTACCACTTCAATCATGTGTAAATAGGTAGGATTGTTTGTTTATGTTACTACCATGATGAGAAAAATGTAGGAGGGAAAAATATTTGTTATTACGACATCAATCTTGGAGTAAAAACTTTCTGAACATTACTCTTCGGGAATTGCAAGTAATATCAAACGCCCCGATACCACAGGTTACATACTGTAACATAAATTGTTTTGCCTCTATATAAACAACCATCTGGCAGTAATATAAAATGTGAGGAGATTGCTGGGTTGACACAATGTAAAAAAGATGGTCAGTGGTCACAGTAATACCACGAATGATGTTGGTACTAATTTTTCTCCGCAGCTAATATGTCCTGCAATTTTGTATAAACAAAATCATAATATAGCTGATGTCCTGCTGGATTAAGATGAACCCCATCGTACTGGTATAAACCAGAGAATTGTGACACATGAGAGCCATATATTTCCTTAATGTGATTGAAAAAATCAATTATATATACACCTTGCTGGTCATGTATCCAGGGAATGAACTGTTGGTAAAAGTATTCAGCATTTGAGTTAATGGCAAAAAAGCAGCTACTTGTGTTTCTACAGGGCACTCTACCCCCGCCGAGATTTCCGTATCCAATTGGGCTATAAGAGATCCATATAACAGTCCTTCCCTGTCTGGTTAGACTCATGACAAGGCTTTTTGCCGCTTCAATCACAAGCTTCACATCTCCATGATAGAATGTATCGAGGTAATTGAGATCATTATTGAGTAAAGCTAGTATGACATATTGAGCATCTGATTGTTCAATACAGCCTCTCCTGAATGTACAGCAGCACTCTAACTCTGTCATATCGCAGGACCAGTTGCAAACCCCATTCCCGGATGAATCTACACATTCTGTTGCCCAATCATAATTTCAAACCACCATGGCATTCACATTTGGCTTAAATGGATTGCATGGTAATATGGACTTTATATCACGGTACAGCTAAATAGTCATTCCGGCCGGGGGGTGCCATCAATATCTTAAACAGTGATTTATGATATAGGTCTCCTAGGTAATTGATTCATAACAGCATGTTCCCGTTCTGTCACCGGCAAAAAATATTTTTGTGTTGTCGAACGCCAGAGCTTTCTGCCCGGTGATCATCAAAATAAGGGCGAGCAATAGTGCACTATTGAAAAGAGTCCCTCCGGAGCGTTTCTTTCCCACGATGCTTCTCCTTTGATAGAGTGAATGTTTTCCAAGTGACTCCGAAATGCTAGAGATTGTATTGCACGTCCAGTATGAGCCATTGGACTTTTTTTATGCCTGCAAATAAATGCCAGATGGCAAAGATCTTACTATTCGCAGAACCCATACTTTGTGCTAACCTTTAATGTAGAGGTCAAGCGAATTCCACCAATTATAGCTAAATTAAGAATTTTGCAAGCTATATATAACAATCATGCTGGGTAGAAAGATACATCTGCAAACATGCATAAATTGAGGATGATGATTATGTGATGTTACTACCATACTGGGTGGACCGTGGGAGATGAAAATATTTGCTACTACGACATCAATCTTGGAGTAAAAACTTTCCGAACATTACTTTGCCTGTTTGCAAGTAAAGTGGAATATCTCAAGACCGCAGGTTATAAAACGTAGTAGAAACTATTCGTGCCTTTATATAATCAACCTTATTTGCAGTAATATTGAATTATCAGCCAATTTCTAACGCCCCAAGATTTGGTGGTCGACAAAACCACATGAAAAAGCCTCTCAGATTTGTTCCCGAGAGGCTTTGTTAATCTAAAACATACATTCATTATGGTAATGGATAACTACACCACTGTCCAACAACACACACCGGGCAGGGGTTCTGCATTGAGCTGCGGCCAAAGTCTGATTTGAAAAGCGATGCGTCGGTGCCGTCTACGTCACCATCGCAATTGAAGTCGCCGTTGCATGTATCACCGGCAATGCAGGGGTGAGTAATAGCGCTCCTTCCGAAATTGGCCTTAAACGTGAAAGCATCACTCCCATCCACATCACCATCACACACAAAATCACCTTCACAGTCGCAAGCATCCCCGATTCCGTTGCCCTGCAGGGGGTAGGTATCATCTTGATTGTAGTTTGTGACATCGGGACAGTTATCACAGACACTTCCTAACCCATCGCTGTCAGGATCCTCTTGCCCGGAGTTATAGACATCAGGACAATTATCACAATTATTGCCTGTCCCATCATTATCCATGTCCTCCTGGCCGGGATTAGCAGCATTTAAACAGTTGTCAGCCTGGTTGTAAACCCCATCACAGTCATTATCACAATTGACCCCTTCTTCACAGTTAGTGAACACATCGCAGGCATTTCCGACACCGTCACAATCACCATCCTCCTGATCCGGATTATAATGATTGGGACAGTTATCACAGGCATCACCATGGAGATCGCTGTCACTGTTTTCTTGTCCGGGATTGGGGTTCTCAGGACAATTATCCGTGCCGTCGGGTAGTCCTTCACCATCACTATCTCCCCCGCAATAAACATCCCAGCCTCCACCTGCAGAGGAATAATCAGAATAGTGAGGCACTGCACAGGAATAATTATAAGACCATGAGCCATCTTGACACGTATCTTCAGAAACCCCGCCCATAATACAAATGCTGTAAGAATTTCTATAACAGGAATCGATATAGACTTCAGGTTCACCCCCCATCATTATAACAAATGCCTGATATGCAGCCTGTTGCGTTTTTGACAGTTCTTCCGTTGGCAACCATCCTTCTTTATGAGGCGGTTCGCATGATGAACAGGAAGGTGGCCACGTAACTTCAGTGCATTCTGTACATGAGGCACTGTCAGTCCACCATTTGATAATGCAGTTGTCACAGGCATCACCTGTACCGTCTGCATCGCTGTCTTCCTGGGATGGGTTAAAAACGGTAGGGCAGTTATCATTTACATCTAAGATTGAATCATTGTCATCATCCTCATCACAGGCATCAGCTATTCCATCACCATCTGTATCTTCCTGATTTGGGTTGTATGCGGATGGACAATTGTCACAAGCATCACCTATGCCGTCTTGATCGCTATCTTCCTGCCCTTGATTGGGTATATCAGGACAATTATCCCTAGTGTCAATAACTGTATCTCCATCTTGATCAGTGGGTTTTACATATTTTAGATTAATATCAGAATAACTGATGTAGGGATTCCCGCTGCCATCAATTGCTATTGAGGTTGATCCTGCTACCTCAACCTCACTGTCTATTGTCTCTTTCATCCAGCTGGTGCCTTTATAGCGGGCGTATTTGAGATGAGAAGGTGTGCTATAATAACTGTAACTGATATGGGGATTCCCGCTACCATCAATGGCTATTGAGGTAGACCGCCCAGCATCAGAGTTACTGTCAACTGTCGCTGCTACCCAAGTGCCACTCTTATTGGTAGCATACTTGAGGTCATAGTTATTCCATTCACCATCATAGCTGATATGCGCCTTCCCGTTTGAGTCAAGGGCAAGGGAGGTATACGAGCCTACTCCATAAGCATTATCCACAGTCTCTGTAACCCAGGCACCACTCTTGTTGGTGGCATACTTGAGACCACCGTTAGTATCACCATAATAGCTGATATGCACCTTACCCTCCGCATCCAGGGCAAGTGAGTTGTATCCTCCTACATCCCCAACGCTATCCACCATCTCTTTCATCCAAGTGCCACTCTTGTTGGTGGCATACTTGAGACCACCGTTAGTTTCATCATAATAGCTGATATGCACCTTACCCTCCGCATCCAGGGCAAGTGAGTTGTATCCTGCTACATCCCCAACGCTATCCACCATCTCTTTCATCCAAGTGCCACTCTTGTTGGTAGCGTACCTAAGTTCATTGCTAGCACCCTCATAATAGCTGATATGTACCTTCCCTTCTGCGTCCAGGGCAAGATCATTGTAGTAGCCTGCACCTCCAACGCTATCTACCATCTCTGTTGTCCAAGTGCCACTCTTATTGGTGGCATACTTGAGGTCATAAGGAAGGTTAGCACAGTAGCTGATATGCGCCTTCCCCTCTGCATCCAGGGCAAGTGAGTTGTATCCTGCTTGCTCTCCAACGCTATCTACTATTTCTATATTCCAAGCCATAGCTTGAACTTGATAATAACTATTATTAATTAACACCAAGAAAATTAATGTAGTTGTCTTTTTCATCTCCGTTCCCGCCCTTCAAATAATAAACCCCACCTGCTTAGACTTTCTCCCATCTAAGAAAAAGTGGGGTTGTGTCATTAAGTGCATTCATTGGAACACCTATTACACACTCTTAGTGATATTAATTTAAAGCATAGAACCTCACTTTTATCAATGCATTTTTCTCCTTCATTCAGGGGATTCATACCATATCTTGGGGCTCTTCAGGAGCAGGAAAAAGTTTAGACTATACCAAAGAACATGAGATTCAGCGACTACCCACGATACACCTGAAAACATTGGTAAATTGAGGCGGCGGTTTTTCGCACATAGCTACCATACTGGGTGGACCGTGGGAGATGAAAATATTTGCTACTACGACATCAATCCTGGAGTAAAATATTTCTGAACATTACTCTGCCTGATTGCAAGAAATACGGAATACCCCAATACCACAGGTTACATACCGTATTACAAATTATACATGTTTTGAGGTAATTACCCATCTTGCAAAAATTGACTTTTACATAAGCAATGGTAAGATAAACCAATTGTTGAGTATATTACGTAAAATAAAAAATTGTGATAAAAACTCGCTTGATCTAAGGAGTGTCATGAACTTTTTGATTGCCTGTTTTACGGCATTGCTTTTATTGATGACCGGCTGTACCGCCCGGGATGCTTCAAAAGGCAATTTCAACATTGTCCTCATCACCATCGATACTCTGAGGGCAGATCATCTTTCCTGTTATGGCTATGAACGTGAGACATCTCCTCATATTGATGCTCTTGCAAAACAGGGGATCCTTTTTAAAGATGTGACTGCACCCTCATCCTGGACAGCACCCTCCATGGTTTCTCTTTTTACCTCAACCTATCCTATCAATCATGGTGTAATTCACGGACTGCCTTTTCAGACGGCGAAAGGGTTGCGCCAGGAAGTGTTTTCGGAGAAACTCATCACACTGTCGGAACTGCTGAAGGATAAAGACTACACTACCTTTGGCGTATCATCCAATCACACCTTGACTGCAGAATTGGGATTTGCAAGAGGTTTTGATTACTTCAGATATGTCAATTGGATGCCTGCTGATATCATAAACAAGATTGTATATTCATGGGAAGATGCCATAAAAAAGTCAAACCGTTTTTTTCTGTGGGTACATTACATTGATCCGCACAGTCCCTATAATCCACGGTCTCCTTGGATTGAACACTACACCGCCGGGAATCTGACAGGCATTGATGCACTGAGCAGAACAGATGCAAAATTACTCGTGACAGAGCTCAAGAAAAGGCCGGAGGAGCTATCCCGGGTGATAGCGCTTTACGACAGCGAAATTAATTATGTTGATGCGTATATTGGTGAACTCATCGAAAGATTTGAACTGGATAAAAATACCCTGCTGATCATCACCTCTGATCATGGTGAGCAATTGATGGAACGCGGCAACCTGGGGCATTCAATTGATCTGCATAAGGAAGAGCTGCATGTTCCCCTCATCATAAAATCCCCGATGATTTCAGAGAATCATGTAATTGAAAGGCAGGTCAGCATATTGGATATAATGCCCACCATTTTACAATTACTTGCTATTGATCTGCCTGAACACATCGGAGGAACACCCCTTTTGCAACCTTCGGGGATATGGGCTCGTCTGAAGAATAGGGTGACAAGCAGACGGGATTCCGTACCTCATTATGCGGAATTGAACAGTCATGCCGTTTTAAAAACAATCATCACGCCGCCCTGGAAATATATCTATGACTATCTGACCAAATCAGATCAACTCTACAACATCATATCTGATCCTCGGGAACAGACAAATCTCATCGATAGGTATCCCGGGCAGTCTGATGATTTAAAGAAGCAATTGTTCTCTTGGGTCGATCAGATGGAGACGTTCCCCACCAAGGATCACTTTATGCCGCTTACACCTGATGCTCGGGAAAAGCTTGAAACCTTGGGCTATTTGAGTGCGCGGGAAAAAGAAGATGATGATAAGGATGGTACCGTTAATGAAGAGGATAACTGTAGGTACAAACAAAATGGTCCCGCGAAAGGTATGTGCATGAGCGGTCACCGTGGTGAGTTCTGCACGAGCAATGAGCAGTGTGGTGCTGGTGGATTGTGCAGTATGCGGCAGGAAGATGCTGATGGGGACGGGATTGGTGATACTTGTGACTTTTGTGAGGGCAGGGGTGCATATGATGTGGATGGAGACGGTATGTGCGATGAAGCGCATTTTGCTATTGAAAAGGTTTGGCTTGAGGCAGAGCATGCGGATAGCATGGTAAGTCCACTTGAGATTGCTGCCGATGCGAATGCTTCCGGCGGCTGCTTTATCCATGCTCCAAATGGGTCGGGAAACCAATATGATCTAGGACAAACAATCATGGCGACTTACACCGTATTTGTTTCACGGCCTGGAGTATATTTTATATGGGGGCGGGTGCAGGCACGGGATGGCAATGATAATTCATTCTTTGTGCAAGTGGATGACAACCTGGATAATTTGTGGGAGGTGGCACTAGGAGAACAATGGCATTGGGATGCAGTAAATGATCGTGATAATGCAGATCCGGCACGACTTGTGCTGAAATCGGGGGTGCATAAAATAAGGGTTGAACTGCGTGAAGATGGGACAAAACTGGATAAGCTGCTGTTAACCAATGATCCAGATTTTGTGCTCGGCGGCACAGGAGATGTGGTTGAAAATCAAGTGTATCCTTATGGCGATTGAGCTGTAACAGAGGAAGTTTTTAATCGCGAAAATTCTCAAAATGTTGAGAAGGCCAAATAAATGAAAAATCTTATACAATTCCTAAATCTCAGTTTAAGCGAATGTATAAGATACATTGCGTAGGGTGGGTAATTTCCCAGGTTTCAATTCTTTATACTACTACCATAATGACCAATAGCTGATATACGGAATATTTTCTCCATATTGCATATTCTAATAGAATGTCATTAACAGATTTTATGAAATAGGGAAGGGGGATCGTGTGGGCACATGGGTATTAAAATCTTCTAACATTTTTCTAACAAAATACTCAAAAACACCCTAAAATGGCCTAAACGCCATATGAAGTACAAAGGCCATAACCATCTGATAACTTTGATCTATTCCAATCTGTTATCTTTTAGTTATGGCCTTTGAAGTGTTCCGGAGACCAACGCTCAAAAAAAATGCTCATTTTTTTCTCAAAAACCGGAACGCGGGTGAGAATAACTGAGTGAGCCCATTCGTTAGGACCCCCGGGAGGAAGTAGGGGAAGGCAGCTTTTCCCGCACACATTACAATCGTCCACATACGCCCGTAGACGTTGTCCCATTATCAGCAATCTGATCACATTGGCTCAATACCGGCAGGTTTCAAACAGCGTGCCGGTGTAACCGAAGATGCGCTTGAATCGTTCAATATCTTCCGGTGTTCCGATGGCTTTTGCCAGATTGTCGCTCAGCTTCACCGTTCCATGACCACAGGAATCCACCACCTTGACCACCAGCGATAAAGCCCCCAACCCGAGATCATTGGTGAGATTGGTGCCCCAGCCAAAGGTGACCTTGATCCTCCCGGAGAAATGTTCGGTGAGCCGGCAGATGCTTTCGATATCAAGCCCGTCGCTAAAAACAATAAGCTTCTCCCGCGGATCAATGCCGTGGCTTTCGTAGAACCGGATGGCCTTCTCACCAAAAGCGACGGGATCCCCGGAGTCCTGGCGCAGGCCTTTTAAATTGCGCGCCTGCTCAGGGGACAAATTCCGAAAGAAGAAATCGCTGCCATAGGTGTCGGTTAAGGCAACGGACAGATCAAAGCCGTAGTAATCCCACCAGTCCTGCAGAACTTTGTTGTGAGATGCATAAATGGTTTCTTCGGTGTCATGCATGATACCCGACACCACCATAAACATTTCATGAGCCATGGTTCCGATCGGCGCCAGCGAGTATTTCCGGGCAAAATAGACATTGGAGGTGCCGATAAACTGACCGGGCGGAACGTCTGCACTGAGCTTTCCCATGAGGGCATTGTGCCACGCCAGTGAGAAGCGCCGCCTGGTGCCGAAGTCGGAAAACACAATCTGCGGCTGTGCCTTCACCAGGGCTATTTTCCGCTCAAGACGCCGCAAACCTTCTGCCCATGCCGAATCGATTGTGATACCTTCATGCTCCATCAGCGAGCGATAGTAGAGTTCATTCACAATGGATAAAATGAATGTTTCCCAGTAGATGGCTTCAGCCCAGTTTCCTTTAACAGTAATTTCAAAGGTGTCATGAGTGACTTTTACCTCATAGGCCGGCAGCTGCAATCTCCGGAGAAATTCCAGATACGGTTCATTAAAAAGAGGTTTGCCTGACAGCGTAATAGTGCGCAGATAGGAACAGTCTTGTCGGGTAAAGCGCAGGCCCCGCACATGGTCAAGCTCTTCGCGGAACCGCGCCTCCTTGATGTGCCGGGCAAGAAAAATGTTTGCCGTCCGGTTCTTAAAGGAATAGGTGACCGGTATGCCGGGGTATTTATCAAAAACGATCTGCCCCATGGTGAATTTGTAAAAATCGGTATCCAGAAGTGATGCAATGACCGGTGCGGTATCCGGACGCCACTGAGCAGAGCCTGTTTTAACTGTACATACCTCCATGGAGATTACCACTATTCATTGGAAAAGAGATGCCGGGCCGTTATGCATCATCCGTTCATGAAAAGATATCTGCTCATCCATCACACACAATCGAAATGCGAATCGCCGGACCCTAGCAGGTTGTTAAAAAAATATTTTTCTGTGGCTGTTAAAAAGCCCCTCCCCCTTTAGCCACAAATCGATGGGTGTTTTTCAACAACCTGCTACGGCTTTCGCCCTGCAGCGGCAGCAGTTTATTTTGCACGCAGCATAATTCTGGCGTCTGCTATGACACAGGTGTCCGCCGAACACATCACCGGATTGAGATCGATGGATTCGATGTGATCTTCGAGCTGCATGACCAGATGGGAAAAGTCAGCAAGCATGCGGGTCAGAGCTGACAGGCAAACGGGTTTGGATCCCCTGTGCCCTTCGAGCAGCTGACGGGCTTTGAGACTTTTTATCATTGTTTCTGCTTCCTTCTGGTCCAGGGGCGCCATTCTTAAGCACGTATCCTTATAAATCTCCACCCCCGTTCCCCCGATCCCTAAAAGAATTACCGGGCCGAACTGGTAATCCACTTTTGATCCGATAATCAGTTCCACGCCGGAGACCATTTCCTCGACCACCATGCCGGCAAATCCGCGCAAGGTGCTGAAATGGTGAAACGCGGCGCTCAGTTTTTCATCAGTATCAATGCCTGTCTTTACGCCCCCGACATCAGATTTATGCAGGATTTCCGGGGAGACCACTTTGACCGCCACGGGATAACCGATGGCGTGGGCGAACTGCAGGGCTTCATCCCATCCGGTTGCCCAGATAAATCGGGGAACATTCAGCCCCGCCAGGGATAACAGCTTTTTTGCTTCCGGCTCCATAACCCAGCCTGTTTTCCCAGCGTCCTCAAGAATAGTCTGAATCTCCTGGCTCAGCATCGCCGGCACCTCCTCATGGCATCGGCCATGAGCACGGCTCCCTCAATAGAGGGAGATACGGGTATGTTGTTAAGCTCAAATCCCTCGATGAGCATGCCGTATTTTTCTATGTGGGGTATGTAGGCGATCAACGGTTTTCCCTCCTGACGGTAGATCTGGCTCAGTCTGGCCCCAAGATCAGAGGAGGTGCCGGGAAGGTAGGGAAGCATGAGAACGATGATACAATCGATTTCAGGGGTTTTACTCAAACGCCTGACGGTCGCCACGAAGTCATCATCCACGGCACTGCCTGTGAGGTCGATGGGGTTGCTGACCGAGGCAATCGCCCGCGCACTGGGTGAAAGCTGTTCCCTGATTTCCTGTTGCAGTGGCAAAGGCAGAGAGGGGACGGCAAGGCCGTGATCGGTGCAGGCATCCACCGCCAAGGCGCCATGCCCGCCGCTTCCGGTCACAATGCCTACCCTGCATCCCGTGAACCGCGCGGAGCAGCTCAGTGCTTCACAAAATGATACCAGTTCGAGCTCGTTTTTTGCCTCAACCACGCCACATTGAGAAAGCGCCGCTGAAAAAACATCGTAATCCCCGGCCATGGAAGCCGTATGGCTGGAGACCGCCTGTCTTCCTCCGGGGCTTTTGCCGGCCTTTAACACAATGACCGGTTTCGGACATGTGCCGGCGGCACGAACGAACCCCCGGCCTTCATTTTTGCCGAACCCCTCCACGTAGAAAGCAAGCACCTTTGCTTGTGGATCATTCCCCAGATACTCAAGCAGATGCAGCTCATTGATGAGAGCCTTATTGCCGATGCTCACCGCCGTTGACAGTCCAATGCCTTCCTGGGAGAACTTTAGCATCTGGTCCACAAGGATTCCCCCGCTTTGGCTTATCAGTGCCACGCTGCCCGGGTCAGGGAGGACCATGCGCTCGCTGGGAATGAAAAAAGTGTCGACTGCCGCCGGCGCATAGATGCCGAGGCAGTTGGGCCCGATAAAGGGAAAATCCGCCTCCTTGGCCATGGCAACTATTCGATCCTGAATTTCCGTATTGCCGCTATCGGCAAATCCGCCGGAGATTATGGCAGCACTCCCGACCCCGGCTTTAATACATTCTGCCAGTGTGTCGGGCACATATTCTGCCCGGACGGCGATTACGGCAAGGTCGATTTTTTGTGGCAGTGCCGACACGGAGGTAAACAGCTCCTCATTCTGGAAAACGCCTCCGCGCGTGTTCACAGGAAAGACTTTGATGGGGTAGCGATGAGCATTTTTATTATAGATGACGTTGGCCGGATGACGGTCATTGGTTGATGATACACCGATGACCGCCATTGTTTTCGGCTTGAATAACGGCTGGAGATTCATTCATTCCCCTCCCCTCAACGGGAAAAGCGTGATTACTATGGTCCGCCCTGAAATAAGTCGTACGTGGCAATGACGAGGGATGAATTTACTTATTTAAGAGCGTCCCCTGATTGTCCCGTACATCCTGCGATCCACTCAGCTCACTTTGTAATGAGTTCCAATGCTCTGTCAAACATTTGTTGAGCTGTGTCTTAAAACCCCTCATCCAATTCCATTGCTTTGACGATCATCGGGCTTAATGCATAATAAAGCCTGATGAGCTCCCGGCCTGCGGGCGAGGTGCTTAAGACGCGGTCCCGGAAATCTCTGAGCAGCATAACCTCCTGAGAGCCCTCACCGTACAGCTGCACTGCGGGACAGAGAGCAGTCCCTCCTGCCTGGAAAAGACCCAGCACCTGGGTGTTGAAGGTGACCAGTCCGTTATCGATGCGCTCAGCCTCAAGTTCATCCCAGCTTTTTGTCAGCTCATTATAGACATACGGCTTCACTTCTTTGCCCGCTGCTGCCGCTCTATCATAGGGAATGCTGATGCTGACATCCCGGTTGAAAAAGGTTCGATAGGGACCGATGTGAACAGCAGGCCCGGCCGCGTCAATGCCGTTCATCGGCGGCGGGTTGAGCTGCTGACCGATGTTGATGACCGTATCCTCCCAGAGGCAGTCGTTGGTATCCTGAGGGTCATTTATGGGAATTGCTTCTTGCGGCGTGAACTCTTCGGGCCGTGCGGGATAGGGATCAGGCGGAATTACAATCCTGGCGCCCTGTATGGTGCTTGCCGGATTTGCCACCTCCAGGGTGGCGCCGCCGAGCCTGGTCACCATCTGGGAAATCCCGGTCGCTATGCTGATTCCATCCGGATAAAGTCCGAAACGTTCAAGGGTACCCTTGAGCACCACATAGTAACTTGTCGCGAATTCCGACGGCATGAGGCTATACGAGGGGGCCACGGTGACTTCAGCAACAGCAACTTCACTGCCGCAGCTTGTCTCGTTGCCTTCCGCGTCCTCACAATAGGTGAGATCAAATATTCCGGCCGCTGTCTTTTCTTTGGGTACGAGGGGAATGCCATTTTGCAGTCTCATGTCGCAGAGGTTATCAAAGTCATCGTAAAACCAGTGGCAGGGAGCAAGGATCAGCTTTTCGATTCCGTCTGCCTTTGCTGATTGCAGGACATCCCGAATGCTCTGAAAGTGCCCGCCGAGCTTGTCCCCGGTATAAAGAGCATAGGCATAGAAATTGTCCGTCAGCATGTCGCTTTCCACACCTCCCTTGGTAAACACAAGATTGTAGCGATCCCCGTAGGCCTTCTGTAAGGCCTTTTTCCATGAGAGGTAGTTGAGGTAGGCATTTTCATGGTACACCTCCAGATGCCAGGGATGCTGGGTACTCATAGCCGAAGAGCCCGGTACACTGCCCCAGGGAAGTCCCCGGGTTATGTAAATGAACCCGATGGTGCTTCCCTCGGGATAGGCTTCAATATACTTCCTGAGGTGCATGACGTTCATGGCGTTAAATTCGGGTGTTCTTCCCACCTGTCTGGTCTGGTGAATTTCCGTTTCATCCAGCACCCCGCTTTCGCAGAGTGCCTCTTTTATATAGTTCCCTGACAGGAAATTGTTGGCGTAATGGTTATTGTCCGTGGTCTCACGGGCAACAACCATCTTCCTGAAACCTTCTGACGCAAAGGCCCGCGCCACCTCCTGTTCATGTTCCGTATATCCGGTAATCCCGTTATACTGTCCAAATCGGACATCGATCGAATCTCCGAATGATTCTTCCAGCATTTGCCCCGTGGCATCCATAATCGCCTGGGCATAGGATGATTGAAGATATGCCTCCGGCAGCTCAGCGGGCCCGCCCAGCAAGCCGACCCTCCACATAAATGAGAGCGGGCCTTTCTCATACAGGTCTCCCAATCCGTTCGGATAGGGCTCACTGCTTGATCCGATGCCGATCTGGTACCAGTCCTCGAGATAATCCTCCCCGGTTCTCGGGTCAGGGGGATAATACAGGTCACCGGTCATGGGGTTCACCACCTCTTTTGCCGGGATGATCGGAGCGCCCGGGGGCACTTCTTCAGGCCCCAGGGATGGATGCCCCGGGTAAACGCTCTCATAGACACCGTCAACCAGCCTGTAAATCCCGCTGTTGTCATAGGAGCGCTCCCATCCCTCGGTTTCCGTATGCAGCGCCCAGGGGACAAGCCCGAGGTGCAGCTGGTAGGGGAAATTTCCCACATGACCGATTTTACAGGCCTGTCCTTCATACTCTGTCTTATCACCGACCCGGCACCAGTAATGGCTGTTCCAGGCATACTCAAAATTATAGCCCGCTGAAGGACCCCAGCCGGTTATGAGCACTGCCACCCGGTCTTTGACCTGAGCTGCCCGGCCCACCCCGGACAGGAGAAAAAACACAGCGGCGATTGTGATGAGACATGTTATTGCTGGTTGCCGGCCGGCATTCATGACGCTCACTCCTTTCATAAAAGTTTTATTGACCTGAACCCCCCGCAAAAAAACAAAAAGAGTTTAGGATAAAAAAACCCCACCCATACGGTAAGATCCATGAGTGAGGTTCACAGTGTACAATCTTTCTTATATGCTTTAGATTGACCAGCATACAAAACCATTCTTGTATGGAAAAATCATAGTAATGCGTTGAATTACTTCATAGCAGAGCATCTCCGTATGTCAAGATAATTATGGGAGGGTAATGATGCCTCCATCATGGATTTGGAATATCTGCATTAAAACTTTTTACCCGGCCAGCAGCTCCTTGAGTTTGTCTCTGAATGCGGGCAGCACCTGTTTCCAGTCGCCGACGACACCGAAATCGGCCTGGTTGAAGATAAACGCCTTGGGGTCTTTGTTGATGGCGATGATGCTCTTGGACTGGGCGCAGCCGGTCATGTGCTGGATGGAGCCGGAGAGTCCTACGGCAATATAAATATCAGGGCTCACAATTTTCCCGGTAAGCCCCACCTGCAGGTTGGATGGTACCCAGCGATTATCGCAGGGAGGCCGTGAAGCGCCGACCGCCGCTTTCAACAGTGCCGCCAGCTCCTTGAGCTGCTTAAATCCCTCGGAACCGCCCATGCCTCTTCCTCCGCATAACTATGATCGAGGCGTCTTCAAGCCGTATCCCGTCTTCCTCTTCCTTTACCCGTTTCACCAATCTGGTTCTTATGGCTGAGGGGTCCAGGCCGGCATCAATGGGGATGACCTCACCCTGTTTTGATGTGTCGGGCGCAAGCGGCGACATGACTTTGACCCGCACCGTGGCTATCTGGGGAAAAGATTCGCTGGAGAAGGTGGCCTGGGCATTGCCCCCATACACAGGCTTTGTTCTCAGCAGCAGCTTTGTGTCGGGATCAATGGCGAGGCCGACGCAGTCCAGGCTGGCCGTTGTGTCCAGCCTGAAGGCCAGCAGGGGAGCCAGGTCGGAACCGACGGATGTCTGTCCCAGGATGAGGATTTGGGGCATCACCTGTTTCACTGACTTTTCCATCACCGATACGTAGGCGTCCGTCTGGTACTCTTTCAGCAGCGGATCGTCAACCACATATGCCTTATCAGCGCCAAAGGCGACCGCTTCCCGGGCCGCATCTCCCATACCGCTTCCGACCAGCACCGCGCACAGTTCCTGCCCCAGGTCATCAGCCAGCCGCCTGCCGCAGCCCAGCGCCTCTTTGGCAATGGAAGTCAGTTTGCCTTCACCCATTTCACAATACGTCATTACGCCTTTATAGTCAGACATACCATTCACCTTTTCAGATTACGTTCAGCTAAAGATATTTGAAACTTCGGTAGGAGCGCCTTTAGGCGCGATGCATTCGCGGCTGAAAGCCGCTCCTATCGGTTATCAATGTTTCTCTGAGAGAAAAATGCTCAGGATTGAGTCTGTCAGGATCTGTAATTTTTTTAGACCCTGTTTTCTTCACGCCTTCAGCCCATCGCCCTGATTGCCGGACTACAGAAGCCGGGCTTCCCTCAAGGCGAGGGCCAGGTTGGCTCCCGCCTCCGCGGGGGTTTCACCCGCTATGATCCGGCCCTGGCTTTTCCTGCCCGGAGGGGCAGAAAGGCTGACAACGTTCAATCTCTTCAGCCGGGACACGTCAACCCCCGACTGCTGGGCGTTCCGGACCGTGACGGGCATCTTCTGTGCCGCCATGACATTCTTCAGGCTGGGGTAGCGCAGCTCGCCCACCTCACTGCTGGTGGTGACCAGGGCCGGCGTCGGAGCCTCAATGACTTCATATCCGTCTGAGACCACCCGCTCCACCTGTACCTTCCCGGGGCTGAGCTCTATCTTGCAGGCTGCGGTCATCACCGGTATCTTCAAAATCTCGGCAATCCCGGATCCCACCTGGCCGGCATTGGTATCCGCCGCCTGTCTTCCGCAGAGGATGAGATCGTACGCACCAGCCTCGCGTATGGCGGCGGCCAGGAGCTGAGCCGTCGCGTAACTGTCAAGCATCTCAAATGCGTTGTCTTCCAGCAGGATCAGCTCATCGGCGCCCGCGGCCAGGGTTTTCCTTAATACCGCCTTGGCCAGGTTGCGCCCCGCGCTTATGACCGTTACCGTGCCGCCCTGGGCCTCCTTGATCCTGAGGGCGGCTTCCAGCGCGCTCTCATCATAGGGACTCAATACCGGCGGGCTGCCCTGAGGCATGATCACCCGCTTGGCTTCGGTGTCAACCTTAATGCCCGAGGAGGAGGCCTCGGGGTCAGGCACCTGCTTCATGCAGACAATAATTCTCATGTTCCGTTACTCCTGTGATTTTATTTCCCGCAAAGCTTGAAAGAATTGAAAATCCGGCCAGGCGTATTTGACACTTCGGCAGGCGCGCATTAATGCGCCATACATTCGCGGCTGAAAGCCGCTCCTACCGGTTACCAACATATAAGCATAAGCAAGAAACTTCGGGCATTACAGCGTGCCCTCTTCCGACGGCTCAGTACCCCAGAAATAATTGCCGCTTCCAACGCCGTTGGGATCCAGCATCTCCCTGAGCCTGCGCTGCCAGCGGTATTCAGCAGCTTTTGAAAGTTTCTGCGCGCGAGCCTTTTCGTCGGCATGGGTAGCCCGTGCCAGCCCCAGGAGCATGCCCCCGGGAGGCCGGCCTTTTTGGGTTTTTAACCTGTCCCCTTCGTCGGAGACTTCCACTGCCGCCTTTGCGGAATCAGGATCCTGGGGGTCATAGAAAAGAAAGTCCTCCCATCCGGTGACGCCGCCGCCGCCCTGTCCTGATACCGGGCCCATCGCCTGGTCACCGGCATCCGCGATTCTACCGGCATATTTCTTCAGGAGCGCCTTGCCCTCTTCGATTTCCCCCGATGCCCAGACATCCGGGGAGGCTACCGAGTTGTAGGTGTCAATGAAGCCCCCGGTGGCGGTAAAATTGAGGTTCTTGAAGCAGAGCTTGATCATAAACAAAAGCACGTATCGCTGCATTGTGGGCTCGTCCACTGCGGCGATGTTCCACCCCTCCGTTTCGCGCAGTATCTGGTCCAGAACTTTGAGCTGATATTCAAGATGCCGCGGGGTCATGCCGGCCAGAATGAGCTGGAAGTTGCGCCGCATCTCTTCGGTGAGCTTCTGTATTTCCGGCATCTCCAGCAGTGCCGGCAGATCGCAGAGCTGCCGTGCGGGATCGGTCACTATTTTCAGGAAAGCCGCCTGCAACTCGTCGCCCCACATGACAAACTGCCGGTGAGCGATATATCCGATTTCCGAGTCGTAGATTTTGTAGAGGGCGTCGGCAAAGGCCTGCCAGCTGGGGAAGGCCGGGAACGCCGCCCTGAAAAGGTCCTCCGGCAGCGGCGATCCGTAGGACGGAATTGTGCCTTCAACGGGCATGACCGTCGGGCCGGGCCAGTGAACCAGCCGTATGGCAATCTTGGTCACAACACCCCACCCCCCGGCACCTCCCAGGGCGCCCCTGATGACCCCCTGCATGCTCGGTCCCGGTCCCTCGGCGCAGAACCAGCCCAGGCCGGAACCCAGCGAGCCGGTCCTGAGTATGTCGCCCGTGGGCGTGACCCACTCGATGGAGAGTATGCTGTCCTGGGGAGAGGCAAAGTACATGCAATCCGGTCCCCCGCCCTGAAAGCAGCATGCATTGGCAAGCACCGAGGTGCCGGCGCCCGCGCCGCTGATGTGATTGTTCAAACCCAGTTTCATGGCTTCGGCCTGGAGCTGTCCGGCCACCACGTAGGGTTCAACCACGGCGAACATATTCTGAGCATCTATTTCTAGTATCCGGTTCATCCTCCGCAAGTCCAGCAGGATTTGTCCCGCGGCGGGCGGCGCGGCCCAGGGACCCCAGCCTGTGCTGTAGGCATGAAACTTGAGCTTGCAGCGGTTGCAGGTCCTGACGATGGCCTGGACCTCCTCGGTGCTTCCCGGCATGAGCACGGCATCAGGCAGGTCAAAGAACTTGCTTCCGCCGCTTACGTCGGTTACCAGCTCGGCCATCCATTGGTACGCGTAGGAATGCAGCGTCGCCGGCTCCTCGGTTATATTGTCCGGCCCCACAATGCCTTCCAGCGCCTCATATGCTTCCCTCGCCAGTGCCATAGGTACTTTCCTCCGTTTAGAGTGCTTCCCGCACCAGGTCTAAAATGTCATACACCTTCGTCGCTTCACCGCGGTCAGTAACCGCGTCAATGAAATTCCGCTCGCAATGGGGACAGGCGCTCACGATCCCTTCAGCGCCGGTGGCCCCCGCCTCTTCAATCCGCTCTCCGGCGGTCCAGGAGGAAAACTCCGGATACCGCTCCCGCACCCCGCCGCCGGCGCCGCAGCACCAGGCATATTCCCTGTTCCGTTCCATCTCAACCAGCTTTATGCCGGGAATGCTTTTAAGCACGTTCCTCGGCGGGTCGTAAACTCCGCCGGCCCCGTTATAGCGCGGCTTTCGGGGCTCGTAGACCAGGATCTGGCCGCGGACTTTCTTCTGTTCTCCGGCCCACGGCACATGAGGTTCACCCCGTCTCCCCAGGTGGCAGGGATCATGGTAGGTGACGGTCATGGGAACGGTTTTGGTAAATCTTATTTTTCCCTCCCGGATGAGCCGGTCAAGAAATTGCGTGATATGCAGGACCTCGAAGTTGAAATCCAGCTCGGCAGGATAGAGTCGCTTGAAGGCGTGGTACCCGTCGGAGCAGGCGGTTACCACCGTCTTCACGCCCGCGGTGGTCCAGGCGTCGCGGTTGTTCTCCGCGTACTTGAGAAACTCACCCCGGTAGCCCATGTCGCAGAGCCGGCCTCCGCAGCAGTTCTCGTCCTTTCCCATGATGCCCACATCAATGCCGGCGTCCCTGAGCAGGGTCACCGCCGTTCGGGGTATTCTCCACAGCTCCTCATCATAGCTGAACCGGCAGCCGGCGTGGAAAACCACCTCGGCCTTCTCCTGGGTCAGATCCTTTACATCCAGCCCCTCAGCCCATTTGCCGCGATCGGCCTTGGGCAGCATCATGGTATTGTCCTCCTTGCGGAGATGGTCGATGAGGGGAATGTCCTGGAAGGGGAACTGCCCGTCGTCAATCAATTTGAACCGCAACTGGCGCATCACCTCCACGGGTTCCAGATCATAGCGGCACACCTTGCAGGCGAGGTCGCAGCTTCCGTCCAGCATGCATTTGAAGACGATGTCCAGCAGCCCGTCGGTGTAGCTGATCCTGTCCTCGAGCAGTGCCAGGGAGACGGCCAAGTTTCCCGCTGGCCGAGTAACTCTGGAACTTGCCGTACTCCACGCTGGGACAGCCTTTGGCGAAGCGCCAGCTCTTCACCTGAGCGAAGGGGATCCATTTGCAGTATGAACACCTGCTGCATCGGTGTACCATAGCCCTATAATCTTCCAGTGCCACTGTATGCTTCCTCCTCCGTGTGGTTTCCCCTAAAAGCAGAGCTTGCCGGGGTTCAGTACATTGTTGGGGTCAAAAAGCTTTTTCACCTTCCGTGACAGCTCGGTGTGCGCGGCATCCCTGCCGTAGGCCAGGTCCGCCCACATTCCGTAGGGGCGGGAAAAGAAGGCCCCCTGTTTTGAGAGTTCCTCGCCGGCCGCGGCAAAGAGCCCCTGCACCCTTGTAACCTCGCTCCCGCTGGCCGGGTCGTAGGGCAAACTGAATTCCACATGGCAGCTTGTGCCCATATGGGTCGGCTGAAGGTACACTCCAACGTCCGATAGCGGGTACTTGCATGCTTCCGCCAGCGTGTGCATGGTGGCCACGAATTCCGGCGCCCGGTTCATGGTGGTGAGAAAGAAAATGTCCTGGCAGCCGCCCTTGTGGCGAAGTTTCCAGTACGGTTCCTTGGAAGGATTGAGCACCGTCTCCCCCACCTGCTCCGCCCGCGCGCCGGGGATTGCCGACTCCGGACGGACGCCGCATTGCCGGGCGATCTCGCCAATGTCCTGTTCCATGAATGCAACCTTTTCCTCCGGCAGGATGTATCGCCCGGCCAGCCCGAGGATCAGAATCCAGGGAGGAAGCTCCTTCTGTCTGCTCCCGTCCCTCAGCAGGGAGGCAAGGGCAGAACTGTTCAGCAGCAGCAGCTCATCATGAAAGCGTATGCGCAGGAGTTTGCAGGCAAAGCCGATGAGGGTATCGAGCCTGTCGGAAGGCACCAGGAAAAACCGCTGTGTCTGGGGCAGCACTTCGCAGCGCAGCGACGCCCAGGTGACAATTCCCATGGTTCCCTGCGCCGCCGACAGCAGCTTGTGAAAATTGAATTGCCCCGGGCCGTATTGATAAAGCGCCGTGTCCTGCGTTTTTCGACGCGCTTCCAGCACGTCTTCAATGGGCATAAATTTCGCCCCCCCGCCGGTGGAGGTGCTTATGCTGGCGCCGGCAAGCTCGCCGGTCCTGAATAGATCCCCGTTCCCCATGACTGTTTCAAGGCATCGCAGGGGCTCGGTCAGCGACCAGGCATACCGGGGGTTGGTGAGAGGTTCCCGCTCCAGGACGCTGCCCAGCACCGATTTGGTGGCGCGCGGCATCAGGGGCATGGGAAGTCTCATCCCCTCCTTGGCCAGCGCCGGCTGGAGCTCGCTGAAAGTGACCCCGGGCTCAACCACCGTCACCCGGTTTCGCCGGTCCATCATGATGATCCGCTTCATCCCGCTCAAGTCGACGATAACCGCCCCCTCGGCGCCGGGAACGCTGTCGCCGCGGAAGCGGGGCGGGCCCGAGCTTACCGGCACCAGCGGCGTTCCGGTTCCGTTGGCCCACCTGACGATGTTCTGCACATCGTCGGCATTCCCGGGCCTGACCACCAGCAGGGGCCTGCGCGGCGTCGTGAAGCTCAAGTCCCGGGAGTAGGCATCCAGGGCGACCGGGTCATCCGTGACCTTTTCCGCGCCGACTATTTTCATGAGTTCATCTTTTTTTCCCGACATGCGTAGACTCCCCGGGCTTCTCTCTTCGTGCCCTTCGTGGTTGAAGCTGTGTGCTCATCACGATCGATTATTTAGAACACGTTCTAAATAACACATTCTTTTTTTACTTGTCAAGCATAAAAGAACATGTTCTAATAAAAATTATTTGCGATGGTTCCCGCCCATTCACACGGAAGGTGGCCTGAAGATGAAGATTCGGAAAGCGGACAGCGAAGCGGTGAGAAACAAAATCATCAAGATTTCCCGAAGGCTCTTTCTTGAACAGGGGTATGAAAACACCACCGTCCGGCAGGTGCTCAAAAAGGCCAACCTCTCGACGGGAAGCCTGTATAACTATTTTAAAAACAAGGAGGAAATCCTTCTCTGCAGCTTGAAGGACGCCCTGCTTGAAATCAGCAGTCTCACCGATGGCATGGCGGTAAAATATAAGGAGCCGATCCTGCGCTATGCCCTGGGCATTGCGGTAGGAATAAGCGAGATAATCAAGTACAAGCCCCTGTTCAATTTTTACAACGCCGTCTATAAAAATGAATCCGCCGAAAATTTCATGATCAGCCTCAAAGTTGCAAGGATGAAAAACCTGGCAGGGGATTTGAAGCTTGATTTTACTGATGATGAAATCCAGTCGCGCGTCCTGGCAATTCACGGGGCAACACGGGCTCTGATGCTGGCGACCATCAACAAGCGGCTATCGGCGCGGCTCAATGATGTCTATTCTCTGATCATCAGGATTGCCCTGTCTGAGTTGCATATTCCCGAGAAGAAAATCAACAGGATCATCCGGCTCACAGCCGCCATCATGCAAAACAAGGCCTTTTCACGGGACCTCGCCGAGAGATTAAAGCCCTGATCAGTGCGTCCCGCCGCTCAACCGGCGGGGGAAAGAAAAAGACCCCTTGCCCAATGCGCAAGTCTCATGCTTGCGATTAATTGGGCAAGAGGTCTTATTTTACAATGGTGTGCTGTTCGGAAGGAAGGGAAAATTACTTGAGGAGAAAATGCTGCCGGCCGCGGGTAGTTTCATTCCCGCGGCCGGCAATGCCATGTGCGGCTCGTATGAGAAAGTCCGGCGGGCCTCATGTTTTTATGGCCCGATCTCCCTCCCTATTTGCCTGCCGCAGTGGGAAGGGTGGGACGGTGCGCATCCTGCACCACCAGCAGCTCATCCGTTCCGGAAGCGCAGCTGCTGATGACAGCCGTGATGGATTTCATCTTGGTGTAGTTGAGATAGGTGCTGCAGGTGTTCAGGTGCTTGCATTTTTTCTCGCAGATGAGAACATTGATTTGCGGCGAGTTCTTTCTTCTTTCGCAGGTAACGTAATCCATGATTTTGTGCCTCCTCCAGCAGACCCTGACTCAGGGGCTGCATGCCCGCGGGGTTATACCAGGGTTAGTTCGTGCCTCCTGCTCAGGTCAATGGTTAAATCTTCATTTTTCCTGTATCGCAGCAGCCCTTTTCCAGCGACATAGAGCCGCTGCAGCTGCAATTGGCTTTCGAGTGATATGACTACCAGGTCGCCGTGATTCTGTACGTGATGGATGTCAAAGGAGGGAATGAGAAACAGCTGGCTGCTCAAAAGGAAGGGAACCTTTTCATGGTTGATTTTGAAATCGTAGAGCGCCACTTCCTTGGTAAGATCATAGCGGGAGGCGTTTATATACCCTTCGAAGCTGACCATCCGGTTGTTCAGCCGCTGACATTTTTTTTCCGCCTGGGGAATGAGCTTGTTTTCTTCATTGGTTTTGTGAATGGCATTCATGGTCAGACAAAGGGTCACCAGTGAATCCCTTCTCGCGTCGTGGGGCAGGTCCCGGAGCTGTTGAAAAAGGATCCGCATTTTGCGAAGAATAAGCTTCTCCTCATCATTCATCTTGTAGTGATCTGCCTGCAGGGTCACCACATTGATCTCTTTCTGTTTCTTTAACTGCATGGATTTGTCTCTCATTTATTCATCTCCCCCCCTGACCAGTGTATCTAAATCAGATTTAAGGAAACGGTAGTCTTTCCCCAGCTTATTGCACTTCACCTTTTTCTCCCTGATAAGTTTATACAAGGTTAGCTTGGTTATCTGGAGGTATTCGCAGGCCTGCTTGGTTGTATAAACTTCTCTAAGTATGCCCATATATGCTAATATAATTTTTAAAAATGTTAAAATGACTTATATAATTTAAAATATTGTTTGTCAATCTTTTTTTTATTCAAATAACTAGTAAATTACTTAATAAAACCTAAATGTATTTTAAATTGACACAAATAACTCCAAATTATTTAAATTATATTTAAGATGGTTCATTTTAACCTAAACAAACTTATCGTCATTTATATGGGAAAAGATGAGGATTTTCTCGGGAGGTATTAATACAGCTTTTTTCTAAGCCGGTTGATGCTCAGGGCAAGGGTGGCGATGCCGAGGAGAAAGAGGGCGAGAACCTGGGGCCATAACATTTCTATGCCTATGCCCCGCAGGAGTATGCCGCGGACGATGATGGCAAAATAGCGGATGGGCATCAGGTAGGTCAGATATTGAATGACCTCCGGCATGTTTTCAATGGGAAACATGATGCCCGAGAGGGTGTTCATGGTGAGCACCATGAGGAAGATGAGGATCATCGACTGCTCCTGGGTGTTGGCGACGGTGGAGATAAATATGCCCAGTCCCAGCGCGGAGAAGAGATAGAAGAACGAAAGGATGAGCAGCAGCGCTATGCTTCCTTTTATGGGGATGCTGAAGACGAGGTATCCAATGACGAGAATGAAGATGACGTCGAGAAATCCGATGATGATGCAGGGGATGAGCTTGCCCGCCAGGAGTTCAGCCGGCTTGAGCGGCGTGACCATCAGCTGCTCCATGGTGCCGATCTCCCTTTCCTTGACGATGGAGAGAGCGGTCAGATTGCTGGTGACGATGAGCAGTATCATGCATATGACGCCGGGCACCATGAAGTCGGCGCTGGAGAGGTCGGGATTGTACCACAGCCGCAACCGGTTGTCGATGAGCGCGGTGCGGCCTTTCTCTCTCCTGAAGCTTCCCAGGAAGTCGCCCGCGCCGAGCGCTGCAAGGTCGATTGCTTCCATGATCAGCCGGGATGCAAATCTCTCGCTGATAATCCGGGCGTAATTCAAGGCGATGGTGCCCGAATTTGATTCCGTCCCGTCAACCATGAATTGAACGGGGGATGGTTTCCCCCGCCTCAGCTTCTTTTCAAAATCGGCCGGTATTTCAATCCCCACTTTCACCTGCCCCCCGTCCAGGAGCCGGTACATCCGGTCGCGATGGGTGACTTCATGGGTGATGGAGAAATACCCGTTGTGGCGGAAGCAGCGCACGTACTCCCGGCTCAAGGGCGTGTTGTCCCGGTTCAGCACCGCCGTGGGAATGTTATGGATGTCGAAGGTGGCAGCGTACCCGAGAATGACGATCTGCAGCGTCGGCGCGATGAAGAGAAGCGGGTAGAGCTTCCGGTCCCGGCTCAACTGGATCAGCTCTTTTATGGTGGTGCTGATTATTCGTGCCAGCTTCATGGGTTACCCCACTTTTTTCTTAAATCTCAGGGCGCTTACGGTAATCATTACCAGCGCAAAAATAAACAGCGTGAGAGCCTCAGGATAGAGTACCGACAGCCCCGTGCCCTTAAGGATGATCCCCCTCAGGATGACCAGGTAATACCTGATGGGGAAGAGATAGGTGAAAAACTGAACGGGCAGCGGCATGCTCGCGATGGGAAAGATGAACCCGGAGAGAATGATCGCGGGCAGCATTGAGGAGAGAAACCCCATCAGCCATGCCGTCTGGGCCGTCTGGGCCACGTTGGATATATAGAGCCCCATGCCCAGGGAGGCAGCGATGAAAATGCCGGAGAGCGTAAAAAGAGTGAGCAGGTTTCCCCGGAAGGGCACCTCGAAGATGAATCGTGATAAGATGAGGATCAGCACCAGGCTGATATAGGAGATGATGATGTAGGGTGTTATTTTCCCCGCCATGAGCTCAATGGGCTTCAGGGGGGAAACCAGCAGGCCTTCAATGGTGCCCTGTTCCTTTTCCTTGACGATGGTGATGGAGATCCTGATGACGGTTATGGACATGAGAATAATGCCGATAAGGCCGGGGATAAGGAAGATGGAGCTCTTGAGCTCCGGGTTGTACCAGACGGCGGGCCGCAGGTCCACCTGCGGAAGCTGTGCGGGGAATCCCCCCGCCTGGCCCAGGATCAGCTCCTGTAACATTTCCCGGGAGAAGGTGGCCATGATGGCGCTTGAGTAGCCCATGATGATGTTGGCGGTATTGTTGTCAGCGGCATCGATGATGATCTGGACAGGGGTTGTCCGGCCCCGGTAGATGTCTTTCGAGAAATCCGGCGGGACATGCAGGACAACCTTGACCTCCCTCGTGTCCACTGCGGGATTGATCTGCTTTATGGAGTACAGCCGCCGGGTCAGATCAAAGTAGCCTGACTGAATGAATTTGTCGGCGAGGGCGCGCGAGACCCGCGTCTGATCGCGGTCAAAAACGGCGAGCCTGATATGGCTGATGTCCAGATTGATGGCAAAGCCGAAGAGAAAAAGGATGAACACCGGGAAGATGATGAGCATGAGCAGGGCGATCCGGTCCCGCATAATGTGGAGGCACTCTTTATACATGATGGCGGTGATTCTTCTCAGCATGGGGCAACCCAAAAAAGGCGTCTCACTGGTTTCTCTTGGAGAGCGCCACGAACACGTCTTCAATGGACGGCGCGATGGTGCTCATCTCCTGGAGGTGTATGCCGTTTTCCTGGAGGAGGTTTCTGAAGAGCGGCATGGCTTCCCCGGCGTTCTCCACTCCCAGATGGATGGCATCCCCGTAAATGTTGATGTCCTTGATGGCCGGGTGATGCTCCAGCAGCCTGAATGCCTCATTGATGCTGCTGCAGCGGATTTTTATGATGTGGTAGAGGTTGAAATTATTTTTAATGCCCTGCGGGGTGTCGTAAGCAACCAGATTTCCCTCCCAGATAAAGCCGATTTTATTGCACCGCTCTGCTTCTTCCATGTAGTGGGTGGTGACAAAGAGGGTCATCCCGCTGCTGGACAGGTCATAGAGAAAATCCCACATGTTCCTCCGCGAGACCGGATCAATGCCCGCCGTGGGCTCGTCCAGAAAAAGGATCCGGGGGCGGTGCACGACCGCGCATGCCAGGGCAAGCCGCTGCCGCCAGCCGCCGGAGAGATTGGCCGCCGGATACGTGAGGTATCTTCCCAGGCCGACTGTTTCCATGGTTTCCGCCCGCCGTCTGGCGGCCTCTTTCTTGTCCGCAATATAGAGCGAGGAGTAAAACATGAGATTTTCCTCAACCGTGAGATCTTTGTAGAGGCCGAAGCTCTGGGACATGTAGCCGATGATGGTTTTAATCTTCTCCCCCTGGGTGGCGATATCGTATGTCCCCACGGTGGCAGTTCCCGAAGTGGGCTCCAGCAGTCCGCAAAGCATGCGGATGGTGGTGCTTTTCCCTGACCCGTTGGGGCCCAGGAATCCGAAGATTTCACCTTCCTCGATTGCCAGGTTAAGGTTGTTAACCGCGGTTACTTTATCAAACTTTTTGGTGAGCTGTTGTGCTTCTATGGCTTTCATGGTTATTTGTTTTTCTTCGTGCGCTCCATTTTTTCTTCGCGGGCTTCGTGGTTCATAATTGGTTTTTTAACTATGGACTGTCGACTGTGGGCTCTTGACCATTTTCCGCTTCTATGATGGCGTCCGCCGGCATGCCCACTTTGAGTTCCCCGTCCGGATTGTCCGCATCGATTTTTATCCCGTATACCAGCTTCACCCGTTCTTCCCTGGTCTGGATGTTCTTGGGGGTGAATTCCGCCTCCGGGGAAATATAGGTGACCTTTCCGATGAACTCCTTTTGCGGGAATGAATCGATTATGATCTTTCCCTGCTGGCCGAGCTTCACCCTGCCCAGGTTTTTTTCGGAGAGGTATGCCATCACCCACACGTGCTTGAGGTCAATGACCGTGGCCAGGAGGCTGCCTATGGATACGAATTCTCCGAATTCAACATAGCGTTCGCTGATGACGCCATCAATGGGGATGATGGCGCGTGCGTCTTCTATCTGCTTCTCGATCAGTTGTACCTGTGCCTCCGCCGCTTCCTTTAATGCTTTCCCCGCCTGGATCTCTTCCGTGCGCGAGCCCTCCACGGCAATCTCATAATTCATTCTGGCTATCTCATACCGTTTCTGAGCGGCCTCATAGGCGGCTTCGGTTTTGTCACGCGTTCCCAGGTCAACCACCCCCTGGTCAAATAATTTTTGAATGCGGGTATATTCCCGATTGCTGTCTTTGAGCAGCACCTCGGCTTCCAGGAATGATTCGTAAGCCCGTTCCACTTCTTTGTCCCGCAGGCCCTTAATGAGCAGCGTGAGACGTGCGTCCGCTTCCGCCTGCCCGGCTTTTGCCCGCGCGAGTTCGATGTCCAGCTTTTCGCGGTCAATATCGCCCAGGATATCTCCGTGTTTCACCCAGTCACCCTCATCAAAGTTGAGCGCCACGATTGTACCGGTTGCCTCGGCCCTGATGTCCACCTCCGTGGCCTCGATGGTTCCCGTCGATTCGATGAGGTTGGTGCTTTCGCGGCGGCACCCCGCAAGCAGCAGCATGGAAACAGCGACAGCAAGGATGAAGCCGGTGACGGTGGTGCGCCTGCCGGTAAGGTTGAAGTGTAACATATGCGATATCTCCTGTGATGGCATGCCGCCGGTCGTGTGCATTACCGTCTCGCAGCAGCGGGCCGTGCGGATGTTCGCGCGGCGTCATTCTTAATCGCGGCGCTAAACAGTTTCCAGCTGAAGTCCACCTGCTTCACCATGTCAAAGGTTCCGCCGCTTAAATGGTAAAGGAAGGCGGATGGCTGAAACAAGCCCAGAAACATGGTGGCTACCCGGAAGGGATCAAGATCAGAGCGGATGCTGCCCTGTTTCTGGCCCTTTTGCACCAGCTCGGCAAGGGTATCGAGAAAGCCGTGCATCAGATCGTGCAATTGTGCCTTGAGGGCGGGATTATCACTGTAGACCTCTTCCGAGAAAAGAATGTGGGGGATGATCATGAACTCCTGTACCAGCTTGATCTGGCGCATGAGCAGTATTCTGAATGCGTTAAGTGAATCAGTATTCTCTTTAACGACCTCGCGGACGTTGTGCTGCATCCTCGCCAGGATCATGGTGAGCACCGCCGCGATGATTGCCGACTTGTTGTGGAAGTGGCGGTATACCGCGGAGGGTACAATGCCGACAAGCCTTGCTATGCGGTCAATGGTCATCGACCGCACGCCCTGGTTTGCCATCAGGGTCAGTGCCGCGCCGAGAATCTCCTCACGCCGTATTTCCGTTCCTTTCTTTTCTGCCATGCGATGCCCATATTGTGAATTACAATTCACATTATAGCAGCATGCCCGCCCTTTTGTCAATAGGTGATGGGGGGAAACCCCCTTGTTGCGAGATAATAAACCGCAGTGCCGGTTGATCTACAGAAAGCAGGATGGATAAAAGTGCTTGCAAAAAAGGATGCGCATTATGATAATGACCATGGCTGTAAAGACGTGGTATCAACTGCAGACATGGGATTTTATGTATTCTTTTGCCTTTAAAAAGAGGGCGGCATCGTTATCTGTTTTTATCCTCACTATTCTTGTGTTTCTTCCCGCACTGAAAAACGACTTTGTCAATTGGGATGATGACATCTATGTGTATGAGAATCCTGCCATCAGAACCCTTGATGTAAAAACTATTGCCTGGATGTTCACATCATTCCAGGCAGGGAACTGGCATCCTCTCACATGGCTGAGTCATGGACTGGACTGTGCCCTGTGGGGTCTTAATCCTTTTGGGCATCATCTCACCAGCATTGTTCTGCATGGATTAAACGCGATGCTGGTTTTTTTGGTGATCGCGCAGCTTTTGCTATGTGCCCGGGGATTTCGTGGAGAAGGCGAGTCGCACCCGGCACAGGCAATACCAGCCGCAGCTGTCACGGCTCTGCTTTTTGGATTGCATCCCTTGCGCGTTGAATCCGTCGCGTGGGTGTCCGAGCGCAAAGACCTTCTCTGCGCGTTCTTTGTCCTCCTCAGCCTCCTGACCTATATCACGTATACAGCCGCACGTACCGGTGGAAAAGGACTGTTCCTCTTTGTTGTCAGCATCGTTTTCGCTGCTCTTGCCCTCATGTCAAAACCCATGGCCGTGAGCCTTCCCCTCATCCTGCTTTTGATTGATGTGTATCCTCTTTGTCGTTTCAGCGGGGGGGCAGGGCGATGGTCATCGGTACTGCTGGAGAAAATTCCCTTCGTGGTTATGAGTGTGGCATCCGGCCTGGTTACCCTGCGGGCGGCAGCAGCCGTCAAGGCCTTCGGCAGCTTTGACATTCTTCCCGTGCAAGCTCGGTTGCTCAATGGCATACACGCGTTAGTTTTCTATCTGCAAAAGATGTTTATACCGACAGGATTAAGTCCTCTCTATCCCTATGTCCACCCGTCCCAGATCCGCTGGTCGGATCTCCGCTACCTGATATCAGCGGTGCTGGTAGTGCTCGTTACTGCCGGCTGTGTGTGGTTAAGCAGACGGGGAAGACACCTGTGCAGCGCTGCCTGGGCATATTATGTGGTTACCCTGCTGCCGGTGATCGGAATTGTTCAGGTCGGGATGCAGGCAGCGGCGGATCGGTATACCTATTTGCCCGGTATCAGTATTTTTCTGCTGACAGGGCTCGGCATGATCCTGGTCTGGGATGGTGCATCTCGGAAGAGGTATGAATCGCTGAAAAAGGGCTTTGTTCTGCTATTACTGTTCTGCATTCTGTTATTACTTGGAATGCTTACCGTACGACAGATTGGCACCTGGCGAACTCCGGAGAACCTGTGGAAATATGTGGTGGCACATGCCCTGGTCAAGGTCCCTGTAGCATATAACAATCTCGGTAATGCCCTGGCTCGAGCGGGAAAACTTGAGGAGGCTGTTTCAGCCTACGAACAGGCGCTTGCGGTAAAGCCGGATTATGCTGATGCCCTCAATAATCTCGGCATTGTCTACAGCAGAAGCGGGGATGTGGATGGGGCTATCGCACAATATAAAAAAGTGCTCATCCGTGCCCCCGACTATTACAGGGCACACTATAATCTTGCCAATGCATTCAGTGAGAAAGGATTAATTGAGGCAGCGATCACTGAGTATGAAAAGGCTTTAAGCATCAATCCCGTTTATGAGCGGGCCCGCCGCAGTCTCATGGATGCCTATGCCCGGAAACAATCGCTGGACCAAAAAATAGGTGCCTATGAAAATGCCCTCGCCGCAAACACTGCTGATGCCGCCCTTCACAACACTCTTGGCGATTTATACCTAAAGAAAGGCATGATCGGGGAGGCTATTGAGCAATTCAGGCAGGCTATAGTTCTGCAGCCCGACTCTGCAATAGCGTATAACTATCTGGCCTGGATATACGCGACGTCCTTCCATGACCGGTATCGTAATGGGAGGGAGGCGGTTGCATTAGCAACCAGGGCATGTGAGTTGACGGAATTGAAAAATGCCTATTTCCTGGACACCCTTGCCGCTGCCTTTGCTGAGAGTGGTGATTTTAAGAGTGCTGTACTGTACCAGGAGAAGGCCCTGGCCATGAGCCGGGAAAAGGAACAAGCCGCTCTGCGTTCCCGTCTCCGCCGCTACCAGTCCGGTCAGGCATACAGATGCTACTAGCAGGTTGTTGAAAAAGTAGCTTTTACCAGCCGCCCGCTGGTTTTCTCAGACATGTCTAAAGCCGGTAGGAGCGGATTTAATCCACCAATTCATCGCGCATCAATGCGCTCCTACAGAAGCCACAAATAGGTTTGGTTATGATTTTACAGGGCGTAGGTGAGAACCTGAATCTCGGTTGCGGCCGGAAGGGTTTCCCTGGTAACGGTTATCTCGCTCTCCGTGAGCTTTTTCACATGAGTCTTGTTTGCCAGGAAATCATCGACCGTGGCGATGGGGAAGCCGCATTTGGCGGTTTTGAAGTGCATGGGAATGACGACGCGGGGTTTTAAAGTGCTCATCACCTTTGTCGCGGCCTGAGCATCAATTGTATAAAAGCCACCCACCGGCATCATCAGCACATCAACCGTGCCTATCTCGGAAGCCGTCTTTGCGTCCAGAGGATGTCCCAAATCACCCAGGTGGCATAATCGAACGTCATCCACGGTGAAGCAGAAGATGACGTTTTCCCCCCGCTCGCTTCCCTTGGTGGTGTCGTGATAGGTGGGAATGCCCTTAAAAGCGGTTCCCGATGCGGTGTGGATGCCGGAGCCTTTGACTACCCGGGGATTTCCCTTCAGTCCCTGCACAAAGTTGTGATCGGGGTGGTCATGGCTTACCAGGACAATGTCAATGGTCTCGGGGACGCTTCCATAGCCCATGGCGCCGTCATAACCGCCGGGCTCGTAAGGGTCGGTAAGGATCCTTGTCCCTGACGAGGAGGTGATGAGAAAAGCCGCGTGACCACACCATTTGATTTTCATGTCTGTCTCCCATCATGAGGATGCTCGACCTGCCACTGCCGGTTAAAACGAATGAAATGTATTGGTAGTCGCTGTTGACTGCAAACTGTCAACCGACAGCTGTCAACTGCTCCCGGCTATGACGATCCGCAGGAGCTGCAGTTGTGACTGGAGCAGCTGCTGCAGCCGCTGCCGGACGAGCTGCTGACGAAACTGCCCCCGGATTTGAAGGCAAAAGCTGACATGAGCTTTTTGACATCGCTTCCCTTGCATTTTGGACAGATGACGTCAGAGGCTTGACCAAATACCAGCTCCTCAAAGTCTTCCCCGCAACCTGAGCAATGAAATTCATAAATGGGCATAGGTACCACCTCCGTGATAAAAAACTATAACAAGTATTTCCCTTTTTCGCAAATAGTTTGTGAGAGTCGAAATTAAGCGACTCATAATCATTTTTGTTGAATTGGGAAGGTGTTTTCCTATATAGTTGCACTGTCTTTGCGCGGGCATGGTTGACGTTAAAGCCTGCCGCCACCGTTAATCAACACCAAAGAAGCCTTGAACAGCATTGAAGCTAAAGGAGGAAGCGATGTTTCCGTACAATTCAATGAGGGATTTTGTGGCAGAACTGGAGAAAAGGAACCGCTTTATCAGAATTAAGGAGATTGACCAGGATGTCTATGAGTCAACGGCATTGATTTACAAGATGCTGGAGCGCCTCGGAGATAAGGCCCCCGGATTTCTGGCTGAAAGGACAAAGATCGGAGGGAAATGGTTCGATACCCCGGTGGTGGGAAACATTTATAACGGCTATGATACGGTTGCGCTGGCCTTCGGGGTTGAGAACGTAACCGATGTTTCCATTGACATGTATCATGCGGCCGTTGACCGCATACAGACATTTTTGCAGCCGGACGGCAGGTGGAAGGAAATTCCCCCGGTGGTGGTTAAACGGGAAAGCGCGCCTTGCAAGGAGGTTGTGTTAACCGGGAAGGAAGCGGATGTGCTCACGTTTCCCTGGATCAGGAACAGCCCCCTCGACGCTGCTCAGTATATCAGCGCCGGTTCCTTTGTCATGCGTGATCCGGAGATCGGAAAGAATCTGGGCACCTATCGCATCCATATCAAGGGACCTCAAAAGATCGGGGCTTATTTTACCAACCAGAGCCACGGCTATGCCATGATGATGAAAGCGGCCGACCGGGGCGAAGAAACGGTTCCCGTCGCCATAGCGGTGGGGATTGATCCCATCTCCTGGATGATGAGCAGCACCAGGCTTGCCGACATGGGGGTGGACGAATTTGCGGTGGCGGGAGGATTCAGGGGGAAGCCTGTCGAACTGGTACAATGCGAGACGAACGATCTGCTGGTCCCCGCGCAGGCGGAATTTATCATTGAGGGTGAAATTCCCATGGAAGTGGAGGCAGAAGGACCCTACGGCGAGATGTTCGGGTACCTGGGAAAGGAGACCACCACTTTCTTTGTCAATGTCAAGGCCATAACCCACCGCAGGAACCCCTGGGTTTTTAATATTTATTGCGGGGCCGGTTCCGGCTATTTTACCATGCCCTGGGATGTGGGTAATTTTGTGCGCATGAAAAAACTCCTTCCCAGCCTGGTTAAAATCTTTTCACCCCCGCACGCTCCGACCATGGGGATCATAAGCATTGACAAGAAGTTTCCCGGTGAGGGTATTGAGGCGGGAATGCTGGCCCTCGGGTACAGGATGTACGGTTTCAGCAAAAAGGTATTGATCGTGGTTGATAAGGATGTTGACCCGGCGGACATATCCCGGGTTCTGCACGCGGTAGCTACCCGATGGCAGCCCGGTCCTGCGAGCCTGATCATAAACCAGTCATTTCATATGCCCATCGATCCCAGCTTAAAGGAGATGTTCCTGAGCAGCAAAATTGTTATTGATGCCACGCGCCAGCTCTCCAGTGAAGGAGGCCCGGAATTGTTCCCGGAGGATCTCAGGACGGCATTGAAAGAGCGGGTGCCGGAGTCATTTGACCTGGTGGAGAAGAAGTGGGACAGCTATTTCAGGAAGTGAAGAGGGCTTTTATCTGCCAAAAAGGTCTTTTATTGTGTCCGAAGCATCTTTAAGGCCGCTGGAGTTTTTTTGCCGACATCCTCGATGACGGTTTCCTTGAGTTCCTTGTTTAAGAGCCGAACCAGCGCGGGAGAGGTGATTCCTTCATAAAGTTCGGACAGTACGATCTTAAACGCCTCTGATGGGGGCAGTCCGCCTTCCTTTTCACCTATGTCCGTGAGGTGTATGTCCTGCAGCCGCGCGCTTATTTTGTGCCCGACCGCCGCGGAGATGGCAAGCGTTACCTCGGCATCACGGATGAAAAGATCCCTGATAATCAGCTTCTTGCCCTCTCTGTCCGCGGCAGGACGGTCCGCTGTCGGCGGCTTGCTGTCATAGCTCCTGACGTTTTTGAGCAGTTGTTTGAAGTTGTCCTTTCCCCACACCTTTTCGTAATTGATCTCCGGCCGAATCAGTTCGATTTTATCAATGACAATGGTATTGCCAACCAGAGACGCTTCATTTAAATCGAGATGGATGGACGGTGCTTTCAGGGCATAGGGTGTTTTGAATCCTTCCGGATTTCCCAGGTAAAAGTTTGAGAGCCGGGCTTCCCCGGTGAAAAGAAGAACGCGCACACCTTCAACATGCACCGTTGCCTGTGTCAGGGAGGGCCCGTAGGTGTTGACGGTTTTCGTGATCAGCGCCCCCAGGTTCCATAAAGTTGCGAGCGCTATAATCATCACGGCGAAGACAAGGCATGCGGCAATGATCAACCACTTTTTCATAATTCATCCCGGGGAATGATTCAATGTGTGGCCTGCCTCAATACAGGCCGATTGTTTTAAGAACAGGGTATCGTAACGATTTAATGAAAGCAACTTTTTTATGGCCGGGGGAAATATCATATAGGTATTACAGTTTATTATTTATTAAATAATCTCAATTAATCTTATATATGCTTAAATATTACTAATTAATCTTTTAGCGCATCTTAAACGATGTATAGGATTTAAGTATATGATAATTAATGTATTTTAAAAAAGTCTCTCTGTAGATTATTCTGCGCTGATCGCTGAGTCAGGCTGAAGGTGTGCCGGCCAATTGATACAACTATTTGATATATTTGAATATAATTTGAGACGCTTTACATATGCTCCCCGTGCTCAACGAATGTGACCGTGATGCGTGACTTATGCCGGGTGTGACCGGGACTAAATTTTTTTAAATTTCTACTAGCCAAAGATATTCTAATGTGCTACTATGCTTTTGCTGGTTGTGGAACAAGTCCCTCCTTGTTACGGCATTAAGAAAAACTTCTTGCCATCCATAACCAGCTATTTTTTTATCCTTACGGGTTCAGTTACATGAAATTGGCTTCGAAGGGTATGCTTCGGTAGCGGGAGGCACGGATCATGAAGTACGCATCATTATCATATAAAAGAGCCGGGCTTGCAAAAGGCTATACCGACCGGCTGTTGCACATTAATCTCAGCAATTATGCAATTGCCATTGAGCCCATAGCTGCAGAGGTAAAAAAGATCTACGTAGGCGGCAGGGGCTACTGTCTGAAACTGGTTTATGACGGGACAACAGCAACAACACGGTATGACAGTCCCGAAAATGTGCTTGCGCTCTCCGGAGGGCCGTTTTGTGGAGAAACCGGCTTTGTCGGGACCGGGAAGTTTATTGCGGGAACCATATCGCCGCTGACCAACAGTTTCTGTGATTCGAACGTGGGCGGCCATTTTTTTCCGCTGGTCAAATTATCCGGGTTTGATGCCATTGCCGTCACCGGTAAATCAGAGCGAAGAGTGCTGGTGGTTATCGATGCTGATGCTGAAGAGATAAGTGTTGTTGATGCCCCGGCGGCTGATGTCACCATTCATGGGGCGGAGGAATTGGTGCAACGCTTCCAAGGTGAAGGGAAACCGACAAATATCGCATTTGTTACGGCGGGTGTCGGCGCGCAGAACACCTGGTTTGGCTGCCTGAACAGTGTTTACTATGACAGCCGCCGGAACCGCTGCCGATCAAAACAGGCCGGCCGTGGCGGAACAGGTACGGTGCTTGCTGCAAAAGGCATGTGGGGGATACTGGTGAAATGCAATATTCCCCGCGGCCATTCAAACCAGCCGGCGCATCAGGATAAAATCCAGGACGCGGGACATAAACTGCGCGAGGTTATCAAGGAAGTCGATCCCCAGTCCATGCGCCTCAACAACCAGGGCACGACCTCGCTTATTGATATGATGAACAGTAACGAGCTGCTGCCGGTGAATAATTTTCAGTTCGGCAGCAACGAGCGTGCGAAAAATGTCTCCGGTAAAATATTTGAGAAGGAGGTTTTCAAGCAGAACATGCCGGACGGCTGCTATCCCGGCTGCAATTTATCCTGCACCAAGGGGTGCGAAAGTCATGTGCTCACAACCGGACCGTTTGCGGGAAAGCAGGTCGGGGTTGACGGCCCGGAATATGAAACGGCCGCCACCGCCACCAATCTGGGAATTTTTGACATCGACTACATGCTCGAATACTCATGGTACTGTGATCAGTACAGCCTGGATACCATCAGCGCCGGCGTCACCATGGCATTTCTTTTTGAGGCCTATGAGCGTGGCCTGCTGACGAAAGAAGAGACCGGCGGGCTGGAACTTCGCTGGGGTGATGCGGCTATCGCCCTTGAGCTCCTGCACCGGATTGCGGCGGGAAAGCCCGGGCTGCCCAGGGCGGCGGGATTCGGGGTTCGCTTTATGAAAGAATGGATCACGGAGCGGGCTGCGGCGCGCCTTAAGCGCAGTAAGGAGAGTATTCTTTCGGAGCTTTCACTTTTTGCCATGGAGACCAAGGGGCTCGAGTTCTCCATGTACATTACCAAGGAATCGCTCGCCCAGCAGGGTGGATACGGCTTTGCACTGAAGGGACCGCAGCATGATGAATCCTGGCTGATTGCCATAGACCAGTTGCGCAAGGAGCTGCCGACATTCGAGGATAAGGCGGAGGCCCTGCTCTGGTTTCCGCTCTTTCGGACCTGGTTTAATATTGCCGGGTTGTGCAAACTTCCCTGGATTGACGTGCGCAATCCCAAGGCAAAGGATACACCCTCTCCGTCAAAAAACCTGCCCACGGTGGATTACTATATCGAACTGGTAAACGGGACCTTCGGCACCAGCAACACCCTTGATGATCTGCTGCTCCAATCGGAGCGCTGTTATTTGCTGCAGAAGCTGATCAATCTCCGCCAGGGGTTTGGGACCAGGCAATACGACGCCATTCCGCTGCGGGCCATGGCGCCGGTCTTTATGAATGAATACCTCTCGCGGAAGGATTACTACGAATCATACCTGCGGGATATGGCGAAGATAAATCCTGATGGCAGATCAGACGAGGAGAAGATGGCGCTGCTGCAGGACTTTCGCAGGAAGCAGTATGAAACGCTGACCGATGTGGTCTACAAGGAAAAGGGCTATGACAGGAACGGCATACCCACTGATGAGACCATGAAACGGCTCGGCTTTGACAGGCCCGAGTTTATGGCCATCGTCCGGGACGCCCGGAAACGGGCGGGGTAAGAACCGGTATTGCGGTCAAGCGATTTTGTCCCGCTGCAAAATTTCCCCTTCGGCGCTGACCACCACTTTTTCAATGGGGATGCTGACGCCCGCCTGCTCCATCCCTCCCTTGACCATCAGCGGCAGCCCCTGGCAGCAGGGGACCTCCATTACCACCACGGTAACGCTCTTTATACCCGCAGTCTTGAAGATCTGGGCGAACTTTTCCTTATACAAAGCAGCGTCATCAAATTTCGGGCAGCCGATCATTACCGCCTTGCCTTTCAGAAAATCCCGGTGAAAATGAGGGTAGGCCACCGGCGTACAGTCGGCGGCCACCAGCAGGTCAGCATTTTTCAGGAAGGATGCTGTAGGCTGTACCAGGCGGATCTGTACCGGCCAGTGGGCAAGGGCTGATTGCTGTACGGTATCTTTACCTGCTGCGTGTGCCGGGGGTTGATGTTTCCGCCCCGATAAAATGCGGGTCTGTGCAGATGGGCATCCCGCCGGAGAAGCGGCAGCCTCTGAGGGATGATGTTGCGCTGACCCCTGCAGATGTTTTTCCACCGCCTGCTCGTCGAATTCATCTGCAGTCCGCTCAATGATGTGCAGGGCGTCCTGTGGGCATTCTCCAAGGCATGCGCCCAAACCGTCGCAATATTGGTCGGATATCAAACGGGCCTTGCCGTCAACTATTTTAATCGCACCCTCAGCGCATGACAGCACGCACTGCCCGCAGCCGTTGCAGCGCTCATCGTCTATTTCCACAATCTTTCGCTTTACCTTCATGGCATTGCTCCGTTCCAGCCTCAGGATTTCAGTTCTCATGTACAAGGATTTTTTGTGCCAGTTTTCCCCCGCTCACCGTCAGAAATGATTTTTCTATAATACTGGAGAGCTTGTCCCAATCAAGGGGAGACTCACTATGCTTTTCCTCGAGGTTGACGATCAGGTCGGCATCATAGAGGATCTTGAAATTGACGGTCTCCTCTGCGCGGGGATGGTGATGGTGGCCGATAATGTCGCACACCTCATCAATCAACTCCGGTGTTGCGCCCAGCCTGGTCAGGATGTCCCGCGCTACAGGCGGACCTTCCTGCTCCTGATAGGAGGCCTTATTACTGTGGTACTTGCGCTCGGCCTCTTTAATGCCGATGTCATGCAGGTAGCCGGCTATCAGCACCACTGCCATGTCTCCCTTCTCCTCCTTCACCAGCTGCTCCGCGTATCGGGCCACCTTTGAGGCATGACCGATGCGCTTGAAGTCCTGCCCGAAGTAGCGCTTCATCTCCACTGCCACCCGGTTCTTGAGCAGGTCCTTGCGCTGAGCGAGCAACTCCGGCGGGAGGTCACCGAGGCATTGGGAGGCGTAGGGGCAGTAGGATGCGCAGCCGAAATCAATTTTCGGATTGATGACTTTGCGCCCGCATTTTTTACAGGTGCGGCTTGACTCATCCTTGAAGAATTCCATGCTGCTGCCGCATGCAGGGCAGGTGGTTTCAAAGATGGCATCGGGCCCCCAGTAACGCATATCCTGTCCGGGACACTTCATCGACGGCTTCCCTTGAGAATTGAAGAGAGCTTATTAAGATTGCTTAAGTATAGGAAAATGACCTTTGGATGTCAATAGCCATGCCGGCTGATGATCTTTTGCCGACAGTCAGTTTCCTGATTTTCGTTTCCAGTTGCATTCAATAGCTGCTTCTCAAATTCAGAACATTAGCCTTGACACAAAATTGACCTCTGTCCTATAGTGACCCTGCACATCCGCGAGCCTGATAAACAATCAATTGCAGTATGAGATTGCTTTGTCGCTGGTGCTCCCTGGCCGGGAAGTCACTCTCCGCGCTGTCATGGCATACGGGCAGGCCTCGCAATGACGTTATCAGTACGTTGTTACTTGCTTCCGTCATTGCGAGCGACCGAAGGGAGCGCGGCAATCTCGTTTTCGGACAAGACTGTAGACTGTTAAATTCATTACCGACCACCAACAGGGGGATTTTATGGCAATCAAGGAAATCAAGGCGAAGGATCTGAACACCAAAGCGTTTATACGCCAGCAGGCAGATGCCATTTCCCGGCAGGTGGGCAATGGCTATGCCATCAATGCCCTCTCCGGCGGGGTTGACTCATCTGCCGTAACCATGCTCGGGCACATTGCCCTGGGAGAACGGCTCAAAACCTACTTCGTCGACAACGGCATCATGCGCAAGGGTGAGCCGGAAGAAATCGTGCGCATCTTTAAAAAGCTCGGGGTAAAGGTCGAAGTGGTGAACGCGCAGAACAAGTTTTTTTCCGCCCTGAAGGGCATTACCGACCCCGAGGAGAAACGGGAGGCCATCACCCAGACATTCTACAAGGATGTGTTCGGCCGCCTGGTGTCGAAGAGCAGGGCCCGTTATTTGCTGCAGGGCACCATCCTCACCGACGTCGACGAGACGGTAGCGGGCATCAAGCGCCAGCACAATGTGTTCGCGCAGCTCGGCATCGATCCGCAGAAGGCCTTCGGCTACAACATTCTTGAGCCGCTGCTGCAGCTGCGTAAAGACGGCGTGCGCAAGCTCTCCAAAGCCCTGGGCCTGCCGGCATCCATATACAACCGCCCGCCCTTTCCCGGCCCGGCGCTTGCCGCCCGCGTCATCGGCGAAGTCACGCGGGAGAAAATTGCTCTTGTCCGCGAGGCCACGGCCGTGCTTGAAAGCGAACTGAAAAAAACAAAGGCCTTTCAGTTCATGGCCATTCTGCATCAGGACCGTGTGACCGGCATGCGGGCCAACAAGCGCGATTTCGGACTGCAGATAGAGGTGCGTTGCTGGGACAGCGTCGATGCGCGCACTGCCCGTCCGACACGGCTGCCTTATCCCGTGCTTGAAAGGATCGCGCGCCGCATGACAGCCGAAGTGCCCGGCGTGGTCAGCGTGACCTACCACATCGCCACCAAGCCGCCTTCAACCATGGAGGTGATATAGGGCAATCTGCGGGAGGGTGTAAAAAGGGTTCCTTCGTTCAGAAAGTAATAGAGGCGTGTTGCAATACGCCTCTATTACTTATGAGAGCAAGAGGGATCAACAGGAAAACCGGCAGCCACGGGACAAACAAAGGTACAATATTGTTCTTTGCTGCTGTCATGGAGAATGATAAAGAAGATAGTGCTGCATTGCCGCAGGTATCACTATAACCATTGCAAGTTGTAACATTAAACTTTAGGAATTGTTTCGCAACATGGGTAAAAAGGCACGCAGTCAAATAAAGGTGCAACAAAGTAACAGCCAATATCCTTCAGGGAAATCCTCTCTTGGAATAATTGGGATATGTGGCATGATGATCTTTTTGATTACTTTTTTGATTTATACCCCTGCGCTTAAAAATGATTTTGTTAGTTGGGATGATGAAGTATACGTCTGTGAAAACAACCATATCAATTCGTTGAATCTGCGATTTTTCTCGTGGATGCTTACGACATTTTATGCGGGCAATTGGCATCCCTTGACCTGGTTGAGTCACGCTACAGATTATGCTATCTGGGGGCTTAATCCATTCGGGCACCACTTAACCAGCATCATCCTGCACGGGATGAATACCCTCCTTGTGTTTCTGCTGGTTATGCAGCTCATGCTGAGGGGAAGGGCGATGAATCAGGTTCCAACGCCATCTTCTGTTTTCCTCTCCCTGCCGACTCAGCACCTGATTGCTGCAGTCGTAACAGCCCTGATGTTTGGGCTTCACCCGTTACACGTGGAGTCGGTTGCATGGGTGGCCGAGCGCAAGGATCTGCTATGCGCTTTTTTCTTTCTTTTAACCCTGTGTTCCTATCTTTTCTATACCTCTTCTGTTGCTGCAAAAAACCGGAGGGCCTGGTTCACTGCCTGCATAGTATTCACAACCGCTGCGCTGATGGCAAAACCCATGGCCGTGACACTCCCTCTGGTGCTGCTTCTCCTGGATATCTACCCCTTAAAGCGGATTGCCTTCTCTGAAGGGACCGATAAGCATCGTAAGGTTTTGCTGGAAAAAGTTCCCTTCTTTTTATTAATTTTTATTTCAGCACTCGTTACTGTCTTGGCACAACATTCAGGGGGAGCATTTAAAACTCTTGAAAGAATGCCACTGCATTTTAAGCTCCTCAATGCCCTTCATTCCCCCTTTTTCTATCTGGCCAATATGCTCTGGCCGGTAAAACTGGTTCCTTTCTATCCTTTTCCTGCAGACGTCCGTTTATTTGATCTCACCCACGGTATCTCAGGAATTTTGGCTTTGACTATAACAGCCGCGTGCATATGGCTGTGGAAGCGGGGGCGAATCCTGTTTTTCACTGCCTGGGCGTATTACCTTATCACACTGCTTCCGGTGGTGGGTATTATCCAGGTTGGCAGCCAGGCTGCAGCGGATCGCTACACCTATCTTCCCAGCGTTAGTATCTTTTTATTGGCAGGGATAGGGGTTTCACAGCTATTTGCTGCACTCGGTCACAGAAAAAGCATAATAATCTCCGGAGGGGTGATTGTAGCACTCATTTTTATACTGTTTGGTCAATTGACTGTAAAACAGATTGCGATTTGGCAGGATTCAGAAACTTTGTGGAAGCATGTCATCAAGAGTTTTCCGGGAAGGTTGGATTTCGCGCAAATGGGCTTGGGAAATGCCTATGCGAGAAAAGGTGAATACGATAAAGCCATTGAAGAATATGAAAAGGCATTAGCCCTCAATCCAACTCATGTGGAAGCACACAACAATCTGGGGAATGCCTATTTGAGCAAAGGTAAATACGATAAGGCCATTGAAGAATATGAAAAGGCATTAGCTGGCAACCCAAGTTTAGTGGAAGCACACAACAATATGGGAAATGCCTATGCGAGAAAAGGTGAATTTGATAAAGCAATTGAAGCATTTGAAAAGGCATTGGTCAGCAACCCAACTCACGTGGAAGCACACAACAATCTGGGAAATGCCTATATGATCAAAGGTAAATACGATAAAGCCATTGAAGAATATGAAAAGGCATTAGCCCTTAATCCAACTCATGTGGAAGCACACAACAATCTGGGGAATGCCTATGTGAGAAAAGGTGAATACGATAAAGCCATTGAAGAATTTGAAAAGGCATTGGCCAGCAACCCCAATTTGACAGGAGCATATTTAAATGTGGGGAACATTTATTATGCAAAGGGCATGCTTGATGAGGCCATTGTACAGTATAAAAAGGCTCTTGCTATCAACCCTGACTTTGCCGCGGCGCACAATTTTCTGGGCAAGGCCTATTATAGAATAAATAATTATAGCATGGCAGAAGACCATTTGGATAAGGCATTAGCGCTTGGTTATAAGGTCGATCGAAAATTATTGGAATCGGTTAAACGTGATCTCTCGGTTCGTTGAGGTTGGTTTTTTATCTGTCAGCCATACAGCAAATGCGTTGACCTGATTTCTTTTCACACCCGCGGGATTTGGAAAACATGGAATTTGCCAGGCTATTTACATTGCTTATCCTTCAGGGAAACCTCTGTAAAGACCCTCAGCCTTAGCATATGCCAGAGCCTCATTATATTCCCCGTGAGTAATGCGGCGGTTGAGTTCGGGGAATTCGGCTGCCCTGTATTCGGGACGGTACTGGCTCATGATGTTCACGTACGAATGGGGTGAAAGCTCTGTGGCTATATAGTGCATGAGCTCTCGTGTGCCGGCCAAGCCCTCAGGCATTACCAGATGGCGGATGAGCAGGCCTCTTTCCGCCACACCTTCCTTTGAAATCTGTAAATCACCAACCTGCCGATGCATTTCCATCAAGACCTCTTTTACCACTGCCGGGTAATCCGGTGCCTGCGCGTATCTTTCTGCCACCCCGCTGTCCGACCATTTTACATCCGGCATGTAGATATCGATGATCCCATCCAGAAGCTTTATTACCTCCAGTGATTCGTATCCGCCGCAATTATAGACAAGCGGAATGTGCAGGCCGCGGTCAATGGCATAGATCAGGGCGGAAATGATCTGCGGCACATAGTGGGTGGGGGTGACAAAGTTAATGTTGTGGCATCCCCGCTGCTGCAGGGCAACCATGTATACGGCCATTTGTTGTAAGGTGACTGCCTCTCCCCGTCCCAGGTGACTTATGTCGTGATTCTGGCAGAAGACGCAGCGCAGGTTGCAGTGCGTTAAAAATATCGTGCCGGATCCCATGGTTCCCACCAGCGGGGCTTCTTCTCCGAAATGGGCAAAGGCGCTGGATAGCATGAGCTTTTCGCCCGCGCGGCAGAACCCCGGCTCACCCTGCAGCCGGTTGACCTTACAATGACGGGGACAGAGCCGGCATTCCTTAAGCATGTCGGTGAGTGCGCTGATCCTCTTTTGCAGTTCGCCGGTTGTGTGAAGATTGATGTAGGATGGAATGTAGCTCATAAGGATTACTTTAATAGGCTAGTGAATACACGCATAAAGCCGCATTAGTGATGATATTGAGGCACGTATTGTTATTATGATTCTCTGTAGGGGCGTACCTGTGTGTGCGCCCTGATCCCGGCGGCTTTTATGGGCAGACACGCAGGTCTGCCCCTACTGAAACAATGTGATGAAAATGGATTGTTCACATTTAGTTGTCTTTTCAACAGCCTGTTATAAGTTGCCGTGAGATGTGCTTATGATTCAACTGATGGCCTCCACCAGGTGTATTGCCCTTGCTTTCAATCCCCGCTGGTGGATGCCGTCCATAAGTTGCAGCAGGCATCCGCTGCAGCTTGTTGCTATCAGTGAAGCCCCCGTGGACTCAAGGCAGTCTATCTTGCGCTTCACTATGCTCATGGAAAGGTCATAGTGGGTGATGCTGAAGGTTCCGCCCATGCCGCAGCAGCGGGAGGCGTCAGGCATCTCGGTAAAGATAAAGTTGGGCAGGGCCTTCAGCACTTCTCTAGGTTCTTTATGGATGCCGAGGGTGCGCTTCAGATGACAGGGGTCATGGTAGGTAATGACAGGGCGGAGCTTATTCCCCGAGCTGTTTTTCCTGAGCTCCGAAGTCAGCCTGAGATCGCTTACCAGGAAGTGCGATATGTCCGTGACGCTGTCGCTGAACTTTTTAACCCTTGTTTGAGTGTCCTGGTCAGCATCTTTCAAAAGCTGCGGATAAAAGATCTTTAAGGCTGCCGCGCAGGATGCGCAGGTGGTGATAATGGTCGCAAGACCGTGCTTTTCAAATGCTTCGATATTGGTGAGCGCTAACTTTTTTGCTGTGTTCCAGTCCCCCGCCGCAAAGGCCATCAGACCGCAGCACGTTTGGCCGGGAGGAGTGATAACCGATACACCGTGCCTGTTGAGCAGGCGCAGGGTGGCGCTGCCGATGCGGGGGAAGAGATAGTTGGTGACGCATCCGGGAAAGTAGCCCACCCGCTTTTTTTCTTCCTTCGCTGCCGCGAGCCCCGCATGGATATCGCTGAAAAACTGTTTGGCTATGGGGGGAATGAGGCGCCTGCGGTCCAGAAAGGGCAGGGGAAAGCGGCGATGGAGCCCGCTCTCGCCGGGAATTCTTTTCAGCAGCAGTCCCTGGATCAGTGATCCGGTCCGGAACAAAAAAGGCAGGGCCCGAAGAGATCCGAAGAGAAGCTTTTTAACGGGGGGCAGTCCCCGGTGATTAACCAGCGCTTTTCTGGCGGAAAGAAGAATATCCCCCGCCTTCAGCCCGTTGGGACAGCTTTCTCCGCAGCTGTCGCACAGAAGACATGCAGAAAGAATGTCCTGAAGTTTTTCCGTAAATTGTATTTCTCCTGATGACAGTGATTCGACAAGGCTCAGTTTTCCGCGGGGGGAGGTGATTTCCGAAAGCGCTTCGGTGTAAACGGGGCACTGTGTCAGGCAGGTTCCGCACTTGACGCAGCGGGCGGCCTGGCTGCTCAAATCAATGATGTTTTTGGTCATGAGAGAGACAGCTTCCCGGGATTGAGGATGTGATTGGGGTCAAGCAGATTTTTAAGCCGGTTCATGAGTGCGCGGTTTTCGCTTCCTATGTCCATTTCCAGGAAGGGGGCCTTGGTTATGCCGATCCCGTGCTCTCCGGAGATGGTGCCGCCAAGTTCAAGGGTTGCCTGGAAAATTTCCTTCACCGCCTGGTGTGCCCGGGCAACCTCACCGGGATTATTCCGGTTGATCATCAGGTTGGTATGGATGTTGCCGTCACCCGCGTGACCAAAGCTCACATTGATGAGCCGGTATTTTTGTGCAATCGCGCTCACCCGCCTGATAATTTCAGGGATCCTGCTCAAAGGAACCGTGATGTCCTCGTTGATCTTATCGGGGTTGAGTTTTAAAAGGGCCGGAGATATGGAGCGCCGTGCCTTCCAGAGCTGTTCTTCCTCCTCCGGAGAATTGGCGGTCTGGAAAGCGCTTGCCCCCTGCCCGCGGCAGATTTTCTCGATGGCCCGGCACTGCTTGCCGATGACCGCTTCATCGCCGTCAACCTCGATGAGCAAAAGGGCTTCCGCCTCGGTGGGCAGACCCATATGCAGGTAATCTTCCACGCAGCGGATTGCCGCCTGATCGATGAATTCAAGGGTGGAGGGAATGATGCGGGCGCCGATAATGGCTGAAACGGCAAGAGGAGCGTCATCGAGACGGGGAAAGGTGGCAAGCATGCACTGCCGGGCCGGGGGCAGGGGAATGAGCCGCACAGTGACAAGGGTGATGACGCCCAGCGTCCCCTCGGAACCGACAAACAGGCTGGTGAGATCGTAACCGGCTACCCCCTTGAGGGTTTGCACGCCCGTCTTGAGCAGTTCTCCCGTCGGCAGCACCACCTCAAGGCCGAGAATGTAGTTCTTGGTCACCCCGTACTTCACGCAGCGGGGGCCGCCCGCACAGGTTGCGGCATTGCCCCCCATGGTTGAAAACTGCAGGCTGGCGGGATCGGGCGGATAAAAAAGGCCTGACTGATTCGACGGCTTTCTGGAAGTCACCCGTAACCACGCCCGGCTCAACGATAGCAGTCAGGTTTTCCGGCGCGATGGAGACGATACGATTCATCCTGCTAAGAGCAAGCACCAGGCCTCCTTCAACGGCCAGAGAGCCGCCCGCAAAACCCGAACCCGCTCCGCGGGGTATGACGGGAAAGCGATGGAGGTTTGCGCAGCGCATGAGGGAGGAAACATGCTCCGCGTTCCGGGGAAAGGCCACCGCGTCGGGCAAATATTTCCGGTTGGTCGCGTCAAAGGAATAGCACATGCGCTCTTCAGGCGCAGTGAGGAGGTTGTCTTTACCGACGATGGACTCAATTTCCGCAAGAGGCAGTTTGTGCATGAGATTATTCTTCTATATTATGGGGCGTTAGGCGAGGGATTTTTTGTCATTTGTGTCTTGGTCATTTGAAGTTGTTTGTTTCGGATTTCGTGCTTCGGATTTATGAGTGACCATTACTAAAATTTCACCGGCCACACGTGAAACATTACCCCTTTGCTCAGCCACTGTCAAGGGCCTGCGCGGTGTGTTATTTTCTTGACTTTACTGCATAAATTTTCTATTTAAACTGACTGTTGTCATGAAAGGTATCTATCTTTTGCCTGACAGATCGTGTACTGAGGGGTAATTCATTTTTTTTAAGGAGGATAGCGAATGAAAGAAGTTGTGGTGGTAAATGGAGTTAGAACGGCAATCGGTACCTTTGGAAGCGGTCTTAAAGATGTTTCGGTGGTCCAGCTGGGAGCACTGGTGATTAACGGGGTGTTAAAGAAATCAAAACTCCGGCCCTTGCCGTCTGATAAAATGTTGCAGTATGCCCCGAAACCCCTTCAGGGGAAGGGTTTGATAGACCTGGAAAAGAAAGATCAGAACTGGGATGCGTCTCACACGGGTATCCAGGTTGACGAAGTGATCATGGGAAACGTGCTTCAGAGCGGGCAGGGCCAGAACACCGCGCGGCAGGCCATGATCCGTGCCGGTATCTCCAAGGAAACGAGTGCCTTTACCATCAACAAGGTGTGCGCGTCCGGTCTCAAGGCGGTGGCGCTCGGGGCGCAGTCGATCCAGCTCGAGCAGGCCGAGGTGGTCATCGCCGGCGGCATGGAGAGCATGAGCAACGTGCCCTACGCCCTGCCCAACGCACGATGGGGATACCGGATGGATGTCAGCACCAAGGGAGTGCTCAACGACCTGATGGTGCTCGATGGCTTGTGGGAGATATTTTACGGCTACCATATGGGCCTGACCGCCGAGAATATTGCCGAGCAATACGGCATATCCCGGCAGGAGCAGGACGAGCTTGGACTTGTGAGCCACCAGCGCGCCCTGGCCGCAATCAAAGCGGGTGTTTTCAAGGAAGAGATTATTCCGGTGATGATCCCCCAGAAAAAGGGAGACCCGGTTCCGTTTGATACCGATGAGCGCCCCATGGACACCAGCATGGAAAAAATGGGCCGCTTGAAGCCCGTGTTTAAGAAGGACGGGACGGTCACCGCCGGTAATGCCTCGGGGATCAACGATGCCGCTGCAGCCGTGCTGCTCATGTCAGCGGATAAGGCGAAAAGCCTGGGCCTGGAGCCGATGGTGAAAGTTGTTTCCTTTGCCTCGGGCGGCATTGATCCCGCCTACATGGGTCTTGGACCAATCCCGGCGGTAAAGAAGGCCCTGGACATGGCCCGTCTGACCATGAAAGACATTGACGTGATAGAGTTGAATGAGGCCTTCGCATCCCAGGCCATCGCCTGCATGCGGGAATTGGGCATGGACATGAAAAAGACCAATCCCCTCGGCAGCGGAATCTCCCTGGGACATCCCATCGGATGCACCGGCGCACGGCTTCTGGTTACCATCGCCCATGAAATGAAGCGCAAGAATTATACCTATGGATTGGTGACCATGTGCATCGGCGGCGGCCAGGGCATGGCCATGATAGTCAAACGATAAACATGGAGTGAATGCGGTCAGGGGGATATATGGGTCTGATACGATTTGAGGGGATGATCCCGGCAAAGCTGATAATCCTGGTTGTAACGGCGCTTTTCGCAGTTTCCTGTGCCTGTTGGAATGCCATGCAGCCTTCGCGCAGCATCAAGATACCCCCCTACCGGATAGAATATTACCATTCCGCTGATGGTGCGCCGCCTTCGGCCGACGACAAGAAAACCAAGGGATGGTACGAGCAGGCCGTGGACGACAATCTGACCATGCATTACCAGATAGCGCGGGTGGAGGAAAGCGGCATCTATTTTTATCAGCTCCTCTACCGCGCCGTTAATGCCGGCGACAGGCCGATTGCCATCTATGACCAGAATATTTCACTTGTTGACAGCTCAACCCAGCAGCCCATAGAGCAGGTACAGTGCTGGAACTGGCAGAAGGTGAGCGTTCCCTGCAACCGCATCGAGGCAATTCCCAAGGGCGAGGTGGTGAAAGAGGTGCGCTTCGGCTATTCCACTGAGGAGCGGCATGCACCTGGTCTGAATATGAAAATAAGCGGTCTCGGCGCCAAGGATACTGTGCTCACCATCGATTTCCGCACCCCGGGTGGATTGTTGCAATAACACCGGGGACGGGAAGCAGCTCTGCCATGTGCCGCGCGCAGAGTCATGCTTATCTTCATTTCAATGAAAGCAGGTAGAGGGCGACCGGCCGGTCGCCCCTACTTATGGTTATGAGCGCACTGTCATTCCGCACCCTTCGATTGCACGCAGGATCCAATACAATGCCTCATGCCACGCAATAAACACCACCTGCCTCAGGATGTAATCCATGACGCTTCCCAAGACGAAAGCCATATCCCAGATTGAAGGAAAAATGGAGGAGCTGGACGAAACCTCCCTGCGCTACCGGGTGCTGCAGTCGGCGCGCAATTTTAAGACCTCGTGGATTGAGCTGGGCAATTACCTGCAGTCCGTATTTCAGGACAAGCACTACAAGCGCTGGAACTACACCAGCTTTGAAAGCTACTGCAGCAGGGAACTGGCCATTAAAACCACCACCGCCCTGAAGCTGCTGCGCTCGTACTATTTCCTGGAAAGCGAGGAGCCTGCGTTTCTCAAGGATAAGCTGGCCGATACCGGGAAGGTGGTTGCCCTCCCCAGCGCGGATTCGGTCGATATATTGAGGAGGGCGCGCTGCAGGAAAAACCTTGATGCCGATGATTACCGGTCGCTCAGGGATAGCGTCCTGGAAAAGGGCGAAGAGCCCAAGGAGGTGCGCTACAAGCTCAAAAACATCCTGGAATCATATGCAGGGGGTGAAACGGAGGAAGAGGAAAAGAAACGGCGCAAGGCAACCATCAATCGCTGCCTGGGGGTGTTGAGAACCATCAAGCGGGAGATAGAGATTTCCGGCGTGCTTCCCCAAAAGATTGTAAAAGAAATTGACCGGCTGGTGGCGGTTATTCAAACCGGGATGTCGGAATGAAGAACGCCGGGCGGGGTGCGGAGGAGTAGATGAGTACCATTGATTCCACAGCACGAATCGGCGCAGGCGCGGACATAGCCGATGATGCCGTCATTGGACCGTGGGTCATCATTGAAGACGGTGTGAGCATAGGAAGCGGCACCCGTGTGGACGCGCACACGATTATCAGGAAGGGAACCACCATCGGCAAAAACAATGTCATTCATCCGAACGCGATGATCGGTGAAGATCCACAGGACCTGGCCTTCAAGGCCGGGACGGCGAGCTACGTGCGCATCGGTGATCACAATACCATCCGGGAATTTGCCACCATTCACCGCGGCACCGAACCGGAGTCGGTGACGGTCATAGGCAATCACAACCTGCTGATGGCGGTCTCGCATGTCGCCCATAACTGCCGTCTGGACGACCACGTCATCGTTTGCAACTGCGCCCTGCTTTCCGGCCACGTGGAAGTTGAGGACTACGGGTTTGTCTCCGGGGGCGTTGCAGTCCAGCAGTTTGCCCGGATCGGCAGGCATGCCTATGTGGGAGGGAACACGCGGGTCAACACCAACATTCCGCCCTTCATCAGGGCTGTGGGATATGATGCCGAGGCCCACGGATTAAATACGGTGGGATTACGGAGGCGCGGGTTCAGCAGGGAATCCATTTCGCAGTTGAAGCGCGCCTATGCCATTCTCTTCAGGTCCACGCTCAGGCTGGAGGAGCGGCTTAATCAGATTGAAAGGGAGGCGGATGGCGAGGAAACCCGCCAGCTTGTTGCCTTCATCAGGAAGCCGTCCCGCTACGGCTTCTGCCGCGCGGCCCGGGGCGGAAAGGGCGCTGCCGCCGTGGGGGATTCAGATGAATGATGATAAGAGCCTGCTAGCGTTATGTCCCATGAATAACCTTTTCAGACAAATAAAATAAACACGTCGTTGCGAGGAGTCCCGCTCGGCGGGATGACGAAGCAATCTCCATTTTTCACATTGAAAGCAAAGTATTACACTGCATGGGATTGCTTCGTCGCTATTGCTCATCGCAATGGCTATTTTTTTGCATTTGCCACCTTAACTTTCTTCGCCGCCAGCAGCTCGCAGGGCTTGCGGTTGCATTTCCGTGCCCCCATCTGAGCCACATTTATTTTGTACAGTTTCAAATCCAGTTTTGCGGGCAGCTTTTTAATTCCGTAGCATGACCCGTCTTTAACCTCCTCCAGTCTTCCTTCAATCACCAGGGTGGTGCAGGGTTCCTTGAGCTTTTCCACATGCCACCGCGGCATGCAGATGGTAAAGCAGATGTTTTTGCTTTTTTTGAGACAGTCCATTTTCCGGCCGGCGGTCACCATCCCGCCGCCGGCAGCTAAGCCCATCAGGATGGTCTTCCTTCTGTACATGTAGCCCATGGGCAGGGCATATGGTTTGCTGCCGGCCAGGGACAATATCCCATGCTGGTTATCCTTAAGAAAGCGGTCAATCTCCCGCGCGCTGAGGTTCTTATAGTCACCCATGTGTCGCATCCTATGTTGATTCGAAAATAGGTACATGTAGGGGCGACCGGCCGGTCGCCACTACATGTGAATAAGATTAACGCGAAAAAGGTTGCTCACTGCTCCCACACCTGAAAGGTCCTTAAATTTTTTGCCTTGAGGGAATTGTCCCTGAGCACGATGCGCTCAGGCGTAACCCTGGTCATGATTTTGGTCTTGATGATGCTTTCCTTGAAGGCCTGCAGGGAAGCGGGGTCCTTGGGCATCTCGGGGAGCATATATAAAATGGTGGGAAAGTAGATTTCAAGCCCCTCGGAAAACCCCGGATCCTTGCCGGACAGCAATTCCGCCTTCCCTACAATCTGCACGCCCAGCGTCTCCCTGAAGTAATTTTCGGCCGGCCGGACATATGCAAGGGACACCTGGTTATTTTCGTTCATGTGAAAGAGCTTTTCGCCCTGCCGCTCTGACATGGCGTAGAGGGTCATGGTCTCGGGGTCAATCACAAACTCGATGATCGTGGCCAGCGGCTTGTTGTTGTGGCTGGTTGCCAGGACGAAAATTTCCCGGCCGTGCTTTCCCCGCAGGACTTCCGTCACCCGTTTGGCGATTTCCTCCCGCGGCATGACCCCCAGCGTGGACTTTTTCAGGGTCATGGTGGCGGAGGTATAGCCATCGACATCCTTGACATTTAAAGGATGGCAATCAACACATTTGACCGTTTCCTCCACCGGAAAGTGCATGGGCGGCATGTCGCCCGGCTTGACATAGAGCCGGGCGGGATCAATGGCATGGCACAGGGTGCCTGACAATACGATTGCCATTGCTGATAGCAGGTAGAGATGCTTCATCGCAGGGCCTCCTTGTAAAAAATTACTTAGATATGCTAAACATTTTGGAAAACCATATACCACAACAATTCAGGTTGCAAGAAATATTATTGCGGGATACAGTTACATGAAGACATCGGTCATAGCTGCCGGCAAAAGTGCTGCTCTTGCCTTGGACGTGGAATAAAACCATATACAAATGGGGCAACATATGGTCAGTATAGATACGGAAAAGTGTACGCGATGCGGCGGATGCATTGATCTCTGCCCGGTTATTGCAATAGGCATGATCAATGACGTGGTTACCATCGATGATGAACGCTGTACCGGCTGCGGTATTTGCATCAAGGTATGTCCCATGCGGGCACCGCATGAAGTACATCCATAGACCCTGTCCACAAAGGATATAGGTGATGCCAAAGCATTATGATGTCGTGGTAGTGGGAGCGGGTCCGGCGGGCTTGATGGCTGCCAGGACTGCGGCTGAAAATGGCCTGAGCGTAGCCCTGCTTGAGCGGAAGACCGATATCCCCAGGATGTACCGGCTTGACGGCGGGGCCATCGGGCTGAATGAGTATCTGTTCGGCCAGATGGTCACCTTTAATCCAAGGGCGCAACGGCTCTGCGTGCCTTCTTCGGGCTTTTCCGTGCCCTATGCAGGGCCGTACGCCAACATCTACGGGTTTCAGCTCCATGCACCCGGCGGAAAGCGTCTCTTATTCGGCGACTGGGAGGCGGCCGGGAAAAGGGGAGATAAGGTGCGGGTGGGCATCACTCTGGATAAGGAAATCCTTCTTAAGGGAATGCTGGAAGAGTGCGGGGAGGTTGGCGTGGAGGTGTTTCCCGGAACCAATGTGACCGGTATCGAGAAGAAAGGCGGGTCTGTCCGGGTTTCCGGCAACGGCTCATTTTTTGAAGGTTCATTTGTGATTGCCGCGGACGGTGTCAACTCTCGGATTGCCCGGCTTCTGGGATTCAACAGGGAGAGAACATTTAAAGGCACTCAAATTTATGTCACCTGGATCATGGAGGGGGAACTGCCGGTTGACCCGGGAAGCTTTAACTTTATTCTCACCGAAAAAGGCATCTTCTCAATTTATCCTGATTATAAAAAAGGCCTCTACCATCTGGCTGCGTTCGGCACCAATACCCAGGTTGATTTCCACGCCCGACTGGAATATTTTACTCAACAGGACAGGACCTATGCTCATTGGTTCACGAATGCCAAAAAAGTGGGGATGATTAACTGCGTGGCCAACCTTCTCACTCCCATTAAAGATCCCTTCAGAGATAATGTTCTTTTGATCGGTGATGCCGCCTGGATAATGGAGTTCAGCAATATGGCGGCCCTGTGCACCGGCTGGAAGGCAGGCAATGCGGTTGCCCTGGCGGTGACGGAAAATAATCTCACCAGGGAGGGTCTGGCGAGCTACTTTGAGTACTGGGAAAAGTACTTTTACGGCCCTCACGGTGAGACTGATTTCGGCATCGGGGGAGGGGAGCTGTACGACTATCTCAGCGGCGAAGAGATGGACTACCTGGTCGGTTTGGTGAAGGAGCCGTTTCCTGCCAGCATGAACTTCTTTACCTTTTTCGCTGCCATCGGCGAAACCTACGCGGCACTGTTTCCCGGGATTGAGCAGGAGCGGCCGGAGATTATGGAAAAGCTGCTCAAAATGAGGGAAAACATGGAGGAGGAATTCAAAAAAACCGCCCGTCTCGGGTTTCCCAACAGGTAAATGAGAACAGTTTTAAAACAGACACTGATTTTTTATGAAAACCCTTGATCAATTTATCTTGACGGCCAATATGAAATTAGTATAGTGTGATGTTCAAATTGAGGGCCTGCATGGTTAAACAGCAGACTGCCGTAGAAAACGGGAAAATAAATGGACCCCTATCGGCTTTACTTTGGGCTGATAGAGGTTTTTTATTTTCCATAAACGTTCCCGGTTGGTTGAAAAAAAGATATGTGAAATGACGGTAGGAGCGCCTTCAGGCGCGATGCGTTCGCGGCTTAAAGCCGCTCCTACCGGTTATCTATGTTTCTGAGAGATAAATTCTCAGATGTGAGCCTGTAAGAAGCTATTTTCAGGGGGGAGGAAAAAGGATGGAGATAACGCGACGAAACTTTCTCAGGTTTTCCGGTGCAACGGCCGGGTCCGTCCTTCTGCCGGCCGGGTTTGCGCGGGCATCGGGAAAGGTGCCGGCGTTTCCTCTGCACAAGCCGGTTAAAGAAGCGGCAACCATCTGCCCATATTGCTCATGCGGCTGCGGGTTGGTGATCGCTACGGGAACGGATGGGCACATTGTCAACTGCGAAGGCGACCCGGACAATCCCAATAACCGGGGGGCGCTCGATCCGAAGTCAATCTCAGTGCGGCAGCTCTCCCAGAGTGACCTGCGCCTGAAAAAGCCGCTCTACCGGGCTCCCGGCAGCGATACCTTTGAAGAAAAAAACTGGGAGTGGATGATTAATGAAATTTCCCAGCGCATCAAAACAACACGTGATCAGACGTTCCAAAAAATAAATGATAAGGGGGTTACCGTCAATCGAACGATGGGCATGGCATATCTTGGCGGGGCGGCAAATAATAACGAAGAATGTTACCTGGCATCAAAGCTCATGCGTGCCCTCGGCCTTGTCTACCTTGAGCATCAGGCACGGATATGACACTCCGCCACGGTGGCCGGTCTGGCCGCTGGTTTAGGCAGGGGCGCGATGACCAATCATTGGATTGATCTCAAAAACGCCGATGTCATAATGATGAACGGTTCCAATGCTGCTGAAAATCATCCGGCATCCATGACCTGGATTCAGAAAGCCAGGGATGAACGGGGCGCCAAGCTCATTGTGGTTGATCCGCGTTTCACCCGTTCCGCTTCCCAGGCAGACCTCTATGTGCGCATTCGCAGCGGTACCGACATCGCTTTTTTTGGCGGATTGATGAAATACATCATGGACAATGAGCTCTACCACAAGGAGTATGTCCTGTATTACACAAACGCCGCCACGCTGGTTGTGCCTGAGTTTAAGGGCCCGGCCGACCTGGATGGACTGTTCTCCGGTTTTGTGGATGACGACGGCGATGGCTTTGGAAAGTATGATCAGGCCACCTGGAAGTATCAGGCCGATGCCGACGGCAAGCCGCTGCGCGATGAGACCTTGCAGGATCGCAACACCGTCTTCCAGCTTATGAAGCGTCATTATGAGCGCTACTCGCTCGAAACCGTGTCGGGAATTACCGGCTGTCCCGAAGATTCCCTTGAGGCCGCCTACAGGATGTTTGCTGCGAGCGGGGCCCCGGAAAAAACCGGCACCATTCTCTATGCCATGGGACAAACCCAGCACACGGTCGGATCGCAGAACGTGCGCTGCATGGCCATGATCCAGCTGCTGCTGGGAAACATGGGCAGGCCGGGCGGAGGCGTGAACGCGCTGCGCGGTGAATCAAATGTGCAGGGCTCTACCGACCAGGGCCTGCTTGCACACCTCGTCACCGGTTATTTAAAAATCCCCGGCGCGGGGGATCATCCGAATTTTGGCCGCCTACCTGGAAAAAGAAACCCCCAAGACAAGCTACTGGTCAAACAAACCAAAATTTTTCATCAGCATGCTCAAGGCATGGTGGGGCGACCACGCCACCGCGGACAATGATTTCGCCTACGATTATCTGCCCAAGGTGGAAAGCCCGGCCCAGCACTACTGGATAAAGCTTTTTGAGGACATGCATGCCGGTGCCATCGAAGGTCTGTGGATACATGGGGCAGAACCCCGCGGTGTGCGGGCCCAACTCCCGCCTGGAGCGCGAAGGCCTGAAAAAGCTCAAGTGGATGGTCATCCAGGAGCTCTTTGCCACCGAGACCTGCTCGATTCTGGCGGGCGCCGGGCGAAAATCCGGCGGAGATCAAACCGAGGTGTTCATCCTGCCCGCGGCCGACGCCATGGAAAAGGAGGGCAGCATCGTCACCAGCGGCCGGCTCATTCAGTGGCGCCCCAAGGTCGCGGCGGCACCCGGCGAAGCGCTGCCCGACCATCAAGTTTTCAATCTGGTTGCCCTGAAACTGAAAGAGCTGTACGCGCTCTGATCCCGGCCCCTTTGCCGATCCCATCATTCATCTGAACTGGGATTATGGCACGGAAGTTGACATTGAAAAAGTGGCGCGCGAGATCAACGGCTATGCGCTGGCTGACATAAAAGACCCCGACGGAAACACCCTGGCCAAAAAGGACGAACTCTTAAAAACCTTCGGCCACCTCCAGGCGGACGGCGGCACCGCCTGCGGCATCTGGATCTATCGCCGGCTATTATGCCCTGGCGGACGACGGCACCGGCAGGATGATGCCTGCCTGCAAGCGCCGCGGGCCAGAAGGACCCGGGTGGTTTGGGCACGTATCCGTTCTGGGCATGTCTCCTGGCCGGTGAATCGACAGGATCATTTACAACCGCTGCTCGGCTGATCCGAGCGGCAGGCCGTGGACCGAAGAGAAGAAGCTCATCTGGTGGGATGAAACCCAGAAGAAGTGGACCGGCTATGATGTTCCCGACTTTCTGCCCACCAAGGCGCCCACCGACCCCGGCGGCACCGATCCGTTCATCATGCGGGTCGACGGCAAAGGCGGTCTTTTCGCCCCGCTCAATGAAGGGCCGTTTCCAGAACACTACGAACCGGTTGAAACGCCGGTGGACCGCAACCCCTTCTCCTCCCGCCTTCATAACCCGGTCATTAAGATCTGGAAGACCGGCGAGGGCAAAGAAATCGGCAACAACTGGGGCACGCCGGACAAGTTTCCTATTGTGGCAACAACCTATCGGGTGGTGGAGCACTGGCAGGCAGGCGGCATGTCGCGCTGGCTGGAATGGCTTGCCGAGTGCCAGCCCGAAATGTTCATCGAGATGAGCAGGGAACTGGCCGCAGAGAAGGGGATCAAGCAATGGCGACAGGGTCAAAATCAGCTCGGCCCGCGGTGAAATTGAAGGCCGTAGCCGTGGTGACTGCCCGATTCAAGCCCTTTATGATAAACGGCAAACCGGTGCATCAGGTTGGCACTGCCCTGGCATTTCGGATGGGGGGGCATTGCTTCAGGGGCCACTGCCAATGATCTGACCCCCCATGTCGGTGACGGGAATACCACCATCCCTGAATACAAAGCGTTTCTGGTCGACATCCAAAGAGCATAAAGGAGACGTGAATCATGACACGCATGGCAATGCTGATCGATGAATCAAAATGCACGGCATGTCGCGGCTGCCAGGTGGCCTGCAAGCAATGGAATGATCTTGAAGGATGGTCATATTCGAAAACCGAAAACCGGGGGTCCTATGAGAACCCTCCGCATCTGTCCCCCCAGACCTGGACGCGCATAAAATTCACCGAATACGAGGATGGGGACCGCTTTCGATGGCTGTTCCTCAAAGAGGGCTGCATGCACTGCGGCAATCCCCCCTGCGTTGCGGTATGTCCGACCGGGGCCTTGAAGCAGAAACCGGACGGCCGGGTAACCCTGGAACCAAACCTGTGCAACGGCTGCGGCTATTGTTCACAGTTCTGCCCCTTCGGTGTTCCGCAGCTTGAGGTCTATGGACTTTTTTCAGGAGAGGCCAAGAGCTCCAAGTGCACCTTCTGCCAGGACCGCACCGACAACGGACTGCTTCCCGCCTGCGTAAAAACATGCCCCGCCGCTGCGCTGTCCTGGGGCGACCGGGACGAAATGATAGCCCGCGGAAAGAAACGGGTGGAAGCGCTCCAGGAAGGAGGTGCGGTCAGTGCTCAATTGTACGGGGAAAACCTGCTGGGAGGACTGGGCCGTCTGTATGTGCTCCTCGAAAAACCCGAGGCGTACGGTCTGCCCGCCGACCCCGAGTATCCCGGCACTGACCACCCTCTGGCAGAACGGTGTCAGCCGTTTGGAAAAATCGTATTGGGTGCATCCATCATTGGCATAGCCGCTGCGATGGGTCATCATCCGCAGGAACATCAGAATGGAGGATGTGGAATGAACGCACAGCCGAAAGAAACGGGTTATTTCCAGATCCGCTGGATACCCAAATACACCTTTACCGAGCGCTTCCTGCACTGGGTTCATACCGCAAGCTTCATACCCTTGGTGGCGACCGGGCTGGTGCTGTATCTGCCTTCCCTGCAGCCGCTGGCGCAGGGGGATGCGGGAATATGGATGCGTCTGGTCCACCGCCTTGCGGCCGTGCTCTTTATTGCCGAGCCGGTGCTCTACGGCATCATTCAGCCACTGCGGCTGTGGCTCAACATTAAGGAGTTCGGCGTTGACCGGGACGACATGGGATGGATTAAAAACGCCTTTGGCTATTATGTGCTGGGCAGGCATACCGACATGCCCCCCCAGGGCCGCTACAATACCGGGGAAAAAATGAACGGCATCGTAATGATCGTGAGCTGGGTGGTGTTCGTGGTAACCGGGCTTATCATGTGGTTCGGCAAGGGCATTGTGCCGGCGGAACTGTTCCGCTGGATGGTGGTGCTGCACGATCTGACCATGATCGCAGCCGTGGCCATGTTTTTGGTTCATTTATATCTGGCGGTGGCGCACCCCCTCATGTGGGCTGCGCTGGTGAGCATGCGCTTCGGTGTTACCTCGGCGGACTATGCTGCAGAACATCATGCCAAGTGGTTTTACGGGCCAAAACGGGCAAAAGAACTGTATGAAGCCAAAAAGAAGCTGGCTTCCGAACATTCCTGACCGCAGATGAATACACGCACAGCTACTGCATTGCATGCCGATGCCGGATCACTTGCACATCATTTCACCGGGCGGGCCTCCCATGTCTGAGGGTGCGTGCCATCAGCTGTTCCTGACATCCCTCAGAGAGGCCAAAGCCGGACATCCTGACCTGGCGGAACTCCTTGCCTTTTACGAGGAGCTTTTCCTCGCGCAGGATGCGTTCATGGCAGGGCTGGACATGCATCCTGACCGTGCCGTCCGGGAGCTGGATTCCCTGCGGTTGAGCGAAGGGATGCCGCAATTTACCTTTGAAGAATTACTGATCGATGGGGAGGATTTTATGCGGCTGTCGAGACTGATGGCCGCACTCATCATCAAACATATGGCGCACGCTGCCGACCGGGAGGATCTCCCGGCGGGTGAAGCCTTGCTGCAAACCGCACAGGCCATTTTTGAGAGCAGAAACCCGTTTGTGACAGCGGACACACCAAAGGACCTGGCAGCGCTGGTTGCAGGGTTCTCCCTCGCACCATACCTGCATCGAGCCCGCAATGCGGTCATTTCCCGCATTTCCCGGGACGCATGGCAGCGTCCCTATTGCCCGGTTTGCGGGGGAAAACCATCCTTTGCCGCCCTCGAGCAGGCATCCGGCACCCGCATCCTGCTCTGCTCCCGGTGCAGCGCTGAATGGGCCTACGCGCGGTTTGGCTGCGCGTTCTGCGAAAGCAGCGCTGAACAGGTCTATTATCCGGGCGGGGACGGCCTCTACCGTCTCTACACCTGCGATGTGTGCAAGCGCTATCTGAAAACCATTGATTGTCGCCAGGCAGGGCGATCCGTGCATCTGCCCGTCGAGTGTATTGTGACCGTCCCCATGGATATAGCGGCGCAGGAAAAGGGCTACCGGCACTACTGAAGGTAAGGCGGGGGCTTCGCCCCCCGGGGAGCGCGCTGCGGAACTGAGCCGAGACTGCAAAAAAGGAGCAACGCCCATGAAAAAAATTCTGGTAGTCGATGACGATCGAGATTTTATTAAAATCACCCGCATTATTCTGGAATCAGGCAACTACGAGGTGCTCACCGCCGGTAACGGGGAACAGGCACTGGAGGTGATGCGCCGGGACAAGCCCGATCTGGTCCTGCTTGACATTATGATGTCGTACATTCTGGACGGACTGGACGTGCGCCGGGAAATGGCAAAGGATGACCGGTTGCGTGACATTCCGGTGATCATGGCTACCTCGCTCACCGGCAAGCATGCGCGCAGCAGTCTTCCCTCAGATGAATATATCCCTGAGTCGGAATGGCTGCACAAGCCCATCGATCCCGATACCCTGCTGAAACTGGTCAACAGCAAGCTGGCCTAGAGATCCCCGCCTGCCGGAGCGGGATCGTCCCACCCTTAAGCGGATAATTATTTCACCAACAGTGCTCTGAGCAACCGGGTTGTCATGCCGGTTCCGACGGCGCATGGCCCATGACCCGGCAAGCGAAGGAAAGGTGTTGACCTATGCGGATTCTGGTGATTGACGATGAATTCGGCATACGTGAAGGATGCCGCCGCGTTCTTACCGCCGCGGGCTTTGAGGTGGAAACGGCAGAGAACGGAGCGGCGGGCCTTCATAAGCTCCGGGAGGGACACTATGATCTGCTGCTGCTTGACGCCATGATGCCGGGCATGACCGGACTGGAAGTCCTGCAGCAGGCACGCGCCATTGCACCGGAGATCATCTGCATTATGATTACCGGTTATGCGACCGTTGAGCTTGCGATCCAGGCCATCCGCAAAGGTGCCGATGATTTCATAGCCAAGCCCTTCAGTCCCGAGGAGCTGCTGCAGGTAATCAGCCGGGAGCTTGAGCGCCGCCGGCTGTTGAAGGAGGCGGAGCGCATCAAGGCCCTGGAGGAGGAGGCACAACAGCTGGCCAGGGCCAAGGCCGACCTGGAAAAGCTGCGCTCCATGGAAGGCCGTTTTATGCTTACCATGGTGCACATATTGCGGGCTCCCGTGGCGGTGCTGCAGAATACCATTCAGATTGTCCAGAAAGGTTTTGTTCCCCCCGAACAGCATCAGGAAGTGCTCACCAGGGCTGAGCAGCGCGCGGGTGAACTGCTTACCATACTGGACGACGTTCACTTTCTGTCCTGCCTCAAAGAAGGCATCGGCGTCAAGTCCATGGAAAAGGTGTCCGTGGCGGATATGCTGGAGCAGGTGCTTGCCTCTCTGGAACCGGAGGCGCGCCTGCGGGATATTGCCGTTACCAGCACCTGCCCTGACCGTCCGCAGGTGAAGGCCAATCCGGAGCACATCAAGGCGCTGTGGCTGCAGCTTCTCACCAACGCCCTGCGCTACACGCCGCGGGGCGGCCGGGTGGGGATCACCGTTGAACCGGGCCGGGAGCGGAACAGCGTCTCCTGTACCGTAACCGACAGCGGCATCGGTATGACTGATGAGGAAACGACCCGCATCTTTGAGGAATTTTACCGGAGCGAAGCGGCCAGGGCCATGCAGGAGACGGGCACCGGGCTGGGGATGTCCATCGTGCAGCAGGTCCTTGAATTGTACGGCGGCAGCATGGAGGTAGAGTCGGCGGTCGGACGGGGCAGTACCTTCCGCTTCACGCTTCCGGTAGTCGAATCACCACAATAGGAAGGCATTATGAAGTTTCGTCTTTCATCGCTGGTAAGCGGGAGGCTGCAATGGGTCCTGATTGCCTCATTTTCCCTGATTGCCGGTTTGACGGTCGCCCTCAACACCCTGGTTACCTCGCGGGGCATCAGATCATATCTTACCACCGCCGAATCCGGCCTGGTTGACCGTGATATGCAACTGGCCAGGGCCTTCTATCAGCTCAAGCTTGATGAAATCGCCGCCATCAGCTACCGGCTTGCCCTTGATACCTGGGTCATCCAAAATCTTACCGATGCCTCCCGGGCAAAGGCTGAAGCCGTTCGCATCATTGATCAGCAGATCACCAACAAGATCAGCGTGCTTGCGCTCGGAGGCACCCATCTCATTGCGATGCTGGATACCGCCGGTACCATTGTTGCGGGGCGCGTCCTTTCATCATCCGGGGAGCTCTCTCCGCTTATAACCGGGGGCAACTGGGCCGGATTGCCCATCGTGGCGGAGGTGCTCAGTTCCGGGAGGGTCCAGTCAGCCACCGAGATCATCCCATCAGAATTCCTGTCCCAGGTCGGGCTTGATACGCAGGCCTTTATACCGCTCAAAGAAACCCCGCTTGCCGCCCCGGAGCCCTTTAATCCCCAGGAGGGCAGAGCCGGTCTTGCGCTCACCGGTGTATATCCCGTGCACGATGCATCAGGGCTGATCGGCGCGGCTGTATCGGTGTACCTGTTCAATAACGACTTCACCCTGGTTGACCGCATCAAGGATGTTGCCGGCATTGATACGGTCACCATCTTCTTCGGCGACCTGCGCGTTGCCACCAACGTCATGACCGAGAAGGGCGAGCGGGCGGTGGGCACCCGGATTTCCATGCCCGTCCGCACGGTGGTACTTGAACAGGGGCGTTCCTACGTCGGACGGGCTTACGTGGTGAATGAATGGTTTATAACCCGCTATGAGCCCCTGCGAAACCGGCGGGGAGAGGTTGTGGGAAGCATCTATGTGGGCGCCCGCGAATCGGCTTTCCTGGAGCTGGTACGCAATTACAACCAGCGCGTGGCGCTCATCGCCCTCATCTGTATCGTGCTGGCCGGCATTATCGCCGTGCCCGTCTCGCGGGTCATAACCCGCCCCATCGAGGCCCTGGTCAAGGCGACCAGAAAGCTTGCCCAGGGAGATATGTCCGTGCGGGTTACGACGGAGGGGAAGGGAGAATTTGCCCTTCTGGGGAACTCCTTCAACAGCATGGTGGAAACATTGCGCGAAACGGAGCAGGAACTGCTCCAGAAAGAGAAGCTGGCCTCCATGGGGCAGCTTGCCTACGGCGTGGCACATGAAATCAACAACCCTCTGGGCACCATCCTGCTCTTTGCCGACCTGCTTTCCAAGGAACTTCCCGAGGGCGATCCCCGGAAAGATGATCTCAAAATGATCAGCAGCGAGGCCCTGCGCAGCAAGAAGATCGTATCCGATCTGCTCAATTTCGGCAGGCAGCAGGAGCTGCTCGCCCAGGACACCAACCTGCACGATCTGATTGATCAGGCCATAGGCGGCGTGAGCCATCAGGACAGCTTCAAACAGGTGACCATCACCCGCAATTTCAGCAGCGATCCCCCGGTGATCCAGGCTGACCAGACGCAGCTCATGCAGGTATTTGTCAACCTCCTCAATAATGCCGCTGAATCCATGAGCGCAGGAGGCGCCATCACCATTGCCACCCGCCTGCTGGAAAACGGGTCCGTGGAAATAACGGTTGCCGATACCGGCTGCGGCATCCGGGAGGAGCATCTCGACAAGGTGTTCACCCCCTTTTTCACCACCCGGCCCATCGGCAAAGGGACCGGCCTGGGGCTGTCAATCGTATACGGCATCATCAAAATGCACCGGGGCCAGATTGCGGTAAAAAGCACCGTCGGGCAGGGGACAACATTTACCATCACGCTCCCCGTAAAGCAGCCGGGCGCGCATCGCTCCTCCCCGCCGGACCCGGGGAACACCATCGCTTAAGCCAGAGAGACAGGCATGAGCGGTGCAACCATCCTCATCATCGATGATGAAGCGGGCATTCAGAAGGGGTGCCGGAGGGCGCTGGAGCCACACGGCTACAGGGTGCTGTCGGCCTACACGCTGCAAGAGGGGGGGCAGCAACTTGAATCGGGAGAGGTTGATCTCATACTGCTTGACCTGGTGCTTCCGGACGGGAGCGGATTCGACCTGCTGCGCAGCATTCTTACCGGAGACCCTGATGCGGTGGTGGTGGTCATCAGCGGCTACGCTACCGTGGAACACGCCGTGGAGGCCTTAAAGTCCGGGGCATATGATTTCATCGCCAAGCCCTTCACTGCGGATATGCTGCTCCTCACCGTAAAGCGGGGTCTGGAGAGAAAGGAACTTGCACGCGAGACCAAGCGGCTTAAGGCCCTGGAGAAGGACGCGGCGGCAATGGTGGCGGTCGCCCGGGAGGAGCTTGAGCGTCTGGACAAGTTCAAGCAGTCTTTTTCCCTTACCACTGCCTTTACCCTGACGGTGGCGCATGAATTCAGGGCGCCCCTTACCGCCCTGCAGAGCTTTCTCAACCTGCTGTACAACGGCTATGTCTCTCCTGAAAAGCAGAAACGATTTATCGAGCAGGCCATCGAGCGCAGCCAGGGACTGCTGGATATGGTGGATGATCTGCTCAACCTGGCCACTGCCCGGGAAGAGATGTCTCCCCGGAACCGGGTGCTGATCTCTCTGGCGGAGCCAATGGAACAGGCGGGCATCCTGATGCAGGCGCGGGCTGAAGAGAAGGGCGTCAGCTTCAGCATGCAGTCGATACACCGTCCCGCGATCGAGGCCAATCCGGAGCAGATGCGCGAGGTCTGGACCAACCTCATCTCCAACGCTGTTAAATATACAGCCGCGGGGGGGTCAGTGCGCGTTATCCTGGAAGAGCGCGAGGGCTGGGCGGTCGGAACGGTGGAAGATACCGGGATCGGAATCGGCCCTGATGAGCAGGAGAGGATCTTTATGGAATTTTATCGCTCTCCCCGGGCCAAGGAGATGGAAACACAGGGAACCGGTCTGGGGCTCGCCCTGGTAAAACGCATCATAGACGGTTACGGCGGAACCATCACGGTGGAATCAGCCCCTCACAAGGGAAGCCGTTTCCGTTTCAGAATACCGGTGGCAAACAGCTCTCAGACAGCCCCTGTCCGGCGGCCCGGCTCAGAGGTGATGTAACTTTTAAAGAGGTGCTGTTCAAGAGGTAGCGCATGCCACACGACTGAATGGGTTTTGTGCACCTGGTATCTTTATCGTGTCAGGAGCAGAATAATGGAGAAAGGCAGAATTTTCCTGGATGTGAACTATGCAATCTCTGCACGAACGTCCCCTCTTTGTCTACGAATGTAGTTACTCTACCAAGTCACCAACCTCTTGAGCCCAATCGCTAATGTAATTCCAGTCCCGCCAGTCAGCGCTGTCCTTAAAACCCAGTGCCTTTCCCAGGAATCTCAGAACGATTTTTTCAAAAAGATTGTAGCGGTTCGTATTAAAATCCACCGCTCCGCCGAACAGACCTATCGAGAGCGGGCTGATGGCAGGATACCGGGTAAGAAGCGGCGTCACAAATGCCTTCCGGACTGCATCCCTGCTTTCAGGGGTGTCTTGATACATGGCAGAGCAGACGATAAAGACAGCAACCGGTTTGGAAGACAGGGCTGCATAATAATTTCTTAAAAACCTGCGTGCATCCGGCAGCCAGTTAAATTCATAGATGGCACTGCCGAGTATAACGGCATCATACTGTTCGATAGATGAAGTGTTTCCTACAAACCGGACATCCACCTTGAAGCCCCGCGAGCACAATTCCTTGCCTATTTTATCTGCAACCTCGGCAGTTGAGCCGTGTATGGTGTCGTAGGCAATAAGGATTCTTTTTGCATCCTGGTTCCCACCCTCACAGCTTGCTTCTATCAAATCATCAAACGTCCTGGGATAGGAGAAAAGGTTTGCAGGCAATGCAAACAGGCTGGAAAATATCAGCAGCATTAAAAGCACTTTTCCGGAAAAGCGAGATAGAAACTTAGATAATTTACCTGGCATATTCATATGGTATCCTTTTGTGGTGAGCGTTGGTGCTGCATACGTTGTCTATACCACACAACAGCCTACAGGGTAAAGGAGAAGGTAGTAAAAGCAAGGGATGATGGATGACTGAAAATCCGGTATCGGTGAGGTATTTACAGCTGCTGATTCGATGGCTAGTTATCAGAATGGGGGATTCACTGTTTAGAGTCGTAACGTTGAATGCTGATCGGGTGCTTGATGTTCCCTATTTATGGTAGTAATGTTGAGAATTGAAGCACCGGAAATTACAGAGCATACGCAATGAATCTTGGGTATGCACTATATTTCAGGTTTTTGGCATAAGATGCAGAGATGGCTCATTATGGTCACCCTATATGCAGAGTATGAATGCATAAACACAGGTCTCAAAATCACATTGATAAAAGAGGTATTCTGTGCTTTAATTTAAAACCACAAGGGCCTTAACAGGTGTTCCGATGAGCGCACTTATTAACATAACCCCGCTTTTTCTCAGACCGTTGAGGGTCTCTGAATGAGTGGGGTTATCTATTTGGGGAATATTATGAGAAAGATCTTGCTCGGATTTGTATGTCTGCTTATTGCTATTACTGGCGTTAGCCTCAAAATTGCTTGTGCATCCTGGTGCGTTGAGGCAGTTGATGCACGGAAGGATTTTGATCACTGGACAATAGCATTAGATGGCAATAATAATCCTCACATTCCTTATTGGGGTGATCATTTCTACTACACCTATTATGACGGTAGCACCTGGCACTATGAAACGGTTAATACCACACCTGAGGTAAACAGTATCTCCTCCTTCGTCCTGGACCCGGAAGGGAAGGCACATATCAGCTATCGAGATAAAACCGATGGTGACCTCAAGTATGCCACCAATAAGAGTGGGTATTGGGTAGTAGAAACAGTGGATAGTGAAGGATCTATATATCCCTACACCCCTCTTGCCCTGGATTCAGATGGGAAGGCGCACATCAGCTATAGCTATTATGATAGCTATTTTGGTTATGGACTCAAGTATGCCACTAATACGAGTGGTGACTGGGTAGTTGAGACAGTGGATGGCGGGGGGGGGACTACTGAAGTTATCCTAGACTCTGCCCTAGACTCTGATAAGAAGGTGCATATCATTCACCCTCGCAACGGCTACCTCACGTATACCACTAACAAGAGTGGTTCCTGGATTTCAGAAACGGTGGATAATGATGGATATGCACAGCTCCTCGGCTCCCTTGTTTTGGACCAGGCAAGGAAGGCATATATCAGCTATCAAGATCAAACTAACCGTGTTCTCAAGTATGCCACCAATAAAAGTGGAGCCTGGGTAAAGGAGACGGTTGACGGTCCTGTGACCTTCTACACCAGTATCTCCGTGGCCCTTGATTCAGAAGGGAAGGTGCATATTGGATATAGTGATTATAATAATAATAACGAAGACCTCAAATATGCCACCAATGAAAGTGGGGCCTGGGTAAAGGAGACTATTAATGAAAGTTATGAAAATGCAGTTCAATGCTCCTCCCTGCTCCTAGACTCTGATGGGAAGGCGCACATCAGTTACTCTGCCGCATTACGGATGGGCTGAGTATGACCAAGAGCAAAGTGGGCCTGGGTAAAAGAAACGGTTGCGGATACCTCTCTATAGGCTACAACATCTTACTCTCTCTTGCCCTTGATCCAGGGGGGAAGGCACATATTATCTATAATGATGATACTAATGGTGACCTCAAGTATGCCACTAATACGAGTGGTGTCTGGGTAACTGAGAAACTCGATAGTTACGGAGATGTTGGCTCGTATTCCTCCCTTGCCCTGGACTCAGGAGGGAAAGCGCACATCGGCTATAATAATTATTTATTTAAAGGTCTCACTTATGCTACCAATGAGAGTGGCTTGTGGGAAAAGGAACTAATACACGGTGGTGGGGAATCAAGGTCAGTCACCCTCGTCCTGGACTCGGAAGGAAAGGCGCATATCGGTTTCGAAGAGTACACACCATTCGATTCGGTTATCAATTATTCTACCAATCAGAGCGGTACCTGGATAACGGAGGGAGTGGCGTCGCGAATTTGTGATACGTTTTGCGAGCATGTGAATTCCCCATCCCTTGCCTTGGATACAGAGGGTAGCGCACATCTTAGCTATGGGGATGTGAATCTTCCTCCTTTGGGTTGGGCTGGCCTCACGTATGCTACCAATGAGAGCGGGGATTGGTTAAAAGAGGGTGTGGATTACTCTTTTGGAAACGCACGCTTCACCTCACTCGCCCTTGATGCCGAGGGAAAAGCGCATATCAGCTATTATGATTATAATAACGATGATCTCAAGTATGCGACCAATGAAAGTGGCTCATGGGTAAAGGAGACCGTGGATACCACTGGAGATGTGGGGCAATACACATCCCTTGCCCTCGACGCAGCAGGGAAGCCACATATTAGCTATTATGATACTACTAATGGTGATCTCAAGTATACCACTAATACGAGTGGTGTCTGGGAAACTGAGACCGCGGATATCAATGGAGATGTGGGGCAATACACTTCTCTCATCTTGGACTCAGGAGGCAAGGCATATATCAGCTATTATGATGCTAGCAATGGTGACCTCAAATACGCCACCAATAAGAGTGGGGATTGGGTAGTAGAAACAGTGGATAGCGAAGGAGATGTCGGGCAATATACCTCTCTTGCACTTGATTCATGTGGGAGGTCACACATCAGCTATTATGATGCCACCAACGGTGACCTCAAGTATGCTCGACAGTTTTGTGGAATGGATTTTGACTGTGATTACATTCTCGATATGGAGGACAACTGTCCCAAGGATTATAATCCCAACCAGGAAGACACCTATCCCCCGCAGGGCAACAGCATCGGCGATGCCTGCGAGTGCGAAGGTAATTTCAACTGCTCGGCAGATCAGGACGTTGACGGGAGCGATGCGGCCTTATTTAAGGTGGATTTTGGGAGAAGTGGAATATTAGACCCCTGTACTGGTGGAAGCCTCTGCAACGGTGACTTCAACTGCGACGGTGATGCTGATGGCACTGATGCAGCCCTGTTCAAAGCCGACTTTGGCCGAAGTTCGATGCAGAACCCATGCCCTGCGTGTGTAGCGGGGGTGGAGTGGTGTAGTTATCCATTACCATAATGAATGTATGCTTTAGATTAACAAAGCCTCTCGGGAACAAATCTGAGAGGCTTGTTCTATATATGCCGGGCACAAAATGTAGCGGTGCTATGATTGAAGGAAATATTCAAGTTCTACAAATATGGGCAACAATCTCAAGGCACGAATAGTTTCCACTACAGTATGTAACCTGCATTATCGGGGTGTTCAACACTTACTTGCAATTATATGGTGACTATCTGTCATTGAGGGAATGTAATAATTTGATAATGTAATGTTTAGCAGAGCTTTTATTATTACCGGTAACTATGGATTCCCAGATGATCTTTTTAGAGCGTTTTATCCGCTCGCTGTTCTGCCAGAAAGTCCTGCAGGTTCTGTGTCCAGTAGTCGATGGCGTCCTTAACCGTGTGCCATTCATCAAACTTGTTGAATTCTCCCGTGACCTTGCTCCCAACCCTGTGATCGACAGCAGCAGCAAGACGCTTGCCCGTTTGGCTGTCCAGAAGCTCGGCTTCAATGCCGGCCGCCCCAACAAAGGAATGCTTTCCCGTGATTGCGGCTTTCAGGGCACTGATCGCAAGCCCGACAGGCACAACGGTGGACACGGTGTCCAGAGGGACATTGGAGCGATCAGCCTGGGTAAGCGCTATACGTAGCCGAATCACGCCGGGACCGGCCTTCTGTACGAACGTATAATCCTTTGAAAGATGGTCCCGCACAGCCGCATCGAGATAATTCAGCAGTGCCTGCCACTCTTCGTATGAAATATCATCCATCCTGTGTTCGGTCGAGGCAAACAGCTTGACCGGGTCCATAAGAATGCTCTTGTATGATTTGAAGTTTGCCAGCGGGTCGACATACCGGAGCTGCGCCTTGTCGCCCTTTGTGAGCTGCGAATAGTCCTTTAAAAATTCCGCCTTTTCCGTGCTGCGTGCCTGATGGGTTACGCAGCCGCCAAGCAGCACAAGCACGCACAAACCGGCTATTACCATAACAACATTGCCTTTTTGACTATTCATGGTTCTGCTCTCCTTTTGATTAATGGTTAGGAAACAATCTCTTCTCATCTTATCAGCCACGCTCATATTCAGCTGCTGCGAAGATGATTAATTATATCAGGGTACGAATAGTTTGTCTTATGGAATATTGGTTTGATGTTGTGCGACGCAAGGGTTCAAGGGTAAAAAAAAAGCGAAACGACACTTGAACCCTAGAATCCTCGGACCCTTGGCCCCTAAACTAACGCCTTTAGGAGGTAGTGTTTTGCTAATGCTTATTGAAATTTTGTTTGACTGCGTCAATCCGTTTAAATTAATATTATGACTGTGGTGATTGGGTATCATAATCTAATCGAGTGCGCTTAGGGATAGAGAATCAGAACGAATAGTTCCAAGGCAATGCCGTTTATGTGGTCCTTTCTAATTAATCATGATAGGTCAGTCTTCCGTAATAGGGCAGAGACAAAGAAAGGAGGAGCATAATGCATACGAGAATGAAACAACTTTCAGCGTGGCGGTTGGTACTGGTTATTGCAACTCTTAGGTGTATCCGCATGTTCCCTGGGGCCCAGTGATGAGGCACTGACCAAGTCGATTGAGTCGAAGTTTTATGCCGAACCGCAATTGAAGGCCGCGTCGATTCAGATTGCGGTGGCCAAGGGGGAGGCGACCTTGTCAGGTGAGGTATCAAGTGAAGACATTCGCCGGAAGGCACTTGAAACCGCGCTCGTAACTGAGGGGGTCAGGAAGGTCAACGACCTGATGAAGGTCATGATCACTATCCCAGCGGGGACCGAGGTGCAGGTCACCATGATCGATTCAATCAATTCCAAGTCAAGCCAGGTCGGCTCCCTGTTTCGCTCCTCGTTGCATGCGCCTATTACGTCGGGCGATCAGGTCATTATACCCGCCGGGACAGACGTATATGTAAAACTGGTTCATGCCAAGTCGGCAGGGAGCATCAAGGGGTCGAGCGAACTTGAAGTTATCTTGGACCATCTGGTGACGCAGAGTGAGTCAATTCCTTTGGACAGCAGCACGGTTAGACAGAAGGGGGCATCCCGCGGCAGGCAGACTGCAAAAAGAAGCGCGATTGCAGGTGGGGCCGGCGCAATACTCGGGGGCATTATCGGGGGAGGAAAGGGGGCGGCGATTGGCGCGAGCGTTGGAGCAGGTGGAACCCTGGCATACCAGGCACTGACCAAAGGCCCGGAGATCAGGATACCCGCTCAAACCAGGCTGAATTTCACCCTTGCCGAGTCGTTTCAGGTTCCTCAGCCTCAGCAAGCTAACGCGTCAACCGTTCCCTAATTAGTTTATAGTTAAATTGTTGACAGATGAACCATTAAAATATATAAATTCCCCAAATTTATTAATGCATGCTTTTCTCTAATAACAAAACGAGAGATCATCAAACAAAGGTATAAGGTCATGAATTTTGTGCAGTCGATCTACAAGGAGAAGAGACGATGAGAGTACTTTTTTTGCAGCCGCCTCTGGGTGCCTGGGTGTACTGGGGCAATCATAAGCCCATTAATGTGAGCCATGCCCAGATGACCGCCTGCGTGCGGGAATGGGTGCCGGGCGCGGATGTGCGGGTGCTTGACTGCCGTGCCTTAAGCCTGGATATTCAGCAGATGCTCAAGGCCATCGAGGAAATCAACCCGGATTTGATCTATATGGGGGATGCCTACCAGATGACCGAGACCATCGCCATCGTGCCCCACTATCAAAACGCGGCGAAGTTTATCAAAAAGGCGCGTCCCCACACGCCCATTTGCGTGGGAGGGTTTTATATCGCGGCAAACTATCAAAGCGTTGCCGAAGAGACACCCGATTTTGATTTTCTGATCGCCGGGGAGCCGGAGATGACCTTTACCGAGCTATGCAAGGAATTGAGCAAACCAAAACCGGACCTTGCCTCGGTGAAGGGATTGGTGCACCGTCAGAATGGAAGCATAAAGATCAACGAATACCGTCCTTTGATGAAAAACCTGGATGAGCTTCCCATGCCGGCATATGATCTCTTTCCCATGGATAAATATCAGGGATGGAGCACGCTGAAACACTATCAGGAGATATTTACCTCCCGGGGATGTCCCTTCGGATGCGGCTTCTGTATCGACTGGGTTACCATGGACCCGCGGGGAAACAGGGACTGGCAGCGGTACCGGATCAAGTCAGCCGCACGGGTGGTGGACGAGCTGGAGCTCCTGGAAAAAAAGTACGGGGTGCAGTGCGTCCATATCTATGATCTCAACTTTAATCCCAGGAGAAGCCGGGTTGAAGAATTTCTCAAGGAAATGCAGAACCGGAAGCTCGGCATCAAATACTGCTTCCTGGGCAATGCCCATTCATTTGTTCGGGACAGAGACCTGCTCGAGGACCTGCATGAAACCGGCTTTATTTCCGGTGTCTTCGGCCTGGAGGTGGCGGATGAGGATGAATTGAAAAAAATGAACAAAGGCATTACGGTTGATGAGGTGCGGGAGGTTACGGCGCAATTCAGGAAATTCGGAATTGCATCGGTGATTACCTGGATGATTGGTTTCCCCGATGATGATGAACGGATAATAAAGCACCGATTGCAGGTACTGGATGAGATTGACCCTGATGTTTCGTCACTTCAGATGCTGCTGCCGGTACCCGGAATGCCCATGTATGAGGAATTGAAGAACTACATCGAGGTACATGACCTTAAAAAATGGGATTTTCACCAGCCGGTGGTGCGCACCAAGCATCTGACCAGGGAGCAGCTCGGAGCAATGGCTGTCTGGGCGAACCAGGAATTCTACGGCAAGAAAAACCGTGTGGAGAGGGTCCTTGCAAGTCCGGTATTGCATCCGTTCAGCAAGGCCATTTTTCAAAGCTACATGGCGGGTATGGAAGAATATGCGGAGAAGGCCAGCGGCAAACAGGTGGCCTGAACCGTTTTGGGGTCTCCACATGACCGGCGGGGGAAGAATGATCTAGCGATGTGAAAAAAAGCAGTCGAAGACCTGCTGTGGAAACTAATGGAAAAGACGATAGCCATTACAATGTTCTTCTGTGTGGCTATCGTCTTTCTCTTTAAGTTTGCGAAAATAGTCTTTAATCCCACGCAAGGTTTATTGGCAGTATTGTCAAGAAATTGTAACAAAACCCATGGATGAATGATAGCAGCATCGGTCCTCTTATTACATTTCTTTGAAAACCGAATATGCCTCCATGAATGTGGGAAACCCCGTTGTCTGGATTAGAAGGAGCAGGGTATGCATAATTTCCTCATCCGTTGCTCCTGCTTCACGGGCCCTGGTAATATGTGTCTCCAAGGCCAATCTGTGGCTGCTTGCACCTGAAATTGCTACCTTCATGAGCCATCGGGTCTTCTCAGGGAGAGGACCCGATTTTTCATGAATCTCGTTCCCCAATGCTTCGTAGGCTTTAATAATGGCCGGAAACTCCTTTTTAAACTTTGTGAAAGTAACATGGACATCTTTCATGAGAAACTCCTTTTAAAAAGGATTGCCTGGGAGAAAACAAAACAACCGTCTCAGGCATACTCCTCACCTGATGACGGTTACAATGGTTACAGTAACGACACCAAAGCTTTTAACAATCATCCCCCCACCCATTTCCGTTGCCTTTTTTAATTAAAAGATTTTAATGGATTATTGAATAAAATAAACCTTTTAATTTCTTGTAATCCTCCAATTTTTCTTTGTCAATCAAAATATTTCTTATTGCAACGCACGTTTTACCTTCTCTAAGGTGTTCGGCAAATCCCTCACCCGGGCACCCGCTACTTTTGCTAATAGATGCGCCAAGGTAATTCTATCCCCGGATGCCCCAGTTTAAAAATTTTGAGGTCGAAATTACTAATTCGCAAGTAAGGCTACCGATCAGCACCCCAGATTATGAAATCATTGCGTTTAAACTAGACACTACCAGTTAGTCTTTGTGATACGCAAAGCCTTCACATGAGGCAATCAGCTTTCCGCCTTTGCCGGTAACCTGGATTTTCCACAGGCTCACTTTTCTGCCGGTAAAAAGGGGTGTTGCCTCAGCGACGATCTTTTCTCCCTCGGCGGCTCCCCTGGTAAAGTTAACGGTGAAGCTCAACGCGATCCCCTTGTATCCGCCGGAACAGCAGGCCACCGCGAATGCCTGGTCGGCAACGGCATAGACTGAGATGCCGTGTCCCCTGCCTAAGGCGTTGAGATATTGAGGTTTGATTACCAGCGAACAGCGGGCATACTCCTTTCTCACTTCCTCCACCTTTATTCCCAGGTAGGTGGCCATGGGGTCCTTGCCCACGATCTCTCTCGCATAGTAAAAAGGGTCTTCTTCCTTTTTAGTCATGCCAAACTCCTCTCACATCTCGTACACTTTCTTTCCGGAAATGATTTTCACGCCATGTTCTGAAAGCACGCGTATGGCGCTGTCATTATCGTCAAACCTGAATATTATGATTGCGTCATCAGACCGGTGCTCAAGAAAGGCGTACATGTATTCCACATTGATCTTTTCCTGCTCCAAAAAGGAAAGCACTTGTGCCAGCCCGCCCGGCTTGTCAGGAACCTCAACCGCGACAACCTCGGTTTTACTCACCGTGATGCCGTTTTCCTTTAAGATCCTGACAGCCTTTTCATTGTCATTGACGATGCAGCGCAGTATGCCGAAGTCGGAAGAATCGGAGATGGTGAGTGTCCGGATATTTACCCCCGCACTCCCCAGAAGTCTGGCAACCTCGGATAATCTCCCAAACTTATTTTCCAGAAAAATGGATATTTGTTCGACTTTCATGGTGGTCTCCTTTTGAGGAGTTTGTGATGTTAATACTTAGAGATATGCGATAGGAACGATCTGGGATATGCGATGTAAAAAGGCGATGTGCGATGTGTGATCTGCGATGTGCGATAGAAAACTGCTCATTTAATACTTTTAGTTTTTTTCCCCAACCTGGATATTTATCTGTCGCCCGTACTGCATTTCAGATCTCAAAACCCACATCTCACATCTCATATCAGAGATCGCCTATCGCACATCCCAGATCCCAGATCGCACATCCCCTCATTCCTGCTTCCTCCGGTCGATGACCCTGGTTGCCTTTCCCTCGCTGCGCTGAATGGTCCTGGGCTCAACCAGCTTGCAGCGGCAGGTGGTCCCCAGCATTTCCTTGATCTCTTTTTCAACCTTCCGTTCCAGCTTTTCCAGCTGCTTGAACTGGTCGGAGAATATCCGTTCATTGAGTTCCACCTGGACCTCCAGGGTGTCGAGAGGTCCTTCCCGGTCAACGATAAGCTGGTAGTGGGGTTCGATCCCCTCAATGTGCATGAGGATGCTTTCAATCTGGGAAGGAAACACATTGACGCCCCTGATGATGATCATGTCATCGGTCCGGCCGGCCACCTTTTCCATGCGCACGAATGTCCTGCCGCAGGAGCACGCTTCAGGATGGAGCGAGCTGATGTCACGCGTGCGGAAGCGGATGAGGGGAGAGGCCTCCTTGGTAAGCGAGGTAAAGACCAGTTCGCCGCGCTCTCCGTAGGGAAGCGGCTGCTCCGTTTCAGGATCGATAATCTCGGCAATGAAATGGTCTTCGAAGACATGCAGGCCCTTCTTGGCTTCGATGCACTCGCTGGATACACCCGGTCCGATTACCTCGGTGAGCCCATAGGTGTCGATGGCATCTATTTTCAGACGCTTTTCCAACTTGCCCCGCATCGTTTCCGACCAGGGCTCGGCCCCGAAGCAGCCGGCGCGCAGTTTGAAATCGACTGAAGGATCAAGCCCCATGTCCTGTGCCACCTCGGCAAGATAAAGGGCGTAGGACGGCGTGCAGGCAATGGCGGTGGGCCCGAAGTCCTGCATGATGGTGACCTGCCGCCGGGTATTGCCTCCGGAGGCGGGGATTACCGATGCGCCGATTTTTTCCGCCCCGTAGTGAAATCCCAGGCCGCCGGTAAAAAGACCGTATGCGTATGCGTTATGCAGCATGTCACCCCGTTGAATGCCGGCGGCATACAGGCTGCGCGCCATCAGCTCCGCCCAGATGTCGATGTCATGCCGGGTGTATCCCACGACGATCGGCTTCCCGGTGGTGCCTGATGAGGCGTGAATTCTCACCACCTGTTCCATGGGTGTGCTGAACAGGCCGAAGGGGTAGCTGTCCCGCAAATCGTGCTTGCTGGTGAAGGGGAGCAGCGGAAGGTCTTTGAGCGAGCGGATGTCCCCCGGCTTGATGCCTTTCTGGTCGAACTTTTTCTTGTAGAAGGGGATGGTGGTATATACCCGTTCAAGTGTTGACCGGAGCCGTTTCAGCTGCAGGGCCTCCAGCGCCTCCCGCGGCAGTGTTTCAAATTCCTCATTCCAGATCATACGTGGCCCTCCATGCCATAAGGGATATTATAAGCTCAAATATTTTCCCGTGTCCATTAGGGACACGTATGGTGCCTCTGCCTGCCAAGGCTGAATGCCTTCAGGTTGAGTTCGATCAGTTTTGCCGGAAGCATTGAAGCGATTACCTCCTGCCAGAGGCCTCTTCTATGGCAAAGCAATTCGAAAGCGCCCCGATCAGCGCTATATTGACCGCCTTGATGCTTCCCGCCTCCCGGGCCGCCTCCAGGGCATTGACCAGGGTGAACCGGGGATACCGCTCCCTCAGTCGCTCGGGTATGTCAGTAGGATAAACGTCCTTGCCCATGGTCACCGATGGCGGGAGGATTTTCTGGTTGTTAACCAGGATGATGGAAGTATCTTTAAGAAAGTCAAGGTAGCGCAGGGTTTCAAGCTGCTCAAAGGAAAAAAGAATATCAACCTCTCCTTTTCTGATGGTCGGCGAATAGACTTTCGGCCCGAAGCGGACATGGCTGGTGACACTGCCGCCCCGCTGCGCCATGCCGTGCACCTCGCTTTTCTTCACATCATGGCCGGCCCGCATCATCACCGCCGCAATAATATCGCTGGCGAGAATGACCCCCTGGCCGCCCACCCCGACAGTTAAAATATTGGTGACCTTATCTGTTGTCGTCATGGGTCTTGATTATGGCTTCCTTGGGGCAGACCTGTGCGCACAGGGCGCAACCCACGCACAAGCTTTCATTGATATGTGATTTGCCGGATTTGTTTTCCCCCGGTATCCACTCTATCGCAGGACATCCCAGCTGCAGGCACCCCCTGCATCCCACGCAGGTTTCTTCATGAACCATGAAAAGAGATTCCGGTGGAGGGCCTCCCTTGCGCAGCAGCACGCAGGGGGCCTCGGCAATGATTACCGATGGCTCCGGCCGGGCCGTTTCTTCCTGCAGGGCCGCGGCCAGCCCGTCAAGATCGTAGGGGTTCACCTTTCTCACGTGATCGATGCCCAGCGCGCCGCATAGTGAAGCCAGGTCAACCTTTTTGGTCTTTTCCCCCTGGACGGTGCGGCCGGTCCCGGGGTGCTCCTGCCGTCCGGTCATGGCCGTCGTCCGGTTGTCCAGGATGATGACGGTGCAGGTGCCCCGGTTGTAGGCAATGTCGAGCAGCCCGGTCATGCCCGAATGGAGGAAGGTTGAATCCCCGATGACCGCCACCGCCTTGCCCTGTCCGGCGGCACCGAGCGCCTTGTCAATCCCCATCGCCTGCCCGATGCTCGCGCCCATGCAGATGCAGCTGTCCATGGCATTGAGCGGCGGGAGTGCCCCCAGGGTGTAGCAGCCGATGTCCCCGGTGACGAACAGCTTCTGCTTTTTTAAGGTATAAAATATGCCCCGATGAGGACATCCCGGGCACAGGTTGGGGGGGCGGCCGGGAAGTTGAGCCTGTTCCGCCCCGGGATCGGATTTTTTTGTCACACCCCTGATGCCTTCTTCGGCCGTCGCGGGACCAAACTCACCGCACAGGGGAAAGACCTCTTTCCCGGTCACCGCGATGCCCAGCGATTTTATCTGCTCTTCCAGAAACGGATCCAGCTCCTCGAACACGTAGAGTTTGCCGACCTTTCCGGCAAATTCCTTTATCAGGCGAGACGGCAGCGGGTAGACCATTCCCAGCTTTAGAAATGAATAGCCGGGAAAGGCCTCTTTGGCGTACTGGTAGCAGGCCCCGCTGGTGATAATGCCGATTGCGGTATCCTGCATTTCCACCTCGTTCTTTTCAAATGTTTCGGCAAAGTCCTTAAGCGTTTGCAGCCGCTCTTCGATGAGCGGATGTCTCAGCCGCGCGTGCCGGGGAAGCATGACAAATTTTTCAGGCTGCTTCTCAAGCTCGTTCGGTGCCTCCCTCCTTGCCGGTTCGGCTAGCGTGACCAGGGACATGGAATGTGAGATGCGGGTGGTCGTGCGAAGCATGACCGGCGTATCAAAGCGCTCGCTTACGGCAAATGCCAGTTTTACAAAATCCTTTGCCTCCTGGCTGTCGGCAGGCTCAAGCATGGGTATCTTCGCGAACCTGGCGTAATTCCGGTTGTCCTGCTCGTTCTGGGAGCTGTGTATCTCGGGATCATCCGCGGTCACGATCACCAGCCCTCCCCGCACGCCGGTGTAGGAAAGGGTGAAGAGGGGATCGGCCGCGACATTCACGCCCACGTGCTTCATGGATACCAGTGCCCTGCTCCCGGCGATGGAAGCTCCCATGGCCACTTCAAGGGCCACCTTTTCATTGGGAGACCACTCGGCGTAGATTCCGTCATAGGCGGCGATGCTTTCGAGGATCTCGGTGCTGGGCGTTCCGGGATAGGCGGTGGCAACCGCGACCCCGGCTTCATAGGCCCCGCGGGCGATGGCCTGGTTGCCTGACAGGAGGACCTTCATTGCTGTTGTTTTGCCTTCCGATTCTGTTGTATTTTTTCTGACATGTGGTGCGAGAGTAGATTATGTGGAGGGACGCACTCCGTTGCGTCCGATTATTATGTGCGGCCATGACAGATCATGGCCCTCCATAGTACTATGTGCTGTTAAATGTAAAGCGCTGTTGTCAGCCCTTCAACAGGGTAAGGGTTCCGGTTATTTCGCTTGCAAAGGATTTCGAAAAATAATATAAGTTTACATTTTGGATTGCAAGACAAATCAGAAGTTTCGTGGTTACAGGAAGGAGAAAAGCCCATCAGTTACACAATAGCCATTGATACCGGTGGTACCTTCACCGATGGTTTTTTTGTGTTTGATAACCGGGTGGAAACAGTCAAGGTATCAACCACGCCCCATGATCTGACCGTTTGCTTCCTCGAATGCATCAGGGCCGGCGCGCGCCGTCTGGGCGTTGCGGTTGAGGATTTGCTCTACGGCGCTGAGATTGTGCGTTTCGCAAACACCATCGGCACCAACACCATCATCCAACGAGACGGCAGCAAGGTAGGCCTGATTCTTACCGCCGGCAGGGAAAAGCTCGCGCCGGTTCATGGGAGCGACGGCAAGGCGCCCCTGGTCCAGCCGGACATGGTGTTCGGCCTTGATGAGGAAGTTTCCCCGGAGGGCAGGCTGGTGAGGGCCCCCGGCGAACAGGCCGTCCTCTCCTGCGCCCAGGAGCTCATAGACCGGGGCGCGCGCTGTCTGGTGGTGGCCTTTGCCAATTCCGAATGCAACCCCGGGAACGAGCGCCTCATCCGCCGCGTGGTCAAGCGCGAATACCCCCGCGATTTTCTCGGCTCGGTGCCCGTGTTTCTCTCCTCCGACATTTCACGCCGGTCGGGTGAGGCCGAGCGCATTAACGCGGCGGTGCTAAATGCCTACATCCACGCCAAGCTGGTTCGGCTGCTCTACAAGGCGGGCGAGGAGCTGCGCCGCAGCCTCTACCGGAAGCATCTCTTCATTGTGCACAACAACGGCGCCGTGGCCCGGGTGGCCAAGACCAGATCCATCAACACCTATAACTCGGGGCCCGCGGCCGGGCTGCTGGGCGCGCGGCTTGTCGGCGGGCTCTACGGGCAGGGCAATCTGATCTCCGCCGACATGGGGGGCACTTCATTTGATATCGGTTATGTCCGCGACGGCCAGGTCAGCATTGACCTCAATCCGGAGGTGGAAGGCTTTGCCGTCAATGTGCCCATGCTGGCGGTCAGGGCCATCGGTGCGGGCGGCGGCTCAATTGCCTCGGTAACCGACGGCGCGCTCACGGTGGGCCCCCGGTCCGCCGGCGCGCTTCCCGGTCCTGTCTGCTTCGACCTGGGCGGCGCGGAACCGACCGTCACTGACGCGGATCTCATCCTGGGAATCCTTGACCCCGGCTATTTTCTGGGCGGGTCCATGATGCTGAACGCGGCCCGGGCCCTGTCGGTCATGGAGGAAAAAATCGGCCGTCCCCTCGGCCTGCCCGCGGTGAAGGCGGCCATGTCCATCAAGGGGATGATTGACCAGGCCATGGGGCGGGAGATATTGCGCCTCAAGCAGGAGATCTGGCCATCGGGTGAAAATCCGCCCCTGGTGATATACGGAGGCGCGGGCCCCGCGCACTGCTGCCATCTGGCCGGGATCGCCGGTATCGATACCATCATCATCACCCCCTTCTCCGCCGTCTTTTCAGCCTTCTCCGCGTCAGGCATGGATGTGGGACACCTCTACTACCGCCGCGTCGATCTTCCCATCGCCTCTCTTGATGAGGGCGGCGAGCTGCGGGCGCAGATTGACTCCATGTATAAAGAGGCCATGCGGGACATGCGCGGGGAAGGCTTCAGCGCGGAAATGATTGCGACGGAACTCGGCCTGCTGGTGCGGCCGGCAGCCGGCGGAACCGAGGTGCAGCTGACGGTTCCGGGTGACGCCCTCGATGATCCGGCACGGATAAAACGGGAAGCACACGCTCTGCTGCAAGCTGGAGGGCATGGTGACAGCGGTGAATGGCGGCTTACCACGGTGAGCCTCAGGGTGAGGGCTGAAATCCCCCGCTATGCAATGGCCCAATATCCTCCTGTCACCCATGGAATTGAAAAGGCGCTCAAAGGGCGGCGGAAGGTTTTTCTGCAGGCGGATGGCGGTGCCCATGAACTCAGCGTGTATGACGGCGAGCGCCTTGAGAACGGTCATCGGATCGCGGGGCCGGCGCTGGTTGAAACCGAGCATACCACCCTGCTGGTTGCGGCGGGCTGGAAGGCTGCGGTAGACAGGTACCACAACACCATACTGACGAGGACAGCGGGTGAAGGTTAGCATTACCGAATATCTGGAGATCGACCTGGACCATGAAATGTGGTGCTGCCGGCGATGCGGCTCACCCCTGGCCCCGGCGCGGGAGAATTACAAGCACGGGTGCCTGGTGGCCGAGCGGCCGCTTCCCGAGGTGCATCCGCCCCTGGTGGAGGGGGCGGCGTACAGCTTCTGCCCCGACAGCGATTTTTGCAGACTCATAGAGTTTTACTGCCCTTCATGCGGCGTGATGATAGAAAATGAATACCTGCCGCCGGGTCACCCGGTGACTCACGATATTGAACTCGATATTGACGCTCTCAAAAAGCGTTACGGGGCGTGACGTGGAGACGGGGCAAATCCTCTTCAGCAAGTTCGTCAAGGGAGAATCCGCAACCCGGCCGGCTTTCGTGCCGCTCATTGGGGGCGTGCTTCCGAGGGTCGCGGGAATACCGCTGAAGGAATTGACTGCTGATGCCACCCTCTGGGCGAACAGCCTTCAGAAGACAGTCGAATTATTTAACTTCGACGGGGTTGTGCTCGGCTTTGATTTCAGCCTGATGGCGGAGGCCTGCGGCTGCGGGATTTCCTGGGATGGGGACCGTCCTGTGGTGTCATGTCCGGCAGTTGCCGTGTGCCAGGTTCCGGAGGAAAACGGCCGGATGCAATATGCCCTGGAGGCGGGCAGACGGGTCATCAGCGTGTGCGGCAATGACCGGGCCTGCGTTGTGGCGCTCACCGGACCGGCAACCCTGTCCGCCCAGCTTTTCGGCCGGGAGCAAGGCTCCGAACGCACGGCTGACTGCAAAGGGCTGCTGGTTCGCATCACCGAGGAATTTTGCCGGTTGCGGCCCCACGGCCTGGCCTTCATGGAGGAATGCTCCATGGCTGCGGCCGGGATTGATTCGGCCCAGCGGCGGATCTATAGCACCCTCAAGAATATAGCGGCCTACTACAATATACCGGCCGGCCTGTACCTGCAGGGTTACCAGCCCGGAACCCTGGGGCAGTTCGCAAACCTGAAAATGGATTTTTATATCCTGGGGCCTTCACAGGCGGGCGGCCTGCCCGTGCTTTCAGATCTGTGGGATCTGGGCAGGGATTCTCTGGGCGTGGGCATAGGGCTGCCGGTGGATCACCTGGAAAAGACCAGGGAATTCATCAGGCAGGGCGTGGAGTATTGTCGCGGCGGTGAAAAGCGGGGATTCTTTTTTACCAGCTGCGGTGAGGTCGACCGGTCAATTGATCTGGGCATACTCCGACAGGTGACGGAGGAAGTCCGGCAGGTCCGGTTGTGAGCCTTTTAAATATCCTGCCAGGGACAGAAGATGGGTTTTAACATCAACATTGACATTGGCGGCACATTTACCGATTTCTTTGCCGGGCATGATGACCGGGGAAGCCGGATCACCAAGACGCCTACCACCCACTATGATCTTTCAGTGGGCTTCATGCGCGGGATCCGCGAGCTTGCCGGCGCCTATGATCTCTCGTTTCAGAGCTTCCTCGGTCAGACGAATCAGGTCCGTTACTGCACCACCCTGGGGACCAATTCGCTCATCGAGAGGACCGGTCCCAAGCTGGGCCTGATCACCACCGCCGGCTTTGAAGACGCCATTTTCCTGGGAAGGGGGCGGAGCTGGGCCGACGGCATTATCGGTCAGGACAACAAGGATCTTTCCCGCATCAACAAGCCGCTTCCCCTCATTTCACGCGACATGGTGGTGGGGGTGCGTGAGCGCATTGACTCATTCGGACAGGTCATCTGCCCGCTCAATCGCGACGAGATTCTGGAAAAGCTGCAGTACCTGGTGGACCAGGGCGCCATGGGATTCGTGGTCTGCCTCTTATGGTCATTCATTAACCCATCCCACGAGCGCATGATCAAAGAGGTGATCGAGGAGGAGTACCCGGAAGATTACCTGGGGTCCATGTCGGTAACCCTGTCGAGCGAGGTGTCCGCCAAGTGCGGGGAATACACCCGCTTCATTACCGCAATCGTCAATGCCTACATCCATGGAATCATGGCGGAAGAGCTCAACAAGCTGGTTAATGTGTTGCGTGATGGAGGCTATAAAAAGCCATTGATTTTAGTGCATAATACCGGGGGCATGAAAAAGCTTTCCCGGACCAAGGCGGTCCTGACCCACAATGCCGGTCCCGTGGCCGGCCTGCACGGCGCGCTGGTGACCGGGAAGCAATACGGATTCAGCAACAGCATATTTACCGATATGGGGGGTACCTCGTACGACATCGGGGTTATAACCGGCGGCCAGCTGAAAACCTATGACTTCATACCGGTCATCGACCGCTGGCGCACCAACATACCTGCCATTGAAATTAAATCCATCGGCGCCGGCGGCGGATCCATAGCCTGGATCAATAAATTAATGGACAATGCCCTGCAGGTAGGACCCCGGTCCGCGGGATCCATGCCCGGGCCCGCCTGTTACGACCAGGGCGGCCATGAGCCGACGGTCACCGACGCGGACCTGGTTCTGGGCTACCTTAATCCCGACAACTACCTGGGCGGAAAGATACTGCTTGATCCCGACCTGAGCAGGAAGGCCATCGAGGAGAAGGTTGCCCGTCCCCTGGGCATCGATGTCATGGAGGCTGCCTCGCGCATCCGCCGGATCATTGACGCCTACATGGGGCAGGAGGTGTTCAAGGAAGTGGTGCTGAAAGGTCACGATCCCCGCGACCTGGCCCTCTTTGCCTGCGGCGGAGCCGGCCCCACCCATGCCTGCAGCATCGCGCCCCATCTCGGCGTGAGCAGGGTTATCGTTCCCTTCCACTCCTCGGTTTCCGGGGCCTTCGGCGCCTCCACGGTGAATATTCAGCAGGTCTGGGAAAAATCCCGAACCTTGAAAATATTCAAGTGGACCACCCAGTCCTACTCGGAGGAGGTGGACCAGTTCAACGGCGTGGTGGATGAGATGGTTGATCTGGCGCGGCGCGACCTGCGCCTGGAGGGCTTCAGCGACGAGCAGATCCGCTTCCGCCTGGAGCTGGACATGCGCTACGGCATGCAGTTCAACCTGACCAAAATTGTTTCGCCTCACGTGCGGGTCTCCTCTGCGCATGATTTTAAAACCATCTGCGACACCTTTTCGGACCAGTACGCGTCCATCTATTCGCCGGAGGCCACCTTTCCCCAGGGCGGCATCAACGTGGAGTGCTTTTATCTTACCGCCTATGTGGAGACCCCGTCCCCGAAAGTGCTGCCGGTGAAGCCGGGGGCAAAGGAGCCTCCGCCGGGATCCCGGGGTGAGTCGAGGCGGGCTTACTGGAACTCCCTGCAGGATGTGAAGGAGACCCCGGTGTTTATTTTTGAATCGCTCCAGCCGGGCAACGGCATAAACGGGCCGGCCATTATCGAGGCGCGTGATACCACCTATGTGGTGGAGCCGGGATGGCGGTTTACCCTGGACGGGTTTTACAACGGCGTGCTGGAGCTGATCTAGCAGGCTGGTGAAAAACACCCATCTGCTGCGTTACGCTCATCCTTCGTCATTGCAGCGTACTTGCATGTACGCCTCATTCCTCAGGATTTCGCGTGCCTTGCATCTGGATGTTTTTGACCAGCCTGGGGAAAACTGGGACGCGACGGAGAGCGCCCCTCCAAATAATCCATTTTATTGTTAGGTTGGCAGACCTTTCATGAAGGAATGAAGTTATGCAGGGTTTCACCTATGGCAGAGACAGCGATATTGTCCAGCACCTGAAGCCTGAGCCGATGACTCCGGAGGAGCAGGCGGCGCAGGGCAAGATTGAAGATGTGGACTTCGAGATCTTCACCCACAAGATGAACATGATCGCCCAGGAAGGCAAAGAGACCACCATGAAGCTGGGTGCTTCAACCGGCATGCGCTGGGGAGACGTCGCCTTCGGAATTTATACCCTGAAGGGGGACCTGGCGGTGGTGGCGACGGGGATCTGGTTCCACGCGGTGCTGGGCCAGATTCCGGTCAAGTACATGGTCAAGCACTGGCTCAACGAGCCGTCGGTGGGGATCAGGGAGGGAGACGCGTTTTTCTTTAACGATCCGTTCTACGGCGGCGTCCATCCGGCCGACATGGGGCTCTGCGTGCCGGTCTTCTACAAAGGCAAGCTGGTGTGCTTCGCGGGAGCGATTGTGCACACCGGTGAAAACGGCGGGACTGACCCGGGAGGATTGAGCGCCATTGCCCGGTCCAAGTACGATGAGGGTATTATTGTTCCTCCCTTGAAGATCGGTGAGAATTATACCCTGAAGGAAGATGTCCTGGCCATGTTTGCCGCCATGAACCGGGATGCCCGCACCATGATCCTGGACATCAAGGCCCGGCTGGCCGCGGCGCGCATTGCCGAGCGCCGCATTATCGAGCTGATCGACCAGAAGGGACTGTCATTCTTCCTGGGCGCGCTGAGAAAAATTCTCACCGTTACCGCCCAGGCGGCAAAAAAGAAGGTGAGCGGTTTACATGACGGCACTTTCCGCCAGCCCCGCTTCATGGATACCGTGGGTCCGGAGCCGGGACTGACCAAGCTTAATATAATCGTGACCAAGAGGGGTGAGACCATCAGGTTTGCCTTCGAGGATACCACGCCGCTGCTGCGGGATAAGCCGCTCAACACCTATTTTCAGGGCATCATCGGTCTGGCCATGGTCTATTTCTGCGGCTGGTTTTTCTATGATCTTCCCGCCAACAATGGTCTTTTGGAAACGCTCGAATGGGAATTTCCCGATGATGCTATGATTAATGCCCGGGATGATGCCCCCACCTCTCTTTCACCCTTTACCCAGATATGCTTTGCCCACGGCATGTTTCTCTGCGGTGCGCGCATGACCTATCACCGGGACCCGCTGCGCGCCGTTGCCGCCTGGTTCCAGGGTTTCAGCGTTCCGATTTTCGGAGGCATCAACCAGTGGGGCGAGCCCGTCGCCGACATTACCCCCGAAATCAACGCCACCGGCGCCGGGGCGCGGCCGGACATGGACGGGGTCAGCGGGGCGGGATCATTTTTTGCCACCATGAGCGATTGTTCCGACGTGGAAACAACCGAGTCGGACAGGCCCTTCATCTACCTCTTCCGCAATTACTTTAAGAACTCCTACGGTCATGGGAAATTCCGCGGCGGGGCTGGAGTGGGCTACGGCCTGATGACGCACCACGTGCCCGCGGTGGGCATGGGCTGTTTCGGGTTTGGATCGAAGATGCCTTCCACCATGGGCATCTTCGGGGGATACGCCGTGCCGCCGGTTTTCATCCAGATGGTGAGCGGGAGCAGCATGAAGTCGCTTCTGGCGCAGGGCGTCCCTTCGCTTCACACCACGCTGGATCAGCTCTATGAAAATACCAGTATCGAGGAAGGGAATCGCGTGTATGAACACGTCACCATGAAGATTACCCCGCTGATGAACGGCGATACCTTCTATGTTCCGGTGGGAGGCGGCGCCGGGTACGGGGATGCACTGGAGCGCGATCCCCGGGCGGTCATGGATGACCTGCGAAACGGGCTTACCAGCCACTGGGCGGCCCGGCATATCTATAGGCTTGTGTATGATGAGAAGACGCTTCGGCTTGATCCGGAAGAGACAGAAAAGCTTAGAGAGCAGACCAGGACGGAGCGAAAGCGCAGGGGCAAACCGTATGCCGAGTTTGAAAAGGAATGGCTTAAACTGCGCCCCCCGGCACACGTCATCAAATACTATGGCAGCTATCCCCATCCCGCTGAAGGGACCGGGAAACCCCTGCCCGGGTCAGCCCCGCCCGGAAATAACCCTGAGGGAAATGACGCATGATCATAAAAGACCTGGTACACGAGCGGACCATTCACGGGCTTCTCAAACAACAGGTGCAGCGCTACGGCAGCCGCACATTCTTTAATTACAAGCAGCAGGCCTTCAGCTACGAAGACCTGGAGCGGGAATCCGACCGGGTGGCCGCGGGACTTCAATCCCTGGGGGTGGGTAAGGGGGACAAGGTGGCCATCGTGATGAGCAACCGGCCCGAGTACCTGTTCCTCTGGTTCGGACTGTGCAAGCTGGGAGCAATAGAAGTCCCGGTCAACACCGCGCACCGCGGTTCCATTCTTACCTACATGGTTGACCAGGCCGATTGCCGCCTGCTGGTGGCTGAATTTCCCTACCTGGACCGGGTGGCCCCGGTGCTCGGCTCACTGCCCAAGGTTGAAAAGGTGCTGGTGCTGAACGACGGGGGTGAGAAAGTTCCCGCGCTTGACAAGCCTGCGCTTGACTACCGCGCGGTCATGGACAACGGCGGCGCCTATCGCGCGGCGGACGTGCTCTGGTCCGACCCCTTCATCATCATGTTTACCTCCGGCACCACCGGGCCGTCCAAGGGTTCGCTGATGCCCCACAATTACGCGCTTTACATGGGTGAGCTTACCTGCGCGGCCACCGGCTACGATGAAAAGGACTGCCTCTATAATGCGCTGCCCCTCTTTCACGGCAACGCGCAGCTGCTCTCCACCATGCCCGCGCTGATGAGCGGGGCGCGCATGGTGCTGGCCGAACGCTTTTCAGCCAGCAAGTTCTGGGATGAAATAAAGGAGCACGGGTGCACGGAATTTAATTACATCGGCGGCATCCTGCCCATTCTTTTCAAGGCGGAACCCAGGCCGGACGATGCGGACAATCCCCTGCGCATTCTTTACGGCGGCGGGGCGTCACCGGACATCTGGGCGGCCTTTGAAAAGCGGTTCGGGGTCACCATCATTGAGGGGTATGGCATGAGCGAAATCGGCATTCCCCTGATGAACACCCCGGAGGCGCGCAAGCCGGGCACCTGCGGAAAGGTTTTGCCCGACTACGCGGTCAAGGTGGTTGACGACAACGGTGTGGAAGTGGGCCCCGCTGCCACCGGCGAGCTGCTTATACGCCCGCTCAAGCCCTATTGCATGCTCCTCGAGTACTACAGGATGCCTGAGAAAACAGTCGAGGCCTGCCGGGACATGTGGTTTCACACCGGCGATTACCTCTACTGTGACGGGGAAGGCTTCTTTCACTTTGTGGACCGGAAGAAGGACGCCATCAGGCGACGGGGTGAAAACATTTCATCCTACGAGGTGGAGAAGGTGATCAACTCCCACCCGGCGATCAGGGAATCGGCGGCGGTGGCGGTCAAGTCGGATCTGGGGGAGGACGAGGTCATGGTCTGCCTTTCCTGCAGGGAGGGAAAACAGGTTGCACCGGTGGAGCTGATTGCCTACTGCGAAGAGCATATGGCCTACTTCATGATCCCCCGCTACCTGCGCATCATGCAGGAGCTTCCCAAGACCCCCACCCAGCGGGTTAAAAAGTATGAGCTGCGTGATCAGGGGGTGACCTCCGATACCTGGGACCGGGAAAAGGCGGGATACAAGCTCAAACGGTGAGGGTCTTGTCTCAGACATAACTATCGTGAACGACTTTAAAAAGTTGACAGGGAGGTTGTCATTGCGAGCGTTAGCGAAGCAATCTCATTAGATTGCCGCGTCGCATGCGCTCCTCGCAATGACCATGTATAAATAAACCAGTATGTAATGAACTTCTGGGACACGACACGGGTTTGCTGAGGCGGAAAGATGAAGGCTATTGTCCTGCAGGCAGAAAATCAATTGGCCGTCAAGGATGTTCCTGAGCCGGAACTGCAGAAGGAAAGCGATGTGATGGTCAGGGTGACAACCTCCGCCATCTGCGGCTCCGACATTCACATCAAGCACGGCCTCATGCCCGGCATCGGCCCGGGCACCATCATGGGGCACGAGTTTGTGGGCGTTGTCGAACGGGCCGGATCCGCGGTAACCAGGTTTAAGCCGGGTGACCGGGTGGCTGCGCCGGCTGCCGTCTGGTGCGGTATTTGTGCTTTCTGCAGGCGGGGCGATGTCCAGTACTGTGAAAACGGCGGTGTCTGGGGCGGAGGGGAGTTCCTCGGAAGGGGCCTCAGCGGTGTTCAGACAGGCTATGTGCGCGTGCCCTATGCGGATGCATGCCTTACTCCCATACCCGACTCGGTTTCCGATGAACAGGCGGTGTTTGTGGGCGATGTGTTCAGCACCGGCTATTACGCCGCGCGTGAAGGACACATAGGTACCGGTGACACGGTGGCCGTTTTCGGATGCGGGCCCATAGGACTGGCGGCCCTGGTGGCCGCGTGGCAGTTCGGCGCAGGGCGGGTGATCGGTGTTGACATGTTTCCCAATCGACTGCAGGTGGCGCAGCACTACGGCGCCACCGTAATTGATGCCCGCGACGGAGCGGTCGCGGAGCGGGTCAGGGAAGCGGCCGGCATCGGAGGGGTTGATGTGGCCATTGAAGCGGTGGGCAAAACGGAGACCTTCGAACACGCGCTGCAGTCGGTGCGACGAGGCGGCACCGTCTCGGCGGTGGGGCTCTTTTTTGAACCGGTGACCTTTCCCATCCAGGAGCTGGTGATCCGGGGCGTGCATCTTAACATGGGGCTGGGGAACCTCGGCTTCATGGGCCGGCTTATGAACCTGATTGCCGCGGGGCGGGTGGACCTCTCACCGCTGGTCACGCACACCTTTTCCCTGAATGACGGGCTCCAGGCCTATGACCTGATGGAGAACCACAAGGAACGCTGCATCAAGGTGCTGCTGAAGCCATGAGTTTTATTTGTTTGATTCGGCGGCATGGTCTGTTTTGTAAGAGGGCGACCGGCCGGTCGCCCCTACATTTGAATAAAATAGTGTTGTGATGTTTCACCGTGGCCCGAAGGATTCGGGTTTCTAACATAAAGTCGCGAGAGACTTTCCATGATTTCCAAACTTCCTGATCTGCCGCCGGTGGCACACGGTGTTTTCACCCTGCCTCCCTACGATCAGTTTTCGCCGCGGCTGATCGGCTCACTGTGCCCGTCCTGCAACGAATACTTTTTCCCCCCGACCCCGTACTGCCGGAAATGTCTCGAACCCACCGCGAACGCCGATCTCGGTTCGGAGGGGGTTCTCTACAGCTGTACCGTGATCCGCACCAAGGCCCCGCTGGGATTGCCCACACCCTATTGCGTCGGCTATGTGGACCTGGCGGGACGTTCACTGCGTATTTTTTTTCTGCTCGACCCGGACGCGGTCGGTATATTAAAACCCGGGCTTGCCGTCAGGTTGGCGGTAAAGCCTCTGGGCGTTGATCAACAAGGGTCTCCCTGCCTGAGACCTTATTTTACCCCCAAGGGGTAAGTGTTAATGGAGTTGTCTGCAATGGAGCCGGTGGCAATAGTCGGGGTGGGGATGACCGGATTCGGGAAGCATCCGCAGCGGTCGCTTGTGGATCTTGCGGCGGAGGCGGCGCGCGATGCGATCAAAGACGCGGGCATCAGGCCCGCTCAGATCGGGGCCGGTTTCTTTGCCAATGGTCTTGCCGGCAGGCTGTTCGGTGATTTTACCATAGGTCAGAATGTGCTGTGGCAGGTGGGCATTAACCGGGTGCCGGTCATTAATGTTGAAAATGCTTGCACTTCGGGGTCCACTGCCTTATACTTGGCGGCCAATGCGGTCGCTGCGGGACAGGTGGAGGCGGCCATTGCCGTAGGCGCGGAAAAGATGTATGTGCCTGAGTTCGGGCTGATCAGCTCGGGACAGTCCGAGCTGGACACGCAGCTCGGCCTGGTGGCGCCGGCAAGCTTTGCACTTCGTGCCGTCCGCTACATGGCGGAATTCGGCGCGACGCCGGAACAGCTGGCGCAGGTCGCGGTCAAGAATCGGCGCCACGCGCAGCGCAACCCGCGGGCCCAGTATCGCGATCCCATAACCGTTGAGGAAGTGCTGGCATCGCCCATGATCGTGGATCCGCTGACCCGGCTGCAGTGCTGCCCCATCGCGGATGGCGCGGCTGCCGCCGTGGTATGCTCGGCATCCATGGCGCGGCGTCTCAAGCGGGCGGTTACGCTTAACGCAATGGTACTCACCAGCGGCGGTTACGAAAGCCCCCAGGACCTGGTCCGATGGGAGACCGATTACCGGTCGTGCCGGCTTGCCTATGAAAGGGCCGGGGTCGGACCGGAGGACCTGAATGTCGCGGAGGTGCATGACGCCTTTTCCATTTCGGAAATCCTCCACTACGAGGCGATGGGTTTGTGCAATGCGGGGGAGGGAGTAAGGCTGGTTGCGGAGGGCGTCACCGCCCTGGGAGGGCGCTGCCCGGTCAATGTATCGGGCGGACTCCTGAGCAGGGGTCATCCGGTGGGCGCCACCGGCATCGCCCAGGTGTTTGAAATCGTGACCCAGCTTCGAAACGAAGCGGGAGAGCGCCAGGTGGCGGGGGCGTCAGTCGGGCTTGCTCACTGCATGGGCGGCGACAAGGCGGCCGACACCAAATCATGCACCGTGGCCATTTTTTCCAAGTAGGAGCATAACGTGTATTGCCTGGCTATTATGATTATTGTGCTTTCTTCGCTGCAGGTGATTTTATCGCGCCGGGTGGCAGGCACCGTGAGAAGCGCATCGGCATTGCTGACAATCATCGTGCTTGTTTCAGCGGCCCCCGCTTCACTTCATGCTGCCGGGAAATTGCCGGAGGATCTTTTCAGCGTCAGCTTTCCCACGGAACAGGACGGCTGGTCCTGCGGACGCTGGGGAACAATTCTGCATACCTCGGACGGCGGCAAAACCTGGGTCCGCCAGGAAAGCGGAACCGATTACATGCTGGTCTCCATCCATTTCGCGGATGCGCTTCATGGTCACGCCGTGGGTGAAGAGGGGATCATCCTCAGCACCGAAGACGGGGGGAAGCGCTGGAAAAAGCAGGCGTGTCCGGTGGACTTTTTTCTGATGGATGTGCACTTTGCGGATGCCGCAAAAGGCTGGATTGTCAGCGAGCGCACCCACATTTTATATACGGAGAACGGGGGTGAAACCTGGCAGGTTCAATTCAGTGACCAGGATTTTATTCTCAAGTCCGTCTCTTTTTGTGATGAGGTGAACGGGTGGGCCGCCGGCGAGTATGGCTATATTTATCACACCGCTGATGGCGGGGCGCACTGGGAGAAGCAGGCAGGGTACTACGTCATATCCGAGGAAACCGATGAGGTGGAAGGCGGCACCTTTCTTTTTGACGTGGAGGCGGTAGACCCTCAGACTGCCTGGGCGGTTGGCATTGACAGCTACATTGTGAGAACAGCTGATGCGGGTAAAACCTGGCAGGAAGTTGCGGCCGGCATTCCCAAAACGCCGCTTTTTTGCGTGGAGGCTGACGGGGTAAATAATATCCTCATTGGCGGCACGGCGGTGTTTTTAGCCTCATCGGACGGCGGCAGTAAATGGCAGCAACCGGCGTTTGAGCCGCCCATGATCTACGGATGGATTTATGGCCTGGACAGAATCGGGAAATCCCGGTTTGCGGCAGTAGGCTGGGAGGGCGCCATTTACCTCAATGCATCGGACAAGTGGAGCCGGGCTTCATATTAGCCTGGTAATCAGCGCAATCGCTGCGCAGTAGTTACTAATACCATGGTAGGAGCGGCTTTAGCCGCGAATGTATCGCGCATGAATGAGCTCCTGTCATATTTCATACATTGTTGGATAACATTCACCTTACTTAAGCTTGGAATTATTATATGAGCAGCGGCCTTATGAGCAGGCTGGACCGGTTCTGCTGGTTTATGACCCGCCGCCGTTTTCAATGTCTGGCAGTTGTACTGGTGCTCACCGTAATCTGCGGCTACGGCATGCTCTCCATTCGCGGAGAGGTTATCCTGCAGGATCTCTTTCCCTATGACCATCCCTACCTCAAGCTTCATGCCCGCTTTTCGCAGCTCTTCGGCAGCGGCGGATCAGGCGTCGCCATTGCCGTAAAGGCCAGACAGGGTGATATCTTCAATCAGGATGTCCTGGGCAAGGTTCAGAAAATAACCAATGATATGGTCCTCTGGGATGAGGTGTATCGTGTTTTAACCGTGTCCATCGCGGGCCGCACTACCAAAGTGGTAAGAACCCTCGCTGAGGGTGAGATCAACATTGCCCCGCTGATGTGGCCGGACCTGCCGAAGAATGATGCGGAGATGGAGGTGCTGAAGCGGTGTATTTTTTCCGACCCTGCCTATCGCGGGGTGCTGGTATCGCAGGACGGCACCGCTGCGCTGATCATGACGGAATTCAAGGAGAATATTTCCTATGAGCGGGCTTTCCGCCTCCTGTGTGAATTGATCAGGGAGCATAGCGATGAAAAAACCTCCGTGCACATCGTGGGTTTCCCGCAGCTCATCGGCTGGGTCTACAGTTATAAAAATCAGGTGCTGCTGGTATTCGGGGTCAGCATCAGCCTGATGATCATCATCCTCTTTTTAATCTTCCGCAATTTTACCGGCATGGCCGCGCCCATGCTCTTTGCCGCAATTTCAACCGTGCAGGGCATAGGCTTTATCGGCTGGACCGGGATCAATTTCAGCCCGCTGCTGTACGTGCTGGCCTTCCTGGTAGGTGCCCGGATTATCAGTCACGCCGTCCAGATCACCCACCGCTATTTTGAAGAGTACCAGAACAACAACCTGGATAAGGTCCAGGCGTGTTATGAAACCATGCGCAGCATGATTATTCCCAACTGGGCGGGGGTTGCCACTGATGCCGCCGGTTTCCTGGTGTTGCTGTTCGCCAAAATAGCCCTCATACAACAGGTTGCCATATTTATGAGCTTCTGGATGACCACTGTCGCTCTCTCGGGCGTCCTCACGCCAATCCTTTGCAGTTATCTCCCCATACACAGCGCGAGCGAAACCTGGGGCGAACGAAAGACCTCCATGAGCCTGCTCGACCACCTGTGCACGGCAACAGCCCGGTTTTCAATGGGATCGGGCAGGTTTGTTGTGGCCGGCCTCTGTGTGGCGGTCTTCATGTTTTGCGCATGGATGGCGGGCCACAGCAAGATCGGGGATCCGACACCCGGCTCCCCCCTGCTATGGCCGGACCATCCCTACAACCGGGACCAGGAGCTGATAGACAAGACCTTTGATGCCTCATCCGAAAATTTCATGCTTTTTTACGAGGGGCAGAAAGAATCGGTGTATGACCCGGTTGTGCTTACCACCTTCGAGATGTTTGCCCGCCACATGCAGGCCGAGCTTCCCGATATTTACAAGTCCGCAAGCTCCATTGTCAGCATCATCAAGATGTACAACCTGATCTATCACGACGGGGACAGGATCTGGTACACGCTGCCGCGCAACCAGGATTTGCTGACCGGCATCATCGGGCTCATCCGTGAGCAATTTGACCCTTATACCCTCGGCCGCTTTATTGATGTGACCGATCTTGAGCGGGCGCAGCTCACCCTCTTCTTTGCCGATCACACCTCGCATAACCTTCAGCGCATCAAGGAGGCCGCACGGAAATTTTTCGAGACCCGTCCCATGGCCACCGAAAGGGGCGAATTCAAGCTGGCGGGGGGGAGAGTGGGAATGGAGATGGCGGTCAACGACGAGATGACCCGCTCGCACCTGCTGATCGATTCAACGGTGCTGTTTGCCATTTTCATCCTCTGCGCGCTGTTCTACCGTTCCCTGCTCGCCGGGCTCATGCTGACCGTGCCCCTCATTCTGGCCAATCTGCTTGCCTTTGCCTACATGGCCATGGCCAATATCGGCCTTTCCATCAACACCCTGCCCATTGCCGCGGTGGGGGTGGGGGTCGGGGTTGATTTTGCCATCTACATTTACAGCCGCTGCATTGAAGAGTTCCCCCACCGCAACGGCTATGCGGATACGATCATGATGGCCGTGCGCACCTCCGGCAAGGCGGTTGTCTACACGGGAATGACCATGATCCTGCCCATCATCACCTGGTATTTCATATCCGACCTCAAGTTCCAGGCACAGATGGGGTTCTTCCTGGCGGTGATCATGCTTACCAATCTGGTTCTGGCCGTTACCCTGCATCCCCTGATGCTGGTCACCTTCAAACCGGCGTTTATCAGCGGGCAGGCCAAAACCACCGAAGTGCGAATCGACACCTGATTCCGTGTTTTCTTAATTGTTTCTGTTGACGCAATCATGAAGAGAGTGTAAAAAGGGATGCATTACCTTGTGAGCAGGCGTGTGCTTTGAGTGGATTGCCTGTGTGTCAATATAAAAGAGGGGGTTGAGAAAGCACAACCAACACATGTTCACCGGAGGAGCGCTCAGAATCCAAACCTATTCTTTCAGGTGAGGGAGGGGAAATGAATATGGGAAAATCAGGAAATCTTGCAGTAGCAGCAGCCCTTGCAGCCGTTTTAATGCTGTCCGGTTCAGCCCTAGCCCGGCAGTATTCGCTGGGAGGAAGACCGATTGATGTGTATGGGTATATAACCCAGGGTGCCGGACTAAGCCTTCACGATGATTATTACGATACGGAAGAGGACATCAATTCTGCCATAACCAATATTTTCGGTGAAATGAATTACAGTGTGTCCGACAACTTCAAGGTCTACCTTTCAGGAATTCTTACCGTGGACTGGATCTATGAAATGAAGCACAGCGATAAATCGTGGAGGGATAGAGAATTCAACAAATCCCGCGATAAGCTGTTTGTCGAAGATGAATACTGGCAGCTGCTGAAAGAAGCGCATTTTACCTGGACACCGGAGGATTTTTTCTTCCGCGTGGGCAAGCAGATTGTTGCCTGGGGCGAGACCGACGGCTTCCGTCTCATGGATCAGATTAATCCCCTCGACCAGGCCCGGGGACTTGCCGATGTGGAGTTTGAGACCACCATCATCCCCATCTGGCTGATCAGGGCGGAATACTTTCCTAATCTGCAGGTTTCCTGGCTGCAGGACATGGCCCTTCAGTTCATATTTAATCCCAATGCCGATTTCATCTCCGATCGCCGCATCCGGCTTGGTAATGACAAGGCGGGCATCTGGGCTCCGGACATAGAGGTAAGCAGAAATGCCCGTCTGGGATCTGCTATCGAGCATCTCGATGAGCCGACCGAGTTTGACGATGAGGGATATGAATACGCGGTGAGACTTCAGGCGATGGCCTGGGACTCGCTTTTCTCACTCAACTATTTTTATGGCCGGGAAAATTCACCGGTGGAGGTTTCGGAAGGCCTGCCCGGAATGAGTGACGCCGAGTGATGGCAAAACACTCTTGCATCTGAACTACGACGGTTATTATCCCCTGCTGCGGTTTTTGGGCGGCACCTTTACCCGGGATATTCCCGTGATGAACGCCTCGTTTCTGGGCGGCGTTGCCCCGGTTCTTCGGCTGGAGACCTTTTATGCTTTTGACAACACCTTCGCCACCTCGGACAATAAATTTGAGCAATCGGACGAATGGCGCTGGGCGGTGGGGATGGATTGGAAGGTGCGGATAAAGCCCTTAAATGAGAAGTACTTCTTTTCCATATCACCGCAATTCTACCACCGCAAAATCCGGGATTATCCCCATGCCTATGACTATGCAGGCGTGGAGGATGACAATTACATGGCGTCTTTGATGATCAGCACCTCCTATTACCTCAATAAAATCAGTCCTTCATTCTTCTGGCTGCGTGACGTCAACAACCGGGCCAACATGTTCAAATACCAGGTTATCTATGATCACACCGACTACTGGCGCTACACCATAGGGGCGCTGTTTTTCAACGGCATTGAAAAAACCAAGGGATTTGATGTATTCGAGAACAAGGATTACATCTACTTCAAAATCAGCTACCGGTGGAGCTAGGATTCTTGAGCGATACATGCGTTTCACTGCAGAGAGGGAGAAAACACATGAAAGAAAATACTGTCCGGATTATCTGTTGTGCGGTTGCGCTGATCATGCTGAGCTTCATAACCCCTGCCGGTGCTGAAGAGCAATACGGCATTGATTACAGCACCTGGGAAAAATACAAATCCTTTTATGACGATCCCAGTCCTTATTTAACCGGGGAACTTTCCTGGAAGAAGGTGATACCCCCGGCGATTTATGACAAACTTAAGAGCGATCCCGAAGAGATGAAGAAGGTGTGGGCTGAGGTGGTCGGGTTTAAGGCCCCCGATGTGGTGGGCAAAATCGCCCCGGAGATCAAACCCGGGAAATACAGTTATACCGACAAGGAAAAGCTGCCCTTCAAGCAGCTGATGGAAGAGGACACCTATAACCGGTTTAATCCCGGCCAGGGACCCCATGCGGGGAACATGCCTGAAATAGAGGTCATTCCCACCAAGCAGTACTACTATCCCCTGCCCATCGCCAAGGCAACCAAAGATAATGTGGGCAACGTGAAACAGGGCACTGACGGGTATCTGATTGATGATAGCTATGTTGCCGGCTTGCCCTTTCCCCGGCCCTCGGGAGAATTCAAGGCTCAGCAGGCGGTTTATAATTGGGAAAAGAAATATTTAGCCGGCGCAAGCTACCATTTGCTGCAGCGGGGAATGGGATTCAGCAAGGATTTAAAAGAGGACCGGGTCGGCACCTCCACCATGTGGTTTTTGCGGCTCCATGGCCGCGCATGGCTGGAGCCCAACGGCTGGTATGATGAACGTGCGCAGAAGGCGGGAGAGAAGAGGATGTTCTCGCTTCTTTATTTGGCCCCGCGCGACCAGTACGGTAACGTATTAACCAACACCATGTATCTGGATCCGGAACACTATGACAACTTTAATGTGTATGTCAATGTGTTGCGGCGGGTGCGGCGTCTGTCGGCCACCGACACCCAGGACGCAGTGGGGGGAATGGATGTCATCTATGATGACTCGGAGACCTTCTCCCAGAAATTGTCTCCCAAGCGGTATCCCTACCAGTACAAAATCGTTGCCGAGCGGGAGTATCTGGCGGTATCGCCCACGGTTGACGGCTCATGGTACATGAAAAAGAGCGACAAGTCGCTCCAGAACATGAAGTATGAGCGAAGGCCCCAGTATGTGATCGAATTGAATCAGCTCGACCCCAACTACGTGTACAGCAAGCGGATTATTTATCAGGATAAGGAGACGCTGCTCAACAGCTCGATTTACAACTACGATCAGAAGGGAAGACTGTACAGAAGCGCGGTTATGCTCTACGGCTTCAACCCTGAGCTCGGGATAATATTCACCACCGGGTACTTCAACCGGGACCATCTCGACCTTCACACCAGTTTCTTTTACCACTATGCATTGCCGGCAACCTGGATAAGCCGTGACCAGGTGAGCCTGCGGAGTCTCCGTAGCGTAAAATAGCACTGTGGCATGGCTGGTTGTGCTATTCAGGAAAAGATTCATCGCATGCCAGGAAGCTCACCCCGTCAGGAAGTGGGCTTTCGGCATTTTAGAAGGCGTGCGCTTAATCAATCTCGGTGCGCGCGGTGAAGGAACGGCAGTTTGCGTAATGGCATGACCGTCTTCAGCGATCATCATGCGGGGAGGGACGAATATGCTGCTTTCAGAAAGGGTTGCTATCGTTACGGGTGGCGCTCGGGGTATCGGGAAGGGGATAGCCCTCAGGTTTGCTGATGAAGGGTCCTCGGTCGTTATTGCGGACGTATTAACAAAAGAGGGAAAGGAAACTGCGGATGAGATGGTACGGAAGGGCGGACGGGCAATCTTTGTGGAATGTGACGTTTCAGACAGCGCCCGGGTCGGGGGCATGGTTGAACAGGTACTCAAGGCATTTAAGAAAATTGATATTCTGGTCAATAACGCCGGCATAGGGCCGCTTCCCCGCTCAATTGCCGCTATAACCGAAGAAGAATGGGACAGGGTTTTGGCGGTCAACCTCAAGGGCGTATTTTTGTGCTCCAGGGCGGTGCTTCCCTCGATGAGGCAGAACGGCTATGGCAGGATCATAAACATATCCTCCATGGCAGCCATTGCCCCGCCCGCGCCCAACTGTCATTACTCGGCCGCCAAGGCCGGCATCCTGGGTTTTACCCGTGACCTGGCTTTAGAGATGGCGCCTTTTAACATCTGCGTCAATGCCATTCTGCCCGGGGCAATTCGTACGGAGATGTTCAGCAGGATCATTCCCCCCGGCAGGGACCCGGAGGAATTTTTAGCCGAGATGGGGAAAGCGCTCTCACCCATGGGGCGGATGGGCACGCCTGATGATATCGCCGGGGCGGCACTGTTCCTTGCTTCGGAGATGTCCGGCTATGTTACCGGCGACCGGCTCCTGGTGGGAGGAGGGTCACCGCTGATATCGCTCATCAAGTAGCCTCAACACACGCAACCGGCATGATTCAATCTGAGGAGGGAGGAAGATGACCAACCCCGGTGTTCCTGATTCGCGCTTCATCACCATCGACAATCTGAAGCTGCACTACCTTGAGTGGGGCGACCCCGGGAAGCCGGTGCTGCTCTTTTTACACGGTCTGAGCGGCTGCGCCTTTGACTGGGTGTACACCGCCGGCTTTCTTCAGGACACGTTCCGCTGTATCGCGCTTACCAACCGCGGCCACGGTGACAGCCAGTGGGCGGAGGTGAGCCGCTACACCTTTCAGGACTTTGCCGTTGAAATTGCCCTTTTCCTTGACGCGCTCGCCATTAAGGAGCTGTCGGTGCTGGGATCCTCCATGGGCGGGCTCAACGGCATCTACTACGCCGCAACCCATCCCGAGCGGGTTAAAAAGCTGATTGTCTCGGATGTGCCGCCCGAATTTAACGCTGAGTGGATGTGCAGATGGCCGCTTATCCTGCAGGGGGTGAGGTCTCACTTCAGCTCCTTTGAGGAATTTTTTGAGCTGATGCGCATGACCCGTGACCCGCTGGCAACGGAAGAAAAGGTGCGCGGTTTCGCATCCTATGCCACCAGGACCCTTCCCGACGGCAGGATCGCCTGGAAGCACGATGTGGAGATGGAAAAGACATTCTACCGGGCATTCATCAGGGACAGCAGGTCGCTGCTGCAGGGAGGCGCGCCGGAGGTAAACTGGTGGTATTTCCTGTCGATGGTGCGATGCGAGACCCTGCTGCTGCGGGGAGGGGAGAGCACGCTGCTCGATCACGAAATGATCCTGAAGATGACCGCCGCCATGCAGCGGGCTGAGATGAGAGAGGTTGAAGGATCGGATCACGTGCTCTTCTGGGACAAGCCCGAGGAGTTCAACGCCATCGTCAAGGAGTTTCTGACCAGACATTAAGATGCCCCCTCCCCTAACCCTCTCCCCGGAGGGTAGAGGGAACGTTTTTAGCCTTGATTGTACTTTAGAAGATTTCTCGGATTCCCTCGAAATGACAATTGAGTGAATGGTGACACAGTCTCCGTGGGGAGAGGAAATCAAAAGTTTTGCTGCCGGTTTAACAGGATGGGAGAATCATTATATACTCCCTCGCCCCTTTGGGGAGAGGGATGGGGTGAGGGGTACATAAATTTATTGCCGTCAATTTGTTCAGGGCAGATGTCGTGAGCAATCGTGAAGTAAGGAGGTAGAGATGACTGAAAAAAGCATGTTTGATCTTTCCGGAAGGACGGCGCTGGTCACCGCCGGCGGACGCGGCCTGGGACGCGAGTTCTGCGAGGCCATGGCCCGGTTTGGCGCCGATGTTGCCTGCAATGATATCGATCTGAAGAGTGCCCGGGAAACGGTGGCCCTGCTGGGGAAATATGGCCGGCGGGCCATTGCGGTTGCGGGTGACGTATCGCAGCCCGACCAGGTTGAGCGCATGGTCAATGAGACACTAAAGGCCTTCAATACCATCGACATCCTTTTTAACAATGCCGGCATTCCCAATCCTCCGCTCAAGATTCACGAGCTGGCCATCGCCGATTGGGACAGGGTCATGGATGTGAGCCTGCGGGGCATGTTCCTGGTGATGCGGGCGGTGCTGCCGGCGATGCTCAGGCAGAAGAAGGGGGCCATTATCAACACCGCGTCGGTTGCGGGGCTGATGGCCGGATCCGAGGAGGCATCTCTTGCAAACGCGGCCCCTTACGGGGTGGCCAAGCACGGCGTTATCGGGCTGACAAAGCACGCGGCGGTTGCCTATGCCGGGGACGGCATTCGCATCAATGCCATCGCGCCGGGGGCGCATCTCACCTGGCCGCTTGCCGTTCCCCGGGAGGAGATGGCCAAGGTTAATGAGCGGCTTGCCCGGTATATTCCCATGGGCCGGCTGGGGAACCCAAGCGAGATACAGGGTCTGGCGGTGTATCTGGCCTCGGATGCCTCAAGTTATGTTACCGGCGCGACCTTTGTGCACGACGGCGGCTTCACTGCCTGATGATAATGGGTTTGGAAAATCAAGCATCCAAAGGACAAGGAGCGTACCATGAAGATTGAAGGTGTTGACCGGGTGGTGGTCGCGGTTAAGGATCTGGATAAGGCAGCAGCATTCTTCTCCCGCCTGCTGGGTATTTCCTTTGAAGAGGTGACCGGCCCCATGGTGGAATCCGGCGGTGTGCGGTTCGGCGTTGGTGCGCTGCCGCCGCAGCAGTTCCCTTTGCGCATTGAGCTGATACAGCCTGTCCATCCGCTGAAGGACGTGCGCCCCCCCGACCCCAAGGCGATAGCGAAGAGGGTTGAACACGTGGATGCCGCGGTCCACGCCCTGGTTTTCAAGGTGGAGGATACCGCGGAAGCCGCCGAAGACGCGAAAAAAGCAGGGGTGCGCATTTATGATACCATTGAGATAAAAAAGATTCCCTCCTGGGGCATCACCGATTTTAGGGAGCTGTTCGCGGAGGAGGAGGACACCCTGGGCGTCAACATGGCATTCGTGGAATTTAAGAAGGATTCTCCGGTTAAGGATGGATGATGTCTTTAGAGAAACAGCGGCTCTTTGAACTGTACCGGAAGATGATGGTGGTGCGCGCCATGGAGGAGACCCACGCCCGGCTGCTTCAGGAAGGAACCATTTCCCTCATGGGCCATTTCGGCACCGGGCAGGAAGCGGTTGCCATTGGCGTGACCGCGCCGTTGCGCCGGGAGGATATTCTCTTCGGCACCCACCGGGGGGTGGGTGAGTTTATCGGCAAGGGAATGAACCCGAAGGATATCTGGCTGGAGTACCTGGGCAAGCGGAACTCCCCCTGCAAGGGTAAGGGGGGATTGCACCTTGCAGATAAAAAAAACAACATCCCGGGCCTGGTTCCCTGCCTGGGCTCCGATTTCTCCATGGCCGTGGGAGCCGCTCTCGCGGCCGCGATACGCAAGACCGGACAGGTGACCCTCTGCCTGGCCGGCGAGGGTACCTTTAATCAGGGCGATGCGCATCCCTCGATGTGTATGGCTGCGCTCTGGAAGCTGCCTTTGGTATTTGCGGTATGCACCAATCAATTCTGCCAGTTTTCAGCCATGGATGAGGTGTATCCAACAAAGGACGTGGCGCCCCGGGCGGCGGGATATGGCATTCCCTACGAGATCGTGGACGGTCAGGATGTTGAAGTCACCTATGACGCGTCGCTCCGTGCGGTAGAGCATGCCCGCAGCGGCAAGGGGCCGTATCTGGTCGAATATAAAACCTTTCGCATGGCGCTCCACTATTCAGGGGATCGCGGCGGGTACGTCAACCCGGATGACCTGAAGGAGTGGGGCAAACGGGATCCCATCGAGCTGTGCCGGCGCACCATGCTGGAGAGGAATTTCTTAACCGCGGATGAAGAGAAAAAGTTGCGGGAGGACGTTCACCGCCAGGTGGCCGCGGCAGTTGACGAGGCTATGGCCGGTCCGAACCCGACGCAGGGTGATCTTTTTGCCGATGTATATGCCGGGGACGGAGCAGTATCATGACGCGTGAGCTCAGTTTTCGGGAAGCGATCACGGAAGCACTGGCAGAGGAAATGCGCCGTGATCCATGCGTGATACTGCTGGGTGAAGATGTACAGCTCAGTCTCATGGGCCAGACCGCGGGGCTGGTTGACGAGTTTGGCACAGCACGGATCATCAACACCCCGGTGGCGGAGAACGCCATTACCGGCGTTGCCATCGGTGCCGCCATGAACGGACTGCGCCCGGTTCTGGAATTGCTGCTCTGCGACTTTGCCCTGCTGGCCATGGATCAGATCTGCAACAATCTGGCACAGTGGCGATACGTCACCGGAGGGCAATATCCGCTGCCGGTGACCATCAGGACAACGGTGGGTGGAGGATTCGGATTGGGCTTCGGCCACTCGCAGTGTCTGGAATCAATGTTTCTTCAGGTGCCCGGTTTGATTCTGATTGAGCCCTCTACTCCCTATGATGCAAAAGGGCTTCTCACCTCAGCCATACGCAGTGATGATCCCGTGATATTCTTTGAACACAAGAAACTGTTATGGAAGGGTGAGAGAGGTGAGGTCCCCGAAGAGGAGTATGCCATTCCCTTCGGTCAGGCCGCGGTGCGCAGGGAAGGAAAGGATGTAACGGTTGCCGCCCTCGGGTGTATGGTTGGAGAAGCGCTTGCTGCTGCGCAGGAACTTGCGCGGGAAGGCATGGAGTGCGAAGTCATCGATCTGCGGACCATCGTGCCCCTCGATACAGTTGCCCTGGTTTCCTCGCTTGAAAAGACCGGTCGAATGGTCGTTGCTGAGGAAGGACGGCTGCGGGGAGGGGTGGGTGCCGAGATAGCAGCCATGATTTGTGAGAATCACTTCACCATGCTTAAGGCACCGGTACAGCGCGTGGGAGCACCCATGATTCCAATACCGGGCAGCCCGTGCCTGGAAAGCATGTACCTTCCCAATAAAGATGCAATTGTAAAATCAATTAAACATATTATGTAAGATTTTATGGGAGGAGGTAACCAACTATGATGGGCAAACTGATCAGAATGGAGAGAATTTTGGATCGCAATACCAGGAAGACGGTGATTGTGCCGCTGGACCACGGTGTGACGGTCGGGCCCATAAAAGGGCTGATCTCCATGGGCAGGACGGTTGACATGATTGCCGAGGGCGGCGCCAACGCGGTCATCGGCCACCTGGGGCTTCCCCTGCACGGCCACCGGGGTGCGGGAAAGGACATCGGACTGATGCTCCATCTGTCCGCCTCCACCTCCCTCGCTCCCGACCCCACCCACAAGGTGCTGGTCAACACCGTGCAGCGGGCGGTCAAGCTGGGCGCCGACGGGGTTTCGGTTCACATCAACATCGGTGCCGATGACGAAGACAAGATGCTTGAAGACCTGGGGCGGGTGGCCATTGAATGCATGGAATGGGGCATGCCGCTGCTGGCCATGATGTACCCGCGGGGATCTCAAATCGATGAGGCGCGGGAGCGGGACGTGGATCTGGTTAAGCACGCGGCCCGCGTCGGCGGCGAGCTGGGCGCGGACATTGTAAAGTGTCCCTACACGGGCAGCGCGGAAAGCTTCCGGGAGGTGGTGGAAGGCAGCCTGGTGCCGGTGGTCATCGCCGGAGGTTCAAAGACCACTGACCGGGAAACGCTGGAAATGATCGAGGGGGCGATGAAAGCCGGCGCGGCGGGCATCTCCATGGGGAGAAACGCCTTCCAGCATGAGAACCCCACCATGCTGGTGAAGGCCGCCTGCGCCATCGTGCATCAGGGGATGTCCGTCAAGGAAGCGTTGCAACTTATTGCCTCATAAGGAAAAAGCATGAAGGTGCTACAAATCATCCGCTCATGGTCACTCGGTCTGCTCGTCATTGCATCGCTGCTTTTTTTGCGTGGCGTATGCTGTTCACAGCCGCCCGACAATGCCGCCATCGCCTCGCCTGAAGCACTGCAAAAGACGATTTTGGACGACAAGGCCCTCCTTCAGGAGGAGATGAAAAAGGCCGAGGCATTGCTTGCCGGGTCGTCAGGAGATGAAGAGCGGAGATTCTACACGGAGCTCCTTGACCAGCTGCAAAAAATTGACATTGTCTATGAGCAGCAGCTTGTGCAAATCAAGAGATCACCGGAACTCTCCCAAACGCTTGAGAAGGTTAAAAACGAGACTGTTCAAGGACCGGACACATCGAAGGTTGAGAAGGGTTATTATCCCTTCTCGTATCTCGATGAACTGGGGAACAGGCTCTTCCTGCTGGAAGAACAGGCCGGATCTTTTGATGAGGAGCTGAAGACGGCCGATGAAGCATACCTGACAGCGCGTGATAAATTGAAGGAGAAGGAACAGGATTTTCGCCGTATCCGGGAGGATCATGAGAAGCGCAATGAGGATCCCCTGCGTTCTCCCGCCGTCATGGTTGCCCAGTGGTCCCGGCGGCTGGCTGAGGAGGAACTGGAGCTGCGGAAGCTGTTCATGGACAATGAACGGATTGAGCATACCATCCATCAGCTCAAGATTGCCCGCCAGCGGTCCCAGATAGGTGCGCTCCAGGGGCGCGTGCGCTTTACCCGCGAGGAGCTTGATGCACAACTGTCGGTCATTGATAAGGAAATAGCCGCATTGAGAAGCCGCCTGGAGCAGGCCAAGGACAAAAAGGGGCGGGCGGAACTGAGGTGGCAGAAAGCTGCCAAGCAGCCTGCCGGGGAGGACCAGTCCCCGGCTGATGCGCAGGTGCGTGACAAGGAAATTGAGAATCTCAGGCTCTGGTATGATGCCGGCAATGCCCAGGTGATTGTAGTGGGCCAGCTGATTACTTTTCGCAATGATTTGAAGAAGATCTGGCAGTACCGCTATGAGCTTTTTCACAATACGCCCCTGGCGGACATCCCGGCATGGAAAAAGGAGATCAGCCAGGGACTGAAACAATTGGAGGAGGGTCGGCAGAAGGCGAGCGGGGTTCAGACCGGGTGCCTCAATGAGATCATTGTCAGAAATGAAGCCCTGGCATCGGCTGACAGGGCTTCAAAAACAAGCCTGTATCTGGAGGAACAGATCCGGGCCCTGAAAGAGCGGGAAGGTTTCTCGAGGGAATTCCTTGAAGCCGTCCGCAAGATGGAGTGGGAATACAAAAGACTGCTTGCCGACATTCAATCCAGGGAGTCGCGGATAAGCCTGAGGCAAAGAATAGACCGGTATGGCGTGGTCATTTCCCGCGTCTGGCGGTATGAGCTGACCTCGGTTGATGATCATCCCATCACGGTGGGGAAAATCATTACCGCCGTCCTGCTTCTTATTATCGGCTACTTCCTGTCAAAGCTGCTTACCCTGCAGATGGGGAAACAACTCAAGCAGCGGTTTGCCGTTGATGAAGCGGCGGTCTTTGCCTGGCAGCAGATCGTACACTACCTGCTCCTGGTCCTGCTGCTGCTCTTTGTGCTCAACCTGGTGCGGATACCGCTTACCTTCTTTACCGTGGTGGGAGGCGCACTGGCCATCGGCGTCGGTTTCGGCAGCCAGACCATCGTCAACAACTTTTTGAGCGGCCTGATCCTGATGCTCGAGCGCCCGATAAAGATCGGTGACATCGTCGAGGTGGAACAGGTGAGCGGCACGGTTGAATGGGTGGGAGCGCGGAGCACCAGGATCAAAACCTTTGATAACCTGCGGCTGGTCGTTCCCAACAGCGCCATACTGCAGAACAAGATCATTAACTGGAGCCTGACCGATGATATCGTGAGGCGGACGGTAACGGTCGGGGTGATGTACGGATCTCCCGTCCGGCAGGTGGAGCAGTTGCTGCTGCAGGCTGCCGACGAGCAGCGGCTGGTCGAGCGCTATCCGGAGCCGCAGGTGTTTTTTGAAGACTTCGGAGACAGCGCCCTGATATTCGTGCTGCTCATATGGGTCAGCCTGGTGCGCACGGGCAAGTCTCAATCAAGCATCAGAAGGGTTGAGAGCGAGATCCGCTTCCGCGTTGACGAGCTGTTCCGCCAGGAAGGGATTATCATTGCCTATCCCCAGCGCGACCTGCACATCGACAGTCTCAAGCCCATAGAAGTGAGACTGAAGCGGGATGATCATACCTAGCGGCTGTTGAAAAACATCCATCTGATTTATGGCTCAAAAGCCCCTCCCCCTTGAGCCTTTGAAAAGCTTGTGAAAAACACTTCAACAGCCTGCCAGCGCGCACGATCGCAGACGCGCTTTTTTAAGGGAGATGACTGGTGATACGAAAAGCCGGATTTGACAATGAGCTCTATCTTCGTGAGCAGACCGCCGCCATCCTGGAGCGGGTAAGGATGTTTGACAACAAGCTCTACCTGGAGTTCGGAGGCAAGCTGCTGTTTGATTACCACGCGGCCCGGGTGCTGCCGGGGTTTAAGCCCAACGTGAAAATGGAGCTTTTGCAGAAGCTCAAGGACCGGGCCGACATCATCCTCTGCATTTACGCCGGGGACATTGAGCGGAAAAAAGTGCGTGCTGATTTCGGCATCACCTATGACGCGGACACGCTCAAGCTCATAGACGACTTGAATGAATGGGGGGTCGATATCGCCGCCGTGGTCATAACCCGCTTTGACGATCAGCCGGCGGCAAAAATATTCAGAAACAAGCTGGAACGAAGGGGCGTTACCGTCTATGTGCACAAGTTTACCAAGGGATATCCCACGGACATCGACACCATTGTGAGCGATGAGGGCTACGGGGCCAATCACTACATCCGGACACAAAAGCCGCTGGTGGTCGTCACCGGTCCCGGGCCGGGAAGCGGCAAGCTGGCCACCTGCCTTTCCCAGCTCTACCATGAACACAAACGGGGCGTGAATGCCGGCTACGCGAAACTGGAGACATTCCCGGTGTGGAACCTTCCGCTCAAGCATCCCGTCAATGTCGCCTATGAGGCGGCCACCGCGGACATCATGGACTGCAACCAGATCGATCCCTTCCATCTGGAGCACCACGGGAAAACCGCCGTCAATTACAACCGGGATATTGAGGTCTTCCCGGTGCTGAAAAGTATTCTCAAGAAGATTTCCGGCACCACGTCGGTGTACCTGTCTCCCACCGACATGGGGGTGAACAAGGTGGGATCGGCAATTAGTGACGACGAGGTGGTCCAGTACGCCGCCAGGCAGGAGCTGATACGCAGATTTTTCCGCTACAACTGCGAGTACGCCATGGGACTCATGGACAGGGAAACGGCGCAGCGGGTTGAGCTGCTGATGAATGAGCTTGATGTTAAAACGGATGACAGAAAGGTTGTTGCCCTGGCCCGCCAGGCCGCGTCTGATGCCCAAAACGGAAACAAGGGCAACGAGGGTATTTTCTGCGGCGCCGCCATCGAGCTGGCCGACGGTGACATGGTCACGGGCAGCAACTCCTATCTGCTGCACGCGGCGTCAAGCCTGGTGATCAACGCCATAAAGCACCTGGCGGAAATCCCCCAGAAGATACATCTGCTTCCCCAGAACATCACCGAGTCAATCTGCAATTTCAAGACCACCACGCTGGGCACAAAAAGCCCGAGCCTGGACCTGGAGGAAACGCTGATCACCCTGAGCATCAGCGCCATGTCCAATCCCGCGGCGCAGCTGGCCATTGAAAAGCTCAAGGACCTCAAGGACTGTGAAATGCACATGACCCACATTCCCACCCCCGGTGATGAGGCGGGCTTGAGGCGGCTGGGCATTAATGTGACCAGCGATCCCGATTTTTCCACCAAGAACCTCTTCATCAGGTAAGACAAACGGCGGCATTTACTGGGTCGCCTTTCTTTCCAGGCGTGCAATAGTTTCGATGTGGGAGGTTTGAGGGAAGAGGTCTATTGCGGTGAGCGAGGCGAGGTTGTATTGCCCGCTCAGCGCCTCAAGGTCGCGGGCCAGCGTGGCCGGGTTGCAGGACAGGTAAATGATTCTGAGGGGTGCCAGTTCCAGGAGTCCCCGGATGACATGAGGCTGACAGCCCGCCCGCGGCGGATCGACAAAGACAACCAGACTGTCTGCCGGCAGCATTTTTTGAGCGCATGCCCGGCGCAGGAACCGCTCCACAGTCAGCGCATGGAACGTCACTCCCTCAATCCCGTTTGCACGGGCGTTTTCCCTCGCATCCTCAATGGCAGAATCGAGCTCATCGACGCCTATTGCCTCAGCCGCTGTAACACCTGCAAGAAGCGCCAGGACACCGGCCCCGCAGTAGAGATCGAGGACCGTCATATCTGCTTCAAGCTGCGCCTCCTGCAGCGCCCTCTCGTAGAGCAGCCGTGCCGCCCCGGTATTGACTTGCAAAAAGGACCCGGGTGACGTTGCAAGGTTGAGGCCGCAGATCACTTCCTGAAGCCTCCGGGCGCCCCACAGGTGCAGCCACCTCCGGCCGGTGACGATGCTTGTCGGTCTGGGCTGGACGTTCTGAAATATGCCCCGTATCTCCGGGCACCCCTCTGTCATCCTCCCGATGAGTTGCTCCCGGCGCGGGAAACTGTCATCGGCTGTAATAAAGGTGATAAGCGCTTCATCCGCCTCGTTGACGCGGACGAGAAGATGCTTCAGCCATCCCCGGCCGGACTTCCTATCATAGGGTTGCAGAGCAAGCTCCGGAAGGATTCGCCTGACCGCGCCGAGGATGCGGAGCGCGATGGGGGATTGAATCAGGCAGTCCTCGATGGGGACAACATCGTGGCTCCCGGGCGCGAAATATCCCGCAACCGGTTCCGCCGATTGACCTCCGAAGACAAATTGCGCGTTATTGCGATAACGCCGGCTCTCTTCTGTGTGAAGGAAATTGATGTCCGGGAACTCCGGCATCCGTCCCAGGCGCTGAATCGTCTCGCGCAGCAGGTCCTTTTTAGCTTCCCGCTGTCTCTCGGGCGGCATGTGCTGCCAGTTGCATCCGCCGCACCAGAGGCCGGTCTTCTGATATGCGAAGTGATAGGGGCAGGCGGGTATGATGCGGTGGGGCGCGCTTTCCAGCACTTTAAGAGGGATGCAGCGAAGGTAGGTTTTTTTCTCCTCAACCGGCCGCGCCAGAATGGTTTCGCCGGGCAGGGTGTAGGGGACAAAGGCGACCTTGCCCTGCAGGTCCCCCCCGGAAACGATAGGTCCCACCCCGTCTCCGTGCAGGGCCAGCCGCTTGATCTCAACCGTATGAGTATGATTGGCCGGCCCGCCGGGGCCGGCGTTTAGAGTTCCCTCCATCTGTTTTCAGACCTGCAGACATGGTCATATCCCCGCGCCATCATCAGGGCATCAACGATGGTTATGGCGGCCATGGCCTCTATTACCGCGTAGTGCCTTCCCACCAGGGTCGGATCGCGCCGGGTGATGGGGCTCAGCTCTTCTATCTCCATTTTCTGCACATTGACGCTGTCCTGCTTCAGGCTGATGGTCGGCGTCGGCTTCACCGCGACTCTGACCACAATCTCCTCACCGGTGCTGATGCCGCCCAGCAGCCCTCCGGCGTTATTGGTCTTGAAGGTGATTTTGCCGTCCACCGTGGTAAACTGATCATTGTTCTCCGATCCCTTCATCTCTCCCACCCTGAATCCTGCGCCAAATTCAACCCCCTTGACCGCGCCGATGGAAAACAGCGCGTGGCCGAGCAGCGCGCTCAGCTTGTCAAAAACCGGTTCTCCCAGGCCCGCGGGCGCGCCATTGATACGGAGGGTGATAATGCCCCCCGCGGTGTCACCCTCGTCCTTGATTTGGAGGACCCGCTGGGTCATTTTCTCCGCCGTTTCCAGGTCCGGACAGTTGATTTCGTTTTTGCGATAATTCTTTTTCGCCTCCTCGAAGGTCATCGCTTTGGCCTTGATGCCCATGCACTCCGAGGTGTAGGCAATGAGGTCGATACCTTCCCGGGCAAGAATAGTTTTTGCTACCGCGCCGCCTGCGACCCTGCCCACGGTTTCCCTCCCCGAGGAGCGGCCGGCCCCGCACCAGTCCTGGTACTCGCCATATTTCTTGTAAAAGCAGTAGGTGGCATGACCGGGGCGGCAGAGATCCTTGTACTCCCGGTACTGATCAATGTGAATCTGCTGGGTGTCAACGTTGTAAATGATTATGCCGACCGGCGCCCCGGTGGTCATTCCTTCCTGGCCCAGCCCTGCAAAAATGTGGCACTGATCGGTTTCCTGCCGCGGCGAGTTGAGCGGTCCAATCCCCGGCCTGCGCTTATCCATCTCCTCCTGAATGATCTGATCGGATAACTTGAGTCCGGGTGGCACTCCGTCAACGATGACCGCCAGTCCGCTCCCCTTGCCGATGCCGTAGCTCTCGCCCACGGTGGTGATCCTGAACAATCTTCCGAAGGTATTGCCTAACATTGTGTTGTATCTCCCCTGTTAAGATGACCCAGTAAGCCTTTGACGAAGTCTGCCAGAATATCCCACAACTCTGCTGTGGGGATGAATGGTATCCTCTCCCCTGGGAGACTGTGTCATAATGTCATTCTGAGGCATCAGCCGAAGAATCTCTGTTTTCAAACTCATTAAGTTTATTAGATTCTTCACTTCGTTCAGAATGACAAACATAGCATCTCTTTCATTATGACACAGTCTCTGGTGGGAGAGGGTTAGGGTGAGGGGGTGTCCACAATCTATTTTCGAATCAATCTTATCCGGATGTAGAGGCAACCGGCCGGTTGCCCCTACAACGAAGACCTTACTTTCGTACTAAAACATCATATCATGAATGAGCGCAAAAGGAAAGCCGGGGATTGAGTTGATTGAACACGGAAAGGGTGTGTCTATAATCACTCGGGCGGGTCGGGAAATCCCATTGCTGACTGTTGATGAAGCCCGGTTTTGAAACGCCTTATTGCTTTTAAATTTTTCGAGAGCTTTATTTTTAAACCCAGGAACTGTGCAAGGGGTTGTACCGCTTCGTAAGCATGCTTGCCGGCAAGTATGATTTCAGATGGCAAGAGTTTGTGTGTTTCGATGACTGATACAATCTGCTCGGTTAACGGCGGATATGGATCAGCGGCATACGGTGTCAGGTTGGTGGAGAGGATAAACCCTGACTCATGATGCGCGACCGCAAGTATTCGGGCAAAGTACGGGCGATCCCGATCCTGTATTATGCCGGGCATGAGAAAGCCGTCTGCTTCCCATGCAGTATCCGGCTTGAGGTTCATTTGTTTTATTTTTTGAAGCCGGATTTCATTACATGGTAACCGGGCGGTTGCGGGGTCGGGTACAGGCTCCGGTCTTAGCCATTCCTTTAACCAGAAAAGGGTGCCGTTTTCTCCTCGTTGCGGCATATAGGTAAGATAGTGATCATGTTTATCGCTGTGCAGAATGGACTGATCTTTAAGGTAATCTGCGGCAAAATGACAGGCAGCTGTAAGGGCAAGGGTGAGAAAGCTGACCTCCGTTTCATTTAAAAACCACTGGCTGTAACCGGGCAGGTAACTTCTGAACCGGGGATATTGTTTGCGTCCTCGTATGTTAAGATTCAGCGATTTGAGAATGGAGAGATCTTCTTTTTCCAGCTCCCGCCGATCGGCGAATTCGGCAAGGATGGCATTCTGCCCGGCAATTATCTCATCATCCCCCGGTCCAATCATGCCGGATTGAATGCGCTGGTAGAATTCCAGCCCTTTACTTCCCCGGTACACACACAGGGCTATAACTTCTCCCAGCGTCCCGAGCACGCAGCAGTAACCGGTCTGCCCGGTTAAGGGATCCTTCACCGCGAACAGTTGATCATCATAGAGAAAACGCCAGGGCATTAAATCTCTATATTCGAGCGCGGCCTCATAGAGAGGCCGCCATACATCAAGCGATACTTTAGGAGCTTTCATATGGACAGTTAATTAAAAAAGATTCTTGCGTTTGAAAACCGAGCAGATGCCGATTGCCGGCTTGTTATTGCGGCATGTGTTTATAGCCCGTAGTAGGCACGCCTTAAAGCCGCGAATGCATCGCACATGCATGCACTTATACATATATTTTCACTGTGACTGCGGCTACCATAATGCGAAAGGAATTTTATGTCAATTACAAAAATGCGATAAAACGCTTACTAAAATGCCGGTAATTGGCATGGTTACATGTGCTCAGGCTGTGGTGACTTCCGCTCACCACGTCCGAAGCGTTAATTCTTTTGCCACTGATAATAAAAACTGTTAGAATAATGGTGCCGGCAAGTAAGCATCACAAAACAGGTGAACAGTTAATGCAAGTTCCGGGTTATGTGAGCAAATTGGGAGCAACGATGCAATGATCCGCAATAAAGCCACAACCAATAACAGGGTCAGAAGCAGAATGCCGCACCGCCGAAATGAGCTCTTGAAGTTTGAGCGTGATTTTTTGAGAAAAGAAAAAGTGGATATGACAAGGAATTTTCATATCATAGAGGCTCTTTATAAAGAGGCGGTGACTCTTGGTGCCATGCCGTTAAAAAATCCTCTTGATGGAATAGAAGTTGATCTAAAAATAGCAAAGGTCATTAACAGTGTTTGAGCAATTGCTTCGCAAGATAGCTCTGCAGTTCAAGCAAGCGTCAATTCCCTACATGGTGATAGGTGGCCAGGCTGTTCTTCTCTATGGAGAGCCCAGACTGACCAGGGATATTGACATCACATTGGGGATTAGCGCGGACGGGTTGAATAAAGTTAAAAAAATCGTTTCGATCATTGGCCTCAAAAGTCTTGTTAAGCAGGAAAAAGATTTCGTGGAGCGGAATATGGTGCTGCCTGTTATAGATAAAAAGAGTGGAATTCGGGTTGATTTTATCTTTTCCTTCTCTCCTTATGAAAGGCAAGCCATCGAACGAGCGAAGAATATTAAATTGGGCAGATCGATGGTTAGATTTGCTTCTCTTGAAGATGTGGCCATCCATAAAATAATCGCCGGAAGGGCGCGAGACCTTGAGGATGTAAAATCTATTTTCATTAAGAATCAGGGGTATGATTCAGTTTATATTGAAAAGTGGTTGAAGGAATTTGACAAATCGTTGGGAGTGCAATTCTTAACGGTCTTTAGGAAGATAAAAAAGGATATCCGTGGCTGATCGCTGTAGCAGTAATTGTTTGTCTTCACCATGATTAAAATATCAGCTTGACAGCCGGCTTATAATAAATTACCATTTAGCAATATTGCTAAATGGTAATTTGCTTAAAGGGGTGTCTATGAGAGAACTGGTTAAGGTATTAAAGGCGGTGGCGGAGGCTAACCGACTGAGATTAAATAAGCATTTTACCGACTTCACCGGCAATGTCTTCTATTTGAATGCTCCCGGCGCGTTTAACTTCTTCTTCAATAACGACAATCGGTGAAGGCAGTTTCTTAGTGACCAGCAGTTGCCCGAATTTTGATTCTTTTTCCTGTGGCACCCAAAGCAGATTAACATATTCTGTGGATGTCCTGCCCGGATATAATTTTTCCAAAGTAGATTTAATCTCATTAACCATCATCTGAACCGAAGCATAGCCGGGCCCGCAGGTTATTGGATTGCAGCCTAATGCAATGGCAGGCAGGTCAAAAATTCTAATTTTCACAAAATTTCTTTTTTCTATCTCCTGTTTTTTGGGTTCATAATAGATTTTTTTTAAATAACCAACAATGGCAGAGAATTTTTTGTGTTTTAACGAAACATCCATATAATTATTCCTTTAAATCCTTTGCTAAAATCTTCCTCCATACACCGATTACATGTTGCAAAGCAGATAAATGATACAAACTAATAATCACCTTGATGAAATTTATCACCCGCCAATCACATACAATTAAAAAAGTGGCTTGCGCGGTATGAACTTCTCACCAATGGTCCTGCCGCTACACTTTCAAAGCCTGCATTTAAAGCTTTTTGCCGCCAGAGCTCAAACTCCTTAGGTTCAACGTAACGAGCCACCGGGAAATGGTGGATTGATGGGGCCAGGTATTGACCAAGTGTAAGCATAGTACAGCCCACCTGTCGAAGATCTCCCAGTACAGCCTCAACTTCTTCACCTGTTTCTCCCAATCCAAGCATTATCCCGGATTTGGTGATGATTCCGGGAAATATTTCTCTGGCTTTGCGAATAATTTCAAGAGATAGCAGGTAAGTGGCACCCTTCCGTATCTCTGGATAAAGCCGGGGGACCGTTTCCAGATTGTGCGCAAAAATATCCGGCCGAGAGGCCAGTATCGAAGCTAGCGCCTCAGTTGAGCCTTTAAAATCCGGCACCAACAATTCTACCGTGACTCCACGACAGCATTCCCGCAAGGTTTCTGTTACCCGGGCATAGTGATGTGCACCGCCGTCTGCAAGATCGTCCCTGGTTGGAGAGGTAATGACAACGTGGCGGAGACCCAATGCATTCACCGCTTGAGCAAGTCGTTCCGGCTCGTCATGATCAGGTAATTGAGGTTGCCCGCGTGTTACGGCACAAAAAGTACAGCCACGTGTGCAGATATCCCCTAATATCATGAAAGTGGCTGTATGGTGAGAAAAGCATTCTCTAAGGTTTGGACAACGGGCGCTGCTGCATACCGTATGCAAGTTAAAGCGTGATAACACACTGCTGGTCTGTTTCACTTGTTCAGCCTTGCTAGCAACTTTGGTCCGACGGATTTCGGTGAGCAACCATCGGGGCGCTGACAGTGACATCACGCCATCTCCCGGAAGAGCGCCATCATCTGTTTTCGTGATGAATGTTCACGGTTGGATAACAATGTCTGGTTTGATGATAATCTCAGACTTAAGGGATTGGTTGATGGTGGAGTATTTCAGGGCCATATCCAATGCCCGCTGGACGAGTTCCTTGGACTTGCCTTTGACCACAATTTTGGGATACAGGGTCATCTTCTTAAACCACGAAGTCCGATCAATAAATTCCTCCACCTCGCCTTCAGCTTCGCATTCCAGAGAAACTGGGTTCAACTTGAAGCGCTCCGCAGCCCAGATAACCATCATCAGATAACAGGTGTTGGATGAGGCGACAAAAGCATCCTCAGGCGTAAGCACATTGGGCATGCCATGAAGATCCGGTGGAGCTGAAAACTTCATCTCAACACCGTTTTGGCACCAGGTGTATCCCTCATGGCCGCCTCGCCATGCAACCTTGTTTTTATAAACCGCCATGTTTGCTCCTTTCTATGAAAGGCAATCTTATCTCATTCTTCCAGAACCGCGTCTACTGCCTTGGCAATCGCTTCTGCCACCGCTTGAACAGCAGGCGCTTCCTCCGGCCCGAAATTTCTCAGTTTGATAGGTGGAGCAATGCCGCGCTTCTTTAAAACCTCGGGAATGAGTATCGATCTACTGGGCTTACCGGAAAGCTTTTCAGTGGCCTTCGCAGCACATAATTTCTCACAGCCATCCACTGTAATAGTGGGGTATCGGGAGGCAAAGGCTCGTTCCTCCTCACCCCCTGCGATAAACAACGGCAAACAAATGGTTACTGTTTCACCGGGCTTGAGTTCATCGAGAACCTTGCGGCAGGACAAGCGGCATAACGTTCCCTGGGGTATGCCCTCACCGCTGCAGGAAACAATTCCAACCTTTGTGATTTGGATATCAATCATGTATCTCCTTCCGCGGCCAGTCGATCTACAGTTGCAGCCAATTCATCCGCCGCCACTGCGGCCAGCTTTTGGCCGGCAGCATTCAATTGTGCCAACCCTTCCGGCTTGAGGTCCCGATGCGCCGTGAAAAATTTTATAGCCTGGCATGCCTCGGCTGCTTTTTCCCCAAGCGCTTCCAAACTTTTTTTCGCACACTCCCTGGGACAACCATCAATGGTGATCACCGGGTTTTCAACAACCAACTGCCTGGCTTCCGGATCATTAATTACCAGAAGCGGAAGGCATGTCAAGGCGGCCACACCCGGCCGAACCCGCTCTGCCAGTTCATAGGCGATCTCCCGCGCCAGAGCCCCATAGGCCTTGCCAATACCGCTGCACGGCAACACCACTACCTTTTTTGGTTTCTTATCCATATAACCTTTTTGCCTCCTGATTGATCTTTTCTTTCATCACCCCAAAGTAGTCTTCAGCTTTGAGGAGGCCGACCTTGTCCCCTTCAGGTTCGGTCAATTCAATCCTGTATATCCATCCTGTACCATAGGGGTCCTGATTGATCAGATAAGGATTCTCGTACATCTCAGGATTGACTTCCACCACCTTACCGGTCACTGGGGAAAGTATATCAAAGGTTGCCTTAATGGTCTCGATGGTACCGATTCCCTGTCCCTGTTTCACCTCTGTACCCGGTTGTATGGTCTCAAGCAAGACAACATCGCCACTGACCTTCTGTTTGAAGTCGGTTACTCCTACCGTGGCTATGTTGCCTTGCAGGTATCCCCAAAAATCGTCCTTGGTGTACAAGCAATCAGTTTGTACCCGAAAAATGAATTTATCATACGTGGCTTCAAGGAATTTTTCCATAGTATCTCCTGCTTGCTTTACGAATTCAGGATAGTACCCACTTCCGCAACTATCTTCTTGACTTGGATGGAGCCTGCGAATTTGGGTTGACCATCAATCACCACCAGAGGGGTCGGATATTGTTTTGTAACCAGCAGTTGTCCGGTTTCACTTTCCTTCTCTGCCGGGGCATGACGCAGATCCAGATACTCAACCCCCGTTTTACCCGGATAACTCTCCTCGAGTGCTGCTTTGAGTTCTGTCACCTTCTGCTGGAGCATGGCAGCGTATTCAGGGCTCAGGGAAAGGTCACTGCATGCACAACCACCCCCGGCTCCCGGCAAATCCAGAATCCTAACCGTCACCAAGCTATTCTTGGCCATGGCGTTTCTCTCCTGTTACCAGTTAATAGAATTGTCATAAAAGTCCTGAATTTCGAAGGCAGGTAACAATAGTCCGGCGTTTAGGGACACTGGATAACACCCTGTGCCCACAGGCACCCTCCGCAGGTTGGAAAGGCATTGCCGAAGCAATCCTCTTCATTTGCTCCGGAGAAATCACAGCCGCCGCAATAGGTACAGGGTGAAAACTGAAACGACTGCACCCGTTCCCTGAAGGCAACATAGTCAGGTTTTAACCACAGTTCTCTCATGGTGTGCTCGTTTACATTTCCGATTACGTAGCGTTTGGAATCCCGTTTGCGATCGTTCAGAAAGCTGGTATGGCTGTGCAACAGCGGCAGGCAGGGGCTCACGCTTCCATCCCAGCAAATGGCAGTAGCGCCTTTTTCTATAAACGGACAGTAGTTGCTTGGATTGCTTTTTATGAGTTTATCGCCATGTGTTCCCTGCCATTCGCGGGCAATATTGTAAAGCGGTTGACGGGTGATTTCAGTCGAGTCAATTCTTGAAAGTGTCAGCTGCGGCAGCCAGGGGGAAGGGTCGCTGGTAACGTTGATGAGGACTGCGTTGTATAGCACCTCATCGCATAACTCCTCTGTGTAGGGAAGGACATTGGTTATCAAGAAACGATCAGCAAGCAGCTTTCGACCGATCCGAATTACTGCAGGAAGCTCTGCAATGTTTCTCCTCATTGCTACAAAGGCTATGCCGATATGAGGATGGCGCTGCGTAGCATTCCAGCTTTCCTTGCGGAAATTCATAACATTGGCAACCACTTCATCCAATGCGGCGCCGGGACGAACCCCCCCGTAGCCCTCGTCCGTTGAGCCGTCCAGTGAAACCCAGAGCACATCGAGCCCCGCCTCCGCCAGCCGGAGCGAAAGGTCATGATTGAGAAGCGTCCCATTGGTTATCAACTCAACCTGTGCTTCAATGCTTTTAGCCTTGGCTACCATGGAGGCAATAGCCGGGTGAAGCAGCGGCTCTCCGAACCCCCCGAAAACGATGGTAGGCGGTGTTTCAAAAGGGCGGAGTCCATCAATGATCCGTTCAAAGGTGGCGCTATCCATGTTGCCCATGGGTTCATCCCAGGTGTTGCGTATGCAGGTGCGACAGGTAAGGTTGCAGTGGCTGGTCGGCTCGATATAGACCTTTGCGAGATGGCTTATCGGCTTCCGTAAAAGTATGCTGTGTTGCATCTTCACTTACCGGTAGCCTGGCCCCGGGCTTCAGCCCGTGCCGGCGCAATACCTCCTCGGGCAGAATCAATCTTCCCTTTTCATCTACGTGTGCATCCGAAGCAGATTTAATTTTCATAAGTCTTGCTCAATTATGATTAGTAAATAGCGTGCTATTTGTTTTTTGAGAAAGTTGCAGCAGGGTCACTGCAGCCATCAAGATGCGATTTTAAACGGTCTTCTTCTGAGCCGGTGAGTTTCCGGTAGATATTCTTTTTTATGAACTGGTATGCCCCTTCCCGGTCCTCATCGGTAATAATCCGCTCCAATTCCATCACTTCCTGTGGTTCTAAGACCAGGGCTTTCTTCTCTATCTTGAGCATTCCCGCTTCCTTTTATAATAATGCTTACTTTGCTGCCGTCTCAATCCACCTTTTTATCTCGTTCTTCACGGGAACCTTCCCCACCGACTTCACCTCCCCGTTGATAATCAGTGCGGGGGTACCGAAGACCCCATAGTCCTTGAACTTTGCAACATCTCGCACATGCTCAAAATCAGCCGGCAGGTTAAGCTCGACAAGCACACCCATTACTTCACGTTCCAGCTTTTCACACTGCATACACCCGGAACCTAAAATCCTTACCTCCAGGGTTTTTTTTCGCTCCACCGTCATACCCAGAAACCTTTTATATTCATCCGCCAGTGCAGCCGCATATTCATTTTCAGCCGATGGAGGAATATAATTATTCTTCTTAACCCGGGCAATGAGCTCATCCTTTACCTGTTCATCAGACTGTGCTCCCTGGGCCTTTACCTCTTCAAATGACGTTTGCAAACCCATAATGCCCACTCGCTGCCCGCCTACACATACCATTTTCACATCATCAGACATGACGCGTCACCTCACTCCTACGAAAACGACATGTACCGGCACTTACGAAAACGGATTGAAGTGGAAGATATGGGCGGAGATGTAGTAAATCCCCACCAGGATGAAAACGATGCCGGTTACCCTTTTCATCCAGTATTCCAGCACTCTCACCTGCCTGAAAATCTTCTCTAAATTGGTAACCCCAAAAGCGAGCACTACTGCAAATCCTAAAACAGGAAGACCTGTACCCATTCCATACAAGGAGGGCATAACAACTTGTGAGCTGTTTTTCAAAGCGAGCGGTAGCAGGCTCCCAAAGAAAATCGCTGCCGATATGGGACAGAAAGAGAGGGCAAAAAGGACTCCTAAAAGGAGGGAGCCGAAGGCGCCAAAATCCTTAACCCGCTCCGCGGTTTTTACTGAAACCGATGAGCTCAAAAAAGGCATATTTACCACTCCCAGCAGCAGCAACCCGGTAATAATAAGTACCGGACCGAGTATCTTGTTCAGGTAGTGCTGGAGAAAATAGGAAGTCTGGGGGATGCTCAAAAGCGAAGAGGTAATCAAAACCCCCAGCGCCGTGTACCCAATGACCCTTCCCAGGGTATAGAACACCCCCGAGTTAAAAACATATAAGGGATGCTCTATCTTTTTAACGATAAAAGAAACAGCCGCAATATTTGAGGCGAGCGGACAGGGGCTGATGGAGGTGAGGATGCCCAACCACAATGCTGAGAGCAGCGGAAATCCCGAAATTTCCATCAGGTTGACTCCATATATTTCTGGATTTCAGTTTTTACATAGTAATAAAATGCCTCCTGGTCATCCAGATTATTCCACACCTCAGCAAGATTTTTCCATCTGACCTGGGTGGTGCCTTTAAATTCGGCAATAACCAGCGATCTGGTATAGAGCTGGTAGTCATTGATGAAATGCTTATTCTCGGGACGATCCATATTGATAACTTTAAATACCAGCTCCCCGGTTTTGAGCTGATCCGCAAAGTATTTTTCTACTGCCTCACGGGAGTACTGCTCGATCTTTTTGCAACTATCACAGCGGAAATCACCGTGAAAATAGAAGGCAACAAGTTTCCTGGGGGCATCGGTTATTGCTGCTACGGTGGCTTTGCCCTTTTCAGGCTGCGCAGTCACTGAATCTGTGATTAAACCGCTGACCAGGAGTGCACAAACGGCTAAACATATTGTTTTATTGCTCATAACAGTCTTTCCTCCTTCTCCTGCATTTAGTTAAGAACCTTCTTTATCTCGTCCACACTGAGAACTTTCCCCACCGATTTTACCTCTCCATCAATCACCAGCGCGGGCGTCATCATAACCCCGGCGTTGATGATTTTTTGGATCTCTTCAACTTTGTTTATCTCTGCCTGCAGGTTAAGTTCTTTCACAGCATTTTGGGTATTCTCGTAAAGCTTCTTGCATTTAGCACAGCCAGGCCCCAAAACCTCAATTTTCATAAATAGCTCCTTAAAAGCAGTTTTCAGTTGGAAGTAGCCAGTTGTCAGCAATACGAATGGCGTTTTACACAAATCAGGCGAACCAACTCACGTTTGGATGCCTGAAGCCTTCCGCATGGCTGCCTTGATATCCTCCTTGTCGGGAACATAGCCCATAAAGGCTACTTTTCCATCAAGGATGAGGACCGGGGTCATGAGCCAGCCATTCTCTTCTGCTTTTCGTGCGCAGGGCATCATTATCTCATCCAGTTCCTTTGACCATCCTTCGGTAATAATGTCCCGCAATTTGCTCCAGTCGATTTCGATGCCTGCCCACTCTGCAACATCATGAGCAGTTCCCACCTTCCCGTATTGTTGTGACTCATCCATGTCATAGGCAAGTTTTTTCATTTCAACCGGAATCCCCAGTTCCCCAGCCGCCTCGTGTGCCAGATCATACATCCGCTGGCAGCGCGGGCAGGGCGGAACCACCCCCAGCACTGTAATTTTCATAGCATAACCTCCTCGTGTCGATTCACGATTAATGAGAAGAAAAAGAAAGAATATATTCTTTCAATTCATCTCTCACCTTTCGAAATACTGCCAGCCTTTCCTCCCTGCTCCCTTCCGCGGCGGCGGGATCAGCAAAACCCTTGTGCATCCGCGTTCCCTCTCCCGGAAACAGAGGGCAGGTTTTTGCCGCATCATCACAGAGAGTCACAATGTAATCGAACGCCTCCTCTCCATACTCATCCAGATGCTTGGATCGCTGCCGGGAGATGTCAATGCCAATCTCCTTCATAACCTCTACTGCCAGTGAATTCACCCCTTTCGGTTCACTCCCGGCAGAATACACTTCAAACTCCCTGTTTCTGAGATGTCTCATTAAGCCTTCAGCCATCTGGCTGCGGGCTGAATTGCCGGTACATAAAAAAAGAATCTTTTTTTTCATATGGTCTGTTCAGAAGGTTCCGTGATGGTTCGGTAACAGCACGGTATCCAGGCAGGCATTGATTACGCTACGCATCTTTGGACGGCTTTTCGCCATAGACGGTTATGGATAAAATCTGGACACCGGATTGCTTATAGTCATTTATTTCATCCTGAGAAAGATACTTTAATAAAACAACATCGGGCATGGCATATACTTTTTCTTTGGTTATGGAAACGCCGGCAAATCCCGCATCGGCAATAATGTGCAGGTAGGTGTCTTTGTTGAGCGCGCCGGCCACGCAGCCCGCATACATCTCTGCTGCGGATTGTATTTTTGCAGGCAGCGTTCCGGTTATTACTATATCTGAAATACCAAATCGCCCGCCGGGTTTCAATACGCGATAAATTTCCTGAAATGCTTTGAGCTTATCAGGCACCAGGTTTATGACGCAGTTGCTGACAACCACATCCGCGGTATTATCAGCAACCGGCAGCTGTTCTATATCGCCAAGCCTGAACTCAGACATTGGTATACCCAAGCTTTTCAGCATTCTGTTGCGCTTTCTCAATCATGGCTTCCGTCATGTCAATGCCAATGACTGTGCCGGTTGCTGCCGACAAGCCTTTGCGCAATAAAAACGTCATTGCCTGCCCCCGATCCAAGATCGACAACCGTTTCACCGGGCTTAATATTGACTGTATCGGTGGGTATGCCGCATCCCAGCCCCAGGTCGGCATCCTTAACGTAGCCGTCTTTCTTTGAATAGTCCGGGCTGAAGGTTGTGTAAATATCTGCATTCGAAGCGCCTGAGCAGCAACAGGAGCATGAACAACCCTCCTCCGATTTCTTTGCGATCTCAGCGTACTTTTCTTTAACGATGTTTTTGATTTTGTCTTTACTGTCCATGTATCTCTCCCATTAAACGTTTAAACGAAACTATGAAACTATGATTCATGCCCGATGATCGTCATGACAATCGAGGCATTGCATTTTAGAAATGGTATCGTCCTTTTCTGTCTTGGGGCCGAAATGACATCCCAAACAGTCGTTTATAGAGTCAGGAATAAGCGCTGTCGGCCTGTATTCACCCCGATGAGCACGGTTAAGGATTTCCGCCACATATGCCGCTGTATCGCCCGCTAGTTTTGCGCAGCGCTCAAAACGTTCAGGGGTATGTACACCCTTGCCCGATGACTTTATCCACGCGCCAACCGACTGATGGCATAGCGGTGATCCCGGCACTGCCAGCGGCTGATTGCGGAATCGACAGTATTGCTCGTGATACAGGGAGGGGAAAGGTGTCTTCATATACCAGGTCATTAGGTCATCCGCAGCCAGAGGAGAGTCTCCGAGGGCCAGTGTCATCACCAACAAGCCGCCGTTAAGTGCACCACACAAAGTGCCCCATGAGTAAGCTCCGCCTCGTCCGTACGAGAAGGCATCAAGCGGTAAGGTACTCCACGGATACGGGTTCTGTTCGGCCGCGGTGACTGCAATTGCTTTTACTACACCGTACATGCAGGCTTTTTCATATTTGTACTCGTACCCGCGCCTTCGCACAGCCTCGACATCAAACTCCGCATAGGGCCAGGGCATTGCAGCCGTTGAAACGGATGGTTTAGACTTCTGTAGCACACTGCATCCTACCGCTCCGGCTGTCGCAGTTACAATGGCCAGACCGGCACCAAGACATTCCCTCCGTGACATGTTAGTTTCCAATGGAATCTCTCTATTCATCTCTTGCCTTCTATCCCTTGTGCGTTGGTGTTTGATTGTATAGTTGATAATTTGCCAAGATGCAACGGCGTTACCGCCTTTGCTAGTGCGGACGATGTATCTAAATTGATTCAATCAGGTACTAAAAAACCACTAATCATTTACAGTCAATTTGGCAAACCCCAACCGGGGTTTCCGGTGTAAGCGGAAAATATTTTTCCTTAAACCTGAGCGCAACATTTACAAGGCTGATGAGCACCGGCACCTCCACCAAGGGGCCGATAACTGCGGCGAAAGCCTGACCTGAATTGATCCCAAACACCGCAACAGCAACCGCAATAGCCAGCTCAAAATTATTACTGGCAGCGGTAAAGGAAAGGGTTGCGCTCTGAGCATAGGTGGCGCCAACCTTTTTGCTCATATAGAATGACACCAGAAACATGATGACAAAATAAATAAGCAGCGGGATGGCAATCCTGACCACATCAAGAGGAATCTTTACAATATATTCTCCCTTCAACGAGAACATCACCAGGATGGTAAAGAGCAGGGCAATCAGCGTAATCGGGCTTATTTTCGGGATAAACTTTTCATGATACCATTTCTTGTTTTTTACGTTGATTAGCACGAAGCGGGTAATTACTCCGGCAATAAAAGGAATGCCCAGATAGATAAAAACACTTTCTGCGATTTGGCCGATGGTAATGTCTACTGCAACACCCGAAAGTCCAAGCAGGGGGGGCAGTATGGTGATAAAAATCCAGGCATACACTGAAAAGAAGAGCACTTGAAATATCGAGTTAAACGCAACCAGTCCGGCGCAATACTCTGTATCGCCTTTGGCAAGATCATTCCAGACAATGACCATGGCAATACAGCGCGCAAGCCCTATCATAATCAAGCCTTGCATGTAGGCGGGATAACCGCTAAGAAATAGTATTGCAAGAACGAACATTAATATCGGGCCGATGACCCAGTTCTGGACCAGGGAGAGACCCAGCACCTTATAATTTCTGAACACCTCACCCAGTTCCTCATATTTTACTTTTGCAAGGGGCGGGTACATCATGAGAATGAGCCCGATGGCAATTGGGATGTTGGTTGTGCCTGACTGGAACTGATTCCAAAAATTGACCACACCCGGGAAAAGGTATCCCCATCCCACACCTATAGCCATGGCCAGAAAAATCCAGAGGGTAAGGTACCTGTCCAGAAACGAGAGTTTCTTCGCAACTGATTCAGTCATTTTCTATCCTCCTTGAAAAAAGATATGTTGCTGTCCCTCACACACTATACCCGAAAATAGTCCCGGTAACCGTGGCCATCATCACCACCAGTAAAATAAAGACAAGGGCTTTTTTAGTACCCATAATACTTCTGATGACCAGCATGCTGGGAAGAGAAAGCGCGGGGCCCGCCAAAAGCAGGGCAAGGGCCGGGCCTTTTGACATACCCAGCTTCATGAGCATTTCCGTAATGGGAACTTCGGTCAGGGTAGCAAAATAGAAGAACGCCCCTACGACCGATGCAATAAAGTTTGAAGCAAGGCTGTTATCTCCCACCAGCAGGGCAACCTGCTTCTCAGGAATAAAGACGGTAATAAATCCCACCAAAAACACCCCTCCATAGAGCAGTGGAACCAGCATTTTGGTAAAATCCCAGGTAGCCGACATCCATTGAAGAATCTCTTCGCGGGGAAACCACCAATACACCATTGCCAAAATTGCAAGGAACATCGTTCCCGCCAGATACCAGCGGATTTTGTGGATGGACAGGGTAAGGCTCGGCACCGGTTCGATGGCCTTAATCTCTGAGCGGTCGTACGTTTTGACCTCCTGCATTGTCTCTCCGCCCTCATCATATAATTGCAGGGTGAGATTGTCCTTTGTCTCGTAGCGCACGTGCACCTTCATTTCGGTACCATCCTGCAGGGTCACGGTAGCGGTACCGGGATTAAACCAGTCACTGAAAACCAGAAATAAAATCATGCATAAAAAGTAGAGAGACGTTTTCCAAAGAGGGCGTCCGCTTGCGGGGGATTCAGGCATACGCAATGCAGCTTCTGACTTTTCTTTCTCTTCCCTCCTGAAAATCAACGCCATGAGAATACCTATAACCACGGCAAAGGCAATCGCTCCCACAGCGCGGGCCACCCCAATGTCCATTCCCAGAACCCGGGCGCTTAAAAATATCGCCAGCACGTTAATCGCCGGTCCTGAATAGAGAAAAGCGGTGGCGGGGCCAAGGCCGGCACCCAGGCTGTATATCCCGGCAAACATGGGAAGCACACTGCACGAACATACCGCCAGCACGCAGCCGGACACCGAGGCGACGCTGTATGCCAAAAGCTTATTTGCCTTCGGCCCCAGATAGCGCATCACCGACGCCTGGGAGAGAAAGGTGGTAATCGCCCCGGCAATAAACAGCGCCGGCACAACGCAGGCGAGCGTGTGCTCCCGCGCATACCACTGGAGCAGCCTGAATGCCTCGTAGATTGCCTCCTTTACTTTCGGGCTGCCCAGGGGCAACAGGTATGCAATCAAGAACAGTCCGATAATCAAGCTGAACTTCTTCCACTCTTCCTTCATACTCTTTTTTCTCGTGTATTGTTTTTCTCACCTCTTGGTATCGGGCCAACCTTTGCGCACAACTCTTCCCTTTTGAGGGTCTCTGTTTTTTTAAGCATTTTTTTTATGCCTTCGTCATCATTGATCCACTCTTTTAACCGGCCCTGGAGTACCGGCGCATACTTGTTTACCTTTTCTCTGCAGAGCATATAGTTGGTCCACATGCCGTCCCGCTCATCCTCGATCAGGCCCGCGTCCTTCATCAGGCTAAGATGCCTGGAAACACTTGGCATGGTAATACCTAACGCCGCCGCTAATTCACATACACACATCTTCTTATGCTGCAACATTTTAAAAATTTTGAGGCGGTTTTGATCCGCAACCGCCTTTAATACCTTAACCAGTTCTCGCATGGACCTGCCCCTTTAAGCAAATTACCATTTAGCAATTTTGCTAAATGGTAATATATCAACAAGATATTGTCAAGCGGCAAATTAAAGGACACCTCTAAAATTATGCATCTAAAATCTCTTTGTTCACAAAACTTTTCCTTCAAGCATAACCTGGATTACCTCAGATAGGTATTTAGTCTTTGTGTGAATTGCAATTTTTTCTTTAAATTCTCCCTTCTGTAGTTTATTTTTGTCTAACTTAACAATGATAGTATATTTTTCTCCTTGTTTATTAGACTCTGCCGTAATCCAATTAGCGCTTGGCTCAATTTTCTCTATGGTCAATCCATTTTCTCTCATTCCACTGACCGTTATTGTTCTCTCAAGACTATTGGGATCCATAATATCCTTACTGGCATCTATGATGCCGAAATAAAGATATTCAGGTGCTAACTTTATCTCCTTTTTATCCACTTTACCTGTTATCATAATTTTAAATTCGGGCACCTTTTGATTATTGGTCTTGAGCAGTACATACCCCAGAAAAGACTTTTGAATACCCGAGGAAGTCATAATCTCCAAGCTATACACTTTCCCTTTTTCGATGGTTTCAAGCTTGTATTTTATTTTATCATCCATAGTGGAGGTGATCTGTGTTATCTCCAGTGGCTCTTCATCAAGCGAAGTGATGGTTACTTTATTACTCGCCGTATCTCCATAGTATCCTTGCAGTATCACTCGGTTACTTGGAAGTATGCTTATATACTGATTTGTATTGCTCTTCTGACCAGAAGAGGCAGCCGCGCCACAGCCGGACTTGCCTCCTCACCCGGCTGTGCATTGGTATGGAAGTGATAAGGTTAGAAAACAGAGCGCAGCGATAAGATGAAAAACTTTTTTTGCAGAAAACATTTTTAACCTCCTCGTTTATATTTTCGCTGGTTAGCCTTTCACAACAAATGACTCTTATTGAACAAGTCGCCCTTCATTAAGATGAATTCTCACCGTGCCAAAATCGGCTGCTGCAGGACTATGGGTTACCATAATAACGGTAATCCCTTTCTCGACATTGTGAGACTTGAGCAGCCCCAGGATATCCTGGGCCAGCGAGGGGTCAAGATTGCCCGTTGGCTCATCGGCAAGTATCAATGAGGGGTCATTAGCCATTGCCCGGGCAATAGCAACCCGCTGCTGCTGCCCGGCTGATAATTCCCGGGGAAGATGATTAATTCTGCCATTGAGCCCAACAGTATCCAAAAGTTGAGCAGCGCGTTCCATTTGGGTATCTTTATCCATTTTCCGGAGCGACAGGGGAATCATCACATTTCGCAGGGCCGAAATGTAGGGGATGAGACTGAAATTCTGCATCACAAAGCCAATATGTTTTCGGCGGAACCCTGCCAGATCATTATTGGATGAAGAGTACAGCGCGTTGTTTCTAAAAAATATGTCCCCTGAAGATGGGGATATAAGCCCCCCCAGTGAAAGTAACAGGGTAGACTTTCCCGAACCGGAAGGCCCTGTTATAGTAACAAAGGTGCCTTCTTTGACAGTAAAGGTAATGTCTTTTAAAGCATCAACCGGTCCATCTGCATGGGAATACTGTTTTGAAAGCCTTTCAACTCGCAGCAGCACGTTATACCTCCTGCATAATAGTAAAGGTATCGATCTTCGATGCCAGATATGCAGGCAGCAAAGAGCCTAAAATGGCAATTACTGTTGACAGCACAATTGACCACAGCAAGAGCACCGGGACAGGCCGCACCATAATACCTGCCAGCTGTGGCCCCAGCAACACTCCGGCTATGGTTCCTATCGCATAACCAAGTACACCACCTACCAGTCCCAGAATAGTAGCTTTTAAGAGAAACATTGTGTACACGCTTGACTGGGGGGCGCCAATCATAAGGAGAATGCCAATTTCCTTTTTTCTTTCATTCACGTTAGCCCACATGAAGTTGCCAATGGAAATACCCCCCACAAAAAGAATGATAATGAGGAAGATAAGCGAAACCTTATTCATCATTCGATTGGTCTCAATTTGCGTGGAAACGATTTGACCAATGGTTGTAATACGGGTATCGGGAAGAATATTCCTGAGCTTACCCAATAATCCATCAGAGATTGCGTTGCAGCACCCCATTATTTCAATTGCGCTAATTTGATGCCCAATCCCAAGAAGGTCCTGGACTGTATGCAGGTGCGCAAAAATACGATCATCGTCTATTATGCCGGTTTCCGGAAGCATTCTGGCAACCTTAAAACTCCTGCCTGCAATTTTTACTGTGCTTCCTTCTGAAAGCCCTAAGCGTTTAGCTGCCGCAAAACCCACAAGACAATCATCCAATCCCAGGGAATCAACAGGTTTCCTTTGCAGCCGTTCATTCTCAAATCCCCTAGATTGATTAACGGGATTCGTCAGAGCGCAGGTCGCTTGCAGTTCACTACCAATCAGTCCCGCAGTTTGCCACATTGGTTTTGAGGTTATTTCACTGGCGGGAAGGATTCCTGTCAGGACGATATTGTGCTCTCCAATGGTTACCCGTCTGGTCACCTTGGGGGAGAGGTTATCGACTCCCGGCAATGCAGATGCTACTATGCGCTCCACATAATCCTCGGGAAATGTTGGTGCATCTATGTCTGCTGTATAGTAGTCATCGACGCTTGCACCCTGGGGAAGCACTAAAATATTAGCGCCTAAATTGTCAAGATGAACCGCCACTGCCTTCTCCGAAACCACCGCCACAGAACGGATTCCCACAATGACCCCGATACCGAGTGTAATGGCCAAAAGCCCGGAAATTAACTGTGACTTTCGGTGCCAAAGCTCCTGCCATACTAAACTGTATAAGTTCATAGCTATTGTCCTTTCTGATTGCTTGATCCACACCCTTTTTTGCTACCACCAGGGCAGCACCCGCCTGCCTTTTTCGTTGCGGCCTGCACCAATTGTGCAACCTCCACTGGACCGCTAAAATTTCCCGTAACCTGTCCCTGAGGATTAAGAACAAAAGTGGCGGGCTCCGTGGAACTCATGTTAGCCCGCAATTGTTGCAGAAATGAACTTTCTTTTGTGTCGTCCATATCAATTGCTACAGAAATTGCCTTATCCTTCATCTCTTTGGAAGCGTTTTTGCAGGTTTCCAATACTTTCAAACGATCCCCCATGGACTTGCGGCTTGCAATAACAAAAACAGCTTTCCCTCCAGTCAAAGCCTTGACAACCTCTGCCTTGCCGGGAGATGGAATCAGTTTAACCAGCATATCCGGTTGCGCCTGTTCGGCCGGCACCCCTCCGGCAACCACACCATTGGACGCTATCAAAAGAATCAAAGGCACCGGGGCCCCTGCCAGTCGATATTGTGCAACAAGCTGGCTGTTAACCGTATCAGCCCTGTTCATCTCAATCACGGTTGATTCTGGGGCCAATTTTTGCGCTCCTCTGGCAATCTCCAGAGCCTGCCCGGCCTCCTTTACTCCCGGGTCGGTGACTACCAGAAAGACTGCTTTACCGGTTTTATTTGCCTGTTCAATATCTGTTTGCACTGAAGCCCAAATCGTACCGCAGGAACATACTACAAGACTTCCGATCAATAGATAGTTAAACGCCTTTTTCATGTTTCATCTCCTTTTTAATCTATAATCTCTCGATTTTATTAATCTATCTTGTAACACTCCTCACCTTTCATTCCTTCAACGCATTTCCCATCAGCCCTAAGCGCTAATCTTTTCTTTAATCTTTTACTGTCCTCATTTAAATGGTCTTCTCGAACGGTCAAAAGTGCCTCAAGAATGAGTTTCTGAAATTGATTAATAGGTTTTATTAAAGAATAATAAACCCACCTCCCATCCTTTTCCTCATGGAGAAGCCCCATATTCTTAAGAATCCTAAGATGTCGTGAAACGTTGTATTGGTTTTGATTTAAAGAATCCATGATTTCACAGACGCAGAGTTTGATATTGGCTTTCTTCAATAAACAGATTATTCTCAGGCGAGTTTTATCAGATAATGCTTTGAAAATATTGATATATTCTTCCATTTTACCCTCCCCATAATATGCATACATGCACTTATTAGCATTTGTTAAATATCAAAAAAATAGTGCCCCGTCAAGCACCAAATTACTGCATATAAACGGCAGTAGATGTGTGGAGATCTAATTCAATATGAACATTTTATCATTAAGCAAGTTTGCTGTTTCAGAAATCTTCCCCGCAATTTTTGCTTATTCATCGTCATCTGTCATGACAAATGACGAAAGACATGTCAATATGTTTAAGAGCAATGGCATTTTGTTCTTCTGCAATATAATATCTACATCACTGTCCTGATGAAAAAACTGTTCAAAATTCCTCTTGCAAGTGCATTTTGTTGTCATATAATGGTTGTGCAATCCATATCGCATTAACTTGCGACAGCAGCGATGCTGGCGAAGGATGATACCTGTTCATTTCATCAAGAAAACATTAGAGCGGAGGTGCGACATGGTTACGCTTGAACAGTTGAAAGACAACGAGCTTTTTCAGGAGCTTTCCGAGGCCGACCTTAACGAGGTTCTGCCCTTCTGCACAGAGAAGACCTTTGATGCGGGGACAACTGTCTGCACCTATGGAGCAAAGGGGAAGGAGTTCTATCTCCTGCTGGAGGGCGATGTCAGCCTCCAGGTCCCGTCAGAAAAGGAATTCGGCATCCTGGTCGTCTTTGTCAGGCCGGGCAGCGCCTTCGGTTTCTCCGGCCTCATATTTCCATACACATACACCTCGACGGCGAAATGCAACACCAAATCGAAAGTGATCGCCATTGAATGCCCTCCCTTCCGGGATTTTATCGCCAACAAAAACAACCACATCGGTTTCCTGTTTGTGAGGAATCTGGCCCGTGTGCTGATGAAGCGGCTTGATACCGCCAGAAAGAATTTGAGCTACCTGGTATCGCAGGTTCCCATTGATATGTCGTGATGGCCTTACTAAAAAGACCTTATTTTCGAATCAGACCCCCATGCCCCTTCGGGGCACCACCATGCATGAAAATTGTTAATTTCCCTCGCCCCACCGGGGGAGAGGGTTAGGGTGAGGGGGGTATGCAAAATCTATTTTCGTGTTAAACAAAAAGGGCAGCGGATTACAACCCGCTGCCCTTTTTTCATGGCGTGTGGTCGGGACGGCCGGATTCGAACCGGCGACCACCTGAACCCCATTCAGGTACGCTAACCAGACTGCGCTACGTCCCGATGCCTTATTTTCTATTACTTTTTAAGATTTATGTCAAGCAGTCATTCATGGGTATTTGTCTTGCGCCTTTTTTTGTTGGTATCATCACGATCGGTGTTTTGAGTTGTCTGGGTGTCGTGAAAATGGTATGAAAGCTCTGTGTAAACTTCCACCGGCAGGGGGCTGCTGTCGTAAGCCAGGCAACAGAAGGAGATGGAGAGGGTAATGAAGAAGTCAAAAAAAAATGATAGACGGCGTTCTGAGGATGCCCAGGATGCAAAGCAAACGCTTCAAAAGAAGCGACCCGCGGGTGCCCGAACAGTTGCTGCTTGTTCTGATTACACTTGCGTGCCTGCTCCCATTTCTTAACAAGGGATATAATGTTGATGATCCCCTGTTCATCTGGACGGCAAAACAGATTTGCAACCATCCCCTTGACTTTTACGGGTTTACGGTAAACTGGTATGGCACTGTATCGCCAATGGCTGAGGTCACTAAAAATCCCCCCGGGGTGTGCTACTATCTGGCCTTGGCTGGAGCACTGTTCGGATGGAGCGAGTATGCACTGCACGGTGCCATGCTCATTCCCTCTGTGGTCGCTGTACTGGGGATGTTTTATCTGGCGCAGTTGCTTTGTTCTAAACCCTTCCTGGCTGCATTGGCAGGGATAGTAACGCCGGTATTTCTCGTTTCTGCCACCAACGTGATGTGCGACATCACCATGCTGGGGCTCCTGGTCTGGGCAATCTTTTTTTGGATCAGGGGAATACAAACTAACCGGCAGCTGTATTTTTTACTCTCTGCCCTTATGATTACAGCCTGCAGCTTGACAAAGTACTTTGGGGTGGCCTTGATCCCGCTTCTTGTTGCTTATGCACTTTTACAAAAACGGAGGTTGGGCCTGTGGATGTGTTACCTGCTTATCCCGGTTACGTTCCTTGCCGGATATCAGTGGATGACCCATAGCTTCTACGGCCTCGGTTTGTTGTGGGACGCAGCCCTTTTCGCGAGCGGGTTTCAGTCAGTCGGCAATCAGACGTTTTTATCAAAGGGATTAATAACCCTGGCATTCACCGGCGGGTGCCTTGCAAGTGTTTTGTTCTATGCGCCGCTGCTATGGTCACGCAGGGGTTGCCTTATCGGTGTTGCCCTGATTATTCTGCTTCTTTTTGCACTTGCCTCCGTCCAAAAGATAGGCGCTGTGCCCACCCATGATGGGGATTCGGTTAAATGGCTTTTTCTCCTCCAGGCTGCAGTCATGGTTGCTGCAGGAGTCAGTATTATAACGCTGGCATTGCGTGACTTCCTCACTTTCAGAAATGCCGAATCCTTGCTGTTACTGCTCTGGGTAGCGGGGACGTTCATCTTCGCGGGCTTTGTAAACTGGGTCATTAATGCCCGGAGTATACTTCCCATGGCGCCGGCCGCAGGGATTTTGATCATGCGAAGAATTGATCAGCACAGGAATTCAGGCAAGCGCTTGAATGGACTTTTGTGGGCAGCGGTGCCGCTCATTCCCAGCGTTTGTATTGCCACAATCATCAGCTGGTCTGATTACCAGTGGGCTGGGACTTCACGGGCAGCAGCTGTCAGCATCACCAGATCTTTTGAAAACAGAAAAAGCACTGCTCTGTGGTTTGCCGGCCATTGGGGATTTCAGTATTACATGGAGGCCGGGCGGGGCAAGGCAATGGATTTGGCAGATCAGGCAGTAATGCCCGGGGATATCGTTATCTTTCCTTTCAACAACACCAATATTCCCATCAACATGTCGCTATTTCAGCAACACAGCAGTTTGTTGCAAATTTATGAGGTGGGGCCGCAACAGTGGCTGACAACAATGCATAGCCTCATGGGAGCGGGTTTTTACAGTCATTTAGTGGGACCGCTTCCTTTTGTCTTTGGTTTGAAAGACCCTGAAAAATACTACGCGTTTATTGTAGAACAGGCTTACACCATCCGTTATCGCGAGCAAGTACAACACAACCGGTCCTCATGAAGGCTGTGAACGCCTTTCCCGGAAGAAGCCACGCGACTGAAAAACCGCCGCCACGGACTGTCTGCGTCCCGCTTTACTTACGTTTGATGCTTTTTGGAGTTTCGGCCAAGCGGTCATTGATGTATCGTGCGGGGAACGGCCGTACATTTATTTTTTGTTAATGCGGTTCAAGAGCTTGTCTGCCAGGGCCGTATCGAGGGTTTTTAAAATTTCATGCTCTTTATGAGCATTGGCCGTATCGCCCTGGGCTAAATAACCGATGCCCAGGTTAAAATGGGCCTGTGCGAAATCCGGCTTCAGCATGACTGCCTGATTGAAAGCCTGGACGGCCTGCGGATATTGACCCAACTTGCTGTAAGTGATGCCGAGATTGTAGTGGGCCTCTGCATAATTCGGATTCAGCCTGATGGCATCTTCATATGCCGCGGCGGCATCCTGGTAACGGTCTAAATTGCCGTAATCAATGCCCAGGTTGTAGTGCGCCATCGCATAATCCGGTTTCAGCCTGACGGTCTTTTCATGTGCCGTGGCAGCTTCCTGATACCGGTTTAATTTGCCATAAGCAATGCCAAGGCTGTAGTAAGCTTCTGCATCAGACGGCTTCAGTCTGATGGCCTCGTTGTATTCCTTTATGGCTTCCTGGTATCGGCGTGTAAAGTAATAAACACTGCCCAGGTTGAAATGGGCCTGGGCAAAATCAGGTCTTAGCGTAATAGCATGCTCGAATGTCTGGATGGCCTCCTGGTATCGGTTTAATTTGGCGTACGTCATGCCAAGATTGCTGTAAGCCTCTACAAAATCCGGTTTCAGTCTGATAGCCTCCTGATATTCCCGGATGGCTTCCTGGTATCGGCCCGCGTTGCCATATTTATTGCCCAGAGTGTAGTGAGACTCTGCACTATCGAATGCAAGTGGATCTTTAAGGATGCTATTCTGCGCATGCGATTGATCGGATAACAGCAGAAAGGACAATACAAGGCTTGCAGCGAGCATGGGGAAGAGGGAAAAGAGTCGAAGCTTCTTCATGGCAGTACCTCCTCATATCAGTAAGCGGGGTTACCCTCCCCCGTCTTCTCCGGGGGGCGCATAAATACTCTATACCATAAAACGGCAAACAGGGTAAAGGTGAAGGTAGGGGTTTTTTTGTTGGTAAGATGAGGGGCATTTTGCTATAAGGGAGCTGTGCGGACTGCTGACAGCAAGGCTGTCGGCTTTAAAACCGTCATCCTCACCGTGTTCATGTGCTTTATCTGATTTGATCATGGGTGAGAATCTATGAAAGGATCATAAAATGAAAAAAGTAATTGTGTTCGCAGCTGTTGTCGTGACAATGTTTATGAGTAATCCGTGTTTTGCTCAAATTAACCAGTGCAACGGATCGTTGCAGGGCATAAAAAGCATCGGCGTTGTTGTCGGTGACGCTCCCCTGACCGGTAAGGTTGATTTTCTTTCTCAGATTAAAACCGACGTTGAAGGCAGGCTCAGAACCGCGGGTATCAATGTTTATGACCTGGATATGCTTGCAAAGCCAAAAGACAAAAGAAGGTTCTTCGACACCAGCGGTTTCCTGGAAATAAATTTTTTTATGAAGGAATTGGAAAATACCAAGCAACAAGCTTCGGAACAGAGGGTGATATACACTATCCTGCTTGTGCTCAGGCAGCGAATAGAATTGGATAGAAATGATGTGAAGTGCCTTTCTCCCACATGGGTCGAAGGGAGTTTTAATGTAACCTGCCTGAAGTCGGAATTGGAAGATAAAACAAGAAAGAATATAAGCGATTTGGTGGGTATATTCCTGGACGCCTACGCCACTGAAAATCCCAAACAAACAGGGAAACCATAGAGGGGTGAGTTTAGTTACACGAGGAGTGCCGTGACTTGACAGCACCTTGTGGTGCCTGCAGTATTTTGGATGTATACTTTCAGATCATCAATTTGTCAAATCTATTTTAATGAGCCGCATACCAATCCACGGTCACTCAATAAAGTTATGTAAGGAAATCAATGACGCACTACACTAGTGGGTTAACATTACTTGAATTTAAAGGAAAAATATGGTTTAATGATTATACAATACATGAGGTAAGGCAGTGGCTGACAGGAGAACGGGAATAATAAACCTTGGCTGTAACTACCCTCGCTCCCGGATCATGGTTCATCCGGGATGTAGAGGGAATTTTTATTGTGTGGAGCTGATGAAAATCATTGCTGTAATAACGGTACTCTTAGGCTGCTTCCTGCTTACGTGCTCAAATGCAATGGCGGTCCAATCATCAAATCATATGATGACGCTGGACAGATACTACTATGCAAACTGCGATGGGGAAGAATGCTGTTTCCAGTTTTTTCCGGAACCGGAGACTTATTTCTTCACGAACGATAAGGCTGCCTGGCTGTGGTTTAACTGGCGGGGTGCAGATCCGGGCGATGAGTTCACCATGCTGACCTTTTCGCCGGGCGGGGGATTGTATGATCGAATGTCCAGCGATTCTTTAATAACCAGGGAAGATGGATGTCTGCTGCTCTCCTTTTCCATTAACGGTTCGGCGCCTGAACATCTTCCCGGTGACTGGCGCATGGAGGTTGCAATCGATGGCGACCACCTCTTCTCCCAGTCTTTCAAAATAGTGACGGGCAACCGGGATACTTACGTTGCCAATAAAACCATGACCCTGTATCCCGACATCAACGGCGATTGCACCATTCCGCCTTCCAACTATGTATTCTATGAATTTGATGAAGGGGCATATTTCTGGTTTTATTTTAATTCCGCCGGCATCGGTGACGACCTGAGAGTTGATTGGTACGACCCGAGTGGAAATGTATACCTGTCAGAAACAACCCCCTATAATTGCGCAAACGGCTGTTTGTATCCGGGTATCTCTATCAGCGGGCATCAGGCGGCACACCTGCCCGGCAGGTGGCGGGTTGCCGTTTATTATGACGGGGACAGGTATTTTAATGAGTATTTCACCATCGTTGACACTTCCTCCAGCGAAGCGATCACCTGTCCGCTGTCCCTCATCTACGGGGATGATTCGCCGCAAGCCGGTGCGCTGAGAACCTTCAGGGATGATGTGCTTCGCCCGACCCCGGAAGGCCGGGAACTCATCCGGCTTTACTACCAGTGGGGCCCCGCGGTCGTACGGGCAATCATGGCAGATGATCAGTTTAAGGAAGAGGCAAAAGAATTGGCGGACGCGGTATTAATGATGATCGAGGGAAAAGAGGAGTAGATACTCCGAGGGGGCCCTTCCTATATTCAGGTCATTTGATTCCTCTGACACGAAAATATGGTCTGATTCGTAGGGGCGACCGGCCGGTCGCCCCTACATTCATGTAAGACATGGATCTCCGCTTTCGCGGGGATGACAGGAGGAAGTCGAGGATAATAATTAGGAAGAAAAAATAACGGAACAAATCATGACATTCCCGCGGAAGCGGGAATCCGCTGATATTTTTATGCTTCGTGGCGCCCTGAAGGAGCATGGGGTTTAACAAGAACGTATTTCTCGCCACGCAGCAGCATCAGCCCAGGGTCTGCACGGTTGCCGAATCCGGGCTCCACGTTTTTCTGAGGGGAAGTTTTCCCGGTGTCATGTGCAGTAAAATCATCTTTTGCGGTGTTATCTTTATCCAGTTGAACATTTTAGGGATCTTTTCCAGCATCGCTTCTGTTTGACCGCGGGGGATGGTTTCTCTTTGGACATACTCTTCAAATAGACCCGCCAGTGCGTCATCAAGACCAAACTGCTTGAATCTTTTCTCAAATTCATCCGGGTTGTTTTTCATGTTGATCAGCTCGGCCGTGCCCAGGATCTGCAGGCTCTTCTGCTCCCTGCTGTGATCAACCGGCTCATATATCCCGACGGACACCTTGGGATTTCTCATGATATTGGCAATCTTGCCTCCCGGCTCACCGGCTATCCAGACGGTAAGCCCCTCGCTGAAAAAGTCCACCGGTGTAACCCGGGGCATGTCTTCAATGCAGGTCCCCAGGGCGCAGGCCGTCCCATGCGCGATGGTACATCCGGGTCTGGTTCTTTTTGCTCCCGGTTTGGAAGACCTGGCATTTAGAAAATCAACAAGCTCCTTTTCCAGTTCATGAACAGGTATTTTTTGCTTTTCACTCATCGCTTTTTCTCCTGGCGCCAAATAATCTCCACAAATCCTTCACTGAGGAGTGATACTACTGCATGGCTTACTATGACAATCAGGCGTGATTGGGGAGTGAAAAATAGAAAACCGCCCCCTCATGTTCCTTCCCTTCCGCCCAGACCCGGCCGCCGTGCCGGTTAATTATGCGCTGAACGATGGCGAGCCCCACGCCGGTACCCTCATATTCTTCTTCACTGTGCAGCCGGTTAAAGACACCAAAAAGTTTTCCATAGCTTTTCATGTTGAACCCGGCCCCGTTGTCCCGAACAAAGTAAACATTTTCAGAGTTTTTTGCAGTTCCGCCAATAGAAATTAATGAGACTTCGTTCTTTTGGGTAAACTTGATGGCATTGGTCAGCAGGTTCATCATGACCTGCCGGATGAGCCGTATATCGCCATAAGCGGGCGGGAGGGGTTCGGTAGTAAGTTTTATTCTGCGGCTGGGACTGATCTGCTGAAGGCTCTGCCATACTTCACCGGCCAGCTGCGACATATCAATGGTGGCAAAGGAAATGGACTCGCGACCCACGTGGGATAACGCGAGCAGGCCGTCAAGGAGCTGCCCCATTTTCTGCACATTGTCCCTGATTACACCGATCAAATCCATTTCATCACGGTTGAGTCTTTCACCTGTTTTTTTGAGCAGAATCTTGGAAAATCCATCGATGGCCCTCAGAGGGGCGCGAAGGTCATGGGAGACGGAATAGGCGAAGGAATCCAAATCCTTGTTGGCGGCTTCCAGTTTTGCCGATTGCTGTTTCACCTGGTCATCAAGTGCCCTGTGGGCTGACTTGAGTTCGCCTTCCGCTCTCTTTAGGACGGTGACATCGCGTGCCGCGGCAAAAACACCTTTCACCTCACCCGTTTCATCCGCATAGGTTGATGCATTGTAAATGACATCTGTGATCCGGCCTGATATATGGCGCAGCGCAAGCGGATAGTTTTTAACGGAACCATGCATGAAAGCCTGCTCATAGCCCTCCCGTGCTTTTTCGGGTTCGGTAAAGTAATCGGCGAAATCGGTACCGATGAGGCGATCGCGGCTAATGCCGGTAACCTCCTCGGTGGCCCGATTAACGTCCATGACCTTCCCGTCAGTGCTGATGGTAACCAGCGGGTCAAGGCTGGCTTCAATAAGGCTCCGGGCATACAGCGATGCGGAACGAACCTCCGCTTCAGCCTTTTTACGCGCTTTATGCTCCCTGACTTCCTCCATGGCCCTCCGGACAGCTACCGGAAGCTTGGCGAGCCGGTTCTTCATCACGAAATCAACGGCCCCATTGGTCAGGATATCGATTGCGCGGTCTTCCGTCACGGCGCCGGTAACCAGAATGAAGGGCACATCCGGACAGTGCCGCTTCGCATCGCTCAGCGCGGATTGGCCGGTGTAGAGCGGGAGATCATAATCCGAGAGGATAAGATCAGGTGAAAAAGACTGAAGCTCACTGGATAAAATCCTTTTCAGTCATCACCACTTTGGCGGTAAAGAGGATGCCTGCCTCCTCCAGTTCAAACTGCATGAGTTTCGCGTCAGCAGGATTATTTTCCAGGATGAGGATGCGGAGCGGTTTCTTCATCGCGGCCCCTTGCATGCCTTTGTTTAATTGCTGCCGTTCGTGTTCAGAATGCTTGGCGGGCGGCTCATTAGCCAATCTCTTATTAATTTTAAACTACCAAATCAGGAAGATCATTTCAAGGTGTCCGCGGGAATAATTGAAGGGGACAGGGTGCAAGGTGCAGGAGTATAACGTTACGGATTGCGTGTTGCAGGTAACTGGCAGGAGATTTCTCATTGTAGGGGCAGGCCCCTGTGCCTGCCCGATATATCAGGGCATGCCCCTACAATTTGTTGTTTTCTTCGTGCCCTTCGTGCCTTTTCCTTCGAGTGCTTCGTGGTTACGGTTTTGATTTGATGCAGGCGGTAGGCGCAGGCTTCAGCCTGCGGACATTTTGCTTAGAGATAATCCGGCAAGATACGACATGGTTTTTGGGCAGGGGCATGCCCCTGAAGTATTTCTCTGGAGCAGTGCCATTACGTCAGATAACGTATCAACATCACTCCACGGAGGCAGCAGGTGAACACTGCATGCTGACTTTTGTAGCCTGTCCAGTGTGCTTCTCAGGACCGTTTTCCCTCCCCACCTGATTTTATCAAACACTGCCCGGACGCATGTGTCACGCCTGAACCCGATTAAATAATAACCGCCATCACGCGCGGGCCCGACAGTACCGTCATTTGTTTCAAGCGCCCTGAAGGCATCTGTTACCAGGAAGCGGGGAAGGTCAGGGATATCGCTGCCGATGAGAATGGCCCGCTCATATCCCATGCTGAATGCCTTGATGAAACTGTTTTTCATTCTTTCACCCAGGTCGTTTCCCTCCTGGGGAAGGTAGTCATAGCCTGCTCCCAGCCACTCCCTCATATTTCCCATCATGCTTTGAGGATAGACACAGATGAGGCACTGTGCTGCATCTGTCGTAAGAGTGGAGAGCATGTCCAGAACAAAATTCTTATACAGCTCGAGGACAATGGCGTCATCCAGTTCCGCGGCGAGGCGACTTTTCACCCTTCCTCGAACAGGATCCTTCACAAAAAAGAGTATGCAATTTTTTGATGAATCATGCATGGTCTTCATTTCTGCCTGTGGCCGAACCATTCAGCGGTGCTGACCGGAAACAGTCCTGTTTCCTGCCAGCCGGCGAAGGGAAAAGACGGTGTACAGCATTTTAATCCCTGCTTTCATGCTTCCCGTAACAGTCCCGGTCACCTTTGATTTTCCGATTCGCTTTCGATAGCGAACCGGCAATTCAATAACCTTCAGGCCATGGATTATTGCCTTGACCTGCATTTCAACCGTCCAGCCGTAATTGAGGTCCTGCATGCCAAGCTGAGTAAGGGCATTATAGCTGATTGCCCTGAACGGCCCCAGATCGGTAAAACGGTAGCCGTAGATGGCATTGATCAGCCAGGTGGTCAGCCTGTTTCCCCAGTAGGAATGAGGAGGAAGCACTTTCCCTGACGCCGCCCCCGCTATCCTTGATCCTATGACAAGGTCGGATTCACCTTTGAGAATCGGGGTAATGATCTGTTCCATCTCTTCCGGATAGTCACTGTAGTCCCCGTCCATAAACACCATGATGTCGGGATTGTTTGCTGACGCAATGCCTTTCAGGCAGGCGGCACCATATCCACGGCGATCTTCACGTACCACCCGCGCCCCTGCGCCGCGGGCGACTTCCGCGGTCCGGTCGGTCGACCCGTTATCGACGACGATAATTTCGGTCACGAGATGAGCGGGGATATTCCTTATGACCGGACCGATGGAATCCTGTTCATTGAGGGCGGGGATGATGACGGAAACACGTTTTTGGTCACTGCTCATGTGCTTTTCGCGAGGGATGGGGGCGAAAAAGTGATCTGCCAGTTTCGCCGTCCGGGAAAAGGACGCCCGGTGACAGCCTGGCGCGGCAGCTGTGCGCCGCATCATAGAGGAGCAGGGTGTAGAAAGGCAGGTACTCGACGAGCTTTACCGCGGTATTTTCCTCCCACACGCCTGTTTCCACATATCCTTTTAAGATCATATAGGACAGGAAAACTGAGCCGGTGAAATATATCCACGCCCGGTTCGGGAAAATGACTAGGAATGGGACAATCCAGCAGAGATACCAGGGATGAAGCGTGGGGCTGAGCAGCAAAAAGCAGCCCAGGACTACGAAACCAACATAATAGATTAATTCCTTCTGCTCATCACCTTTCTTCTGCGCATAATGAAAAAAGAGCATGATTACGAGGAGCAGAAATGCCAGAGCCGATATCCCACGCGCGGTTAAGGGCGAAACGCCCATCCATAAGATTAATTCATAAAGCGATGCGTTGAAGACCCAGTGCTCAGAGTATGCCAGCAGAGAAGCAAACAATTGCCTCCCGGCATCTAAAAAGGGAAGGTAGAGGATAATGCCGGCGGCGACAAAGATGGAAAGGGTGATCAACTTTCTCCGTGCGAGCAGGAAGGGCAGGAAGATCAAGGGGCTGAATTTGATCAGAAACGAGAGGGCAAGGGCGAGCGCTGGAGACCAGCTCCGTTTCCTGGTGAACAAGTAGAGCGCCAGCATGAGGAAGAATATCCCCGCGCTGTCAAGGTGACCGCTTCCGGCGAATTCCATTATCACCAGCGGATTCCATGCGTAGATGATGATCGTTGTCGGATCCCGCTGCCGTTCGCGCAGGATCAATATGAGGAGTCCGATGGTGAGCAGATCGAATAGGAGAAATGTCATGTTCATGGCACTGATGGTTGGACTGATGATCGTGCTCAGGGCAAAAATAAATTGATTGAGCGGGGGATAAATGGCGGGGTATTCATTGTGATTAATATGAGGGAAGACTGCGGAGTCTTGAAGGTGTGCAAGTGCGGGATCGGAGGGCGCCTGGGAAAAGGGATTGATACCGGCAGCAACCAGTTTCCCTTCCCAGAGATAGCGGTAGATATCATCGGAAAGTGAAGGGGTGCTTACCCACATGCAAAGGCGGAAGCAGATGGCCAGGCACAGGATGATAAGCAGGGCAGACTTGCTCTTTTGCATGGCATGGTGATTTGTGCGCACGAGAACAAGCGCCGTGCCATACAGAAGGAAGGCGGTGAAGAAACCAATCTCGCAGGCAATGATATTTATTCTCAAATCACCGAGGGAGGCTACATAGAGATAACACATCAGTTGCCCCGTTCCCAGTGCAAGCAAACTTCCCATCCGCGTGCCTTTCAACGCCGTTTTCCATTCATATAGCTTTATATTGGCAGATTGTGACCGCTGCTGTCCAATTGATTATACCTATGCCGGGGCTGATATGCATGGAGATTATCAATTGGACTGAAAGAATAGTTCCCTATAATCTGTACAATGCCATGATGAGGTGCTTTCATCACAGGCCTTATCTTTGATTAATCACAAACAGGAGAGAGGAGAAAGGATATGGCAGGGACTTCGGGTAGAAAGTTGGCGCGAGTGTTTGTATTGTTTTGCTTTGCTATGAGCCTTTGTTTTGTACAGGGGTGCATGTACGCAGACCCCTTCATCGCATTGCTGATATCCGGGGCTGAGCTTGAGGCCAACCTGGGCAAAGCCGGACTGGTGGTAATAGATGCACGGTCCGCGGGATACGAAGCTGGCCACATTCCCGGCGCCATAAGCCTCAAGTGGAGCGATTATGTGGATGCATCCAAAAATCTCAAGCCGGTTGCCGACCTGGAGGCGCAACTGGGAGCGGCAGGGCTCAGCAGCGACATGGTGTTTGTTATCTATGACGATACGACTGCGTCCTGGGGCGCTGTTGGCCGCGTCTTCTGGATGCTCGAGTATCTGGGATGCGGCAAGGTGCACGTTTTGAACGGCGGCTGGGACAAATGGAGCGCCGATGGCAGGGCGAGCGAGACGGAGAGTAACACGCTTCGTGCAGCACGCTTCGCGGCGGATGTGCAGGATGACGCGCTTATGACCAAGGATCGCCTGGCAGACCGGCTGGGGGATGACGACTTTGTGGTCATCGATTCCCGCACCGATGAAGAGTTCAACGGCTGGACCCTTTACGGAGAGGCACGGGGCGGGCACATTCCCGGCGCCGTTCAGCTTCCTTATGCAGGATTTTTTAAGGAAGACAAGACCATTCTGGACTACGATGATCTTAAGGAGCTTTTTGAATCATACGGCATAACCAGTGACAAGGAGGTAACCGCGTACGATACATACGGCACCCGCAGCGGCTGCATCTACTTTGTGCTACGAACCCTGGGCTATCCCCGGGTTTCGAACTACGACGGCTCCATAGCGGAATGGAGCGCTGACAGCTCTCTTCCCATGGAAAAGATGAAGAATTATCAGGGACTGGTTTATCCGGAGTGGGTTGATGAGCTGATAAAGGGTGAAAACCCGCCGACATATTCCGGAAACGGGTATGTCATTCTGTATACGTCCTATGAGCCGCGATATTCAGAAAACCGGACAGACTACGTGGGAACGGTTTATGAAACCGGACATATCCCAGGCGCCATTTTTGTGGATGTTTATTCTTTCGAAAACGGTCCAAATTCAGAGTATGGAGAGGGATATGAATATCCTGAAGAAGCAAACGTAAAACCCATCCCCGAACTCCAGGAGTTTCTTGGCAATCTGGGCATATCCAAAGACATGACCGTCGTGGTGTATGCCAATGATGATATTACCATGATGACCGCCGGACGCACCGCATGGGCATTGCTGCTTGCCGGAGTTGATGTGCGGCTTCTGAACGGCAACTATGCAGGCTGGGTTGATTACGGCGGCGATATCGAAACCACACCGAACGCATTAGCGCCGGTAGATTTCGGCGATGACCCGGGCAATCCGCAGTATCTGGGGACGACGGATGATGTGCTGGCAGTGGCCAATGGCATCAATACCAATGCGGTCATTGCGGATGACCGCTCCTGGGAAGAATTTATCGGTGATTCCAACTCCTACTATCAGTACTTTAATGAGCTGGGGCGAATAAAAACGGCCCGCTGGATTGGAGATTGGTGGGAACTGGCGAGAGAAGATTTTCAATCCTTGAAGACCTATACCGAGGTTGAAAAAGATTGGATTGACGCCGGATTTACACGTGACAAACAGATGTATTTCTATTGCGGAACAGGATGGCGATCCGGTTTATATACGTTTTATGCTTACCTGATGGGCTGGACTGCCGCCAACTACGATGGCGGATGGTTTGAATGGTCATATTATGATGAAAACCCCAGGGAGACCGGCATACCATCAGCCGCAGCAGGATTGCCCTGAATCAGGGGTGTGGTGGGTTTATCTAAAGGAAGGATGGTGATGATAAGAAACCAGGATACCGCTCCGGAGAGCGGTATCTTGCTTCTATTAAAGCGCCGTTTGATTTTTCCGTAGAAGCGCATTCATGCGCGATCAGATCGCTGCTTAAAGCCATTCCTACCGGCAGTAGACATACGCTGAGCAATATTTTCAGCGCAACAGGCCATAACCTTTGGGAGATTCCAGTGAATACCACTCAGTTGAAGAAGGCATTGTGTTCTGTATTGGTAATCGGCTCTCTATTGATCCTCTCTTATGGGGTAGGCCGGGCTGAAACAGTGGACGGGTTATTCAATGTTCGTGTGGTGCTGCCCGGAGCAACGGACGTGATCGACGTGGTCCAGACTGCCTCCTTTCCCCTATGTCCCCAGTTCTTCATCCTTCTAGGGGGAACCGGAAGCCTCGGCATTTCGCTTAAAAATGACGCCTCAGATTCGAAGGAACTCATTTTTATGCTCGGGCTCGCATCTTCGTCAGCCGGAAACTTCCCCATCTATCGACTTGGCGCATCCGAAGGCATGATCAGCCAGATTGTGGAGGTGGGCAGCAACAACGCTCCCTATGGATTTGTCTGGCTATACTGCGGCGTGTCGCAGGCGGACAAAGGTCCGGTGTACTTATACGAGCTGAGACTGTCGTTTGTGCCGTGAGGGAAATGTAAGAAGTCAGGAGTCAGAAGTCAGCATTCAGCATTCAGAGGGAAGGGCTAAGAGGTTGAACGATGCTTTCTGAACGTTTTATTCCTGTATCTTGCATCCTATTGTTGAAGCCATGAAAAGACCCTGTACTATTATCGTGCTTATGGCTTATGCTAGTTTATCGGCTTCCTCCGCCTGGGCGGGGGCGTGGTGCATGCAGGAGGGGGCTTTTTACAGCAAGCTCTCGTACAACTATTACTTCACGGTGGATACCTTTGACGATGACGGCCACAAACACAGAAATCCCAACGGCTCCAGCTTCCGGGATGAAAATATAACCTGGTATAACGAATACGGGCTCTTCGACAACTTCACCATTTTCGCTTCCGTTCCGTACAAAATGCTCTATTCCAGGGTCAAAAGCATTGAGAAGACCGGGGATGCGAAACGGTTACAGAGCAGGAGCGAACGATATGACGGATTGGGTGACCTTGATGTGGGCTTCAGGTACGGATTGCTGAAGGAACCGATGGTGCTTTCCCTGCAGTTCCTTACCAAGGCCGCGTGGTTTTACGATGGTGATGAAGAGGTGCCCCCGGGAAACAACCAGAATGATTACGAGCTGAAAATGCTGCTCGGCAAATCCCTGTGGCCTTTCCCGGGCTATTGCGGCCTGGAACTGGGATACCGCTGGAGGACCAGCGCTCCATCTGATGAATACCGGTATCTCCTCGAGTTCGGTATGAACCCAACCAAAAAGTTCTCGTTTCGGGTGAAGCTCGACGGCATTGCCAGCGTCAAGAACGCAAGCCTTCCTGAGCAAAAGCCCGCGGTGAGCTCCTATATAGACTATGATACAGGACAGCTGATTAAAACAGCGTCTAAGCTTTCGGCAGACTCTGCGGCATTTGCCAACCCGTCGCTCGGCTATGAATATGACCTGGGCAAACTTGAGCTGACCTTGGGTTATCAGCAGAACAAGAACTGGTCGTTTGAATTTACCTACACCAATTATCCCTATGGCGAAAGCATCGCGGCAGGTGACCAGTACTCAATTGCACTGGTTTACTATTTTTCAAAGCAATAAGCACGACCATCATGAATGAGGCAGTCTGCCCATGATAGCTTATTACCTTGTCATTGCTGCGTACCTGGCCATTCTCTGCTTGCTGACGGTGTACTGCATTCACCGTTATTACATTCTCTGCGCCTATTTCAAATATAAGAAGCACCCGTTTACCGCTGCGGATCAGCCCGCACGACTGCCCCTTGTCACCATTCAGCTCCCTCTCTATAACGAGATGTATGTTATCCGAAGACTGCTCCATGCCGTGGTCGGCCTCCGCTACCCGAAAGAGCTGCTCGAGATACAGGTGCTGGACGATTCAACGGACGAAACTTCCACTATCGTCTACGATGACATCTGCAAGCTTAAGGAGGCGGGTTACGATATCAGCTATCTGCATCGCGCGCATCGCCGCGGGTTCAAGGCGGGAGCGCTGCAGGCCGGACTGGAAGGTGCGAAAGGAGAGCTCATTGCCATTTTCGATGCGGACTTTGTGCCCGAAGCAGATTTTCTCCTCAAGACGGTTCAGCAGTTTTCCAATGCGCAGGTGGGAATGGTGCAGACCAGATGGGGCCACATTAACCGGAGCTACTCACTGCTCACCCGGCTGCAATCAATTTTTCTCGATGCGCACTTTATCCTTGAGCACACGGTGCGAAACCGCTCGGGAAGGTTTTTCAATTTTAACGGGACTGCCGGCATCTGGAGAAAGGAAGCCATCCATGACGCAGGGGGATGGCAGCATGACACCCTGACCGAGGACCTGGATTTGAGTTACCGGGCGCAATTCAAGGGATGGAAGTTTGTGTTTCTTCCCGAAGTGGTAACACCGGCGGAAATCCCGGTGGACATGAATTCCTTCAAGACCCAGCAGCACCGCTGGGCAAAGGGGAGCATCGAGACTGCGCGAAAGCTCATGGGGGTTATTTTTAGCAGCAGCCAGCCTGTGAAAGTGAAAGCGGAGTCGTTCTATCACCTCACCGCCAATCTCAATTATCTCCTGGTGCTGCTTCTTTCCGTTCTCGCATACCCGGCGCTGGTCATCAGGATCAACATGGGGTGGCGGACCCTTTTGCTGTGCGATTTCATTTTCTTCCTGGGATCGACACTTCCTGTCGGGCTCTACTATCTCATTTCCCAGAAAGAGGTTAACGAGCCGTGGTTCGGTAAGATCTTCTACCTTCCGGCTCTCATGGCATTGGGTATCGGTCTTTGTGTTAATAATGGCAGGGCGGTCATAGAGGCCCTCGTGGGTCATAAAACCTCCTTTTTAAGGACACCAAAATTCAGAATAGAAGAAAAGTCAGACAGCTGGAAATGTAAAAAGTACCGGGCTTTCTCAAGGACCGGGTCTGTCCTGGTTGAACTGTCGCTGGGATGCTACTTTCTTTTTGCCATCGCTTTCGCGGCCCGCTTGAAGGTGTATGCTTCCCTGCCTTTTTTGATGATGTTTTGCTGGGGTTTTTTCTATGTCTCGGTTCTCTCGCTCTGCCAGGGATTACACGCAGCGAGGTGGAAAGATGAGTCTTTAAGTGATCATGGGAACTATTCAGAGGCGGGTGCTTCGGATCTCGCATTTTCTGATGCGAGGGTATCAAAAAAATGTTTTTAACACAAAAATAAGGTCTCTGTAGGGGCGACCGGCCGGTCGCCCCTACATGTCAAGCATTACAGAGAGGGACGCGGTCCGTCGCGTCCGGATATTGTATGCGGCCATGACAGAGCATGGCCCTCCAGGTACTTTGTCTCAACGGTTTAACAGGGAATCAACTATGGTCAGCCGTAAACCAGTTGCAGAAGCTGCAAATGCTTCAGGGCGTCTTACTCCTGACAGGCTGGTGAAAGGACTTGCCCTGGCAAGCCTGGTGCTGTTTGTGTTTATAGAGCTCTACTTCTTCAAGATCAGCTATCATCCCATCGGCTATGCCGCATCAGGCCTGCTGCTCGTTTTCGGCATCTGGAGAATAGCAACCGAAAAGAACCGGTTCCAGAGAATGCGGATTATCACCATCCTTTCACTCTTTGTGCTGTTCTGGTTCATTGTCCCGTTTGTGTTCAAGGTCAAGGTTCCCATTCTGGGCGGGCAATGGGGGTTGTTTCCCCAGCTTCACACCATCGGTTCGCTCACCTTTTTTGTATACTTCGGGATTGTGCTCCTCTTTGGCAAGCGGGTCGACTGCGGGTGGTGCTGTCCCTGCGTCACCGCGCGCGAGACCATCGGTTTTCCCTTCCGGGATAAAACCGTCAAGAACGGACTGTGGTGGCGGTTGCGGCACCTTAAATGGCTGACTTTGGGGATGCTGGTAGTGTATCTCGCGCTTATGATCTATGATGCAGGCACCGCGTATAACCGGGCGGGAAAGTATTTCTACGGATTTATAACCTACACCTATTATGGCAGCTTTCTCCTCATACCGCTTACCGGCAACAGGAACTTCTGCCGCATACTCTGTCCCTTTGCAGCGCTCTGGGGGGTATTGAGCGTGTCGGGGTTCTACCGGATAAAAGCAAAACAGGAGGATTGCATCTCATGCGGAAAGTGCGAGCAGGTCTGTGATATGGGAATACCCATTGCCGCTATGGTAAAGGAGAAGGGTCAAATCAGGTCCATCGAGTGCATGGGCTGCGGGAGATGCGTGCACATCTGTCCTACAAACGCGCTCTCATTTCACAGTGCTGCGGGGGTTATTAACAAGGTAATCTCGAAGAAAGGGCAGATACTGGATACTGTAAAATATTTATAGTACTGTCGTGACGTGCCCGGAACGATATGACGGAATACCCCGCAGCCCGGCTGTGGGGTAATTCATTTCAATCAATGATTAGTACAGGGGAGACGGTATTGTTTCATGTAAACGGGGGTATTATAGTACAATAGTAAAATGCTTAATGACTCACAGCAGGCAAATCGCTAGACAAAAGGAGAAATATTTATTAAAACCACTATGGACATTCATTAAAGCAGGGATATTTTCAGTAACCACCATCTTAACCCGGGACGTCCTCATAAAATGAGCGCATTGCATAATCGCCACCCGTATTCCCATCATTTGTTCATTGCTGCCTTTCTATGTGTTCTGTCCTGCCATGCAGTGTTCGCAGATACTCCTGCCGGTCCGGATATCTCATTACCCGCTGCGAGCACGCTCGACAGTAAAGCATATGAAGGAAAAAGCCTGCTGCTTTTCTTCTACTCGATTGACGATACCCGGGTTGATGAGGTGGTGGGTCTGATGAAGGAGCTCTACTCAATCCGGAATGATTATAATTTTGACCTGGTGGGCATTGCCCTTCCTCCGGACCGGCTTGAAGAGTTGCAGCAGTACAATCAGAACCACAACATTCCGTTCCCCGTGTACCTGGATCACGACAGGCAGCTCTATGCAAAATTCAAGATGGCGGGGGGTGTGGGTTTTTACATCTATAACAGGCAGGGACAACTGATAGCCAGCAGGATGGGCAGTGTTATTCCGCGGGAAAACAGCCTTGCGGACAACTGGCGGGCCTATGCGAGCGAATATTTGAGAATCCCGTACATCCCGGCGGATGAGCCGATCCTGGGGATCAAACCCCCGGTGCCTCTCTTTAAAGGAAGCACCATCAACGGCAGCATCATTGACATTAAAGAGGTGTATCAGACCAGGCCGGTCATTATCCTGTTTTTTTCTCCGGGATGCAGCCACTGCCAGGATGAACTGGCATTTTTAAACAGCCTGTACAGCGCGGGAGAGCTTCAGGGAAAATTTGAAATTGTGGCTGTCAGCATTGCAAACCAGGAGTTCACTTCAAACTTCATTCGCAATCAGAACTATGTCTTCCCGGTCATGGTTGATGCGGGCAGGAAAATCGCTTCCCTGTTTCCCTCCTATACGGGGACAATACCCATCAGCTTCCTGGTTGACCGGACGGGCTCCATCGTCAGCCTGCACAAAGGTTTCACTGATCATATGCGTACTATTTATATAATGGAGCTTAAAAAGCTGGCCGGTCTGCCCAATCCCCCGCTTTTGTCCAAAAAGGGTTATTCCGGGGAATCGGCCTGCATGATATGCCACGAACAAGAACATATTCAGTGGAAGCTTACCAGGCATGCCGACGCATTCGCATCCATGGTGCGCAAGGGCACGGAAGACAATCAGCAGTGTGTCAGTTGTCATGTGACCGGATATGGCGAGGCCGGCGGGTATAGTATGAGCAGCAAACGTTATTCAAAGCACCTGGAGGGGGTCCAGTGCGAGTCCTGCCATGGGGCGGGACATAAATCCTGTTCCGCTTTTGCGGGAGAAAAGGCAAAGAAGAAAAAAGCAACGGAGTGGGAAAAACGCTGTCTCACCTGCCATACCGAAAAGGAATCCATTAATTTTGTCTTTGCCAGGCGCTATCCGAGAATCCTGCACGGCAACGCACCCGACCTCTCACAAATGACCAGGGAAGATCGTCTGCGCTTCCTGCTTGCGTATCGGGAGAAAAGCAATATTTTTGACAACCCCGCCCAGTATGTGGGTGCGGAATCGTGCAGGGGGTGTCACAGCAAGGAATACGGTCACTGGGAAAAAACCGTGCATGCAGGGGCTCACACAACCGAAAAAGCCAAAGCCGCCCTGCCGGAAAAGCAGTACCGCTATAACACCGGCGTCGGCAGTGCGGGCGGTTATCCGGAGCCCGGCCGGGATGGGGTGCAGTGCGAGGCATGTCATGGTCCGGGAGAAAAGCATGTGGCCGAACCGGAGGCGAAAGGACAGGGTTATATTGTCGGCCTCACCCGTGAATGCTCGAGCTGTGTGGTGGAGCAGATTTGCCGCCGGTGTCACTCATCAGAAGACGACCCCGATTTCGATTTTCAAAAGCAGCTGCTTAAAGTGCGTCACGGGTTATGAATCGGGAAGGCGCATCCACAATCTGCTGCGAGTGCGGCAACCACATGTCGGAGGGCTCCATTAACCATAGAATTTGGAAGGGCCGCTTAAAACCTTCCATTCCGCCTCTGTAAATATCGCGGCACAATCCGCAACCGTCATGCCGCGCTTCCGTTCCGTATCTTTTTCAACATCCCGGGGATTGGATCCGGTTTCAGCCCACAACAGATTCGCTCCTGCAGCAGCTCCCATCACATTCGGTTCATGGGTGCAGTTTCCCTGCAGTGGCAGAATCCTAAAGCCAGTCTGACCACGGCAAGGATGTGGGCCATTCGGGCCTCGCTGACCATACCGTGGGAGGCCATTGCCGTGCCGGGCAGGGGAATTCGCCGTGCCGCTCCGCTGTATACCGGGTTCGCCTCACGGGTAATAATTGTTTTTTGAACCAGCTCACTAATCGTATGTTCGGTGCCGACCGGTTCCAGGCAGGTGCCCAGCAGCAATCCCGCTTCTGCGGCATTCCGGAATGTTTGCAGTCTGGTTTCCACCGGAATCGAGGTGTCGGTGCCCTCGCCCAGGCGAACCGCGTGATAAACGCCGGAAAAACCCGCATTCTTGAGCCTCCCCGCCTGTCCCCGAGTAAAATCACCGACATTTGCCACCATCGTTGTTTCAGGGAGAAGGTTTTTGCCTGACTTCCTGCGCCATTTCGATGAATTTATCAAAGGGGTAATCACCGGTCGCCATGAGATAGACAGCATTAGCACCATCTTTCTCAGCCTGTTGAGCCCGGGATACTGCTTCATCTGCAGAAAGCTCAAAAACATCCTGGAAAATCTTGTTGCATGCCGCGAAGGAACAGAACGCGCAGTTCTTCGGGCAGGGTGCTATATTCAATCCCACCTGGGCATGCACTTCAGCTGATCCGCGGGAAGCCTGCTCACTTTTTCTTCGGGAGGCTGCACGAATCAGCGCCGATTCGTCTGTAAAAAGGGGTACCGTGAAAAGCCCGGTTATTTCCCCAGCCGTGAGCTGTCCGCCATCCAGCGACTTCTTTATGATGTCCCGTATCATGGAACATATGCATAGCACAGCAGTGCCATTTGTTCAAGGTGATGTGAAGGGGATGATGCAGGATACAGGATGCGATATACAGGGTGCAGGGTACAGGATGCGAAACAGGATACGGGAATGGCGATTGCGGATTTGCTTTCTTGTTCTCCTCATTTTTAAGGCTCTGTTTCAGGCATGCACGGAAGGCAAAAGGGAAAATGGCCATTGACTAATGAATCCAAATGTCTGCGGGCGAGCGGTCCAACCGGCACAAGCAAGGACAATTTTCGTTCATTTTATAAAATCTTTTTAATTTCCCGCCGAAAAATGCTAGTATGGGGCCATTCAATGAACAGGCTCTTAAAACAATGGAGGTGACATGAAGGTTACGTCATTTACCGTGCTCCCCGATACTCCGGAGGCGCTCGACCCCCTGAAGGAGATCGCCTACAACATGTGGTTCAGCTGGAACCATGAGGCCAGGAAACTTTTTATGCGGCTCGATCAGGAGTACTGGGAGAAATCATATCAGAGCCCCATCAACATGCTCTGCATGCTTCCCCTGCACCGGCTGCAGGAGGCGGCTCAGGACCAGGACTTCCTCGCGCAGGTGAACGGCGTCTATCAAAATTTGCAGAAGTATTTAAACGCCAAGCCCTGGTTTGAGAAGAAGTTCGGCAAACGGAAGAAGCCCTTCATCGCCTATGTGTCGCTGGAGTACGGCATTGACGAAGGGCTGCCGCTTTATTCCGGCGGCCTGGGCATTCTTGCCGGGGATCACATGAAGTCGGCGAGCGATCTCGGCATCCCGCTGGTCGGCATAGGCCTCCTCTACCGTCAGGGCTATTTCAAGCAGTACCTCAATGCCGACGGGTGGCAGATGGAGTCCTATCCGGAAAACAACCGCTACCGGATGCCCCTCAGCCTGGAACGGGACGCGGCGGGCAAGCCGCTGCTCATTGACCTTTCGGATGTGAACATTCCCGCCAGGTTCCAGGTGTGGCGGGTGGATATCGGCCGGATTCCCCTCTACCTGCTTGACGCCAACATCCCCTCGAATGCGACTGAACACCAGGTCATCACCATGCAGCTCTACGGCGGTGATCGGGATATGCGCATCCGGCAGGAGCTGCTTCTGGGAATCGGCGGCCTGCGGGCCCTGCAGGCCCTGGGGCTCTCACCGACCGTGTGCCATATCAATGAGGGCCACGCTGCATTTCTGACGCTTGAGCGAATACGCCAGTACATGGATGCCGGCGGCCTTTCTTTTCAGGAGGCATTTGAAATCTGCTGGTCAAGCAGTGTTTTTACCACCCACACCCCGGTGCCTGCCGGTAATGAGCGCTTTAATCCCTCCCTGATGCAGAAATACCTGGGCGGCTACGTGGAGAAGCTGGGCCTGAGCTGGAATGAATTTCTGGCCATGGGTCGGGAAGACCCCGCCAACCAGGGTGAGGAATTCTGCATGACCGTTCTGGCGCTGAAGATGTGCGCCCGCAGCAACGCGGTGTCCAGGCTCCACGGCACGGTCTCCAGGAAAATGTGGAAAAATCTCTGGCCGGGATTGAACGGGGAGGACATTCCCATAACCTCCATTACCAACGGCATCCACGGCAGGAGCTGGGTGAGCCACGAGCAGGCGAACCTCTTTCAGAAGCACCTTGGCGAGGCATTTATCGATGAGCCGCTGAACGTTGATTCCTGGAAGGGGATTGATACCATCCCCGACACCGATCTCTGGGAGCTGCGGGACCTGCGCCGGGAAAAGCTGGTTAACTTTGCCCGGAAGCGGCTGCGCGTGCAATTCGCGCGCCGGAAGCTTTCTCCCTCGGAAATCAACATTGCCGACGAGGTGCTGGATCCCAAGGCACTTACCATAGGCTTTGCCAGACGGTTTGCAACCTACAAGCGGGCATACCTGCTCCTGCGCGAGCCGGAGCGGCTGGCCCGGATACTGCTCGATGCCAAACAGCCGGTGCAGCTCATTATTGCCGGCAAGGCGCACCCCGCCGACAATGCCGGGAAAGAGATGATCAGGCAGATCATTCACTTTACCCGGGATGAGAAGTTCAGACAAAAGATCGTCTTTCTCGAGGACTACGATCTTACCGTGGCCCGCTATATGGTGCAGGGTGTGGACGTGTGGCTCAACACGCCCCGCAGGCCCATGGAGGCATCAGGAACCTCCGGCATGAAGGCGGCGGCCAACGGCGTTCTGAATCTCTCGGTGCTCGACGGCTGGTGGCCCGAGGCATACGCGAGCGGAACAGGATGGCCCATCGGCTGGGGCGAGGAGTACGATGATCATGATTACCAGGACGCGGTGGAAGGGCACCTCCTCTATGACACGCTGGAGCGGGAGGTGATCCCTCTTTTTTATAAGCGCGATGCCGAGGGCATCCCCCGCGCGTGGGTCAAGAATATTAAAACCACCCTCAAGCGGCTGGGCTTTGCCTTCAGTTCCAACCGCATGGTGGCCGAATACACCGACCGCTGCTATCTCAATGCCGACCGGGATTGCGGCAACCTCAAGGCGCGCGAGTATACACTGGCGCGGGAAATGGCCGGCTGGCGCAGGAAGGTCAGGAGCAACTGGGGAAAGATCCGGGTCATCAATTTGAACACCGACTTCGGCGGGGAATTTTTGCGCACGGGCGATGAGGTGGGGATTGTGGCGGAAATAAATCTCGGCGAGCTCAGCCCCGATGATGTAGCCATTGAGCTGTACCACGGGCCGGTCGATGACCGGGAGGTCATAACCAGCGGACTGATTGAAAAGATGGAGGTGCAGGGCTCGTCAAACGGCATTCATGCCTACCGGGGGACAATGGTGTGCCAGTATGCGGGCCGCTACGGCTTTGCCCTGCGGGTCGTCCCCGGGCACTATGCGCTTCCCCACCATCTTATCCCCGGGCTTATTCTCTGGGCGTAAACGGCCTTTGGTGTATTTTATTCGAATGTAGGGGCGACCGGCCGGTCGCCCCTACGCATCAGATCCTACTTTCGTATTAAACAGTACCAGACCCCAATTTTTCACCTTTCATACAACCTGGTAGAATGCACCGGAAGCTGCCTGCCCGGAGGCTGGTACGGCCAGGGCCTGCCTCCCGTATAAGCCGAAAGGATTTGGCAAGCGTTCTGGTGGCAGGCACGGTCAGGACCGCCTGAAGCGAATGAAAACCTGGTAACCCAGGCCGAGGAGGAAGAGGAGAATGCCGCCTCCTGCCAGCAGGTACTGGTGCCGGCTGAAGGGCAGCTGCAGCAGGGTGGAAAGGCCGCCTATGGCAAGAAAGGCGCCCCAGCCCGCGGTGCCGGCCATGATGAAATAGCTGAGAAAGAAAAAGGCGCAGATCCCCGAAGCGAGCGTCACCGGGATAATCCATCCGCTCTCGCCCAGCAAAAAGGCGCTCACCAGGCCGCCCAGCGCCATCCCCGCGACGAAACCCGCCATTCTCAGCATGAAGAGAAAGCCGTAGCCTCCCAGCGCGCCCAGCGCGACGGCGCCGGCAATGCCGCCCCACGGTTGTGACACAAGATTACCCAATCCGAAACCGATGATCGCGCCGACGGTGCATCCGAACAGAAAAAGCGAAAAGCGGAAAATCTTCAGGCCGAAGAAGCAGAGCGCTATGCCGGTGAGCAGGGCAACAGGCCAGGAATGAAAGAGAGAGGTGTTGATGTCGGTAAGAATTTTTACCAGCCAGGCAAGCGCTGCCTCAACAGTTTCCATCATGAAGGCCATCCCTCATTTCTGAACCCGTGCCCGCCTGGCCCCGGTCCAGGCGAGGAGTTCCTCAGCGGTAAGGGTGTTGAGCAGGTGTCGCGGCTCCAGCCATCCGCGCCGGGCAACCATGACGCCCAGTTCCATCATCCACAGCTGCTCAAGGTGGTGCGAGTCCGTTCCCAGCGCAATCATCACGCCCTTCTTGCCCGCCTCCATTGCGGTCGCGTCGTCAAGGTCCAGCCGGTCCTGGTAGGAATTGATTTCAAGCGCCGTTCCCGTCTCCGCTGCCGCCTCGATGACCCGCCCCATGTCCACGTTGTAAGGCTCCCGTTCTCCCAGGAGGCGCCCGGTGGGATGGGCTATAATGTGCAGATAAGGGTTTTTCATCGCGGTTATGATTCGTCCGGTAATCTGCTCCCGGCTCCCCTTAAAGCCGCTGTGGATGGCCCCGATCACAATATCGAGCCGGCTGAGCAGGTCATCGGGATAGTCAAGCGTTCCGTCGTTTTTTATGTCCACTTCGGCGCCGCAGAGCAGGCGGATGCCCGAGAGTGACTGATTGATCTTCTTCACCTCGGCGATTTTTTCCTTGAGCCGCGCGGCGGAAAGACCCCTGGCAATCTTGAGCGACGGGGAGTGATCGGTCACGGCTATATACCGGTAACCCATCTTCTGCGCCGCGGCTGCAATTTCCGGGAGCGAATGGGCGCCGTCGCTGTAATGCGAGTGCACGTGCAAATCACCCCTGATGTCGGATCGGCGAACGAGTGCAGGGAGGGAATGGCCTAAGGCTGCCTCCAGTTCGCCACGGTCTTCGCGAAGTTCGGGAGGGATCCAGTCCATCTGTAACGCTGCATATATCTCCTCTTCGCGTGCGCCCGCCATCTTCCTCTCGCCGGAGAAAATGCCGTACTCGTTGATTTTGAAGCCGCTGCGCCTGGCAATCTCCCGCAGCCGGACGTTGTGGCTTTTGGAACCGGTAAAGTACTGGAGCGCCGCGCCGAAGGAATCTTTCTCAACCACCCTGAGATCGAGCTGGATGCCGTCCGCAGTTACAATGCTTCCCTTGGTTTCTCCCTGCGCGAGTATGGAACCGGAGAGGGGCAGATGCACGAAGGTGTCGATAATCTCCTTCTTTCGGGAGCCGGAGGCAAGAATGTCAATGTCTCCGATGGTTTCCTTTCCCCGCCTGAGAGAGCCCGCCGCTTCAATATCCCTGATGTCTGCCGCCTTCTGCAGTGCGCCAATGACTTCGCGGGCAATGACCAGCGCCTTGCCCAGCGGCATCCGCTCCCTGCTCTGGGCGTAGAGCTCAATACCCCTGATGATGTTCTCTATTTTTTTCCTGCCCATGCCGGGAAGCTCGGCCATCCGCTCATCATGAACAGCCTTCTGCAGGTCCTCGAGGCTGTTGATCTGCATTTCCTTGTGCAGCATGGCCAGGGTTTTAGGCCCCAGGCTGGGCACGCCCAGCAGCGCGATCAGATCGTCCCCGATCCCCTGTTTCATCTCCTCGTACTTGGCGATGTGTCCGGTCGAGAGATACTCAAGAATCTTTTCCGCCGTTCCCTTGCCGATGCCCGGCATGTGCTGCAGCTCGCCGGAGCGGACCATTTCCTCGATGTCGGTGGTGAGGTCATTCAGGATTCGGGCGGACTTGCGGTAGGCGTTTATTTTGAAAATATTTTCGTCTTTGAATTCGAGCAGGTCGGCCATCCTCTGGAAGAGAGAGGCTATTTCCTTGTTTTTCATGCGTCATCCTCGCCCGGGGTGATTGATGGCTCTTTGTCCGGGCGGTTTTCCTGTGCGGTGTGAGAAGCGAGGGAAGGTCATTCGGGAAATGTTGAAAATGGTATATGAAAAGGAATCCCTTTTCAATAAAATACTGTCTGTTCATGCCGGGCTGTGCTATAGGGGTGGTCAGGGCATTAATTTACATGCCTGGAGGTGACCCCGGGGGCGCGGGAAGGTGATGCGGAGGAAGAGGAATGGAAATAATTATTATTGGTTCGGGAACAGGCGTTCCCTCTTTGCGGCGCGGCTCCCCCGCGACGGTCATCAGGGTAGGGGACCATCTTCTGCTGCTTGACAGCGGATCAGGGACGCTGCGGCGCCTGCTGGAAGCGGGGGTTGATTTCAGGGATGTTGATTATCTTTTCTACAGCCACTTTCACCCGGATCACACCTCCGACCTGGTTCCCTTTCTCTTCGCTTCCAACTACGGGAGTGAAGAGGTGAGAAGGCGCGGGCTCACCATCATCGGCCCGCCCGGCATGGCCGCCTTTTATGAAAAGCTTAAGGGTATTTACGGCAAATGGATCGTACCCCAGGACTATTCCCTGAGTATTGAGGAAGTCTCATCCGGAGAAATTCCCTTTGCAGACTTCAGCGTCAGGGGATTCCCCCTTGCGCATACCGACCACAGCGTGGGGTTCAGGATAACCGGGGAGGGAGGAAAGGTCGTTTCCTATTCAGGCGATACTGATTACTGCGCAAACCTGATCGCCCTGGCGCGCGGTGCCGGCGTGCTGATTGTTGAGTGCTCGTTTCCCGACGACAGGAAGGTGGAAGGACACCTTACCCCTTCGCTGGCCGGCCGGGCGGCGCGGGAAGCGGGGTGTAAAAAAGTGGTGCTGACCCATTTGTACCCGCCCTGCGACAGCCATGATGTCGTCGGGGCGGTGAAGCGGGAGTTTGCCGGCGAGGTGGCGCTGGCGGAAGATTTCATGAGGGTGGAGCTGTAGGCGGAGCGTGATGCCGTGAAGCGGTGCTATTTCTGCGGAACAGAGCTGGATGTCGGCCGGATTGTGGGCAGGGGGGATATCTGCCCGCAGTGCCGCCGTGATGTGCGGTGCTGCCGCAATTGCGCATTCCATGATCCACATGCCTCCAATCAATGCCGTGAGCCTCAGAGCGAAACGGTGAGCGACCGCGCCGCGAGTAATTTTTGTGATTACTTTCAATTCGCTGACACGGCAGGGGAGGGGCGGGTAAATGACGCGGCGCAAAAAGCACGGGAGGAGTGGGAGCGCCTTTTTAAGAAGTGACCCTCGTCCCATGGAAAGGCGACCGCACATGGCTAAAAAAGCCTTGACATTGAAGGGACGATTTAATATGTTGAAATTGCAAGTGCCTTCAAGGTAAGCTCTTGCAATGCACGGCATGCGACATGGGAAGAGGTGCATAACTGATGCTGTTTGTGCCTAAAGATAGGCAGGCAGGGTAAAGAAAATAAAACGAAAGGAGGAGTAGCATGGCAGAACTTAATTGGGGAGGTAACACCAAGGCAATGTTTGACAAGCTCATTGAAAGCTCACCCAAGCCTTTCAGGGCGATGACTGAAAAAAAGATGCTGGAGGGATTGGCGAAAAAGGCCGGCGATGCAGGTAACGTCACTGAAGACATGCTGGTGGAAGTGATCAAGGAGATCACCCCCAAGCCTTTTATCGCCATGGCGTTAAAGAACATTGAACCGATGATGACCAAGGCGTAGTTTTTAAGCACGCCTGCGGATGATGTGAGAGGGAAAGGCCGATTGCCCATCGGCCTTTCCCTCTTTTTTGTGCGTTTAAGGTAAGGGGCTACAGATGGGTTTCCCGGGGCTGCTGCTTCACCTGCGGGGACTGCCGCCTTTTTCAGGAAGATGTCATCGTAGTCGGCCCCGGCCTCGGAGGCGGTATCGTCGGCATCGGTCAGGATGCCCACCGCCCGGACCACCCCCGGCTCCTTCTTGAACAGCCGCTTGTAATCTTCGTAGGCGTTCACTTCCTCGGTCATCCACCGGTTGACGGATGAAGACCCGTTTTGCAGGACCACTATCTTGGTCTTGCCGGAGTACGGGCTGTCTGTCACCGTGCCGGGGGAGAGGCTTGCGCTCCAGACGTACTTGATGCATTCAGGCTTCATGGCATCAGGGACCGGAACGCTGATGCCCCACCGGTTTTTCAAGGCTTCGGGCTTGAAGGCGCTGGGGAAAATGACGTAGATGCCCGCGGCGCTGTCACCCGATTTTTTATACCGCTCGTCACCGCCGCGGGGAAGCGTGTGCGCCCGCCATCGCCAGGAGATGACGGGGAACTCCTTCAGGTTATAGTTCATTTCCTTGGCAATGATGGAGCCGTTTCGCCTGGCGCGGGCCTGGAGAAAGTAGTTGTCGTCCTCCATGGCGATGGTATAGAGCCGGTGAAATGTGTCATCTGCAGATGCCCATCCCTCGAGCTTGCCCGCCTTGCCGGATGCGGTAAAGCAGTCAACTTCGCGCAGCTCCCCGGTATCCTGTGCGCCCGATGTCACTCCGCACACAACCAGGAGCAGAAGCAGCGAGCAGACGGCGCCTTTCTTCGTGTTTATCATATGATCCTTTCTTGAGATTGCAGCCTGTGATCGCAAAAAATCTAAAAAACTATACTGGATAATGCCCGGTCTGTCAACCGCATTTGCCTGCAGCGGCAGGATCATGCCGCAGGGCGGGACGCAGCTCCGCCGGATTCTATGCTTGACAGTATACTTTATCATCTGTTAGGTTCTAGCAGGCTGTTGAAAAACACCCATCTGCTGCGTTACGCTCATCCTTCGTCACTGCAGCGTACTTGCATGTACGCCTCATTCCTCAGGATTTCGCGTGCCTTGCATCTGGATGTTTTTGAACAGCCTGCGGAAAACTACTTTTTCAACAACCGGTTAGTGCAGCCAAGTTGATGCTTTTTCTCTCAGCACCATTCCGGGACGGCAGGAGCGGCGTTCAGCCGCGGGTAGGTCGCGCATGAATGCGCTCCCGCCGAAACGCAACGGAGGATTATGCGATGCGTAGTGATGCAATGAAGCGGGGGCTGGAGCGCGCCCCTCACCGGTCACTTTACAAGGCCATGGGATATACCGACGAAGAGATTGCCCAGCCGCTCATCGGTGTTGCCAATTCCTACAACGAGATCATCCCCGGGCATGTTCACCTGAATGAGATCGTGAAGGCGGTCAAGGCCGGCATCGCCTATGCCGGGGGGACCCCGGTGGAATTCGGCGTCATCGGTGTCTGCGACGGCATCGCCATGCACCATGCCGGCATGAAGTACTCGCTTGCCAGCCGTGAGCTGATCGCCGATTCGGTGGAGGTGATGGCCACGGCCCATCCCTTTGACGGGCTGGTACTGGTGACCAATTGCGACAAGATCACCCCGGGGATGCTCATGGCCGCGCTGCGCCTCAACATACCCGCCATCGTCATCAGCGGCGGACCGATGCTGACCGGGCGCAGGAACGGCCGCAAGACGGACGTCATCACGGTTTTCGAGGCGGTGGGCAGGGTAAAGGCGGGGGCCATGAGCGAGGGGGACTTGAGCGGACTCGAGGATGTGGCCTGCCCGGGCTGCGGAAGCTGTGCCGGCATGTTCACCGCCAACACCATGAATTGTTTGACCGAGGCCCTGGGCATGGGGCTGCCGGGGAACGGCACCATCCCCGCCGTCAATGCGAGAAGGAAAAGGCTTGCCAAGATGGCCGGCGGGAAGATAATGGAGCTGGTCAGGAACAATATCAGGCCCAGGGATATTGCGGGCCTGGATGCATTTCGCAACGCCATTGCCGTGGACATGGCCCTCGGCGGTTCAACCAACACCGTCCTGCACCTTCCGGCGATTGCGCGGGAGGCGGAGATTGACTTCAGCCTGGACCTGTTTGATGAACTCAGCGCCCGGACGCCCAACCTCTGCAGCATCAGCCCCGCAGGCCCGTATCACCTGGAGGACCTGGACGCGGCGGGAGGCGTGCCTGCTGTCATGGCCGAGCTCACAAGGGCGCAGCTCATTCGCACCGGCAGCATGACGGTGACCGGCAGGACGGTGGGAGAGAACATCGCCGGGATTACCAGCGCCGATGCCGAAATCATCAGGCCGCTTGAAAGGCCCTACCACAGCGAGGGAGGCATTGCCATTCTGAGGGGCAACCTGGCCCCCGACGGCGCGGTGGTGAAGCAGGCGGCGGTGGACCCGCAGATGCTCAAAAACCGGGGAACGGCCAGGGTTTTTGATTGTGAGGAGGACGCGGTGGCGGCGATCATGGACAGGAAAATCAAGGCCGGCGACATCGTGGTAATCAGGTATGAAGGGCCGAAGGGAGGGCCGGGCATGCGGGAGATGCTCACCCCGACGTCAATCATTGCCGGGATGGGGCTGGACAAGGAGGTTGCCCTGATTACCGACGGCCGGTTCAGCGGGGGCACCAGGGGTGCCGCCATCGGCCACGTTTCTCCCGAGGCCATGGAGGGCGGTCCCATAGCGCTGGTTCGCGATGGCGACGTCATAAGCATTGATATCCCTGCCAAGAAGCTTACCCTGGAAATAGCAGACGAGGAGCTGAACAGAAGAAAACGCGAATGGGTTGCCCCGGAGCCGAAAATCAGGGAAGGCTATCTCTCGCGGTACGCGAAAATGGTCACCTCGGCCAGCACCGGGGCGGTGTGCCGATAACAGGATCCAGCAGGTTGTTCAAAGGCTCAAAGGGGGAGGGGCTTTTTAGCCACACATCAGATGGGCTGTTTTTCAACGGCCGGCTAGTAGAATTTTTTCCTCTTGGAGGAGGGCAGGATGCCGAGCATTTCGCGATACTTGGCAACGGTCCTGCGGGCAATGGTGATGTTCTGCCCCTTGAGCAGCTCCACGACTTCCTGATCGCTCAGCGGGTGATGTCCGTCTTCGCTGCTGAGTATCTCCCGGATTTTGTTTCTCACGCTTTCCGAGGCCACGCTGCCGTCAGTTCCCACCCCGGCATTGAAAAAATATTTCAACTCGAATATGCCGTGCGGGGTGTGGCAGTACTTGTTGGTGGTCACCCGGCTGATGGTGGACTCGTGCATGTTGATGTCTTCCGCCACATCCTTGAGAATGAGGGGCTTCAGGTGGTCGACGCCGTGGTCAAAGAAATCCCTCTGGAACTTGATAATGCTTTCCATGACCCGCTTGATGGTTCGCTCCCGCTGGTAGATGCTCTTGATCAGCCAGATGGCGGAGCGCATTTTGTTCCTGATGTACTCCTTGACCGGAGCGGATGACGTGTCGTTGTACATGGACCGGAGGTAGAAGGAGCTGACCCGCAGCCGGGGCATGCCCTCGCCGTTCAGGGTGATGCTGTAGCCGTCACCCGTCTTGATGACATGAATGTCGGGGGTTATGTACTGCGGCTCCCGGTCAATGAAAGGCCTGCCCGGCTTGGGCTCAAGCTGGGAGATGATTTTGGCGGCCTCAACCACATCCTCGATGCCGACGCCGAGGCTGCCGGCAATGACCTGGTAGCGCTTTTTTTCCAGCTCGACCAGGTGGTATTTTACCATCTTCTCCAGCAGCTCCCGCCCGCTGGTGAGAAAACCGATCTGCACCAGCAGGCATTCTTCCAGGTTTCTGCAGGCCACCCCGACGGGATCGAAGGCCTGTATTTTTTTGAGCACCGACTCCGCCAGCTGCAGGGCGCGGAGGAGGCGCAGCCAGTTGGCGTGGTTCCAGCGGAAGCCGGCCGCTCCTTCCCGCCCGTCAAGCAGGTGCGACTTGGCAATATCCATGAGCGGCACCTGCAGATATCCGTCCTGGTTGATATTGCCGATGATAAGCTCCCCGATGCTGCGCTGGTCGTCGGGCAGCCCGTTCATGTGCAGCTGCCACATGAGATGATCAACCAGGGAGGTGCTCCTGGTGAGGGTGGTTTCAAAGCTTTCCCGGTCCTCGCTCTCCCCGAACGACGAGTAGCCATCGGCCAGGCTTTGCAGGTAGTCCTTCGGATCGGGCCCGGACGTGTCCGGAATTGCCTCGCCCATTACCAGCTTCTCATCCGCCAGCTCCTTTGGCAGATCGCCGTCCTGCAGCTGCGCTTCCGAATCGGATTCGGCAACTTCCTCCAGCATGGGATTTTCGGTCATCTCCTGCTGGATCATGTCCACCAGCTCCATTTTGCACATCTGCAGGAGCTTGATGGCCAGCTGCAGCTGGGGGGTCATCACCAGCTGGTGGGTAAGCTTCAGTTCCTGTCTCAGTTCAAATGCCATAACCGTCTTTTTCCGGGACCTGCCGCCGCGTCAGGCCGGCGATTTCTCCCATCTTTGTATTGCCCGCTCGAGGTGTGCTGCTGTTTTCATTCGACAGGCGATGGAGGTTTCTTGAGGGGTTTTTACCGCCGGATGAGGGAGCAGCACGCACGGTTTTAAAACAAAGGATAATAAATCATGAGGAGCATGTCAATGCAAAAGAGTCCCGCGCGGAAGAAGGATGCAGCGGGCGATCTCAGGGCATGCCCAGCTGTTCCCTGAAGTAGGCGATGGTGTGAGAAAGCCCTTCCTCCAGGGGGACCTTCGGTTCCCATTCCAGCAGGCGCCTGGCCTTGGTAATATCGGGCTGCCGGACCTGGGGGTCGTCCTGGGGGAGCGGTTTGTAGATGATGGTGCTTGCGCTGCCGATCAGGCGGATCACCGTTTTGGCAAATTCCAGGACGGTCATCTCCGCCGGATTTCCTATATTCACCGGATCAGTTTCATCGGACATGAGCAGCCGGTGGATGCCGGAGATTAAATCGGACACGTAGCAGAAGCTGCGGGTCTGCTGGCCGGCGCCGAAAACAGTCAGCGGCTCCCCCTTCAGCGCCTGGCAGATGAAGGCGGGCACCACTCGTCCGTCATGCATTCTCATGCGCGGACCGTAGGTATTGAAGATGCGGACTATTCTGGTTTTCACCCCGTGGAAGCGGTGATAGGCCATGGTCATGGCCTCGGCAAACCGCTTTGCCTCGTCGTAGACGCCGCGGGGGCCGATGGGGCTTACGTTGCCGCAGTAGTCCTCCGGCTGGGGATGCACCAGCGGGTCCCCGTAGACCTCGGAGGTGGAGGCCAGCAGGAAGCGGGCCTGCTTTTCCTTGGCCAGTCCCAGGGCCTTGTGCGTGCCGAGCGATCCCACCTTGAGCGTTTGAATGGGCATCTCCAGATAGTCAATCGGGCTCGCGGGCGAGGCAAAGTGGACGACGTTATCCAGCGGCCCCTTGACGAACATGTAGTCCGTCACGTTGTGCTTGATGAAGTGGAACCGGGGGTTGCCCATGAGATGGGCGATATTATTGACGCTCCCCGTGCAGAGGTTGTCGATGCAGATCACCTCGTGCCCTTCTTGCACCAGCCTGTCGCACAGGTGGCTGCCCAGAAAACCCGAACCTCCGGTAACCAGCGTTCTCACGCTATCCTCCTTTACGTTAAACGGTTGTCAGCACCCGATGCCGTGATACTCAAACCCCATCTCCTTGAGCTTGCGGGGCGAATAGATGTTTCTGCCGTCGAAAATGACCGGGGTCCGCATCAGCAGCAGCATTCTTTCAAAATTGGGCCTGCGGAATTCGTTCCATTCGGTCAGCAGCATGAGCGCGTCGGCGTCCTTGAGAATGGAGTAATTGTCCTTGCCGTACTGGATTGCCGTGCCGAAGGTGTTTCTGGCGCTGGGCATGGCGACGGGATCATAAGCCCGCACCGTCGCCCCTTTTTTCAGCAGCGCGCTGACAATGGCAATGGACGGCGCTTCCCGCATGTCATCGGTATTGGGCTTGAAGGAGAGCCCCCAGAGGACGATGATTTTGCCCTTCAGGTTTCCCTTGAAGCGCTTGAGGGCCTTCTGCGCCAGCACCTCCTTCTGCTTCCGGTTGACCGCTTCCACCGCGGGAAGAATCTGCAGCGGCCGGCGGTGCTTTTCCGCCGTCTTGATCATTGCCTGCACGTCCTTGGGGAAGCATGAACCGCCGTACCCGATGCCGGGGAAGAGAAACGAGGGGCCGATGCGCGGATCGCTGCCGATGCCCGCGCGGACCGCGTTGACGTCGGCGCCGGCCGCTTCGCACAGGTTGGCCATTTCATTCATGAAGGAGATCCGTGTGGCCAGCATGGCATTGGCGGCGTACTTGGTCATTTCCGCGCTGCGAATGTTCATGATGAGAACGGGATTACCCGTCCTGACAAAGGGGGCATAGAGCTCGTTGAGCACCTCTTCAACGTGCGCATCCTCCACCCCCAGGATGATCCGGTCGGGCTTCATGAAATCGTCGATGGCCGCGCCTTCCTTTAAGAATTCGGGGTTGGAAGCGACCGCGAAGGGGTGCCTGGTTTCCCCGGCAATGATCGACCGCACCTCTTCTGCTGTTCCCACCGGCACCGTGCTCTTGGTTACCACGATCTTGTAGCCGTTCATGGCCCTGGCTATTTTTCGGGCCACTTCATAGACCTGCGAGAGGTCGGATGACCCGTCATTCCGGGGTGGCGTCCCGACGGCGATAAAGATGATCAGGGAATCCTTCACGCTGCGGGCAAGATCGGTTGAGAAAATAAGCCGCTTTTCCTTGATGTTTCTCGCGAGCAGCAGCTCAAGCCCCGGTTCGTAGATGGGGGTTTTGCCCTTTTTAAGCAGGGCGATCTTCCGCGCGTCGATGTCAACGCAGCGCACCTCATTTCCGCTCTCCGCCAGACAGGTGCCGGTTACCAGGCCGACATATCCCGCGCCGATCATGCAGATATTCATTCGTGCACCTCCCTCACGCTATGACAGGTATTGGGTTAACGCTTCCTCCCAGGATCTCATCTCTCGACCGGTAACCTCCGTGTATTTCCCGGTGGAGAGAACAGAAAACGCAGGCCGTGCCGCGGGCCGGTTAAGCCGGGAGCTGGTGATGGGGACGACGGAACTGCTGCCGCCGGTCAGCTGCACGATCCTGCGGGCAAACTGATACCAGGTGCAGGATCCGCTGTTGACCACGTGAAAGGTTCCCCGGGCGGATGTCCTCATCAGCGCTCCGATGGCCCTGCTCAGATCAACCGAGTAGGTGGGTGACACCCACTGGTCGTCGACCACGGTGAGCTCGTCACGCTCCTGCGCCAGCCGCCTGATGGTGTTGACAAAGTTGGCGCCGCCTTTTCCATAGAGGCCGGCGGTGCGCACGATGGTGACGTCATCCAGAATCGCCCGCGCCGCCAATTCGCCCTGCAGCTTTGACTGACCGTACACGGAAATGGGGTTGACGGGATCGTCTTCCCTGTAGGGAGTCCGGGAAGTTCCGTCAAAGACATAATCCGTGCTGACGTGGATGAGCCGGGCCTTCACCGCCTTGCAGGCCCGGGCCAGGTTGGCGGCGCCTTCCCCGTTCACCGCACAGGCCGTCTTTTGATCCTCTTCGCAGCGGTCCACCTGGGTGTAGGCGGCGGCATTGATCACCCATTCCGGCCGCATCCCGGTGATGGCCTTGAGCGTTTTCTCCCGGTCGGTTATGTCAAAATCCTCGATATCGGTTCCTTTCACCTGATGGGCGTCGCCCAGAATGGTCACCAGATCAGATCCGAGCATGCCATGAGCGCCGACAATGAGGATTGACATACACTCTCCCGGGAGCGGTAACACGGGCCTGTTAAATTTTGTTGCGGCGTTACAAGCCCCCTCCCCATGAGCCACATATAAGATAAAGGAATCAATGACGCACTACACTAGTAACACTTGCATGTTTAGTCAAGCTCAATTCACTTGTGGCTGAGGGCCTCTACGACGTAATGCAGCACCTCCAGCCTGCCCTGGTGGGTTGTCGCGGAAAAGAGGATCGCCTCTTCTTTTTTTAGCAGCAGGCTGTCCCGGATAATCCTGTATTGTGCCTGCTGGCTGTTTTTGGAAAGCTTGTCAGCCTTGGTCAGCACCGCCAGAAAGGGTATGCCCGCCTTCTCCAGCCAGCGCATGAGGGTGGCATCGTCGGAACCGGGGACGCGCCGGGTATCCAGAATTATCACCACCAGCCTGAGTGACTTCCGGGAGCCGAGGTAGCCTTCGACCATGCCCTTCCATCCGGCCCGCACTTTCAGGGGGACCTCGGCAAAGCCATAGCCGGGAAGATCAACGAAGTGGTATTGCCGGTTCACCAGGAAAAAATTGATGGTTTGCGTGCGACCGGGACGGGAGCTGGTTTTTACCAGGTGCTTTTTGTTCAACAGGGTATTGATGAGGGATGATTTGCCGACGTTTGATCGGCCGGCAAACGCGACCTCCGGCAGGACATCGGGCGGATACTGCATTTGATTGACGGCACTGGTGACAAATTCAGCGGAGGTTATTTTCATGGAATGGCAGATCTTCGGTGTTCGGTGCCTGGGTAATGTTCCCGGTTCTTCTTTGATGCTTCAATGATCTACACTATTGAACGTCCAACATCGAACGTTCAACGTTCAACATCCAATGAAAAGATTCTTGTTTCGTTCAAGGTTGGATGTTGGAAGTTGAATGTTCAACGTTCATCTTTTTCAACAATGAACTGCTTGCGGGCTTAACAATTGCCCGGCACTGTCCAATGCTTTTCGGATGCCCCCGGCTAAAGCTTGAGCTCTCTTCGCACCAGTTCCCTGTAGGCATCCATGAGATTTCCGGTGACCCGGCCGGGAGTACCGGTTCCAATGGCGCGATCGTCCACTTTTACCAGCGGCATGATTTCGATAAGGGAATTGGTGACAAAGGCTTCATCGGCGGAAAGGAGCAGCTCCGGGGTATATGTCCCTTCTGCCGGCTGCAATTGCAGGATCGGGGCGAGCTCAAGAACCGCCTCCCGGGTGACGCCGGGGAGCAGACCCGTATCCCGCGACGGGGTTTCCAGCCGGCTGCCGCGCACCATGAAAATGTTGGACACGGTGCATTCGGTGATGCATCCGTCGGTGTTAAGCACGATGCCTTCGTTGCAGCCCGCTTCCCTGGCCTCGCTTTTGGCAATCAGCGTGTTGATGAAGCTGCAGGTCTTCATGGAGACGGATGGCAGCCGCGGGCCCTGCCTCATGCGCACAATCAGGGCGCTGTAGCCCGTGCGGTACAGCTCAGGGGAGGGGGGCCGGTAGTCTCTGGTGGTAATGATGACGGTGGGAGATCCGCATGTGGCCGGATCCGGTACCGGGTCGCCTGTGCCGCGGGTAACAGTCAGCCGGATGGAGGCATCAGGGGTGCGGTTGGCCTCGAGGGTTTCATAGATGGCTGTTTCCAGGGAAGCGGGGGTGAAAGAAACGGGATATTCGAGGCATTCGAGTGACACGAAAAGCCGCCAGAGATGCTGCGCCAGCCTGAAAATCTTTCCCCGGTACGCGCGCATGGTTTCAAACAAACCGTTGCCGTACAGCAACCCGTGATCAAAGACGGAGACGCGCGCTTGATCGCGGGGCATCAATGTGCCGTTGATGTGGACGTATTGTTCCACCGCCGGTTATCCAATATAAAGGTTGTTTTCAGTGGTGCAGGCGAAGCATGCTTATTTACAAAGATGAACATCGAACATTCAACTTCGAACCAAGGGAAAGAATCTTTTCATTCAACGTTGAACGTTGGACGTTCGATGTTGGACGTTTGCATTCTGATTCCTGCATTCCGACTCCTGGCTCCTATTGAACATATCCACTTCCAACCGCCAAAAGTGCCCGTATAGTATAGAGCGTGCACTCATAAATCAATACAAAAAAGACCAAGCCGCGGGCATCTTGCGGGATTGACTAACCGCCGGCGGCGGCGGACGGCAATCCGTTTGCGCACCCCAGCGCGGCAAGCAGCGCCTTTCCCTTGTGCAGTGTCTCTTCATATTCCAGCGCGGGATCCGAATCCGCCACGATGCCCCCGCCCACCTGGAATTGCACGGTGCCGTTGCGATAGAGCATGGTGCGGATGAGGATGTTAAGGTCCGTCTGCCGGTTGAAGCCCAGGTATCCCATGGAGCCGGTGTAAATGCCGCGCCGGTCCGGCTCAAGCTCGTCAATGATCTCCATGGCCCTGATTTTTGGCGCCCCGGTTATGGATCCCCCGGGGAATGCGGCCCTGATGCAATCAAGATGGTCCTGGTCCGCCTTGAGCCTGCCGGTAATGGTGGATACCAGGTGGAGGACGGTGGCGTAGCTTTCCAGGGTGATCAGCTCCGGGACGCTGATTGACCCGTATTCGCAGACGCGCCCCAGGTCGTTTCGCTCCAGATCAACGATCATCACCAGCTCCGCCCGGTCTTTCGCGCTTGCAAGGAGTTCCGCCTTGAGCCGTTCATCCGCCGCCCTGTCCCTTCCCCTCGGCCGGGTCCCCTTAATCGGCCTGGTCTCAACCCGTCTGTCCGATATGCGCAGGAAGCGCTCCGGCGAAGAGCTGATAATGGCCGCGTCGCCGCAGTCTAAAAATGAAGCGAACGGTGCCGGGTTTAAACGGCGCACCGTTTTGTAGAGCTGGAAGGGGGAGGCGTCCACCCGCGCTGAAAATTTCTGGGAGAGGTTTACCTGGTAGATGTCCCCGGCCGCGATGTATTCCTTTGCCTTCAGGATGCCCCTGAGATAATCCTCGCGCTTGAAGTTGCAGGTTAGCTCAGGAGAGGTCTGCTGTAATATATCCGGTTCGGGTGAAAGCGGCGCGGCACCGGCATTGAGCTTGCGGCACAGCTCATCGTAGCGCATTGTAGCGCGAAGCCGCCTGTAATGTTCCCTTTCTTCAGGAAGGCCGGTTGAAGAAATAAAAACCCGATCCTGAAGATGGTCAAAGATGATGATCGTGTCATAGAAGGCGAGGAAGCAGAGGGGGGTATCGTCTTCACCGGCCGGGGGCGGGGGCAGTTTCTCGATGAAGTGCTTCAGATCATAGGCGAAGTATCCGACCGCGCCTCCCACAAAAGGGGGGTAATCGGCGGGTGTGATTAGGCGGAATGCGGAGAAGAGGACCTTGAGGACGTCGAAGGGGTTGCCGGGAACTGCCTCCGTGCCATCTTCTCCGGTGATCTCGTTTCGCCCCCCGAGGTGGCGGAAAACAAGAAAGGGATCGCTGCCCAGGAAGGAATACCTCCCTAACCGCCGGCAATAGCCGCCGCTGTCGAGGAAGAAGGGGTGTCGGTCGTGGCGGAGCAGCTCGCACACCTCTATGGGCTTGAGTGTGGTGGTAATCGGCTGCAGCAGTGGAATGGCTTTATAGCGGGTCATGGTTCCGCCCCAGGATGCACGATGCACGATGAAGATTTCCTGCCACTGACAACTGGTCAATGGACATCGGCAGCTAATAATAAAAATGCTGAGTTGTAGCCTGAGTCGTAGCTGCAAGTTTTAGCTTGCGTGTTTGGATTTATGCATTTCCGCAGGCTGAAACCTGCGACTACTGACATTTTGATGTTCTAGACTGGTAGGGGCAGGCCCCTGTGCCTGCCGCGGATATCATAGGGCAACCACAGAGGGTTGCCCCTACAACTTCCTGGCTTTCGTGCTTCTGGTTTTGGAACTCTTCTTTACCCCTGCATCATGCATCCAGCTTTTACACTGCACCCTGACCCCTGCAACTTATTCCCTCAGCGCAAGTGACACATCCCCGCAGACGAAACGGCACTTACTGCCGTTCAGATCGCGCATAATGAGCGTACCGTCATCGTCGACCGACTCGGCAATCCCCTCATATACTTTCTCTCCCGTCGCGATGGTAATCTGCCTGCCTGCAATGAGGGAAAGCGCATCCCACATGGTTTTTAACGCCCGAAACTCCCCGCCATTGAGCCTCCCGTAAAATTGTTCGAGAAACTCCAGAATTGCGGCGAGCAATGGCAGCCGGGCCAGGGCGCGCCCCGCTTCCCGTTTCAGCGAAGTTGCTGTTTCCCGAAGCTCGGGATGCAGTGAGGGATCACTGTTGACATTAATGCCGATGCCGGCCACCGCGTAGGCTAATTGATCGCCGCAAATGCCCAGCTCGGTCAGGATGCCGGATGCTTTTTTATCATTGATGTAAATGTCGTTGGGCCATTTGATGCGCGCGTCCAAACCCGTTTCCCGTCTGATGGCGTGAGCGACGGCCAGGGAAGCCGCCGCGGTTACCTGAAATGCCCGGTCGGGGCTTAAAGAAGGTCTCAGGATGAGTGAAAAGAGCAGGTCTTCACCCGGCGGCGAGATCCACGCCCGTTCCAGGCGTCCCCGTCCCCGCGTCTGGTGGTCGGTTATTACCACTGTGCCGTCCCGCGCTCCCGCGCGGGCCAGCTCATGCGCGATGGTGTTGGTGGAGGTTGTTGACGGCAGGTGGATTGCCGGATGACCAAGGACGGCCGTCCGCAACTCCCTTTGGATGAGCTCTGCGGTGATGAGGTCCGACGATGCCTGTTGCACTGTGGTCATGGGGATGGAGTGCCTCTCTCACCGCTGCACGCCTTGACGCAGACGCCGCAGATATGCTGCGCGATGTGGTCTCTTTTTCTGAACAGACACAATTGCTGGTAGCAGGCAAGATGGTCGAAATCCTCCCGGCGCTCCTTGATTGCGCCGGCGGGACAGAGGGTGAGGCACCTCCTGCAGGATCCGCATCCCCCGTTGACGGGATGATCATGCTGCAGGGGCAGCGTGGTAAGAATGGTCACCAGGCGTATGCGCGCGCCATGGACGGGGTTCACCAGCAGGTTGTTTCTGCCGATCCAGCCGAGGCCTGCTTCGACGGCCGCCCGCTTGTGCGACAGATGTCCCCGCTGGCGCTCCCAGTCGACAATCTGTGAGGCAGGCACGGGAAGCGCGCTGTACCCGCGCCCCTCAATCTGACGCGCTAATCCGAAGGCGAGGCGATCGAGAAAGAAGTTTGCCTGGCGGTAGTGATGCAGGTAGAGCTCGGTCGGCCTGTCGTCAATCTCTTCCAGCACGGCAGCCGACAGGCGCACCGCGAGCGCGATGGCCGAGCCAAAGGTGGACACCAGGGAGGGGGAAAGGCGATGGGTCTCATGTCTGAAAGGCGTGATGTCCGCCGCGCCGAAGAGGGAAGCCCCCTGTGAGAACGCCCATTCCTTGAGGGTGAGATAATTCTTTTCTTTATCGCTCATGGCTTACAGCGACCCCGCCTTTTTGAGGTGAATCATCAGGACGGACAGCGCCGCCGGCGTGATGCCCGAGATGCGTGAGGTCTGCCCGAAGGTGTGCGGCCTGATCCTGATTAATTTTTCCCGCACCTCCCGGGAAAGCCCTTTCATCTCTTCATAGGGGAGGTCCGGCGGCATGAGAATGGATTCCAGTTTTTTAAATTGGGCCACCTGCTGGTATTGCCGGTCGATGTAGCCCTGGTACTTTACCTGGATTTCAACCTGCCGTGCGATGTCATCGGGCGGCGGGTCCTGCGCGGCATCGAAAAGCTGAAGGTCATGATAGGAAATCTCAGGCCGCCTCAGCAGATCGCCAAGGGAGCAGACGTTGCGCAGCGGCGCCGAGCCCAGCGGCAGCAGCTTTTGGTTTACCTCCTCCCGGGGATACACCAGCACCCCGGCAAGCCGCCCGACCTCGTCTTCCACCCGCTTTCTCTTTGCCGATACGCGGTTGCAGGCCTCGGGAGCTACCAGGCCGAGCTGCAAACCTTTTTCCGACAGCCGCATGTCGGCGTTATCTTCCCTCAGAATGAGGCGGTACTCCGCCCGCGAGGTGAACATGCGGTAGGGCTCTTCCGTTCCCCTGGTGACCAGGTCGTCAATCAGCACGCCGATATACGCCTCGGACCGGTCCAGCACAAGAGGCTCCCTGCCCTGCACCGCGAGGGCGGCATTGACGCCCGCCATGAGCCCCTGGGCGGCAGCCTCTTCGTAGCCCGAGGTGCCGTTGATCTGTCCCGCGTGATAAAGCCCGCTGATGAGCTTGGTCTCGAGCGTCGGCTTCAGCTGAACGGGGTTGATGTAGTCATATTCGATGGCGTAGCCGGGCCGCATGATCTCCACGCCCTCGAGCCCGGGGATGGTGCGCAGCATTGCCATCTGGATGTCCAGGGGAAGGCTGGTGGCGAGGCCGTTGGGGTAATACTCTATGGTGTCGTATCCTTCGGGCTCCAGGAATATCTGGTGGCGCTCTTTATCCGAGAAGCGCACGATCTTGTCCTCGATGGAGGGGCAGTACCTGGCGCCGGTTCCGGTGATGGCGCCGGTGAAAAGGGGCGAGCGGTCGAGGCCGCTTCTGATCATGTCGTGTGTTGCGGCGTTGGTGTGGGTGATGTAGCAGGGCACCTGGCGCCGGGTTATCCTTGCCGTGGAAAACGAGAAAGGATGGGGCGGATCATCCCCCTGCTGCGCGACGGTTTTGGAAAAGTCGATGCTGTTGCCGTTGAGGCGCGGCGTGGTTCCGGTTTTCAGCCGGCCCACCTGGAAGCCCAGGTCGCGCAGGCTCCGGGCCAGACCAACGGAGGGAGGGTCCCCCAGCCTGCCGGCGGGGAACTGCTTGAGCCCGATGTGGATCAAGCCGTTGAGAAAGGTGCCCGTGGTGATGATCACGGTGCTCGCGGCGAAGCTTTCTCCCAGATCGGTTTTGATGCCCTTCACCCCGCCGCCCTCAACCAGCAGTTCCTCGACCACGGCCTGCCGCAGCGTCAGGCGCTCCTGGTTTTCCATCACCGTCTTCATCCGCAGGCGGTACGCCTGGCGGTCTGCCTGGGCGCGCGATGAAATGACCGCCGGACCTTTCTTGGTATTGAGCCTCCTGAACTGGATTCCGGTGGCATCAATATTTCTGGCCATTTCCCCGCCGAGGGCGTCGATCTCTTTTACCAGCTGGCCCTTGGCCAGGCCGCCGATGGCGGGGTTGCAGGACATCAGGGCAATGGTGTCAAGGTTGATGGTGAGGAGCAGGGTTTCACAGCCCATCCGGGCTGCCGCCAGGGCCGCCTCGCATCCCGCGTGACCGCCGCCGATCACCATGACGTCATATGATTTAGACTGAGCATTCATTGCTGTCGGTTATTCTATTAATAAATCGGGTTGCTTGTGCATGCAGTATATCACGCAGCTGAAGGGGGAAGATATCACAAATGAAGAAAATTATCAGTACTTAATTGCGGCCGGCGGCTATGGTGGGGGAGGTTAAAACACGTTAATTTTGAATTGATTTGACAAATACAGATGATGAGTCTACATTGAAACACATGACACGTGTGTAAACAAGATTTCCTGTCAGAGATGGAAGTGACGGATATGTTTTCTTTGTTGAAGCGGTATGAAAAATTCACGGTGTCCGTCCTCATGATCATGATGGCGGTTGTTTTAGGCCTGGCAACGCTCGATCTCGGCTGGCTGATTGTGAAGGATGTGATAACCACCCCCTATCTTCTGCTTGATATCAGCGAACTGCTTGACATATTCGGTCTTTTCATGCTGGTGCTCATCGGCATTGAGCTTCTTGAAACCATCATGAAAACATATTTGATGGACGGCACACCACATTTTGAAGTCGTGCTCTCCGTGGCCATCATCGCCATAGCGCGAAAAGTCATCATTCTGGACGTCAAGGAGGTGGAGAGCTTAAGCCTGTTCGGCATAGCCGCCATAGTCATCGCCTTGACCGCGGGTTACTATCTTATGAAAAGAAGCCAGGTGCCGGAAGGCAAGGCTTCTGAGATGCAGAAACAGGTCGGTTAGCCGTAACTTTTTTGTGAAAGGAGGGCACGATGAGCATGATGAAGGAGTTCAAGGATTTCGCCATGAAGGGCAATGTTGTGGATATGGCCGTGGGCATCGTCATCGGCGGAGCATTTGGAACGATTATCAAGAGCCTGGTTGATGACGTCCTGATGCCGCCCATCGGGATGCTCCTCGGCGGTGTGGATTTCTCCAATATATTTGTTTTGCTTAAGGAGGGCGCCAAGGCGGCTGCTCCCTATGCCGGCCTGGCTGATGCGAAAACCGCCGGCGCGGTTACCATCAACTTCGGGCTGTTTTTTAATGCGGTTATCAGTTTTCTTATTGTTGCCTTTGCCATTTTCCTGCTCATTCGCGGCATGAACGCCATGCGGCGGCAGCAGGAGGCGCCCCCGGCGGCGCCAACCACCAGGGAGTGCCCCTTTTGCTTTTCAGCCATAGCCATCAAGGCCAGCCGCTGTCCCCAGTGCACCTCGGAAATCAAGGCCGCATAGGATGACCGGATGCCTGAGCACTTCAAACGGATGGGTGCGGCAGCAATGCTGCGCCCTTTTTTCATTCATATATAACCCGTAGCCATGAAATTTGAGAAAGCAGTTCACAACGGGGTAGAGTACCGCTTTGACCCTTTAACCGGCTGCCAGACCCGCATTAATCCCGCCCGCGCCAGGCGGCTCATGCAGTCCGCCCCTGCCGGCTAGCGACAGCAGGGCCTGGATAGATTCCACCAGGGATTCATGCCCCTTCTGCCGCGAAACACTGATGAAGTCCACCCCTTGTTTTTCAGCTGATTTCTGTAGGGAAGGACGTTTCAAAGCGGGAGAGGGTTATATTTTCCCCAACCTCAACCCCTTTTCGCAGCACCACGCGGTGGCAACGCTTTGTCACCAGCACTTCCTCGATCTGGACCAGTTTGATGAAGGGATGATTGCCGGCAGCCTCAGGGGAGGAAGAGATTATTTCCGCTCCGTGCATGCGTATGACCGTGAGGCGAGGTGGCCGGTATACATCTGGAATTACCTGCCGCCATCGGCGGGCAGCATCATACATCCCCACGTTCAGCTCATGGTGGAGCGTGAGCCCGTGCCGGAGCTCAGGCTGATTCTGGAAAAGGCACGGCACTATTATGAAGCGACAGGAAAAAACTACTGGGATGATTTACTGGAAGCGGAAAAGAGAGCCGGCGAAAGGTATATAGGATCCGTTGGGAACATCGGGCTCATCGCCAGCTTCTCGCCACGGGGATTCAGAGAGGTAACGGTCATGCTGCCGGGAGAAAGCTCGTTCGGCAGCCTGGACGATGAAACGATCTCGGTGCTTGCCGGGTGCTTCACGCGATTGCTGAAATGCTATAAGTCCATGGGAGTGGGAAGCTTTAACCTGGTATCTTTTTCGTCCTTCCCGGATGAACATCTGCCGCACTTCACGCTGCACTTCAAAATGGTTTCCCGGCCTTATCCGCGGAATGTCTACACCAATGACAGCGGCCCCTTTGAGCGGTTCTATGACATATGGGTGATCGATACCCTGCCTGAGGATGTGGCGGTGTCTGCAGGGAGATTATAGGACAGCAAAGGGAGGCAGAAGGGGGTGTCTGAGTCTATACCCTGACCCTGTTTTTTTAACCACGAAGCACACGAAGGAAAGACACGAAGCACACGAAGAGAAAAATATGAAATCGTAGGGGCAGGCCCCTGTGCCTGCCCGGATATCCAGGGCAACCACGGGGGGTTGCCCCTACGCCTTATTATCTTTCTTCGTGCTTTTCCAATAGATCATAAGGTTTGCCAACGCTCAGCGTTCATCCTTTCAAAAACCATCCCGGTAGAACAATTTCCCTCAAGTTATCCGCGCAGCATACGATATGTATCTTGTGCCCCGGCATGTTTTAATCCGAACATTATTTATCTCTCCGACATCATGCGAAAAGCATATCTGATCTGCGCTATCATTGTCCTTCTTGCCCCCCTGGCCGTGTCTGCGGCAGATCCGGTGGAGCACTTTCCCTGCCCGCCGAAGATGAAAACCAGCACTGACTTCTGGAAAAGGATTTACACTGAGGTCGGCAACCGGGAAGGGCTGATACATGACAGCGAAAATTTGAAGATCGTGTATGAGGTATTCCCGAGCCCTCAGCCAGACAGCCCCAGCCGTAAAATGGAGATTAAAAGCCGGCTGGGTTATTATGAGCATCAGCTCAGGAGGCTGGCAGAGAACCCGGACAGCCCGGATCCCTCCTTAAGGAAAATTGCGGCATGCTGGAGAGATGTGACAACCTGATGCGGGGACGTATCTTGCCGCTTCGCAGCGGGTGCGCTTTCAGCGGGGGCAGAGGGAAAATTTTCTGGCCGGACTCAGGCGCTCCGACAGGTATCTTCCCGCGATGAAAAAAATCCTGAAACAGGAAGGGGTCCCTGAAGATCTGGTGTACTTGCCTCACGTGGAAAGTTCTTTTAACTGTCAGGCACGGTCGAAGGCGGGGGCGGTGGGGATGTGGCAGTTTCTTCGTGGAACGGGGAAACAGTATCTGACCATCAATAAGCGTGTTGACCAGAGGAAAGACCCTCTGCTGTCAACCAGGGCCGCGGCCCGCCTGCTGCGTGATAACTATGCAAGGCTGCAAAGCTGGCCGCTGGCGCTCATTGCCTATAATTATGGAACCAACGGGCTGGTGAGGGCAACCGAAGAGCACAACACCAGCGATTTTGAGTATATCCTTGACAACCACAAGGAGAGAACATTCAGGTTTGCCTCCAGAAATTTCTATGCTGAATTTCTGGCCGCAAAGGAGATCGCCCGGAATCCTGACAGGTATTTTAAGGAAATGAAATTCGTGAAGGGCGGGCGTAATGAAAAGAGTGCTTGCTCGGAAGGGTAATGCCGGAATCAATGCATATCTTGCCACAAGCAGGACACCAAAAGGCAGCTTTGAGGCTGTCGGAGATTAATCAACACCACTCATTTAATATTGCTTAGGATTCCTGAAAAGAAAAAGCCCGATGCGATCGGGCTTTTGAATTTCTGGAGGCGGCATCCGGACTCGAACCGGAGCATAAAGGTTTTGCAGACCTCTCCCTTAGCCACTTGGGTATGCCGCCATTACAATGGAGCGGGAAACGGGATTTGAACCCGCGACCTCAACCTTGGCAAGGTTGCACTCTACCGCTGAGTTATTCCCGCTTTGTCAGTGAATAATACAAAATTTAAATCCTTATGTCTAGGAATTTTTGCTCACCTGAAACAAATTAAAACTTTGCAGCCATGACTGTTTCATCATAGAATCGGTTATTTCCTCAAATACTTAAACACAATTAAATAAATTATTAATTATCAGATAGATAGACGTTTTATTCAGATTGCGGTCAATATTCTATTTTCATTAATTTCTTTAATATTTTCAATATTATACATATTAATTACATGTATCTCGTAAAATACTTTTTAAAATATATGTTAATTCAATTTTTATCTTGCATTTTAATATGTTTATTGCTATAATCTTTATCGGCTTAACGCCTCTCCTTTCTTACGAGAGAAGGATGGTAGATTTATCTATCGTCCTTCTCTCCGTTTTTGGCCCCGGGAATTATAATTGCACTTCATTTTGCTGCTCAGTACGTATCCTTCCATTAATAAACTTGCGGGCGGTATTGAAAATTGATACAAATAGTCTCCCATTATTCCTGTCCGGAACATAGCCCATGGGATTGCCCTGGTACCTGGATTTTTTTACCTACTATCTGCGCTGCAGAGTGCTCAATAAGAAAAGCCCCATCCTGGCAGGATTCAAAATAACCGGTCGCTGCAACCTTACCTGTGTCCACTGTCCCTTCTGGAAGCGTCCCGCGCCTTTACCCCTCACCTTTAGCCGGGTACAGGCGCTGTTGCTGGAACTGTACCGTCACGGTGTCAGGATCCTGATCCTTGAAGGGGGTGAGCCGTTTCTCTGGAAGGACGGGGAGCATACCATTCATGACGTGGTGGACATGGCGCGATCGCTGTTTTTGAGTGTCGGCATTACCACCAATGGCACCTTTCCGCTGCGGACCAACGCCAACACCATCTGGGTAAGCATCGATGGTCTCAGGGACACCCATAACCGGATACGGGACAACAGCTTTGATACGGCCATGGCGCATATTAAGAGTTCAAGCCATCCTAATGTTTTCGCGAACATCACCATCAATAGAATGAATGCTGCCGAGATTCCTGATCTGGTCACGTTCCTCAAGGGCGCGGTAAAGGGCATCACCATCCAGTTTCATTACCCCTATGAAAAGGATGATACCCTTGCCCTTACTTTCGCGGAAAGAAGGGTAGTGCTCGATAACCTGATCCGCCTGAAGAACGATGGCTATCCGCTTGCTGATTCCTATCGTGCGCTCGAGGCCTTGAAAGGCAATTCCTGGCAATGCCGGGATTGGATGCTGGCAAACGTGGAGCCGGACGGTACCATTAATCTCGGATGTTATGTTAAAGGGCGGGGTGACATCCAGTGCGCGCGATGCGGGTTCGCCGCTCACACGGAGATTTCGCTTGCCTACGGATGGCATGTCCCGTCCATCCTGGCCGGGAGGAGGATTTTCAGGTACGGAAGAGGAGGAAAACAGGTGATGCAGGATGGAGCAGTCCACAGTTGAAAGTCCACGGATCGACAGTCTGAATACCGGTGATTCCGGTACTCCAACTTTGCAATATTAACAGGGCTCCTGAGCAGCCGATCAACTGCAAACTGTATCTTGTACTCCTCACCCCTGTCACCCTGTTTTTGTAACCACGAAGCACACGAAGGAAAAGCAGAAGAGCACGAAGAAAGGCATTGAATCGTAGGGGCAACCCCCTGTGGTTGCCCCCACAGTCCAATTTCTCAGGCGCACCGCGCCTTCGAAATGACAATGTAGAGTTTGCCATCCTGCGACTTGATCGCAGGATACAATAGCAACTGGAGGGATGCACTCCGTTGCGGTCGAATATATTATGCGGCCATGACAGAGCATGGCCCTCCAACATTTGAGATTCAACGTTCGACGTTGGAAGTTGGATGTTGAAGGTTCACCTTTTAAAATGTCGACCATGGACTGTGGACCGTCGATCGCTTTTCCCTGAACCCTGACCCCTGTACCCTCTTTTTTATGCCCGACGTCCCTCAAAAACTCCTGCTCCATGTCTGCTGCGCGCCGTGCTCTCCCCACGTGATAGGATTGCTGCAAAAGGAGTTCGAGCTTACCGCCTATTTTTACAATCCCAACATTCATCCGCGGGAGGAATATGAGCGCCGGCTGGGTGAAGTGGAGCGCTACTGCAAAGAAAACAATATTCCACTGGTGACAGGGGAATACGACACTGGCCGCTGGTTTACCGCGGTTGAGGGGATGGAAGAAGAGAAAGAGGGCGGCCGGCGGTGTGAAATCTGCTATCGGGTGAGGCTTGAAAAAACAGCGCTTGCCGCGCGGGATCACGGCATGAGCTGCTTTGCCGCCACCCTGACGGTAAGCCCCTATAAAAAAGCATTGGTCATCAACCGCATTGGGCGTGAGGTCGGTGAGCAGTGCGCGGTGACGTTTTATGAAGCAGATTTTAAAAAGCAGGACGGTTTTAAAAAGAGCTGCGAGCTGAGCAAACACTATAACTTCTACCGCCAGACCTACTGCGGCTGCATCTACAGCATTCCCCGCGACAGAGCCCAGACTTAGCAGTTGAAAAGCATTGAGAAATCATATACAAATAGGGCCATATGCCAAAGCGTTTTTCAAGTATGCTTATCAGCAAGCCGGTTACTGCCTGTTTTAAAAAGGATGGCCCATGAAATCTTTTGAAATGATCACCATTCCGCCGAGGGAGGAGAAACCCAGAAAGAGGGGCCTTACCAATGTCCTCGATAAAGGCTTGGGGTATTATGCCGCATTGGACCTGGTGGAACAGGCAGCGGAGTACATTGACCTCGTAAAACTGGGGTGGGGTACGGCGCGGTTAATCAGCGAAGAGACCGTTAAGAAGAAAGTAGCGCTCTTTACCGGGAACGGGATTTCGGTGGGCAACGGCGGAACATTTTTGGAGATTGCCCATCGCCAGGGGAAGGTAAGAGAGTTTTTCCAAACGGCCCGCCGCATCGGACTCAACGCCATCGAGGTGTCAAACGGAGTGGTTCCCATCGGCATGGAAGCGAAGCAGAAACTTATTGCCGAAGCGAGATCAATGGGTTTTGAGGTCATATCTGAAATAGGGAAAAAGGATCCCGCGGAAGATGCGCGGCTTTCAATGGCGGAAAGGGTGGAAGAGGCAAAGAGGGACATGGAGGCGGGCGCATCCAGGATCATTATTGAGGCGCGGGAGGGCGGCAAGGGCCTGGGCATATACGATGACAGCGGAAGCGTCAAGGAGGACATGGTTGCGTCGCTGGTTGAAGCCATTGGTCTGGACAACATTATTTTCGAGGCGCCCGAGAAGAGCCAGCAGACCTATCTCATTCTTAATCTTGGCATTCATGTCAACCTGGGGAATATACGGCCTGATGATGTCATCCCCCTCGAAACGTTGAGGAGGGGACTGCGGGGTGATACCCTTGGGAAGGTGTAGAATCAGCGCGGGCCTGAAGGGCGCGAAGGGAACAAAACCCGGCGAACAGTGCGTGATCATCGATGTTTTGCGGGCATCGAGCACCATCGTGACCGCGCTTGCCCATGGGGTTTCGGAGATCCGCGCCGTTGGGAGCATAGACGAGGCGCTGTCCCTGCGGCGGAAAAAGTATGCCGTGGCCGGTGAACGCCGGTGCCTTCCCATCCCGGGATTTGACCTGGGGAATTCACCGGTCGAATTACTCCGTGCCCTGAAAAGACGCCCCATAAAAAAGATGGTCCTGACCACCAGCAACTTGACCCGCGTCCTGGTCACCTGCAAAAAGGCTTTCATCTGCTCCAGCCTTAATCTTGCTGCTGTGAGCAGGCTCATTGCACATGAAAATGTTAACATTGTAGCCGTTGGCGGTCCCCACGGCATCGTGGAGGACCTGGGGGTGGCTCTGGCTCTCATGCTTAAAGTGCAGGGCGTGCGGCTGGGGAAGCGGTTGATTCAGCAGATGATTATCCAGTCGCCTGCGGCGCAGCACCTAATCAGTGTCGGTTACGGTGACGATGTAAAATTCATCTGCGGGGTTGACCGGTATGACCTGGTGCCGGTATATGAGAAGGGTAGGGTTGTGCAGATAAGGCCTGGATCCCCGCTTTACGCGGGGATGACAGTCGAGACAGATTGTATAGAAAGAGCATGTCATTCCCGCGAAAGCGGGAATGCCAATCGTATTTTCATTGTTACTTCCACGACGGAACGCGGTCCTGCAACATTTGACAGGCAGTGAAAAAGTGTTTTTTATTCGACGTTGGATGTTGGAAGTTGAAGTTCGACGTTTGTCTTGAAAATGAACCACCCTTGCTCTCCCAACCCCAATGTGATAATTGTGGCATGAACTCCCCCATTGATGACGCGATTGTTGAGTGCATGCTGGCAGAAGGCATCGATTTTGTCTGCAGCCTGCCCTGTAACATGCTGACGGGTGTCCTGAAGCGAATTGACAGGGCGCCGGTGCTCCATGTACCCGTCACCAGGGAGGAAGAGGGTGTGGGAATAGCTGCCGGTGCCTCGCTGGGAGGCAAAAGGCCGGCCCTGCTCATGCAAAACTCGGGACTGGGCAACACGATTAATGCGCTCCTCTCCCTGACCAAATTGTACGGCCTGCCGCTGCCCCTTATCATCAGCCAGCGCGGGGGGAAGGGTGAGAAGGTCCTGGCACAGATGCCCATGGGCAAGGCACTCCCCAATCTTCTCAAGGCGGCCCGGATCGACTATGTCCGGATAAAAAAGCGGGATGATTTTATTAAGATGAGAAGGATGATTCATAAAGCTCTTCACAACAACCGGGTTGCCGCGGTCATACTTATGAGGTCGCTCTGGGATGAAGCGAATTGAAGTAATCGGCGCGGTTGCGGCGCGGCAGGGACTGATCGTCTGCAACCTGGGGCTGCCGAGCAGGGAGCTGTACTCGCTCTCCGATAAGCCCTCCCACTTCTACATGCTTGGCTCCATGGGAATGGCGAGCTCAATCGGCCTGGGGCTGGCGCTGGCGCAAAAAAAGCGGGTCTATGTTATTGACGGCGATGGTTCGCTGCTCATGAACCTGGGATCGCTTGCAACCATAGCGCAGCACGCGCCGAAAAATTATTGCCTGGTTGTTGTCGACAACAAGGGTTACGGGAGCACCGGCCACCAGCCTACCGCAACTGCCGGCAGGACGGATCTCGCAGGCATTGCACGCGCTGCAGGCATAAACCGTGTAAAGACGGTAGCGGTTCTCAAAGACCTTGAGGATTGCTTGGACCAGCACCAGGATGAATCTTTGGTGGTTATTGCCATGACAGATGCCTCGAGCGCAGAGGTGCCCCTTGTGCCCTTGCTTCCGGGTTTTATAAGCACGAGATTCAAAGAAGAAGTTATGAGGGAAAACAGATGAGTGCAGTTCATTGATCCTTGCTGCCAGGTTTCTGACAAATGTATAAAATATGCGGATATGGCAAAAGGTCGACCATTGAATGATGAAACACGACGAATCCTGTGCTTTCTAGAAGGTTCATCAGTTCTCTTTGTTCCCAATAATTAACTCCCGTACGAATGTCTAACATTTTGTCCAGCAAATAGGTAAAACAGAGCTTATAAGCTGGTTTTGTATTAACATCTTTTATTATAAGTCTGCAGTTTGGATTAAGATTCTCATAGAGCTTTTTTATCAGTGGCAATACTGCGGCACGGGGGATATGATGAACGATATCGAGCATATACACCGCATCAAAGGCGGAATGATAACTGTATGATGTGGCGTTGGCAACTTCATATGTGCAATTTGAAATTGATAGTTTTTTTGCAGCATTCCTGGCCATCAGGATCCTGTGTTCATTAATGTCTAAACCGATGATTTCAAGATTCGGGAATAGTTTGGCATAATATAGAGAAAAAAGACCGAACCCGCATCCGATATCAAGAATACGTCCGGAGGTTGGAAAGTACTGTCCGATTTCATTTAAAAAGCGAAGGTGTATGATCTTAAAGCGTGCCCGGCAGTAGGCTCTGGTAATTCTGGAATCATAAGTATTAATTATTTCATTGAGCGTAAAGTTGATTTGTGGCATGAACAAAGCACCTGCCCGTCTGTTCTTCTTTCTGCGTTTGAATGACCTCAAGGGGTTTCTATTTTTCAGGAAAACTTAGTCAATAATAATTGCGTCTTCCGTCACCTTGCCGCTGTCTATTCTAAAGGCCTTTATCTGAGGATGATAAAAATCGGCAAGAGAGATAATGAAGCAAGCAGTGCCCGGATAAAAGGCACGGGCTATATCAAGCCCGGAAGGATAGCAGGGATGATTGGGGTGGGAGTGGTAAACCCCTAACAGTTGTAAGGAAAGCCGGTCAATCTCCTCGAAGGCATTTACCTGTTCCAGCGGGTCGACCTCGTATTCGTCAATATTCACAGCGATATTTCTTGTTTTAAAAATCTTTGTGATCACGATTTCATTCCCCGCCAGCATACCGCAGCACTCGCGCGGATATTCCTTCCTGGCATGTCCCTCCATTTCCTCAATAATTTCCCGTGATATGCAAATCGATTTCATTCCCCGCCGGGTAATCTATTATCTTTTTTCAACATTTATTATAGCATTTCTTTTTCTTAACTCCAGCGATACTTACTTTTACTTCTATTTTATTTGTGGTATAATTACTATGAGAAGCAAAAGAGGTGATTACAATGCGAGCCTTTCTTAGTGCATCACTCATTTTATTGCTGTTTGTGGGCTGCGCGTCAACGTCTTCGTTATTGGTCGACGAGGATGTATATTCGGGTTCCGGCGATTGCCTGTATTATCCCTACACCTGCCTGGATTCAGTTGATCCCTGGTATGGAGTATATCCGTATGATTTGTGGGGTTATGATTACTACGATCATGACGATTGGTATGACCATCCCGATCGTCACCATTATCCCTATTATTTGTGGAGGCATCACCACCCGAAACCTGAAAAACCCTGGTTTGTAAGGAGGCATCTTAATCAGGCCGGCGAGAGAATCGCAAGCATACGGAAGGCCAGGAGAGAAGCGCGTGAGCAGCGAATCAGCAATGCCCGCCATGCCCGGCAGCACCGGATTGATATGAGGAGAGAACGGGCCAACAGTTTCCGATCCACCTTTCACCGGTCAAGACCGGGGGGGCACGGTTTTAGAGGCGGCTTTGGAGGCTTCAGAAGAAGATAAGTCGTGCATCGTGATTTTTAAAGGTTCCTGAGTTTCAGGACGACGGTAACTTTATGGCACTGTAGAGACGGGGTATTCGCTTAATAACCCCGTTTTTTATTTGCCGACCCATTTCCAGTCCATCTCTCGTTTTAGCATTACCTTCGCATCCCAAATTGCTTTGAACAGATTGACATGTCTCAGACTATATTTAATGGAATGGTGCGCGATTTTGCTTTCCATCCCGTTATGTCTCCCATGGTGTGCGCCATGAGCAGCAGAACAATCGGATATGCTTCATAGTAAGCTCTCAGCTCATCCAGGAACCCGAAAAAAAGACAAAGCAATACAAGGGGAGGCAGAATCCATAGTCCGCATTTGAGAAAGAGTGGTTTTTCTTCCCATTTGTAGAGTACCATCAGTGTGATAAAAAGGTAAACGAACGCCTCTATTGAATACGGAGGTATCTTCAGGTTGTGCTTTGTAAGGATACCGTTAATATCCAGGAGAAAACTGCCGGGGTTGTCATAAAAAAAGTAATTAAGGATTGCCCTTGCAATAAGATAAATTACTATTTGAGCTGACAGGATCTTCATAAAAGATGGCTTAGCCAATCGAGTTATGGGTACACAATAGAAATAAATCACGAACAACATGGTAAGCAATATCGTGGTTTCTTTATTAAAGCAGGCCAGTGTATAAACAACTAAAAAATGCATCCACTTTTTTCGGGCCATCAGGGCAAGGCCCAGGGTAAAAAGAAAGAGGGTGCTGAAATCGTAAATAAAGCTGGTGTATTTAAACATTACCGGAAGGCCGAGTAACGCCGCCAGGGATGTCAGGTCCACCAGTTTATCCGGAGCCTCATAGACGGTCTTAAAGAGATATCTCAAGGCAAAGAAAAACCCGGCAAGCCCAAGATACATCACAATGCAGCCAATAAGAAATTCTGTAAGAATATATTTTTCCAAGCGCCCCTTGTTATCATTCATCAGCTTGAAGGTTTTATTTTCCCAGACGGTTTCATTGATTGCCTGCTTTGTTTCTTGAGGTATGAGTGAAGCGGTGGCGCGGATGCTAAAGGGTACAAGGGCACGATAGGCATACGGCTTGAATGCAATTCCATAAACCATACGTACAAAGCTGGCCGGCTGAAATTTATTGATTCCAACTTGAAGAAACATGGAAAAGACGAGGATGGAGGCGATGAAACAGGTAATGTAGTAACCGAATCTAATCCCCGATTTTTTCGCTATTTCTTTTGCATGCAGCATCAGAGGTGCTCTTATAAAATAATAATCGCTAAGATTGTCACGTGTCCATTAAAAACATCATTGGTATCAAGAATGCAAGCCTTTGATTCTATTAATCGATATATTATTACTGATGGCTCACAGGTAATGTTACGATACTGGTCTTGAATTTTAATGAAAATTGCTATAAAAACAAGATAATAATTATTTATTTAATTTGAACAAAAAAATTTACCATTTAGCATGATTATCTTTGATGGGCCTTATAACCAATGAAAACGCCCGCGACAATTGTTAACCGCGAATTTCTTTATGTTTTTGGAGTTGTGGCTCTTCTTGCGGTAACGGTATGCTTGGTAATCTTTACCTGTTGCCGTTCTCCGGTTGCAGGAATGTCTGATATTATCAGCACTCTTAATAATTATAATCTCATCCTGGTTAACATTGATGCCCTCAGGGCGGATCATGTGGGTTGTTATGGCTATGACCGCAATACATCCCCCTTCATTAATTCATTGGCTGCAGAGGGGATTATTTTTGAACGGGCATTGTCAAATTCATCATATACCCGGGAATCGGTGGCAGTTCTTCTTTCGGGGAAATTACCGTCCAGTGGAAATACCGTTGGATGGAATGCCAAACCATCGAAGAGCATTGCGAACATGGGGGAATTATTCAGCGATGCAGGATATAAAACCGCCTTTTTCAGCGACACCAACATGCTGCAGCATCCTAATTTTACCAGCGGGTTTCAAGAAATCTATCATCTGAAGAAATGGGGGGTGAGTGGAAACGGCCTTCAGCTCTCAGTACGTGCCGGGGAATTTATAAAAAGATGTAATGGTAAAAAGTTCATGATCTATCTGCACTATTTAGACCCTCATGGTCCCTATAATCCCCCTGACGAGTTATATTTACGATTTGCAGAAAGTCTTTATCCTAATCCGCTCGACCTGTACCGGTATGTGAGACAAAATATTGTGTCGCTGGTAAAGGATGGGTTTGGCCCGGGAGATGTTCGTTTTGAAGATATGGTTACAAGATATGATGCTGAAATAGCTCATACCGATCAATCAATAGAGCTGCTCTTTACACACCTTGACAATTTAAACCTGCTGAAGAATACATTGGTGGTAATTACTGCCGACCATGGTGAAGAGTTTCTGGAACACGGTTACGTCGAACATGCGTGGACATTATATAATGAATCACTTCACATTCCTTTCATTGTATGGGCTCCCGCTGTTATCGCGCCGAAGCGTATAGCGGAGCTGGTGTCGACGGTGGATATGTTGCCGACCATACTTGCGATAATGGCAATTCCTCACACCAGAAGTGATTTTGATGGTAATTGCTTATTTACCAGGAAAGGTAAGGGATTCAGATTTACACCACCGGACAAGCCGTTTATAGCGGAACTTTTGATTCAACACAGAAATATAATTCGTGCTGTTATTCAGGATGATTGGAAATACATTGCCGCGCTGAAGTGGCTGCAAACTCAGGATCGGGCGGGCGCTCTATCCCAAATGAAGCAAATTGAAGGAAATAAAGCATCACACCTGGATATATGGAATACCGTTGTTCATGAGGAGCTCTACAATCTATCCAAAGATCCGCAGGAAAAAAACAATCTTGTAGATGCAGGGGTCAAAAGCAGGCTCGGGGAAATTATTGAAGAATATAAAAACTATTGCAGGCAACAAGGTATACAAGACAGTCCGGATACTGATAAAGATCCGCCGCTTTCTGAGGATGATATTGGAAAACTTAAATCCCTTGGTTATTTCTGATGTAAAGCAATTGGCGCATCATATAGAATAGATATTCCATTTATCCATACCTGCCAAAATGAGGGCGCGTTGGTTCTGTAGAGGAGAGGGGGAGGTGAATAGACAACTTATGACAGGCATTGACGCTCGATCATTGTAATGCATGGAGTATGGTACATAAAAGCCGGATTTCAGGAGCATTATGAACTATCCGGAAAAGAGGGGACGTTGTTTCTTAAGGCAACTTACGATAGGCATTGACACTCAATCATCGGCGTAATTAAGATCATCGGTTTATTCGGAGGAAGTTGCTTGAAGAAACAACGTCCCCCAAGTGGGAGAAAAACAGTTGCATAAGCGAACCTTCATTGATGATCGTCGTTGTCAGACGGCAGCAGGTTTGTGTTGGATGTAGAATCAGGCCATCAGGTAATTTTTCTACAGTAGCCGCATAAGACGGGTTCGGTGCGGCATTCCTTTTTTCTAAAGTTGTTCTCAGAAACAACGTCTCTCGAATATAACAGGAAGAAAAAGCCTCCCGGTATTGCAGCCGAGAGGCTTTCGCATCGAAAAAAAGGATCAGGGATAATTCCCGCCTTATGGATACGCGCACCACGGTCCTATCGCGCAAACGGGACAGGGATTTGTCATATTGCTTCTGCCGAAATCTGATTTAAACAGCGCCGCATCGGATCCGTCGACATTCCCATTGCAGGCAAAATCACCATTGCAGGGGTCATCACCAGTGCAGGGATTTAAGTAATTGCTTCTGCCAAAATCCGCTTTAAAGGTTGCTGCGTCGCCGCCATCCACATCCTGGTCGCCATTAAAATTGCCCTCGCATTCGCAGGCATCCCCACAACTATTTCCGCCCGGGGGATAGGAGTCTAACTGGTCCGGATTGCTAAGGGTTGGGCAGTTGTCGCAGGTATCACCCATTCCATCTCCATCACCCGCGTCTTCCTGGCCCTGATTCGCAGTGAGAGGGCAGTTATCGTTGGGATAGATAACCGTATCATTATCAGGGTCCGGATGACGTACACACCGTACATAATTTTCATAATAGATTTGGTTGCTGTATTTGTTTCCGTAATAGAGTTCGCCATCTGCGAAATCGATCGAGAAAGCCTTCTTGTAGTGACATTTGCTGCAGGATGTGCCCGTCCAGTATAGCCCGCTGTTAGTATTGGGAAAGTAGTCTGTATCAGTCGCCGGATTACTCGTGCCCAGCTCCACTATTCTTTCCAGTTCCTTGGGATTGGGGAGCCTCCAGTCATCATAGCCGCCCAGAAGAAGATTTTCACAATAGATAAGGGCGTTTTTCCAGGTATACAGATTATCCTTATCCCCGCTGCCGCCATCATCGGTTTTCTGCTCCCACATATATCCCGTGGCAGCATCGGTCACCGTTCCATCACCATTATCCGTGAAGCTTGAAGAGGGCAGCGTATTACCCCGCACACACCGCGCCTTAAGGGGATTTTCCGTTTTACCGACCGATTGTATGAGCCCGAACGACAAAAGTATTCCCCACACTTTTGAAGCATCATTATGATATTCCGTGGAGGTCCAGTAGAACACCTCATACGAGTTGACATAGGTGAAGTAAGGAAAGTAGGTTATATTCAGCGCAGGACTTACCCTGCTAAAATTAAGGAGGGTCGAGTATTCTTGTCGTGTGGGCAATCTCCAATCATCCTGACCGGCCAATGAGAGCGTTGTGCAGTACGTTAGTGCGTCACTGTAGCTGTAGGTGGCTGTTTCGTTTATCTCTGTCTTCTGTTCCCAGGTAAGCCCTGTGAGATTATCGGTTACCGTACCATCTCCGTTATCGGTCAAATCAGGCGGGTTTATGATGTAGGTTGCATCCTGACCGTAGAAATCTTGACCCTCGACGGGACAGTAAGGCAATGAATCGCATACCTGAACGAATCCTTCCATATGCCAGGTATCACACATTATCTTGTCCCAATTGTAGCAAAGCACCTGGCCGGTATCGGGTATTACAAGGTCATAGGAGAGAGCGTACAAGGGGGTTGAAGAAGCATGAAAAGCATCAGTGCGGATTTTTTCATAGGATCTCCTCGCAGAATAAGGTATTTATAATTTTCATAATTATACACCAATTATATTAAAAAAGATATGGGAGATATGACTTAAGTCATAAAATGTAAAAATTAGTTTTTAAAAAAAACAAACGTTCCGAATAGTACTGCCTTATGTAAGTAGTGCGCGTCAGTTTGGAGCAATCGTTTTATGTGCACGCTCTAAAATGAGCTGCCGGAAAATCAGCTTGAAGGATACCCAATATAGTGATATGAGTCTCAGTCAGCATACAGGAGTCAGTGGTCGGAAGTCAAAAGACAGTAGTCAGGAGCCAGAAACCAGGAGCCGGAGTTTTTCGATCCCTACGATAAGTTTTTAAGATTTCTCAGTCGCTGCGCTTCTTCGAAATGACAGCGGAGACGATAAGGTATAGGAGCTGTCATCCTGCGACTTGATCGCAGGATCCAATAATTATAAGTGACTGGGTTCTGCGGTCGAGCCGCAGAATGACCGTTTACTTATCAATGCGCGATTCCTCGGTGGCGTTTGTGGTCACGTCCCGGGGGCTCAAATGCTTTTCTCGTTATACAGAGGTAGCCTATGAAAGGAATAATTCTGGCGGGCGGGTCGGGAAGCCGGCTCTATCCCATCACCCGCGCGGTGAGCAAGCAGCTCATTCCCATCTACGACAAGCCCATGATCTATTACCCCCTGTCGGTGCTCATGCTCTCCGGCATCCGGGAAATCCTGATCATCTCCACGCCCGAAGATCTGCCCCGCTTCAAGGCCCTCTTCGATGACGGGTCCCAGCTCGGCATCTCATTCTCCTACGCGGAGCAACTCCGTCCCGAAGGCCTGGCCCATGCCTTTATCCTCGGCAAAAGCTTCATCGGCAGCGATACCGTCTGCCTCATTCTCGGCGACAACATCTTTTACGGCCATGGCCTCTCGGAGAGATTTCTCAAGTGCTCGAGCCTGAAGCAGGGCGGGATCGTCTTCGGCTATCCGGTGCGCGATCCCGAGCGGTACGGGGTGGTTGAGTTTGACGGGCAGGGAACGGCCATCGGCATTGAGGAGAAGCCGTCACGGCCCAAATCCAACTACGCGGTCCCCGGTCTCTATTATTACGACAACCAGGTGGTGTCCATTGCGGAGAATCTGAAGCCCTCCGCCCGCGGTGAGCTTGAAATTACCGACGTGAACCGGGAGTACCTGCAGCGCAGGCAGCTTAAGGTTGAGATACTGGGCCGGGGTTTTGCCTGGCTGGATACGGGGACCTATGAATCGCTTCAGCAGGCCAGCGATTTTGTGCGGGTCATCCAGGAGCGGCAGGGCTTAAAGACTGCCTGCATCGAGGAGATCGCCTTCCGCCAGGGCTATATCGACCGGGACCAGCTTAAAAGGCTTGCCTCCGCCATGATCAAAACGGAATACGGCCAGTACCTCCTCGCGCTCCTTGACGAGAAAAAGGATTTGGAACATGGCGCTCCGATTTATTAACACCGCGCTTCCCGGGGTGACGCTTATCGAGACCGACGTCTTCAGCGACGCGCGGGGCTATTTCATGGAAACCCATCACCAGCAGAAGTACGCCGCGGGGGGAATGGTGAAACCCTTTGTGCAGGACAACCGCTCTCACTCGGTCAGGAATGTTCTGCGCGGGCTTCACTATCAGCTCCTGCACCCCCAGGCCAAGCTGGTATATGTGGTTACCGGGGAGATTTTTGATGTGGCGGTTGATATCCGGGTGGGTTCGCCCACCTTTGGCAGGTGGGACGGGTTGTATCTCTCGGCGGAAAACGGAAGGCAGCTGTTTGTGCCGGAGGGATTCGCCCACGGCTTTTGCGTCCTGAGCGAAACCGCTGACGTGCTTTACAAGTGTACTGATTTTTACCAGCCGGGTGATGAGCTGGGGGTTGCGTGGAACGATCCGGGCATCGCCATTAACTGGCCCGTGTCGGGGCCCCTCCTGTCACCCAAGGACAGCCGGTATCCCAATCTCCGGGACATCCCCGATCATCTCCTGCCCCGCTACGCCGGGTGAGGTTTCACTTCTTGCTCCAGAACCCTTCGCTCTCCCTCGCCAGCTTTTCCTTGAGCGGCTTCCACCACCATTCGTTTTCGCGGTACCAGGCAACGGTGCTTTTGATTCCTTCCTGTAAGGTCGTGGTCTGGTTCCAGCCCAGGGTTGACTTGAGCTTGTGATTGTCGAGGGCGTAACGGAAATCATGGCCGGGCCGGTCCTGCACGAAGGTTAAACAATCCTCGCCCTTGTTAAAGAGGGAGAGTATCTCACGGGCAAGGTCGATGTTGCGCTTTTCGCTCTCCCCCCCCACGTTGTAGACCTCTCCCGGTTTCCCCTGCTGCATAATAAGATCAATGGCGGAGCAGGTGTTGGTGACATGAATCCAGTCGCGGATATTTTCACCCTTCCCGTAGACGGGTATGTTCATCCCTTCCATGAGGTTGGTGATCATGAGGGGGATGAATTTTTCAGGGTACTGGTAGGGGCCGTAATTATTGGAGGGGCGGAGAATCAGCACCGGTAGCCCGTAGGTCTCAAAGTAGGAGCGCACCAGCAGGTCCGCGCCGGTCTTGCTGGCTGAATAGGGGGAATTGGGGCGCAGCGGGCTGTCCTCGGTAAAAACGCCTTCGCTGCCCAGCGTTCCGTACACCTCATCGGTTGAGATGTGCACAAAGCGGAAGGAGGTGTCCTTGGCAAGGGGGCCGGCCCAGTAATGCCGTGCCGCTTCCAGGAGCACGCAGGTACCCACCACATTGGTGTTGGCGAAAGGGCGGGCGCTGAGGATGGATCGGTCAACGTGGGTCTCAGCGGCAAAGTGGACCACGGCCTCTATGGTATGCTCCTTAAACATCCGGGTCACGATGTGCTCATCAGTGATGTCGCCCCGGACAAATCGATAGCGCTCATCGTTATTGATCCCCTTGAGATTTTCAGGGTTGCCGGAATAGGTGAGCATGTCAAGATTGATGAGCATGCAGTCCGGGTGGGCGCCGCGCAGGTAATGAATGAAATTTGAGCCGATGAATCCGCAGCCGCCGGTGATTAAAATGGTTTTGGTCATGTTTTCTTGTTCCCCCTTGAAAAATTTTGTTTATATCTCATGTCTGCTGTGAAATCGCTATTACTCGCTGCACCATTATCTAATATTCATATAGATCTTTTGCATGTGTCAACTGTAATTTGCCTTGAGCACTCAAGGGTTAAGCAACTGTAGAGAAAAGTGCAGCCAAACTGATTAGTGCCATATGTATTGGTCCATATAAATAAGTTTTGATTAACCAATGACAAAGACTTTAACCTTTGAACTTTTCTATATCCCGATAGAGTGAAAAGAGACGTTTGAGGGTTAAGACAATGTGTTTGGGCGATACCGTTGACGTTCCCCCCGCCCGGGGATAGTGCCTGACCCCCACCTCCCTGATGGAATAGTTCTTGATCCGTGCCTTGGTTAAAAGCTCCGCGTTAAACAAAAAATCGGTTGATTTTATGTTAAGCGCCTCAAAGGCTTTCTTTTTAAAAAGCTTGAACGCGCAGTCTATGTCCCTGACCTTAAGTGAAAAGAGGATGCGGATAAGCAAGTTGAAGCAGCCGGAGAGAAACTTCCTCATTAATGGATCCTGCCGGTCAATCCTGTAGCCAATCACCATGTCCGCGCTTCCTTCCCTGGCGTAAGGAAGAAACTCGTCGAGGCTTTCTATTTTGAATTGCCGGTCGGCATCGGTAAAGAAGAGGTATTCGTACTTGCTTGCCTTGAAGCCGTCCAGCAGGGAACGACCATAGCCCTGATTGGGCGAATGATGAATAACAGAAATGGTCTTATGTTTTGCTGCCAATGCCTCAGCTATCATCCCGGTAGCATCTGCGCTGCCATCGTTTACAATAATAATTTCATAGGGTATTTTTTTGCCCTCGCAATACCCCATGATTTCTTCCGACAGCGCCTCTATGTTTTCCGCCTCATTGTACGCGGGAAGTGTAATAGAAATGCCGCCTTGTTCTATGCCCATTATATGTCTCCCTTCTCAAGAAATCAGGCATGATATATGTTCTTCTGCTCACCGGATAACCGGCTTTGCTCTCTTTTCTGTTTTTTTTCCGGCACGTTAATCATTATCTTCCCAGCTGCATTTGAACACCCGATACCTCATTGCCGTTGGATAGAGAGGAAGGGTGGTGTGGAGGAGCTGGAAATATTTACTGTTGCCGGAATGCAGGAGATTGAAAAACCTATCCCATTCATAGAACATGACCAGGTAATCCGGGCGCTTCTCCTTTAAGTAACCGATGACGTTCCGTTGGCTCAGGGGGATGACCCTTTTTGACTGCTGATCCAGATAATATCCGGTAACTTCCGGGTTGACCAGGCCCACCAGGTCAAGCATTTTTCTCCCCGAGAAATATCCCACCGCGCCGATGTCGTGCAGGGCAATCAGGGCATTTTCCGGCGTGTTGCGCTTAAGCCACAGAGCGAGCTCAATTTTGGGATTCCTGGTGGAAATTATTTCAGCTGCGTAGGTCTTGTCGGCATTGATGAAGGATATGCCCTGGTTATAAAGTATCGAAGCGGCGATCAGGACTACTGCCATGATTTGCGCGGCTTTTTTCTTAATCATGCCGGATGCAACCATGGCACCGCCGGCGATGGCCATGATGATGAAGGGAATAAAGACATGCTGGTACCGGTTCCAGTAATTCTGGATTGCCCCGGGATACGTGACAAAGTACATGCCGTAGAAAATAATCAAATAAAACCAGAGGTAGGGGAGGGCGATCACTCTTCGCGCAAACAGCATCAGGGGAAGTATGAAAAGGGATGCGGGATAGAGAAAAGATCCGTAAAAGGGAAGAAAGCGGTTTTTAAAGAAGCCGGCCTTGTTGATAAACGGCATGGTGGTTTCGCCGAAAAAGACCGCCTTGGCATAAGCAGTATTGGGCAAAAGGGAACCCGCCTGATAAAAGTATGAACAGCAAATAGGGAATGATCAGGATGATGAATATTTCTACTGAGATGACAAGGTGCTTTATAAGCTTTTTGTCCCTCTCCGCGAAATACCTGATGAGCTGCCACATCCAGAGAGAGCCCGCGATGAACCAGCCCTCCGGCCTGGTGAGAACAGAAAGGGCGAGCGGGACGGCATACAGCGCCCTGGGCTGGTAGCGGTAGTAAAGGTAGAAGGTTGCAAGTGAGAAAAAAATGAACGTGGTGGTCTCCAGCCCGCTTAGAGCGTCGAAGATGAGCCAGCCGCTGGTGGCCACCAGCATTCCGGCCAGCAGTGCGGTGCGCCGGCTGCTGTAAAGCGCGAGGACCCAGAGATAGACCAGGAAGGAGGAGAGGACAAAAAAAATAACACCGATTGCCAGCGACGCCTCCTCCAACTTCGTGAAGAGACCGAGCAGGGCGATACAGACGATGTGCAGGGGGCTGGTAGCCCCGGAAAAAAAAGCGCTTCCATCGTAGGTAATGCCGTTGTACTTGAAAAGATTTGCGGCAAAGCGCAGGGTGATGTAGCTGTCGTCAAAAACCAGCAGGTGCTCCGGGTTGCTCCGCAGGAAATATGAGACCGATACAAGAGCTGCGATCAGCATCAGGAACAGGTCAAGTGCTTTTAAACGGATAATTAAAGGTTGATTTTGCCCTTCCATACAGTAATTAAAATAATCCGGATTTTATCTTTGGATGCTTGAGTGTGATATGATATAATACAACCATTTGAAAATCAACCCGTAATGATGCCCGGCGCCGAATACTGTAAATCGACTGCAAGAGAAATGAGGTTGTGAAAAATTCCGTTTCACGCATAACGGCGTGTGCTGCGCTGGTGTTGTTCATGCTCCTGATCGCCCGGAGAGACATCTGCAGCGCTCCCCTGAAAAGCGGGCAGTGCAACATTGTACTTATCACCATTGACACCCTGAGGGCGGACCATCTCTCCTGCTATGGTTATCACCGCAAAACAAGCCCTAACATAGATGGCCTTGCTGCAAGGGAATCGCATGCAAAAATGCGTATGCCCCTTCCTCATGGACGCTCCCTCGATGGCTTCGCTCTTTACTTCTGTTTATCCAATCAATCACGGCGTGATCCACGGGATTGGTTTAAAAATGGATCAGGCCATTATATGTTCAGGAAATCTTTTCCCCTGATCTTAAAACACTTGCTGAAGTTTTGCAGGCAGCACGGTTATACCACCTTCGGTGTTTCTTCCCATCGCAATTTAGATGAGAAATTCGGCTTTGCGCGGGGGTTTGATTATTTTACCTGCCTTCCTTTTTTCCCGCACAAGCGGTTAACGAAGCCGTGTCGCCTGGGAGGATGCGATTAAGAAAGCCGAGAAATTTTTCCTCTGGATTCATTACTTTGATCCTCATGCCCCCTACACTGCGCAGGAGCCATGGGCCAGAGAATATGCCCTGGAAGCCCAGACCGAAGTCCTGCTTGACCTGCCGGCACTCTCGGGGGCTGAACTGGCGCGTCTGTTACAGAAGTGCCCCGATGGAGGGTTGCCCGATGCCACGCAGCCCTTGTGCGGGAATCTGAAACAGCTGCTGCAGAATTACAACGATAATGTTATAAATCCGCAGGATCATGACATTGCCCTTTATGACAGTGAAATTAGTTATGTCGATAACCATATCGGCATGCTCATGAAACGCCTTAACCTTAGTGATGAAACCCTGATTATTATTACCGCAGACCACGGAGAAGAATTTCTCGAGCATGGCGAGATGGGGCATGGCCACAATTTGTATCAGCAGACAATACATATTCCGCTGATCATGAAGCTTCCGCAAGGTCAGAAAGGCTCTGTTGCAAACCAGCCCATCAGCCTTCTCGATGTAATGCCAACCATTTTAGACATCAGTGCTGTTAGTCCTCCCTCATCAATGCTGGGCAAATCATTCCGGAATGAGAAAAAGCTGTTGTTTTGGCTAAAGAAAAAAATGCCGGTAAGCGATATAGACTATATCTATTCTGAAATAGACACATCGAGAACCCTCAGGGCCATTGTCACACCGCCTTGGAAATATATCTATAATTGTAAAGATGCAACCGGTCAACTGTATGACATTGTTTCTGATCCTCTGGAGAAGAATGACCTTGGCTGCAATCAAACCAGAGAACGCGACCGGTTAAGAGATCAGCTGTTGCGTTGGATGGAAACAGCAAAGCGTTATCCCACAACGACATGTGATTATGAACTTTCGGCAGAAGACAAAGATAAACTGAAAGGTTTAGGATACCTGCAATAAGATGCTTTTTGATACTTTTTTAGCCTGCAGCGTGTTTTTGACAACAAACGCCTCCCTACTCTATGCGTCACACCTCCTGGTCAGGCGATTCATTCATCACTGCCCGGCATCGGTGAGGCTGGTCGGGACGGGCACGCTGTTCTACGCTTTTATTGTTTTGGTTTATCAGGCGCTGTCACCTTTCCATGCCATTTCAAGAACCGGGGTTACTATTACCTGCCTTGTTATAGCCTGCCTTTTTCATTTCCTGTGGGGCAAGCATCGAGATTTCAAGGCTGAGGTCGAGCCACTACGGGTTTGGCTGCGGGATGGACTCAAGTCCAGGTGGGCGGTGCTCATTATCATGTGCGGTTTTATGGTGCTGCTTTCCCTTTCCCGTGCCCTGCTCATGCCGCCGCTCGGCTGGGATTGTCTCTCCTATCATTTAACCTTCGCATCTTTGTGGATAAAGGCGGGAACCCTCTTTCTCTTCAAGGCACCTGATCAAATAATAAGCTGCGGCCACTTGCCCATCAACGGTGAAATATTTGCCTCGTGGCTTCTCCTTCCCTTCAGCAGTGACCTTCTGGTCAATGCCATGAATTTTCCCTTGACCTTTTTAGCAGGGGTCGCCTGCTATGCCGTTGGAAGAGAGTTGGGCTTACCGCGATGGGCCGCCGGGTGGGTGCCGGTACTGATCTGTTTTTCGCCGACCGTATATGATCTGATAACGACTGCCTATGTCGATAATGCGCTGTTCGCCTTCTCGATCGCCTTAGTTCTATTTGTACTAAGGTATATACGGAAAGGGTTCATAGAGGATGCCTGTTTCGCTGCCATTGCGGGAGGCATGGCGGTGGGCATTAAATATAATGGAATTATTATTGCAGGCATCGCAGTGTTTGCTGTTCTATTAAAGATGCTGGTGTCAGCCAGATATTCGGGTTTTTTCAAGAAGCTCGGTATATGCCTGGCAGGTCTCCTGTTAATAATTTCCCTTGGTGGAAGACGATACATTCTCAATACCATCGATGCCGCAAATCCACTCTATCCCTTTCCTCTCAAAATATTTAGCTACGAAATTTTTGAAGGGTGGGAGGAACTGACCAATCTGGAGAAGTGGGTAGCCGAGTTTGATGAAAAGGAGGGGCTTATCCAGCGAAGCGCCTGGGAAAGGGAGTATAGAAAATTTTCTTATGTGCAGATGGCTCCGGGTCCTAAATTCGCCTTCTTTTTAATAATGGCATTGTTGGGCCTGTTCCTCAGGCCGAAATCGATTTCTGTGAAACAATGGTATTTCATTGCCGCCGTATGGATAATTCCCATCATTTCATATTTCACCGAGGGCTCAACCGGTGTAGCGAGGGGAGGTCCCTGGGCGGACGGGGGCGGGCGCTATCTTATCACTTCCATAGCGCTGTTTACCATCCAGGGTTTGGTCACCGTCCAGCAATTCAGCAGCCCTTTTAAGAAAATAACTTTTTTTCTGGCAGCCTTTGTCCTTTTGGATTTCATTCACCTCAATAGCGGCCACCTGTGGGAGGTGGAGGTTTTGTATCCCCTGGTGATCATGCTCAGCATCGCCAGCATGGCTTTTTCAGATGCATTGCCTCGATTGTTTCGCAAATTGATGCCCGCACGCATGGTTTCTGCGCAGGGGGGCGAAGAGAGAAGTGCCGGCATCATTACAGTCCGGTGGTCATCCGCGGCTTTGTACCTGCTCCTGCTGGTAATTTCATTAAGCCTGCTGCAGGGGTACCGGGACCGGACCCGGTATTTTTATTATCGCCGGCATACCGATCTGCATAATATTCCCAGGAAATTTGTGAGCGGGTGGGAGTTCATTGACAAGCTGGACGAGCACAAGGTTATTGCCTTCAGCAGAGGTTATGCGCAGCCAAACCACGAGTGGTTTTTCTATCCCTTGATGGGAAGCCGTCTGCAAAACGATGTTATCTACCTGTCAGCATTGAATAAGTGGGACGTTCCAACCTGGGTTGACCAAGGTATGCTAAGAGGAGACGATCCGGAAATATGGCTTTATAATCTCAAGAGCAAGAAGGTCGATCACATTTTTATTCAGGAACCCTGGCCAATCGAGATGAGTTGGATAAAGAGTCGTAAAGATGATTTTGAACTGACTATACGGACAGGTACTGCAGAATTTACAAATATGTTGGGGAGTACTGACGGGCATGCATGAGGCTCATCACAGCCTGCACGCGCTGTTTTTGCACACGGTCCCTGCCTCAACACACTACCTCAAAGGATGAAATATGGGCACGAAGGAAAAAGCCGTAATTGCAAAGATTTTTCGATCAACGGCGCTGCTGATCGCGATTTGTGTTCCGAATTGTCTCGTTGCTGCCTGCGTGGGGGACATTAACCAGGATGGTAGCGTCAATGGATTGGATTTTGCCATCATGCGCCAGGAGATGGGCAGAAATGATTGCTCTGCATCACCCTGCAAGTCTGATCTCAATAGCGATGGCGTGGTGGATGATAAAGACAAGGAAATTTTAAAGTCTCAATACGGAAGCAGCGATTGCCTGCCGGAGAACAAGGCAGAGCCGGAAAGCCGCGGCAGCGTGTCCAAAGCCGTTCCCGATGAATCAGACATGCGGCAAGAACCGCCATTGCCGCTGTCGGAAGGTGCGCAGGGAACCTTGCCGGAAAAACCGGCGGACAAAACCGAGCCTCCGGCCTCATCAGAGAGCGGACCTGCTGAGGAAGGTGAGCCGGGCACGTCACAGCTCACCAGATTCAAGGATAACGGAGATGGAACCGTAACTGACCCTGATACCAATCTCATGTGGACGAAAAATGCCAATCTGCCCGGGGAATCAATGCTCTTTTATGAGGCGCTTAATTACATACAGGAGATGAACAGGGGCACTCTTCCTAATTTTGGCTACACGGACTGGCGTCTTCCGAAGCAGGATGAACTGAGAAGTCTTGTTGATTATACCCGTTATACAAATCTGGGACATGAGCTGCCGCCGGGGCATCCGTTTGAAAATGTGCAATTGCTGAGATTCGGCAATTTTTCGGCAGGAAGCATTTATTTTTGGATGACCGAGCATTCCTGGTTTTTGTCGTTGTACTGCAGGGTGGTAGGACACAACGTAAACTCATGCAACGGCTTTGTCTGGCCTGTCCGTGACGGCAGGTGAAATTGGAAAGGTGAGCTGGTCCACCGCCCGTCATGCACGGCGAGGAGTTCCTGGCGCAGCGTGACGGCGCAATCCTGCGGCTTGCGCGCAGGATTCAACGCACAACCACAACCGGACATGCGGTTGATCCTGTGGTCGAATTGAATTATGCTGTTTGAGACATTTCTCGGCCTGATTGTTTTTGTGATTGCCAATCTCTCCATTTTCTATGCTGCGCATCTTATTGCACAACGGTTTTTCCCTCATGTACCGCACGCAGCGAGGCTGGTAGGCATAGGGGTCCTGTACTATGGTTTTATTATCGCCGCCCTGCAGCTGCTTTCCCCGGCGCATGCCATCACCAGGATCTGGTCCACCGCTCTCTGCCTCACGTGTGCCATGGCTTCACACCTGCTGTGGGGCCGTTTTGCAAATCTAAGGGCCGACCTTGAGCCCGTAAAGGAATGGATCCGTGATGGCTTCAATTCGCCATGGGCCTGCCTCGTGGTTATATGCGGGCTTGCCGCGGCGATCAGCCTTACCCGCGCGCTGCTGATGCCGCCCCTCGCCTGGGACTGCCTCACCTACCACCTCACCTTAGCGGCCCTGTGGATTAAAAAGGGTGCTATCTTTCTTTTCATGGCCCCGGATCAAATAATAACTGCCGCCCACCTCCCCATCAATGGAGAGCTGTTTGCGGCATGGCTTCTCCTGCCGTTTCAGACTGATCTTATTGTGAACACGATGAACTTCCCCATTACCCTGCTCGGCGGCATCGCCTGCTATGCCATAGCCAGGGAGCTCGGCCTGAGCCGCATGGAAGCAAGCTTTGCGCCCGCGCTTATATGCTTTTCCCCCATGATTTATTGGCAGATTGTTACGCAATATGTCGACAACGCAACCTTCGCATTTTATTGCGCGTCTGTGCTGTTTGCGCTCCGATACATCCGAACGGGCCATCCCGCTGACAGCCTGCTGGCCTTCGCAGCCGGGGGCATTTTGCTCGGCATAAAGTACACCGCCATTCCCGCTGTCGGCCTCATTGTTCTTGCCTCAGGCTTCAAGACCGTGAGCCTGACCGGTATCACGGGGATATTCAGGAAATCCGGCTTACTGTTTGCCGGACTTCTCCTCTTGTGCCTGCTGGGGGGAAGGCAATACATACTCAATGCCATTGAGGCGCGCAATCCCCTCTATCCCTTTCCGGTTAAAGTGGGCAATCAGGAGATATTCCACGGCGATGAATCACTCGGGGAAATAAATGCGTGGGTATCTCGCTACGAAGACAAAAAAGACCTCGACAAGTTCAGTTTCTGGGAACGCCAATACCGTGCGTTTCTGTATTTGACGGTGAGCGCGGGCCCGAAATTTATGCTGTTTTTGGCCCTGGCATGCGCATCACTGCTGGTCAGGCCCCGCCAGGTTTCCCGCGGGGAGTGGTATTTTCTTGCCATGATGTGGATCGTGCCGTTGATCATGTATTACACAGGCGCCTCATCCAGCCTGGCGAGCGGCGGACCATGGATGGACGGCAACACCCGCTATCTATCCCCTTTCTTTGCCCTGCTCACCCTGCAGGGTTTGCTTTTCTTGAGAAACCTGGGAAGAAACAGCCTCGGGATATACATAATGCTCACGGCATTCGTGTTTTGGGATCTCTTAATGATCAACAAAGGGCAGCGGCAGGAGGTTGAGTTTCTCTATCCGTTTATCCCCCCGGCCGTGCTGCTTGGTGTCATTCTGTTTAAAGTTGCCGCGGCGCTTTTCCGCCGGACTGTCCGGCATAGTGGAATGACTCCGTCTCTCACCGGCGTGTCCGGACGGCCATCGCCGCGTATTCGCGGATGGGTTGCGTGCTGCCTGATGATCGTTCCGGTGACCGCGGGATGTTACCTGCTGCAGCTCTACCGGGATAATACCCGATACCATTATTTTAGCTCACCCACGGACCTTAATGCCTTTCAGAGAATCTCGGTTGACGGCTGGGAGTTCCTGGATCGGCCGGGCGAGAAAAAGACAATCGCCGTGACCTTGGCCTGGGACCCTCCGGGGCATAAATGGATTCTCTACCCCTTGCTGGGACGCCGGCTGCAAAATGACATTGTTTATGTTTCGGCCCGATATAAATGGGACGTGCCCACCTGGCTGAACCGGGGAGAATTAAGGGGGGATGATGCTGCCATCTGGCGCTTTAATCTAAAAACCAAAAACGTTGATTATGTTGTTGTGGCAGATCCCATAGCGTACCCCTTTTTAAAGAGTCAGAAAGAACTCACGCAGGGATTGTGGCCGATCGAACTGGGCTGGATGGAGAAGGATCCCGGCACTTTCAAACATGTTTTTGAAGATCGCTATTGTAAAATATTTCAATGTGTAAAGCGGAATGGCCAATAACTCTGGGCGGGACTTTATTTTTTTATAAATATAAAGGCGAGAGGGACGCCGTCCCGCTCAATCACCTTGAGGGCCTCCTCCTTTGCGGGTATCACTTTCATGCCTCTCGTGAACATAAAGATGTAGTCCGCCAGGTCGGGAGGAACATTGATTATATTTTTTGCCTGATACACGGTATAGTGTATGCCGCCGATGTGGATCCTGTAATATTTGTCCTTGTCGGTTGCAATGTTTTCCTTAAACCAGTTGATTGCTTCATTATATGATGCGCCCCAATATTCAGTGTCGTAGAGTGTGTGTGCTCCCTTGAGTCCTCCGATCAGGGCGTTAAAATAAATGTATTCATAGGGATGAAGGGCGACCATGGTTATTGCAATAACCATGGCGTTAACCAAGATGAGGAGTCCGACACTTGCGGTGACGTACCATTTTTTGATCAGCGAGAGATATTCGATGATGGTGATGAGGGCCAGTGCCGCCAGGGCGGGCAGCATAAAAGAAACAGCCGGATCCCGTCGTAGGCAACGGGTCTCACCATCAGGTATGCCGCGCTGTTGATGATGATGATCAGCAGCGATAAAATAAACAATCGGTTGTGAAACTTTTTTCCTAGAAGGAAAGGTGAAAGAAGCGCGGGAACAAGTATCATGAGCGGGGTGGTTATGGCAAGCCAGGTGGTAAAATAGCTCCCGGGCAATTTTGTGGCTTCCACCATGTCCCCCCGGTACAGGACCGGTTCATTCCAGGTATAGATGCGTTCGATTGCCAGTATTTCCTTTATGTTGGGGATGATATTCATGCTCAGGAACGGCCAGGTCAGCAGGGAAAAAAGCAGAGCCACCGCTCCGGTGAGAATGATACTTTGCAGATGCTCTGAAAAAAAGGCCCGCCATGCGCCCATCCGCGTGTGGCGCTGCCATTGTCACTATAAAAGGCGTAGGCATCAAATATAAAGAGTATGGCATAGAGGGTTATCCCGACGGTTCTGAGATTCTGGGATATGCCGAACAGCAGCCCCAGTGTCAGTATTTTGCCGAACGATTTTCTGTATGACGCCAGGCAGTAAATCGCCACGCAGCTGATGAAATACATCACTGCAAATGGCGTGTCTTTGGGGTTTGCCGGGATGTCTCCGGTGAAGCGGGGCATTAAAAACAGCAGGACCCGTCCCATGATGGCAACATACTGGTTGCGGTACTGCTTAAAGAGGACGAAATAGAGCGCAACGAAAACAGGCAGCGCAAGGAGGGTGTTTAAAAGATGATAGCGGTCAATTGATTTATCCTTATTTAGCATAAACAGCAGCATGGGATAGAAACCGCTGTAGTGGCAAAAATCGTAGAGGGACCGATAGGTTATGGTGAAATCACCTTGGGCGGACATCGGCTTACTCTGAATGTCCCGGGACCCGTCCTGCTTGTTGAAATCAAATGGGCGGTTAACCTGTTTGTGAAAAATGTGGCTGTACGCTCTTACGCCCCGGTTATAGTTGACCGGCTCGTCCCAGGTAAGCCCGAAATCCTTATAGGTGCTTACCGCAAGGAAAACATACAGGATGATAAAAAGCAAAATGGTGAAATGCCGCTTCAGCCGGCAAAAAACACTTTTGCCCGACACGTGTTTTTTTACCTCCCCACTCCCGGCGCGGGGAGAAATATATTATGTGTTGATTGCGTCGCGCCGAAATGGATGAAAATGTTGCGGGGCATGCGGTTCCGCAAGTAAACGAGGCTCGTTCCGCGCACCCGCACCGTTGCGTCAGCGGGCGGGTAATGCCCGACAATAATGGCACGATGCGCAAAAAAATAGCGCAAGACACCTGAAAAAGCCAGAAAAATTTGTAATGATCACGGCGGAGAAATTCCTCGCCAGGAACCTACAGTGACTGATAAAAATGCCGTGTATGCTCATAAGCTTACGCCTTATGCAAAGGGACGTCCTTGATGATATCTAACGTGTTTGCAGGCTGCATTGTCTTTCTGGCAACCAATCTATCATTGCTCTATGCCTCTCACCTCATGGTCATGAGATTTTATCGGGATGCCACCGCTGGACCCCCCGATTGGTCGCCCTGGGAGTTTTATATTATGCTTTTATAATAGCTCTTTTCCAGCTGCTGTCGCCGTTTTATGCCATCACCAAGACTTGGATGACCATAGTGTGTCTTATCATCGTGCTGATAACCCACCTGCGTTGGGGTGGGTTGAGCAGTGTCAGGGCTGAGATTCTGTGCGCTGTTGCCTGGGTGAGAGATGGCCTCAAATCAAGGTGGTCAGCGCTTATCGTGTGCTGCGGGTTTGTTGTTTGGGGTTTTATTCTTTCTTTCCCGTGCTCTGCTTATGCCGCCTCTTGCCTGGGATTGCTTAACCTATCACCTAACCTTTGCCGCGCTTTGGATACAAAAAGGGACCCTGTTTATTTTTCACGCCCCGGATCAAATCGCAGATAATGCGTATTTTCCCATTAATGGCGACATATTTGCGTCCTGGCTGCTGCTGCCGTTTAACAGCGATCTACTGGTCAACATCATGAATTTCCCTGTTACGCTCCTTGGCGGGATTGCGTGTTATGCCATTGCGAGGGAACTGGGATTGGGGCGGCGAGCTGCGGCCTGGGCCCCCGCGCTGATATGTTTTTCACCGGTGATCTATTCCCAGGTGACCACCGCATTATCGGAGAATTCTCTGTTCGCCTTCTATGTTGCAGGCGTGCTTTTTACCCTGAGGTATCTCCTGAATGGCAGGAGCATTGAGGGCGTCCTTGCGGCTGTTTCAGCCGGTATGCTGATCGGCATAAAACAAACCGGCATTCCCGCAGCCGGGATCATCTTTATTGCCATAGCGACGAAGGCCCTGCGGACGGCTGATTGCTCCGGCGCAGCGAAAAAGTCTGCCCTGCTTCTCTCGAGTTTGATCATTATAGTAGCGCTCGGGGGGCGGCAATATATTCTCAACAGCATTGACGCGAGAAACCCCTTGTATCCCTTTCCCGTTACCGCCCTGAATCAGGAGATCTTTGCGGGTTCGCTCGAATGGGAACAGCATGGACAGTGGGTTATGGATTTTGAGCAAAAATCCGGTCTGGTTAAAAGAAATTGGTGGACGCGGGAACTCAGGCGATTGTGTTACATTAAGGATTATTACTCGACCTACCCGATAACCGCCGGCCCCAAATTTCTTCTCCTCCTGATTCTTGCGATTGCATCGCTTTTCGTGAGGCCGCCCGGTATATCCAGGAGGCACTGGTATTTTTTATCACTGCTGTGGATTGTGCCGGCCGTATTGTTCTATTCCACCGGCGCGACCAATATTGCAAGAAAGGGTCCGTGGGTGGAGTATAGCACCCGATTTCTGTCACCGTTGCTCGCCCTTGTGGCCATCCTCAGCCTGGTGGTCATTGAAAGGTGGAGAAGGCATTTCCGGGGGGCGGATTTTTTTCTGGCGGCACTGGTCGGATGGGATCTCCTTTACGTCAATGCGACGCATCTGTGGGAGATCAGGGCGTTGTACCCGGCAGTGGCGTTGATTGTACCAGCGCTGGTAATCGCATTCAGCCGTGCCTCGGGAAGAGGAATGTTTTTTTTCAGAAAGGTCTTTCCTGTTCATGAGGGGCGGGTGGAAAAGGCTTTTCCCGGGCTGCCGAAGGTGATTTCACGGCAGTGCATACCCTGGGCCCTGGCTTTTGTCCTTTTTGTTGCTGTGCTGTCCGCGCTTCAGCATTACCGCGATACTACCAGGTATGTGTATTTTCAAAATCATTATGATCATCAACAAATACCGACCGCATTGATAAGCGGGTGGGAGCTTCTTGACCGCCTTGATGACCCGAAGACCGTGGCCATGACCATGGGCGACGAACCCCCCGACGGTCATTGGTTTTTTTATCCCTTGCTTGGCAGGAGGTTTCAAAACCAGATTGTGTATGTATCAGCAAAACACAATAGAGAGGTTCCTGCCTGGTTTGACCGAGGTTTTATAAGGGGGGAAGACTTCTCAATATGGCTGAACAATGTACAGATGGAAAAGGTTGATTATATTCTTGTCGCCAAGCCATGGCCCATTGAATTGCTTTGGATGTTAAGACAACAAAGAAAAGTTTCAGCGCGTCTTTGATCACAAGGAATTTAAAATTTTCAAATATGCAGGCAGCACTGCGCAAGATCATGAAAAAAACGAACCATCCGGCAACGCTGCATAATCTATCGCTTGCCTTGCCCATCCGGCACAGGGGAATCAGCTGGAGGGGTGAGCCGTCCTCCATCCACGAGAAAGCGGCGATGCCTTTCTGACAAACCTCCTTCATTGATTTACCGCACGTCGTGTGCCCCGTATCTGCTTTAGAAGCGAACTCTTAATTTTCTCCTTATGGGATTTTCGATAAATTTGTATATCAGAAAAGATAACGGCACAATTGAAATCATAAGCACTGCAATGGTGCCGATTTCTCCCAGAGATGCAAGAATAGATTGTTTGTTAAGCTCCAATAACCTCCACAACAGTTGATGAAACATAAAAATTGAAAAGCCAAGCTCTCCCAAAAAAACAAAAAGAGGTTTGGTTAAAATGTTGGAGAAGAAGCCCTTTTCAAGCGCAAAGGTTATGATCACTAAGAAAACCGGTATGGCACTGGCAAGGTAGTTTACATTAAGCAGATCCAGGCTCTTTGCAAAAGGGAAATTAAAACCAGCAGCGCTTGCCGCAGGAACCGTGTTACACAGCTCCAGAAAATAAAGTCCACGATGGAAAGCAACGCGATGCTTTCCAATAGGGTTGCCAGAATATTACCGATCGAGCGTTGGAGAGATGTATGATATTTGATAAAAAATAGTGCAGCAGCGACGCCGCATAAGCATACGAGAAGCCTGTTGAGCGGAAAGATATAAAGCAGCCACAGCGCGTTGGCATTGCTGTGACTTTCAATATAGCTCATTGATACGATCAGGGTTGAAAGGGATAAGCAAAACAGCCACAGCAGATTTCTTGGTTTATTGTTTGCAAAGGCGAAAATCGCGTAAAAGAAAAAAAGCGTTGATATCATCCAGCTCACGGCGTTAAACGAAAAATATATTAACTCGGATGGAAAATACGATTGAAGCAGCAGCATATTTATAATGGCAATGGATATTTGTATCGGTTGATGCCACAGGACCACGATGAATGTACTAAAAAAAAATGTGCATATATGTACCGGATATATCCTTACGACTCTGTTCCAAAGAAAGCGAAGGGATTCCCTTGTTGTTGAGAACCTGTCATAGTTCAACTTGATGACAAATCCGGATAGAAAGAGAAAAAAAGTCACCCCTATGACGCCAAAATTCACAAAGCGCGGATTGCTCAATATGTCCGGTTGGAATGACAGCCTCAGATGATGCAGAGCTATGAACATTACGGCAAAGAAGCGAAGTGATGTAAGGCTTGCGGGATGTATTATCCGTGCTTTGGAATTTTGCGTATCAACACTCATGATGTGAAGTGGCGGGGACTCGTGCGGTTCGATCACGTTCCTGTTTATGAGTTTATTGTTCGGTCAGACGCTTATAAATCTTCATATACTCCTGAATCCTGCCATCCCAGTTGAATCGTTCCAGTGCCATTGCTCGGGAATACTGAGCCATGTGATCGTAAAGTTGTTTCTCCCGTAGGATCTGCTTAACGGCCTGTCTGATGGCTGCCGGAGTGGGGTCGACCAGTTTTACCCTTTCTCCATCAATGTAGTTGAGATAAAAAGGATCGTTGCTGGTTATGACGGGCAACCCGCAAGCCATGGCCTCCATCAAAACCAGGGAAAACACATCTTCTCCCGCGGCTGCCAGCACAAACACATCGCACGCCTGGTAGACCTTGATTAACTGTTCCTGGGGCATGGGTTCGAGAACCGTCACCCTGCCGGGCGCCTTTTTGATATACGGCTCAAAATCCCCCCTGCTTACCACTACCAGCCGGTAAGTGGGGTCGGCGGCACCGATAAAGATATCCAGCCCTTTTTTGGGCACAAATCTTCCGATACTGAGGATTAATTTTTCATCGAGCGGGAGCTGAAGCTCCTTCCTCAAGGCCGTTCTTTCCTCAGCGCTGACCGGGTGAAAGGCATCGGTGTCCACACCGTTGGAGATATATTCAATCCTTTTTTCCTCAATGCCCATTTCCATGAGCATCTTCTTAAGCGGCATGCTTAACGTTGTAATCTGATCGCTGCGTGCCAGATTCCCCTTACCGATATAAAGCGAAATGGATTCCAGCGTCCCGATGACCGATCCCTTGCAAAAATTGCCGATCCTGACCGCAAGCCCGGAACCGGCCTTGGGTCTGAAATGATATTTGTCGGGGGCGGTCTGCGTTAAAACAACTGGTTTGCCATAATGCTTTGCCATCCTGACTGCTGCAATCGAGCTGAGATAGAGCATGCCGTGGACGTGAACAATATCTGCCCGGGTAATCTCTCTTCTCAGCACGCTCAGCAGAGCAGGTGAAAAGATGGGGTAGGGGATGCCGAACGTTTCAAGAAAATTGACCGCCTTGACCCTGACCACTTTCACGCCGTCCTTCACCTCTTCAGGCGGGGAATGATGGAGGTTGCTAGAAACCATGGTGACATGGTGGCCGAGACGCACATAGCGCTTTGCCTGCTCGAAAGCCCCGACATCGGTTCCGGTGATGTGGGGAAAAAGGTAATGAACGACGATGACAATATTCATTGGTATCCTTTCGTTTCTATAACGGCTTCCTTGATGCTACGGCTATCCCGGAACCTTTTGACCGTGACGAGCGCAGAAAAAGCACATCCAGCTTGCACATGGCCAGCAAAAGAGGGAAAAGCAATTTATAGAGCGTAAAAGATCGTTTAGTGTTAAGCGACTGAATGTCCGCCCACGTCCATGCCTTCTGGCCCATTGCCACCCGCCGCACCGCCAGGTGCGCGATGGAGATGATATCCAGCATCAACTTTGAAAAAAAGTGGCAAAAATACCGGTGGCCGCACATCATCATGCCGGTCTTGTCCAGTGCATGTGAGAGCCCCGCCAGGGTATACCCCTTCCGGACATGCTTTTCCGGACCGTCATAATCATGCACCGTTTTAATGTTGAGTGAATCAATGAGGGTGGGAAAGGTAAAGTCGGAGCAGGGGACAGTAATGACCAGAACCCCGCCGGGCTTGAGAATCCTTGCAATTTCACAGAGGGCTTTGCCGTCTTCGCTTATGTGTTCCAGTACCTCGGCGCAGAGAATCTTGTCAAACGACCCGGACCGGAAGGGGAGGGTTTCCGCAGTTGAGTTAACCAGTGAAACCCTGCCTCTATTACCCGCTTTGACCGCAAGGAGATTTTCAAGTGAAATGTCCAGGCAGAAGGTGAAATCGTTTTCTACAGCAATGCCTTCCGCCAGGTACCCGCTGCCCGATCCCACGTCCAGAACTTTCTCCCCCTTCTGCACCTGCAGCATGGAGTCTATGATAGGTCGTCGTATCCGGGTATGAAGGTCATAGACTGAAACATTGGTAGCGGTGCTCATCGTGCTTTTTCTTCTTCTGCCAGGCGCAACAAGGCAAGAATTCTGCGTACGATGCCGAGTGCTATCGCCTGCAGCCCAACGAGCACTAGAAAGGCACCGGTCACTACGTATACCCAGGGGATATCAATCTTTCCGGTGTTGAGATACTGCCAGATGGTCTTGTAGTTAAGCATTATCCCAAGCAGCGCGACTACCGCACCGAAAATGATCAGCTTGCGCTGGGAGAGAGCCCGGTATAGTATCGATTTGAATCCCCTGGCCCGGTTATTGCTTTTGTGAATCAACTGAATGACGTCATCAGAGATGATCCCCACCGTGAAAAGACCGATGCTGGTTACGATAAGCACCATAACCGTCACCAGCCGGTAGATCATATAGTCGGGGATCAGCCGGAACTTGAGGTAGTAGAAAAGCGGGTACAGCCCGTAGAGGAAGCCGGCAAGAAAGGCTATGATGCCCGCAATGCCAAAAAACTTAAAGGGCTTATAGGTTAAGGCGATGTCGATAATGGTCTTTAAAAAGCGCATGCCGTCCTGAAGCACCCCGAGCTTGGATCTGCCGACCCGTTCCTCGTACCTCATGGGAATTTCAGCGATGGTCAGGTTTTGATCCAGCACAGCCCGGCAGCTCATGGCGGGGGTGAAATGAAGGCCGTCCGGTAACGGGTACAGCTTCTTGAGCGAGCTCTTCTTGATTACCCGCATGCCGCTGGCGGAGTCGGTTATGGCGGTGTTTCCCAGAAAATTGATCAGGGCAGCGTAGAAGCGGTTTCCCACTTTTCTGATGGTGGGCATCTTGCTCTCAGGGGTCATTCGCGATCCGATGACTATATCCGCGTCTTCCTCTATGAGCTTTCTGCACATGCCAATGAAATAGCGGGGATCACAGGTGCCGTCGGCATCAAGGAACCCAACAAGTGATCCCGTTGCCTTTTCAAAGCCGGTTTTGATGGCAGCGCCATATCCCCGGTTTTTCGCGTAGGAAATGAGGGTTATGTCACTGAATTCACCGGCAATCTCGGCGGTCCGATCATGGCTGCCGTCATTGACCACAATAACTTCAACCTCTGTCAAAGGCGTTTCCCGAACCATGTTTTCACGCTCCGCGAGACAACGCCTGATTATGGCCCCGATTGCATCTTCTTCATTATAGGCAGGTATGACGATTGACAGTTTCATGTGCTTTAAGGAGTGAGGTTTCAGTTAGTTTGCAGCGGTGTCCCCTGCTGGTCCCATGAAAGCCATTCGCCGACCCGCTGGCCGTCCTTGTATTCTCCCTCGGTTTTCTTTTGGCCGTTGTCATGCCAGGTGGTGTGCCTGCCGTTCTTTTTACCGTTCAGGTACTCACCCTCGGAGGCCTTCGCGCCGTTTTCGTACCAGTAGGTAAAGAACCCGTTCTCTTTGCCCTCCTTGAATTCGCCTTCCCAGTACTTTGCGCCGTTTTCATACCAGCACTCCCATTTTCCGGTCTGCTGGCTGTTTTCCAGAGCGCCCTCATTTTTCTTCTTTCCGTTAGCGTACCAGCTGGTGCTTGTTCCGCTTTTCAGGTTGTCCGTGAATATCGACTCTGATTTTTTCTGACCGTTGTCATACCAGTCGGTCCAGGTGCCGTTTCTCTTGTCGTCCTGATAGGCGCCTTCCGACTTTTTCTTGCCGTTATCATGCCATTCAATCCATAATCCCGTCTTTTTATCCTCCTGGTAAGCACCCTCGGATTCTTTCTGCCCGTTTTCATACCAGAAGGTGTGTTTGCCGTCCTGCTTGCCGTCTTTAAAGTTTCCCTGCTGCCGCTGCTTGCCGTTCTCATACCAGCTTGCGTAGCTGCCGTGCTTTATGAAATTACCGGAGGCGTCCTTCTTCACCTCATATTTTTCCTTCAGCTGGCCGTTGTCATAGCGGGTTTCCAGTTTCCGTGAGCACCCAAAAAGGCAGAGTGACGCGGCGAGCACGGTCAGTGCAATCGCGATAAGGGTTTGAGATGTCATTGTTCTTGTACCCGGCTTCATGCTCATATCCTCCTTTAATAGTGGCCCTGGTTCAAATTATAGTGTACAATGATATACTATATTTAATGAAAAATCAACGAAATAAAGGTACAGGGTCATCCATGCGCTTCGGCTTTCACATATCCATTGCCCAGGGAATTGCCAGTGTCATAGAGAAGGCACGGCAAACACGCTGTGAAACCATACAACTCTTCTCCCGCAATCCCCGGGGATGGAAATTTAAAAACCTTTCCGCCGACCAGGTTGAAGGCTTTAAAGCGCAGCTCGAGAAATCAGGCATTTCACCCTGCATTTTGCACCTTCCCTATCTTCCCAACCTTGCCTCCGCCAACCCGGACCTGTACGCCAAGTCTGTTGATTCACTCTGCGCGGACCTGGTCAGGGCAGGGGCGCTCACCATACCGTTTGTGGTCGCCCACGTGGGAAAGCGGCTGGAGCTGAGCGAAGGCAGGGCCATGGCGCGGGTTGCCGCGGCCATTAACAGGTCATTAAAGAAGGTTCCCAATGATGTGATGATATTGCTGGAAAATACCGCGGGGCAGGGGACAGAGCTGGGCGCGAACTTCGCGGAACTGGGGGAGATCCTTTCCCGCGTTGATGACCGGCGCAGGGTCGGCGTTTGCCTGGACGTGGCGCACGCCTTCCAGGCGGGTTACGATGTCTCGACGCTAAAGGGGCTTGATGGGACCCTCGCCGAGTTCGATAGGCTGATCGGCCTTAAGCATCTGCACCTCCTCCATCTCAATGATTCAAAAACACCCCTGGGCTCCCGCGCTGACCGGCACTGGCATATCGGCAAGGGGCACATCGGCCTGGAGGGGTTCCGGAATATCGTGAACCATCCGCTGCTCGTTCACCTTCCCGGCATCATGGAAACACCGAGAGCGGACACAAGGATGATAGGAGGAATATGAGAGTAGTGAGGAGGTTGAGGGAAGAGGGGGCAGGGGAGAAGTAAATCCCAAAGAATTTCAAAATCCAAATCTCAAATGTCCGAAACGGGAATCGTGATGCAGGACAATGGATAGGAGGCTTTATCCAGTACTCCAGTATTCCAAAACTCCAGCACTCCGGCCTTTACACCACGAAGGGCACGAAGGAAAAGCACGAAGAACACGAAGAAATACATTGAATTGTAGGGGCAACCCCCTGTGGTTGCCCCCACAGACCGATTTTTCAGTCGCATCGCGCCTTCGAAATGACAAGGCAGAGTTTGTCATTCTGCGACTTGATCGCAGGATCCAACAAAAAAACACGAACTGGATTCTGGGGTCGAGCCGCAGACTGACCTTTCCATGGCGCAAAAAATGGAGGAATGCACTTCGTTGCGTCCGTTTATTATGTACGGCCATGACAGAGCATGGCCCTCCATCGTTCGACGCCGGATGTTGGCCGTCAGATATTCAACATTCGTCTTTTCAAATAAGCATAAGCTATATTTGATTATCCTAACAGGTTGAGTTATAGTAGCGAACAAAGGCATTACATGAATGTTCGAAACCTATTGAGTTAAGAATCGTTATAATTCGCATGGTTTTAACATGTTGTAAAACCGTTTGTAAGAGGCGCTTATGAGACCAAAAGTGAAGGTTTGTCTTACGCTCCTTTGCAGTATTCTATGCATATCGGTTTTTAGCAGCAATGCATTTCCGGCCGTACCGAAGCGCATTCTCCTGATTGTCATGGATGGCGCACGGTACGATTATTGTACTCCGGAAACAATGCCCAATCTGTATTCTTTCATGGAAAGGGCTCTGGTGTTTAAAAATGCATACGCACCAAGTTCCTGGACCCTACCGTCACATGCATCCTTGTTTACCGGTTTGTATCCACAGCAGCATGGGGCTTTTAGGCTCCCCTATCAGCCAACTAATGATGTGGCCATTGATTCTAAAAGGCGATTAGAAGCACCGATTGATATTGATGCCATTGCTCTTCCGCGGGACGCCATGACCATAGCAGAAATTCTTCATTCAGTCGGCTACCAGACCCTGAGCGTTTTCGGTAATCCTTGCTACGGGTATCCCATATTCAATCTCCAGAAAGGATTCGATACATGGCTGAATCTGGTTGAAAAAAAACTGAAGGCAACCGGTATAAGACAGCGTGGATTCTATTCTTTTGATTACGAGGTGGATGGGGATTTCTATACGGTAATACCAAGCGCTTCAGAAGTTGCACGTGAGGCTACTACATTACTTCAAGCTGCCGATCCCGCAAGACCGATTTTTCTTTTCATAAATTTTGAGGATCCGATTGCCACCCCGTTCTATTATCCACCGCAAAAAAGATCAGATGTATTCGATAATTACAGTCAATATCTTAAAAAAAGCATGAAGTCGATTGATGATGTTATAGTTCCTGTTTTATCCATGTTTAAAGATGGCCTTATCATCGTTACCTCCGATCATGGGCAGGGAGATGGGACTGCGTATAAAGGTGCAGTGCATGGTACCTCTCTTTATTCCTCCCAGACGAAGATCCCCCTGTTCATACATAATTATACGCGGAAGAAACTCAATTCTGAGGCACCTATAGATCTCACACGCATTATGGGTATCATTCTTAATGCTGCCGGATTGGATTACCCCGCTAAGAAGCAGTTTTTCCATCCCGGTGACGATCTGGCATTCAGTCACCTCGATGCCTCACCTGAAGCACCAGTTGGTACGCAGGCATCGTTCAGCATCATTTCGGAGCAGGCCCTGCTTTTATTAACTTTCCGTTCAGGAGGGTTCACCAAGCATTATATTACGCAGAAGGCTCTGGGTGAGAACATTGATGAGCGGTTTGGGATAGAGCAGGTCCTTTCCCGGAAGATAATGCCGTTTGTCAGGCTTGAACGAGTTTTCCCTACAACAGGAAAATATCAAAGGCTTGATGAAAATAACATAGAGATGCTGAAAGGATTGGGATACATTGAGTAGGTGTGCTGAGCGCAAGAGCGCAACTACATGATGCACGATGCAGGATACAGGATAGATCAGTCCACAGTTGTTAGTCCACGGTCGACAGTCTGGAAACCAATACTGCAGTGCTCCGCTACTCCAATACTTCAACTTTGAACCACGAAGTGCACGACGGGGCTCCTGACAACTGTCAACTGAAAACTTTTTTTGACCCTGTCCCCTTTACCCTGTTTCCTGAACCCTGCCCACTGTTTTTTTTAACCACGAAGTGCACGAAGGAAAAGCACGAAGAACACGAAGAAATACATCGAATCGTAGGGGCAACCCCCTGTGGTTGCCCCACAATGTCCGGGCAGGCACGAATGCCTGCCCCGACAGGCCAATTTCTCAGTCGCGAAAGCGCCTTCGAAATGACAATGTGGAGCAGGGCGGCACCAGTTGTGTCATCCTTCTTCTTTGTTCATCGCAGCATCCAAAGTCTTGGACCGGGCCGCAGGCCGTTGAGTCCTGCATGTAATATAAGTCCATGACAGATCACAGCGCTCCGATAGTTGCGATGATGGATAGTGCAAGTTCGATGTGTGCGACCACGATTCCATCTCTGACTCTGTAAACTCAACTGCAACAGCCGCGTCGGAACATGCCTTTCACGCTTCCTCCCTCCTCTCCCTCAAGCGGCAGCGCTCCGTATTAACGCATTGCTTTCGTGCCCTGCACTGTGCTATTTAGTCTGCGTCTCGTAACCGCTCGATCACAGCAACTTCCCAACCCGTGTGAGGAAATCCCGGACATGAAAACATGGAGCAAGGTATTGGCGGCAGTTCTCGGCGTGGTTGTTATTGCCGTTATCTGCGCCTGGTTCCTGGTGAAATCCGTCGTGCTGCCGGAAACGGTCAGGGCGACCATAATTCCCCGGCTGGAGGAGATTGTGAAACAACCGATTTCCTTCAGCCAGATAGACGTGAGCCTCGGCGGCATCATCACCCTGAAAGACATTGCCATCGGGGACGGACAAACTCGTGAGCACGGACTTTTGGTCAAGGCCCGCGACATGCTGCTCCACTGCCGGATCCTGCCGCTTCTTTCGAAAAAAATAATCATAGAGCAGATCACCCTGCGGGAGCCGTCTTTCCGGCTGGTGCGGAATGAATCGGGGCGGTTTAATTTTTGGTCGCCCGGGGAACCGCGCGCTGAGAGGGAGAGGGCCGATGCCGGTGATAGAAACCCGGCGGGTACGGAACCTGCGCTGAGCCTTAACATCCGCAGCCTGGCCTTTCAGGACGGCACGCTTACGTTCACGGATCATTTCAGGCGCGCTCAGCAGCCACTGGAAACCATGGTGAAGGACATCAACGGTCGCTTCTCCGATCTGTCTCCGGTTTCACCTTTCTCTTTGGAGATGACGGCGGAAGTTGTGTCACGCTCGCCATCCGTGCTCAGGGTCAAGGCAGTAATAGATCCATTGCGCAAGGCGGTGACCTCGGATGTAAAACTCTCCCCATTTGACATTACCTTTTTCGCCCCCTACGCGCCACCGCTTCCCTTCGCCATAAGCAAGGGATGCTGCTCGCTGGATCTGAAGCTGGCGGTTAACAAGGCACTCGACATTTCCTCCCGGGGAGTAGTGCGCCTGACCAATGCGGCCCTTGTTCCTCACGAAGCCACTGCCGGCGCTTTATCCGCCGCGTTTGCGGAAATGATCAGCAGCAGCGAGATCAGTCTTGACCACGACCTGACCTACCGGCCGGCCGACGACGTGCTGATCATTGAAAAATGCACTGCAGCGATTCGAAAGATGAGCCTGACCCTTAAAGGAAAGGTTGAACAGTGCCGGACGGAGCCGCGATGCGACATTACGGCGGATGCGGACGGCCTTTCCGCGGCAGACCTGCTCAACACCCTGCCGCATGACCTGCTGCCCGCGGTAAAAAACATTTCATCATCAGGTCTGACATCGGCCCATCTTTCGGTCAAGGGCAGTTTGCAAAAACCGGATGAATTGGCCGTGGACGGTTCCCTGCTCGTGGATAAACTGGTTCTGCAGTCGGACCAGCCTCCCCGCTGGAATCTCCAGGTGGATGGCAGGGCGGAACTTAAAAACGGAGATGTGGTGATACAACAGCTGACGGCTAAAACGGGCAATTCAACGCTGAACATGAGCGGCACACTGGCCAACTGCTATAAGGGCCCTCTTGCCGCCCGGCTGCGGATCGACTCGCCGTCGCTTGACGCGGAAGAGGTGATGAACTGCGTGCGGGAGCTGCGCAAACTGCAAGAGGCGATGGAGGATGGGGATGCGGCGGAAGGCGGGAGGAAAGAGAAGCGGCCGTCCGATTATTATAGCAGGGTGAAGGTTGATGCCGACGCCGACATTGACCGGTTTACCTATAGAAGCCTTGTCATTTCCGAACTTGAAGCCAACAGCCGGCTGTCCGGGAAAAAGTTTGTTCTGGAGTCGCTGCGGGGGGTCATGGGTGACGGGGCCTTCTCCGCTTCAGGCAGCATCAGCCCGGAAGGGGAAGAGGGGCTTGATTGCACCTGCCGGCTGACCGGTAACCGCCTGCAGCTTGCTCAGCTTTTGAAAGCCATCGCTCCGGAGAGAAAGGAAGAGGTGAGCGGCATCGCCGATATTGCGCTCAATATCCAGGGAAGGGGAGAAACATCCGACCTCTTTAAAAAGAATCTTACCGGAGAGGGAAACTTTACGGTCAGGGATGGAACGATATCCGGCCTGCAATCTCTTGAATCCGTCGCGTCATTCATTAAGATAGACGCCCTTAAAACCCTCTCATTCGATGAGTCGCGCGGGACATTTACCATAAGCGACGGCGCGATACGCCTGGACAGCAGCCTTAAAGGAAAAGATGTGGAGCTGTATCCCGCGGGAACCATCGGGTTGGACTCATCCCTCGACATGGCCCTGGATATGCGGCTTGCCCCTCAGCTGTCCGACCAGATCGCTGACGGGGTGCTGACCAGGTATTTTCAGGATGACCGGGGATGGACGCTGCTGAGCCTGGCAATTAAAGCCCCGCCGGGGGGCGAGGCGGTGATCCTGCCCGCCGCCTCCACCATTAAAAACATAACCGACATGCTGGCTGATATCCTTATCAAGAAGGAAGGCGCGCCCGCTGACCAGCAGCAGGACAAGAAGAAGGTGCTGGAGGACCTGCTGCATAAGCTGATGCAGAAGTCAAAAAGTGCAGGAGCAGGTGAAGCGGTTCATCCGCCGTCCGAGTGAGGGAGAGGACACGAAGGAAGAGGAAAGATGCACGATGCATGATACAGGATGTACGATAGAACAGTCCACGGTTGTCAGTCCGCGGTCTGGAGATACCAGCACAGCGCATCCGGCATTTAACCACGAAGCACACGAAGGAAAAGCACGAAGCGCACGAAGAGAAACATTGAATCGTAGGGGCAACCCCCTGTGGTTGCCCCATGATGTCCGGGCAGGCACAGGGGCCTGCCCCTACAGTTGTCAGGATGCAGTTGTGCGGTAGGAGCGGCTTTAAGCCGCGAATGTATCTTCTAGCGCGGGGAGGCAACCATTAGACTGGAACATCACACCCTGGTTTCTTTAGGCTTCGGCCTTGCCTTTTATTTCCTCTTCAAGTCCTTCGCCGGCGCGCTGGTATGCTTTTTTTCCGGGATCCTGGTTGATGTGGATCACTATGTCGATTACGTGAGGGACCGGGGGCTCAATCTCAATCTGAAACGATTCTTCGAGTACGGCTACGATCTGGAATATGAGCGGCTGTTCATCGTATTTCATGGCTATGAATATTTGGTGCCGCTCGCATTCCTGCTTGTCCTCTCGGAATACAATCTCTTCGTGGCGGCGGTGATCACCGGCTTCGCCCAGCACCTGCTCTTTGACCAGTTTACCAACCCGGTAAAGCCCCTTGCCTATTTTATCACCTACCGGTTGAAAAACAGGTTCAGCAAGGAGTCCATCCTGAGCGATGAATGCCTCCGCTCACTCACAACCGATTAAACAATCCGGTAAAGCGCGAGCGCGTCCTCGGTGAGGGGATCCACCCTGATCACTTCACCGCCTGAACTCCCTGCCTTTCTGCACGTGACCTCCACCCCCTTTTCATTCCGCGCCTTGCTGCAAAAAGCGGTAATGGCGGCGGCAATCCGTATGATCTCCGGGCTTGCGGGACCCCGCAGGAGGCTTAAGGGTCCGGGAATGCTGACCAGCTCCAGTTCCAGGTCCGCGCTCGTGGCCAGTGCAGCTATGCGGTTGTTATCCCGCTCATCCCGCCCCACCACCAGGAGCGTTTTTTCAGCCAGTGCAAAGTGCCTCCCCAGGGTGGTCATGAGCATCCCTTCAAACGTGCTGTCGTTGAGGTTGTCAAATACCCATTGAAGTCTGGCTGAAATATTGGGATCGGCCAGAAGGCAGCCTCCTGCCGGAGGCGGGTAGTCTTTGATGCCGTACCTGGCCGCAAGCGCAATCTGGTCTTTCCTGCCCCGTCCCGCGAAATCCAAAAGCCTCGTGCGGTCCACCCATCCCTGCTTTTCAGGAATGGTGGGCGGCAGGTGCTGGGCGCACAGCGGCCGCACGAGCAGGCCCTTGGCGCCCGAATCATGCTCAATGATGTACAGCGTATCCCGCCGCTGCGACATGGGCCGCTGGCCGATTACCTCGCCGGTGATGAGAAACGATGCGCCTTCCGCTTCCATGAGTTCCCGGGCCCTGGAGATGAAAAATATCTTGCAGTCAACACAGGGATTGAGATGCTTGCCGTACCCGTGCCGGGGGTGACGGACCACCTGGGTGTACTCGCGGCCCACGTCAATGACCTCGAGATCAATGCCGTAGGACCTGCGGGCGTGTTCACGCGCCTCCGCCTCGCGTCCCTTCTTCTGATAGCCGGTAAAGGGGGTGATGAAGTTGAGGGCCTTCACCGCGATTCCCTGGTCCATGATCACCCGGCAGGCCAGAATGCTGTCCAGCCCGCCGGAAAAAAGTGCCAACGCCTTGATCTGTTGCATAGAAGAAAATAGATCCTTTCTGCGTGGATTTTTGTAAGGAGAAACTTTAGCGATTTGCTCAAGAAATGTCAATGAAACAGTGCGGCATGAGGAAGCATATATATTAGATTAGTTTGATTTTGCGAGGTATCTATGCTTTAATTACATCAATAAGTAACAAATAATATTATAGTAAGCCGGTTTGAGATGAAAAATTTTTTTACATATCTTTTTTTTATCATTATATCACTCGTAATTGCCACGGGATGTAGTAAAAAAGCGGAGGGTCCAAAGCACGTTTTTTTAATCGTGATAGACACCCTTCGTGCTGACCATTTGGGTTGTTACGGTTATAAGGCTCCAACCTCACCCACGCTTGATAAGTTAGCTCAAGAAGGAATTATATTTAAAAAAGCATATTCAACGGCAAGCAGTACATTAGAAGGTACCATCAGCCTTTTTAATGCGACAACTGCTTTAACCAATAAAATTCATACGCTTTCTCCAACTGAATCTCAATTGCTCAGCAAGACAGCCCTTCACAAATACCTTAAGGAAGCGGGCTTTAATACGCTTGCTGTAGTTTCCAATCCCTGGTTAAAATATCATCAGAATTATTTTAGGGACGGTTTTAATGATTTTCATTTTGTAACAAGTGAGTCTTGGGAACAAGCGGGGCTATTCAATACCACATCAGTTGTTACTCAGAGCGTTTTGGACTTTATTGATACCAAAGTAGATATTACTGGCAGAAATTTCTTTTACGTTCATTACCTTGATCCGCACGATCCTTATTTCCCGCCGGTTGACTTTGGCTTTTTTTCGGGAGAAGTTCCGCAAGAAAGCGTATTCGTTCATAGCATTTCGGGAGAGGAAGCGTTGCGAGCCCGATTAATACAAGAGCCAGATTATGTCGGATTGCCTATCCCTGAACCATTACCCAGGAATGTTTTTAATTATAAGGTTTCCAGGTACGATTCTGAGATCCGTTATGTTGATTTACATTTGGAAAAACTTCTTGATAAATTAAAGGCGATGAAGATTTTGGATGACTGCCTTATTATTATTACATCAGACCATGGCGAAGAATTTTTGGAGCATGGTCTTTTAAAACATGGCTTTCAACTCTATGATGAAACCATACATATCCCTCTTATCCTATACTGGAAGGGTCATCTTGATGCGCAATCCCGAGAAACCATTGTCAGCGGGATCGATATTGCCCCTACCATTCTGGATTTTTGTCAGCTTCAAAAACCCCCTGTCATGATGGGCAACAGTCTTTTGAGCAAGAAAAAGGATGAGCCCATCCTGTTTTGCACTCATTTCATCAATCAGAACCAGAGGGGCATGAGGATGGGCAAGTGGAAGCTTATCGAAAATGTGGCTACGGGTGAGATGAAGGTGTTTGACATGGACAAGGATCCGGGCGAGCGAAAGAACCTTTTTACTGATTTCCTGCCGCAGCGGGAGGATATTTTACAGTCTTATAAAAAACTGCTCGAAAACCATTCGGTCAAGACGGATGGACCACAGGATAGAAAATCACAGCAACCATTAGAAATGGACACTGAAACACGGGAGCAGTTGGAGACGCTGGGGTATTTGTAGGTTGCTTGTCTTTTCGATGAGGCTTCAGCGACTGAGGAATTTTATAAGCCTGGGACAGTCATAAACAAAGATTTCTCGCTTCGCTCGAAATGACATTCTCGAACATATCCGCATGTAGGGGCGACCGGCCGGTCGCCCCTACGCGCTATGGCTCGGTTGTATTTCTTTTGTCATCATGAGTGAAACGAAGGATCTGGTTTTTCTTGTGAGAGGCGATGAGATTCTTCGCGGAGCCTGCCCTGAGCTGAAAATGGAGATTCTTCACTTGGCTCAGAACAAATGAGGCTGTCAACTGATGGCCAGCTCGAAGGCGTCCTTGATCAGTTCCATGTGCTCTTCCTGCGGGAGCAGGGAGACCGCCACCACGTCGAAGCGGGCCTTCACATTGTGGGCATTGTATTTGTTGATGAAGTGCAGAGCGACCTTTGAAAGCTGTCCCTGCTTGCGCCGGTTCACGCTCTCCTGCGGCTTTCCGAATTTCTCCGATGCCCGGGTCTTGACCTCGACAAAGGCAAGGACGTCGCCATCTTTGGCGATGATGTCCATCTCCCCGAAGACGCACCGGTAGTTCCTGAAGAGAATCTTATAGCCGCCCTTTTTCTTGAGGTAGACGGCGGCAAGGTCCTCGCCCTTTTTCCCCAGGCTTTGTCTCTTCTCGGTCATGGAGAGGTCCTAAAACCGGCCGGGGGAGTGTTCCTTAACCCCCCTGAATGTCTTGCGATGGAGCGGGCAATAGCCGTGTTTGCGGATGGCCTCGAGATGCTGCTGCGTCCCGTATCCCTTGTTGCCGGCAAAGTTATAGCAGGGGTAATGGCGGTGATAGATATCCATCATCCGGTCACGGATGACTTTTGCGATGATGGAGGCGGCGGCAATGGGAAGACTCAGGCTGTCCCCGTCTTTTACGGTTCTCTGGGAGGTGACGTCAGGAATGGAGTGTATGCCGTCGACCAGTATGTAGTCGACCGGGCAGTTGAGCTGCGCGACCGCGCGGCCCATCGCTCTCAGGCTGGCCTGGAGGATGTTGATCCGGTCAATCTCCTCATGATCGATAATGCCGATGCCGACCGCGAGCGCGCCGCTCACGATCTCGGCATATGCCTTTTCGCGCTGGAGGGGGGTCAGTTTCTTGGAATCGTTGACGCCGGGGAAGGGATGGCGGGGTGGCAAAACAACCGCCGCGGCGACAACCGGACCGGCCAGTGGACCGCGGCCGGCTTCATCGACGCCGGCTACATACCGGTAACCTTTGCTGTAGAGAATGCTTTCCGGCGAGCTGTCATTAATAAGCATTTCAGGATGCGCATGCCCGGAAGAGGTTGCCCTGCAGGGCAACCCGGATCTCAGGCTGTTTCAACCTTTCCCTTGATCCGTGCCGCTTTGCCTTTTAAAGCTCTCAGGTAATAGAGGCGTGATCGTCTCACTCTTCCCTGCTGCACCAGCTCGATTTTGTCAATGATCGGAGAGTGGAGGGGAAAGATCCTCTCGACGCCGACACCGTAGGAGATTTTCCTGATGGTGAAGCTGGCGCCGGATCCGCCCTTCTTCTTTTTTATCACGATCCCTTCGAAGACCTGTATCCTTTCCTTGTCCGCCTCCCGGATGCGCACGTGCACCCGCAACGTGTCGCCTGATTTAAAGGCGGGCAGGTCGGTCCTCATCTGTTCTTTTTCAAGTTGCTCGATCAAGTTCATTGTCCTCTCTCCTCATTTATGCACAGTGCAACATTTGATTTCAAATTCGAAATTCGAATATCGAAACTCGAAACAAATTATTTCAAATAGGCCTGGTTACACGTCTGACAGCAGGTCCGGTCTTCGTTCCGCCGTTTTTTTCAGCGCCTGTTCGCGCCGCCACTGCTCAATCTCCGCGTGATTGCCCGACACCAGCACCTCGGGCACGCTCAATCCCCTGAAATCCCTGGGGCGGGTATAGTGGGGCGCCTCCAGCATCGGCCGGGTAAAGGACTCTTCAGCCAGGGCGCTGCCGTCGCCGATTACCCCCGGCACCTGACGCGATACGGCGTCAATGATGACCATGGCCGCCAGCTCGCCGCCGGTCAAAATGTAATCCCCGATGGAAAGCTCCTCGTCGACGAAAGAGCGCACCCGCTCGTCGACGCCTTCATAGTGCCCGCAGACCAGGTTCAGGGCTTCACAGTCCGCAAGCCTCACCGCATCCTTCTGGGTGAACCGCTTTCCCTGCGGGGTCATCAGCACCGTCCTGCTTCCGGGGTATGAGGCCCGCATGGCCTCGATGGCGGCAACCAGGGGCTCCGGTTTCATGACCATTCCCCCGCCCCCGCCGTAGGCCAAATCATCGGTTACGCGGTGTTTGTCTGTGCAAAAATCCCGCAAGTTCCTCGGCTCAATGGCAATCAGCCCCCGTTCCCGCGCCCGCTTGAGCATGCTCGCGTTAAACGGGTCGCCGAACATTTCCGGAAACAGGGTGATGATGTTAAACTGGATCATGATGAAGCCGGTGCCACGCTCGCAGGCAGCAGGGGGTGCCTACTCGATAATTTCCAGGATGGTTCTCTTTTTTTCCTTGGTGGAGGCGGCGCTGAGTATGGTCCGCATCGCCCGGGCGGTCTTGCCCTGCTTGCCAATGACTTTCCCCAGGTCCTCCTTGTTAACGCTCAGCTCGATGACCGACGTTCTTTCACCTTCCACCTCTGTAACCTTGACCGCCTCAGGATGATCGACCAGCGATTTAGCGATGTACTCAATCAGTTCCTTCATCTCGGTATCCTCCGCTACAGGTGCACATTGACCGTCACGGCCAAAAGACCGCATGCAGGGTGAACATGCGAAAAAGTCCGGGGAGGCTTTATTCCGCTTTGGCTTCCGCCGCGGGCACCGCCACGACCGCTTTCTTGATGAGCTGCTTCACGGTCTGGGTCGGCTGCGCGCCCTTCCTGATCCACTCGGCGATGCGGGCGGCGTTCAAAACCACCGCGGGCGGATTCGCGCGGGGATCGTAGGTTCCCACCCGCTCGATGAACCGTCCGTTCCTGGGGCAGACGCCGTCAGCAACAACGATGCGGTAGAAGGGTTTCTTGTGTGCGCCAAAACGGGCTAATCTGATTTTTACTGACATCTTCTTTGCACCTCATAAAAATAGCTAGGGGTTGAATAGCATCCTGCCCATGTTTCTCATTTTTCCCTTGGTGAAGCCCTTCATCAGCTTGCGGGTCTGCATGTACTGCTTGATGAGCTTGTTGACCTCCTGAACGGTGGTGCCGCTGCCGTCCGCGATCCGCTTGCGCCGGCTGCCGTTGAGCAGCGAGGGATACAGACGCTCCCTGACGGTCATGGAGTTGAGAATGGCCTCCATCCTGAGCAGCTGCCGGTCATCGATCTGCATGGTGGAGAGGGCCTTGCTGTTAATGCCCGGGATCATGCCCAGGATGTCCTGCAGAGGCCCCATCTTTTTTATCTGCTGAAAGCTGTTCCTGAAATCATCGAGGGTGAATCCATCCTTGCGGATCTTCTTTTCCAGGTCCTCCGCCTGCTCGGCGTCGAACGTGGCCTCGGCCTTCTCGATGAGCGATAGCATGTCGCCCATCCCCAGGATGCGGGAAGCCATCCGTTCGGGATGAAACACCTCCAGCGCGTCCAGTTTTTCACCCGTGCCGATAAACTTGATCGGCTTTTGGGTGACCGCCCGGATGGAGAGCGCGGCGCCGCCGCGGGCATCGCCATCCATTTTCGTCAGTATAACACCGTCAATGCTGAGAAGCTCGTTAAATTTTCCCGCCACGCTGACCGCTTCCTGCCCGGTCATGGCGTCGGCAACAAACAGTATCTCCCCGGGGGTCGTCTCCCGCTTGATTTCGGCCAGCTCCTCCATCAACTTTTCGTCGATGTGCCACCTGCCCGCCGTGTCAATCAGCACCACGGTGAAGCCTTTCATGCGGGCTGCCGCCAGGGCGTCCCGGCAGATGACCCGGGGCTTCTGCCGCTCATCGGAGGGAAACACCTCGATGCCGAGCTGCTTTCCCAGGGTGGTGAGCTGGGCAATGGCCGCGGGGCGGTACACGTCCGCGGGGACCAAAAGCGGATTGTGGTGCTGCTCCCGCAGCAGGCGGGCCAGCTTGCCGATGGTGGTGGTCTTGCCGGAACCCTGCAGGCCCACGACCATGATGACATGGGGACCTTTTCCCGACAGGGAAAGGCGGCTTTCCCCGCTGCCCATGAGCGCAATAAGCTCGTCCCGGACAATCTTTATAAACTGCTGGGCGGGGGTCAGGCTCTTCAACACCTCCTGGCCCAGGGCCTTGCCCTTGACGCTCTCGATAAAACCTTTAACCACCCTGAAGTTGACGTCGGCCTCGAGCAGGGTGATGCGGACTTCCTTGAGGGCCTCCTCGATGTTCCCCTCGCTGAGCCTGCCGTGGCCCCTCAGGCGCTTAAAGGTCTGGTTCAGCTTCTCGGTAAGATTTTCAAACATGCACGACGCAGTCTTTTTTGGTTGGTAAAACTTAATAACCCTGCAATATAAAATTATTTTTTCGTCTTTGTCAAGCGATATTTTCTTTCATAGAGGTTGACAATGCCTTTGTGAATGTGGATAATTCCCGGCACGTTGGACAGCATCGGTATCATACATCTCATTGAACAGGAGCGGCATATGATTATAGGGGTTCCCAAGGAAATCAAGCCTGAGGAAAGAAGGGTTGCCATGACTCCCGACGGGGTCGCGCGCCTGGTCGGTCACGGCCACCGGGTGATAATCGAGCACAATGCCGGCGCGGGCAGCGGCATTTCCGACGCCGCCTTCAAGGAGGCCGGGGCGGTTATAAAGCGCACTCCCAAGGAGCTGTGGCGCGATGCGGACATGATCCTCAAGGTAAAGGAGCCGCTGGAGCCGGAGATTGCCCTCGCGCGTGAGGGGCAGATCGTGTTTACCTTTTTTCACCTTGCCGCTGACAGGCGCCTGACGGTATCGCTGCTCAGGACAAAGATTGTAGGCATTGCCTACGAGACGGTCCAGCTTTCCGACGGCAGCCTGCCGATTCTGAGGTCCATGAGCGAAATCGCCGGGTATCTGGCGGTGCAGCTGGCGGCGCGCGGGCTGGAAGCGCGCAATGGAGGCAGGGGAATTGTAATGGGCGGCATTCCCGGTTTATCACCCGCCCGCGTCACCATCGTGGGCGGGGGGAGCACCGGGGTCCGCGCCGCGGAGGCGGCCGCGGGCATGGGCGCGCGGGTGACCATCCTGGAAATCAACCGGAAAAGAATCGGCGAGCTTCGGGAGATGCTGGGTGATCGCGTGCATGTCAGGCCTCCCGCGACCCGGGACGTTGAGCATGATGTGACACACGCTGACGTGGTGATAGGAGCCCTTTTGAGCCCCGGGGCCAGGGCTTCCAAGGTGGTGACCAGGGCAATGGTGAAAAAGATGCAGCCGGGCGCGGTCATTGTCGATGTCGCCGTGGACCAGGGCGGCTGCTGTGAAACCATCCGTCCCACCACCCATGACAAACCCTTCTACATTCTTGACGGCGTGGTGCACTGCGGGATAACCAACATGCCCAGCGCGGTGCCGCGCTCCTCAACCCTGGCATTGACCAAGGAAAGCCTTCCCTTTGCCCTGGAGATTGCGGATAAGGGATACCGCGCCGCCGCACGGGAAAATCCCGCCATCATGAAGGGTATCAACCTGCTCGAGGGAAAGCTGACCAACCCCGCGGTTGCCAGGGCCTTCGGCATGGCCTATCATGAATTCAAGGGCACATCCCTGTAGACGGCCCACACCGCATCGCCTTCAAGTCTGCCGGCGGTTACCGTGACCTCATGGTTGCGGAGGGCGGCCGGTCCCTCAAAGACAACGGGGATGTAGTTGGTTGACCATCCCCGCACGTGCCCGGGCAGGCCGTCTGCCCGGCCCTCAACCAGCACGCTTAATTCCCTGCCCAGCGAGGCCGCATAAAATGCCTTTCTCTTCCCGGCGCCGATGTCTCTCAGGACGGCGCTCCGGGCCTTTATGGTCTGCTGCGGCACCTGTCCGGGAAAATCCGCGGCGGCCGTTTTCTCTCTTCGCGAGTAGGGAAACACATGCGCGTAGCTGATGGGGAGCGACTCAAGCATGGCGCAGGTTGAGCGGAACTGTGCATCGGTTTCCCCGGGAAACCCGGCTATGAGATCGGTGCCCAGGCAGAGGTGGGGGATGGCTGCATGCAGCGCGTGAGCGAGCGCTCTGAAATCGGCCACCCGGTAGGGCCGGTTCATGAGCTTGAGAATTCCGTCATCACCGCTTTGCAGGGGAAGGTGCAGGTGGGGGCAGATGGTCCGGGATGCGGCGAGGAAGGCAATAAGATCCGTGCTTACATCCATCGGCTCAAGGGAGCTCAAGCGCACGCGGGGCACCGGCTTATCGCGATCGATTGCTTTCAGCAGCGAGAGCAGGCTGCTGCGGGGAGTGAGGTCGATCCCGTAGGCGCCCAGGTGAATGCCGCTTAAGACGACTTCCCTGAAGCCGGCCTCGCTCAGCGTACAGAGCCGCGTGAGCACTTCATCAGGGGGCAGGCTGCGGTACCTGCCGCGCGCGAAGGGAACGATGCAGTAGCTGCAGAATGACTCGCACCCGTCCTGGATCTTCAGAAAGGCCCTGGTGTGGTCCGGGAAGGAGTGCAGGGGAGGGTCCTTGAAGCAGGTCTCCCGGTTGGGGTCAGCGACGATGATCGCCGCCGGAGATGCGCTACTGAGCCGGTCGACGAAGTCGGCTATGCCGTGCTTTTCAGCGTTGCCCAGCACCAGGGAGACGCCGGGCATCTGCGCCGGCACATCCGGCGAGACCTGGGCATAGCAGCCGGTGACGATGATCCGTGCCGCGGGATTGGCCTTGCGCGCCCGGCGGATGAGCTGGCGCGACTGGTAATCGGTTTTCCCGGTGACGGTGCAGGTGTTGATGATGTAAATATCCGCCTTTGACCGGAAGGCGGTGATGCGGTACCCCCGCGCGGCAAGGGCTTCCTTCATCGCCGCCGATTCGTACTGATTGACCTTGCAGCCCAGGGTGGTTATCGCAACGGTTGTGGTCTTCATGGTTCAATCGGGTTGAGGTTCGATACGAATCGACGCGAACGTCCAACATCGAACATCCAACGTTCAACATTCAATGCAAGACACTTTTCCTTCACTCAAGGTTAGTTGGTGCAGCCCATAAAATTTACACAATTGTTAACCCTGATTCTGCTGAAAAGCAAGTGAAAGAATGGCACCGAATTGTAAAAGTGCTTGATTAGGATTACCGGCTATGCTATGAGGCTGACCTTGTTGGAGATGAGAGTCAGGAAACAGGATCAGAAGGAAAACATCGAATACAAACGTCCACCATCGAACGTCTCAACGTTCAACGTCCAATAAAAGGCCCGTTTCCTTCGTTCGACGTTGGATGTTGGAAGTTGAACGTTCAACGTTCATCTTTTTTTCATATTTACTGATGCCCGCAAGGGACAGATGCCTCACAAGGTGATTTATGGCTACCGTGGCTGCTTTTAAAGGGGTGCTGTACAATCCGGAGCGGGCGGGGGAGTTGAGCAGGGTTACCGCGCCTCCCTACGATATTATTTCGCCCGCGCAGCAGGAAGGATACTACAACGACAGTCCCTACAATATTATCAGGCTGATACTGGGAAAGCAGCATCCTGAGGATTCTGAAACGGACAACCGCTATACCCGCGCCGCCGCCTTTTTCAAAGCGTGGCAGGAGGAATCGGTGCTCAAGCGGGATGCCGTTCCCGGCCTCTATTTTTATCACCAGGAATTTTCCGGCGGGGAAGAAGGAAGGTTGACCCGCGACGGCTTCATCGCCCTGGTCCGTCTCGAGGAGCGGGAAGAGGGGGTGATCATCCCTCACGAAAAGACCCTGGACCAGCCCAAGCAGGACCGGCTCAGGCTGATGAAGGCCTGCTCGGCAAATTTCAGCTCCATCTTTTCCCTCTACTCCGATCCCGGCGATGATATCAACCGCATGCTCAAAGGGGCTGCTGCCGATTCCTCACCCATGGAAGCGACCGACCATGATCAAACCCTGCATCAGCTCCGGCGGGTCTCCGACCCCGGCATTATCCGGGAGGTGGCGCGGCGGCTGAGCGGCCAGTCACTGTTTATCGCGGATGGTCACCATCGCTACGAGACGGCGCTTAACTACCGCCGCTGGCTGCGGGAAAGCAATCCCCGGCATACGGGGAGGGAATCCTACAACTATGTGATGATGTACCTGACCCCGCTCCAGGGCCGGGGCCTGCTCATACTCCCCTATCATCGTGTCATTCAGCACATAAAGTCATTTGAATTTGAAGGGTTCGAGCGCAAACTTCAACAATATTTTGATGTTGCTCGGGTGGCCATTGACGGCGACAATCCACAGGCATCATTGAACGCCTTTCTGGCCCGGCTGCGCGAAGAAGGTAAAAAACGTCCCGCCTTCGGTATGTACGGCCTGAATCAGACATGCTATCACCTGCTGACGCTCAAGGAGGGGGTGTACTCGTCCCTGAGTGATGATGAAACCGGTTCGGCGTCCCTGAAGAAGCTGGATGTCAATGTTATCGAGACCTTTATTTTCAAGCAGGCGCTGGGCATAACCAGCAAGGACCTGCAGATGGAGGGGAACATTACCTACGTGCATCACGACACTGAATGCCTGGAACTGGTGAAAGACAAGGGGTATCAGCTGGCGTTCATCATGAATCCGACCAGGGCGGAGGAAATCCAGGACATCGCCGGCAGGGGAGAAACCATGCCCCAGAAATCCACCTTTTTCTACCCCAAGCTGTTAAGCGGACTGGTGATGAACCGGATTGTCCCGGGAGAGATGATTGAGCCTTGATAAAGATGGAAAGCCTCGTCGGGGAAGATGAAAAGCTTGATGAGCTCTTTGACGGCCGCATCCGCATCATTCAGAAAAAAGCAGGCTACCGGTTTTCACTGGATGCCGTTCTGCTCGCCCATTTCGCCGCTCGCATTCCCGCCGCTTCCGTCATCGACCTGGGCACGGGAAGCGGCATTGTCCCGCTCATCCTGGCCCGGAAGTCGGCGTCCGCAAAGATAACCGGAGTCGAGGTGCAGCCCGGCCTGGCCGACATGGCGCGGCGCAGCATCGAGCTTAACGGCCTGAGCGGGCGGGTTGCCATCGCGCGGGGCGACATCCGCGAGCTTGCCGCCGTCTTCCCTTCAGCATCGTTTGACCTGGTTGTGAGCAACCCTCCCTACTATCCCCTGGACAACGGACGAATCAATCCCCACCAGGAAAAGGCCATTGCCCGCCATGAGATCAAGGCCACGGTAGAGGATGTCATCAGGGTTGCGCATTACCTGGCGGCCGACTCCGGTTCCGTGCTGATAATCTTCCCCGCGAAGCGGCTTATCCAGCTGTTGTACGCCTTTAAGACGGCCGGCCTTAAGCCCCGATGTTTAAGGATTATTTACAGCCGGCTTTCCGGCGAGGCCAAGCTGGTCCTGGTTGAGGGGTGCAGGGGAGGGAACCCGGAGCTGGAGATAGCCGGGCCGTTCAGCATCTACGGGGCTGACGGGGAATACTCGGCGGAGATGAAAGCGATTTATGAGGGGCTGTAAGCGGTGTTTATTCTTCCCTGGTGACTTCGCCGATGCGGAAGCGGATGTCGCTGATCACCCTTTCCCCGATCCGCTCGTTGATCCGCTCGACGATCTGCCGCTTCATGAATTCCAGCTGCTGCATCCAGGTTGAGTTGGAAACGTTCACCCAGAGAACCATGGCGCGTATCTGCCCGGGCAGGGTCTGGCGGGCTATGGCGTCCCCCACCACGCTGTCCCATTCATCCCAGATCCGGTACTGCTTTACCTTGATACCCAGGTTGAGCGAGCTCAGCACGCGTTCCAGCACGCTGTTAACCTGTTCGGGGGCCTTCGATTTCCTCTGTTTCATGCGGCGATCCTTCTCCTCATGTGTTTGCCATGTTCTATCAGAGCCGGGAGGATTTATAAAGCAAATTGTAAAAGGTGTATTGCCATGCACCCTGCATTAAGGAAAGAGCGGGCGGCTGGTGACACTAAACAGTATACCTCATATACAAAAACAATGATTGCCGGCTGTTTTAAAAATTGACTTTGTTTTCTGTTTTCTGTATTGTTGCAGTCGTCGCTCCATGTTTTGCTTCGCACATTGACAAAATGGTACGGATATGGCTGACTGGAGAAAGCACCCCCGGCTGGAGTTCGGCATCAAGGTGATCAACAAGGAAACCAAGGCGGTTGCCGCCATGTCGGATATTTCAGTAGGAGGGTGTTTTGTCAAAGAGTCAGAGGGGTTTCCCGTCCTGCCCATCGATACCAGGATACCGCTGGCGTTTGAAATACCCGGCAAGGACGAGTACGAAGATATCTACATCGAGGTTGAGGGCAGGGTTGTGCACCACGGTAAGGAGGGAAACGGCATGGGCATCAACTTCGTGATGGTTGAGCCTGCTGCCGCAAATATAATTAGCAACTTTGTCAAGGCCTACCTCTAGCAGGCTGGTGAAAAACACCCATCTGCTTCGTTACGTTCATCCTTCGTCATTGCAGCGTACGGGATAGTACGCCTCATTCCTCAGGATTTCACGTGCCTTGCATCTGGATGTTTTTGACCAGCCTGAGGAAAACTACTTTTTCAACAGTCTGTTTACGCTCATCTCCGACTGCATGACAGCCCCACCGCTTTCTCCCAGAAGATCTCCCGCCAGATCGCGCGCGTATCCCGGATAGCTCCCGGGATTTTTTGTCATCTCCAGAAGACAGGGTCCTGCCTCTTCCGCTTTGTCCCGCAATGATTCAAAGGCCGCAAAGCGAACCGAGTAATGATCATCGGCCAGCAGCGAGGCAAGGGTTTTGATCGCGGCGGCTTCCCTGCTGCCGCCGAGGGCGATGGCGCAAAATTTTCGCACCGCCGGCGTTTCATCCGCCGCAGCGGTGAGAAGTCTCTCCGCCGGAAGCCCGTGCTGTAACCTGCTGATGCCCCTCATGGCTGCTGTTCGTACCATCCCGTCACCGGACTGCAAACATGAGAGAAAGGTTTCGAGAGAGCCGTCATCCTTCAGATCGCCGAGCACCGAAAGGATGAATGACGCGAGACGAGGCTCACGCGCATGCTCTTTCACCGCTTCCCGCAGCACGGGTGCTGCGGACAGCCCCATCCCGGCGATGATTTCCCTGGCGGTAAAGGAAAGCTGAACATCGTTTATCCTGACGTACTCCAGCAGACGGGGCAGGATGGCCGGCCCGCGTGATGCCAGCTCCTTAACCGCCGCCTGTCGTACCTCTTCATAGTTAAGGTCAACCTCCAGTTCAGGCAGGGGCTCATAATCCTCGAACAGCGCCGTCGTGCCCGTCTCAGGAGCCTGCGGCTGAAGGCCGGAGCTGCTTATTCCCCGCCAGTCAGGCGGGTCAAGCAGGGCGGAGGCATCGATGCCGCCGCCATAGTATCCCTGCCGCCAGCGGTGATTGTTTTTCCCCGCTCCGCTGTACTCGTCCGTTCCCCCCAGATCAAGCGCCAATCCGATGCTGCCTTCCTTCTCTTCATCGCAGTACTGCCCGTTTCCCTGGCTGCAGAATGAACCGCTCCGGTAGGCATCGTCTCCCCGGCGGTCGACAAGTATTCCGGCGCCGGATTTGCCGCCGGTTCCCTGGGCAAACCAGGTCGCGCTGTAGCGATCATCTCCGCCTGCGTCGGAGAGCAGCCCCTGGGCACGGTCGTAACCGCATCCCTGGGCTGCCCCCCACGCCTCATACACATCATTTCCCGAGCCGTCGAGCAGCGCGCCCGCGGCCCTGTGGGTTGCCGCTCCCTGGGAGTAGCGACGCGCCAGGTAGCTGTCGCTTCCCGCGCGGTCGATGAGCAGGCCCGTGCCCAGCCAGTAGCCCGCCCCCTGGGCGAAGTAGCTGCCGCTGTAATGATCATTGCCTTCACCGTTCCAGAGAATGCCCAAACCACCGGAGGCGTAATTCCTGTCCCCGAAACCGCACCCCTGCGCGAAGCTGACAAACGCGCCTTCCGGCTCCCTGGAATCGGGATAGGTGCCCCCGGAGAAAAAGGTGTCGTCTCCCCGCCAGTCGATTGCGAGGCCCAAGCCGCCGGTAAAAGCCGAGCCCTGGTTGTACAGGCTGCCGTGGCAGGAATCGTTTCCCTCCCGGTCGGATAAAATGCCGATGCCGAAGGCCGCCGCCCCCTGGGCCATGGTGTCGGCGCGATAGCGGTCATTGCCCGCCCGGTCGTCGAGAACCCCCACGCCGAAAAAACCGCACCCCTGGGAGAAGTCCGCCGCGAGATAGGTGTCATCTCCGGCGCAGTCAACCAGGAAGCTGCACCCGAAGGCGGCGCTTCCCTGGGTATATTTTTTAGTCGAGCGGTGGAGGTCATCCCCCGCCAGATCGATGATCACGCTTGCCGAAGCGTTAAACGGAGAGAGGGAAGGGGAGGAGTACACATTGTGATACTCGTCATCCCCTCCGAGATCGATGATCAGCAGGGGATTGATGGCGCTGTAGAAGCTTGGCCCCCTGCCGCCGATGATTATGGTGCCCCAGGGTGTTTCCTCGCGGGCAATGATGTCGCCCTTGAGCTCGCCGCTTGCCGCCGGGATGCCCGTGCCGCTCATCCTTTGCAGGCGGCCGCCTGCCTCCAGGATGCGGTCAATGGCGCCGGCAAGGGAAATAACCGCGCGGTACAAGTCGGCAGTTCGCATGTTTGCCGCAAGAGCATGGGCCGTCTGCTTCGCACGGTGCTGATCGATTTTGAGCGGTGTGGGTTGCGGCGCACCTGACCTGGCGGCGCCTTCTTTGGCCGGCATCGCCTTGTCTTTCAGCAGCATCTCGGAGAAATAATGCCTGAGAAACAGGATTTCTTGCTGTGAGAGTGTCCCAAAGGCCTGATTCATTTTCAGGCGGCAGGCAACAATGGCGGAGAGCAGCTCCATGATTGCCGGCTTTGCATCCGGCGAAATGCCCGAAAGCATGCTGCTGCAATCCATTTCCGCAATGGCCGGTTCTTCCGGGGATGCCGAGGTGAGATCAATCTCCAGCTCGCTGACCGCCAGGGTCAGAAGCTGGGCCAGGCCGGTATGGCGATTTTCCAGCCGTCTTGAAAGGTGCCCGGCGTATGATTCAATGGTGAGGGGGTCTGCAAGGAAGCTCCGCGTTTTGTCCATGAAATACGGGTCCCTTACATGGGCCGGGGTTTCTATGGCAAGATCACTGACTGTCAGCCTCAGGTGGCTCAGCAGCATCTGCAGGGGATTTACATCCGCCCGCTGCTGCAACGGGCTGCCGACACCGGCGGCGTTGCGGTGTGAGCCGGCATGGTAGAGGCATCCCGAAAGCAGGGTGCATATAAGGAAGAGCATGGCTGCGATGCGGCTCTTATGCATGGAAAGCGCGATCCCGTTTCTTGATGATGTTCGATTGATCAGGCGGCACGGGCAGTGCGGTTCGCGGCCGTGATTTGCCGGGACAGTTTTTATTCTTCTCATCGGCTGCGCGGGCCGGAAAGTAAAGCCTAAACACACTTGACAATACAGGGTGATGGAATATGATGGGAAACGCAAACAGTTCGTGGAATGGAAGGAAGGAGACAGAAGGCAGGGGGCAGAACAAAGAAGGAACGTCCAACATCGAACTTCCAACGTTCAACTTCCAACGCGAAAAATTGTGCCTTCTTTCAACGTTGGATGTTGGAAGTTGGATGTTCAGCGTTCGTTTTTTCAAATTAGAATGGAACACAACAGATGCTGCAGTAGTTACCAATGATATATAAGCTGGAGCCGCTTCTATGAAAGAAGGTGTCGGGGACGCGTTTCAGAAGGAAACAAAATACCGGCGGGGAAACCTTTCGGGAGGGGGTCTGGACTGGGATGCGAAGCCCGAGACATACAAGCGATACCCCGGGGCTGAGCTGGTTGACCTGCCGCAGCCCTCATGTGACAAGCCCGGCACGGTCTGGGACGCATTGCGGATGCGCAGAAGCGTGCGGGAATTCGCTGACGGGCCAATCTCCACCGCCCAGCTCTCACAGCTGCTGTGGGCAGCCCAGGGAATTACCGCCCGGCTCCAGGGTTACGGATTGAGGACCGCCCCTTCAGCGGGGGCGCTCTATCCCCTTGAGCTTTATGTTGCGGTGCACAATGTTTCAGCGATTGATCAGGGCATGTATCACTACGCGGTGGAAACGCACCAGCTGGAGAGGCTGGAAAAGGGCGACTTCCGCCTCAAGGTGGCGCGGGCGGCCCTTGATCAGGAAATGGCCTATTCTGCAAACGCGGTCTTTGTGTGGACAGCCGTCTTTGAGCGCTCCATGTGGAAATACAAGCAGCGGGCCTACCGCTACATTTACCTCGATGCGGGACACAGCGCGCAGAATCTTGCCCTGGCAGCGGTTGCCCTCGGACTGGGAAGCTGCCAGATCGGCGCTCTCTACGATGACGAGGCCAACGGGATGCTGGGAGTTGACGGAATCAGCGAGAGTACGATATATATGACGGCAGTAGGGAGGGTCAGGATTGAGGATGCAGGGCATGATGCAGGGAAAAACGTCTTCCGGAGATCCTCATCACATTTTTGACCACGAAGCGCACAAAGAAAAAACACGAAGAACACGAAGATCCGAAATCCCAAACAAATCCAAAATTCAAATGCCAAATGTTCCAAACGGAGGTAGTCGCAGTTGTTCAATCTGCGGAAATTTTACCATAGCAAGCTATAATAAACGCTGTATAGGCAAGACTCTCCGATTGCCCACAAAGATCGCAATTTCTACAGCTCGCGGCTGCAACTTCGAAATGACAATGCAGAGTTTTTCATTCTGGACTTGAGTCGCAGGACCAACTGTCGACCGCTTATAACTGACGCCCTGTACCCTGAACCCTGTACCCTAAACCCTTCACCCTGGAGTTTATATGTCCCGAATCCGCATACCCAAAGCCCACCCGTTTGTTAAGAGCCTCTGCGCGAAGGCCGGGGTGAAGCTGAGAAACGCGATGACCGCTGATGAGTATGAGCAGGAAGTGGCGCAATTTTTAAAAGACCACGACATACTCTACCTGGCGACCTCGCGGGATGATGCTGCCCCGCTGTACCCCGCTCGGCTATTTTACCCGCGGGCTGACCGTTTATATCCTGTCGGAGGGCGGCGGCAAGTTTGCCAACCTCGCGCGCAATGGGAAGGCTGCCTACGGCATAGCATCCCGGGTCAACGGCGGAAGGGGGCTGATGCGGGTGCGGGGACTGCAGGTGTGGGGAAGGGCGGAAGTGGTTTCAATGAGGAAAAACCGGAAGCGCTTTGAAGAGATCCTGCAATTCACCGGCATCATGGAGTCGCTGGGCAAGCGGGGGATGAAGGGGCTGCCATCCTTCCACTACCGGTTTATCGTGGTCGAGCCGGAGAAGATCCGCTACCTCAACCTCGGAAAGGGAATTAACAATATTTCCTGGGCAAGGCGCTAAGGCTCAGCATAGCGCATTTGTTTCTGATGTGTCTGCTGCCCGGATAGCCGGAAGGAGCGGCTTTCAGCCGCGAATTGTTCGCGCCTGAAGGCGCTCCTACCGAAATTTCAAATATGTTTGGCTGGTGTTTAGCGTTTTTGATTTATCACCTGCATCATGTATCATGCATCGTGCATCCGGTTTTCATAACCCGCAACGTTATTGTGCCCCCAACCCGCTGAGGAGGAGTGTGCATGGAGACGAATGAACCCGCAAACGAGCTGAATGATGCCGCGCGCCAGGTGCTGCTGGTTGAAAACACCTTTTACCAGGAGGTGACCATTACCGATGTAAACGGCGCATGCCCGTACGGGCACCGGCCGGGAGATCAGTTCAAAGTAACCGCAATGAATAGCGACGGGATATGCGGCTCGCTTCTCAAGTCCATCATGTTCCCGATAACCACCCTCCATTACGGCGGCGGAGTGCTCTGGGAAAATGACCCGGATGTTTCCAGAGGATGGTGCCCCGAAGGCGGCAGGGTTCAGGTGGAGATACGGCGGAGGAGACAAAAGGAACAGACGCTTTTAAAAACCCCCTGCCGGTTCAAGAACATGACCGGGAAAGGGTATCACGCGCTCGACAAATATAAAGTATTTATCGAGATTCGTGATATTGCCATCAACTGCTACTGGGGGCATAAGGTTGGTGACGTGTTTGAGATTGATCCCTTCAATGTGGGAGGCGCCTGCTGCTTGCTGTACACGCAGCTCTATCCCTACATGCATGTTCTGCTCTCCGGCACGGCGCCGCCCTGGGCCTGGGATGAGCACACCATTATGGGTGAATGCCCCGATACCTACGACCGCCTTGCTTACCGCCTGTTTGTGCAGGAGCGTTAGCAGGCCGTTGAAAAACACCCATCTGCTTCGTTACGCTCATCCATCGTCATTGCAGCGTACCGACAACAAGTACGCCTCATTCCTCAGGATTTCGCGTGCCTTGCATCTGGATGTTTTTGAACAGCCTGAAAAATGGGTTTGGGCTATGGGGACTGTTCCCAGTCTTTTATGATGGATACTATTTCCTGAGCATCAGAGGCTGAGGTAAGCGCCTGAGTCAGATGCCGGTTTTGCATTGCTTTGCTGGCAAGGGACAAGACCTGTACCTGTTCATGAGGCTGTTTGCGCGGCGCGATAATCAGAAAGACACATGCGATGGGCTTGTCAGTCGAGACATCAACCACCCCCTGGCGGGTCAAACCGAGCGCAACCAGGGGAGCCGCAAGACCATCGATGCGCGCGTGGGGAAAGGCAACCCCTTCGTTGAAGAACGTAGAGCTTTCCTTTTCCCGTTGCCATACGGCAGCATAGATGATGCTGTGATCAAGCTCTTTGCAATCCCGACCCATTGTATCGACCAGCGTTCTGATAACCTCTTCCTTAAAAGCCGGTTCCTGCCAGATAACAACTCTGCCGGCGGACATGTAGTCACTCAGCGCGGGTTGCCGGGCAGCCTGCGCCTGTTGCCCCGTGCTGTCAGGGCTGCTTTCAGCCGCCACAGGCTGCCCCGGCTGATTCCCGCCTGTCCGTCTGCGTATCCGGAACAACTATGGTTATGCCATGGGCATTCTGGATGAGCTGTTCGACGATGCTCTTCCTCCCCAGGAGCCTTCGCCACAATGACGGCGGGGAGGAAGTGCCGATGACAATGTGACCCACACGATATTCACGGGCAAAGCGAAGAATGGTGTCGGCAATGTTGTCACCTTTATAGGTAAAGACGATGGCCCCGAGCTGCTTGGCAAGGGTCAGGGTGCCCGATAAAACACGCTGTGTCTGGGCGTCGATGATGGTCGGCTCTTCGGAAGAGGTCTGAACGTACACCGCATACCAGTTCCGGTTGAGCCTGCCCGCCAATCGTGAACCGTAGCGAAGCAGCATCTCGCTATTGGGACCCTTGGAACTGAGGCAAACCATAATCTGGTCGGGGGTGGAGATGCTTTCCTCTTCCAGCGGTTCACGCCTTCGCAAATCAATCTGCGCAGCCAGCTCGCGCAAGGTCAGCTCCCGCAGCTGCTCTAAATTTGAAGGGATAAAAAAATTGCTGAGAGCGGTTTGAATGCGCTCCCGCGGATATATTTTCCCCTCTTCCAGGCGCTTGCGCAGGTCTTCGGTGGTTACATCCACGTTGACGATCTGGTCTGCGTCGGCAAGCACCGTGTCGGGCATGCGTTCGCGCACTTTTACATGAACAGCCTTTTCAACCGTGTCGTACAGGCTCTCCAGGTGCTGCACGTTAACGGTGGTGATGACATGAATGCCCGCCGCCAGAATATCCTGGACGTCCTGATAGCGCTTGGGATTGCGACTGCCCGGGGCGTTGGTGTGGGCTATTTCATCGATCAGCGCCACCTGGGGCTTGCGGGCTATGAGCGCGTCGGCATCCATCTCCTCAAGCATAATGCCGCGGTACTCCTGACGAAACCGCGGGACGACTTCCAGCCCCTCGGTGAGTTGCGCCGTTTCGGCGCGGCCGTGGGTTTCCACCAGCCCGATTACCACGTCGATGCCCTCATCCCTGAGGCGCCGGCCCTCCAGGAGCATTTGATAGGTTTTCCCCACCCCGGCACAGTACCCGAGGTAGACCTTGAGCCTTCCGCGCTGCGTGCGGCGGATCATCCTTAAGAATGAACTGGTTCTATCTTCTGTCATTGATAACCTATCTGACATCATCCAACGAGAGATTCAAACTGAGCACATTTACCCGGGGCTCACCTAAGACCCATACATCACGCCCTTCAGTATGAGCTTTTACGCAGTCAAGCACAATCTTTTCATTCATGCCGCGTGCCCTGGCAACGCGGGGTGCCTGTAATATGGCATTTTTGACCGTGATGTGCGGATCAAGTCCACTGCCTGATGAGGTAACGGCATCAGCAGGTACTAAGACATCAAACGCAAGCCCGTTTTCGGCGCGGTAGTCGACTACGCGTTTCTTTACCGTCTCCAGTAATTTTTTTGAAAGGGGACCTAAATTACTGCCGCCGGAATTGGCAGCATCATAGCCCCGCCCTGCAGCGGAAGGTCGGGGATGGAAATATTTTGCATCTTCAACCGGTTGGGCGAGCATGCTTGAACCGATTACTATTCCCTTTCTGGTGACCAGGGAACCATTGGCCTCATGCGGGAAAAATAACTGGGCCAGAATCCATACGAGCAGAGGATACAAACCGCATAAAAGTATGCTTAAAGCCAGTGTACCTATCAATGCAATTCGCAGTTCCGCAATGAGTGCTTTCATTTCAGTAATCCCTGCTACACAAGGTGAAAAGCATTTACCAGCATATCAATAACCTTTATACCAAGAAAGGGAGTTACCAGCCCTCCCATGCCATAGATGAGAAGATTTCGTCGCAAAAGAGCTGCCGCACCGAGTGGTCGGAAATGGACACCGCGTAAAGCCAGGGGTATCAGAGCAATGATGATGAGGGCATTAAAAATGACAGAGCTCAGGATCGCACTATGCGGAGAATGAAGCCCCATAATGTTTAATGGCTGGGTAACCGGAAAAAGAGCAATCAGCAGTGCCGGTATGATGGCAAAATATTTTGCCACATCATTGGCAATGCTGAAGGTCGTCAGTGCGCCGCGGGTGATGAGCATCTGTTTCCCGATCTCCACAACTTCAAGCAGCTTGGTGGGATTGGAGTCAAGATCGACCATATTGCCCGCCTCTTTGGCCGCCTGGGTGCCGGTATTCATGGCCACCCCCACGTCGGCCTGGGCAAGGGCCGGCGCATCATTGGTGCCGTCCCCCGTCATGGCCACAAGATGACCGGCGGCCTGCTCCCTGCGTATCAGAGCCAGCTTGTCCTCCGGCCTGGCTTCGGCAATGAAATCATCAACGCCCGCTTCATGGGCAATGGCAGCAGCAGTCAGACGGTTGTCCCCGGTGATCATAACGGTTTTAATGCCCATGGCACGGAATCGGTCAAAACGATCCTTTAGTCCGCCCTTCACAATATCTTTCAGATGGATCACTCCAAGCACGCGTGCGGTATCGGCAACAACCAAGGGCGTACCCCCCGAGCGGGCAATGCCATCCACTGTTTCCCGAACCTCTTCCGGGAAATCGGTTCCGACAAATTTACAGATCACATCAGCTGCCCCTTTCCTGATCTGCCTGCCGTCAATATCAACTCCGCTCATGCGGGTTTGGGCAGAAAAGGCAGTGAATCTGGCATTGGGCATCTCGGCGATGGTTCGCCCCCGCAATCCATATTGCTTGGCCAGGACAACGATACTCCTTCCTTCAGGGGTTTCATCAGCAAGCGAAGCCAATTGCGCCGCGTCCGCCAATTCCTGAGCCCCTACCCCGGCTGCGGGGATGAATTCAGTTGCCTGTCGCTCGCCCAGGGTGATGGTACCTGTTTTATCAAGGAGCAGCACATCAACATCCCCTGCCGCTTCAACCGCCCTGCCGCTCATTGCCAATACGTTCTTCTGCACCAGCCGGTCAATGCCCGCAATCCCGATGGCGCTTAAGAGGCCGCCGATGGTGGTCGGTATAAGACACACCAGCAAAGCAACCAGCACGGTGATGGAAAACGATGTTCCTGAGTATAGACCAAAAGACTTCAGGGTCATGATGACGACCAGAAAAATGATCGTCAGCGCTGAGAGCAGGATGGTAAGGGCGATTTCATTCGGGGTTTTTTGCCGTTGAGCCCCCTCGACGAGAGCTATCATCCGGTCGAAAAAGCTTTCACCGGGATTTGCAGTAACCCGCACTTTTATCTGGTCAGACAACACCCGCGTACCTCCCGTCACCGCACTGCGGTCTCCACCGGCTTCACGAATGACCGGTGCGGATTCGCCGGTTATGGCTGATTCATCAACGGTTGCAATCCCTTTTATAATTTCTCCATCAGCCGGTATAATGTCCCCGGCGGAGATGATTACCAGATCATGCTTGCGCAGCTGTTCTGCGGGGACGTTTTCCATGACCCCTTCAGTGACACAACGATGTGCTACAGTATGAGTGCGGGTTCTGCGCAGGGAATTAGCCTGCGCTTTTCCCCTGCCTTCGGCCAGTGCTTCGGCAAAATTGGCAAATAAAACCGTAAACCACAGCCAGAGTGCAATCTGCAGCGTGAAACTGAATGGCTCGTCCTGGGTGATGAAAAAAGCGAAGAAGGTGGTTATGGCTGCTCCTGTTTCAGTGACAAACATCACCGGATTTTTCATCAGTGAACGAGGGTTGAATTTTTTTAATGAATCAACCACGGACTGCGCAATGATGGTACGTTCAAAAAGAGTATGCTTCCTTGGAGCCATTGATCCGTCTCCTTTAATAGAGAATATCCGAGCCGGTCATGAGAAAATGCTCAACGACCGGCCCGAGAGAAAGCACCGGGAAGAAGGTCAAGGCACCGACAATGAGCACCGTTCCGATTAAGATGACCATAAAGGTAAGCCCTGCAACAGGAAGACTTCCTTCGCTTGCAGGGATCATTTTTTTTCGGGCCATGTTTCCTGCCAGGGCAAGTACGGGCACAATCATGAAAAACCGCCCCAAGAGCATCCCCATCCCCAGCGTTGTATTAAACCATGCAGTGTTGGCGTTAAGTCCGGCAAAAGCGCTGCCGTTGTTGCCGGCTGCTGAAGTGAAGGCATACAGTATCTCGCTCAGGCCATGCGGCCCTCTGTTATTCAGGCCGGCTAATCCCCAATGACTTGTTGCGGCCCATGCACTAAACCCGAGGATACTGAAGATCAAGACAAGCATGGCCAGAACGCTCATCTTGACATCATAGGCCTCGATCTTTTTACCGAGATACTGTGGCGTGCGTCCCACCATCAGTCCGCATAAAAAAACGGCCAGCACCACAAATACCAGCATCCCGTAAAGACCGGCGCCCACGCCACCGAATCCGATCTCGCCTAATTGAATATTTGCTAATGGGACTAATCCCCCCAGCGGGGTAAATGAATCATGCATCGCGTTAACTGCACCGCACGAGGCATCGGTGGTTATTGTCGCAAAGAGGGCCGAATTGAAGATTCCAAAACGTACTTCTTTGCCCTCCATATTCCCGTTCACCGGATCCACTCCCAGGGCATGCAGCCGGGGATTACCCGCTGTTTCTGCCCACCAGCACACCATAAAAGCCGTCAAAAAAAGCAGTAACATGGATCCCCATATAACCCAGCCATGTCTCTGGTTTCTGACCGCCCGCCCGAGGTAATAGGTCAGGCCGCTCGGAATGAGAAAGATGGAGAGCATCTGAATAAAATTGCAAAGCGGTGTCGGATTTTCATAAGGATGGGAAGCGTTGGCGTTCATGAATCCCCCGCCATTAGTCCCGATCATTTTAATTGCCACCTGCGAGGCCATGGGACCTTGTGCAATCAACTGACTGCCGGCAGTCGCTTCTTTAATGCTGTGGTCAATGTGTGTGGCATGAACATAAGGCTGAAAGTTTTGCATCATGCCCTGTGACACAAGGAATAGAGAATATATAAGGCAGATGGGCAGCAGCAGGTACAGGGTAACCCTGATGCTATCAACCCAGAAATTGCCTATGGTTTTCATGCTCTGGCGTGCTATGCCGCGCACCAGGGCTGCCGCAACGGCTATGCCTGCTGCCGCGGAAATAAAATTATGAAGGGCAAGTCCTGCCATCTGCGAAAAGTAGGACAGGGTTGATTCCCCCCCGTAGCTCTGCCAGTTGGTGTTGGTGGTAAAACTGACTGCCGTGTTGAATGCAAGATCGGGGCTTGCAGGAGCAAAACTTTGGGGATTAAGCGGTAAAAAATGCTGCAGGCGAAGAATGGCATAGGTGAACAGCAGGCTGACCAGACTGAAAGCAGAAAGAGAGAATGCGTATTGCTTCCAGGTTTGTTCTTTGGTGCTGTCTATGCCGAGAACCCGGTACAATAACCTCTCCAGCGGCTGCACCAGCGGGTCAATAAAGGTTTTGCCATTTGAGTCAAGAACGCTTACCAGATAGACACCCAGTGGTTTGGTAAATGCCAGCAGGATACCAACAAACAGGAATAGCTGGAGCCATCCGTACACATCCATAGATAAACTCCCGTGTTAAAATTTTTCCGGTCTGATGACAGTGATCAACAGATAGATGATCACCAGGAATCCTATCAGACCCGCGGTCATTGCAATCATTGGTTACAACCTTTCGCAGAACAGGATGTACAGGAAGCACAATCCGAAGAAAACCATGACCATAAGCACATAGAGCAGGTCACTCATTTTTGCTCCCTTCCTGCGCAATCGCGTCAGCTCGTCTCAGGGTAAATGTGAATCTGCTTCCCTTCCCATCACTGCTTTCCACCGAGATGGTTCCGCCATGGGCTTCCACAATCTCTTTGGCGATGGCGAGCCCCAGCCCGGCTCCGGTTTCGGACGCATCGCCCGGAACGCGGAAAAACTGATCAAAAACTTTATCCAGATACTGCCGGGGGATACCCCTGCCGGTGTCGGCAATCGAAAAGCTGACCCATTCCTTGAATCCCTGTGCGGCAAGCGTCACGCTGCCGCCCGGTGCGGTATATTTGAGCGCATTGGATAGCAGGTTGGAAAAGACATGATCAATGCGTATCCGGTCGGCCCACACCTCCGGCAGATCATCCGGCACCTCGATGGTGAGACGGACGCCGTGATCCTTGCAAGCGCTCTGGAACGGTTCCACTGCCTGCAGCGCCAGTGCCATCGGTGATATGGCACGGCAGTCCATCTGCGCCCGTCCCGATTCAATCCTGCTGATATCGAGCAGATCTTCAACAATGGCGTGTAATCGGTCGCTGTCGTCCCGCGCGGCAATTAACAGCTCTGCCTGCTTGTCGGTCAGCGACCCTGCTTTTTCTTCAAGCAGCAGATGAATGGCCATGCGGATGGAGGTGAGGGGTGTCTTCAACTGGTGGGACACGGTTGCGATTAATCCCTTCTTCATGTCATCCTGCTGTTGCATCCGGGTTATGTCTTCAAAAATAAGTACGATGCCGACGGGCTGTCGCTCATTGTCCAGGATCGGTACCGCCCTGGGACGAAAAAACCGCTCCTCACCCTTTACGAACTGCTGGATAATGGCGTACTCGTTTTTCCCCTCCAACGGCACGGCCGCTGTTGAGCGCGCTGCCGTATAATGCAGACATCCATTGAAAGGGGACATCCTGTATCTTTCTCCGGGGCTTAAGCCCGAATGTTTCCCGGGCTGTTTCGGTTGCCACCTCAATCGTTCCCTCCAAATCAATTAACGCCACAGAATCAGGGAGGCTGTTGAATGCCGTTTGCGTCGAACGCTGAACTCGTACCAGCTTTGCCTGATCGCTGCGGCGGAATTCACGAAGACCGGCGGTCATCTTGTTAAATGCCTCCGAGAGCCGCCCGATTTCATCCCGGGAGTTGCTCTGAATAAACAGTTCCAGATTGCCGCGCGTGACCTGGTCGGTGAAATCGATCAGCCTGGTAATCGGCCGCAATATCCACCCGCCGGTAAAATAAATGAAAACAATGGCAACGGTGGCGCCGGTGAGCAAAAGGTAGTACATCCGCTGTCGCGCTGATGCCGCTTTTGCCCGCGCCCGGTCATTGGCCTCACTCATGTTCTCCTGGTTCATGTGTATGACATCGTCTGCCGACTCCCGTATCTGCTCATAAAAAGGCAGCAGCCTGGCAAAATAAACATCGCGCCCGGCGTCGAAGGTTACGCCGGCACTTCTTATCTGCCGCAGTGTTGCCCGGTACTGTTCAAACGCGCTTTTGATAAAACCGGCTTTTTCTCCTTCATCGGGGAGGGTGATGTTGTTTAATTCAATCTGCAGCGCTTTTTCGAAATCCATTTCGTTTTTTGCAATCTGCTCTTCACCCATATCCCGATAACCGAGCATGATGAAAAGCGCCCCGGTATCCATTCGCTGCAGGGCTTCCTTCATCTGCTGGCATGCAATAACGCTCCGGTAATTTTCGCGGAGAATAACATCGATGGATTGCTCCAGGTGCGCCAGCTCTCGAATGCTTTGGATGCCGATGAGCACAATGATAAAGAGCAGACCACCAAAGCCAAGAATCAATTTTTGACGAAGGCCGATCATATGCACTCCTCAGTGATACGATGTATTCAAAGATTGTGCCACGGGGGATCATTGGAAACGGCTTGAATACTATGGATTATTTTACGGGGCATCGGGGAGGGGTTTTGTATTTTGCAAGGAAACGTTTCTGACAGCCTTGCAGATTGCAAAGCTCACTATGAGTGGAAAGGGATTGGGGCACGATGTTAGATTCCGTACTGCTTGCGACGCCGCCAGAGTGTGGCCTGGTCGATGCCGAGAATATCAGCGGCCTCCTGCAATGATTTTGCCGAAGCCAGCACACGCCGGATGTGCTGTTCCTCAATGGTTTCCAGGTCAACCGGATCACCCAGCTGGGTAACCGCTAGTCGAGGGCGCAAGGAGTCAGGAAGATGCTCGATGCCCACACGATCTCCCCGGCACATAATTGCAGCATGCTCAACAATGTTGCGCAGCTCCCGTATATTTCCGGGCCAGACATGGTTTCTCATGGCATTGAGCGCCTCTTCGCTGAAGCCCAGGAATTGCCGGTGATTTGCCCTGCCGAAAAATTGCAAGAGACGTTCCGCCAGCGGGATAATGTCATCCTGGCGCTCGCGCAGGGGAGGCAGTATAATTTGAATCACATTGAGCCGATAGAAAAGGTCTTCCCGAAACCGGCCATCCCGCACAGCCTTTTCCAGATCTATATTAGTTGCGGCCATAACCCGCACGTCTGCCCTGCGGGTTATGGAGTCGCCGATCCGTTCATATTCATGATCCTGGATAAAGCGCAGCAGTTTAGGCTGAAGCAGCAGCGGCAGGTCTCCTATTTCATCCAGCAGCAGCGTACCCCCTTCGCACGCGGCAATGCGTCCGGGACTATCATGGTCGGCTCCGGTAAAGGCCCCCTTGAGATGGCCGAACAATTCGCTTTCCAGCAACTCTGAGGGAATGGAAGGACAGGAAATATTGCTGAAGGGTTTCTTGGCGCGGCCGCTCCAGAGATGGATCATCCGGGCCAAAACAGTTTTGCCGGTGCCGTTTTCCCCTCTGAGCAGGATTGTGGCATCTGTGGCTGCAACCTGCTTGGCCATGCCCAGCACCCGCTGCATGGCAGCGCTTTGAGTCGAAAAATCGATTTCAGGATTCGCCCTCCCCAGGTCCTCCTTGAGAATAGCTATCTTTTGCTCCAAGGTGCATACTTCAACCACTTTTTGAACTGCAAGTTTTACCTGGGAGGGAGTGAACGGCTTGGGTATGTAATCAGTGGCTCCCCGGCGCATGGCCTCCACCGCCGTGTCAATAGAGGCATAGGCAGTTATAATGATTATCTTAAGCCACGGCGTTATGACCTTTAACCGGGTAATCAAGTCAAGTCCGCTGGCCGTGCCCAGGCGGAGATCAACAAAAGCCGCATCAAAGCTTCTTCGCGATGCTTCCGCGACGGCATCCTGAAAATTGCTTACTGAAATAACCCGGTGTCCTTCTGCTTCAAGGCAGAACGATAACGTTTTGCGAATATTTGCCTCGTCATCGACAACCAGGACATGTAAGGACATGGTTCCGGCCGGCTCACTCATCGTTCGGTCCTTCTGCTCGAATGTGCGGTTACTGTTTCAATTCACTCTGCTCGAATGATCTCTTGTGGCGATGTGACTTTTTAGCGTCAATGTTACTATCATTTTCTTCATTTGTAAAAATAAAACTCTCGTGCTATGGTCTGCATGGCAAACAGCCTACAGGGAGGTATCACATGGCGGTACATGAAATAACCGAGGAGCAGCGGGACAGAATCGTTGAAAGAATGATTAACGTGCTCGGCCTGGAACGGAAGCATCCGACGAAACAGGAGCTGGAGGAGGAGATTATCGACTACCTGGGCAAGAAGCACCCCTGCGCCCTGGGTACCTGCGGCAAGGACGGGATACCGCGCATCTCCATGGTCGACTACATGAACGATGGCCTTACCTTATACATTTTGAGCGAGGGGGGAGACAAGTTCAAAAACATCCGGGAGAACAATCGGGTTGCCGTGGGCATCGGCACTTCAACGCACACCATGCGCTCGGTGAGGGGGGTCAACATGTGGGGGACGGCGGACATCTTCACCGATGACACACCGGAGTTCGCCACAGCCCTGCAGCTTTTTAAGCCCTTCCTTGATGATATCGCAAAGCTCACCGGGAAGCCGCCGCAGCTTCCTCCCGGCGTGATGAAGGTGATCCGCGTGACTCCCGCGAGGATGATCTACTTCCATTACAACAAGGGCATCGGGAACGAGCTGTGGGAGGCGTAGGGAGAGGGACGTTCAGGGAATATGATTTCGAGATGATCTGCATGGACTTGTGGTTTATTTCAAGGAAAAGATCAACATTGCACATCGCAACTTCCAACATCCAAGTCGAATGAAGAAAACAGTGTCTTTTTCGTTGGAATTTGACGTTAGTTTCGGATTTGATTCTGGACGTGCAGATGCTTCTAATCTGTCGACTGCAAACTGAAAACTGTCAACTAAGCTAAAGGAGGCGACCCATGACCGTCAACCGAAACGACGTTGTAACCTTTCTTACCGAGGTGAACAGCCGCTTTGAACAATTCTGCGCGCGGTTCAACCCGGGTGGCAGGGTTGATAAAAAGTCATGGGACACACCCATGGGCAGGCTGGACGCGGTGAGATCATCGGGGGTGGTTTTTGAAAAGGCGGCCTCAATTTTCTGCGATCTTACCATCGAGACCCCGCCGGTGCTCGCTGAAAAGATCGGCCAGAAAGGCAGCCGGGCCGAGGCGTTTGTGCTGGAGATCAATTGTTACCCGGTAAATCCGCACATTCCCCGCGGCTACATGGAGCTGAGGGCCAATATAACCGACACCATAGTTTTCGCCGGGGGGACGGACATCTTTCCTTATTTCCCGGTGGAAGAGGACGCGGCCTTTTTTGCCGGGGGCATGAAGGAGCTTTGCCATGAGCATGGGCAGGATTACGAAAAACTGAGAAAAACCAGGGCTGATTTCTTTGTATCAAAATTCAGAAATGAAAACGTGGGGAGCCACGCGGGGATATACGCCTTCCATCTCGAGGCGCGGGAGTTCCCCTTTTTTAAGGATATGGCGGAATATTTTTTCAGGCTCTATGGCATGCTGGTGGAGGCGGGCGGGAAAAGAAGCTTCACCGCCGAGGAGCAGCGGCGCATGCGGGAGATTCACGGGGTGTGGGTGGAATGGGTTTTGCTCGAGGATGCGGGGACCAGGTACGGTCTGGAAAAAGGGATACCACCTGATGCCCTGCTCGGAACGATCCTCCCGCCTCAGGCGACCTTTTAAATGGGGGAGGAGCGGCGATGAAAAATGTGCGGCCTTTCAAATATTACGGCTGGCGGGGCAAAATACTGCAGGTTGACCTGACCGCTTCGAAGCTGTGGGTGGAGGATTTTCCGGAGGATCTGACCGGCGATTACACAGGGGGCGCGGGGGTAAACGCCCGGCTCTTTTACGACCTGGTGCGCGGCAATCCCGACCTGGATCCCCTGTCGCCCGACAACCCGCTCATCTTCGGGTGCGGACCGGTGGTGGGCACCTCCTTTCCCTGCGCCACGCGCTTCACCGTCACCGCCAAAAGCCCGCTCACCAGGCTGTTCGGTGATTCCAATGCCGGCGGCTATTTTGCGGTGCGGATGAAGAAGGCGGGATATGATCACATCGTTTTGCGCGGGAAGGCTGAGCGTCCCTCCGCGCTGCTGATCCAACAGGACGGGGAAGCCCGGCTTGTTGACGCATCGTCATGGTGGGGCCTTGATACCTACAGCGCTGATGAGCGGATCCTGGAGGCGTACGGTGACTGCGAAACCGCCCGCATCGGGCCCGCCGGAGAACATCTGGTGAGGTACGCCAATATTTTTTCCGGGACAAAGCGGGTGAGCGCCAATGGCCGGGCGGGCATGGGATGTGTCATGGGTTCGAAAAACCTGAAGGCCGTCATCGTGCAAGGCGACGGGACGGTTCCGGCAGCCCACCCGCGAAAGCTCAGCGCCCTGGCCAAGCGATATCAGGAGATATGGGGCAAGGGACCTTCAACCATGGTTCAGAAGGAGTTCGGGACCCTGATGCTCATTGCCCAGATCGGACTCGAGACCTCGACGCGCAATGACCAGGGACGGATTACCCCCGAGGGGCTTGACGCCTACGATCTGGAAAAATTCTTAAGCATCTACAAAAGCGGGAAATCGGCCTGCTACCGCTGTCCCGTCGGCTGCTCTCAAAAATGGAAAATACCCGAGGGACGGTTTCAGGGGGAGGAAGGCGATAAGATCGAGTTCGGCCACTACGTAAGCCTGGGACCGCAGCTGGGCATCTTTGATTTTCCCTCCCTGCTGCACGTGGCCGACCTTTCCAACAAACTGGGCATGGACTGCACCCAGCTCGGCTGGAACCTTTCCATGGCCATGGAGTGCTTCCAACGGGGAATTATCGGCAGTGAGGAAACCGGCGGGGTGGATCTTACATGGGGTGATGTGAACGGGGTGTGTGATCTCATGCAGCAAATCGCCCGCCGGGAGGGATTCGGGCGGGTGCTGGCCGACAGCATCCCGGACATGATCGAGCAGTGGGGACCGGAATCGGAACCCTACGGATTTCACACCAAGGGAATGACCTTTCCCTACAACCGCCATGCGGTGATGGCCATGAATCTTGCCTCGTCGGTGGCGGCGCGGGGGGCGGACCACATGAAGGGCCACCCCTTCTCAGCCCTCACCGGCGCGCGGGACATGCTGGAGCGCATTTTCGGCAGGGACATTCCCGACGAGATGACGGACAGCAAAAGCCCGGTCGGGAAGGGCCGCGCGGTCTGGTGGCATGAGAATTACAAGATGGCCATGGATTCGCTGGGCCTGTGCTTTATCCCGATGGCGGGAACCACCATTTATGGCGATCCCATGATCCTCTTCGAAGAGATGGGGGAAATCTACCAGGCGGTGACCGGCATGGATCCCGGAACGCTCTTTGAGTCAGCCGAGCGGGCGAACCAGGTTGAGCGCTGCTACAACACGCTGCTGGGCGTCAGCAGGAAGGATGACCGGAGAAAGGGCACGACCCGCGGCGAGGAGGATCCCATCGATCATCCCGGCATGCTCGATGAATATTATTTCTACCGGGGGTGCTCGAAGGAGGGCAGGCCCACCCGCAGCAGGCTGCGCGAGCTGGGCCTCGAGGATGTGATCGGGGACCTTGAGAAGCGCGGTTTTCTCGAGGAGCTTGATGCCCCGGCGATTACCGAGCTGGTGGCCCCGGCAGGTTCCGACTGACAGGAGCGGCGGACCGCGCGCTCATCAGAAGAGCAGCCCCAGGATTTTCCGGGCCTTCTCCTCGCCGAGCGCCTTGCGCAGCGGTCCCTCGCCGGGATCGTTTTCCATCATGATCCTGAGCATGTCCCGCTTTCTGCCGTTTAAGGCCTTCATGTAATCGGGATCCGCTTTTCCCGCCTCCGACCAAAACTTTATAAAGAGCTTCAAATAATCAACGGTGATATCCAGCGCCCTCGCTTCGATGTTTTCCACATCATACTTGATCTTTCCGTAGGCGTAAAAGGGAGAGAGCATTACCCGCTGCCAGAGGTAGCGCTCCGTCCCCATGCCCTCAATGTCCCTGTACTTTTTCCAGAGCTCTTCCATGGGCGCCATGTACTTATCGAGGTAGTCCATGTCACGGCCGCAGTCGGCGAGGGGGATGAGGTCCGTCCGCAGGCTTAAGTGATTGACCGCCTGGACAATCTCCGAGGTGAACAGGGGAAAGGGATACTCGTCGGCGGGAACAATGGTGGTGCCGTAGACGATGATTTTGCCGCCCATGATGTCCGCCTTGATGGTCACGATCTTGTCAAGCTTATCGGCTTCAAAACAGCGCATGGTATGCACCATCATGTCGGTTTCGATCTCGGCAAACCCGGTGATGTCATCACCGCGGTAGGATTGCATGGGCCGGGGATTGATCGGCTGCAAGGTTTCGATGATGCGCTCAAAGTAAGGAATGGCTTGCATAAAGGGCTCCTTTGCGTTTTATAGCGCGTTATCTGCCGGGAGATCTGGGGTTCAAACGTCCAACATCGAACGTCCAACGTTCAACTTTCAATGAGAAAACACGTGCTCTTGGTTCGACGTTGGAAGTTGAATGTTCAACGTTCATCGTTTTGTTTTGTTCATTCGACGTTGGATGTTGGAAGTTGAATGTTCAACGTTCATCGTTTCCGATAAAGGCCTGTCTATCCTTTGATAATAGTGTCCAACCCCAGCTCCTGCAGCTTCTCCCTCGAAGGCCGGCCTGTGCGGGGATCCCATCCCATTGTTCCGCAGTACTCGGAGACCATGGTTTTGGCGTCGATGGTAATTCCCTGCAGCGGTCCTGCCGCCAGCGGCGGATCACCGATCATTCTACCGGGCATCTTCCAGTCCGCAAATGAGATGCCCTCCCGCAAATTGAAGGCCATCCGCATGTTGGCAATCCGCTCCCCGGCAGTGAGCAGATCATCCAGGGTGCGGCTCTCGCCGGTCACGCACTCCATGAATTGCTGTATCATCGGCACCCCGTAGACCATGAGGGCAAAGTAGCAGATGCCGGTCGCGTTTACCACATGGGTGAGGTTGCTCATGAAGCGATGCATGTCGCCCTTGCCGGTGAAGCGGTATTTTTCCACCTGGCCGAAGGGGACACCGGGAATCATGAATCCGCTCTCCGGGAAGGCCGAGCCTCCCTGCATGTGACGGGCGGGCGTCGCGTCGGCGGCATAGGCGGTGGCGTATCCCGGGGTGTTGCGAGGATCGTGCATGGGGAGTTCCTGTCCTCCCAGATGCATGGCATACCGCTCAGCCCCCTTGCCGATCTTCTCTGACGCCCTGCGCACGCCATCGGCGAGGAGCGCCCCGAAGCCTTCCCGTCGCGCTATCTTCTCGGTGAGGGCCACGATGGCCTGATGGTCCCCCCAGGTCAGCTCAATGCCGCCGGTGTCATCTTTGCCCACGATGCCGTTTTGGTAACATTCGATGGCAAAGGCGACCGAGGCCCCGGTGGAAATGGTGTCGAGACCGGCGCGGTTGCAGATATCATTAATTTTTATAATGGACTCAAGATTGTCATTCAAACAAAGGGCGCCGAAAGCGCACAAGGTCTCGTATTCAGGCTTGTGGGTTTCACAGGCATAGGGGGACGAGTCGACGGTGACTTCTCCGCCGCAGGCGATGGGGCATCCGAAGCAGGCGTACTTCTTTTTCTGACGCGCAATCACGCTCCCGTCGCTGACAGCGGCCGCGTTGGGAAAATCCTCCCCGTCCCGCCCCAGTTTTTAACCGGCGATTCGCCGCTGGCCGCAAACATGGCGGTAACGCCGCAGGTGCCCAGGCCCGAGAAGAGTTGAAAGGTGGGGCTGTTCTTTCCGTCGGCAATGAGTTTCTGCCGCAGATTCCTGGCGGCTTCCTCCTGCGCGACCGGTATGGCGCCTGTTCCCTTTACCACCACCGCCTTCAGCCGCTTGGAGCCCATGAGCGCGCCCAGGCCGGATCGCGCCGCGGCGCGCCACTTGTCGTTGATGATACAGGAAATCAATGAGCATTTTTCTCCCGCGGGCCCGATGCCTGCAACGCGGATATCCAGCCCCAGCTCTTCTTTCATCCGGTCTTCCATCTGATTGGTGTCCAGGCCGGCATATGGCCTGGCATCCCGCAGCTCGGCCTTGCCGTCAGCGATAAAGAGATATGTCCAGGTGCCGGCCGCTCCTTCAAAAAAGACGCCGTCATATCCCGCCTTTTTCAACGCCGGTCCGAAGAATCCGCCGGAGTTGGCATCTCCCCAGGCCCCGGTGAGCGGCGATTTGCCCATCACCGTGTAGCGGGATGAGCTGATGGCCGGTGTCCCGGTCAGGGGGCCCGTCGCGAAACCCAGAATGTTTGCCGGGTCAAAAGGAGGCAGCTTCGGCTTTTGCCTCTCGTAAATGAGCCGTGCACCCAAACCATAGCCGCCAAGGAATCGGCGGTAGAGATCCGGATCCGGTTTCATGGTTTCGATTGCGCCTTTGGAAAGATCAACCCAAAGCAGCTTTCCGACAATACCACCTTTCATAGAGGACCTCCTGATTGCGATGTGGGATCATTTCGCTCTCTTCTTGCTTGACTATATATTTTTAAGTGGTAAGTATCAAACAAAAAAATGTGCGATCTGCGATGTGAGGTGTGGGGTATGAGGTACAAGTGTCTGTGTCTTTATCCCGTATCACACATCGCATACCAGGCAGTGGATATCTCAGATTGCCCTGGTGTCGTGTTCCAGAAATAACCTATTATAAAAAATACCATAAACCGAACCACAGGGGACACAACCATGATCTATGACGTTGTGATTGTCGGCGCGGGTTCCAATGGCTCTACGGCTGCATACTTTCTGGCCAAGCGAGGATTCAAAACCCTGCTGATCGAGTCAGGAAGGACGCCGGGGGATAAATGCCACGGGGCGACCGAATATGCCCCGGGGGTGATCTTCCACAGTCGCAAAGAGCTGGTTGCCCTGATGCTCAGGGTGCTTAAGCAAATACCCCATCTGCATCCGGGGGACCTGGGGTCGGCCCACTCCTATTATTATGTCAACGGCGAGAACAAGGTTGTCTTCAAATCCTGCGTGTTTGCCCCCGGCACAACCGGCAAGGAAGAGAGCTACGGGGTCAACAACCAGGATTTCGTGCGGGTGCTGACCGAAGAGGCGGTGAAGGCGGGCGCCGAACTCAAGAACGGTACCACGGTGGTTGATCTCATCCGCGAGGGAGACGGCATCGGCGGCGTGGTGACAGAAGGCGGTGAGAAGATACGGGCGCGCCTCACCTTCGCCGCGGACGGCAGGTTATCCTCGGTCGCCAAGATGGCGGACCTGCTCGACAAGTGGGACCCCAACGTGTGCTGCTACCAGTATGGCGAAGCCTGGAAGTTCAGATCCGAAGAGGAGATGTTTGACTATGTGGAGCACGCGCGGCACATGTTTTTCGGGCCCACCCTCACTCCGCCGAAACCCTGGGGCGCCTGTACCATATCGCTGCGGCCGGGAGGCATTGCAACGGTAAATGCGCCCACCAGCTGGACGCCCTTAAGCTCCATGGTCAGCGCCGGGAAAAATTCCCGCAGCGTGTACATGCGCCGGCTGTACAGCATCATGGAGGTGCGCCGGATGCTGCGCCCGTGCGAGGGGTTCCCCGACCGGCCGATGCAGCGCCAGTCCACCTTTTTGCCGGGCCCGCCACTCAAGAAGCCATATAAGAAGGGGCTTATCATCTGCGGCGATGCCGGCGCCGTCGGCGGCATATGCGGGGCGGGTGAACGCGCCGCTCAGTATGTCATTCCCCTGCTGGAACGGAATGATCTCTCGGAGGAAGTCCTGGCGGGATTTGCCGCGGCGCGCTTCCCCTGGGGTGTGGATCGCGACCAGGGCAAGTCGGAGAAAAACCGGCCCACCAAGGAGCTTTCCGAAGTGAGCCCCACCCGCATCGTCCATTGGAGCGCGGGCGCCGGCTATGTCGAGAAATTCAACTGCAGCATGGAGGAGATGGTGGAGAACATGCGGCTGGCCGCAGTGCCTCATGTCATGGGCACGCCGAGTCCGGAGAAGTGCGGCGAGTTCGGCTACGTGGAGATGGGGGCGTGGCTTATCGCGGTCAAGATAAACCACCTGCTTTCATTGTACGGCCCGATACTGCAGGATCCGGCCATGTTCCCGCGAATCCTCAAGTGGGTTCAGAAAAACCAGGAGTCATTTAACCGGAACCGGGTGTTTGATCATCCGTTTTGAGGAGGTTGTTTATGAGCGAATGGATTTCCACGCCGGTCACCATTATTGAAATTGATGACGGAAAAATGCACGGGATGCGGCAGCTGCGTGATCATCTGCGGCGGCGAGGTGTTTGAGATGCGGGAGGGCAAGGCGGCCGTCGCCCGCAGGGAGGGGTGCCTGGAGTGCGGGAACTGCGAGGTGGTGTGCAGCGCCGATGCGCTGCGCGTCCGCGTACCCGCAGGCGGCACCGGCATCATTTACCAGTGCGGGTAGTTGAGGGCAGAGCGTGATGCCGGATACATGATGCACGATCCAGGATGCAAGAAAATGCGGCCTCACTGACCCTGTACCCTTAACCCTGCCACCTGTTTTTTTAACCACGAAGCACACGAAGAAAGAGAAAAGCACGAAGGGCACGAAGAGAAATACTATCTCGAAAGAAATGCCGTGAAGGAGGAACATATGGACGGAAGGGGACTAACAAAATTCTGCTATGAAACGCTGGCGCGGGAGGTAAAGCTGGAAAAGGTGCCCGGGCTTGACGACGTGGCACAGGTAAAACTGCTCAGCGGGGAAGACGGCGGCGGTATTCAGGCGTATCGGGGAGACCGGATTGACAAGGTGACGCTGGTAGATTTGAGGTTCGGCGGCGGCATCCCGGTGCCCCATCATGACCATAAGCTCGCGATCGGCTCAGAGGTATTTCAGATACTCCCGGATCTGACCTACAAGATGCCCATCTGGGGCATCAACTCTATCGTCATGAAGGATGGAACTTACCACTTCGATACCGATTTCACCTTCGGCTTCGACCTGGTCATGGATTATCAGTTCGCCATGAAATACTTGGAGCCGTTCAGCGCCGTCTCTAAAAAATTTTGGAACCATAAAGATTTCAAGCGGGTCAACCTGGACGATTTCACGACGTGGGTGAGGACCTATATTTCGCCGGCGTTTGTCATGGTCGCGCACCCGGGTTGAAAACGTTTCCACCGTGTATGAACTGTGCACCGAATTCATCAAGTGCTGGCTCGCCATGTACCGCGAGGCCGAGAAAAGGGATGAAGGATTTAAGCAGGAGCAGCTCAAACGAATAAAAGCCCAGTACGGAGGCATGCAGCAGACCGACCGGATGGGAAAAGTTATCATGAATGCCTATGGCCAGGAAACCTTTGCCAAATTTTTTAAGGCCATGCTGTAGATTCATAACCATAAGGGGGACGCCCTTAAAATTCTAAAATTCATTATTGATGCCCAGAAACTTAGAAATTTAAGGGCGTCCCCCCCCCTGCGCCTCACAGCTGGTGGCGCGACGGGGAATTTTTTTCCGCTCACATTCTGCTGCCTGTATTCAAGCCTTTTGCTCTTACGCTGAAGCATGGGTTCTCCTTCCTGGAGTCATGCCATTGCGGACGCAACGGAGTGCGTCCCTCCATCCCTGATATCCCAAAAAAATCACACAAATGTAATGGTTCGTTTTGTCCACCATCACATTGCAGTTCACGCCTGCCCAAAAAAATCCTCCTGCCCCTGATCCCGCTGCGCCTCGTTCCGGTAAAATCGTTTGACAAGGCGCGGCTTGTACGTTACATATTAACAATTCTGCTTTCGGAGAAAGGTGTATGAAAGGATCAATCACCATTAATCAGGAACTGTGCAAGGGCTGCCTGCTCTGCGCATCGTTCTGCCCCAGGAAATCCCTCTCGCAGTCCGGTACACTCAATCGCAAGGGATACCTTGTGGCCGCGTTTGATGCAGAGAACGGGTGCACGGGCTGCGCGACCTGCGCCCTGGTCTGCCCGGAGATTGCCATCGAGGTCTACCGTGAATAAGCAGCTCATGAGCGGCACCAGCGCCATCGGTGAGGCGGCAATCCAGGCGGGATGCAGGTTTTACTTCGGCTACCCCATCACCCCTCAGAATGAATTGCCCGAGTACATGGCAAAGCGGCTGGCCGAGGTGCCGGGAGGCGTGTTCATTCAGGCGGAAAGCGAAATCGGGGCCATCAACATGGTCCTGGGCGCAAGCGCGGTGGGCGGCCGGGCCATGACTTCATCCAGCAGCCCGGGGATGAGTTTGAAGCAGGAGGGAATTTCCTACCTGGCCGGCCAGGAGCTGCCCGCGGTCATCGTGAACGTGGTGCGCGGGGGGCCCGGTCTCGGGTCCATCTATTCCGCCCAGTCGGACTATTTCCAGGCAACCCGCGGCGGCGGGCACGGTGATTACCGCACCATCGTGCTGGCCCCGGCCTCGGTGCAGGAGCTCGCGGACATGACGGCCGAAGCCTTTGATCTGGCCGATACCTACCGAACGCCGGTCATCGTGCTGGCGGACGGGGTGCTGGGGCAGATGATGGAGCCGGTCAAGATACCCGCGCCCCGCAAGGAAGGTGAGCGGGACCTGGATTATATCCTGACCGGTGCCAAGGGGAGACCATCCAAAGCCATTCATTCCTTCAGAATGGACCCGCAGGACCAGGAGGAGCACAACTGGAAGCTGATGAGAAAATACAAGCTCATCGAGCAGCGCGAGATCCGCCATGAGACCTATTTGCTGGATGATGCACAACTGGTGGTGATTGCATACGGCACGGCCGCCCGCATCGCCAAGGGGGCCATCAAGCGGATGCGAAAGGAGAACATGAAGGTGGGGATGATTCGCCCCAGGACGCTCTGGCCCTTTCCGGCGCAGATCATCAAGGATACGGCAAAGCACATCCGTGATTTTTTTGTTTTTGAGATGAGCGCGGGTCAGATGATTGAGGATGTGAAGCTGGCGCTGGAAGGAAAAGGCACGGTTCATTTCTACGGGAGGCCGGGCGGCGTTCTGCCGGCGCCCATTGAGCTCTACCGGATAATTACCAGGCATTACCTGCAGTCGCAAAGGAAGCGCAAGACATGAAGAAAGTATTCTCCAGACCGCAGTCGCTGCATCCGAACCCGTTTCATTACTGCCCGGGCTGCGGACACAGCATCGTGCACCGCCTCATAGCGGACGTGGTTGACGAAATGAAGCTGCGGGACAAGATCATCTGCGTTGACGGGGTGGGGTGCTCGGTGGTGGCGTATAATTATTTTGACGTGGACATGGTGGAGGCCCCCCACGGGAGGGCGGCGGCGGTGGCAACGGGGGTTAAGCGTGCCCGGCCCGGCGCCGTGGTCTTTACCTACCAGGGCGACGGCGATCTGGCCGCCATCGGCACCGCGGAATCCTTTCACGCGGCCAACCGGGGAGAGCTGTTCACGGTTTTTTTCATTAACAACGCGGTGTACGGCATGACCGGCGGCCAGATGGCGCCGACCACGCTTTTGGGACAGAAGACCACCACCTCGCCCGCGGGCAGAAACCCGCTGCTGCAGGGCTACCCGCTGAAGTTCAGCGAAGTGCTCGCCGGGCTGGAGGGGACCTCCTACATCGAGCGCGTGGCGGTCAACAGCCCGGCCAACATCAGGAGGACCAGGCAGGCCATTGTTAAGGGCTTTCAGCACCAGCTCAAAAAAACGGGCTTCTCAATGGTGGAGATACTTTCTCCCTGTCCCACCAACTGGAGAATGGCCGCCCCGGAGGCATGCCGCTGGATAGACGAGGTGATGACCAAGCAGTATCCGCTGGGCGTGATAAAAGAGGCAAAATGCTGATCAAGACCGTTTTTTCGGGATTCGGCGGACAGGGGGTTCTCTCCATGGGGAACGCGGTGGCAACGGCCGCCATGCTGGAGGGCAAGCACGTCACCTATTTTCCCTCCTACGGCGCCGAGGTGAGAGGCGGCACGGCCAACTGCACCGTTTCCGTCTCCGACGAGGAGATTGCCTCGCCCGTGGCCTCTGAGCCGGAGTTCGTGGTGGCCATGAATCAGCCCGCCTTCGTCCGCTTCCAGAATTTGCTGGTATCGGGCGGACTGGCGCTGGTGAACGCTTCCATGGTAAGCGCTGCCTCGGTGAGGGGCGACATCGAGGTGGTCGAGGTGCCGACCAGCGAGCTGGCGGAGAAGCTGGGAAACATCAAGGTGGCAAACATGATCATGCTGGGGGCATTTATCAGGGTGAGCAGCATTGTGTCATTTCCCCGCCTGCTGAAGAACCTGCCCGACATACTGGGTGCCAAGCGCGAGCGGCTTTTGAAGATAAACCAGCAGGCCCTCGAGCTGGGACATGCATTCGTAAAGGAGGGACAGTAATGTCCATCAAGCAGATATCCGTGAGCCTGGACAACGTGCCCGGGGCGCTTTCCAACGTGAGCGAAATCCTGGGCGATGAAGGCGTGAATATCCGGGCCATTTCAGTCGCCGACACCGCGGATATCAGCACGGTCCGATTCGTGGTGGATGAGCCCTTCAAGGCGGTGAACATTCTCAAGACCAACGGCTACGCGGTCAAGGAAACCGATGTGCTGGCGGTCGAAACGCCTGACCACCCGGGAGGCCTCAATGCCGTTCTCAAGCCTCTCAGGGATGCCGGCATCAACGTTCATTATCTCTATCCCTACCTGGGCAGGTCCAGCGACCAGGCGGTGGTGATACTGGGTGTGGATAGGACCGACGAGGCCATCAAAGTTTTAGGTGAAAACTGGGTGCGTACACTGGGTGAGGAATTATACAATCTGTGACGGTTCCGTCGCGCATAACCTTATGAGGTAACAGCATGTCTGACGTCTTGTGTGCCCTTTGCGGGAAACGGCTTTCACCGCGGAGTTTGAAATATATTGTTCGCATTCACATTGCCACCGAGTATGACGGCTTTCATCCGGGCTGGGATGATGAGCGCCCGGCGGGCCCCCAGGGGGTTTTCAAGGAAACCATGGATCTTGAGGCGGCCGAGCTGGAAGAGCTGGTGAACGAGGAGGTGTCCGTCTACCTCTGCATTCAGTGCAAGAAGCGGTTTACCAGGGATCTTATCGAAGGCGAGGAGGAAAAGCCAACGACCAGGGATCTCAGGATCGTGTACCACTAACACCTGGAGTGATGGAGTAATGGAGTAATGCGGTGATGGAAAAACTAAGCGGCAGGGAGCGTATGCAGCTGGAGTGGTGGAGTAATGGAGTGATGCGGTGATGGAAAAACCACGCAGCAGGTAGTTTACGTTTTACCAATACTCCAGTACTCCATTACTCCATTGCTCCACGCCTCCAGTACTCCACCCCTCCAAAAATTTACCACTCCCATCCCCAGTAACTCCTCCATCATAGCCCCACTCATTCCATGACTGACGGGTAGTGGCACATGAAGGGCCGGCAGGGGCGCCGGTAGGTGCTGTTATAGAGCGACCGCGCGTATTCCCTGAATTCCTTTCTGGCGGGCCGGCTGCCGGCGAGGCGGTCCAGCAGCGTTCTGAAGAAGGTCACATCGGTTGTTTTCCGCGCAGTGGTATTTCCCCTCCCCACTATTTTAAGGCTGGTGATTTTCATCTCCTTCAATTCATAAAGTGCACAGGCAGCGCAGGGGTAGTCGTCAAGGTGCACCTTCTCCCACACGCGCTGGCGCGCAATAAGCTGCGATATGTCACCCGCGGCATCCTCGGTTGCATTCTCCCGAAGCGGAATGGGCGAAATATCATAGGGGAGCATGCAGGCGTTCCGGAAAAAGGCCGGCGTCCCTTTGCCCGACAGCCCGTGCTGGAAGGTGCAGAATCCGTCGATGTTGATGCAGCGGGAGTTGAAGACAAAAACGGTCGTCTCCAGTTCCGGGCTGTTCCGTACCAGGGTCTTCATTTCGGCAAGCGTGAGGTGGCGGGGAAGGGTGATGCGGTTCGCCCCCAGTTCACCGTAAAACCTGGCAGCCCTCCAGTTAAAGACCGTTCCCCCGGTGCTGATATGAATCCCTGCGGTGCCGGAAAGCTCACGCAGCAGGTGCAGCAGGCCGTAATCGGCGATGATGAATGCGTCAACCCCGGCGTCGCGCGCCTGAGCGATGTAGTCTTTCACCAGGGGGAGCTGCTGCTTTGTGTAATAGTGCTCATTGATGGTAAAGAACACGGGAACATCATGCCGGTGGGCACGGGCCGCCGCTTCAGCCAGTTCCGCAAAATTTCTCATGTGCCCTTTTCCCGCCGGCCGGCGGTTGATGGAAATGACCGGGTAGGGGTCGTACCAGCTTTCCTCCAGCACGCCGCAGTAAAATTCCCCCGCCCCCGCTTCAATGAGGGGTTCAACTTCCGAGGGCGAATCAAGTGGGGAGAGTATTTTCATATGCTTACAGGGTTGAGGGTTTAGGGTGCAGGGGACAGGGTTCAGGGTCGAAAGCTGCCGGTTTGCAGTTGCCGGGGTGCGGGTAGGGGCAGGCCCCTGTGCCTGCCCGTCTTGCATCCTTCACCCTGACCCTTCTTCCCTCCTACATCGGTATTTCCGGTTCCACCACGATCCGGTCTATCTTCCCCTCCCGTATCAGACGGTTGAGGGGATCTCCTCGTTGCTGAAGAAGATGGTGTTGCCCTTTCTCACCAGGGGAACGGTCATCACCGGGTTCCACAGCGAAAAGGCATACTGCCGGCATTCTTTTTTGCAGGGCAGGACGCCTATTTTCATCTCCCCGGGGTCATGGATGGAGGGCATGAAGCAGAACCTCGTGGTGGTTACATAGGCAAACGGCAGGTAGAGCGAGATGTGCAGGTCGTTGCTGATGCCATCCAGGTTCAACCCCTGAAGCAGATTGTCGAATTCCACCCGGGTAACCCCGTGATTTAGCAAAAATGACCCGACTTCAGGGATTGAGAGGTTCGGGGTCATAAAGTAATCCAGGGAGGTTTCGGGTATTTGGTCCCTGACGGGCACAATGCGGGGACCACGCTTAAGTTTGTTGAGCAGACGTCCCAACACGGGTTTCAGGAGGTAACCTTTTTCCCGCAGGAGGTGGAAAATACCCCAGTCATTGAAGACAATCTCGCTTTCAGGCTGCATGTCAGAAAGTGCGGAGAGGAGTTTCTCGACCTGATGCAGACCCTTGTCCGTAACGTACGGGGTGACAAGGGTGAAGTCCGCATTATGATCCCTGGCAAACCGGACTGCCTTTCTCAATTGGGCAGGCGAGGGCAGCAGGCGCTCACAGAATTCCATGCCGAAATAGAGGCGGGTAAACTCCGGGCTCCAGTATTTCAGGTTGGCGGTGCTGGAAATGAAAAGCGCTTGTTCCATGGGACATACCTTAGCAAAGAAGGACGGGAAAAGCAAATACAGCAGCGGCTGAACGGCAGCACAATTCAGTTGACATACCATCTGAAAGTAACTAGAGGTACTGTAAGCAGCAACGCACACACAAAGAAGCTTTCCGGGATGAGAGAAGATCCGCACGTTTTCTATTCACCTGCGTTTCGGACGACAACAACAAAGGAGGAGGATATATGCTGGAGCGAAGCGGCGCAGTAACCATGAAAGGCAGTCCGTTGACCTTGGTTGGCCCGGAGCTGAAGGTGGGTGATAAAGCCCCCGATTGTGTTGTTTTGAACACAGACCTTGCCCCGGTGAGCCTTTCTGCATACCGCGGGAAAGTCTGCATCATTGCATCGGTACCCTCCCTGGACACGCCTGTCTGTGACATTGAGGCCCGGCAATTCAATCAGGAGGCGGCAAACATCGGACCGGATGTGACTATTCTGACCATCAGCATGGACCTTCCTTTTGCGCAGAAGCGCTGGTGTGGCGCCGCGGGCGTGGACAAACTTATTACCCTTTCAGATCATCGCGACGCCTCGTTCGGCGCAGCTTACGGCGTGCTGATTAAAGAGCTGCGCCTGCTGGCACGAAGCGTGATCATTGTCGACAAAGAGGGCGCCATCCGCTACTTCGAGCTGGTCAGGGAACTGGCCCAGGAGCCCGACTACGAGGCGGTGCTGAAGGCCCTCAAGTCCTGTCTGTAAGCAGGTCCCGGGAGGACGTTCGTGCGGGAATTGCATAGTACAAAGTTTACAGTTGACGGTTCGCGGTTCCCGGCATCCGGTTGCATCCTGTAAAAGTCCGTGCCATGAAACGAGATTGATTTCAGGGAAGACATGACCCTACTCAGAACGAACGTTGCGGGATGGCCTCAAAGAATAAACCTGGTCATCCTTTTTTTTAGCAGCAACCTGATCTGCTACATGGACCGGATCAACATCTCGGTGACCGCGCCCATGATCATGAAGGAGCTGGGCTGGGACGAGGCCGCCCTGGGCATCATCCTCTCGTCGTTCTTCGTCGGCTACACCCTGCTGCAGATACCCGGCGGCTGGCTTGCTGATCGGTTCGGGGGCAAGCTCGTCCTTAGCTGCGGTGTGCTCTGGTGGTCGCTTTTTACCCTGATCACCCCGCTGGCGCGATCGGTCACCGGCATGGCGGTTTTCAGAGCCCTCATGGGCCTGGGGGAAGGGGTCAATTTCCCCTCCGTCCAGAGCCTGACCGCGCGCTGGGTCCCCGCCGGGGAGCGATCGCGGGTGATGGGCTTCATCCTCTCCGGCGTTTCAGTGGGCAACATTATAGCATTTCCCCTGGCAACCTGGATCATGCTTACCCTGGGATGGCGCTGGGTGTTTTATGTCTTTTCTCTTTTCGGCTTCATCTGGTGCGCCTTCTGGCTTCGGCTGGCCTCCAACACGCCCGAGGAGCATCCAGCCATCCATCCTCAGGAGCTCGCGTATATCCAGGCAAACCGGCCCCCGGTCGGCGCCGCTGGGGGAGTGCCCTGGAAGGTGCTTCTGAGCAAGTCTCCCGTCTGGGCCCTGGTGATAAACCACTTCTGCGTGAGCTGGGGTTTTTTCATGTTTCTCACCTGGCTTCCCACCTACCTGGTTAAGGCCCACGGATTTTCAATCAAAGAGATGGGCGTCTATTCCATGCTTCCCTATATGGCCATGGTTGCCGGCAGCAACGGAACCGGATGGCTGGCTGACTATTGCATCATGCGTACCGGATCCATCACGGCGGTTCGCAAGGCGGTTCACTCCATAAGCCTGCTCGGCGGCGCTTTTTTCCTGATTTTGCTGGCAACGGCCGAAACCAAAACCGCTGCCATCACCTTCATTACCCTGGCGCTGGGCATGCTCTCAATGACCGGCAGCTCCACCGGGCCCAACGCCATGGATATCGCGCCCCGCTACGCCGGCACCATCATGGGCATGCAGACAACGGCGGGAAATATTGCTGGCGTTGTGGTCCCCCTGGTGGTCGGTGTACTGGTATCACTGAGCGGCCGCTGGGACCTCATATTTTACCTGGCGGCGGGGGTTTTAATCCTGGGTGTTGTCATCTGGGATTTTTTTGCCACCGGCGACCAGATCATTGATTAATGAATGTAAATATTTGGATTCCTGCTTCCGCGGGAATGACATAGTGTTGATATTTTTTTTATTGGGTGTAATCCCCGTGAGCGGTGATCCATTAGTGTATTCAAATGTAGGGGCGACCGGCCGGTCGCCCCTACGAATCAAACCATTGAATTATTTCAGTTGTGTCTTCGCAAGAATCCCTATTGACAATTGTTATTTTTTAAGGTAGTTTCGCCGCTTGTGAATGCGTCCTGATTCATACGCGACGCGTGAAAAATCAGGTGTTTCGTTTCGGCAAAACAGTTCTTACCAGTGGAGGAGAAACCGCAATGCAGAAGAAATATTTGCTTTTCGCCCCGGGCCCGTCGCCCATCCCGCCCAATGTGCTTTTGGCCATGGCCGAGCCCATCATCCACCACCGGGCGCCGGCTTATATTAAGGTGCTGGAAGAGGTCCGGGAGGGACTGAAGTATGTTTTTCAGACCAAAAATGAGGTGCTCATCTTTGCCGCCTCCGGCACGGGCGCCATGGAAGGCGCGGTGACCAATACCCTGTGTGCCGGCGACAAGGTGCTGGTGGTGCAGGGCGGAAAATTCGGCGAGCGGTGGGCGAACATCTGCAAGGCCTACGGCGTGCACGCGAAAATCATCCACGTGGAGTGGGGGAAAGCGGTTGATCCCGAGCTGATCAAAAAGGCGCTGGAGGTGGAGCCTTCCCTGCGGGCGGTCTTGATCCAGGCCAGCGAAACCTCGACCGGCGTCATGCATCCCGTCCGCGAAATCGCCGAGATTGTGAAGAAGCATGATAACACCATCCTGATTGTCGATGCCATAACCGGCCTGGGCGTTTTTGATCTGCCCACGGACAAGTGGGGATTGGATGTACTGGTGGGCGGCTCTCAGAAGGCGATGATGCTGCCGCCGGGACTTGCCTTCGCCGCGCTCACCGACAAGGCGTGGGGGTTTGTTGAAAAGGCAACCCTGCCCCGGTTTTATTTTGATTTCAAACGGGAACTGAAAAACATAAAGGAAAACCAGAGTGCCTGGACGCCGGCGGTTACTCTGGTGGTGGGGCTGCGCGAGGTGCTGCGCATGATCAGGGAAGAGGGACTGGAGAACGTGTTTGCCCGCACCGACCGGATTGCCCGGGCAACCCGCGAGGCCATGAAGGCGCTGGGACTTGCGCTCTTCGCCCCGGATTCGCCCAGCAACGCGGTGACCGCGATCGTGGCCCCTCCGGGCGTTGACGGGCAGAAGGTGGTGAAGGTGCTGCGCGAGAAGCATAACATCACCATCGCCGGCGGACAGGATCAGGCCAAGGGCAAGATTTTCAGGATCGCCCACTTCGGTTACATGGACACCTATGATATCGTCACCGCGGTTGCGGCTGTGGAGCTGACCCTGAAAGAGCTGGGGTATGATGTCAAACTGGGAAGCGGGGTCAAGGCGGCACTGGAAGTGCTGGGCTAAGGAGGAGAACAGGGCATGAAGGTTTTAATAAGCGACACCTTGTCTGACAACGGCGTGGCCATCTTCAAGAAGGCAAAGGGCATCGAGGTTGACGTCAAGACCAAGCTCTCACCGCCGGAGCTGAAGGCCATCATCGGTGAGTATGACGGGCTGGTGGTGCGAAGCGCGACCAAGGTCACCGCCGAGATTATCGAGGCTGCCGGAAAGCTGAAGGTGGTCGGCCGGGCGGGAAGCGGGCTCGACAACATCGACGTGCCGGCCGCCAGCAAGAAGGGCATCGTGGTCATGAATACGCCGGGGGGGAACACCATTACCACCGCGGAGCACGCCATATCCATGATGCTCGCGCTCTCGCGGCAGATACCCCAGGCCACCGCGTCCACCAAAGGCAGGAAGTGGGAGAAGTCCAGGTTCATGGGCTCCGAGATCTTCAACAAGACCCTGGGCATCATAGGCGTGGGGCAGATCGGGAGCGTCGTGGCCGACCGGGCCCGGGGACTCAGAATGAATGTCCTGGGCTATGACCCCTACCTTTCACCGGGGCGGGCGGAAGAGCTGGGAGTGACGCTGGTAAGCATGGATGAACTGCTTGCGCGGTCTGATTACATCACCATCCATGTTCCCAAAAGCAATGATACCGTCAACCTCATCAACCGCGAGAGCTTTGCCAAAATGAAGGACGGTGTGTACATCATCAATTGCGCCCGCGGCGGCCTGGTCAACGAGAAGGATCTGCATGAGGCCATCAAGTCCGGCAAGGTGGCAGGGGCCGCCCTCGATGTATTTGTCAAGGAACCCCCGGAAGCCGAAAACCCGCTGCTGGATTGCGACGAGGTGATCTGCACCCCGCACCTGGGCGCTTCCACCGAGGAGGCTCAGGAGAAGGTGGCCGTCGCCATAGCCGAGCAGATGGTCGATTATTTATTGAACGGAACGGTCATGAACGCGGCCAACGTGCCCTCGGTGGACAAGGACCTCCTGGTGAGGATGAAGCCCTATCTCAGTCTGGCGGAGCGTCTGGGCAGCTTCCAGGGTCAGGTGCTTTCAGGCGGATTGCAGGAGGTGCTCATCGAGTACAGCGGGGAGGTGGCGGAGATGAACGTTCAGCCCATCACCGTCTCGCTTTTGAAAGGGCTCCTCTATGCCATCCTCAGGGAAGACGTGAATTATGTGAACGCGCCCTTTATTGCCAGGGAGCGGGGCATCAAGGTAAAAGAGACCGTCACCAGCACCTCCGAGGATTTTATCAGCCTCATCACCCTGAAGGTAAAAACCAGCACCGGGGAGAGCTCGGTTGCCGGAACCATATTCGGCAAAAGCGAGCCATGGATCGTTCAGTTCAACCAGTTCCAGATCGAAGCCATGCCTGATAAGCACATGCTCCTGTTCCGCACCCAGGACCGTCCCGGCGTGATCGGCAGTATCGGGAACAGCCTGGGGAGCCAGGGCATCAACATCTCCAGAATGCAGTTCGGCCGGGAACGGATAGAGGGACAGTCGCTGCTCCTGCTCAACACCGATGGGCCGGTGTCGGAGGAATGCATTGCGCGGATGAAAGGGCTGCCCCATGTCATTTCTGTCGCCTCGGTTGAGTTCGACTGAGAGGGAACGGTACACAATGGCCAATGTCATAATAGTGGGTACCCAGTGGGGAGACGAGGGCAAGGGCAAGCTGGTTGACCTGCTGACTGAATTTGCCCATGTGATTGTGCGGTTTCAGGGGGGAGCAACGCCGGGCACACGGTGGTGGTGGGCGACCGGAAATTTATTTTTCACCAGCTCCCCTCGGGGATCCTGCGCGACAACAAGCTGTGCATCATCGGCAGCGGGGTGGTGCTTGACCCCGCCACCCTGCTTGAAGAGATTGACGAGGTCAAGGGAAAAGGGTTTTTGGCCAACGATGACGCGCTGCTCATCAGCGAGGAAGCCCAGATTGTCTTCCCCTACCACAAGCGCATTGACGTGGCGAGGGAGAGAAGGAAGGGCGCGCACAAGATCGGCACCACGGGAAGGGGCATCGGGCCCGCCTATGAAGACAAGATATCCCGCATGGGAATACGGCTCATCGATCTGACCGACGAGGAGGTGTTCCGCGATAAACTGGAGCGCAACCTCGAGGAGAAAAACTTCTGTCTGACACACCAGCTCCAGGATGAGGGCTTCTCCTTTCAGGAGCTCTTCGATCAGTACCGCGCTTACGGCGAACGGCTCGGCCGCTACGCGGCAAACACCTCGCTGGCCATCAATCATGAGATTGAAAAGGGCAAGGATGTGCTGTTCGAAGGGGCGCAGGGAACGCTCCTGGATGTGGATCACGGCACCTATCCCTATGTCACCTCTTCCAACACGGTGGCAGCCTCCGCCTGCGTCAGCGCCGGCGTGGGCATCAGGAAAATAGAAAGGATCATCGGGGTTACCAAGGCCTACACCACCCGGGTGGGCAGCGGTCCTTTCCCCACGGAGCTGAGCGATGCCACCGGCGACCACCTGCGGGCCAGCGGCGGAGAGTTCGGCGCCACCACCGGCAGGCCCAGACGGTGCGGATGGTTCGACGCGGTGGTTGTCAGGCACGCCGCGAGGCTCAATGGCCTGACCGATCTGGCGCTCACCAAGCTTGACGTGCTGGGCGGGCTTGAAAAGCTCAGGATTTGCACCGCCTACAAGTACCGGGGAAATACCATCACTGAATATCCGGCCAGCCTGCCGGCGCAGGAAGGGTGTGAGCCCGTGTACGAGGAAGTAAGCGGGTGGGAGGAGGATATCAGCCTGGTGAAAGATATGGGTGATTTGCCCCCCAATGCCCAGCGCTACGTCCGCCTGATAGAACAGCTGGTCGGGGTGGAAATCTGCATGATATCGCTGGGTGATGAGCGCAGCCAGACCATGATGCTTAAGAATCCGTTTCACCGGCTGCATTAACAAGAGAACATTGAAACAAATCAGTCGCATCTTTAGAAAAGCCCCTCAGGGGCTTTTTTTTTGGAAAGCGGCGGGCTGCGGAATTGCGATAGAGATGGTATCGGTCAGCCCGATCATCTGCTCCCCCGGCAGTGACGGGGCATGCGCCCGGCGCTGCACGTTTTTGCGCTGACAAACCGCCGGCATGTCCCCCCGGGGTCAAAAAAGATTGCCATGCGGGAAATGTGGTGTATACTTGCATGCAAAAATTGAAGCACACGATCGCGCGAGGCATACCCGAAGGCTTTGCGCGTAATGCCGTAGTCAGGCACCTCATCAGGGGGAGGGGATGAAACGCGTTGCCGTAACCTCATTGATTCTGCTGGCTGTGATGACCGTGCTCGCCTGGAGGATAGGGCGCATTTATTTTGATCAGCCTCCGGGACAGGGGGTGCGGATAGTCATCAGCGGCGCATCGGCGTACCGCGGTTCACACGGAAACCGGGTGGAGGTATCCCTGGAAAATCCGGAGGTGCGGGTGCGGGGCATACAGCTTGAAATATGTGACGCTGACAATTACCTTTCCTGCACGGGCTGCGAGGTCACCGACCGCATCAGCGGGTTTACCTGCGCGAGCCACGAGAAACCCAACGGATGCTACGAGCTGCTGCTGTTTTCCTTTACCGGAATGATCGAAAAAGGGTCCGGCCCGCTGGTGAGCTTCAGCTGCGATGCCGCGGAAGCGGCGCCGGGAGGTGAATGCAGGGAACTGCTGCCCGGCCGGCTGGAGATCGCCGATGAGCAGAAGCAGCCGATGGAGGCGGCGGTTGAGAAAGGCAGCATCTGTTTTAAGGACTGCAGGGACCCGGCTGATTGTGAGGATGGGCTGTGGTGCCATGAATCCCACTCCTGTACTGACGGGGTCTGCGGGGATGCCGCCAGGTGCCCGGATGACGGGCTCTACTGCAACGGCAGGGAATATTGTGACGAAGCCGCCAAGCAATGCAGGCGTTCGCCGGAGCCCTGCGCGCACTGCTATGACGCCGGCTGCGTGTGCGATGAAGCCGGGGATGTCTGCAAGCAGACCGGGGGGGCAAAGGGTGACAGCATATGATCTGACATGGCACCGACCATGAGCGCCGTTTCCAATAAGAAGAAAAAGCTTATAGAGCAGAATTATCAACGGCTTTCCCTTGAGGAGCTCGTTCGCCGGACCGGGCTTGCGCCGCCGGCGATAAAGGCGGTTATTGCGGGCTGCAGCGCACAGGAGAAAATAAAAGCCGCCGGTTCACTGCACGGAGCTGAAGCATCGGCGAAAATGACATGGGCCGTGACTGTTACGGCTCTGCTTGTTTTTGCGTGCACCGTGGCGGTGTATCTGCCGGCGCTGAACAATGATTTCGTCTGGGATGACGTCACCTATATTGTTGAAAATTCCTGGATCCGGACGCTTGATGCTCAATCGCCGGCAAAAATGTTTTTTTCGTTTCGAGCCGGAAACTGGCATCCCCTGACCTGGATTAGCCATGCGGTTGACTATCATTTTTGGGGTAGCAACCCGTCTGGTCACCACGGCACCAGCATTGTCATCCATGCCTGCAACGCAGTGCTGGTTTTTTATTTGTCACTCCTCTTGCTGGCGAGGGCAGGCGAACACGGCGTCACGGGACGCTGGATCACCGGCAGCTACCGCCGGTTTGCGGCGGGTGTAACGGCCCTTTTGTTCGGACTCCATCCGGTGCATGTTGAATCGGTGGCGTGGGTGGCGGAGCGAAAAGACCTGCTCTGCGCATTCTTTGTATTTTTGAGTTTGCTGTCATATCTTTCCTACGCCGCTTCGGCATCAAAGGTCCGTTACACCCTCGCCTTTCTCTTTTTTATGGCGGCCCTCATGTCAAAGCCCATGGCGGTCACCCTTCCGATTATGCTGCTGCTCTGTGATTTCTATCCTTTGCGGCGCATACAGCAGCCTTTGGCGCCCGTGGCCCGGCATCTTCCCGTGCTGCTTGAAAAGATCCCGTTTCTCGCCCTCAGCTGCGTCTCGGTGGCGGTTACCATTGCCGCGCAGGGATCCGGAGGGGCGCTGAAAAGCCTGGAGCGGTTTCCCCTTCCGCTTCGTTTGTTGAACGCCCTGCGCTCCCCGGGATTTTACCTGGAGACGATGCTGCTGCCGGAAAGACTGGTTCCCCTGTACCCGTTTCCCGGGCAGCATGAATGGCAGCAGGCCGGATTTTTGTTCAACGCGGCCGCGGTCGTTGCCATAACCGTTCTGACCCTGGTGCTGCTGCGCCGGGGAAAGCGTTTTTTATTCACCGCCTGGACATGGTACCTGGTCGGCCTGCTGCCGGTACTGGGGATTGTCCAGGTCGGTGTGCAGGCGGCGGCGGACCGATATACCTATCTGCCCAGTGTGAGTATTTTTTTGCTTGCGGGAGTCGGCGCTGCCTGGATGCTCCGGAAAAGCGCTGTGGTCGCGGGCAGGGCGGGATCATGGCTGCTGATGACGGTTTTTCTATGCGGTCTGCTCGCACTTGGTTGGGCAACGGTGAGACAGATTGGGGTCTGGCGAAATTCAGAGGTGCTCTGGGAGTATGTTACCCGTTCGTTCCCTTTTCCCCGGAGCGATGCAATGGTACACAATAATCTCGGGGCGGCTTACTATGGAAAGGGTGCGTGGGACAAGGCCATCGAGGAGTACAAAAAAGCCATCTCGTTGCGGCCGCGTTACGCCGACGCGCAGAGCAACCTGGGGGCTGCTTACGCCAGAAAGGGCCTGATCGATGAGGCAATAGCGGCGCACAAGGCAGCCATCGCCGTCAAGCCGGACTCGCCGCGGGCACATCTTAACCTGGGGGTTTCCTATAGCAGGAAAGGGGAGATGGACAAGGCGATTGAGGAGTTTAAGGCGGTTGTGGCGCTCGATGCGGACTATGCAACCGCTCATACTTATCTGGCGGTTGCTTATTATAAGCAGGGCAACTACCGACTGGCAATCGAGCACTGTGACCGGGCGGCGCAATTGCAGGGGAGCGCCGATGAAGATCTGCTCAGGCTACTTGCTCCCTACCGCGCGCCGCCGGCACTATTAAAGGCCTTAAATAGTGAAACACAGGACGCACAGCTCCCCTTACGTTCAGGCGGAAAGCTTAAACTTTACCGGCCGGGCCGGCTGTGCTATGATTGAGTTCCGGGAGTGAGAGGAATGATGTGATTATTAGCGGCCGGCCATGCGGTGAATCAAGCTGAGGATGATTATGCTATGAGAAGACGAGCGGTTATAACCGGACTGGGTTTGGTGACGCCGCTGGGATTGGATGTTCCGGCCACCTGGGCCGGCCTGCTCAGGGGCGAATCGGGCGTCGGCTACATATCCCTGTTTGACGCCTCCACCTTTCCGGTGAGAATAGCCGGCGAGGTGAAGGGCTTCGACGAGGGTCTTGTTGCCGTTCCTGAGAAAGCCCGGCAGTTTGCCGGACGCGCCACCAAATTCTGCCTGGTCGCTGCACAGGAGGCGCTGCAGAATGCAAAGATTGCACCCGGCAGCGTCGAACCTGCCAGGATGGGCATTTCGCTTGGTGCGAGCGAGGAAACCTATACCCTGTCCCGCTTTGATGATGCCTTTGTCGCAGCGGACATCTATCACTATCTGGAAAGCAATAGCCTTTCCTACCTCAAAGGGTCCAAGCCGCTCGGGCATATCTGGCCGGTGAGGAAATGCGCCCATATTACCTCCCAGATCGTTTCCATCGCATTCGGCGCGCTCGGGCCTTCGAGTGCCTCTTCCACCGCATGCGCTTCGAGCACCCACGCCGTGGGTAAGGCCCTGCGAATGATAGAGCACGGCGATGCCGACGTGGTTATCGCGGGCGGGACAGATTCCTGCTTAAGCGAATTCTCGGTGGCGGGATTTTACCTGCTGGGGGCGCTGTCCCAAAATAACAGCAGCCCGTCCCGCGCAAGCCGGCCGTTTGATCTGAGAAGAAACGGATTTGTCCTGGCGGAAGGCGCGGGTATACTTATTGTGGAAGAGCTGCAGCACGCGCGCAGGAGAGGGGCGCCGATCCTGGCGGAGCTGAAGGGGTTCGGGGCGACCTCAAATTCCTACCGCATTACCGATTCCCCACCGGACGGGCGGGGGCCGGATCAGGCCATGGGGACGGCGATACAGGATGCGGGATTAACACCCGGTGACATAGACCATATTAATGCCCACGGCACCTCGACCGTCATCAATGATCGCAGCGAAACCCTGGCCATAAAAAAAATTTTCGGGGAACGGGCCTACAGCATTCCTATAAGCGCCAACAAATCCATGCTGGGCCATTCCATTGCCGGCGCGGGTGCGATTGAGTTCATCATCAGCGTGCTGACCATACGGAATAATATCATTCCTCCCACCATCAATTACGAAGTGAAAGACCCTGATTGTGACCTGGATTATGTTCCGAACGAACAAAGGCCCTGTGTCGTCAACACGGTATTGTCCAACTCCTTTGCCTTCGGCGGACAGAATGCCAGCCTGGTTGTTGCGCGATATGAGACGTGAGATGTGCGATCTGGGATGTGCGCTATGAGAAAAGCGATATGGGATATGCGATGTGGGATTGGGGATATGAGATAGAATTCAGAAGGCAGGAGTCAGATTAAAAACCGGTAGGAGCGGCTTTCAGCCGCGAATATGTCGCTGCTGTGGAATATGAGAGGGAGGCGTATGTGTTTTTATCACATATCTCATATCACACATCGCAGATCATTTGTTTCGGGTTTCGTGCTTCGGATTTCATAAGGAGGTGTGCTTATGTTGAAAGGATGATGATTATCGGACTGGTTGTGCACATGGCCGTCCTCATGTGCGGGTTCTGTGCTGCTGATGAGCTTATGACACGGGCGCAGGTGCTGTTTAAGCCCATTCCCCGGGAAGCGCCGCCTTTAAAGGATAATGTTCTGTCCCCGGAGAAGATCGATCTCGGGAGAATGCTCTACTTTGATCCCCGGCTTTCAGCCAGCGGCTTAATCAGCTGCAACACCTGCCATAATGTGGGACTTGCCGGTGCCGACCTCCAGGAGACGGCAGTGGGTCACGGCTGGCAGAAAGGCGGGAGAAACTCGCCCACGGTGTTCAATGCCATTTTTAATCTGGCCCAGTTCTGGGACGGCAGGGCGCAGGATTTGAAAGAGCAGGCCAAAGGGCCGCCGCAGGCCGCCATTGAAATGAACAGCACGCCGGAGCGGGTGGTGGAGACGGTGAAGAGCATGCCCGAATATGACCGGCTGTTTAAAAAGTCGTTCTCCCGGGAGAGCGACCCCGTGACCTACGATACCATCGCCAGGGCGATTGAGGCATTTGAGGCAACCCTGCTCACCCCGGATTCGCCATTTGACAGGTACCTCTCGGGTGACGCGACGGCACTGAGCGGCGAGGAGCAGAACGGCTTAAAGCTCTTCATGGATAAAGGGTGCGCCGGCTGTCACGGGGGGATCAATATGGGAGGAACCGGATATTTTCCCTTCGGGGTGGTCGAGAAGCCGAAGGCGGAGATTACCGCGGGGGATATGGGCCGGTTTAAAGTAACCGGGTCCAAAAGCGATGAGTATGTCTTCAAGTCGCCGTCCTTAAGGAACATAGCGCTTACCGCGCCTTACTTTCATTCGGGCAGGGTATGGAGCCTGCGGGGGGCGGTGGCTATCATGGGGTCGGCGCAGCTCGGCATTTCTCTGTCGGATGGTGACACGGACGCCATCGTGTTGTTTTTAAGGACCGCGACCGGGCGACAGCCGCGAATAGAGTACCCCATATTGCCGGTGAGCACGGAATCGACGCCTAAACCGAAGCTCGACTGATGTGAACTGCCTGTTTGTCTTGCGTCATCTCACGGCACTGCCCGGGCATTAAGCCGGTTTTCAGATGCTGCCTGTTCTCCTCCCATGGCGCTCAGCGAGGGATGACTGTATGACTGATGCACGATCGTGCACAACGCTGAATCCCCAAGCCTGGCCGGTCATACGCGACCGCACGGCGTACCTTGCAAAGCTGGCGGCGGGGCTGGATGTGCTGGACATCGGGTGCACGGGAAGAAAAGGCAGCGGACGGCTGCCCGACTGCGCCAGTACCCTGCACCACGAAATCCGGCCTTTCTGCGCCTCTCTGACGGGGCTCGACATTGATGCCGAGGGCGTTGAAGTCATGAGAAAGGCGGGCTACCATGCGGTATGCGGCGATGTTTCCTCAGCCAGCCTGAAACAGCGATTTGATGTCATCATTGCCGCGGAAGTCATTGAACACCTGCCCAATCCCGCCATGGCCCTGTGCAATCTGAAAGGGCATCTCAAAAACAGCGGTACGCTGGTTTTAACCACCTGCAATCCATTTTACTACCGCCAGCAATCACGCATCGTGCGGCACGGCGCCGTTCAGGTCAACGCGGCCCATACCTGCTGGTATGACCCTTTGACGCTGGCGCGGATGTTGCGCAGCGCGGGATTTACCGTGGTAAAAGGCGCGTGGATTACACCCGGGAAAAGATGGAACCCGATGACCTTTGCGGCACGGTGGAGAAAATACTGGAACCCCAACTTCCTGGTTGAAGCAAAGCAGGACGATCAGTGACACGCGGAAATAAAAAAGAGGAAAAAGAGATTGCTTTATCGTCCCGCTCTGACGGGACTCCTCGCAACGATGCGCTTATTTTTTTTCGCATGCGGTTATTTCCGGGCATACAACGAGAAAACCTTTTATGGGGGGATGCGATATGGCGATGCATAGAGGATCAAATGATGCAGGACGACAGGGGCCGGTCCGGTTCGGGCGGTACGAGAAGGGATTTTATTAAAATGTTCGGAGCTGCCGCGGCAGGAAGCGTGGCCGGCCTCCTGCTGCCGAGAGCGGCGGGGGCAGAGGATTCAACAGCAATCATTGAAGAACCTCCTTTTGCAGGATCCCGGTGATGAGCTGTTTTGGGCGCGGGTGCGCAGGCAATTTGTGATCAAGCCCGGGTTGACCTACATGAATACCGGCACCGAAGGCTCCATACCCCGCTTTGTACTGTATCGCATGCAGAACTATTTCCGTGAGTTTGCCGAGAACCCCTGGGATGCCATTATAGGAAGCAAGGTTTTCGGTCCGGACATGAAGGATACGCGCATCAGGATGGCCGGTTTTGTGGGTGCAGACGAAGGTGAAATCCTGCTTACCCACAACACCACCGAAGGCATGTCGTTCACTGCCAATGGCCTGGAGTTGCAGGAAGGAGATGAGGTGCTGACAACCCTGCATGAGCACTCTGCGGGACTGGTCTGCTGGGAGATTCTCCGGGAGCGGCGAAAGGTGACCCTGACCCAGATTGAACTTCCCACCCCGGCGGCGGACAAGGATGAAATCGTCGATGCCTTCGCCCGGGCAATTACGCCACGCACCCGGGTGATGAGCTTCTGCCATGTCAACTATACCACCGGGCTGCGCATGCCGGTGAAGGAATTGTGCCAGCTGGCCCGGGATAACGGCATCATCTCGGTGGTTGACGGGGCTCATGCCATAGGTATGCTCAATCTGAATCTGCACGACCTGGGATGTGACTTTTATGCCACCTCTCCCCATAAGTGGCTCAATGCCCCTCCCGGAACAGGCGTGCTGTATATACGGAATGGCATGCTCGAGCAGCTCTGGCCCACGGTCACCGAAGTCTCGCCGCATGCCACCAGCATCAGCGTGCTGCAGGGCAGAGGCCAGCAGTGCACACCGGCATTCGCCTGTCTCAATGACCTCGCTGACTTTCAGGAGTACACGATCGGTAAGGATCGTATCCAGAGCCGTATACTGGCATTAAGCTCCTATTTAAAGGAACAAATTAAGGAGGCTTGGAATGCCGATAGCCTTTTTTCACCCACCGATGAAACGCTCTCATCGGGGATCGTATCCTTTAATCCCTTTGAGGATCATTTTGATATTGCAAAAGCTAAAATTTACATCCAGTTAAAGGAGAAATACAAGATCGTTATACGGCGGGTTGATTTTAAAAACCGGCTTGCCGACAGCAAGAAAACCCAGGCGATGCGGGTTTCAACGCATATCTTTAACAGCTACCGGGATATAGATAAACTGATCAGCTCGCTGCAGGTACTCATGGCCGAGATGTAGGATAACCGGCAGAGGCACATTTATGTGCGAATTATTCGCGGCTGAAGCCGCTCCTAACGGTTATAGGGAAGTGCGTGATGGAGGGCCATGCTCTGTCATGGCCGCATAAATATAGGAAGCGACGGAGCTCGTCCCTCCATCAAATTTGGTAAACAGTCATGGGGGTAGCCGCAAGCTTTAGCTTGCGATTTTGGACGCAACGGAGTGCGTGCCTCCAAGGCAGGTTGCTACGGACGCTGCAGTAATTCCAAGAGCTGTGTATGAACGTGTCCGTTTGAAAACAGGTAATCGCCCCGCTCAGGCTTCCAGGGATTGCCGCTGAAGTCGCTTACCTTTCCGCCGGCCTCCTCGACCAGGAGAACGCCGGCGGCCACGTCCCAGGGCTCGATGGCGGTGGTGAAATACGCCTCCCCCCGGCCTGAGGCCACCCACGCCGTTTCCAGTCCGGCTGAACCGAGCTTGCGGATGTCGGTGACATGGGGATAAACGCTGTGCAGGAGACTCCCCGTCCTTTCCCGGTCTTTGGATCCCCCTTCGCAATAGATGATATAGTTTCGATTGAGATCCCCGATGGTTGAAACCTCAAGCTTCACGCCGTTGAGATAAGCTCCCTTGTTCCTTTCCGCCAGGTAAAGCTCGTTGAGGGCGGGGGCATGTATAACTCCCAGGGTGAGTTTACCCCGGTGCATGAGCGCAATGCAGACCGAAAAAAAAGGATTGTGATTGGAGAAATTGCCGGTCCCGTCCAGCGAATCAACGATCCAGAGCCATTCATCACCGGCTTGATGATAGCCGCTTTCCTCAGTCAAAAGGCTGTGCCGGGGATAGGCTTTGCTGATTTCTGCAGTAATGAGACCATCGACCAGTTTATCGTAGCTGCTGGCCGCCTCTTTTGCGGTATTCCTCAAAAAAATAGAAGCGTGATCACGACGAAAACCTTCCAGCAGGATATCCCCCGCCTTCCGCGCCACCTGCACCGTAAAGTCCCGCAACCCTTCAGCCATGTATCGCTCCCTATTGGTCATCATGTGTACGCCATCGCCATTTATTAACCTGTTCATCTTAGCACACTCGATTCAGAGGGGGAAGTCTCCCGGGGTCTTTTTTTAATTAAGCAATTACGAGCTGCGTGCCGATACGAATAAAAGATTTATTTATATTAGATGGACCGGTTATCGCACGTAGCATTCCCTTGTTGTCTAAGCCGTAAGGAAACGTTCTTATGGATCTGATCAGCATCATTGAGGATCAGCAGAAGCAGGCCCTGCCTGATGAGCCCGGATCGTTGTTTGACAGGATTCGCCGCCTGGAGGAATCCAACAGCGCCCTCATTGCCATCCAGAACAAGCTGGAGCGGTTAAGCCAGTTTCATGCAGAGATGGTGCTGTCCTATGACATTTATGACATCCTGGAGAAGGGGCTGGCCAAGTTTCAGGAGCTGGTCAGGACCAAGGTATGCTCCGTCTTCCTGGTGCACGAACACGGCTACCAGTTTGTCAATAAATCCATACCCGCGGAACTCGCGCCGGCCGCTCAAAAGGAGGTGGAGGCGCAGATACAATCAGGGACATTCGGCAGGATCATGAGCAGCGGCATGCCGGCCTGTGTGCCTGCCGATAACTTCAGAGGTGAGAAAAACCAGCCTCTCAGCGTTTTAATGGCCCCGCTGATCCACCGGGGGAAAACCATCGGCGTGGTGGTGATTGTCTTTGAGGAGGACCGGGATTTTATACGGCAGCAAACCCTGAAGCTCCTCTATATTCTGGCGGGTTTTTTTTCCATGGCCATACAAAACGCACACCTGTTCGGCGATCTGAAAAGCAGCTACTTTGATACCATCAGGGGCGTGGCCAATTCGGTTGAAGCGCGGGATCCCTATACCAAGGGTCACTCGCGCAGGGTGGCGCGCATCGCCAGGTCAATGGCGGAATCGCTTAACTGGACAAAGGAGGCGCTTGAGTTTATCGACTGGGGCGGCATGCTCCACGATGTGGGGAAAATAGGCATCCACGATAAAATACTCAATAAGAAAGCACGGCTTGAAGATAACGAGTTTGAAACCATGAAAATGCATCCGGTCATAGGAGCCCAGATAGTGGAGGGGATCGGCTTTTTGAAACCCGTGGTTCCCTACATTTTAGAGCACCACGAGCGGTATAACGGGAACGGTTATCCCCGCGGCCTTGTGGGTGATCAGATTTCGATTGAAGGACGACTGCTGGCGGTGGCCGACGTGTTTGATGCCATGACCACCGAAAGGCCCTATCAGAAGGCATTTGAACCTGAAGTGGCTTTCAATAAAATTGTGGCCAATAAAAAAATTCTTTTTGATCCTCTCATCGTCCAGGCATTTGAACATGTCTGGCAAACGGGAAAAATTCAGGAGATTCTTGATGCCTTCAAAAAGGCCTGAAGCCGGTTGCCGGTAATTCCTTCCCATTCCTTCTGCTCCATCCCCATCCAAAACTTTTCTCTTTTCTCCCGCCGGGTAATCGAGTATACAAATACAAGGGTACAGGGTTTAGGGTAAGGAGGAGTTGACAGTTGCCAGTTCACAGTTTGCAGGGTAAAGCTGCGTTGCAATTGTGCTGACCTCCTTCTCATTTCTTCGTATCACCCAAGTGATTTACATTGACATAAAGGTCATTCTGTGGCTTGACCACAGCATCCAGATGCAATTTTTCATTGGATCCTGCGATCAAGTCGCAGGATGACTTAAAAGGCATTTTGAGACAGTAGTATTAAGATAATCCTCTCATCATTTCTCATTTGGAACATTTGATATTTGAATTTTGGGTTTGTTTCGGATTTCGTGCTTCGGATTTGATTCACAATCCAGTATCCAGCATCATGTTTTTATAATCCCAGGGAATCATCGCATGAACTGCGCAACGTCCCCCACGAAGCTCCTGCTTCTTGCCTTTGACGGCCTTTCATTTCCCCTGCTCAAACGGCTGGTTGATGCCGGTGACCTGCCGTGCTTCAAGGCGCTGATGGACAGGGGATCCTGGGGGCTGTTCGAACCGTTTGTCCCCTCCAACTCCGCCGTCATATGGACAAGCGTCATGACCGGCATGCATCCCCGCAAGCACGGAATCGACAGCTTCATCTATTACACGGCAGGGAAAAGGGTCTTCAGGAAATCCTCGGTAAAAAAGCTGCTGAAGCTCGGCTTCCGGCCGCTCTTCAACCTGCTGAAGCGCAAGGGATACGTGCGCGATCATCCATTCACGCTGAGCATGGTCGGGGAAAAAATGCTCTGGGAGCTTTTTGCAGAGGGCGGCCGCACGGCAGGAGTCATCAACTGGTGGCACAGCTGGCCCGCTCCCGCGCTTCCCGGCTTTATTGTATCAGACCGGGTGCATTACTGGAGATCGCGTGAAAGAAGCCATGCGCCGGGTGAATTAGCGGATGCATGCCTCATGTATCCTCCCCGGCTGGCTGACGAAATCATGAGCAGGCTGGTCAATCCTTATGAGATACCCGATGAGGCCTATCAGCAGATCATGAAGATTGATGCGGCAACCGTCGGGAGCATGAAAGATGCCCACTATGAGCGCCATCAGCTCATGAGCGAATTCAAGTATCTCTACGCCATGGATGAATCGGTGAAGAGCATGGCGCTCTATTGCATCGATCGTCTGTCCCAGCCGGATTTGCTGGCCCTGTATTTCAGGGGAATCGACATTATTTCTCACTGCGCTTTGAAATATGCCCCCCACAACAGGGATGACTCGGTCAGCGATGAAGATGCGTCCCGGTTTGGCGACACGGTCAATGCCTATTACCGTCACACCGATGCGCTGCTCGGGGAAATTGTGCGCGCCGTATCCAGGGATACGGCCGTTTTGGTTGTGTCCGATCACGGATTTGATAAAGAGCCTGACGGACGCTTCGGTCACAGGAAAACAGCGCCGCCCGGGACATTCATTGCCGCGGGAAAACCATTTGCGCGGGGCGCCCTCCCGCGGCAGGTGAAACTCTATGATGTTGCGCCCACCCTGCTGTACCTGTCCGGCCTGCCCTGCTCACGGGATATGGAAGGCAGGGTGATTACCGAGTGTATCGACCGGGAATTTCAGCGCGACCATCCGGTCTGTTACATCGATAGCTATGGTCCACCCGTCCGGCATCACGCCCCGATTGTTTCTGAGAGTGAAGAGCTCATCAAGGAGCGCCTCCGAGCCCTCGGCTACATAGATTAACTCCCCGCAACATCACCTAACCAATAGAAATACTTTAAAATTATCTTGACACTTCTATATGTGGTGGTGTATTTAATTACTAATGCCATATATTGATTGATGCAGGCAGAGGTTCGACTCAGAGCGGCCGGTTGCATCAATGCCTGAATGGCGCGCCACTCGGGAAGGGAAGGGGGTGAAAAGTAATGGCAACAAAGAAAAAGGCAGCAAAAAAGAAGGCAACCAAGACAGCTTGTTGTTCAAAGAAGAAGTAAGCTTGTGATCAATCGAATTTGTTGTACGAGGTCTCCCAAAGAATGAAGCCAGTTTTTTGGGAGATCGCCTTTTTAATGAGTAACCTGCTATAAACTATGCAGATTTTTGTTGACAAATAAACTATTTGCAATAGATTAGCCGTAATTCGTTTAGCTCAACTCTCTTTTGTTGCGGGAAACAGCTTATGGATGCACTTGCTGCCATTAATGATCGTTCAAGCATTCGGTGCTTTACCGACCAGCCTGTGGGGCGGGAGACCATTGAGCAGTTGCTGGATTGCGCGCGCAAGGCGCCGTCCGCCTCCAACCAGCAACCCTGGAATTTTGTGGTGGTGAGCGGGCACAGCAGGGACACGTTGGCCGGGGCCCTGCTTGCGGCACAGAAAAACCGGGGCAAACATTATGATCCATCCCGGAGCAGGTCCCTGCCTGATGCCTACGTGGAGAGAAGCAGGAAGCTCATCAAGAGCTTACGGTCACATCTCGAGGCGATCAGCCTGCAGGCTGTGCCGTTCCTGGAGGAGGGGAGCTGCTCGTTTTACGGGGCGCCTGTTCTCATCCTGGTGACCATGGACAAGGCGCATATACCGTCTCAATTGATAGATATCGGATGCGCGGTGCAAAATCTCTGCCTTGCCGCACACGCCCGGGGACTGGGTACCTGCATTATTGCACTCATACTCATGTTCGGAGATGTGATACGGGAACAGCTTTCCCTGGGGGAAGAGGTGGAGGCGGTGGTCGGCATCGCCCTCGGGTACCCGGATCGCGGGTCAGCGATCAACCGGTTCCGGGCCCCGAAAGAAGAGCTGAGTTCCGTGACGCGGTGGATAGGCTTCGATTAGGGGATGCCCGCGCCCGGATTGGGGCTTGCAGCATCGTGCAACCGCATGCCATGCCGCGGGTAATGCAATATCGCCGGAGAAGCTGCCGGCTTGATAAACAAAGGGATCTAACCTGATGAGAGGAGGAGGTAATGCTTAAATCAGATCTGATTGAAAAAGTTGCCAGGGAAATGAACATGAACAATGACATTGCCCAGCTGGTGATCAACAACGTATTCGATGCCATGACAGAGGCGCTCAGCAGGGGGGAGAGCATTGAGATACGAGGCTTCGGCAGCTTCAGCGTGAGGACGTATGCTTCCCGGGAGGGCAGAAACCCCAAATCAGGGGCGAAAGTCGCTGTCCCGCCCCGAAAGAAACCTTTCTTCAAGGTGGGCAAAGAGTTGAAGAACAGGGTTAATACTTTGTAACTTCCCGCCGAAACACATTTTGTGTTACAGTAATGGGAGGGGTACCATGAACCTTTTTATTATCCTCCATGCCTTCCGGACATTGTAACTTTCCTGCATCCGCTCCTTACAATACATCCGGACAAAGCTATCTTTTATGCAGAGTGAAGACATGACCGGGCAGGCCGGCGGTCTGCCATCCGGCTTTGATGCTGCGGCACGGGATGAAGGTAAGCACGGGACAAAGCCCCGCACAAAACCCTCCATTGCTGTCAACGTGGTTCTGTTTATCTGTACGGTCGGGACGACCGTTCTGGCCGGCGCGCTCCAGCAGGGAGTCAATCCCTTGGAGGACCCGTCGCAGCTGATCAAGGGGCTGCCGTTTTCGGCTGCGCTGTTGTTCATCCTGCTGGCCCATGAAATGGGGCATTTCCTCACCTCAAAATATTACCGCATTGATGCCAGCCTTCCCTATTTTATACCGGCGCCCACGTTCATAGGGACCTTCGGCGCGTTCATCAAGATGCGCTCCCCGATGCTGAATAAGCGTGTTCTGCTTGATGTCGGGGCCAATGGTCCGCTGGCCGGGCTGCTGGTGACCATTCCGGTTCTGGCGGTCGGCCTGAAGCTCTCTGAAGTGAAAGCGCTCACAACCCCTCTGGAGGGGGGCATGGCGCTGGGATCATCTCTCATCCTTTATTTCATGACCACGGTTATTCTGGGCCCCCTGCCCGATACGCACCAGGTGATTCTCCATCCCCTGGGCTTTGCGGGCTGGATCGGATTGCTGGTCACATCCATGAATCTCATACCGGTGGGGCAGCTCGACGGCGGGCACATTGCCTACGCGGTCTTCGGCAGGAAAACGAGGCACATATCAACGGCAGTCCTCATCTGTCTGCTCGGCCTTGGCATCTGGGCGTCGCAGATGTGGCTGATGTGGGCTCTCATCCTTTTTGTCCTGCTGGGCATACGGCATCCCGCGCCGCTTGATTATGATGAGCCGCTGGACCGCAGGCGCAGAATGCTGGGCCTGGGCATGCTGGTGATTTTTGTGCTGACCTTTGTGCCGGTGCCGTTCGGAAATCTGTAAGGCTTGATGCATATGGGCAACAACCGGGGAAAGACAACCGGCATCATCATCAGGACCGTCATCATGCTGCTGTGGCTGGGCATGATGGGAATACTGGTGCAAAGAACCTGCTTTGACGGGGGGAGCAGCCATGCCCGGGCGGGCGGCACCGCAAGCCAGCTGCGGCCGCGGGAAGAGTGGATGGGTATTTACTGGGGCGGGGAAAAGGTCGGCTATTCCGTTTCAAAGATAAAAAAGTCGCGCGACGGATATCAGATGGATGAGCAGGCGGTCATGGATCTCACGGTCATGGGGACCTCCCAAAGGATAGACACCGAGCTGACCTCCCGGGTGGATAATGCCTTTACCCTGCGGTCATTTGACTTCCGGATGATGTCGAACCTTTTCAGCTTTAAGGCGGCGGGGACTGTGGAGGGCAACCGGCTGCAGCTGGAGCTGGAGTCGGGGGCAAGCACGAAGCGCACTGCCATCGAGCTGGAAGAGGCGCCCTGCCTTGCCGGCACGATCAAGCCGCTTATGCTTTCCGAGGGACTGGAGGTGGGGAAAAGGCTGCGCTACAGCATTTTTGATCCCGCCACCATGGCCAGCGCCCCGGTGGAGATCGTGGTTGAGGGGAAGGAGGACCTGGAAATTCGCGGAAGGACCATTGCGTGCTACCGTCTCGGGAGCACATTTAAAGGCATCACGCTGCGCTCCTGGATAGATGAGGAGGGCAATACCATGCGCGAAGAGAGTCCGATGGGCCTGATGCTGATCCGGGAAAGCAAGGTTGACGCCCTGACCGCCAACTGGCGCGGCACAAAAAAGGATTTTCTGACGGCCAGCGCCATCCCGGTGGAAAGGCCCATCACCGCCGACTATCCGGCCTATCTCAAGGTGCGCCTGCTGAACTGCGACCTGCAGGGATTTGACCTTTCCTCACAACGGCAGGCGCTGCGCGCCGATACGCTGGAAATTACACGGGAGGATCTTTCGGACCTGCCTCCCTGCATCATCCCCGTCGGCGGAAAGGAAATGCAGGAATATCTCAGCCCCACCCCTTTTATTCAGAGTGCCGACCCCGCACTTCGCGCGCAGGCCGGTGAAATTATCGGTGATGAGCGCGACGCCCTCAAGGCGGCTGCGCTCCTTCATGGCTGGGTATACCGCACGATTGAAAAGAGGCCGGCCCTGAGCATTCCCAGCGCGCTGGATGTGTTGCGATTGAAGGTGGGCGACTGTAATGAACATGCCACGCTCTTCGTTGCCCTTTGTCGCGCCGCGGGCATACCCTGCAAGCTCTGCGCGGGAATCGTGTATAATCAGGGCAGCTTCTATTACCATGCCTGGTCCGAGTTTTACGCGGGGCGCTGGGTGAGCGCGGACCCGACCCTGGACCAGCTTCCGGCGGACGCGACCCACATCCGGCTGATTGAAGGGGGGCTGGACCGGCAGCTTGAAATCATCCGGCTGATCGGAGCGCTGAGGGTGGAGGTGGTGGAATACCGATGATGCAGCTGCGCGAGCTTTCAAAGCGGTTCGGCAATCTCATGGCTGTCGACGGCGTTTCCCTGGAAGTGAAACGGGGGGAGATTTTCGGTTTCCTGGGCCCGAACGGGGCGGGGAAGACCACCACCATCAAAATGCTGGCGGGCCTGATCAAGCCCAGCAGCGGGCGGGTGATCATTGACGGGTGGGACCTGGAGGAGCGCCCGCGGGAGGCGAAAAAGGCGGTGGGGTTCATTCCCGACCGGCCGTTTCTCTATGAAAAGCTGACCGCACATGAATTCCTCCGTTTTCTTGCAGGGCTTTACGGCTGTCCCGCGGATGGAACCGATGAGCGCATGACATCGCTTTTGCGGCTGTTCGGCATTGAGGAGTGGAAGGACGAGCTGATTGAAAGTTTTTCTCACGGCATGAAGCAGCGGCTGGTGATGGTATCCGCGTTTTTGCATCAGCCCAAGATAATCATTGTGGATGAGCCCATGGTGGGGCTGGATCCGGCCGGCGCCCGGCTGGTAAAAGAGGTGTTCCGAAGCTTTGCCTCACGCGGAGGGGCGGTCTTCATGTCCACCCATACCCTGGAAGTGGCGGAGGAGGTCTGTGACCGCATTGCCATCATTCACGGGGGCCGGATTGTGGCGTCGGGTACGATCGATGAGCTCAGGCAAAAGGCGGGCAGCGAGGGGGTTAAGCTGGAAACCCTCTTTTTCAAGCTTACCGGGGGAGAGCAAGAGCGCCGCCTGGCGGAGTCGATGCAGTTCAATGACGGGTTGTTGAAAAAGTGTTTTCTTCAGGCTCTTCAAAAGCCCCTCCCCCTTGAGCCACAAATCAGATGAGTGTTTTTCAACAACCTGCTAAGGAGATCACGGGCATGGGTGAGACCGTGCTGCTGCTGGCGGCAAAAGTACGTTCATACAGGAACAGCTCAAGGGATGCGGGTAGCAGTAAGCTGGTTCGCCTGATGGTCTTTTCTGCCGCTGCGCTGCTCTTCTGGGCCGGGACCTTTTACATATTTTACCGCGTGCTGGGCTACTTTGCCGGCATCGAGGTCATCGGGACCCTGCTCGCCGCCAAGCTGCTTTCCATGGTCTTTCTCACCTGCTTCTCGCTGCTGCTCTTCAGCAATACCATCACCGCGCTTTCCACCTATTTTTTGTCGGACGACCTGCAGCTGCTCAACGCGGTGCCTGTTTCCGCCACCGGCCTCTATGCCGGCCGGTTTCTTGAAACCGTGATCAGCAGCTCCTGGACGGTGCTTTTCTTCAGCTCGCCCGTCTTCCTCGCCTACGGCCTGGTGTACCATGCCTCGTTTGCTTATTATCTTGCCCTGGCAGGGGTGATCATCCCCTTTGTTCTCATCCCTGCCGCGGCAGCAACCGTGCTCATCCTGCTTCTGGTCTCCCTCGTTCCCGCGCGCCGCCTCAAGGAAATCATCGTGCTTACCTTCATCCTGATTGTGGTGGGGGTGTTTCTCTTCATCCGCTTCCTTCAGCCCGAGCGGCTGGTGGACCCGGAGAGCTTTTACCTGGTGATGGATTATATCAGCAATTTACGAACACCCGCCTCTCCCTTTTTTCCCAGCCAGTGGGCTGCAGACGCCCTGGCCCCCTTTCTTTTCGATTCCGCGCGGTGGTCGCAGTTCCCGGTCATGCTGCTCTGGAGCACCGGTCTGGCCTTCGCGGTCATGGGCGAATGGGTCTTCAAGCGGCGCTACGTTGACGCCTGGTCAAAGGCCCAGGAGGCCAGAAGCGCCCGCTGGTCCCGGTCAACACCGCTCAACCGCTCTCTTGATTGGCTGCTGAAGCCCCTATCCCCGGCGGTCCGCGTCATCATTCTGAAGGATCTGAAGCTTTTTCTGCGGGACACCAACCAGTGGACGCAGCTCTTCCTGATCGGGGCGCTGATCGTTATCTACGTGTATAATTTCAGCGTCCTTCCCATGGAGCGGTCGCCGCTTCCCACATTCTATCTGCAGAACGTCATTGCCTTTCTTAATCTGGGGCTGGCGGCCTTTGTGATTGCCGCCATAGCCGGGCGGTTTACCTTCCCCGGCGTGAGCATCGAGGGGAAGGCCTTCTGGATTCTCAAGTCATCGCCCCTGGAGCTGCGCACGGTGCTCTGGAGCAAGTTCTGGGTCAATTTCCTCTTCCTGCTGGTTCCGGCGGAACTGTTGATCATCACCACCAACCTGCTGATGAACGCGGCCCCTTTCATGCAGTGGCTCTCGGTGCTGAGCATTGCGGGAATGACCTTCGGCATTACCAGCCTGGGCATGGGGTGCGGCGCCCGCTTCCCCCGCTTCAACGCGGAAAACGTATCGCAGGTGGCCACGGGCTTTGGCGGCATGTTTTACATGATCGTGGCGGTGCTGTTTATCGGGCTGATGGTGGTGCTGGAGGCGCGCCCGGTCTATCTCTTTTTCATGGCGCAATTCAGGGGCCTGCCCCTGACCGGGTGGGAGCTGGCCGAGATTGCCGGGCTGCTCGCGGCCGCCGTGCTGCTGAATGCGCTTGTGGCCATTCTCCCCATGCGCCTGGGGCTTAAGCAACTCGCAAGCCTGGAAGTGTAGCAGGCTGTTGAAAAACACCCATCCCCTGCGTTACACGCTCCTCCTTCGTCACTGCAGCGTACTTGTATGTACGCCTCATTCCTCAGGATTTCGCGTGCCTTGCATCTGGATGTTTTTGATCAGCCTGCTGAAAATACTTTTTCAATAACCTGCTAGGCGGCGGAGACAGCCGTTGTTTAGGCGGCAGGATCGGAACTTTCCGGTTGGCTTTGCTGCGCCACTGTTTACAATCAAGAAACTATGTGTTACACAGATAGCGGATGCCCCATGAGGAAAAGAGTGCACAAAGCCTGTTGAGCCGCATGAGGGCATATGATTGAAAGGAGGTCAGCCGCATGAAAGGTTCCGTGATCAGAAGTAATTGCAGGTTGTTCCTGATACTTTTTTTAAGCACACTTTTTACGGGGGCTACGGTTATGGCGGAGGAAGCAAAACAGCGCATACTGCTTGATTTTGAACAATCGGGTGACGCCGCCAACTGGTCCGTCATCAACGATGTGGTCATGGGTGGGGTTTCAAACAGCAGCTTTACCGTGCAGAAGCCGGGAACCGCTGTTTTCTCCGGTGCGGTCTCATTGGAAAACAATGGCGGCTTTGCCTCGGCAAATATGAAACCGGCACAATTCGATGTGAGCGGGTTTGACGGCATCAGATTCCGGGTTAAAGGTGATGGGAAAAACTATAAGATTACCCTGAAAAATGACGGCGCCTTCAATGGCTTTTCCTACCGGTTTGAATTCGGCACTAAAAACGGCGAATGGCTCACCATTGATGCCCCCTTTTCAGCATTCGTTCCCAAATTCATGGGGCAAACCACCAGCGCACCGCCGGTGGACAGGGCAAAGATAAAAACCTTCGGCTTTTTAATAGCGGACAAGCAGGATGGGCCGTTCCGCCTTGAGATTGACTGGATTGGCGCCTATAAGAAGGGGTAATCAGTGCACGTGCACGGGGAGGTATGATTGATGAAAAAGGGTGGAATAGTCGTGATGGCAATGGTTATGGTTTTCTGCTGTGCAGCTGTTACCCGCGGGCAAAATCCCGCGGCCGTGTCCGAAGGCGAAGTCCTCTTCAAGCAGTACTGCCAGGCGTGCCATCCCGGCGGGAAGAACGTGATGAATCCGGCAAAGACACTGTACGCGCAGGATCTGAAAAAAAATAAGATAGAAACCCCGGAAGCGATTGTAAAAATGATCCGCAAGGCGCCGCCGGGGATGACCGCCTTCGATGAAAAGGTTATATCGGATAAGGATGCGGACGCAATCGCCCTCTATATCCTGCAGACCTTTAAATAGCTGCAGTGTCATTGAGGCGGGGCGTAACCTTCCACGATCACCGCGCGGGAAGTGGCCGCCTCTTCCCTTAACGGGGCAATCTTACGGTACTCCGGCGAGGCAAAGCAGTCCCTTGCCTGCTGAACCGTTTCGAACCGGATTATCACCAGCCGTTTCGGAAGCCACTCTCCCGAGAGACGGGTTACCCTGCCTCCCCGCACCAGATACCTTCCCCCTGCCTTTTCAATAATTGACGTGGCCTGCGCGACATACCGGGCATACAGCTCCTGATTGTGGACGTCGATGTCAAGTATGAGATAGGCGGACATGGAGCGCTCCTCGTGACTTTTTTGGATAATCCGTGAAGCCGCTTGGGCGGGCAGGGATTCCTCAGATCTGCCCCGCGTTCAACAGTTGGGCGGAAACATCACGACGCTTCAGCCGGTCGGGCAACTCTTCCCAGAAAGAGGATGCTTCCCGAAGGTTTGTGCCGGATCAGAAAGATAAAGGGGTGATCAGCCCGGAAGAGGGGCGGGGAGACGGGTGCGGCGGTAAGGCGCATGGCCACCCCCGTTGCCGCGGCCGCCTCGGTTCCCTCCTCGTTGACATCCACGAAGGCCTTGTGCACCACGGCGCTGATAAAGAGATCCTTGCCGCCGGTCATGCCGGAAAAGTCAGCCGCCCCGCTGAATGCCTCCGGCATTCCCATGGCACCCAGCGTCTGGGCAAGCTCAAACCGGGAGGTCATGGTAAATTTCGGCAGGCACACCCGGACCTCGCGTTTCCTGATGTCGTTGAGCACGGCCGTGAGTGCATCATCCGTCAGGCCGTTTTCAAGTTCCCTCAGGCCGTCAATCTTCCGGGGCAGGAGAACGATCATGGAGAGACTGTCGCCGGCGTAAGGCAGCTCGAGGGCCTGAAGCATTTCATCCTCCATGTATCCAAAATCGTCCTGCCCGTTCATCATGGGCACCATGGTCTCCGTGCCCGGTGCTGTCCGGAACGGTTCGTCCTTCGTCCGATCCTTTATGAATCGGCTTGACCAGTTGCCTTTAAAGTATATGGCGTTGGTGAGGACCAAGCGCGTTAAGGAATCCAGCACGCCGGGCTTGATCAATTCCTGTATTTTGTTTTTGGTTTTATCCTCCACCCAGGCGTTGATCTGAAGGCGGGCCTTTTCAGCATCATTTTTAAAGCCGACCCGGTTCAATGACGCCTCGTAATACCGGCCGGTCAGGTCGGTAAAATTTTTCAGCAATGAAAAACCGCTCTCTACCCACAGCGCATTGGCGATGCTCAGTTCGATCTGCCCTTTTTCCTGCTCCTGCTTCAGCTGCGACTGAAGTGAGGAAAAGGAGGGGTGCAGCATCTGCCCGTCCGGCATGAAGTGCAGTGTATCGGCCATCTGTTTTTCAGTCGTGCCCCGGGCGCCGGCGCAGGTCATGGCCAGCGCGGCGGAGATGCTGTAGGGGGAGAAAAAAAGATTTCCCTCCGCTGTCCGCAGCCGGTTGTAGAGGTCAAGCGCAAACCGCGTGTTTCCCGCGACAACGGCTGCGGTATCGGCCGGGCTCACTGTCTCAACGGGTTTGCCGGGGAATGATGCCGCCGCGGCAGCAAAGAGTGCGAATGGCAGCAACAAAAGGTAATGCAGTTTCATGGGCTTTCTCCTCAGGCAGGCTTGTAGGCGCAAATCCGGAATTCGAAGCGAAATTCGAAAAAATGACAAAGTTCAAATAACAAAATCCAAATGAAAAGTGACAAAGCTCAAATGACAAAAAGTTCAAAACAAACCCGTTCGCTTGGCTGGTTTGATTATTGGTCATTTGTTTTTTTTCATTGTTTTGAACTTTGCATTTTGCACTTTGACATTCACGAGCAGCCATCACTGCTGGCTGCCGTGCGGGTACCACCTGCGGATGACAAACTGCTTCTGTTCGGGTAACTCCTTGACATTGTAGCTGTTGACCGGTATCCGGTCCTTCAAAATTTCAGTCAGCACCTCCCCGACAGTCCTGATTCTAACGCCGCCCTGGTTGCCGGCGCGGGTCTTGTCATAATCAAGCCGGCTTTCGATGACCCGGTCCCGGTCGAGAACAATGATCACATGTCCCGGCCAGACAATGATATCCAACGGTTCGACCGCTTGAATGATCTGAGCGAGGGGTGCATCTGCGATGGGCACCGCCTCTCCGAAGTTTACAAGCTCGCACGTGTTCCGCGGTGTCCAGCCGCCGGTTGCCTGGTAGAGAAGGCCGGAGCAGTCCAATCCCTGAAGCATCCGCCGGTTGCGTTCCTCCTGAGTGAGGGCGGCGGGTGGAGGGTAGAACGAAAGCATCTGCGGTATCCCCTCCCTCACGTTGCCGCCCCAGAGATAGGGGCTGCCCTCCGAAGAGATCAGAAAAGCGATGATGGCATTTTTGTCCGGGAGGCGCTTCTCGCGCCCGGGAGGTTTTTCAACGCTGGCGCGTACGAACCTGCTGTCTATGTAGTATCCGCCCGCCGAGGGATAGGGGTAATCGGCCGTCGTTACCCGGTATACGGTTTCCTCATCCCTGCGGATCACCGCCTCGATGGTAAACACGGTGCCCGGAAGGGCGATAAACTCCAGTTCGCGCAAAAGGCCTGTATCATGCCGGTCACCCGGTTGGGCGGTCTGCCTGCCGAGGATGGAGGATGCTTCCGCGGTGTTAAGCACCGGTGTAGGCAATATGGATAGTGCGTAGCCGGGGGACGGCCGTGTCATCTGCTGTCCCGGGATGTCAGCGGTTGCGCAACCGCCAAGAAGAAGGAGAAGGAAAACCGCTTTCAGCTGTGCCGGCATCGTCGCGCCCCGGCACGAACAGGCTATATGCCGATATTTGAGAGCATCACGCATATGCGGTTAACCGTGCCTACCAGGGTTGGGTGGGACGTCTCAAATCCCTTTACCGACGAGGCCAGGCCTTCCAGGGATACCTTTACCAGCTGGGGGTTCTTGTCCTGCCGAAGGGTCTCATGGGTGGAGACGGTGGTGAATCCCAGAATGCTTTCCGCCTCTTCACGACATGTTTTGGCCAGCTCTTCGATCTCGGTTTTCAGGGTTCCAAGCAGCGTGAGCAGCTCTGCCCGGTTGTCCTGCTTCATCGAATCGAGCTGTTTGACCTTTTCTTCTATGGCGGAAATAGTTTTTTTAATCATTTTTCAACTCCCGTCGCGCTTGTCTTAAAAACGGATTTCCGGTATCAGCTGCATTCCCCTTTATGGTTTCAGCCGACACCCCTGAGCCGTGAGATTTTTCCCTCTATCATCAGAATGTGTTTATGTTCTTCATCGCGCAGCTGCTCCAGCAGTTCCTGGACCACCGTTACCGTCGAGCTGTTGATGAGCTGATTGTAAAAAGCGTAGGCTTCCCTTTCTTTTCTCAGGGCAGCGGTGAGGATGTCGATCGGTGTGCCCTGAGGGCGCTGTTTGGGTCGCATAGTGACCGCTCCGAACTGGTAAAGGTTTATGACGCGGGAACAGTTTATCCCGCGCTGCGGGATGCGGCGGCGATAAGCGCCTGCGCCTCCTCCTGGATGAGCCGCAGATGGTCTTCACCCTTGAAGCTTTCCGCGTACATCTTGTACACATCTTCAGTGCCGGACGGCCGTGCCGCGAACCAGCCGTTTTCGGTGATTACCTTAAGCCCGCCGATGGAAGCGCCGTTGCCGGGGGCTTCGGTCAGGACGGCAGTGATCTTTTCCCCGGCCATTTCAGAAGCGGTGATGTGCCGGGGTGAAAGATGCTGCAGTGCCGCCTTAAGCTCGGGGGTTGCCGGCGCGTCGATCCGTTCATACACCGGGTTGCCGAAACGCCCGGTAAGCTCTGCATACAGTTCGCCGGGGTCGCGGCCGGTTACGGCGGTGATTTCCGCGGCCAGCAAATCCATGATGAAGCCGTCCTTATCGGTGGTCCAGACGGTGCCGTCCCTGCGGACAAAGGCCGCGCCGGAACTTTCTTCCCCGCCGAACGCGCATGATCCGTCAAGCAGGCCGCCGACAAACCACTTGAACCCCACGGGGACCTCACTCAATTTTCTCCGCAGCGCGCGGGCAACCCTGTCGATCATGGAGCTGCTCACCAGGGTTTTCCCGATTGCGGCATCCTCCCGCCATCCCGGCCGGTTCCGGAAGAGATACCAGATCGCCGCCGAGAGGTAATGGTTGGGGTTCAGAAGCCCCCCGCTCCGGGTGACGATGCCGTGCCGGTCATAATCGGGATCGTTGCCGAAGGCGATGTCATACTTGTCCCTGAGCCTGATGAGGCCGGCCATGGCAAAGGGGGACGAGCAATCCATCCTGATTTTTCCGTCCCTGTCCACGGTCATGAAGCTGAAGGCAGGATCGGCAAACCCGTTAAACACATCGATGTTTAATTGGTAACGCTCGGCGATGGGCTCCCAGAATGCGATGCCGGACCCTCCCAGGGCGTCCGCACCTATCTTCAGACCCGGCGGACTGCACGGCATCGAGGTCGATACAATGCCTGAGATCATCCACATAAGGGGTAATGTAGTCATATGCGCGGGTTGTGTCCGCGCGCACCGCCTTCGCGCAGGGGATCCTGCGCACATGCTTATTGTTGCCGGCCAGCAGTTCATTGGCTTCTTTTTCAATCCAGCCGGTGGTGGCGGTATCGGCAGGGCCTCCGTGCGGAGGATTGTATTTGAAACCTCCGTCATCCGGTCCATTGTGAGAAGGGGTGATGACAATGCCGTCAGCCGGGTGCGGTTTATTGCCCCGGTTGTAGCCGAGAATGGCGTGCGAAATAACCGGGGTAGGGGTGTAGCCCGAATCCATGTGCACCATCACCTCGATGCCGTGGGCGGCAAGCACTTCCAGGGCGGTGGAATGGGCCGGCTCGGAGAGCGCATGCGTGTCCTTGCCCAGGAAAAGAGGGCCGGTGATGCGGTGAGCGACGCGGTAACGGCAGATGGCCTCGGTGATGGCAAGGATGTGATCTTCGTTGAAGCTGCCTTTAAGCGAGGAGCCGCGGTGTCCGGAGGTGCCGAAGGCCACCAGCTGGCTTTTGACCTGCGGGTCCGGATGGCGGGTGTAGTATGCGCTCACCAATAGGGGGATATTGGTCAGCAGTGACCGGGGAACCTGTTTGCCTGCGAGGGGGTGAGGCTGCATGGGCGTCGCCTATGATGTAATGCTGCTGTAGCCGAAAGCAATTATTTCCGTTTCTGCACCTCTTTTTTGATGCGCTGGACATGCCCGCGCCCCAGCGCCTTTACTTCGCATCCCAGCTCGAAGTAGCGCCGGATGGCCTGGTCGGGCAGGATGCCGAAGCAGTCGATCACCGCCGGCGGGCGCCCCGCCCAGCGCACCACGTCATCGGGATTGAGCGTGAGATAGGCGGTGTGGGGAACGGCAAAGATCACCGCCTCCACGCCCTGGAGCGCTTCCGGGAGGTCCTTGAGGACCCGGATGTGCGCCAGGGCTTCCTGGCTTCTGAAAAAGCGCTTCCAGGAATGTGTCGCTGAGGGATAGCTGTCCTGGCTTTCAAGCTCATACCAGTGGTCCACGTAGGGATCGTGCACCCGCATGTCGGCGCCCATTTCGGTCAGCTTGCGGACCACCAGCTCGCTTCCGCTGTAACGGGTGTCACCCACGTCCTGCCGGTAGCTGGCGCCGCAGATGAGCACTTCCGCCCCGGCGATATACCGGTCCATGTTGCGCAGCGCGTCGCGGGTAAGCTCGGCCGCGTGCAGCGCCCGGGTGTCGTTGATGTCGATCACCGCCGGGGTGATCCTGAAGACGCTCTCCCCGTCTTCGAATCCCAGAATGTGGCGGTAGGCCCAGTAGCCGAGGCCGCCGTCCTTGGGCAGGCAATAGCCGCCGATGCCGGGCCCGGGAAAGATGATATTGCTGTGCGTGGGGCGCATTTTTATGGCGCTGATGACCTTGATCAGGTCCACCCCGTTGCGCTCGGCAAAAAGGCTCCATTCGTTGAGAAAGGCAAGGATGGTGGCGCGGTAGGTGTTTTCCACGATCTTGGTGGTTTCCGATTCAATCGGCCGGTCCATGATGGTCAGCGGGTAGTCCCTGGTGTTGAGCACCTCGCGGAGAAACTTCTCCACCCGCTCCCGCGCTTCGGGGGTGCATCCGGCGCAGACGCGCCAGAAATCGCGTATGCTCGACACGTACTCCCGGCCCGGCATCACCCGCTCGAAGCTGTGGGCGAGCAGCGGCTCCGACTCTATGCCCCGCTGGGCGAACGACTTCTTGAGAATGGGCCAGGCGACAAATTCGGTTGTCCCCGGCGCGACCGTTGTCTCAATCAGCACCAGGCAGGGCGGCGGAATGCTCCTGCCGATGGTGCGCATGGTTTCCTCGAGGGCCGCCATTTCAGCCTCGCCGGTTCGCATGTCACCCAGGTCATGCTTGGTGTAGTCGCACTGCACGTCCACCACCACGCAGTCGGCAAGGGAGAGACACTGGCTGTTGTAGGTGGCAACCAGGGTTTTTTTATCCACCACGCAGCGCTTGATAATGGCCGGCACCTCCGGGTCCTCGGCGGTGACCGGGGCCTCGCCCCGGTTGAGCAGGGGGATTTTCCAGTAGCTGCGGGTGCTCGGCCTCTGGCACCCGATGACGAATTTGCTGCTGCGGCCCTTTTCATCCGTGGTGTCGGCAATAATGGCCGCCATCACCGCGCCGACAAAACCCACGCCCATTACCACCACGATTTCCCTTCCTTCAGCCCGCGCCCGCTCCGCCAGTTTTTGGATGCGTTCGAACTCGGCAGGGTAATCCTGCGGTCCGGGAATGGTAAACCGCTCACCTGCGGGACTCACTGAACAGGGCATGTCGGATTCCTGCTGTGCTGGGATGATCTTTCTGCTTGCCATGAGGCCGGTACTCCTTTCGCTGCGTGGCATGAATAAGATGCGGTGACTAAAGCGTCCCTTTGCCCTTGTTCGTTCCCGCGCGGTAACTGTAGAATGCCGCAAGAATGAAGCCGAAGCCGATTCCCAGAAGCAGGGTTAACCCGATGAGAATGATCTGTGGCATGCGCAGTTCCCACAACAAAAGTTTCACCGCCACATCCTGGGTGTTCTGGATCAGGATGATCAGCAAGAGGGTGACCGCCGCCGTGGCAATGATCATTTTTGGTTTCATAATAAGCACCCCCTGCCGTTCCGGTTTCCAATTTCTGGTTCAATGATATAAAATTATATACCACAACGGACATTAAATAAAAATCAAAAAAGAGCGGGCAGCCCCTCTTCCCTGTGCATGAACGCCTGCCCGCAGGGTTTGTGTTTTGCAAACGGCATTTTTATGTTAGGATAGGCTCCATGTGCGGAAGCGGGGAAAAATGAGCGGGTCGTGTGCGTATCTCTCACCCTGAAGCGAGTGCCATGTTTGCACCGGGAAAGATAAAAAAAACCATACAAAAATACCGGATGCTTGAGCCGGGAGACAGGGTCGTGGTCGGTGTGTCGGGCGGGCCGGACTCAATTATGCTCTGCCATGTGTTGCACCGGCTCCGCGGCGGCTATAAGCTGGACCTGACGGTTGCCCATCTCAATCACGGGGTGCGCGGAGCCGAGGCCGCGCGGGACGCCCGCTTCGTGGAGCGATTTGCCCGCGGGCTCGGACTTCCCTGCGTGGTGCAGGAAGCAGATGTCCCTGCCTACTGCAGGGAGAACGCGCGCTCCTTCCAGGAGGGGGCACGAGAAGTCCGGTACCGGTTCCTGGAAGAGGTGCGGAACAGGTGCCGGGCAAATAAAATTGCCCTGGGCCACAATGCTGACGACCAGGCGGAAACGCTCATGCTCTGGCTGCTGCGAGGGTCGGGTCTCAAGGGACTGGGCGGCATGCCGCCGGTACGGGACGGCGTCATCATACGGCCCCTGATCGAAACCACCCGGGAGGAGATTGAAGCCTATCTCAGGAACCGGGAAATTGACTTTGTGACGGACAGCTCCAACCTGAAAGGTGAGTATGTAAGAAACCGTTTGCGCCGGGAGATTTTCCCCCTTTTAAAAAAGGATTTCAACCCGCAGCTGGTAAAAGCCCTGGTTACCACCGCATCGATAATAAGCATGGAAAACGAATACCTGGATAAAATAGCTCATAAAAAACTTAAAACAGTTCTGGCATCGCAAAACGAAAACGGCGCGGTCGTAGACTGTGACCGCTTTGCCGCCTTGCCCCCGGTCATTCAGCTCCGCTGCTTGAGAGCAATCCTGGCGGGCCTCAAGGGAAACCTGATGCGCATAAGCGCCACGCACCTGTATGATCTCATGGGGATAATGGCGGGCGTTGAATCGCACAAAAAACTGAAGCTGCCGGACGGGATTCGGGCTGAAAAGTCGTACCGCTTCCTGACGCTTACCACCGGGCTTGCTGCCGTTACCTCCCCCTTCAGCTATCAGTTTGAGGCAATGCCGGAACAGGTGGTGATCCCGGAGATAGGGAAGCGGATGACCTTTACTTTGCTGCGGAGACGGGGAATGGCACCGGAAAGGAACCCCGCAGTCGCCTGCCTTGACGCTGACGGGGTGCGCATGCCGCTTACCGTTCGCAGCGCGAAACCCGGGGATTTCTTTCAGCCGCTGGGCATGGGGGGGAAGAAGAAAATACAGGACCTCTTTACCGATGAAAAGGTGCCCGGGGCGGAGCGAAGGCGCATTCCCCTGGTCCTGTTCGGTGATGAAGTGGCCTGGGTGGGAGGCATGAGGATCAATCACCGCCTGAGGGTAACCGCTAAAACAAGGAGGGTGCTGAAAATTGAAATGGAATAGTTGCGGGTTTTCGGATAAAACATTTGATGATCGGGAATGTTTGTGTTAAAATTGCACGAAATATGGCTGAAATATTGAGGGGGGCAGGTATGGGTACATGCCCGTATTCCGGTTGTCGGGCATGAACAGGCACAGCAGTTTCTTCCTATCCCGTGAGGTGCGCATTGAACCGTTTCAATAAAAATATTGCCCTGTGGCTCGGCGTGGTGCTGGTTTTTGTTCTGCTGATCAATCTGTTCAGCCAGCCGAGAGTAAAGCGGGATGATATTAACTTTTCCGAATTTCTGGATCTGGTGGCGAAAGGCGAGGTGAGTGAGGTTCTCATCCAGGGCAGCGACGTTGAGGGCACGCTCCTGAACAGCCGGCGCTTTAAGACCTACAACCCCGGCTATGCCAGGCTGGTTGAGGACCTGCGGGAAAAGGGGGTCATGATCACCGGTGAAGCGGAAAAGCAGTCCCCCTGGACCACCATCCTCATCAGCTGGTTTCCCATGATCATTATCATCGCCATCTGGATCTTTCTCATGCGGCAGATGCAGACGGGCGGCGGCAAGGCGATGTCTTTCGGCAAAAGCAGGGCCAAGCTGCTGACCGAACAGCAGCAGAAGGTGACCTTCGAGGATGTCGCCGGCATCGACGAGGCCAAGGAAGAGCTGGAGGAGATTATCGAGTTCCTCAAGGAACCCAAAAAGTTCACCCTGCTGGGGGGCCGGATTCCGAAGGGGGTGATTCTCATGGGCGCGCCGGGGACGGGCAAGACCCTCCTCGCGCGGGCCATTGCCGGGGAGGCGGGAGTGCCCTTCTTCAGCATCAGCGGATCCGACTTCGTGGAGATGTTTGTGGGCGTGGGTGCGTCGCGGGTGAGGGATCTTTTCATGCAGGGCAAAAAAAACGCCCCCTGCATCATATTTATTGACGAGATCGACGCCGTGGGAAGGCACCGCGGCGCCGGCCTCGGCGGCGGGCATGATGAGCGCGAGCAGACGCTGAATCAGCTCCTGGTGGAGATGGACGGGTTTGAATCCAATGAAGGGGTCATCCTGATTGCCGCCACCAACCGGCCGGATGTGCTTGATCCCGCCCTGCTGCGCCCGGGCAGGTTTGACCGCCGGGTGGTGGTTCCCATTCCCGACATCAAGGGCCGCAGAGGGAATTTTAAAGGTGCATTCCAAGAACAAGCCGCTGGCGGACGATGTGGATCTGGAGACCATCGCCAAAAGCACGCCGGGCTTCTGCGGCGCCGACTTGTCCAACCTGGTGAATGAAGCCGCCTTAATGGCGGCCCGCAAAGAGAAGAAGAAGATTGACCGCTCGGACTTTGAGGTTGCCAAGGACAAGGTGGTGATGGGTGTTGAGCGCAAGAGCATGATCATCAGCGCCCAGGACAAGGAAAATACGGCATACCATGAAATAGGGCACGTGCTGGTGGCCAAGCTCATACCCGAAACCGATCCCATACACAAGGTGACCATCATTCCCCGCGGCTGGTCGCTTGGCCAGACGCACTATCTGCCCGATGAGAAGTACACCAAGCAGAGAAAATTCCTGCTGGCGGAGATCGCGGTGCTGCTGGGGGGCAGGGCGGCGGAGGAGATTGTCAATAAGGACGTGAGCACCGGCGCGGGCAATGACCTGGAGCGCGCAACCGACCTGGCGCGCAAGATGGTCTGCGACTGGGGCATGAGCGACAAGCTGGGGCCGCTTACCTTCGGCAAAAAGGAGGAGCAGATCTTTCTGGGCCGGGAGATTGCCCAGCACCGCGACTACAGCGAGGATACGGCGGAGCGGATCGATGAAGAGGTGAGAAGAATTATTATGGAGAATTATGAGCGGGCCAAGCAGCTGCTGGTTGAGAACACGGGCCTGCTCCACCGTCTGGCCAGGGAGCTGCTGGAGAAGGAAGTGCTGGATAACAGCGAGATCGAAAAAATAATGAAGGACTATAATCCCCTCGATAACCACACGTTTACAACGGTGCGGGAAATGGGCGGATAGCATCTCTTCACCGGCTCGCGCGGGCATGATCCGCGGCCCCGAGCGTCCTTCCAGACAGGTGCCTGTCATATTCCCCCGGAAACGGGGATGCAGTGGCGTATCCTCCCGGTGACGGTCCCAGTGATCGCCGGTTTCCACATTTCATGAGAAGCATGCAGTGGGTTCCTTAAACCCTTCCACTCATGGCAATTCCGCGGCGGAATGCCGGCTGCGGCTGGAGTGCGGGAGCTACCGCCTCGACTTCAGCAGGCGAACCCATATCATGGGCATCCTCAATGTGACGCCCGATTCGTTTTCCGACGGCGGCAGATTTTTTGACCAGGGGCGTGCCGTGGATCACGCCCTGCGCATGGCGGACGAGGGTGCCGACGTCATCGACATCGGCGGGGAGTCCACCCGGCCGGGCGCCCGGCCTGTTTCCCTTGAGGAGGAGCGGCGAAGGGTGCTGCCGGTGATTGAGCGGCTTGCCGCCCGGATCCGGATACCCCTTTCGGTCGACACGGCCAAGGCGGCACTTGCGGCTGATGCCGTCAACGCAGGCGCCGTCATCATCAACGATGTCAGCGCGCTTCGCTCGGATCCGGAAATGGCGCCGCTGGCCGCCCAATGCGGTGCTGCGGTGGTGCTGATGCACATGCGGGGGACGCCGCAGGACCATGCAGCGGCAGGTCCTGTACCATGATGTGATCGCTGAGATCCATGCCTTCTTCCGGGAGCGCATCAGCGCCGCCCTGGCAGCAGGGATCGGTGAGCGGAGGATCATGATCGACCCCGGCATCGGTTTCGGCAAATCGGTGCCCGAGGGGAATCTCTCCCTGCTGAAGCACCTCGGCTGCTTTACAGCGCTCGAAAAGCCCCTTCTGGTCGGCCCCTCGCGGAAGGCCTTCATCGGTGAGGTGCTCGGCCTTGGCCCGGGCGAGAGGGAGGAGGGGACCGCCGCTGCGGTTGCCATCGCCATCGCCAACGGCGCCGCCATGGTGAGGGTGCATGATGTCAAGGTGATGAAGCGGGTGGCCGCCATGGCCGACGCCATCATGGCCGCCGGCTGAATCAATCCCCCTGCGCGGCGCATGCGGGCGCGCATCTGTTTCCCGGGAGACGGGCTGTGCTGGAAATAATTCAAAATCTTCGCCTCTGGGATATCATTGATATCCTCATTGTCACCTATGTCATTTATCGCATCATCCTGCTCATCAAGGGAACCCGCGCGGTCCAGATGCTCATCGGGCTGGTGGTGGTGATCGGGCTCTACGGCATATCCTATCGCATGGGGCTGTTTACCCTCCACTGGATCCTCAATAATTTTCTCGCTTCCATCATTCTGGTGGTGGTGGTCATCTTCCAGGAGGATATCAGACGGGCGCTGAGCCGCGTGGGCAGAAATCCCTTCATCGGCGGCAGCGGCGGCAGGCTGCAGGAAGTGGAGATGGTTGAGGAAGTGGTGCGGGCCAGCGCGGAGCTGGTGGAGCGGAAGGTGGGCGCGCTGATCGTGCTGGAGCGGAAAACCGGCCTCAATGATTACATTGAAAAGGGCGTGCGCATTGACGCCGTCGTGCAGCAGGAAACCCTGGTCAGCATATTTGTGCCCGAGTCGCCCCTCCATGACGGGGCGGTGATCATCCAGGAGGGACGGATCGCCGCGGCAGGATGCCTCCTGCCCCTGGATGCGTCCATAGAAATAAGCGGCACCTTCGGGACGCGGCACCGCTGCGGCTTGAGCCTCTGCAAGGAGACCGACGCGGTGGTGATTATCATTTCGGAGGAGCGGAACACCATTGCCCTGGCCTTTGACGGTACCATCAGGCTGAACCTGAGCGAGCAGGTGCTCCGGGACACCCTGCTGAAACTGCTTCCCGCCGGGAAAGTGATGCTGAAACGGGCGTAGGTAAAAATCATGCAGCTGAGCGTGCTTGTACGGGATTCACTGACCAGGAACCGGGCGATAAAGTTTTTTTCGCTCCTGCTGGCGCTCACCCTCTGGTTTTTCGTGATGGGGGAGAAGAAGGCGGAGTTCTCCTTCGCCGATGTTCCCGTGGAGTTTATCAATAAACCGCCCGACATGGTGGTGACCCGGCAGTCGCCCCGCAGCGTGAATTTGCGGGTCAGCGGCTCGCGGAGCCTGCTGGCAACCATGTCTTCCAGCAGCCTCAAAGCGGTGGTGGACCTTGAAGGGGCAAAGCCGGGCAAAATGGTTTTCAGTGATTTGAGCGAGGCCGTCACGCTGCCCAACGGCACCAGGATTACCAGCATCAGCCCCGCCGAAGTGGAGCTGACCGTGGAGGCGCTGACTTCGAAGCGGGTCCCGGTGACCGTTGATCTTGCGGGAGAGCCCGCTTCGGGATATGTGGTGCAGGGGGTCTCTGTTGACCCGCCCGTGGTTGACGTTACCGTGGCTGAAAGCGAGGCTGAATCGTTTCAGAAAGTGCTTACCCGGCCGGTGGACATCTCCGGAGAGACACGATCGGTCACGCGGGAGGTCCCCCTGGCCACGACCAATTTGGATCCCCCGCGGTCGGCCGGCAGGAAGAAGGTGCAGGTGGCGGTCACGATTAATTCGCGGATTCGCGAGAAGGTGCTGTCCGGCATACCGGTGATAGTGGTCGACAGCCGTTACAAGGCGAGCATCGTGCCCGATACCATCCAGGTGCGCATACAGTATCCCTACCAGCTGGAGGAGACAGTTGCCGCCGGCGGGATTATTGCCACCATCGATATGAAGGATGGCAGGCCGGGGACCTACAGCCGGAAGTCGGTGGTTAAGCTGCCCGAGGGGGTCTCTCTGCTGGAGTCCATACCGGACAGCTGTGAGGTGGTGCTGAGCAAGGAACCGGCTTGAAATTTGTAATTGTGCAAGCACCCGATAGCCGGAGGATGCTTCACTGTTGTGAAAGGTCATTGCGAGCGACCACAGGGAGCGCGGCAATCTCCATATTTTTTATTAGTCATGGGATTGCTTCGGTCGTTCCTCTCCCTCGCAATGACACTGCAACATAGTCTTCATTGAATGGGAAAGGGGTTTCATGGCAGGACTGATGGTGAATGTTGACCATATCGCAACCGTAAGGCAGGCCAGGAAAGGTGACGAGCCCGACCCGGTGGTGGCTGCAGCGCTGGCGGAGCTGGGGGGCTGTGACGGCATCATCGTGCACCTGCGCGAGGACAGAAGGCACATTCAGGACAGGGACCTGGAGCTGCTGCGCGAAACGGTCAGGACCAGGCTGAACCTGGAGATGGCGGCGGTGCCGGAGATGGTGAGCAAGGCCCGGCGGATCAAGCCGGAGATGGCCACCCTGGTGCCGGAAAAGCGTCAGGAGCTGACCACGGAGGGCGGCCTTGATATAATCACCCACCGAAAATCGGTGCGGCCGGCGGTAAAGGCATTGCAGCAGGCCGGTATCGCGGTGAGCCTGTTTGTCGATCCGGACCCGCGCCAGGTAAAGGCGGCGAAGGAGAAGGCGGGGGCTGATTACATCGAGATACATACCGGCAGCTTCGCTGAGGCAAAAACTCCCCTCCGGCAGAAGCAGGAGCTGGAGAGAATTCGGCGGGCCGCGGCACTCGCCTCCAGGCTGGGGCTGGGTGTCAATGCCGGCCACGGATTAAATTACACCAATATTAAAAAGCTGCTGGGCGTCGCTGAGATCGAGGAATTCAGCATCGGGCACAGTATCGTTGCGCGGGCGCTCATGGTAGGGATGCGGCAGGCAGTGAAGGATATGGTTGAGGTTATACAAACGCCTCCGGGCAAGGCCGAGCGGCAGCGAGGCTGAGGCTTTTTCTAACCCGGGTCACCTTTCTGCGGAGGAAGGATGAAGGTTGTCACTGCGGAGATCATGCGACGGCTGGACCGCAAAACCATCGAAGAGGCCGGCATCCCCGGCATGGTGCTGATGGAAAATGCCGGCCGGGGCGTTGCGGGCGAGATATTCCGGGAATATCCCCGCATTCCCGGGGACAGGGTGGCAGTTGTGGCGGGAAGGGGGAACAACGGCGGCGACGGCTTTGTCATCGCCCGGTATCTCATCAACCGCGGGCTCGAGGTGCGGGTGTTTCTTCTCGCATCACCCGAAGCGCTGAAGGGTGACGCCGGGATGAACCTGGACATTCTCCGGCGGATGAAGGCGGACATCCGGGAAGTCACCGGTCAGGATGCCTGGAGGGCGGCGCGGCCGGAGCTTTCAGCCTGCGGGCTGATCGTCGACGCCATCCTGGGAACAGGGCTTTCCAGTGAGGTCGGCGGGCTGACCGCGGAAGTCATCAACCACATCAACCGGACGGGAATACCTGTCGTGTCGGTTGACCTGCCCTCGGGGCTGCACGCCGATACCGGCGAGGTGCTGGGCACCTGCGTGAAGGCCGCTTGTACCGTCACCTTCGGTCTGCCCAAGACAGGACTGTGCGTCCATCCCGGGGCGGACTATGCCGGACGGGTGAGGGTGATCGACATCGGCATTCCTGCCGCTCTGGTTGAAGCCGAAGGGATAAGGGACCGGGTGCTGACCTTTGACGATGCCTGCCGGATGCTCAGGCCGCGCGAGGCTGCGGCCCACAAGGGCGATTGCGGGCACGTGCTGGTGGTGGCCGGCTCACCCGGTAAAACAGGGGCGGCCGCACTCTGCTGCGGGGGCGCTGCCGGCGCGGGCGCGGGTCTGGTAACCCTGGCCGTTCCGGAAAGCCTGAACGGCATCATGGAGGTGAAGCTGACCGAGGTGATGACGGAGCCAGTTCCCGGGGAAGTAGCCGGTTACTTCGGAGCCGGCAGTCTTGAAGCGGTGATGAAACTGATGGCGGGCAAGACGGTGCTGGCGCTGGGACCGGGCATTTCCACCCGGGCCGGGGCTGCACAGCTGGTCCATGGCCTTGTTGAGCGAAGCACCATCCCCCTGGTCATCGATGCCGACGGGCTGAATGCGCTGAGCGGCAGCCTGGAGGTGCTCAGCCGGGCAAAGGCACCGGTGGTGCTGACCCCCCATCCCGGCGAGATGGCGCGTTTGGCGGGATCGGGCGCGCGTGAGGTGCAGCGTGACCGGGCCGGGGCGGCACGGGATTTCGCCAGGCGCTACGGGTGCTGCCTGGTGCTCAAGGGGGCGCGCACGCTGGTTGCGGAACCTGACGGGTCCGTTGCCGTCAATCTTACCGGCAATGCGGGCATGGCCTCCGGCGGTATGGGAGACGTGCTCACCGGAATGATCGCGGGGTTCATGGCGCAGGGGTATGATGCCGCCCTCAGCGCGCGCGCGGCGGTTTTCTGCCACGGCATGGCCGGGGATCTGCTGGCATGCGAAGAGGGCCCGCAGGGGTTCCCGGCCGGCGATCTGATCCGGGTGCTGCCCCGCGTGCTTAAGTCCTTGCTGGAGCGCAGGCTTCCCGCATCCCTCGGCGCCGGGTATGCTTCGATGGATGCACGTTTGTAGGGCGTGATATGGGATGTCAGATCAGCATTGTATCGCACAGCCCCGATGAGACGGCCGCCTGGGGCAGGAAGCTGGGGACGCTGCTTGAGGCCGGCGACGTCGTGGCATTGATCGGCGAGCTGGGCGCGGGCAAGACCACCCTGGCGCAGGGTATCGCGCGGGGTGCAGGCATACCCGAGGAGAGCTATATTGCCAGCCCCACCTTCACCCTGATCAACGAGTACCGGGGAAGGGTGCCGCTCTACCATCTTGACTTTTACCGCATTGAGGGCCCTTCCGATTGTGCGGGCCTCGGATTGGAGGAGTACCTGGGAGGAGCGGGCGTTGCCCTGATCGAGTGGGCCGATAAACATGAGGCGCTGCTTCCCCGTGACCGCCTGACGGTCCGGCTGGCATACCTGGATGAAACCACGCGGAGGGCGGCGGTATCGGCAACGGGCGATCGTTCCGCCCGGCTGGTGCGGGCACTCCAAAAGATGCTGCCGGGCATGGAAGGTCATTGAGACCGTGCCCGGCCTGCGGAAGACTGATGGGCGGAGGCTGGCGTACGGCCCCGGCCCCGATGAAGCGATAGAAAGATAAGGAGGATATCACAGTGGCGCTGATTGTTCAAAAGTTCGGGGGTACATCGGTTGGTTCCATCGAGCGGATACGGAACGTGGCCGGTAAGGTCGTGGGGACGAGAAAGGCGGGCCATGACTTGGTGGTGGTGGTTTCCGCCATGGCGGGAGAAACGGACCGCCTGATCAGGCTGGCAAAGGAGATGGCGGATAAACCGGACGGGCGGGAATATGACGTGATGGTTTCCACCGGCGAGCAGATTTCCGTTGCCCTGCTGGCCATGGCCATACAGTCCCTCGGCTATCACGCCGTCTCCCTGCTGGGCTTTCAGGTGAGGATTATCACCGACAGCGATTTTACCAAGGCGCGCATCGAGAGCATTGACACCGGGGCGATAGCCGGGGCGCTGAAAAAGGGAAGCATCGTGGTGGTCGCGGGGTTTCAGGGGATTGATGAGGGGGGCAACATTACCACCCTGGGCAGGGGGGGATCCGATACCACGGCGGTGGCGCTGGCCGGCGTGCTCAAGGCCGATGTGTGCGAGATCTATACCGACGTGGAGGGGGTGTATACCACCGATCCTTCCATATGTCCGCACGCCCGAAAGCTGGAGCGCATATCCTATGATGAAATGCTGGAGATGGCCAGCCTGGGCGCGAAGGTGCTGCACACCCGCTCGGTGGAGTTTGCCAAGAAATATTCCATTCCCATACATGTCCGGTCCAGCTTTACTGAAAATGACGGAACCCTAGTCACCAAGGAGGATGCAATCATGGAAAAAGTTCTTGTGTCGGGTGTCACCTATGACAGGAATGAGGCCAAAATTACCATCGTGAAGGTGCCCGACACGCCCGGGACCGCCTCAAGGATTTTTACGCCCATCTCCCGGGCCTCCATCAACGTGGACATGATCATCCAGAACGTGAGCGAGGACGGGTGTACCGATCTCACCTTCACCGTTCCCGAAACCGAGGTGAACCGGGCCCTGGAGGTGGTCAGGAAGGTCGCCAGGGATATAGGCGCCGCCGACGTGCAGTGCAACAAGGATATTGCCAAGGTTTCCATCGTGGGCGTGGGCATGCGCAGCCACGCGGGCGTTGCCGCCAGGATGTTCGAGGTGCTGGCAGGGGAGGGGATCAATATCATGATGATCAGCACCTCGGAGATTAAGATTTCCTGCGTGGTGGACGCAAAGTATACCGAGCTGGCGGTGCGGGTGCTCCATGATGCCTTCGGCCTGGGCGGGAAGCCGGAAACTGCGGCAGGGTAGTGCGTCACCTCATCCGATCGGAGAAATCACATGCGGGACGTAACACTGTACGACACAACCTTGCGGGACGGCTCTCAGGCCGAGGATATCGCCTTTACCGTCGAGGACAAGCTGCGCATTGCCAGGAAGATTGATGAGCTGGGCATCCATTACATCGAAGGAGGATGGCCGGGGTCCAATCCCAAGGATGCAGAGTTCTTCAAGCAGGCGCGCGACCTTTCCCTCAAGCACGCCACCATCGTCGCCTTCGGCAGCACCGCAAAGGCCGGCACCCCGCCGGAGGAAGACCACAACCTGAAGGCGCTGGTCAAGGCCCGCACCGGAGCGGTGACCGTGTTCGGGAAAAGCTGGGACATTCATGTAAAGGACGCCCTGCACATCAGCCTCGCGGAAAACCTGCGCCTCATAACCGATACCGTCGCCTACCTCAAGCGGCAGTGCGCCACGGTATTTTTTGACGCGGAGCACTTCTTTGACGGCTTTGCCGCGAATCGCGCATACGCCCTCAAGACCGCCCAGGCGGCGGCCGCGGCCGGGGCGGATTGCGTTGTCCTCTGCGATACCAACGGGGGCACGCTGCCGGACAGCCTGCGGGACATCATCGGCGGGGTGCAGGGCCATCTCAAGGGGACCCCGCTCGGCATCCATACCCACAATGACTCGGAAGTGGCGGTGGCCAACAGCATCATCGCCGTGCAGCTGGGCATCAGCCAGGTCCAGGGAACCATCAACGGCATGGGCGAGCGCTGCGGCAACGCCAATTTATGCTCCATCATACCCAACCTGGTGCTGAAGCTCAAGCTGCCCTGCATCACCGCCAGGCAGCTCGCCGGGCTGCAGGAGGTGTCACGCTTTGTCTATGAACTGGCCAACCTGCAGCCGCTCAGCCGCCAGCCCTATGTGGGAAGAAGCGCCTTTGCCCACAAGGGCGGCGTCCACGTCAGCGCCATCACCAGAAAGCCCCGGACCTATGAGCATATCGTTCCCGGCCTGGTGGGCAACGTGCAGCGGGTTTTAATCTCCGACCTCTCGGGCAAAAGCAGCATTTTGCAGAAGGCCAGGGAGTTCAAGATCAACATTTCAAGCAAGGACCCGGTGGTGCAGGAGATCATGGAGCGCCTGAAGCACCTCGAAAACCAGGGGTATCAGTTTGAAGGCGCCGAGGCATCCTTTGAGCTGCTGATGATGGAGGCGCTGGGCACCCGTCGGAAGTATTTCGAGCTGGTGGGCTTCCGGATCATCAACGAGCGCCGGCCCGGCGATGAGAGCCTCTGCGAGGCGACCATCATGGTCAGGGTCGGCGGCAGAACCGAGCACACCGCCGCGCTGGGAAACGGGCCGGTGAACGCGCTCGACAACGCCCTGCGCAAGGCGCTGGAAAAATTTTATCCCCAGCTCAAGCAGACATCGCTTATCGATTACAAGGTGCGGGTGCTCTCCTCGGGTCAGGGCACGGGCTCCCGCGTGCGGGTGCTGGTGGAATCGGGAGACGGCGCCCACACCTGGGGCACCGTCGGCGTGTCTGAAAACATCATTGAGGCAAGCTGGCAGGCGCTGGCCGACAGCGTCAACTACAAGCTCTATAAGGATGAACGCAGATAAGATCCGTTTCAGCCGGGAGCAGTGCCGGATCATGTTCGGCATGGCGGTTGCGGTGCTGGTCCTGTTTTTGTGCCGCTTCGGTCTGCCGGTCGGCGGCGCCGCGTCAGTTACTCCCGCGACGAAGGCGGGGCACAAGCGCCCGCCCTTTGTCATCGAGCTGGCCGGAGGGGTGGCCCGGCCGGGAGTGTACAGCTTTTTCAATCAAACGGGCTTTGCCGCGGCGATACGCGAAGCGGGCGGACTGGAGAGCGGGGCCTTCGTGCCGGAAGATGTGCTGCGTGCGGCGCCGGTGAACGGCTCGCTGCTTTCCATCGGAACCGGTCCCGGGTCAACCGCGGTAACGCTGATGGATCCCCACAAGCGTTTCCTCTATTGTGTACCTTTTTCGATCAATCTGGCCGGTGCTGAGGAGCTGGCGCTGGTGCCGGGCATCGGAGAAAAAACCGCCCGCGCCATTGTGAGCTACCGGGAGCGGTACGGTGCCTTCCCGCGGCTCCAATCGCTGCTTGAGGTTCCGGGCATCGGGCGGCACACCTTCGAGCGGATGAAAGCGTTCCTTGAGGTCTGACCCTCACCCGGGCGGTGACAGGAAGGAGCGGGCATTCTCCCGCAAAATCCGCCGCTTCATTTCCTCTTCCACGGCAAGCTCGCTGAAATAGCGCGCGTAGGAGAGGATTTCTTCTACGGGGTTTGAGACCAGGACGGCATCCGATCCTGACAGGATGCGGGTATGAAAGGCTTGAATAAAGGAGCAGTAGCGGGGGTTGTTTTTCCTGAGCACCGCGATGAGGTACGAAGGGTCGGTATAGGCGTTCCGGAAGCGTTCAAGCAGCTCCGTAATCCTGCGCAGGCTGTATCCCAGGTGGGGAATGCAGATCCTGAGACGGGGGTAGGCGGTGAGCATCTCGCGCAGCCAGTCGAAATGCTCCGCAAGGTTGACGTGGTAGAGGAGGGGCAGGTTGCGCTCCTGGGCGCAGCTGAAAATGTCCCCCTGGACGCGTCGGTAGCGCTCCTGTGATATGCCCAGTGCCTGGGGGATGCCCTGGATGGCGAGCACCCTGTCCGCTTCGGGGATATACGCGCCCTTGATGCCCGCCCACCCCGAGACCCCGGGAGCGTCCAGCAGCGGCCCGGGGTGTTCGGTCACAAACCGCACATCCAGGAAAGGCGCGATTGTTTCCTCAAAGCCGTATTCCCGCGTCCAGGCATTGAGCAGCTCGGTTTCATCGCTGTTGGCGGCGCTGATGATGGGGCGGATGTGGTCGGGCGCCAGGCTGATCTTGAGCTCGTAGCTGAAGTTGTGGAGGGGGAGCGCGGTGATGACGATTTTCTCAAGACCGCGGGCGGTGAGGGCGGTGATGGTGCGCTTGAAGAGGGCGCCGTCTGCCGGCCTGAGAAAGCCGTGCACGTGCGCATCAATAAACGGTTCAGGCTGCGTCATCAGCGGTGCCTTCCAACAAAAGATTGACAAAGGAAAACGCACTGTGTACAGTTAGCATCTGCCGGCAGGCTTGCTGCCCCGGGGGCGTTGCGGACCGGGAAGGAGGTCGGATGCCGGCTCCTGCCCGGCGGTGCGGAAGTGCGGTGAAGCGGGGCAGCATGATCCGAAAGATATGTAAACGCATGTGCGAGAGAGGAGTCCATGCCCAGAAAAATAAAAGTGCAGCGCAAAGACGTCAATGAACCCGATGAATTCATCTCCACCTCAAGCCAGGTCGTGGCTTATGTTAAGACGCGCTACCGGTTGCTGGCGCCCGCCGCAGGTGCGGTGCTGCTGCTGGTGCTGATCGCCGTCGTCTGGTACTACTACCGGGCGGGAAGAGAGCAGGATGCCCGGGCATCGTTTAATCAGGCGGTTGCGCTCTATCAGGCACCGGGCCCGGCGGAAACCGACAGGCCTTCAGACCGGAAGTACCGCGATGCACTTACGCAGTTCAGCGCCATTGAGGAAAAGTATCCGGGCACCGACTCGGGGGTGCATGCCCTGTTCTACCTGGGTGAGAGCTCCTACCACCTGAAGGAATACGACAAGGCAATTGACTTCTATACCCGCTTCATCAAACGCTCCCGCCCGGGCAATTACCTGCGATCGTATGCGTACGAGGGATTGGGATACTGCCATGAAGAGAAGCAGGACTACGCCACGGCCGTCGAATTCTACGGGCGGTCACTGCAGGAGCAATCCAATGCGCTGCCGGACCTGCTGTACGTTGCCATGGCGCGATGTTATGAAGCCCTGAATGACAAGACGAAAGCACTTGATTACTACAGGAAGGTGACCGGCGAAAAAGACGGATCGGTGCTGTTGACCATTGCCGCCGACAGGATTGCCTCCCTCGCGCCCTGACTCAGGCCGTTGCTTCCCGGGACGGTTTTGACGCCGCGGCGCGATCGCGAACCTTTCTTTGCTTCAGTTTCAGATCGCATTTATGCCTTTTTCTTTTGTGCTTGAACTTTGATCGGGCCATTACTGAATCCTTCTCCCTTCCGTTAAATCGTGGTAAATGATGTAAGCCCCTGTAGATTCCTTCCCCATCCTGCCGTGCCTTCTATATTGCACGCATGCAGACCGTACAATTAAGCATGAAAGGCGCCCCATTGTCAATACCTAATCGCCCTTGCCGCCCTCGCGGACAAGGACCCTGGAATTATTTGCGGCCGGGAGACAAGTGTGTTATTATTCTTTTAATAGAAATTTAATTATTTTTCATGCTTCATGCTGATCTGCACAGGCAGGTTGCATTAACAAAGAAATGCGGTCTCTGAACGTAAGAGGCTCCCTGGAAAGGATGCGTATGGCGGTTGGAACACTTCCCGACCCGAAAGAACTGGAAAAAGAGCTGAACGAGTACCTCACCAAGAAGTACGGCGACCGGATCAAATTGGCCACGCCGGTGGCCATGCCGCTGAAGGAAGAAGGGGTGCTTGATGGAGAGGGGGAAGCGCCCTCGCGGTCAAGGAAAATAGCCTTTGATTTAAAGCCGGAAGAGCTGGAAGCCTATCTTGACCAGTTCGTGGTCAGACAGGGCGATGCCAAGGAGGTGCTGGCCACCAAAATTTGCACCCACTTTAAACGAATACAGTACCGGGAGGCATGCCGGGGCCGGGACAATTCCGACCGGGTGGGAATGATCAAGAACAACATCATCATGATCGGTCCCACGGGTGTGGGGAAAACCTACCTCATCAGGCTCATCGCCAAAAAGATCGGCGTACCCTTCGTGAAGGGGGATGCCACCAAGTTCAGCGAAACCGGGTACGTGGGCGGCGACGTGGAGGACCTGGTGAGAGACCTGGTGCGCGAAGCGGACGGCGACATTGAGCTCGCCCAGTGCGGGATCATTTACATCGATGAAATAGATAAAATAGCCTCGGGCGGCACGGTCATCGGCATCGACGTATCACGCACCGGGGTGCAGAGGTGCCTGCTGAAGCCCATGGAGGAAACCGAGGTTGACCTTAAGGTTCCCCACGACCTGGTGTCGCAGATGGAGGCCATGGAGCAGTTTCGCAAAACGGGCAAGAAGGAGAAGCGGGTCATCAACACCAGGGACATCCTGTTTATCGTGAGCGGGGCCTTCAACGGCCTGAGCGAGACCATCAGAAAGCGTGTGGCCAGACAGGGGATCGGATTCGGCGCGGAGCTTAGGAAGAGCGATAATGACGCGGACTATCTGAAAATGGTGACCCCGGAGGACCTGATCAATTACGGGTTTGAATCGGAATTCGTGGGCAGGCTGCCGGTGGCCACCGTGTTTGACAGGCTGGAAGTGGATGACCTGTTTCACATACTCAGGCACCGCAACAGCACGGTGATTAACGCCAAAAAACGGGATTTCCGGTCCTACGGCATCGATCTGCGCTTCGAGGAGGATGCCCTCTACACCCTTGCGGAGCGCGCCTGCGGACACAATACCGGTGCCCGGGGCCTGGTCAGCGCGGTGGAAGGCGTGCTGATGAAGTTTGAGAAGAAACTTCCCTCGACCTCCATCAAACGACTGCTGGTGACCAGGGCGCTGGTGGACGATCCCGCCGGATCACTGCAGGCGCTGTTGGAGCAGGGGGAGAGCAGCGTCGACAGGAAGCGGTACCGGAGGGCGGTTCTCAAGGAAAAGAAGGAATTGCGGGAGCACATTGTCAGGCAGAAGAACAGCTTTCCCCGGGAGCAGCGGGATCTGCTGAAGGGTGCACGGCTTTCGCTCCTGATCGACCGGGTGGTGATGAAGGGCTCCGAGGTGACCGCCGTGCTCGAAAAGATCCATTCGCTGATTGAGGAGGTCAGGCAGTACGAGGAGCTCTTTTTTGAGGAATGCGGAATTAAGATCGTGTTTGAAGACCGGGCGGTAGACAGCCTGATAAAGCGCTCTTTGGAGGAGGGAACCGCCGTGGAGGAGCTTTTAAGCGCGCTGCTGAAGAATTATCAGCGCGGGCTCACGCTGATCCAGGAGAAGAACGGCATTCACCAGTTTGCCCTCAGCCGCGAGGCATTGCGGGATCCGGAGGGGTACCTGGACCGCCTCATTAAACAATCTTACTCACACTGAACGGAAGGCCATGGCTGCAAAAAGAGATTACTACGACATTCTGGGGGTAAAAAAAACCGCCTCGGAGGAAGAGATCAAGAAGGCCTATCGCAAGCAGGCCCTCAAGTATCATCCGGACAGGAATCAGGGCAACAAGGAGTCGGAGGAGCGGTTCAAGGAGGTGAGCGAGGCCTACGCGGTGCTCAGCGATAAGAAAAAGAAGCAGGAATATGATGCCGTGGGATACTCGGGATTTCACCGCCGCTACAGCCAGGAGGACATTTTCAGAGGCTTTGATATCGGCGACCTGTTCAAGGATTCCGGCTTGGGGACGGAGGACATTTTCAGCACCCTCTTCGGCGGAGGCAGGAGAACGTCGAAAACGGTCAACTTCCAGGATTTCTTCAATGCATACGGCCGTGACGCGGGCGGGGGCCCCTTTTCGGGAGCTGCGGGAGGCCGCTACTACAGTCCGCCCCAGAAGGGTGCGGACGCCATCTACGACCTGTCCATAACCCTGGAGGAGGCCGCCGCCGGCACCTCCAAGCAGATCGCCTTCCGGGACGAAGACGAAACCCTGAACAGGGTGAACATCAAGATTCCCCCCGGCATCAGCACCGGGAAAAAGCTGAGAATCGCGGGTAAGGGACAGCGCGGATCGGAGGGGGGCCAGCACGGCGATTTGTATATCAGGATAACCGTGCTCGATCATCCCCTCTTCAAGCGGGAGGGGAGCGATCTCTATTGTGACAAGGAGATTCAGTTCACCCAGGCGGCACTGGGGTCCACCATAGAGGTGCCCACCCTGGAAGGCGCGACGCGGAAGGTGAAAGTCCCGGCAGGCACGCAAAGCCACAGCAGGATCAGGTTGCGGGGATACGGTCTTCCCCACTTTCAGGGAAAGGGAAAGGGCGATCTCTACGTGCGGATGGTGGTGAAGGTCCCCGCCAGGTTCGACAGGCATCAGCGCGGCCTGCTTGAGGAGCTGGCGAAGGAAGGCATCTGAGAAGACTTCGCGGTGATGGAAGATGATGGGATATGCAGACGGGGGCAGCCGCGGGCCGCCCCTTATTTTTTCATGAAGCCGAATTTGACCTTCTGCTCCTCGCCGTTCTGGCCTCCATTGCCGGGCATTCCCCCGTCCATCTGCTTCTTGAGCCGGTGAACGGTGAGGGTCAATTCCTGCATCGATTTTTCCCTTTCCTTAATGGTGGCCTCGTATGTGCCCGCCTGCTCAAGCAGCTGCTTGAGCGCCTGGTCCCGGGCCTGCAGCTCCTCTTTCAGACCGCTGATGATGTTTTCCAGCTCCGCCACTTTGGACTGGTGGCTTTTCATGGCCTCATCGTAATATCGTTTCTGGTCAAGGTATTTCTGAATGATTGAGAAGTCAGCGTAGGATTCCTGTGCCATGGTTTTTCTCCGTACCGCGGTGATCTCGCAATACCGTTAATTGGCGGAGCGGATGCCGCCCAGTTCGTCGATGCCCAGCTGCTCGCGCATGAGGTCGAACTCGCTCTGCCGCAGGGTGGAGCTGAGCGCCTCGTCAAGATTGATCATCTTGTTGGCAAGCAGCGCCAGCAGGGACTGCTCAAGCGACTGCATGCCGTAGTGGACCACCGATTTTTCAATCTGCTCCAGTATTTCCTTGTACTGGTTGTGGGCGATCATTTTTTTTATGGCGGCGGTGGCGATGAGTATCTCCACCGCGGGGATTCTTCCCGCCGCGTCCACCCGGTTAATCAGCCTCTGGGAGATGGCGCCGATGAGCACGCTGGCCAGCTGAAGCTTGACCTGGTTTTGCTGATCGTTGGGGAATATGTCGATGATGCGGGAAACCGCCTCATAGGTGTTGTTGGCGTGCATGGTGCTGAAGATGAGATGCCCGGTTTCCGCGGCATTCATGGCGATGGAGGTGGTTTCAATGTCCCGCATCTCCCCGATGAGGATGACATCGGGGTCCTGCCTGAGCGCGTCCTTGAGGGCGTGGGCAAAGCTCGGGGTGTCGATTCCCACTTCCCGCTGGCTGATGATGGAGTTCTCGTTTTTAAAGAGGTACTCGATGGGATCTTCGATGGTGACGATGTGCAGGCTGTTGGTTTGATTGATAAGCTGGACCATGGCGGCCAGGGTTGATGATTTTCCGCAGCCGGTCGGCCCGGTGACGATCACCAGCCCCTGGGGCTTGGTGCAGAAGTTTTTTATTACCTGGGGAAGATTGAGGGACTCGATGGTCGGGATATCAAAGGGTATATTCCTGAAGACCAGCGAGGTGGTGCCGCGCTGGCGGAAGATGTTCACCCTGAACCTGCCCACGCCCGGAACGGAATACGCCGTGTCGATGGAAAATTTTTGCTGAAATTTCTTTTTCAGGTTGTCATTCAAAATGGTTTCCGCCATGGCATCAATTTCTTCGCTGGACAACGGGGAATGGTCGCCCCGGCAGAGGTTGCCGTCGATGCGCATGATGGGAGGCAGCATGGAACGGATGTGCAGGTCCGATGCGTTTTTTTGCTTTATCTCGGTCAGAAGCGTGGTTAAGAGCATAGGCAGTTTCTTACAGATGGTCTGTGCAAATGGCCTCTTGTATGGTTCGCGGCCGGACGCCGGTACACTTTCATGGGCCGGTTCCGGCATGCATGCTACCTAATTGTATCGGAGACTCCATAAATAACTTTAGCAAAACCGGCTGTTTTAATACGAAAATAAGGTCTGCGTTGTAGGGGCGACCGGCCGGTCGCCCCTACATTCGAATCCCATACCGGATCCCCGCTTTCGCGGGGATGCCGGTCGGTGAAAGGGAATTCAGTCCTTCCCACACCCCCCATCCGGTTCTAATAAAGTGCACACCCCGAAAGCATTAAAGTATTAACCCCATGCTGTCGATAACAGTGAGTGCACAATATAATACCATTTCCTGACCATGCATACGCCGCCTTACCCGGTTACTTCTTTAATCAAACGGCTGCAGTTGACGTCCTGACCTCAGGCTTTGGAAGCTTGCCAAGGGGAGCACATGAAAGGGAAGAACAAGTTTAACGATCCCAGGCTGCAATTTATTTCCAATATTTCATCCCTGGTGACCTCGGTTTTTGACCTGGACCACCTGCTGGGAATGATCATTGAATCCGCCACCGAGGTGATGAAAGCCCGGGCCAGTTCGCTGCTGCTGCTTGATAAAAAAACCGATACGCTCTACTTCCAGGTCGCCACCGGGGAAAAGAGCGATGACGTGAAGAAATTTGAAGTCGGCCTGGGTGAAGGCATCGCGGGATACGTGGCAAAAACGGGCAAGCCGCTGCTGGTGGAGGATGTCAGCACGGATGCCCTGTGGGATAAGAAGATAAGCGAGTCCATCGGCTTTGATACCACATCCATTGCCTGCGTCCCCATGAAGATCGGTGAGGAAGTGATCGGCGTGGTTGAAATTATTGACCGGGAGGACGGCAATCCCATCCGGCGGGAGGACATGGAAATGCTGGAGGCCTTTGCCAACCTGGCGGCGCTGGCCATCGTCAAGGCAAAGGAGTATCGCAAGGTCATTGATGAAAATGCAGGCCTCAAAAATCAGCTGGAGATGAAATACCGGATTGTGGGAGAGAGCAAGGAGATACAGAAGGTGATTACCGACGCCCTCAAGGTGGCCAATTCCAAGACCACCGTCTTGATTGAAGGGGAGAGCGGGACGGGCAAGGAGCTGCTGGCGCGCCTGATCCACCGGTCCGGGCAGCGCCGGGACCAGCCCTTCGTGATTGTCAACTGCGGCGCCCTTCCCGAAACCCTTTTGGAGGCCGAGCTCTTCGGCCATGAAAAGGGTTCCTTCACCGGCGCGCTCTACAAGAAGATCGGGCTGTTTGAGACCGCCGACGGCGGCACCATATTCCTCGACGAAATCGGCGAGATGAGCCAGACCATGCAGGTGAAGCTGCTGCGGGTCCTCCAGGAAGGCAGCTTCAACCGCATCGGCAGCTCCGTGCCCATAACCGTTGATGTCAGGGTTGTCTCCGCGACCAACAAGCAGTTAAATAAGATGACCAGGGAAGGCAAGTTCCGCGAGGACCTGTTTTACCGGCTCAACGTGATCCAGTTGAAGATTCCTCCGCTCCGGGAGCGCCGGGAGGACATTGGCGTGCTGGCGCACTACTTCCTGCGCAAGTATACCAGCGAGCGGGGCCTGCGCAAGCTGGAGTTCTCATCGGAAGCCATGAAGGCAATTTTGAGCTACGACTGGCCGGGGAATGTGCGCGAGCTTGAAAATGCCATCGAGCGGGCGGTGGTGATGGGCGACGGGGAAAAGATCGGCGTTGCGGACCTGCCCATCGGCAAAACCGATTCAGGACTGCAGAGCGGGGTGGAGGTGGGGATGACCCTGAAAGAGGCTCAGGATATTTTCAAAAAGGAGTTTTTGACCAAGACCCTGGCCTACACCCACGGCAACCGGAAAAAGGCTGCCGATATCATGGGGATTCAGCGCACCTATCTCTCCCGGTTGATCAGTGAATTCAATTTGCGGCTGTGACGACAGGCAGCGGCGGGCACCCGTCAATCATTCGTCAATGGAAAACGCGCAGATGGATAAAGCGATGACGATCAGGGCATTGATCGCCCCGGTGATGAAAAAAAACAATGCCGCGTAGTTGAACTGGAATGACTGGTGGACGAACTTATCATAGTTGTACACGTATCCCCAGTACATGGCAAAAAGTATGGCGGCTAACAGCCCGGCGGCATATTTTTTAAAGCCCAGGCAGGATATCATAATAATGATCAGTACCACCATCTGCCACAGCGGGATTTCGAGTACGATATCGGTAGTGAGTTCCATGACAATGCCCCTCCCTGACCTATACACAGCCTAAGCCTCAGCATGGTGCCCGCCGGCCGTGCGCAGTCTCTTTCACCGCTTACGATCCAGACATATCCCGAACAATGATGCATAAATATATTTGCAAGCTCTGTGCCAGGCGGCACGCGGCTGCCGGAAGCATAATCCTCGTGCGCATCAATGATACGCCCCGATAGTATGGCTACCTGGTATATAAAAGTGCAATGAATGAAAAAAATGAGTATACAACCGTGAGCCGGTCCGGTGAGACGATAAGGATTGAGTGCCCCGGGGAGAAAAGATTGGCGGGAGGTTTATTGCCGACTCTTGAAAAAATCAACCGTGTGCCTGAGCCCTTCGGTGAGTGGCATGGTCGGCGCCCAGCCCAGAACGGCACGGGCCTTTTGTAGGAGAGGACGCTGCGCAGCTGCTCGCCGGGCATGGCCGGTCCGTGCACCTCGGGGGTGCCGGGAGCCACTAATGATCTGATCTCATTGAAAATGGTATTGATGGATGTCTCTACGCCGGTGCCGATATTTATTTCACCGGTCACCTCATGCTGTAATGCCAGCAGATTGGCCCGGGCAACATCACCCACGTAGACAAAATCCCTGGTCTGATTGCCGTCTCCATTAATGACCGGCTGATCGCCCTTCAGCATGCGCTGACAGAATATGGCCACAACCCCGGCCTCGCCGAAGGGATCCTGCCGCGGGCCATAGACATTGGCATAGCGGAGTACCGTGTAGGGAAGACGGTGGGTGGAAAAATAAAAGAAAAGGTATTTCTCCACGCTCAGCTTGGCGATGGCGTAAGGGCTGAGCGGACGGGTGGGGTGATTTTCATCCGCGGGGAAATAGTCCTGTTCCCCGTACAGCGCCCCGCCGGTGGATGAAAAAATAATCTTTTTAACCTGATAGTCCTTACAGTGCTCAAGCAGCATGAGGGAACCTTTAATATTTATTTCCATATCGCGCAGGGGATCTTTGACTGAATCTCTCACCGAGATCTGGGCCGCGTGGTGGATCACCACTTCGGGTTTTTCTTCCCTGATGATGCCGACAAGCGCTTGGTCGAGGATGCTTACATGGTAGAAGGCGGCACGGGGATTTATATTTTCCCTCTTGCCGTTAGAAAGGTCGTCGACGATGACTACGGCATGACCGTTTTCTATCAGCAGATCTGCAACGTGGGAGGCGATAAAGCCCGCCCCGCCGGTAATGACAATTTTCATGCTTAACTCCTTGAAGTATTGCGGGCCTGGCGACAGCACATCCCCAAACGCCATGGTATTACATGGACTTCTTCTATCATAGATGCGGCGGGAATAAAAGCAGTTTTTATTTTAACAGCAGCCCCGTCTTGTTTTCCGTGAAAATCATTCTCATTCCCCCGCGACGAGTCTTAAGGCGATCATACACCCTGCGCCCGGCCATAAGCAGGTTAAAGTTTTCATGTTATTCTTCCGAAGAACAGGTGCAGGTGGAGTCCTTTTGACCGGGATGCACCGGTGATGAGACGCTTCGCGGATCCTGCCCTGCGGGCAAACGAAGGGCTCCGAATGACATGCGAAGGGCATGGAAGGACAATCGCAGGAGTGGGGCACCTTTCATGTCACGCAACGCAATTAACACTATAGGTGAGGTGAGGAACAGTGGGTAAAAGCCATGGTGGCGTAGTTGTGAGCGCTCTGTTCATTGTACTGCTTTTTATGAATTCCGTTCACGCGCAGTCTCCCAATCCAAGTTATCCTACGCCTGAGGATGGAGCTTCGGATCAGTCCCTCTTTGCCACACTTGCGTGGTGGGAAAGTGAATCCCGGGAGCGCGTGGAGGGGATCATTCGTCAGAGCGTCTATTTTTCCCAGGATCCTGCGCAGGTTGAGGAGGAAAGCTTCAGCGCGCTCGTCTGCGACAATCTGCGTGTTCCCTACTGTGACCCGAACCGGGGAAGCGGCCAGCTCAGCCCCGACACGACCTATTACTGGAAGGTGCGTGTGGTCGATGAATACAGCCAAAGCACGCCAGTCCACAGTGACATCTGGAGCTTTACCACCGCAACGGCCGAGCCGCCATTTCCCTGTTTTACTTCCCTTGCGCTGCCGTTGACGGGGGCGGATATGGGTGCCTTGCGAAGGGTTCGGGACGAGGTGCTCGCCGCGACTCCTGAGGGGAGACAGTTGATCGATATTTATTATTCTCCCCATGCCGTTGAAGCGCTGGTGATCTCCTTCTTCAACCCGCGGGCGAGGGTAGCAGCGTACAGCCTGGTTAAAGAAGCACTGCCCGCAATACAGTCCCGGCTCAGGGGAGAACGGGCCGTCATCGAAAGCGGTACGCGTGCCCATGCTGATGCGATGCTGGCATTGTTTGAACGGGAAGCCTCGCCTGAGTTTAAGAAGATCATTGCAGGCCTGCGGGAAAGTTTCATGCAGGGATCGCTGATTGAGAAATTAGGATTTTCGCAGAAGTAGTAATTTCGGTTAGAAAATAGCTTATTGGGGGACGCGCTCACCGTAACCCCTCCCCCGGTCGGGAGCGGGCAATTGACAATTTTCATGCATGGTGGTGCCCCCCAAGGCCATGGGGGTTTACATGAAAATAAAGATTGTTTGTAGGGGCGACCGGCCGGTCGCCTTTAATATTTGAAAAAATATTCATGTCCCTGCGTGAGCATCTCAGCCCCTTGCCGGGTCAATTCCCGTAAGGCCTTCATCATGTCCTCCCGGTCCGGGGGACATCCGCCGACCCGGGGTTCAGTCTCCGCGCTGTTTGACGCGCACTCTCCGATGGTGATCATCGCTCCGCCTGCGGTGACCGGGGTTGTACCCAGCGCAACGGTAAGGGGATGTTTGAACACCCGGTTTTCCTGAGCCAGCTGGCGGAGGGCTGAAAACAGGGGAATGATGCATCCGCTGCAGGCTGTATCCTCCCCCCGGATTGTAAGATCGGGGAATGTCTTCCCGAGCCACTCTGAGGGAAGCTCATAATGCATCTTCAGTCCCTTGATATCATCCCCTCTGATATCGATCTCCGCAAGACGCATCTCTCCCAATCCCGCGTGGAATGCCAGCCGGACCGTTTTTATCTCCCCGGGGCTTAAACCCATGAGCGCGGTGCTGACGCTGTCCGCGGCCACGATATCTCTTCCTGCCAGGACAAAGGATGCCTTCTGCCCGGGCTGGGTGGTAAAGTCCACCACGTTCATGAACGGCCTGATGATGGTGTTGAGGGCGACGACCGCGCCGTCGAGGCCAACGCGATGAAACAGCGGCTTGTCCTCCCGCTTCACAAATCCTTTGAGGTTCTTCATGGCGATGGATACGGTGGTCAGGTAGTGCGTTTTTGGGACGGGAAGGTTAATGATCCGGTCATGCAGGAAGGCATGCTCTGAAATTTTGAATTCGGCAGGCAGGTCGGGGGAAGCGTCCTTGAAGGTACGGTAGGGGTGTTCATCAAAAAGCACCCAGGAGGCGCTGCTGCGTTCGCAGACCTCCGAGATGCCTGTTGTGGTAAAGCATTCCCTGAGCGCATGGTCAGCGGTAAAGTAGCTTGGCCCTTCTCCCACCGTTACCGCACGCGCCCCCCGCCGATGGCAGCAGTGTATCACCGCCTCTACCAGGAGAGGGCTGGTAGTCTGCCCGGTGGTGTAGGCAAGGGGCTCAAACAGGTTGGGCTTGAGCAGAATTGACTCACCGCTCAGGCTGTCAGGAAGGCCTGCACGACTCAGCAGCAGCTCCACGGCGGCAGACAGGGACTGATTTATTTTTTCTATGCAGACAAGGGACATGCTGGTTGGACCGCCGGCGTTGGGCGTGCGCATCCGCGCGCGGGCTGTTTTTTATTGACAATTGCAAGGCGATATAATAATAAAAAATTATTGGCGCAATGTAAACAATTAAACAAAGCACCCGTAGCGTGCTCCTGAGCGTAAGGAGCGTTTTATTTATGAAAGCATCTTCTTGTGCCCTTCTCTTGTGCTTAAGCGCTGCCCTCTGCGGAAGGGCGATGCCCCTGCATGCCGGGCAGAAGCCGCAGCAAAAGATAGCCATTCTTCCCCTGACCACCGGCGGGCAGGAGAATATAGGTTATATTGCCGAAGGCCTGAGGGACATGATAGCCTCGCGTGTCGCTTCCGGCTCCGGCCTGGCGGTTATTGAGCAGGCCGCGGTACAAGCAAAATATGCCGGTGCCGGCCGGGAAACCCCGTCGCTGGAAAAGGTGCGGGGGGTGGGAAAGTCGCTCGGGGCTGATTACGTGCTTTTCGGCAGCGCAGCGACGATGGGGAACGACCTGATCATCGCTGTCAACATGCTTGCCGTCTCGGGTACGGGGCCCCCCGTGCCGGTATTTTCGCAAACCCTGGGGCAGGACGAGGTGATACCCCGTCTGCAGCTCATCGCCCAGGAGGTGAGGGATGCGGCGGCTGACGGTCTGATGGACCGGGAAGAAGACAGCCCCCCGCTGTCGCCCGCGGAAGAGCCGAAGGTGTCAGAGGGGGAGGGGAAGGCAGGCCCTGCGCCAGAGTCGGCGGCAGGCCCCGAACCCCCGATGGAAAGCTCCGATGCGGTCAAACCTGATGAACCGGGGGAAGCAGCCGCCGGCAGTGACCATGAGGGGGAGGCCGGGCAGGAAGCGGGCAGCGGCGAAGCTGTTGGTGAGAAGGGAGAACGGGAGGGAAGAATAAGGGACCTTCTGTTTAAGAAGAAGGGCGACATTAAAGCCCCCCCTGAAAACCCGGCTTATGATAAGTCAGTTGATGATCTTCAGGACGCCGCCGAACCGCAACCGAAGACGAATGAACCGTCTGCCGGGGATTGAGCACGTCTGCGGGAGCGGAGAGGCGTGAGGTATCATGGCAATTCGTTGAAATACGGCGGTGTAGCTCAGGTGGTTAGAGCATGCGGCTCATATCCGCAGTGTCCGGGGTTCAAGTCCCTGCACCGCCACCACTTTTTTCTGCTGAGCCACATGAGGGTAGGGGGGGCTGTTTTGCTTATGCGAAACGGCCTTTTTCGTCTCACCCGGGTGCGTGATCCGCGGCGGTATGCAGCTGCAGCAAAAAAGTGAAAAAAGCTTGACAGCCGCGGAACAAAAATATTATAGATACCATCTTAGTTTTTTTTTGCGCCCGGGAGCGGGCGCATAACCGGATTGCAGTGCCGAAACCTGATGAAAAGCAGGCACGGCGCTTAAAGGAGACACAGGGTGATTCGCATTGACAGGGAAAAGTGTGTTGGGTGCGGCGGGTGCGTGGATCTCTGCCCCCGGACGGCCATCTGTTTTGTCAAGGACCGCGCATTCGTGGATGTGCAGCTCTGCCTGGAGTGCCGGACATGCGTGAAAGTCTGCCCGGTGAAGGCGCCGTCAGAGGTGTAGGTTTGCGGTCACGGCGATTATGAACATGGTTCATGGTTAGTGCAGGTAAACTTTTTGCAAAGGAGATGTGATTTTGGAATCGACTGCGGGATTTCAGAAAAAGATGATCAGCTGCTCGTTGCTTGATCAGGGCCGGGGCATGCCATTTCGGCCGGGAGACGCGCGGGAGTGGACGCCGGAGTGGGACAAGGACAAGTGCATCCGCTGCGGGCTCTGTTTTGTGTACTGTCCCGACGGCGCGGTGTTCCGCAATCAGGAGGGTTATTTTGAAGCTGATACCGACAAGTGCAAGGGCTGCGGCATATGCCACCGGGAATGCTGGTTCGGGGCCATCAGCATGTTCAAGGAGGAATGACAATGGATAAGTACAGTCTCTATGTTTCTAATTTCCTGCCTTGCAAGGAATACTTCAGCCCTGAGCTGAACCAGGCATGCCCGGGCTGCGGGCTGGCGCTGGCCATCCGCCAGACATACAAGGCCCTGGGCATGAGCATTGAAAAGGGGGCCTGGGCGTCAGCAGAGCATGGAAAGGCCGGCGCTGCCGGTTCCGGGCTCTTTGGAACGGGCGCAACCGATGTCACCTTTTTGACCATTCCCAAGGCCCGGGGGAAGCTGGTGATCTGCTGCGATAACGAAGCGGGCGGATCTCTCGCCGACCTGCTTGAGAAACCCATGCCCCAGCTCGCCGCGTCACAGGGTTTCAGCTATGTGGCCACGGCCTGTCCCAGCTATCCCTTTGACCTGTACGACAAGATGAAGCGGGCCTTCAAAAGCACTGCCGACGCCTATGTGCACGTGCTCTGTCCCTGCCCGCCGGGCTGGAAGTTTGACGCGGATTTCACGGTGAAACTGGGGCGGCTGGCGGTGGAAAGCCGGGCATTCCCCCTGTATGAAGCGGGCGCGGGCGCGTACGGCCTCACGGTGAAGACGGGGAAGCCCAGGCCGCTTGCCGACTATCTCAAGGCGCAGGGGCGGTTTGAAAAGCTGAGCGAGGGGGAAATGGCCGAGGCGCAGGCATCGGTTGACCGTGCGTATAAACATCTGGAAGGCATGATACAGCAGTATCTCGACGCGGTTGCGTAAGATGAGTGTCCCGGCTTCGGGATATCGTTGAAAGGAGCAGGTAATGTCTAAGAGTACGAGGATGAAACCAGGCGCAAAGAAGAGCTCACAAAAAAAGGCTTCGTCTCCTGCGACTGCTCAAGCGCCCCAGGCTGCGGCCCCGGGCTCATGGGCGGGCAGCAGCAAGGCCATGTTTGAGCTCATGATCAAGGAGGTGCCGGAATCGCTGCAGGATGTGTTCCGGGTGAAACTGATGGATATACTCGGGCAGAAGGCGAAGGGCGGTGCCTACCAGGAAGCCCAGGTTGTGGAGATCGTCAATGAAATCGTGCCCGAGCCGTTCAAGTCCAACATCCTCAAGGGTTTCGCCACCATGGGGGGTGTTGACATAAGCCTGGTTGAAGGCATCGTGGCTTCATATCCCGGCGGCCAGGAATCCGTCCCCGCCATACTTCACGCCCTGAAGGCCAAGTTCGGCCATGTGCCGGAAGAGGCGCTGCGGGTGGTGAGCCAGAAGAAAAATGTGTTCATGAGCACCCTCTACCGGCTGGTGACCTCATTCACGGCGTTCCCAACCGATTTGCCCAGGAAATACACGGTGAGCGTCTGTGACGGCACGGGGTGCCACCTCAAGGGCAGCGCTTCAATGCTGAAAAAGCTTGAGGAGAAAGCGGCCTCGCCGGACGCGGACATTAACTTGGAAAAGGTGAGATGCCTGGGCTGCTGCGACCTTTCGCCCGCGGTGCTGGTGAACGGTGAAATGTACAGCGGTGATGATGCCCATGCCAAGATTTCAGAAATGTTAGGTGAATGATAAAGGGGAGTCTATGAAACAGGATAAACCGCTTGACCTGAACGCGATACAAAAGAAGGGGCTCAGCATGCTGGCGCCGGCGCGTGCCCGGATTACCGTCGGCATGGCAACCTGCGGATTGGCCAAGGGCGCGGGGAAGATTTTTGAAGCCCTGAAGTATGAGATCAAGAAGCAGAAAGCCAAGGCTGACCTGGTGGTGGTGGGGTGCAACGGCCTTTGCTATGCCGAACCCATTGTTGAAGTGATCTGCCCGGGAAAGCCGCGCATCACCTATGGCCGGGTGAGCGTGGAACGGGTTCCTGACCTGGTGGCCTCGGTGGCAAAGGGAGGCGTGGTCAAGGATCTGGCCCTGATGAGGATGGACCGGTTAACCGCGGAAGGCGGTGCATCGATCAAATATGCCGGGGCGAAGGTCCCCAAGGACGCGGCCGCGCTCAAAGAATGCGGGAAGCTTGATTTTTTCAAAAAGCAGATGAAGCTCATCAGCAAAAACGCCGGAACGGTCAGCCCGGAGCAGGTTGAGGAATACTGCGCGCTGGGCGGCTACCAGGCGCTGCTGAAAGCCGTTACCTCCATGAGCCCGGATGAGGTCATCAGGGAAGTAACCGTGTCCAAGCTCCGCGGCCGGGGCGGCGCCGGATTCCCGGCGGGCATTAAGCTGCAGGCATGCCGTCAGGCGGCCGGGGATGCCAAGTACATTGTCGCCAACGGCAGCGAAGGCGATCCCGAAATCGGCATGCACCGGAGCTTTCTGGAATCGGATCCCCACGCGGTCATAGAGGGGATGGCCATCGCCGGCTACGCGGTGGGTGCATCGGAAGGCTACATTTATTTGAATGACCGGTACCAGGTGGCCCACGAGCGGCTCACCCGGGCCATCGAGGGGGCGGAAGCCCTGGGACTTATCGGGAGCAATATAGCGGGTTCGGGATTTTCTTTCTCCCTGCGGGTGAAGCGGGGAGGAGGCGCGTACGTGTGCGGCGAGGAAACGGCGCTGCTCAACGCGCTGGAAGGCTCGTTCGGCGAGCCGAGACCGCGGCCCCCGTATCCCGCGGAGAGCGGGCTTTTCAACAAGCCCACCGTGGTCAACAATCTCGAGACCCTGGCAACCATTCCCGCCATTATCGCCGGGGGCGGGGAAGCGGTACGCGGGCATCGGCACGCCGGGCAGCACCGGCACGAAAATCGTGGCCCTGTCCGGGCATGTGGCCAGGAGCTGCTGGGTGGAGGTCCCGCTGGGCATGGAGATCGGGGAGATCATTGAAACCTTCGGCGGCGGCGCCGCCAACGGAAAGAAGATAAAAGGTTTCCAGGCGGGAGGCCCGTCAGGCGGCATTCTGCCGGCCAAACTGCTGAAGATCAAGCTTGACTACGATCGCCTGGCCAAGGAAGGAAGCCTGCTGGGTTCGGGCGGGCTGGTGGTCATGGATGAGGATACTGACCTGCTGGAGATGGCAAAATTTTTCACCGACTTTTTTGCCGACGAGTCCTGTGGAAAGTGCAGCATCTGCAGGGAAGGCACCAAGCGGCTCCAGCAGATCATCACTGATGTGATGGAAGGGCAGGGAACAAGCGAGCACATCGCCCTGGTCAAGCGCCTGGCATCAGCACTGTCGGATACCGGCGCCTGCGCCCTGGGCAAAACCGCAGCGGTGCCCTTTATATCGGTGCTCAACCATTTCCCGCAGGTGATCGAAGGCAAACTGCTCAGGAAGAAAGCGTAAGGTCATAAACGGCGTAGCGATACGAGAGAGGATGATATTTATGGTGAGCTTAAAGATAAATGGAAGGAAGATAAAGGCAGCGGAGGGCATGACCATCCTTCAGGCGGCGCGGGTCAATGACATTGAGATACCCACGCTGTGTTCGAATGACGCGCTCAAGCCCTATGGCGCCTGCCGCCTCTGCGTGGTGGAGATCGGGAAAAACGGGAGGGTGACGGTGGACACATCCTGCACCTACCCGGTGAGCGACGGGCTGGAGGTGCAAACCAACACCCCCCGCATCAGGGAAGCGCGCAAGATGATTCTCGAGCTCCATCTGGCGCGCTGCCCCAACGTGCAGATTGTCCAGGAGCTGGCCGCGGAGTACGGGGTGACCGAAAGCGCCCAGCAGATGGGAAAGGATAATGAGTACTGCATACTCTGCGGGCTGTGCGTCCGCGCCTGCAACGACGTGGTCAAGGCGGGCGCCATCCAGTTTGCGGGACGCGGCCCGGGCAAGATGGTGGACTCGCCCTTCAGCAAGACCGCGGATGACTGCATTGCCTGCGGCTCATGCGCCTTTATCTGTCCCACCGGCATCATCAAGAAAAATGACCTGTTTTCCACCGCGCTCTGCACGCCGGACGGATGCGATCAAACCGGCCCGCAGCGCGAGATCCTGAACTGGAAGGTGGAGCACAAACTGAAGTGCTGCAAAAAGTGCGGCAATCCCTACGCGCCGGAGCCGCATCTGGAAAAGGTGAAGCGGGAAAAGAATCTGCCCAATGAATTTTTTGACATCTGCCCCTCGTGCCGGCAGTATCCGGTGGTTGACCCGGACAAGTGCCTGGGCTGCGGCGGCTGCATGGAGAACTGCCCCTGCGGCGCGCTGGAGCTCGAGGACAAGGGCGGTTATGATAAAAAGGCGCAGCTCTATCCGCAGAACTGCACCGCCTGCCACAGCTGCGAGCTCATCTGTCCCATGCAGGCCATCAGCTAGAGAGTTGCCCCAATTCTGAATGACTATGTAAGCATCCAAGGAGGAAGTAATGACGGTTTACGATCTTGCCATTGTGGGCGCCGGTCCCGGAGGTGTGCATGCTGCCAAGTGGGCGGCCAAGAAGGGGCTCAAGACGATTCTCATTGAGAAGCGCAAAGACATCTCCAAAATCACCCGTTACTGCAGCGAGCATTTGATACTCGATGAAGGCTATAACGGGGATACGGTTTTGGTGGATCCTAAAAAAGGCACCATCACCTCGACGGCGAACGGGTGGGTGGTTGACTATAAAGGCGGTTTGTTCCCCTGCATTGATAAATGGTACTACTCTCCCAAGGGCAGGGCCATCCACTTCGCCTGGCCTGACCGGCGGCCGTATGCCTACAAGTACGACAAGGGCTTTCTGCTGGGGAGCCTGCTCGAGGAATGCCTGGCGCTGGGGGTCACCTTCCAAAATGAAACCAGCGGCTATGACGCGGTCGACAGCGCCCAGGGGGTCGAGATCAAGTGCGTGAGCAGGGGAAAGAAGGAGAAGGTGAAGGCGAAAAAGCTCATCATCGCCGACGGGTGCAACACCCGCCTGGGGCAGGCAATGGGTTTCAACGCCAGCCGCGGTTACATGGGCTTTGCCCTGTGCATGGCCAGCTACATGTCCGGCGTGAAGAAATACAACCCTGAAGAATGGGTGCTCTGGTACGGCAGGTGCTACGGCTCAAATCTCGCCCCCATCATCGGCACCGGGCCGGCCGGCCATTTTGAGGACTGGGCGGATGTGATCAACCTCGGCAGCCCCCGGGACCTGCCGGTGGAGGCATTTGGCCGGTTCACCAAAAACAGTCCCATAGCCGACCGGTTTGCAAACGCCAAGGTTGAAGAGCGGTACTGCTGTTCGGTCAAGGCCTTTACCCCCATTGCCCGTCCCTATAAAAGTAATACTATAATTATAGGAGATTCTGCCGCGTTTGTTGAAGTGCAGGGTCAGGGGGCTCTGAGCTGCGGTTATAAGGCCGCGGAGGCGGTTGCCAGGGAACTCAAGGGTGAAAAGGGGTTCGAGGAATACGCCGACTGGTGGCTTAAATCGTTTGAGTTCAATGACAAGGGGATGATGCAGGTGCAGCAGGGATATGCCTTTGTGCCCACCTATACCGATGACGAGCTTGACTACCTTTTCGGCCTGTGTGAGGACGTGCTCCTGGACGGGAGCTTCAGCCAGTACAAGTCATCCCGGATGATATGGGACGCAATCCTGCGCGACCCGAAGAAAATTGAGCGGGAACACCCCGCCACCTATGCAAAAATCAAGAGCGTCCGCAGCAGCACCCTTGAAAGCAGCCTCAAGGACGGCTAAGACGCGGGCGTTTGCTGAATCAAACAAAAGCCGGGGATTTGCTTCCCCGGCTTTTGTTCTTTCTTATGCCGTCCTCTAGAAGCGGTACATCACGGTGGGGGCGATGGCGAAAAGACCGGAAAAATTTGATCCCATGTCCAGCACCAGCTGAAATGACGGCGACAGTTCGATGTTGGTTCCAATGTGCGTGCTCCACGGTTTCGAGGTCTTCTCCCGCACCCTGAACTTGACCGTACCCAAAACCGGAACGCGGGGGTCCCCCTTTATGGTGTTGGTGGTATCCCAGTAGGTTTCCCCCAGCCAGAGGTTGAGCTTACAGTCAGCCGCCTGCGTTCTCCAGCCGAGGCGGACGGAGTTCAGCATCGCCTTCACATCAGGGCTCAGGCTGTTGCCCAGGGGAATATTTCCCTGCAGCGCGCTGATGGTGTAATTCCAATCGTATGAGGCAAAGAATTTTTTATATCCCCCGACGAGGGTGTAACCCACGCCGTAGGTGACGCCGGTCAGGTCAATGTGTATGTCAAGATCCCGGGGGTGTTTGCCAAACCGCTTGCGCAGGCGATCGTAGGGGGCAAGGCCTACTGAAGCATCGGCATCCTCGCGGGTGTACCCGAACAGCCCATAGACGTTCAAAAAGGGGAACAGCCAGGCGTCAAGGCGCAGCGCCCAGTTCAGCTCCCTGCTCTTCACCTTGATGTCGGTCAGCCCGTCCACGGCAATGGCCCGGCCCTTGATGGAAACCTGCGCGTCGCTCACGCTGATGTGCCGCCTGCCGTGATAGAAACTCGGCATTACTCCGAAGGCAAGGGGAAGGGTATGCCCCTTTGCTTCAGCCTCCTCTCCTAAAATCGGTAAAATCGTTTGCCATTTATGTGACGGGTTTGACCCCCCGGTGCCGGCGTCGTCAGCGGCAGCATCAGGTGCAGCGGCCTGCCGGTGCGCATCACCGTTCTCCGCGTTCTGTGCAATCATGCTGCTCAGCCGCAGCTGCAACGGGTCTGAAGTTTCTGTTTCGTCAAAGAGAGGAAGCCGTGAGTGCGGTTTAATAACGCCATTCTCCTGTAATGGCGTATCCTCGATTATTGCTGCATGATTGGACAGCACCGGTTCATTTTCTGCCGACACGATAAGAGGCCGGATGATAATCATGGATAAAATAAAAATGGCGCACCTGCACAGACTGCACAACGTCTCAAAGCGCGCGCCTGAATGAGTCCCGGATGTTTTTATCGGAGGGTATGGAAAGCACATTATCATATCTATGGTCTGTTGCTATAATCAAACAGAAAGAAGAATTCGATTTACGGAAAGTTGTATTTATCGGTTGACAGAGGCTCAGGCGGATGATAGTTAATTTCGAACCATAGCGCAGCCCTTATGAATAAAGAAAGCGGATGTAAGATATGGTAGCAGAATCCGAATGGGCAGTCAAATTTTTATGGAACTATTGTAGTGAATGCCGTTGCATTTGAGGGGCCGGCCCCGGTCCGTTGCGTAACGGCAGCGTGAGGAAATGAAGGCGAGGCCGGACAGGAATACCCACCGTGCGAGAGGAGTTTGGTTATGGCAAAGGTAGCATGGAATGAGATGACTGCGTTCGCAAAAGTTATTGTGGAGGATTACAAGCTGTTTGAAGGACTGGAGCTGGTGCCGCTTGAGACCTACCAGGGCATGGACACCAGGCCGGCCTGGGAGTTTAAAACCCCCATGGCCACCGGCTTCTACAAGCCGTACCTCATCAAGGGAAGCGACCGGATCGAGAAGATCACCATCGGGGAGCTGCATTACATGGGACGGGCCAAGTACTGCGCCCTGAACATGACCGCGAGCAACGATTACGACCTGCCCATCTATGCCTGCGAGTTTGACGAGACGGCGCCGCGGGTGGGCGTGACCATGGATTTAATGCCCACGGTGGACATCGCCCGGCACGAGGAGTACCTGCAAAAATACTACCGGGAGATAGCGCCGCTGTGGCGGAAGTACCGAACCATACCCGGATTTACCCTTGAAGGCCGCTGTCTGGTGCAGAGAAGGTACGCGCCCTGGCCCTGGGCGCGCGAGTCGCTCTCTCCCTTCAGCCTTGACGGGCGGGTGGAGGAGAAGGAGGACCGGGTGAAGCTGATGGAGGCGGTGGTGGCCTATGCCCGGGTGTGGCTTAACCTGCTGAAGAAGGCGGAGCCCATCCGGGATGAGGGGTACCGGCAGGAGATGCTGCGCAGAAAAAGCAAAACCCAGAAATATTACCGCGATCTTGACCCGGGCGGAGAGGTGATGAAAAAGATTTTCGGCGCGGAAAAAAGCCACCTCTTCGTGAGCCTTGTCTTTTAAAGGAGGTAGAGAAATGGATGCAGGCGTAAAATGGACACCCTATCTGGAAAAAATGAAGGGATTGATTGATTCGCTGCAGCCCACCGCGCTTCAGGAGTGGAAGGGGCAGAATCTTGCGCCCGCCCTGGAGTTTGCCAGGGGCCAAGCGCGGGGAGGGTTCAGCGCATACCGCGCTGACAAGCTGGAAAAAATAGGCATCGGCTCATTTGTCCATGCCGGCAACAGGCACTTTGCCTTCTGCAGCATCATGCCCGGGGAAGCCTATGACCTGCCCCTGTTTCTCTCGCGTCTCGATGAGGGGCCGGAGGAGGTCATTTTCCTGGTTGATATCATCCCCGCGGTGGACAGCCTGGTGGATGAGGAATACCGCAAGAAGTATATCGAGTCGGTGCAGCCCCTCTGGGACCGGTTTGCCGCCCTGCCCGGCATCTGTCCCGAGGAAAGCGATGTCATCCGCTCACTCGCCTCCATCATTTACACCGCGGCCCGGGTTCCCATCGAGAAGGAGGGGATGCGCCTGGCGGCCCTTGCCCCGCACACTGAATATCTCAAGAGCTACCTCGCGTTTCTTCCCGAGGCGGTGCCGGTTACCGATGAGGCGAAGAAAAAGGAGCTGGCGGCAAAACGCGCGGCGCTGCGCGCAACCCTGCGTGCCCATTTTTTCAAGGAAATGCTGCCGGGTCCGGCACGGGAAGAACTGGGTGATGGCATGATCGAACTGCTTAATGCTGTCTATTTTTAGGGAGGGATGAGACATGTCGGTTATGGAAATGCTTGCGGCAGGAGCCGATTTTACCAACGCGGATGAAACGGCGCAGGGGATGATGGCTGATTTCAGCGACCACAAGGTGGGCATGAAGCTTGACGCGGACGAGTTCACCCAGGTGGTAAAAGACGGCAAGCTCTATCTGGAGCAGGGGATCCGCGAGGACTGCCACGTGGTGCTGAAGCTGAAAACGGCCGATCTCTGCAGCGCCATCGACAACACCTTCGATCTCATGGAAATCAAGGACAAGGGGGAGCTGTTGAAGGGCGATATGACCGATCCCAACGTTCCCGTCCACCTCATGGCCACCTTTCCCTTTTTCGATGCCATGGTCCGGCTGTATGAATCCGATCCCCGCTTTAAAAAAATGGTTGATGAGGTTAAGTCTACTTTGGGATGAGGTGCCCTGCATATGGTGAAACATCTGGTCGATCTGGAAAAGTGCCGCGGCTGCGGGCAGTGCCTTGAGCAGTGCGGACTGGAACTGTGGGTTCTGGTGGAAACACCGGACGGAAAGAAAAAAGCCAAGGCAATCGAAGAGGCGGGCATGATCTGCCACTGCTGTCTTTCCTGCCAGGACGCCTGCCCGGAAAAAGCGATCACCATTCTTGACGAGTAACGGGCCGGTGGCCGCTCATGAGCGTGTGAGCATCGGCGCAACCTGATTGTAATGATGAATGATGAGAAGGAGTAAAGATGCCCAGGGAATATGATCTGGTGGTGGTCGGCGCGGGGCCTGCCGGTTTGATGGCCGCCAAAACAGCAGCCGAACACGGGCTGAGCGTGGCCCTGATCGAGCGGAAAGAGCACATTACTGATATCAACCGTGCCTGCAGCATGATGGTGGTGACCCTGACCGGGAAATATCTGGAGGAGCGGGTACGCTTAAACAGCCGGGACAGGAAGCTTTGCTTCCCGGGATACGGTTTTACCGTCAACTATGACGGCCCCCACCGTGACTTTTACACCTGGGCCATATACTCCCACCGGGGCAACAAAATTCAGCTCGGCAACTATGAAGAGAACGAGCGCAAGGGCGAGAGCGGCAGGGTGAGCGCGACGTACGATAAGGGGGCGCTGCTGCGCTGCCTCCTGGAGGAGGCCCGCGCCCTGAAGGTTGATGTCTACAACCCGTATAATGTAATCCGGACCGATCTGCAGGGAGGCAGGGTGACGGTTTTCACCCGCGAGGGAAGATCCTTCAGGGGCACCTTCGTCATCGCCGCCGACGGTCGCGCCTCCAGAATAGCCCACACCCTGGGCTGCAACCGGGATCGGAAGTATTTCGGCACTGCGGTGACCCTGGGGTATGAAATGGTGGGGGTAAAGCCGCCGGAAAAATTTGCCCTCTTCCAGATATTTCTCGACGAGACACCTTCCAAGCGGGTGTGGATGACGCCGCGGACGACGAAGGACACCTACTTCGTCATGACCACCTCGCTCACCCCCGGCGCAGACCTCGCGGGCGCCTTTGAGCGGTTTTCGAAAAAGGGTTTTTTCGCGCTCCTGGTTCGAAAAGGCAGAGATAAAGCGCACCCTGACTTCCGCGGGCAACGCGCTCTCACACATAGTCGATCCCTACAAGGACCAGGTGCTGCTTGTCTCCGACGCGGTGTGGTGCCAGGAGGCGGAGATGACCGGGGCGGTCATCAGCGGCTGGAAGGCGGCCAGCTGCCGTCAGCTTCGCCCTGGCCGATGGAAAGATATCGCGGGAAGGGGTTTCATCCTACCTCCGCTGGTGGAAAGAAGAGGTGCTGGATAAATACGATTACCGGAGCATGATGCGCAATGCCGTGCTTCCCCTCCGGCTCACCCCTGACGAGATTGACTTCGTGCTGAGCCTGGTTAAAAAATCACTGCCCAGCATCCTTGATCCTTATGAGACCCCCAAGCTGGTCGGCGGCGCCCTGGCGGAGATAATGCCGGCCGTTGCCAAACAGCGGCCCGCCATTCATCAGAAGCTTGCAGGGATGCGCAATGTGCCGCTGGCCGCCGTTTTTGACGGATGCATCAGGGCGGGCTTCCCCATGCAGGCCCGCGGCTAGCCGCCCCACTGCGGCGATAATCCGGGACGAGCAGTCAGCGGGGTGCAGCACAATGCCTGCCACACCCCGCCTTTCATTTTCCCCGCCCTTTCCACAATGATGCGCAATGAGCATGACTCCTCCGCTGAAAAGAAAAAAATAATTCCGGCACGGCTGCCGGAGGGAATGTACCAGGCATTGGAAGCATGTCGTTGGCAAGGAGTGGATTTCCCGCGACCGGGCGGTTCTGGAAACCTACAGCAAGCTCTCGCTCGACGCGGAAGGGTTTTTAAAGAAGCACGCCCGGAACGGCTCAAGCATTCCCGCCTGCGTGGTGCTGCCGGGCGGCACCGATGAAGTGCGGTCCGTGGTGAGGATCGCCCGGCGATACCGGGTTCCCGTCATACCCTTCACCAACGGCCAGATGATGAGCGCCCCCACCTTTCCCGTTCCCATGCTCTGCATTCACCTGAGCCGGATGAACCGGGTGCTGGCCATCGATGAGCAGCTCATGACGGCCACGCTTGAACCCTATGCGGACTACGGGCAGCTTCTGGCCGAGGCTGCAAAAGTGGGGCTCTGGAATGGAGGGACGCCGCTGGCAACCACCCTGTGCAAGCTTTCGTCCCAGGTGGCCTTTGCGGGCATCTGGCAGACCAGCAAGAAATACGGCCTGCTGGACAGAAACATCGTGGACATAAAGCTGGTGCTGCCCACGGGTGAAATCATGAGCACCGGTTCCCCCGCGGTTGCGGGCGTTGACCGCGTATGGGAGAGCGGACCGGGCCCTGACCTCACCGGGGTGGTGCGCGCCAGCGCCGGGACCACCGGCATCATTACCGAGGTGACCGTCAAGCTGCACACCTGGGTCGGCGGGGAGCTGATGCCGGAACCGCGGGCGGGAAGGCCCTGCATTCCCTGCTATGCCGATGAGCGCTACGACCATGCCCCCGCGCCGCCCCGGCACCGCATCCACTGGATAGAGTTTCCCGACTGCGAATCCGAAATCAGGGCATACCGGGCCATCGCCCACGCGGGCATCGGCATCGGGCTCAATGCCTCGGGGGTGTATTCCTCCTATTACTGCTCCCCAACCCAGAAAATGACCGAGGAGCGGGCGACGGGCAATTTTTTCCCCGCCTTCAACCTCTATGTCATCTGCGCGGGCATCGTATCAGAGGGCCAGCTGGCCTATGAGGAAAAGGTGCTCAGGGAGATAGCGGAAGAGCAGGGCGGCAGGTTTCTCTCCCGCGACCATAAGCCGGAGGTGCTGCAGGCGCTCGCCCCGTGGAACCTGGACTGCATCAGGAATGTCTGCGGCTATCGCATGAACCGGCGCATGTACGCGGGCGGGAGCCTTCCCGCGGGTCCGCCCGAGGTGGCCCTCTATCACAGCCGGCTCTGGCGTGAAGTGCTCGAGCGCTTCGGTGAGACGCACGTCACCGACCGCGGAGGGGCGGAAACGACCCCCTTTGTGTACGGCATAGAGCCGGCGGGGCGCTACACCCTCTCGGAGACGGATATCTACCCGGATCCGATGGACCCTCATTCGCTGGAACAATGCGTCGCCATTACCATGTACAGCGCGGTTAAAAATGGCGCCGAGCGGCACTGCGCGCCCTTCGGCTTCGGCGGTCCGGCTGAACCATTGGTCACCTTTTTCCCCGAGCAGGGTCCCAATGTCCATCTCCTGCTGAGAAAATTAAGAAAGGTCTTTGACCCACAGGGCATCTGCAGCCCCGGCAGGCAGGTGCTTACCGAGGAAGAGCTCAAGGAATATCCGGCGGAGGCGGTTGCCAGACTGAATGAACTGCGGAAGTTTTTTAACATGGGCACGATTGAAAGGTAAATCCGAAGCACGAAATCCCTGAGATATGGGATATGCGATTTGTGATATGGGCTGAAAAATATTTTTTAATCCCAAATCACAGATCTCACATCACACATCAGTATGTAGTTTCGGATTTCGATATTCGGATTTCGGATTTGAGTATCGGGGGTTGCCCAGCCTGCTGTTGAATTACGTGTTACGGGACTCACATGACCAAGCCTGAAAACTGCCTCCTATTAGTGCTTGACTAATGAGGGCTGATTCACTATAGATACCCAATCGGAATACATCAAGGAGAACCGTATATGGCGCTGACACGGAAACAGCTGGTGGATATTTTTGGCGATAAGCGGGTTATGGACGATGCCGCAACGCTTGAGGCATATTCCCATGATCAGTCCTTTGCGCCGAAACGCATGCCTGATTTTGTGGTGTTCCCCGGGACGGTCGAGGAAGTGCAGCGGGTGGTGAGGCTGGCCAATGAGACCCGGACCCCGCTCATTCCCTACAGCTCGGGATTGAATTTTCATGGCGCGGCCCTCCCCGACCACGGCGGGATAATCGTCAACCTTTCGCGCATGAACAGGATCATTCAGATCGATGAAGAGAACTGGTCCGCGGTAATTGAACCGGGGGTTACCTATGCGCAGCTCCAGGCCGCCCTGATGGAAAAGGGATTCCGGGTGATGATTCCATTCGGCGTGCCCCCCGGGCGTTCCGTGCTTACCAGCTTCCTGGAACGGGATCCGGTCATGGCGGCGCCCAGCTTTGAATCGGGCAATTTTCTCATCATGGACACCGAGATGGTGCTTCCCGACGGCGAGCTGTTTAAAACCGGCACATGGTGCGCGGGGGGCGCTCCGGGAGGACCGCTGGGCCCGGTGAGAAACGTCATCTTCCGCCTCTGGACCGGCGCTCAGGGCACACTCGGCATCATGACCAAGATGAATGTCAAGATTGAGCCTTTTATCAAGGAACGGAAGATGTATTTCTTAAGCTTCAACGCGCTGGCTGATGCACGTGAGCCTTTGAAAAGGATACAGCGGAGGGAAATCGGCCTGGAGTGCTTTCTCCTGAACCGGTTTAACCTGGCTTCCCTCGTGAGCCATGAGTGGGCGGTGCCGGATACATTCCCCGCCGCACCCAAACCTTCCGAGAGCTTTGAACGATACCGGGGCATTCTCCCGGCCTGGGTGCTGGCACTCTGTATTATCGGTGCGCCCAGACATCCCGAGGAAAAGATTGCCTATGAGACAGAGGCATTACAAGAGGTGTGTCACGGTCTTAATGTCGAAGTTAAAGAAACCATTCCCCAGGTGAGCGGGTTGAGCCGGCTGATGCTCAACGAGATTCTTTATCCCTGGGGTATTCTCAAGAAATTCAATTACCGGGGATCGGTGCACAGCCTGAGCTTTAAATGCTCGCTGGGGTCGCTGGCGGAGATGGAAGAGATTGTGCGGAACGAGTGCGAAGCGGCCGGTTACAGCGTATCTGCTTTCGGCGGTTACCTGCTCCCGCTGGAACGGGGCAGGGCGGTGCACTGTGAGTTTGACCTCCACTGTGACCTGAAGAATGATCCGGAAGCCCGGAACGTTAAGAACCTCTGGACCGGGACCGCGCAGACACTGATCAACCACGGGGCATATTTTGACCGTCCTTACGGGCCGTGGGCGGAAATGATCTATGGGCGGGCGGGTGAGTATACCACCAAGCTTCGGCAGATCAAGCAGGAGCTTGATCCCAACGGCATTCTCAACCCCGGAAAATTGTGCTTCTAAATTCTGAAGGCTTGTAAGAAAGGATGATCTATGTCAGAGCCCAAAGCAAAGGTAATCCCCAACAGGGTTTCACGGGAAGTCTTCCAGGCGCTGCAGGATGTGGTGGGCCCCGAGTGGATTTCGGAAGACCGTGCGGTTATTGAAACCTACAGCCGCTTTTCGGTGGACACCGGCGGCGTTTTGAGAAAGCACCAGCGGGACGCCACGATGATCCCCGCATGCATTGTCCTGCCGGGATCGACCGAAGAGGTGCAGGCGATCATGCGCATCGCCAACCGCTTCGGGGTTCAGGTCATTCCCTTTACCAACGGGATGATCGCTTTCAACGGGCCGACCACACCGCTTCCCACTATTTGTGTTCACGTGAGCAGGCTGAACCGCGTGCATATAGACGAGGAAAATCTCACCGCCACCCTGGAGGCTTATGGTGACTACGGACAGCTGCAGGCGGAAGCGATGAAGCGGGGTCTCTGGAACGGAGGAACACCCCTCGCCACCACCCTCTGCAAATTATCCTCCCAGTCGGCATTCGCCGGCATCTGGCAGACCGATCTTAAGTACGGAACGCTCACCAGGAACATCGTGAGCATCAAGGTGGTGCTTCCTACCGGCGATATCCTGATAACCGGGTCGGACACCGTTTCAGGCACCAACTGTCTCTGGGAATACGGGCCCGGCCCGGACCTGCTGAGCCTGGTGAGAGGCGGAGCGGGCACGACCGGCATTATCACCGAAATAAAAGTCAAGCTTCATTCCTGGACGGGGGGTGTCGAGCTGCCTGAACCGCCTGCCGGCCGCCCCTCCATTCCCGACTACCATGATCCCCGATACGACACCGCCCCCCCTCCTGACCGGGTAAAGCTCCTCTGGGTTGAATTTCCCGACTACGATTCGGAGGTCAAGGCGCTCCACGCGGTTGCCCAGTCGGGCATCGGCATGGGGCTTAATGCCACCGGGGTCTACAACTCATACTACTGCTCCCAGACCCAGGCCATGACCATGGAGAGGATTGCCGACAAGTTTTTCCCCCCATTCAACCTCTATGTGATCCTCTACGGCGTTACCTCGAAGGCGCAGATGGAGTACGAGGAGAAGGTGTTTCGCGAGATCATGGCGGAGCACAACGCCACTTTCCTCACCCCGGAGCACAAGGGGGATGTGCTGTACGCGCTCGCGCCCTGGAACCTGGACTGCATCAGGCATGTGACCGGCTTCCGGATGAACCGCTTTTTTTACGGGGGTTCCGTCGTCCCCGGGGGATTGCTCAAGGACACCGCCTATAAAACAAGGGAAATCTGGGGGCGTACCGTTAACACCATGGGGGAAACCTTCATTACCGACCGGGGCGGCATCGATGACACGCCCTTTCTTTACGCAATCGAACGGGGAAGCAGACACTGGCTGTCGGAGGCGGATGTGTATCCTGATCCGCTTGACCCGGAGAAGCTCAACCGGGCGCGGGGTCTCACCGTTGCCGCGGTGGCTGATTTTGTCTCGCAGAAATACCCTGCCATCGGAATCGGCGTGGCCATTGAACCGCTGACCACTTTTTTCCCCGAACACGGGCCCAATGTGCACCTGCTCTTCAGAAAACTGAGAAGGATTTTTGATCCCGGCAGCATTTGCGCGCCCGGCAGGCAGGTGTTCAGCGAGGAAGAGATGAAGGCTTTGCCGCAGGAGATGATTGACGGCATTAACGGACTGCGCGCCCATTACAAAATGCCTCCGGTGGAGAGGAAGTAGCAGAGTACGGATTGCAGATTTCGGAATGCGGATTTTTGTCCTGTTGTAATTTGATGTTGCGTGATTCGTTTTTCGAGCATTTGAAATGCGGATGCTGAAGTCGTTTCAACCCGATGTTATCGAGCTGTTGCATGATTTCTTGTAAAGAATAAATTACAAAACAAGTTTTTTGTAAATTATTATTGACAGGAATAAAAGGCGGTGATAAGAACCCTCCTGATATGCTAATAAAAAGATAACAAGCTAAGTTATTTTAAGATATTTTATAGCGCCCGTGGAAATAGATATAGGGTCTAAATTATTACGGTTGAGGAAGGAGCAGGGACAATCCCTACGGGCATTGTCGACGCTGAGCGGCATCTCTGCTAATGCCATCAGCCTTATAGAGAGAAATAAAATCTCACCTACCATTTCCACCCTGACAAAATTGATTGTCACCCTCAATTCCAATCTTACCTTTTTATTCGAAAATCACAATACCAAGAATGCCATTTATTTGAAGCATAACAGCAATCCGCAGATAGTATCAAGGAACTCCAAGGTAAAGCTTGCAAGTCTCGGTAACGGTTTGCCCAATCAGAAAATAGAACCGGTAATCGCTACCTTTGATAAGGGAGCTAAAAGTGGAAGCAAAACCATTACCCATCAGGGGAATGAGCTGGTTTATTGCCTTGAGGGCAGGATTAGATTTGAAGTTGATGGGCAGCACTATCTCCTGGAACCCGGTGACAGCCTTTTCTTTAACGGTACAAAACCCCACTGCTGGGAGAATGCAAGCAAAGGCAAATCAAGGGTATTGGCGGTCATGGCAACCAAACATTGGCTGCAAAAGGAGACTGCTGCCGGATAAACGCGACTGCACCGGTCATGCGCTCTTGCCTGAAAGGGCCTTAAACGCATGGGCTGTGTACATCGCGGGCCGGCAATTCCATTCTGCGTGACCAATAAAACCTTGCAAGGGAACTTCTTGATACGCAACGATGCAATATTACTTTTAATCATTGCAGATAACCAAAGCCAGTAATCCAGTTTATACTATCCGGAGGATCCAGTATGATTAACAATTATAAATTTTTTGTTATACTAGTCGTCTGCGCTTTGTTACCTTCAACACTCGGCTGCAAGCAGAAGAAGTCAACCTTTAAGGTTCCTCACATACCTTCCATTATCGGGGAAAATCTTACCAAGGTGGTCGCGTTTGATGAAGACAACATCCTCATAGCCGGTGACTACAGCTATCTGGCCACTACCGGCCAGGGCAGCCAGATCAGGTATGAAAACAGCAAAAAGGACTTCTGGACGGTTCAGAACACCGGCCTGTCGGGAGAGCTTATCTGCGATATCAGTTTCCCCGACCGGCAGAACGGCTGGGCGGTGGGCATTCTGGGCAACGTCATACACACCTCGGACGGGGGTAAGACCTGGGAGCGGCAGGCAAGCGGCACCAAAAGGCATCTGTTTACCGTCCACTTTCCCGACAGCAACAACGGCTGGGCGGCGGGCGATGTGATGACCGTCATCCATACCGCTGACGGCGGAAAGACCTGGGAGCCCCAAACCGTGCAGCAGAGCACCGATGAGAATGTCTTTGCGGCGGAGGTAATTTACAACGGGGTATTCTTTCATGATGCCAATGAAGGGTGGCTGGTCGGGGAGTTCGGTTCCATCTATCACACCATGGATGGCGGCAAGAACTGGGAAAACCGTCCCTGTGAGGCTTTGGCGCCAAAGATGGCTGAGGATGAATGGGAGCTGCCGAAGCTGACCCTCTTTGACATCCGTTTTGCCGACAGGCAGCGGGGCTTCATTTTAGGTGTTGACGGGACCCTGCTTAAAACAGACGATGGCGGCAAGGAGTGGAAAAAAATTGACAGCGCCTCCACCAACTCCCTCTTTTCCATCGCCATGGTAGGAGACAAGTGCTGGGCGGTGGGTGACCGGGGGGCCTACATCATGTCCGGCGACGGCGGAAACACCTGGACCAAGCAATGATGACGCCATTCACACCAAGGGCTGGCTTACGTCGGTTGCGTTTGTGAATGAAACCGTGGGCTGGGTGGTTGGGAAGTCAGGAGCGGTCTTTAAAACCATTGACGGGGGCAAGACATTTGAATGGCTCTCGGGTGTCTCCTATGACTGGCCGGAATTTAAACCGCCCAAGGAGCTGGTTGGCGAGTAGTTACTGTACCGTTACCGGTTAGGGTATTGTTGCCTGATTATTATTTAATAAGGGGAAGCTCATGAAAAAGTTTGCTGATTTTGTAATTGAGAGAAGGGGACTGGTGCTCATCATTATGGGGCTGATAACGCTTTTCTTTGCATTCAATATGGTCAATTTGAAGGTGTATACCAAATTTGCCGACCTGTTGCCGCAGGGGCACGAGTATATAAAAACCTACAACGGGATCCGGGCCAAGTTCGGCGGCGCCAACACCGTGACCATGATCTTCCAGGTGCGCAAGGGGGACATCTTCAATCCCGCCACCCTGAAAAAGATCCGGGAGATAACCGATGAGCTGTATTACCTCCCTGCGGTGGACCGGTTTAAAATTACTTCGCTGGCGGTGAATACGGTGGTGGATATGAAACTCATCTCCGGCGGGTACGATTTTGTTCCCCTGATGTTTCCCAACGTGCCCAAAACCCAGGTGGAAGCGGACGAGTTGAAGGAGAAGGTATATGCCAGCGTTTTTTACGGCGGCCTGGTCTGGTTTGACAACAAAAAGACCCTGATCACCGCCGATTTCTTCGATGACGAGATTGACTACTCGGTGGTCTTCAAGGAGCTGATCAGGATTCAGAAGAAATACGAGGATGATAATCATATCCTGAGCATGGCCGGGGAGCCGCTGCACCTGGGATACATTAACAGCTACGTGGGCACCATCATGACCATCATGGGCATGACCCTGGTGGTGATGCTGGCGCTGTTTCTCTTCTACTTCCGCTCGTTCCGGGGCATGGTGCTGCCGGTGTTGATGGCCATAATCAGCGGCATCTGGGGCATCGGGTTTCTGGTGCTGCTGGGCTACAGCCTGGACCCGCTGGTGATGGTCTTTCCTTTCCTGGTTGCGGCCATGGCCGCCTGCCACTCGGTGCAGGTGATCAAGCGCTATATTGAAGAGTGCGGCATCACCAAGGATGTGAAGGCCTCGTGCAAGAAGGTGATCGAGGAGCTTTTCGTCCCGGGCTTTGTGAGCATCATCACCGACGCGACCGGGATCATGCTCATCGCGCTCACCCCCATCAAGATCATGCAGATGATCACCATTGTCTGCACCTTCTGGTCCATCGTGACGGTTCTGATCGTCATGTGCCTTTTGCCGGCGATGCTTTCCTATTTATCATTTCCCCATAAGTCAATTGCCCGGGCTGAAAAGAAGAGCAACCTTGACTTCGGGCTGATGCGCCTGGGGGCGTGGATTGCCCGGTGGGGCTGCTGGCCGATTCTGGCGGTCTTTTTGCTGCCTGTTTATCTTCGGCGCCTATTATGCCCGGACCATCCAGGTGGGAGACGCGGTACCCGGCTCCTCGCTGCTCTGGCCCTGGCACCGCTTCAACCGTGACGGATTCCGCATCTCCTTCGCCATGCCCATCTTAAGCCCGCTGCTGGTGGTGATGGAGGGTGAAAAATATCGCGACCTGGTGAGCTGTCCGGGTAAACCCTACATGATGTGCGGGGACAACTTCAAGGAGATGGAACGCTTCGAGCGCTACATGAAGGAGACGCCGGGGAGGCTGGTGATGTTCACCCGCTCGGTGATCAGCACCTTTTCCGGGGCGGGCTGGCTGGCCCACGAGGGCGATCCCAACTGGTACTTCTTCCCGACCAATGACCGGGAGACCATCTACAGCTTCCGCAGGGTTACCGAGATGGGCACGCCCGGCACCGCCGACCGGTTCTGCGATCCCGGCGAGGACACGGCGGCCAACATCATCATTTACTGCCGGGACAAGATGACCCCCACCATCAAGACGGTGATGGGCAGGATTAAGGAGTACATGGAGACGCGTTCCCAGCTGGCGCCTCCCATGCACTACAAGCTCTGCGGAGGCGAGTTCGGGGTGCAGGCGGCCATCAATGAGATTATCGAGGAATACCAGTACACCACCGGAACCTGGGCGCTCATCCTCATTTTCGCCTTCTGCTGCATCTTTTACAAGAGCTTCATGGCCGGTATTATCCTCATTCTGCCGCTCATCGTGTCCAATTCCATTGCCTTCGCCATGATGGCCACCGGCTTTTTCTGGGCGATACCCACCCCGATCACCATTACCACCAGCACCCTGCCGGTCACCGCGGTGGGGATCGGGCTGGGGGTTGACTTCGGGGTGTACCTGTTGAGCCGGATCAAGGATGAGTACGGGCTGGTCCATGACCTGAGCAAGGCCATCGAGAACGCCATGCTCACCACCGGCAAGGCGGTGGTGTATTTGTCGACCACCCTTACCGTGGGCATTTTCTTCTGGGTGATTTCGCCTTTGATGTTCCAGGCCATGATGGGGCTGTTTCTGGCCATCGTGCTGTTCCTGAACATGGTCGGGGCGCTGCTGCTGGTACCCAGCTTCGTGGTGTTGTTGAAGCCGAAGTTCATCACCGGGCAGGCAAAGTAATTGTTCAGCAAATGTACCGAAGTTAATCGTGATCTTGATATCCATTGCTGAGGTCGCCGATGCTTATTAGTAAAGGGGCGGGAATAAGATTGATCCATTGATTCCTTGCATCACTATGTTCTCAAACGGTGATTGCAGCTTGAGCGCTTTAATTTTTTAATCATTTATTGACAAGAATTGGTAATGCTGGTAAAAAAGTCACAATGCTTAAAATAATTATATAAACCTTTCTCAATGGACAAGGGGGGTATCATGCATAAACGATTGTGGGGTATTCTCTTCATATCCTTCCTGGCAGTGCTCTTTGTTAACCCTTCGGCATCGCTTGCCCGCTTTTACCTCCTTGACAAAAAAATAGAGATTAACGGCGTCATCGAGGAAAAGTGGAATTTCAAGTATGGCATGAAGGAGTGGGAGAAGGGAAGGGCATCAGATGTTTACGGCAATAAGAAATGGGCGTCAGACGGCGGTAAGGTGGAAAACCCGGCCATGATGAAAACCCATCTGCATCTTGAGGCCCTTTACCACGCCTATCAGCAGGGGAATACGGTGCTTGATTTTTATACCCTGTTTGAATGGTTCTATGACGTAGCCCCTGATATCAATGGTTCCTGGGGCCGCGGTATGTCTTCCTATGACCGCAACAAGTATCAGACCCCGCACGGATGGGAAATGATCCGGGAACTGTACCTGAATTACGTCAGCGGTCCCTGGACGCTCCGCCTTGGTAAGCAAATGGTGGTCTGGGGCGAGACGGGCCTGCAGCGGACGGCGGATGTGGTTAACCCGCTGGATACCAAGTCTCACATGATGGGGGTGGATGACTGGGAGGATTTCAAGAAGGGGCTCTGGATGTTCCGGGGCTTTTACCAGACGAGTTTCAAAAACGACCTTACCCTGGAGACGATCTTTGTTCCCTATGATGTGCAGGCCATGGACCTTCCCCCGGAAGGCACGATGTATAACACCACCTATACCGGTGGGTTTACGTCGAGAATGTGGCGGCGGTGGAAGCATGATGAAGTCAATGAGCGCGGCCTGCACGATGCACAGGGGGGCTTCCGGATCAGGGGATTTAACAAGGACTGGGACTGGACCGTTCTCTGGTACAACGGCTATGAAGCAACCCCGGTATGCGTTGACTGGGGACAGCGGGCTGATTCCTACCTGCCGAAAACTGCTTTCGGCTGGCAGAATGTTGCGCTGGGAATCGGGGGGTTCAATCTCTTTGCGGCGGAATACAACTACACTAAGGCTACAACCGGCGTCAGCCTTGCCTATCCCAAAAACAGGATGTTCAGGTACTATCGGGGCAATAATATAGGCGCCACTGCTACAAGATACATCTACACCTTGCCCGTTTTCGGCCTGTTTGAAATACCCCTGAAATCAAACGTCCGGTTTGAAGCAGCTTATAAGCCTGGCACCCATTTCAACCGGATGGAAGTAGTAGGAGCAAGTACCTGGCTGGTGAAAAATGTCACCCGCAGGGATCTCATCGGCTATGCCATGGAAATCGGTCATGATTTCATGCCCCGGTTTATATGCAAGTATAACGGTGAACGGAGCGTTGATGTGACCTTTGGAATGTTTCAGGACTGGATATTGAACCATGACCGCAATCTCAACGTGTCAGGGTATAACCGGGGAGCTGGTGATGTCAGCACCACCTCCTTCAGCCTTGATGCCACCACGGACTGGATGAATCAGGAACTCATGACCAAGTTTAACTATTCATATAACACCAGCGGATACGGGTCTTTCTGGGCATTTTTTCAGTACGCGCCCGGCCAGCACTGGAGATTTACCCTGCTGCCCCGGATAACCTGGTCCAATTCCGGACCCTTTAACAACAAGGCAGATCTTAGACACCAAGCCCAAACGAACAGTAATGATACACTCAATTATATCCACTTTAAAATCGGCTATCTGTTCTAATAACCGGCAGCATTGAGGGAAGGGAGGAAAGGAATATGAAGGAAAGCAGGAAATGGTGTAGTGTTGTAATGGTAATAATTATGGCGCTCGTTTTCACCGGCGCGATTGCGAGCCGGGGTGCTGCTGTGACCACCGAGGAACAGCTGAAAAATTGGCCGGCGGCCTGTTATCAGGGCGCGGACCTGGAAAAGGTGCGCGAGTGGGAAAAGACCTGGGTGGGGAAGAGGATCAACAAGGATAACATCGACCAGGTGAAGGAATTTTTATCAGACCAGTTTTACGAAATGTTTAAGAACCCTGCCGATTGGGGTGCCGATGATATATGGTTTGAAATTGTCCCCTACAAGCAGATTCTTCCCACCCCGGGACAGGAAGCCATGACCAGAAAGTATGCGCCGACGGCCACGCTGGACCCCAATCCCCGCAAGGCGTTCTGGGATGGTGGGGTTGGCCCAAATGAGTTTCTGGTGGGCTGGGAAACGGGTGCGTCAGCCGGCTTTCCCTTCCCCTTCCCCCAGTCGGGAGTGGAAATGGCATGGAACCTTGAATCAATCACCAATGGTGATTCCAAGTCGTACAGCAGGGATGGCGTGGTGGTGAATCCCCGCACCAGGACGGAGCGGCGCGCCGTTCAGCCGTACATCCATGATTTTTATACCGGCCGGTGTGATTATGAACCGCTTCTCAAAAAACCCGACAACCCCAAGGGGATACGCCGGGCCATGTATCTGTACATAGACGAGCCTCTGGATGTGAGAGGGACCAGGTACATGGAATTGCGCTACCTCGACCTTACCAAACCCGATGATGTGTGGGTGTGGTTCCCGCTCTTCCGCAGGATACGGCGCATGGGCTTTGCCTACAAATCAGATACCATTGACGGCACTGATCTTGGTCCCGATGACGAGGGCGGTTGGAACGGTCATATTAACAGAAAGAACTGGAACATTGTCGGGCGGAAAGAGATGATGCTGGGCCGGCATACCAGACACGAAAAAATACACCAAGGTAACCGGACAGGCCCTCTGGAGCGGCATGCAGCTGGAGCGAACAAACGCTTACGTCCTGGAGTCGAAATTCAAGGAGAAAGACGCGGTATACAGCAAGGAAATTATGTATATGGATCCCGAGTCCTGGCATTGTCTGCAGAAGGTCACCTGGGACCGGCAGGGGAGAGTATGGAGGCATTTCCTGTTCCACACCATGATTTATAACGATCCCAAGAAAAACATTGACCATGTGCATACCTTTGAATTGTATTCCAGCGACCTGCAGCGCAGGCACGGATGCCCTTCCCTGGATCTGGTCAAGGAGATCGGCATTGACATAAAGAATGACTTCTGGACCATTCAGAACCTGCAGAAGATGGGGTACTAACCTCGGAGCAGTTTGCGCAGCATGATCATAAGAAAGCCCTCATCGTTTTGAGGGCTTTCTTTATTGGGTTCGGCCGGAGGTCGTTTCAAGTCATCCTGCGACATCGATCGCAGTGTCCGGAAATGGCTGTTATGCGTGCACGGCGATGCAGGGTTCATCAGGGCTGCGATGTATTTCAACCGTCAGGTGGGCAAGGTCTTTAAATCCGGATAGAAGCTTTTTGTAATGCACCGGATCTTGGGGGAAGTGGGTGACGATGGAGATGATGGCGGACATCTGGTGGGAGCCGACAATCCAGACATGAATATCCGCCACCCGGTTGTCGGCATCAGCTTCAATGGCGGATTTAATGGCGGCAACCGTCTCCTTGTCGGCCACGCGGTCAAGCAGAATCGCGCTGGTGTCGCGCAGCAGCCCGTATGACCACCTGGCAATGACCAGCGACCCCACAATGCCCATAAGGGGATCCATCCATACCCATCCAAAAAACTTTCCCGTGGTCAGTGCAATAATTGCCAGCACCGATGTCAGGGCATCCGCGAGCACATGTAAATAAGCCGCCCGCACATTGTGATCTCGGTGACCGCTCATGGAAAAATCATTTTCGTGGCTATGAGGGTCTTCGTCCCTGAGCATGAAGGCGCTCGCGAGATTGACCATCAGGCCCACAACGGCAACGCCTATGGCGGCATTAAATTGTATGGGAACGGGGGAGAAAATTCGCTGAATTGATTCGAAACCCATGAACAGTGCTATCACCAGCAGCACCACGGCGCTGGTGAAGCCCCCCAAAACTCCCACCTTGCCGGTGCCGAAGCTGTAATCGGGGTTCTCAGCGTTGCGGCGGGCAAACCTGCAGGCAAACGCCGCGATGCCGAGCGCCCCGGCATGGGTGCCCATGTGCCAGCCGTCGGCCAGGAGGGCCATGGAGCCGAACAGCAGGCCGGTAAAAATTTCTATGACCATCATGGAGACGGTGAGCAGAACGACGCGCAGAATATTGCGCTCGCTACGGGCGTCCGGCTGGTCAAAGCAATGCTTGTGCTGCCATTTGTAGAGATTATAGATATGCATGGTTTAGGCTCCCCGGTAGCCGTGCTGCCTGCTCCCGTTTAGGTTTCCAGAATACCACAGCGGCAGAACAGGCGCAATTTTTATTGCTGACCGTTCACGCGGCATGCGCACGGGGAGCAGCGGCCTGAGGCGCGAACACTTTCTTTATATGCATTCTCCATACAACCTGTCTGATATTTGTGAAATAGAGTAGGGGCGACCGGCCGGTCGCCTCCGCACCTGATTGAGATAATTCGGCTCGCAGGGATGCAGCTCTGAGAAAACTTTCTTGACATAGCTTTAGCAGGTGATTTATGTAACAGCACCAGTGCTTGTCACTTCGGATAAGCTCCGCGCGGCCCTTTCATTTTCAGTTATCGGGAGGAATTTATTTATGCAAAATTTCCTGCTGCTGTTTTATGCGTTTATCAAGGTGGGTATTCTGGGGTATGGGGGCGGCCACTCCATCATCCCCTTTATCCAGGTTGAGGCGGTTGAGAATTATAAATGGATCAGCATGGAGGAATTTACCGATACCCTGGCCATGGCAAATACACTACCCGGACCCATTGCGGTGAAGATGTCATTCATGGTGGGATATAAAACAGCGGGCCTGAGCGGCGCAATGGTCTGCCTGCTGGGACTGCTCCTGCCCTCGCTGCTGATGATGCTGGCCCTCACCTCATTGTATTTGCGCTACAAGGATTTACCGGCGGTAGAGGGGCTGCTCAAGGGGGTGAGGCCGGTGGTATTTGCGCTCCTCGTGCTGGTAACCTGCCAAATCTGGCCGTCAAGTATCGTTTCCTGGCCGACCGCGCTGATCGCTGCGGTCTCACTCTGCCTTATGGGCTTTTTCAACGTCCATCCTGCCATGCTTATGGTGGCGGGGGCGGCGATAGGATTTGCCTTCTGGGGACGCGGTTAGGGGATCGCTGTCACGCCGGTCAGGAATAAACGAAAAAAATCCCCCGACTCATTCGGGGGATTTTTGCAACTCACGGTACCGGCTGGCAGTCCATCCTGAGGTTCAAGCAGCCTTGCCAAGCGCTTTCACCCGTGCCTTTTCCTCCGGCGCCCTCCTGAAGCTTATTACCCCTTTAAAAGGACATGCTTCCATGCAGCTGAAGCAGAGGCAGCAACTTGCGGGCATTTCATTGTCCTGGTTGCGGATATCGATGAAAAAGGGGCATGCCTCCTCGGCTTTACAAATCTTACATTCTTTGCACAAAGATTTGTTATACCGCAGGCGCCAGAGGCTTCCCTGTCCGCACATGGCCCGGTAGGATGAGAGCCAGCAAAAATAGGTGCAGACTTTCCGCCAGGGCATGAAAAGAGAAAGACCGATGAGCCCGTACATAAATGCAACCGGATACCACATGACCCCGGTGAGATCAAAAACCGTTTCAGAAAAGAACATGGGAAACCAGCAGAGGAGCAGGGTAAAAGGCAGATACGGCGCACTCTTGTCTATCTGGCCGCTGATATACATTGCAGATGTATGGCTCTGCTCTTCAATGGCCTTCGGGAGATTACTGATGGGCCTCTTGAAGGTCAGGTTTTTATAAAAGGCATCCTGCATAGTGGCATTGGGGCACAGCCATCCGCACAGGACCCGGCCCATGATAAAGGGAAGGATGGCCACGGTGAACACATGGAACATTCCCCAGAAGAGGAGATCACCCCGGGAGCCTTTGATAAAGGCAAACGCAGTAACGGTTGCCCATAGCATAAATATGAATGTCTGGACAACAGTTCGCGCGCTTACTATCTTGAGACGTTGTTTTTTAGCGGGCTCTTCATCCGCTGTTCCGGTGATGAGGAATAGAAATGGGAGCAGGCTGATGAGCATGACCAGTAAAAACTGGATTGCGTTTTGCCCGCTCGGTTCCTTCTCAATCAGAATGGGGTAGGTTAACATTCCGATGATTGCCGGCAGGAGCCAGAGGTGGGCTGCCAGCTTCACCCGGCTCAGGAAATAAGGCTGGTGCAGCAGAAGAAAGAAGCCTGCGCCGAAAGTAAAGATAATGCCGGGCTGGAGAGCCTTAATCGAGGTAAAAACCCCGGCGAGGTAGACAATTATTGCAGCGATCAGTGCGTATTTATTGATGTTGATAAAACGCTGTTTGGTTATAACCATGGTACCTCTCCTTAGTGAGCAAGAGCTGCTTGCAGTTTCGGCAGGAGTATTTGCCATTCCCCAGCCGTGATCATGAGCCCGGAGGCCAGATATATTGCCATGAAAACAATGCCGACGCAGATGACCCCCCATCTCCTGGTGCGTACCACCCCGGTTCTTCTGCCCAGCATCCACAGGCATATCATGTAGAAGCAGAAGTTTAAAACGATGTAGTTCCGGGGACCTTGAATGGCGCTTTTGGTGAGGGCTTCTACCGTTTGCGTGCCCATGTTTTCCACCAGCGTTTTAACCGCGTGGGAGAGGGTTCCGTTCAAAACGGCAATGGGCAGGAGTGTTACCGCGGTAAAACGAAGCGTGTCCACATATTTGCGATCCCGCAAAACAATGTGCATGAAAATTGCAAGAATGGCTATGAGACTGAACCCGATCACCGCTCCTGCCGTATTGGTAAAGAAGCGCTGCAGGTTCTCATTATCGGTTTGGAAGATTGTTTTCAAATATTCCGCGAGGTTTATGAGAAATGCCGGAAACTGGGCCCGAAAAAGGTCCACCGTTTTCTCATCAGCAATCCCATATGCCTTGCCGAACATGTAGCCGGGAATGAAGATTTCTAAAGCCCTGGCCCACTTGGCAAGCGGTGTCGTATAGTTGTTTTCCATCAGTTTTCCTCCGCATCACTTACGTGGATATTAGATGTATGGTCTATTCGGCCGGCTTCTCCGGTTCCGGTGTTTCCATTTTCACCTCAGCGTCTTGTGCCTCTTCCTTGTAAAGGCCCTTCGCGATCATGTCCTCCTTGAGTTTGTCGAAGTATTCGATTTCCTCCTGTAATGCCTTAAGCTCCTGCTTCATGTGGGGCCCTTCGTATTTCAGGTAAAAGGACTGGGGTGTCTTCCACTGGCCGGAGCCCATAATGACAAGAGAAACGGCTATGTAGAGGATGCAGCCCATGACGGTTTTCTTTTCGAGCGATGCCGCTTTGCGTGCCAGGTAAAGGAGTACAAGGCAGGCAATGGCTGCTATACCAGTGACATAATTGGCGATAACCGGCATCATCTCAAGGGGAATGCGGGATGAGTAATTCTCCATGTAGAGCTCGAAGGACCAGATGCTGAGAAATGTCATCAGAAATACGGCAACCGGGTTCTTTATGGCCTTCGTGCGCCATAGAATCTTCAGCAGGATCCACCCGGCAACAACATAGTAATAACCGCCCAGGGACTTTATATCCAGGCTGCTGAACTGGGTGATGACACCTTCCGGTACCGGAAGAGATGCCATCTCCCCGAGAAAGGGCCATCCGAAAAGTGCCGCGAAATAGCCATAGAGATATGCCTTGCTTTCCTTGGCTTCCGTGCAGGTGCGATAGAAAAGAAAACCGAAGATCGTTGCCAGTATTGGCACGTAAAAAAGATTATAATTGGCAACCGGCTTCATCCTCAGGGGAATCATGGTGAGAACCGAAATGAGAAAGCAGCCTTGTCCGGCAAGGGCAATGAGTATGGCTCGTAACATCGCTTAGCTCCTTTGGATAATTTTGTCAGGGGAAACAGGTGGTCTTTAATAAGCGGGATTGCTTGTAAGCTATAGCTAATGCCTGTAGCTATGTCAAGCAAATATTCCCCCTTATGATATGTATCTGCTGCTATGTTATACTGTTTTTGCCGACAGGCGGTTTCGCCAACCGGACAAGGTAGTAGCGGTTCTTTTCAAGCACCTTGACCATGACGCTGCCGATGCAGGGCCGCACCAGCAGTCCATCCTCATTGGTGCCGAGAAGGTTGAAGAGCTCAACGCAGCAGGTGCCGATATGGGTGCTGTCGGCAACCGAGTAGGGGGCGTTCATGAATTCCTGCCCCGCCCTGAATCTGGGGTCTGCAAAGTTGGAGTGCACCGCATCCCAGCCTGCCAGGAGATCTCCAAAAGAAGAGAGCTTTTTCTCCGACAGGTTGTTGAGACCCTTTACAATGGCCTCACCCATTTCCCTGGGGAATGCGCCCCATTCTGCAGGAATGCGGGAGCGGAACTTTGGATTATTGGCCAATTCAAACAGCTCTCCCTCGGGAGGAAAATCAATCGGTTCGAAGTCTGATTTCTCAATGGTCGTTTCCAGGAAAGGCTCATACTGTTTTTCGAGCGGGAAAGAAGTGACCACCAGCATTTCCCCCGCATGACGCGAAGCACGGTACCATGGCGCCGCATCGTGTTTGCAGATAACCTCCCATGTTGCCGGCTCAGCGTATCCGGCCTCGCCCCTGAGGGCCTCGCAGGGATTTTTCTCCGCGCGTGTCATGGCAATGTTGTGATGTGCCAATTCCCGCTGCAGCTCAGCCAGCGCTGATCCGTCCATCCAGTAGCAATGCTTCCATGCTCCGTTTTTCTTTTCCGGCATTTTTCTCTCCTTCGCTCCTCATGTCACTCGCACTGGTTATCGTCCGGCTGCATTTTTGTAGCGCATGCCCCCTTTACTTGTCAACCGAAATAATGGGGACCCCGGTCTGTTTATCCCTTGACAGGGCGGACGCCATCTACATATAATATTCTCATGTAATAGGCGTCCGGTAAAAGCTACTTTTTCAACACCCTGATAGATTCAGGTAAATGAGGGGGATAATTTTTCACAGGAGGTGTGCCATGAGGTTTCGGAACTGTATGCAATTGCTGGTGACGGGAGGTTTGTGTGTTGCTGTGCTTTTGAGTGTTTCAATTCCTGCGGGTGCTGCACCGGGCAGGTATGCAGCGCAGCCGGCGATGACCGGGCTGCTTCTGTCCTCGGCGGGCGTGGAGACGGAAGCGGTTGAATTGTACCGTGATGATGATATCCGCAGGGCACTTTATATTCCCGATGTAAGGGGGAATGAGGTCCTCATCGGATTTCCGGATGCGGGGATAGGGCTGGAGGTGCCATTTCTCCTGGTTGTCAATGGGGAAGAGCTCACGGTGAAGGTAACCGCGGCGGGAGCGTTGACCGTGCTTGAAGGCGACCCGTCGGTCCTGCCGGCGGATGTCGGCGATTTTGTAGATTGCCTGGTGAACAATATCGTTGACCTTGTGAGATCCATCATAGAGATAAACATCGGCGGGATTATAGGCAACGTTTTGGAGTTGGTGGTCTGTGTATTTGCGATTCTCTAGCAGGCTGTTAAAAACACCCATCTGATTTGCGGCTGAAAAGACCCTCCCCCGTTGAGCCTTTGATCAGCCTGAAGAAAACACTTTTTCAAAAGCCTGCCGGACGCATGTCTGTGTAAATCGTGCGAAGCAGAGGTGGGGGCGGTTCCAATGCCCCGCATCTCTGCTTTTCATTTTTTTTTGCCGTTTTCCCCGTGCGATTGTTCCAGCCACTCCTCAATGATTGACCAGTATCTGCCGGGATCATGAAAGGGCAGCCCGTTGTGGTCAGCCCCTTCGAAAAGATGCCGTTCCTTTGGCGCGTTGGCTGCTTCATATAATGCCGCGCTGTCCTTTGCATCAACAATTTCGTCCGCGGTACCGTGCAGGAAAAGCAGGGGGGCATGCACTTTTGCGATCTTGGCATCATTGTCAAACCTGTCCCTGAGGATGAGGTTCGCGGGAAAGCAGTTCAACGGGAAATGATAGCCGGCAACGGAAGCAAGAGACCTGAACGGGGTGACCAGGATCAGTCCTCTGCATCGGTGGCGCTCGGCGAGTTCAATGGCCACGCCGCACCCCAGCGATTCTCCATAGAACACCACCCGGTCAGGCCCCAGATTCTTCTCCTGTGCGAGCCATGCCAGGGAAGCCTCGGCATCGAGATAGAGGTTTTTTTCCGTCGGCACACCTTCACTCTTTCCATACCCGTGATAGTCGATGAGAAGAGCCGCGCACCCAATCCGGCTGAACTCGCGCAGGAGAAAATCCCGGTGCGTTATGTTCCCGGCGTTGCCGTGGAATATGAGTACCGCCGGCTTATCATCCCTGCCGGAAATGAACAGACCGTTAATGACGCATCCGTCATCGCAGGTAATAAATACCTCTTCCTGACCCGCAGCATAGGGAGGGAAGCTAAACTGCTTATCACATTTGTGAGGGTAATAGATGACCGATCGCTGGAACAGAAAAAGGAGCAGCGCCACGCAGCCGTAAACGATGAAAAGGGACAATATTATTTTTGTCATGGCAACATATTTTTTCTTTCCCGCTCAAGAAAGCTCATCCTGGTTTCCATGGTGCGGATGATTTCCTTGATCTTGATCTGCATGGAGGCGAGGGCCTGCTCGTTCTGGATGTCAATTAATTTGGCATGCCAGAAGGCGATGGCATCCTTTTCGGTGACGAGGCGGTCGATGTCCACTTTCTTCCTCATCATGTCTTCAAACTGTTTGTCCACGGTACATTTCTCCTGTTAATGGTTGTTTTCGTCCTTCCGCCCCGGGGTGAGCCGTCAACGTGAAGATCGGCAATGAAGGCGATTTTCAGGGAAAAGACTTGTCGTCATGACATGTTTTGATTTATGATCAATGTGAACAATCATGCCGGCGTGCCTGTCTTATTAACTCAGTATCTTGATTCTGGCAAGGAGAAATATGGTTACCATAATCCTGATCAGACACGGTGAGACGGACTGGAACCGGGAACAGGTCTTCAGGGGCAAAATTGACGTGCCCCTGAATGAGGTCGGCCTGTCCCAGGCACGCGGCGTAAAGAAGGCGCTTGAGGGGGTAGCCATTGACGTGATCTATGCAAGCCCGCTCTCACGGGCCTTGGATACTGCCAGGGTGCTTTCCGAAGGAAGTGCACTGGATGTCAGGACAGACGAAGGTTTCAGCGATGTTGATTTTGGTTCCTGGCAGGGTTTATCTCATCAAAAGGTCAAAGAGCAATTCCCGGATCTCTATGCCACCTGGGTTACTGATCCCCAGCTGGTAATGTTTCCCCGGGGTGAAACCCTGCTCAAGGTGCAGAAAAGGTCCATGGCCGCCCTCGATCGCGCCATAGAAAGCAGCCCGGGATAAAACCATCGCCGTCGTTTCCCACCGGGTTGTCAATAAAGTCATTTTATGCGCGGTGCTTGGGCTTGATCTCTCCCGCTTCTGGCATGTGAAGCAGGACACCTGCGCCATAAACCGGTTTGAGCGCCGTGAAGGCGGCTATTACCTCACCCTCCTCAATGATACCTGTCATTTGAGGGAGCGTGGCGGGTGCATCGTTGGCAGATTTTTAACTGGGTGTCAAGTTTCCAAAATTTCTTGTCTCGTTGCTGTTACCCTGAAGGTGGGCGGGACATCACATCTTTGAAACAAAAATGCGTAGGGGCGACCGGCCGGTCGCCCCTATGCTGCAAGTTGAAGATATCGAATGCTTTATATTACGTGTAGCTGTGCAGGCCTGAAAGAACATAGTTTACCCCCAGGAAGGTGAAGATAACGCCGCAGAAGCCAATGATGGAGAGCACGGCCGTCCTGGTTCCCCTCCATCCCCTGGTCAGCCTGGCGTGGAGAAAGGTTGCGTAAATGAACCAGGTGATAAGCGACCAGGTTTCCTTGGGGTCCCAGCTCCAGTAGCTTCCCCAGGCGTAGTTTGCCCAGACCGCGCCGGTGATAATGCCGATTCCCAGCAGCAGGAACCCCACCGCGTTGGCCTTATAGATGATCTCATCAAGCAGGGTGGCGGCGGGGAGGGTGCCCTCTTCATCGGCTTCCTCCCGTATCTCACCTTTTCTTTTTTTAAGCAGGAAGGCGATGCTGGCGCCGAAGGAAACGGCAAAGGCCGCGTAGGAGAGAAAGCAGGTGAGCACGTGATAGGTAAGCCAGTTGCTCTGCAGGGCGGGAATCAGCGGTTCGATTTCATCCTGAACGTTGGTTGATAGAGAAGCGTAGGCCATGGCGATGGATGCGATGGGAAACACGAAAGCGCCCAGGGTGATATTTTTAAAGCGCTGCTCCATGATCAGGAGAACAAGCACCATGCACCAGGACATGGATGCAAGGGTCTCATACAAATTGGCCAGCGGGATGTGTCCGTATCCCGCCTGGTAGGATTCATACCAGCGCAGCCCCAATCCGGCGGTGTGGGCCAGGAGGCCGATGACGGTAATGGCCTTTATGGCCATGGCCAGCCGGGGATGTTTGAAAAAGAGGTAGTAGAAATAAAGCACCATGGTAAACAGATAGATGAAGGTGGTGATGCCGAGAAAAAACGAGCTGTTCATTATGATTTTCTCCTTTTAGGCAATGCTGTCCGCCTTATCCAGCCGCTTCAGTTCCTGCTGTATCCGGGTGAAGGTTTGAGAGAAGGATAGCATATTCTTGCTGCTGGAGCCAGCCATGGTGAGGGTAAAATCGCCCTTTTTGGGTTCAACCGCTATCCACAGTCTTTGATGGCTTAAAAAGCAGATAACATAGCATCCCACGCAGAGCAGGAAACAGCCCAGCCACACCACCCACACGCCGGGGTCCCGGGTGAGCTGCAGGCCGGTATATTCTTTTGCTGAAACATTGAGCAGGGTAAACCGGTAGGGACCTTTTCCTGCCCCGTGAAAGTCGGGGAAATTTTGAAAAATCCACTGCTCCTCGAGGAGGGAGCCTTCTTTAAAGAGGGCGATCTGGGCGGCGGGATTTTTCAGCTCCTGGGAGCGGCTGACTACCTGGTTGTCCTTTCCCAGGGAAAAGTCGGGTACGAAGCGTTTCACTTCAATTTCATACCCCGGCTCATCAAGGGGGATTCGCTGGCCTGCCGCAGCCTGGTAATTCCTGGACTGGTCTCCTGCCGCCCTGTTCTGTACCCCCAGGGTGAGCGATCCCTGGCCGGAGGTGGTTCCGTAGCTGGACTGGTAGATCCATACCCCCTTGTACTGCAGGGGGTCGTTTACCTCGATGCGCTTCTTTTTCACCTCTTTGCCCCCGTCAATAATGGCAAGTTCGCTGGTGAAATCCTTGGGCCTCTGGCCGCCTGCGTAGAAGGTAACCTGGAAATCATCACAGCGGATGGAGAAATCGAGTTTTTTCTCCCGGGTGGTGCCCCGGAGCACCATGGTGTCGTTTGACGATCCCTCCACCACCTGCATGTACCCCTGGTAGCCCAGATTGCCGAGGATGCCCCCGATGATGATGAAGACAATCCCGAAGTGGGTGATGTAAAACCCCAGCCTGGAAAATTTGCCTCCTTCCGCGAAGAGACGGTAGGTGCCGGAGGGAGATAAGGCCGCGGTCTTGACCGGCAGATGCTTTTTTACCGTGCTGATGATCATCTCCCACGCCTGCTGGTCACATGATTTAAGGCGCTGGGTTTTTTTCAGCGGGAGCGTTTGCAGGAGCTGCTCGTCCAGGTCCTTCTCTTCTTTTGTCATCATCCGCCAGAAGGCGGGGAAGCGGTTAAGCGAGCAGCAGATGAGGTTGAGGGTGAAGAGCGTCAGCAGCGCAATAAACCACCAGGAGTGATACATGTTGTCGATGTTGAGAAGGTGAATCAGCTTGTAGGTTGAAGGCTTATAGAAGCGGAGATACACTGCAGCCGCTTCGTTTTGCGGGATGATGGTGCCCACAATGGAGGTGATGGATATGATGATCAAAATGGTGATGGTCAGCTTGAGAGAGATAAAGAAAGACCACACCTGCTTCATAAATGAGTTTTTCAAGGCAATCCCCTTTGGCGGTTGTCGCGTTGCGGCCGTACTTTCTCAGTCCGGGAGCTGTAAGACCCGCACCCTGTCGGCGAGCATTTCCACCACATACAGTTTCCGGTTTTTGTCGATGAAGATGCCGGTGGGCGTTTTGAATTTTATAACCGTACCGCTTTCATCGCCCAGCACCCATAAGAACCTGCCCTGGCCATCGAACACCTGGATGACCCCCAGATAGCTGTCGCTTACAAATACCCTGCCGGCAGGGTCGATCGCCACCCCCTTCGGCCTGTAAAGCTGTCCCGGTTCAACCCCGAAACTCCCGATGCCGGCGAGGTATGCGCCCTCCGGGTCAAGGACCTTCACCCGGGTGTTGATGACCTCCACGATATACAGATTGCCCCCGCTATCCATGTCCAGCATGAAGGGATAGCGGAACTCCTTTTTTTCCATGCCCATGACCCCTTCGCTTCTGAGGAATTTCATGGACTGAAGATCGTAGATGATAACACGATGATTGTCATTGTCAACAACGTAGCATCGCTTAAGGAGGCTATTTACCGCCACGTCGGTAGGATCGGATGCCCTGCTGTGATCGCGGTCAATATCGGTTGAGAGCTGTGAGAGGTATGAGCCGTCAGGGGTGAAGATCTGCACCCGGTGATTGCCGGCATCAGCCACATAGACCCGGTTGCCGGCATCAATCCCGATCCCCAGCGGGAAGTTGAATTCTCCGCTGCCGCTTCCGCTTGTGCCGAACGAGAAGAGATTGTTTCCCGCGGTGCTGTATACCTTCACCCGGTTGTTCACCCCGTCCAGAACGTAGACCCTCTCGTTGGTTCCGGCCGCCACGTCGCTCGGCTGCCGTAACTCCCCCTGAATCAGGCCAAGAGTTTTCGTTTTTAAAACAGGAACGGAAGCGGCATGGCTGTATGTCCGGGGAGCACATACGCCCAGAAGGATGGTGAGCAAAACGGATACGATGGTACACAAATTCTGCACGCACAACCTCATGCCGGTTAAGAAGATAATCAGTCGTCCGCCCGGGGTTCTTTTGTCCTGCCTGCCGCATCAGGATCGAACATGGTGGGGAGATAAAATTTAGTGTACTCGTCTATCAGCTTAATTACCTCGAGCTGAAACAGCTGATCGATTCTGCCCTGGCTGTAACCGAGCGCGCTCAGGGCAAGGTATCCCTGCGGACGATGGCACTCCTTGCAGGTTACCGCATCCTTGGAAATATGCTGCATCAGCTCTTCCTGAATCTTCTTTCTCTGCTCTTCCGTATAGGTGTCTCTCAGTTTCATGAACTCCAGGGCCAGCGCTTCCCTGGGGAATATGTCCAGCCGGCTGCCCCCCCGCAGGGGAACGATTTTCGCGCCGTAATTTCCCTGCGCGCCCTTGATTTCCGTCAGCGCCCGGCCGGTTTTGTCATCAAACCATTGGAAGCCGAAGGACTCTCCTTCCTTCGGCCTGATGTGGCAGGTTTCGCAGGCAAGATAGAACGAGTGCATGTTATAGAACGCACGCACGTCCTGTGACTTGGCATGGCAGAAATTGCCGTGGCAGCGCAGGCACATGGGGGCGTTTTCTTCGTCACTGTAAGCGGCCTGATCGGGAATGTGAAAGCGACCTGTTTCCAGGGGGCGTTCTATGGTCTTGGTAAATTTTTCGCTGCTGGTGTATTCGGGCAGCACCGCCCTGGTTTTGGACGGGAAATAGAGGAACTTGGCCAGCGCGATGAGGCTGAAAATCACCAGCAGGGACAGGAGCAGGCCCGCGCAATTAAGCAGCATTTTCAAAAGGACACCTGATGATCGTTTCATGGAACGCTTTCCTCTGAGAGCTACATGTCAGGGATGGTGGAGAGTCTTCCGCCAGGCTTGGCTGATGCGGCCTGTTCAGCTTCTTTGATGCGCCGGTACTGTAAAGGATGCTCTTCCTCCAGTTCATGCTCCGCTATCAGCCCGTCCAGCCAGATGGTGGACATGGGAAACTTGCCCGGCTTGAGGTGAACCTCATAAAAGTGCCACACCATGATGGCGGAGGAGGCGAGGATGGCTTCCATGGTGTGGACGAGTATGGAAAGATCAAAAATGAATTTGGGGAAATACTGGGGAAACCAGAGAAAGAATCCGGTGAGGGTAATGATGATGTTGCCGATCCATCCCGTCCAGTATTCCAGCTTTTCCTTGTAATTGAAGCGGTCAAAGAGCGGTTTCGTGCCGTTAATGCGCAGATAGTAAAGCATGTTTTGCATGAAGTCTTTGGCATCCTTGAGCGACGGTATCATGTCAAGCAGGTAGCCTCTTCCGGAGCGGGTAAGAAGGATATACCAGATTTGATAGAGGATGTTGGCACTCATGATAACGGCGGCGATGCGGTGGAGTATCCCCCGCCAGTAGAAAACCGGTTCCCGGTAGGTGCCGAAGACATTCAGAATACTTTCAGGGAACTCCACCATGAATCCGGTTATGGCCAGGGTTACAAAGGTGGTCCAGACAAGGTGGTGCTGAACCCGCTCGTGGAAGGTAAGCCGCACATATGCTTTTTCCTTTTCGGTCGGGGAACTTCCGGGGCTCCCGGGTGATGGTGAGTTTATTCATAAGTGGGCACCTCTCTTATTCATTTCCCTCCTGGTGGCGAGAAAATCAAGAAATTGATGAACGATCATGAAGCTGATGAGTCCGCCGATAAGCAGCATATAAAAATACCGTGATCAAACGAAGCATGAGCAGCCGGGTAGTAATCAAGAGTGGTCAGCTCTTTCTGCGCCTTCTCTTCAAAAGGGATACGAAACGGTTTCAGTTCACCCGACTTGATCTGCTCTTGCTTTTCCAGGGTCGCCAGCTTGAGGTCAAAGATCGCCGCCTTTGCACCCGAGGGATGAATCTTTCCCTGGGCGAAGGCGGGGGTGGCGTCGATGTGACACTCCTGGACGCCGTTGGGGTTGCTGCAGGTGCGAACCAGGTTGTCCCTGGATACCGCCGAGCGGGGATCGTCCTTGGGCATGATGGTATGGGAAAAATACCCCACCGGCGCGTGGCAGTCGATGCAGTTGGGGGCGTCGGGATTGCCGTATTTTATGGATTGCCAGTGGAAGGTGTCGCGGTACGTGCCCGTTGCCTCCAGGCCGTGACGCTTCATCTTTTCCTCGTCCTCGTGGCATGACGCGCACAGTTCAACCATGTCTTTGGAAGTGCGGCGCTCTTTTATGCGGTGGGTGAGATGGGTAAAATAAGTCCTGGTCCATGCCTCTTCCTCGTGGCAGCCCAGGCAGCGCTCGAGTATCTCCCGGGAAATGTCCTCCAGTTGACTGCCGAGGTGTATGGGGTCGAGAATGCGATTTTCGTGGCAGTAGGTACAGGTGGGCAGGTCTTCGGCATGTTCCTTCTCCTTTCCGTCAGCCATCCTGCCATGGACGCTGTTATCATATTCCTCGATCATCCTGGCGTGGGAAAACTTTCTTTCCACCGACGGTTCCACCAGGTGACATTCCGTGGCGCAGTCAACCTTTTTGACGTCCCCGTGAGGAAATTCTTCAATGTCCACATGGCACCCCCTGCAGCGGACGCGTCCGTGGGCGGAATGACCGTATCTGTCCTGATTGACATAGAAGAGGCGCTTGGTTCCGGACTCATCGATTCTGCCCAGGCCGGAGTACTTGTGGCACAGGTCGCAGTTCTCAACGTCGGCCGCCGGGAGCGGTGCGCGGAGCAGTAATGAAGCGGCAAGCACCGAGGCAACAAGGGCCGCCCTCAATAAAACCGGTTTGAATTTCATAGGCTGCTGCACCTCTTCATGCAGGGATGGTACCGTGATTAGTTATAAATGGATTGGCAGACAGTTGTCAAGCGCCGGCGCAGGCCGGCCATTCAAGCTGCCGCTCTACTTATAGGCCTCAGGCTCCTTTTTCAGCAGATACGGGAAGTCGCTGCTGTGCGGGTTGTGACAGTGCGTGCAGCTCTTTCCGGCAAAACCGGGCAGGGTGTCATGAATGTCGGCCGGCTTGCCCGGTTTCCCCCTGATGAGCTGCCAAATATAGTTGTGGCATTGATAACAGGCGGTGATGCCCTTTTCATAGACGACCGTGCTGTGGTCTTCTCCATGGCAGTAGCGGCAGGACAGCTGCTGATCGGGGAGGAGCTTCCGGAACAGCTGCAGATAATAATCGTGCAGGTCTTCGCCGGCCGCCTGCCCGCTCTCCGCCGGTGCTGTCTCCTCCTCCGGCCGGGTGATGAGGGGATGGCAGGCCTTGCAGAGCTTTTGCTGGTCGCTGACGATATGGGCCGCGTACTGACTGCCGTGCTGGCTGTGGCAGAGGAGGCAGTTGCCTTCCTCCGTGTCGCCGTGCTTGAAAGTGCCCGCTACCAGCGAGGCGTCGTGACAATCGGCCAGGAAACACATTTTATAGACGGCCGGCGGCTCCGGATGCTCACGGGTGATGGAGTGGCAGGCCCGGCATTTTTTCTCCAAAAAAGACTTGTGGTAGGAGGGGACGTCCCCCCTGGCCCCGGTGACGGTGAGTTCCTTGTCTTCTATGACGATGGCGGTCTCTCTCCGGGGAAGGTCCTCCTTCTCCTTGTGGCAGGCAACGCAGAGATCAAAGGAACCATCCAGCCTCAAGCGCAGTTTTTCATCTGCGACCTTTGCCGCCGCCTCCCGCTTAATGATGCCCTTCTCATGGGGATTGTGACAGGTGCCGCAGAAGATTTCACCCCGAAAGAGCGGCAGACTGACCTCATGTTTCTCTTCAGCCGACCTGATTGCGCTTTGCATTTCCTCCGGGGCGACAGCTATGTGGTTTGCGCGCGCCGGGTGGAACGTTTCCTCCTCCCCGTGGCAGGCAGCGCAAAAGGTGGAGGTTTCGGTTTTGAAGGAGACATCGGCGATGGATGCCGCTGCATCAGCATCGGGCGCCGACTGATGGCAGTAAAGACAGCGATCCCTGAGCACATTTCCTGCCCCGTCGCGCTGCTGGTGAGGGTTGGTCTTTGCGTATGCTTCCCGGTTGTGGCAGCGAAAGCAGAGATCCACGGTTTTTTTATAGGGTGCTCCCCGGAGGAAGTTTATGTTTTCGAACTGCACCGAGGGCTGCGCCCGGCACTGCAGATAGACGTCATGACATGTCCTGCAGGTTACGTTTCCCCCGTAGAGGGGAAGCCCGGAGGGAATGTTGACCGCGCCTCCGGGTGGGGGAGGGGTAATGCCCGCGGGATGCAGGTCCCCCTTGAGGGATTCGCTTCCGTGGCAGGAATTGCACATGGCGATGTCGTCCCCGCCGTACTTGAGCCGCTTGTCCGCATCGCCCTCACGGGGTGTTCCCTCATGACACACGTCGCAGTCCTTCCCGGTGAAGTGCGGATCAATGATTTCTTCCGGCGGACGCGGCCGGCCGGGGGAAAGAACCCCGTTCTCCTGCCCCCGGGAGATGCCGGGAAGCGTCACGCCGCCCAGCAGTGCTGTGGCCGCAATCAGGATGATGAGGACACGCATGATTTTGGTCTCAGGTGTGATTTGGTGCATGGTGATGTTACGGAGCGGTTTCTTCCTCCACCCGGGATGACGGTTTTTCCTTCATTCTCCCCTTTATGGAATGAAAGTACTTGAACTTGAAAAGCGCCTCCTCACCGTGGCAGCCGGCACAGAAGCTGAAGGCGGCGTCCTTTCTCAGAAAACTATTGGTTGCATTTCCTTCCAGCTTTTCTCCTGAACCCCTGGCGGGGGAACGGGCATCCCAGAGGTGCACATCGTGGCAGGTGGAACAGACGATATCCCCCCGGACATTTTTGTCGCCCTCGGGAGTAAAGATGGGATAGCGGTCAATGAATTTCTTGAATGCATCTTCCTTAAGCTCACTTGACCGTTCCTGCATCATGGCCATATAAAGCCGGGAGGGATGAAGCCCGTATTCCAGGAGTTTTTCACCGGCGCAGTGATCCGCGGCGTGACAACTGGTACAGAGGCCGACCATGAGATTCTCTGAAGCGGTAAATTCTTCCTTCCAGCTTTCCGGGAGCAAAGGCCCAACCTCCCGGTTCCAGATAAACGGTCCGATCGAAGCGTTATGAACCGCGTGGCACTGTCTGCAGAGTCCCGATTCCGCCGGCAGCGCCCCCTGTACGTTCTTTGCGTCAGCGGCAGATATGCGGAGGTCATGTTCTGTGTCCCGGATGTGGCTCTTGTCCGGGTGACATTCGGCACACAGGGGGGAATTGCCGCCGCTGCTGAGCCTGAGAAAACTGTCTTCCTCCCTTCCCTCATCTCCTTTCTTCTGCGGATTAGCCGGATTCCATTGATGAGAATTATGGCAGGTTGAGCAGACGATAACTCCCTGCGGGTCTTGTTTTCCCTCGACCAGATAAAGAGGAAGTTTTATGTTGGAATCATTGTCCACGGATACGGCGAGAGAATGAAAATAATTCCCTATGGTTTTTTTTCCGCCGCAGCTTCCTTCCCGGTGGCATTCCAGGCACAGCTTGGCCATAATGGGATCATCACCTTCCGGCAGGCGCCTTCCCCACATCAAGACGTGGACGCGCCTCCATGCGCCAGATGGCAGCAGCCGCAGATGCCCGATTGCGCGGGGGATTGATCAAGCAGGTTTTTCTCTTCAGGCGCTGACTGGGAAAGGTCATGGTCTGTTTTAAGCAGGGAATCCTGCTGCTTATGACATCCGAGGCAGAGCGCGGAGGCTTGATTGGGGGTCCGCAGGAAGCTGTTGCTGCTATCTCCCTTTTCATCTTTGGAACCTTTTTTGTCCGGGTTGAGCGGATCCCACTGGTGGCTGTTGTGACAGCTGGAACAGTAGACTGCGCCTCCACTGTCTCTGCTGCCGGTATCTGAATAGAGGGGGAATTCTGCCGTGCTTTTCTCGTCCTTCGGTTGCACCCCGATGGGGTGGCCGGTTTCGGGAATGGGTGCCGCATCAGCGCACGCATCCTGTGCGTGGCAGCTTTTACAGATGCCGACCGCGGGCTTTTCTTCGCCGCTCCATTGGCGGGCCCACATGAAGGGACCTGATCCCTCGTGGGTGAAATGACAGCAGCTGCAGGGGCCTGACCGGGATGCGGTCTGACCGCGGCTGTTTTCGGCATCGGGCGCCATCACGCGCAGATCATGCTTGTTGTTCCTGAGAAGCTTTTCCTGGGACGCATGGCATTGCAGGCAGAGCGAGTCCTGCCCGTTGGTCGCGCTCAACAGGGATTCATGTGCTGCGGGGCTGTGTGCTGAGTGACAGGTAACGCAGACAATCTCACCCCGGGAACCGAGCCGTACTTTCTCTCCATTATCCCATGTGTCGGGAATCTTAGCATCCGCCGGCTTAAGATCAACGCTGTGCGAAAACAGATTTCTTTTCGGATCCTGATTGAGCCCGGGGAATGTGCCGTGGCATGCCTCGCAGAGCACGGGATAGGCGCCCGGCTGGTCGACCGGCAGAACCAGCCTTTCGTCGGTGAACCCTCCATGGGCCACATGGCAGCTTTCGCAGATAACCTGGTTGGGTTCATCCCCGGTGTACCCGCCATATGCCGCAATGAGATCAGGGACAGCAAGGGTGGTTTTGTTGACAGGATGGTTTCCCTGTTCCGGGCCGCCCTCCTTGTCGACGTGACACATGGTGCACATGGCGGAATTCCGGTTGGACGTCCGCAGAAAGATGGTTTTTTCGATGCCCGGCTCGCTTGAAACACCGTGGGCGCTGTGGCAGGTGGCGCAGTCCATCTTTCCTTCCCCGTCAAGGGGAAAGATTTCCGGAATCTTGATCTTTTCCGAGGGAATGATGCCCACCTGGTGCTTTCGGTCGTTATGAACCTTCTTGCGGGAATCAACGGTGGAGCCGTCGTGGCAGGAAAAGCACATGTCTGCCTCCGCTGCCGTATCCTGTGCGGCAAAGGGGACCAGCGCGGTGCCTCTTTTCCCGATGAAGAAGGTTTCGACCCAGCCGTAGTGACAGATGGCGCACTCCTTGGCCGAATCAGGTTTGAGGGTGGTGGTTGTTGTTGTGGCGCGGGCTGAGGATGCCGCTAGGAAAAAAAAGAAAATGTTTGCCAGAAGGAGCGCCTTGCTTTTGTGCCTCATGTTACCGGGGAAGGGTAGTTTTTACCGATTGTGCACATCTGAACCCCGTGTTGAAGTTTCCCAGATCCGGGGCATTTTTATAGCGATTGGCTATCCGCAGGCCCGATTCTTCGTTGTACCAGGCGCCACCCCTCACAACCTTTCTTTCGCCGCGCTGTGGTCCCCGGGGCCTTTCACCGGGGCTCATGGAGTAATAGGTATCGCTGTACCAATCCTCACACCATTCCCCCACATTGCCCGCCATATCATAGAGGCCGTATCCATGCGGTTCAAAACTTTTTACCGGGGTAATCCCGAAGGACGCATAATTTGCCTTGGTCTTGTCTATTTCATCACCCCAGGGGTATCTCCTGCCATCGGCACCTCCCCGGGCCGCCTTTTCCCACTCGGCCTCGGTGGGAAGTCTTTTACCGGCCCACCGGGCAAAGGCAGAGGCGTCATACCAGCTCACTCCTACCACAGGATCCTCCGGCCGGTCATACTCCGGATTCCAGAGCTGATGGGGAGGATATCCGGTTTCGCTCAGGAAACGGCCGTAGCGGGCACAGGTTACCTCGGCTGCATCAATATAAAACGCATCCAGATACACTTTATGGAGAGGCCGTTCATCTCCCTCTCCTTCTTCGGAGCCCATCATAAAGTGGCCTGCGGGGATGAGAACCATGGCCCCCGGGTCTTTATCAGCCGTGAGACCGGTCGGCAGGCCCTGATCAACGGATTCTGCCTGGGGGGCAGGGACCGGGACACGTGCGCGACATGAACAGACGATGACCAGGAGAACTGCGATGAAGATGGTTGATTTTCCCGGATATGGTTTCATAGCGTGCTCAACAATCACGGGCGTAATGATGCGGGTAAATCGTAAGTCTCGCGCCACCCTACCGCCAAGAGTACAGGCCTGAATAAAAAATGAGGTGGATACGCATTGTTTTTTTGCATTTATTTCCGGAATCTGCTATTGAGAAACAATATGCATATTTAGTATGTTTTTTGACAGGAAGTCAAGGTGTAATTCAAAAAACCGGAGAGGCCTGTTTGCTCGTCCCCCGCATTACATTTTTTTCACAAAGACCGATGGTTTTCAGCCAAGGTGTGCGCATACTCATAATGGTGATCTGCCTGGGAGGGGCGTGCACGCCGTACCGGGATATCCTTTCACCGGTAAATCTTATGCCCGATGCAACCTATGTAGGTTCGGAAGAATGTGCCGTTTGCCATGATGATGTGTTCGAATACTATCGGGAGACCATTCATTACCGGGTCCGGGCATTCGAGGTTACCGGTCAGGAGAGGGGATGCGAAGGGTGCCACGGGCCGGGAAGTGCCCACGTGACGTCGAAAGGCAAGATCGAACATACCATCAGTTTTGACAGGCTTAAACCGGCTGAGAGCTCTGCTGTCTGCCTCACCTGCCACAGGAATGATCCGCTCTTCAGCTGGGAAGGTAACCTTCATGCCATGCATGATGTGGGATGCAATCAATGCCACAAGTCCCATAAGATCACTCAGGAAAAGATGTTATACAAGGGTGAGCCTGCGCTCTGCTATGACTGCCATCAGCAGATGAAGGTGCTGGCGGAATTTCCATCGCACCATCCCATACGGGAAGGCAAAATGAAATGCAGCGCCTGCCACAGCACCCACGGTGCCGAGGAAAATGGCCTGAAGGAGATTACCGTCAATGACCTCTGTTACGAGTGCCATACCGATAAGCAGGGCCCCTTCTTGTATGAGCACCCCCCGGTCGAAGAAGATTGTGAACTCTGCCATGACGCGCACGGCACCATTGCCAACAATCTGTTGAAACAGAACCAGCCCTTTCTCTGCCTGCGCTGCCATCGCGGGCATAAAGGCTTTGACGGAGGGGGTTCGCATCCAACCCTCTCATCCATGATGACCTCCTGCACGCAGTGCCATTCGCAAATTCACGGCAGCGATCTCTACTCCCAGCTGGGGGAAGGCGGGCTTACCCGCTGACGGCCGTTATGCGGGTGCGTGTGCGGGTTTGGCATCATGGTGGCACTCAACACGTGGTACGGAAGATGACGGCATGCCATTAAAGAGCGCTTGCACATCCGTTATGCTGCTGATGGTCGCGATTGCCTTCCCGCGCGCTGTGCCGGCGGAGCTTCTGTCGGAATTTTTTGATCAGGGGCATTATTCCCTTGACACCAGGGCAGGGTATCACCACGCTTCGGTAAGCGGCTACCGGGGCAAAGTGGGCGAGTATGAATCGCTTGATTCCGGCATGGAAGGCGGCTTCACCCTGCACTCCTACAGCGCTGGCAATTATCTGGATCTGGCCGGAACGCTGCGGGATGAGAATGACCAGAACTATCTGCTCGATTTTGACGCGAGCAGGATCTTTGAAACCGAGACCACCTACACCAGGTTTAAACACTACCTGGATCACGATCCCCTGGCCAACCAGGATTTCTTCACCGATTACGACCCCTTCAGCAGCAATGCCATGATCAGGGAGGAGATCAAAAGCGAAAACACGCTGCGCGTTCCCTTTATTCCCCACCTGAAATTTAACGCCGATTTCAGGGAGCTCAACAAGCGGGGCCACCAGCAGGCCACCACCGTCAGCAAATGCACCCAGTGCCATGTCGTATCCAAAAACAAGCGCATCGACCAGAGCACCAGGGATGTTGACGTCGGGGCGGAAATGACCATCGGGCTGCTCACCTTTAACTATAATTACCTGCAGAGAAGCTTCAGCGAGGGAGCGACTCCTCCCATAGCCTTCTACGGATTTTCCTCCTCATTTCCGGTAGAGGGATTTCAGTACTACAGCAGCGTTTCGGATTCCCGGACCTCAAGCAACCGGTTCCGGACCAAGGCCGTGCTGCCCCTGCGCTCCTCTGTAAGTTTTGACTATCAAACGGGAAGCAATCATAGCCGGGAGACGCACTCGGAGCGCGATTTTGACAGTTTTGCCGCACGCTTCTCCACAACGGCCTTCAAGTATGTATCCCTGAGCTTTAATTATCATGACTATCACATGGATAATGACATTCCCGGCTCCATGGAGCGGGATTTTACCAGGAGCTCGTTTTCCTTTAAAACCCTGCCCTGGAAGAAGAGCTTTTTTACCGGGGGATATCGCTGGGAGGACATTGACCGGAAGGAGAGCGCGCAGGAATCAACCACGCGGGAGGTTGCCACGATCGGTTTTTTAAGCAGGCCCCACCGTACGGTCGATCTGAATGTGCGCTACCGGAACGAGAGAACCCATGACCCGTTTGTGAATGAAGAATGGAAATTGTTCCGGTCTCTCATGACCAGCGAGCCCACCAGGAGGGATGAAACGCGGGTTGCCCTCAACTGGAGCCCGAGAGGGAACCTGGCGCTTTCATCGTTCATCGTCTATGAACAGGCGGACAGCAGCCGCTATGAGGTTGATGAGGAGCGGGTGGAAATGATGGTGAGCCTCTGGTACGCCCCCCGGGAGAACCTCACCGTCACCGGCTCATACGGTCTGATTGACACCGAGATTGAAACGGAAGCGGCCTCCAGAACCGTTCACGGCACCCGCCTCGACGACCTTTCGCTTGATGACCGCGTGCCCTATGATGACCGGAGCAGCTGCTACAATCTTTTACTCAACTACCGTTTTTTACCCAACCTTGCCCTGAACAGCTCCATCACCTTTGTCCATTCCAGCGCTGATTTTGATTCCAGCATTTACGACCACAACATAGGGGAGTATTCGGATTTAAACATCGAACGGCTTGATGCCTCTTTCGGGCTGGAATATCTTTACAAGCCTTACATCAGCTTTTACGGCAGATATAATGTAAGGGACTACAATGACCGGGAAACAAACGACCTTGATGGAGAGCTCCACTTTATCAGCCTGGGAATGCAGTACAGCTTCTGACCGGGTTCATGCTGCAGGGGCTCGGGGAGAGGGAAGACAATGAAAGTCCCCACCATGGTTCTGGTGTGCCTCCTGTGCTCCTGCCTGCACGGTGCGGCTGCCGAGGCGCTGCTGGTTTCGCTCAGCCCGCAGGAGGTGGAAGAAGCGTTGCGGCAGGGCAGGGAGAAGGGAGACCAGGTGGCTGAATATGTCAACCGCATCTATGGTTTCGGGAAGGAGGACAGGCACGGCGAAAATGGCATTATCAGAACCAAGTGGAGCAAACTGGTGGTGCTTTCAGGTTTGCTGGCCGCACGGGGGGGCAAACCCTCGGAGAAGGATCTTAACGGCATTATAACCAGCACCGACCTGCAGATTGATCTTCACGCCTTTGGGGATCGGGTGGGTTTCGCGGATTCGTACACAACCTACCTCGTCCAGTCGGGAAGGCGCGTTGATCCTGAAAAAATTGCCGCTGACGATGTTGTGTATCCCGCCGGAGACGGGGCCGTGGTTTCCGGGTTCCCGGGGTATCACGCCACCGTCCGTTCCTACTTCCTCTATGATAAGATTAATCCCGCCGGCAGGGCGGAGATTGTTTTAGTGAAAAACAAGAAAAAAATTTCCTTTGAGGTCAATTTGGCTGATTTCAAGTAGGAGAGGAGGGGTCTTTTACCCCCTTGACGGGGGCGACTGTTTTGCTCAGGCGGTTCCGGAACTGCCGGCTCGCAACCAATTAACATGTTCGTATAAAGGAGGTCAGGCGTGAGAACAATATGCAGAATTGGATATGTAATTGTCCTTGCAGCGGCGGTTGCTGCCGTTTCCCCGCGCGGCAGTGCTGCCAATCAAAAGGTTGACTCCTCAGGCTGCTTGCCGTGTCATGAGCTGGGCGTGTTCGGTGCGGATGACGGGTCCATTCACGGCAGCCACAGCAATTGCGCTGACTGCCATGACGGCTCGCCGGGGGCGGGTAATGTGTTTTCCTCATCCTGCATTGAATGCCACCCCGCATCCGGTTCGGCAAAGTGCGATCTGGTCGATTTCCATGAAGAGGCGACCGGTTATGTGCCCTCGGGGGCATCGTGCCTTGACTGTCACAGTGACTGCGGCGGTTCAACCACCACCACCACTGCACTCCTGCCAACCATCAAAGGGAACCGGTATGAGGTGTTGTTCGTCGGTCCCGTTCAAGGAAGGCTGCAACAGCACGACCATCGACTTTCGCTCTGATAATGTGATGGTGCTGGATTGCATGGATGGGTACGGTACCTATGTTTCAGTGGGGAACGTTTTCACCGCGGTGTACTGGTCAAACAATTATTTCCTGGGGAACGGCCTGGGCATGGTTTTGAGCGGGGCTGCGGTCAATTCCTATATCGTGGGTGGCGGTCTGGCATATTATGGAAGGATTCTGAGTATCGTATTGCTGTCCGGATATATCCTGTAAATGTGGTGTGGGCAACGGCGCTTTTTATCGTCTTAATTTTGCATGATGGTCATTTTCCTCTCAGCACTCTATGGGTACTCACAGGCGGAAGCGGCACAGTATGCGTTGCAGGGGTTAAGGAGAGCACTTCTGCCGAAATCCAGCTTGAACAGAGATGCATCGGTTCCGTCCACATCCCCGTCACAGTTAAAATCACCGTTGCAGGGGCTAAGGCCGGTGCAGGGATCCAGTATAGTACTTCTCCCGAAATCAGTCGTGAAGGTCCGGGCGTCGGTGCCGTCCACATCGCTGTCTGTATCAAAATTTCCCTCGCAGTCGCAGATATACAAAGATCCGGGACTGACCAGGCCGTATCCGAAGGTGCTGTCCAATCCGGGCTCCCCCAGATCAATGGCACTGTTCTGCAGCATCTCCCGTACTTCATCGTGTATGCCGTTGCCGTTGACGTCAACCGGATTGGCGGCGAAGAACAGGGCGGCAATGCCGCTCACATGAGGTGCCGCCTGGGAGGTGCCGCTCAGAAAAGCATAGTCACCCCCCCGCACTGTTGACAGGATGTTCTCGCCCGGTGCCGCCAGCTCCAGGGCCGGACCTATCGGGGAAAAATAAGCCGTTTGGTCACCGGCATCGGTGGCGGTTACTGCTATCACCGATGAATAGGCTGCCGGATATTTTACTTCACCTCCGCTGGTATTTCCCCCCGCGGCCACCAGCAGCACCCCCGCAGCATATGCAGCATCACACGCATCGTGCAGGGACTGAAAGTCAGGTCCCTCCAGGCTCATGTTGGCGATGTGCATTCCATTATCAACCGCCCATTCTATGCCGGCAATAACCCACCCCAGCGTGCCGAAGCCGGCGCCGTCGAGCACCCTCAGGGCGTAAAGGTCCGCCTCAGGGGCGACTCCGATCACGCCGCTTCCGTTCCCTTCAGCCGCGATTATCCCTGCAACGTGGGTGCCGTGGCTGATGGTGGTTTCATCATCGGGGATGGTGTCGTTAAAGACAAAATCAAAGCCGCCCCTGTAGTTATCGTCCAGGTCCGGATGGAGCTGATAGGTGTAGGTGGGCGGGGTTGTCGGTGGATCTGCAGGAATCCTGTCAAATATCCCGCAATCGATTACGGCAATTTTCACCCCTGCTCCCTTGTTTCCGGCGGCGTGTGCCATGTTTGCACTTATATGGAGCACGCCCCATGAGTCCTGTATTCATCGGAAGCCTTAAAGATGCCATCCGGTTCTACATAAGCGACAGTACGGTGATTGACTATTGCATCAATGCCCTGGTCGGGGAGCGTAACCGCCATGGCCGGAATCAGATTATAACGGCGCTTAACAATTCCCCTGGCACCGCGCACCAGCTCCATCTCGGCGATACCCGGTGTCCGGCGAAAGACGACGATACAATCCTTTTCTGCTGACGCTGCAGATTGAGGCACTATCAGCAGGAGCAAAACGAGCAGGGTATATTTCATATGTATAGGTGAGATCCCGTTGTTGATAAAAGTGATTGTATTATATCATGTTTGAGTTTATAGTTCAACTCCGGTGTTCGTGGGGCACTGCATCTGCTGAATATAGTTGCAAACGGGCGCCCATTACGTTATTAATTAACATTTACAAAAATGATGCACAATCCTCGCGTTTTCGGGAACCCGCACGCATGATCGACTTCAAGCCGCTTACGAGAATTTTTCATTCTCAAGGGATGGCCCGTGCTGCAGTCGTGTCCCTGCTTGTTCCGGCGATGCATTTTCCTCCTTGCGGGCCGTGCCCGGGCGGTTGACGAAGAGAATTGCCTTTTCTGTCACGGGTATCGGGGGCTGAGCTATATCACCAGCGAAGGGAAGGACGCCGCCGGCGGTCAGGAAGGGGAATTCAGGCTGCTGTACGTTACCGAAGACCTTTATCTTAACAGCCCTCATGGTAATTTGAAATGTTCCGACTGCCACACCGGTATTGAAAAATTTCCTCATGGAGAGGTGAAAAAGGTTGACTGCCTGATTGTCTGTCATATGAATGAGCCCTCCTCAGGACTTCCCTTCTCCCACCAGCAGGTGGGCGAGCACCTTGCCCGCAGCGTTCACAGCCGGCTTGACAAGGATGACAAACCCAAGGAGCATCAGGACGATTATCCTACCTGCATAACCTGTCACCAGGATCCGCTCTACCGGCCCCTCTCATTTCTTAAAGAAAACATGCCCGGCCTTGAGGAGAAGACCATTCAGCGCTGTTCGGTCTGCCATGAGGAAAACGCTTTCATGGTGAAGTTTTTCAGCCACTTTACCTCGCGAATGCAGCAGCTTCGCAAGCCCGGGGAAGTGGTGGAGATGTGCGGCAGGTGTCACGGCGATACCCGGATGATGGAGCGCCACGGACTTTCCAACCTGCTGAAATCCTACATGGAGACCTACCATGGCAAGGCGTTAGCCTTCGGTGACGAAATGGCGGCCGATTGCATCGATTGCCATGTACTGCACGGGCAGTCAGTCCACGATATCAAGTCCATGGATGATCCCGCGTCGGCTTCCTATCACGAGAACATTTTCAAAACCTGTTCGGACATTGACTGTCATCCGGGATCGGCAATGAACCTGGCTGGCTACAAGGCTCACGTGGTGCTCACCCCCTCAAAAAATCCGGTTGAATTTTACGTCGCCTGTTTTTTTGTGCTATTGACCCTGGGAAGCTTTATACCACTCATGATCTTTACCGTGCTGGATATGGCACGGAATGTTTTTCCCAACGCGGTGCTGCCGGTTTTGTTCTTTAAGAGACGAAGAATCCGCAAGAAGACGACATGAGAAAGATTAACGTCATTGAAAAAAACGGAAATCTCTATTTCCAGCGTCTGACCCTAAATCAGCGATTGCAGCATATTGCCATTTTTTTATCCTTCACCGTGCTGGCTGTAACCGGTCTTCCCCTGAAGTTTCATCATACCTTGTGGGGCGAACGGCTGTACGGGTATGTGGGCGGTATTAGCATTGCCCCCTTCATTCACCGGGTCAGTGCCGTTGCCATGACCCTCGCTTTTGTCTACCACTTTTTGTACATTCTTGTATGCGCCTGGAAGTATTATCTCCTGCCGTTGCGTGAACGGGGAGAACTGTCGCTTACAAGCGGACTTCAGGCCCTGATGCGTATGCCCATGGTGCCAAACCTCACTGACATTAAAGAACTGCGCGCCGCCCTGAAATATTTTTTCTTTCTTACCAGGAAGCGTCCCTCACTGGTAGCGCACGGGCTGAAAGAGAAGTTCGGTTACCTGGCGGTTTTCTGGGGCATACCGGTTATCGGCGCCTCGGGTTATTTTCTCTGGGGAGAGTCATTCTTTACCCGGTTTTTTTCCGGTAACGTGCTCAATTTCGCCTATATCGCGCACAGTGATGAGGCGCTGCTTGCCTCCATTGTAATCTTCATCTGGCATATTTACAATGTGCATCTGACGCCGGCTGTTTTCCCCATGGGCAAGGCCTGGCTTTACGGCTTCGTGGGTGAAAAGGAGATGATCCAGTATCATTACCAGGATTACCTGAACGCCATGAAGGATGCAGGCTGCGAGGACCGGATCAAACCTCTCAGGGAGAGCTATGTGTACGAGGGAGGAATCTTACGGACGATTTTCATGAAGGGGTTCATGTCCGTTATGTTCGTGGCGGTTCTTGGAGCTTCCTTCATTATTTGCAAGGTTATTTATGAATCGGTGTTTGTCTTCGGCTACCAGATTGTTACCACGGAGTCAGCCCCCGCGGTAGAGCCGCTGGTGCAGCCCGACTTTATCCAGGAGATTGTCCTTGAGGACGAGGAGCAGAAGACCTTTTACCGGGGATACCGGTTCGTGCAGGAGAAAATGATCAAGGATCACTATCACCGCATCGAACTGGAAATTACCCCCGATGAGACCTCCCACTGCATTAAATGCCACGGTGACCTGCCTCACGGCAAGTCCGAACATATCAGGGCGTTCCTCAACATGCACAATCTCTATTTTGCCTGTCAGACCTGCCATGTGCGGCCGTCCGCAGCGGAAGAACGGTTGCCGTACTACTGGTGTGACCGCAAAACCGGGGATGTGGTGCTCAACCCTGACATCGCCGACAAACCCATCGATTCACTGGGCATCCGCCTGACACCGTGTGTGACGTGCGGTGTTGCAATGGACCGGGATGCCGTTGCGCGCGAAAGGAAGAGTACGGAGAGTCTCATGGAGAGAATACAGGGAGAGGGCATTCCCAGAGCGGAGAAAAAGGAAATCGTGAAACAGATCCATGAGCATGTTGCCGAGCAGCCGCTGTCCTGCCGTGAGTGTCATACCCGGGAGAACCCGTTTCTCCCGTTCCGCACCGTAGGGTACTCTGAACAGCGAATTGCCCAGGTGGCAAGCGACCAGATAACCAAGATGATCAATGAATACAAGGAATTTTACACGCCCACATTCCTCGAACCGGGAAGAGGAACACGTGATGCCGGGGAGTAAACCGTTCATTCGTACGCTGCAGGCGTGCTGCCTGTTTTTTCTCGCTCTCGCCGGTGCGGGCATGGTGCGGGCGCAGGGGCCAATGCCGGTTATTGCCTCGCGTCATCTCTTTGACCTGGAGGCCCAATTGTTGCATCCCAGCGACGTGGCGCTCGGTTTGGAGGGACGCATCTATGTCCTTGACGGCGTAAATAACCGCGTGGTTATCTTTACCTCGGCGGGGAAATATGCTGCTTCGTTCGGTGCCGGAGGGAAGGGGAGGGTCGGGCTGAAGAGCCCGCTGGGCCTGGACATCGACAGGGACGGCACGGTCTATATCGCCGATTCGGGCAATCGTCTCATTCAGGTATTCGGTCCCCTCGGAGAATTCAGGTTTGAGTTTCCGGTAAAGCCGCAGGGAAGCGGCCGGCCGGCTGACCCGGTGGATGTGGTGCTCGATGAGTCGCAGGACCGCTGCTACGTGATCGACAACGACAACCACCGGATTCTGGTTTACGGTAAGGATGGGTCCGGCCCGCTCAAGGTGTGGGGCGGCAGCGGCGAGAAGCCGGGGGAGTTTCAATACCCCTTCCTGGGCACTCTGGACAGCCAGTCAACCCTCCTGGTGGTGGATGTTCTTAACACCCGGGTGCAGGCCATCAACACCGAAGGCAGGGCCATGGCTTACATAGGCAAGTGGGGAGTGGACCGGGGGCAATTTTACCGGCCCAAGGGTGTCGCCGTGGATAAAAAAGACCGCATCTATGTAAGTGACAGCTACCTGGGAGTGGTGCAGGTTTTTGAAAGATTTAGAAAATTTCTGGGTGTTGTGGGCAATCACGAAAAGCAGATGATAAAGTTTTCAACACCGGTGGGCATCACCATAGGTGATGATTTAAGGCTGTACGTGGTGGAAATGCAGCTCAATAAAGTGTCGGTCTATCAGATAGTGGAATAGGAGCCGATGAAAACGGGATGTTCGCAACCAGCGCGGGGATGTGACGGGTTGTGCAGCGCAGTGCTTGTATGCACCTGTGCCCTGTTGCTTTCCTGGTGTCTGCTTGCACCGGCACGGGCGCAGATGCTTCATCCCGACAAACCCGATTCGGCCAAAAAATGCGCGATCTGCCACCTTGAGTGGGTGTATCCCTTTTATGCCGAACATCGTGACGGCGAACTCATCGCCCGGTCCAAGGGAGAAGTGGTCGCCTCAGCGGAGATGTGCTTTTCCTGCCACGACGGTTCGGTAGCCGATTCCCGCAAAACCGTCTTTCATGATCCCGGCCATCGTGCAGGTGTGCTTCCTTCGGATAGAATTACCGTACCCAAAGACTTTCCTCTCGATAATCAGGGAAGACTTCAGTGCGCTACCTGTCACACGCCTCATGCCCTTGCGGGCAAGGCCGGTGAAGCCATAGAAATTTTTTTCAGGGTTACCAACCGGGATTCCAACCTGTGCCGGACCTGCCACCGCGATAAAGAAGGGGGCCCCGCGCGGGGCAATCACTCGATTAATGTGACGGTGTCAAAGCAACCTGATGCGGTCGTGCTTGCCGGCGGCCGCTTCGGTGATACCGTGCCGGACGGGATTATTTGTGAAACCTGCCATGTTGCCCATGGCGGTGTGAACGACAAGTTTCTGGTGCTGTCTGCGGAAGATACCAGCCGTTCTGTTCTGTGCATTGCCTGTCATGGTTACAGCCCCCTTGCCCCGGGCAGCAGCCCGGCTGACGCGGGGAGCCACCCGGTTAATGTGAAGCCGCGGCGATGCAGGCTTCCCTCCCGCTGGTCAACCGGCGCGGCGGTGGTGGCGGGCAGCAACGGTGAGCTGATCTGCCGAACCTGCCACAGTCCGCACGGCGCTTTTGACAACAATCATCTGCTGGTTGAACACAACACCAGGGACTCCATCTGCCTGCAGTGCCACGGGGATAAAAAGTCCATTGCCGGCTCCAGCCATGATCTGAAAACCAGCGCCCCGGATGAAACGAACATCAGGGGAGAGCCGGCGGCCTCGCTGGGGCCGTGTTCCTCCTGCCATCTCGTCCACCGGGGGGCGGGCCGGCTGATGTGGGCCCGGCAGCAGCGGATTGACCAGCGGCCGGGGGATAGCTGCCTGAACTGCCACTCACCCGATGGCGTGGCCAAAAAGATGCTGCCCGCTTCCTTTTCCCATCCTATGGGAATTACCGTATCGCTTCCGGGCAGATCGCTTTCGCTTCCCCTGTTCGATGGACGGGGAGAAAATGTGCAGGGGGAAATCCGCTGTACGACCTGCCATGAGTTGCACAATCCCCTGCCCTTATACCAGGACCCTGCCCGGGCAGGCACAACCCACAGCACGTTTCTTCGCCGGGGTGAGAAGGGCAGGTCCGGGGTGTGCATTGACTGTCATCAGCGTTATGAACTGGTCGAGGATACGGATCATGACCTGCGATTGACGGCCCCATCTTTTAAGAATATCTCTGGGAAAACGCCGGAGCAGGGAGGCCTGTGCAGTTCCTGTCACGTGGCACACGGAGCACGTAATCAGAAGCACCTCTGGTCAGCTCCTCTCGGTCCGACCCTGATTGAGGGCTGGAATCCGTCGTACACGACCCCCGATAATATTATGACCCGGTTATGCACGGGGTGTCATGCCCCGGAAGGGATTGCCGGGAAACACGTTCCTCAGTTTGGGCTGCATCCCCGGGAGAACCTGCAGGTGGTGGGAGGGGAGCATCTCCTTTGAAAAGACCAAAGATGAGTTTCCGGTTTTTACCGATGATGGCGATATCGCCGCTAACGGCGCTATTGTTTGCTCGACCTGCCATAATCCGCACCAGTGGAACCCCTCTGCCCGCGATAAAAGGGCCAGGCAGGCCGGCGGTGGACGGGGAAGGGAATGTGACCAACAGCTTTTTGAGGCCCAACCTTCATACTAAGTTCTGCACCGGGTGCCACGGCGGCGAAAGCATAGTGATGTTCAAGTATTTTCACAGCGCCATCGGAAGGCAGAAAAAGCAAGAAAACGCTCCCTTTGCGCAATAATAGCGACCGGATAACTCTGCAATGAGCATGAAAAGAATGTGTTGTAACAGTAACCTGATATGCGGTTTTATCACGCTGGCCGTCACCGTATTGCTGTGTTTCCCCGGCAGTCCCGCCCATGCCTATAAAGTGACGCGGGTTACACATCTCCTGGATCTCTCCCAGGGATTCCTTCAGCCAAGCGACGTGGCCGTGGGCCAGAACGGCCTCATCTATGTGGTGGATGGCGTGAATAACCGCGTTGTGGTCTTTGACCGGTCGGGAAAGATGAGCTTCAGCTTCGGCACAAGGGGATCTGACCGGGGGCAGTTCAATGCGCCGCTTGGGAATCAGCAACTGATCGGGGTGGTAACGTCTATATTGCCGATACAGGGAACCGCCGGGTGCAGATTTTTACCGCGCGGGGAAGTGTCACGTCCATTGTTCCCATCGCATCTGCGGCAGGTGAGAAACCGGCCGATCCGGTTGACTGTGCGGTTGATGACACCCGGCAGCGGCTCTATGTGGTCGATAACGACAACCATCACCTGCTGGTGTATTCACTGACTGACTTGAAGCTTGTGGAACGCTGGGGTTCCGAGGGTGACGGCACCCGTGCCTTCCGATATCCCTTCCTCACCGCACTTGGCGCCGATACCGCCGTGCTGGTGGTCGATGTGCTCAATACCCGGGTCCAGGTCTGGTCACCCCGGGAGAAGTGATTTCCAGCATAGGGGGGTACGGGGTTGACCTCGGGCAGCTTTACCGGCCGAAGGGTGTGTGCATTAACGGAGAGAATACTGTTTTTGTGAGTGACAGCTATCTCGGCGCCATTCAGGTATTTAATCGCTTCGGCAATTTTCAATCGGTGGTGGCTGATGAGCAAGGGAATGTTTTGCAATGGACGGCACCGGTCGGCATAACCATAGACGACCGGCAGAACCTGTATGTGGTGGATATGCTGGCAAACCGGGTGCGAGTTTATCATATTGTGGATACGGTTGAAAAGGATAGGTTATAATGAACAGACACCGGATGATCAGACTCTCTCTGTGTTTCAGCCTGTTTGCTTTATTGTCCTTGCACGCTGCAGAACTTCTTGCCAGTGATCCGCAGAATTGTCTTTTTTGTCATAAGTACCGCAGGCTCAGAGTGTATGATGAGGCGGGAACGCTCAACAATTATTATGTTGATACCACGACTTTTCATCAGTCCATCCACCGTTCGGTAACCTGCATCGGGTGTCATAGCGATGTGAGCAAGGTGCCCCACGGTGAGGTTGAACACGTCGACTGTGCCAAGATCTGCCACCTGGACCGGTTTGCGGTCATGACCGGAGAGAATTTTTCCCACAGCGACGTGGCGAACAATCTGCGGCAGAGCGTGCACGGCGTGAAGCCTGATGACCCGCCTGAGGTTGCCCAGCTCAAACCCGATTGCAAATACTGTCATTTGAATGATCTGTATGCCCTGCCGGAGGAACTGCCCACCGATGCGGTGCTGAAGCGCTGTCTCAACTGCCACAAGGAGGAGGGCCTCCACGAGGTCTTCACCCACATATCACACCGTTTCAAACTCAAGACCAGCCGACCGCCCCTGGAGATTGTGGAGCTCTGTTCGAGCTGTCATGCTGACCGGGACTTTCACACGGTCATGGGATTTACCGGGCCCAGGGCGGAGGCGGTTGAGACCTACAAGGAGACCATCCACTATCGGATTCTCCAGCTGGGGGGAAAGGATACGGCCCACTGTATCAGCTGCCACGCCTCTGAAAGCATACATGATATAAGACCTCCGTCCGATCCCCAATCCTCCCTCCATCCTGACAAACGCTATGAGACCTGCAGGGCGGGTGAGTGCCATACCGGCGCCAGCCCCATGATTGCATCAGTGGACAGCCACCTGAGCAAGCACAAGGACAAGGGGCCCGAGATTCATATCGTGGAAATCATCATGCAAGGGGTGATGTTCTTCACGCTTTTCTTTCTCTTCACCCTCATGGGAATGGAAACCTACCGGCGGCTGCGAAACAGGGATGCCAGGTTTTTCCGCTGGCTGAGAAAGCCGAAGCCCCTGCATCAAACCGACCTGGAAGTAAAAGGACCCCGCTTCCGCATTCCCAATCTGCACCGCTATGTCACCTTCAACCCCAAAGGTGATTATACCCGCTATTCCATGCACATTGTCATTAATCACACGCTCATGGTCATAGCCTTTACCGTATCGGTGATAACCGGGCTGCCGCTCTTTTTTCACAATTCTGCCTCTTTCCCATCAGGTCATCGATCTTATGGGAGGCATCAATACAACCCGCTTACATCCACCGGCTGAGCGCGATACTCTTCACTGCCGATTGTATATACCACGTGCTGGTGCTCCTCTGCGGTTCCGTAAAAAAGCTGTTACAGAGTTCCTTTGATGTGAGGCGTACCCAGGTCCCGCTGCTCAAAGGATGCCAAGGATCTGTATCAGGATTTTCGCTATTTTCTGGGCTTGAGCGCGACCCGGCCGCCAATGGAAAAGTTCATGTATAAACAGAAGGTGCACTATCTGGCCATGGTCTGGGGATGTTCGGTGCTTACCCTCTCCGGCTGCTGCCTGCTCTTCCCCGAGCTGATGGTGAAGTATCTGCCCTTTCCCAAGGTATCATTTAACGTGCTTCGGCTGATGCACGCCGAGGAATCCGTTCTGGCATTTTTGGTAATAACCCTGTGGCACATGTATAACGTGCACGTTGCGCCTGGCCGCTTCCCGGTGCAGTGGACCTTCTGGAACGGGAAGATCAACAAGGACCATCAAATCGAAGAGCACTATCTCGAGTACGAGCGACAGGTGAAGGAGGGCATCGCGCAGGACGAGGCGGCAGGGCTGCCCGCAGCTCCTGCCGGTTCCCGCCCCTCAGAGCCGGTCAAAAAATCTTCATTTGAGGCCTGGCTGATTTTTGTCATGACGCTTTTTCTTGCAGCCGGAGCCAGCGGCTATTTGACGTTCCGGGTGCAGTTTGAAAAGAAAAAGGAGCCCCCCGCCGCAAAAACGATAGAGGCTTCCTACCAGACCCTGCGCGTCAAAGACCAGGAGCGGAAGCAGCTGCATGAACATTTCCATCTCACCACCGAGGACCGCAACCTGGAGGCGTGGGCGGAAAAGGATGCCTGCATCATCTGCCATTCCCCGTATCCCCACGGGAAAAAGTCCAAGGCCAAGGCGCTGATGAACCTGCATACCGAGTTTTTAACCTGCCAGTCCTGCCATATAAAAATAGAGCAGGGAGAGCAGATACGATTCGGCTGGATCAATCCCACCGGATTCAAGCCCACCGGGAAGCCGTATGGCACAACCATCGATCCGCAAACCGGCATGTTTGCGCAGACGGATGATCACTATTCAAAACTAACCCCCTTCCGAAAGGTTGATGGGGCGTGGGGGCCGGTCATACCGCAGACGGCAGCAGAGCTGGATCTCAAGCCGACCGTTGATTACAGCCATATTGAGGATTGGGAAAAGTACCATACGGAAACCGAACTCGATGAATTCGTGCGGTGCTCGTCCTGCCATGCTCCCGCCGGGATCCTGGATTTTGCCGGCCTCGGCTTTGAGCCCGCCCGGGTGAACCAGCTGGAAAGGCTCGAGGTGAGCGGCATGTTTACCAATTACGAGGTGTTTTACTTTCCCGATCTGTTTCAGGATAAATTCTAGCAGGCTGTTGATGAGTATGAGAAGCAGTATATTTCTCTTTTCAGTTCTGGTGTGGCAGACTGCGGTCGCGGTTTCAGGCGCCGATGGGCAGACAATGGACCATGCCCGGAAGGCGGATACGGCGAAGAAGTGCAGCATCTGCCATTACCGCTGGGTGTACACCTTCTATGTGGAGCACCGTCCAACGCCCATTGCGCCGCTGCAGGAGAAAAAGGTCGAGGGAGAACAGCGGATGTGCCTTTCCTGTCATGACGGCTCGGTTCGTGATTCACGCGACAGGATCTGCAATGATCCGGGTCACCGGGTCGGGGTAAAGCCTTCCGCAGCGATTCGGATTCCGGAGAACTTCCCGCTGGATGAGCAGGGCGGGCTGCTCTGCGTCACCTGTCATACCCCTCATGCACTGACCAAAGACGACGATCGCCTGGTGGAATTTTTTCTGCGCGCGCCGAATACCAACTCCTCGCTCTGCAAGCAGTGCCATATAACCAGGCAGGGAGGAAAGACGCAGGGGAATCATCCGATTGACATAGCAGCCCCTTCAAATCCTGCTCCCATCATCGAGGCGGGAGGCAGGATGGGGACCGAGCGCCCGTATCAGATAATCTGCGAGACCTGCCATATTCCCCACGGGGGGGTGAACAACAAGTTTCTGGTGCTTTCGGTGGAGGATCCCAGGACCAGATCAGTGCTGTGCGAGGTGTGCCATACCGCAAAGCCGGGGCTGGCAGCCGATGCCTCACTCAACCGCTTTTCCCACCCGATGGATCTGACCGCCGATAGTCGGGTGAGCATACCGAAAAAGTGGAAAGGGGGAGGCGCCGTGGTGCTCGGGAGCGGCGGTGAACTGGTATGCCGTACCTGCCATATACCGCATGGTGCGGCCGACAAAGACTACCTGCTTGCCGAGCGCAACCAGCAGGATTCCCTCTGCGTGCAGTGTCACGCTGATCAGCGGGGGATCGCCGATGCCAGCCACTACCGGAAGGTAATCAGCCGGGATGAACGGAATATCAAAGGGCAGGCGGCATCAGCCCTCGGCCCCTGTTCCCCCTGTCACCTGGTGCATCAAGGAACGGATGAGCTGATGTGGGCGCGGCGAGTGCCAAAGCCGTCTGCTCCGCCCGGGGAAATCTGCAAGAGCTGCCACTCGCCGGAGGGCGAGGCCAAAGAGGTGGTTCCTGCTCCCTATTCGCATCCCATGAATAGTGCCGCGTCGCTTCCCGGCACATCGCTCGTGCTTCCGCTCTTTGCCGGGCCGGGGAAAAACCGGGAGGGGGAAATCCGCTGCAGCACCTGCCATGATTTTCACAACCCCCTTCCCCTGCGGCCTGGTAGGGCACCTGCCGCTGAAAAGCAGGGCGCCTATCTGCGCCTGTCGGCGGATGGCGCTTCAGCCCTTTGCGTGAACTGCCACCCCGGCCAGGCTTTGGTTAAGGGAACGGATCATGACCTCGGAGTGACCGCCCCCGATTATATTGCCGGCCTTGAGAAACCGGTTGCGCCGGGTGATACATGCGCATGCTGTCACCGGGCGCACGCAACCAAACCGCTTCCCTATCTCTGGTCTGCGCCCCTTGGACCCGAGCGTGATTGAAGGCTGGGAAAAGACGGCTACGGCACAGAGCGATGTGATGGTCATGATGTGTACCGGCTGTCACGCACCGGGAAGGGTTGCCCAGGCAGCGGTTCCGAGTTTTGGCCTCCATCCCCGCGAGAAGACGGTACCGGGGATGCCGGTGGTGGAAATGACGGAGGTAACTGGCAGGTTTCCTCTCTTTACCGATGAGGGTGAGAAAAAAGCAGAAGGACATATTGTTTGTGCAACCTGCCATAATCCCCATCAATGGGATCCCCGCCTGGATTCGCCGGGAGAGGGGAAGAACAGCAAGGGCAATGTGACAAACAGTTTTTTAAGACCAAACCTCGCTGCCGAGTTTTGCAGCGGATGTCATGGATTGGAAGCCATCACCAGATTCACTTATTTTCACAGCCCGCAGGGAAGAAAAACCGGCAATTGAGCCGATGGCCGGTCAGCGTGCCCCTGGTGCCGGCACATCTCTCTTTCGAAAACGATGTCTATGAATGCAATCGTATATGCATGTCGAGATCAATCGGGGTGCCGGGATGGCGTCGCACCCCATGTGCCGTGTCCTTCTTCCATGCGATCCAGGCGGTTCGGCTGCTGCTGGCTCGTCATACCCCTTATCTGTCTGATGATGATCTGCGTGGGGGGCGTAACCCCTGTGTGCGCCGGGGAAATGCAGCACGAGATAGTCAATCCCCACTGGACCGGCAAATACTGTGCCGAATGTCACCTCGAAGACAATCCCCAGGGCAAAGAGGCGGCGCTCCGGTTTAACGGCGACTCGGTTCAAATCTGCAACCGCTGTCATGAGACTGAGTTTGCGCGCCCCGATGTGCACCCGGTGGGCGTCGCCCTTGCGGAAGGCATGGAAAAAACCATGCCCGAAACATTTCCCCTCGATGAAGGGAAACTGAGCTGTCTTACCTGTCATGATGTCCTTTCCCAGATGAAAGCCGATGTTGTGCTCAAGACCACCAACCGCAAATTTATCAGGGGGGCGCCCTATGAAACGCTTTCCACCTTTTGTTTTTTCTGCCATAGGCAGGAGGAATACAAGAAAACCAATCCTCATCAGCAGCTTGACAATGAAGGAAGGATAATTGAAGAGCGCTGTCTTTTCTGTCACCAATCGGTGCCTGACCCGCTGCGGGCTAAAAATATACATGATGTTTCCTTTACAACAACCCTCTCACAGTATTGTGTCAATTGCCATTTTCAACAAAAGACCGCACATCCCGCCCGGGCAGATCATCTGGTGGCGCTCCCCGATTTTCTGAAGGCATCCGTGCCGGAGCGCGCCAGGGCGCAGCATGCCGAACTGCCGCTTGACGGTGACCGCATCTTCTGCGGCACCTGCCATAATCCCCATGAAAAAGGGGTTATACAGAGGCGCGAGGCCGCTGCCGGCGCGGGGGAAGAATATTTTCTCAGGCTCAATGGCGGTTACCCTCTCTGCGTTACCTGCCACCAGGACAAGGAGTTGAAGCAGGCGGAAGGGTCGCTCCGCACGACCGAAGGGCCGCCGGGTCTGCCCCAGGAGCTGATATCGTCACATAAGCCGGCAGCTGAGTATAAGTGCAAACGCTGCCACGCGATAACCGCAGACAACCGGGAACGGCCGCGGGCACTCTCGCTCTGCTTTACAACCGATTGTCATAAGACAGAAATGCTCAATCAGGAATTTGTCCATGAAATAACCGTGGGGGAGAACTGTTACCTGTGCCACTCCTCCCATTCTTCCACCTATGCAAAACTGCTCAGGCTTGACAGGGGAAAACTGTGCCGGAGCTGCCACCCGCTGATGCGCGACAGCACCGGCAGACTGGCTGCCGGGCCGGATCAGCCTGGCGGAGATGCGTGGCGCATCGGTAACAGGGCAGCGCCGCTTCCGGTTGCGGATCAGAAAGCGGTAAGCCGAGGTGCATTTGAAAAAAGCAGCAAGGAGCATGCCGCGTTTACGCAGTTTATGCTCTCGACATCGATTCCGCCGGGTCGCGAGTGCGGCTTCTGCCATAGTCCTGACCATAAAAAGGAACTGGGGACCGTAGCGATGGATGTCTGTGCCCGCTGTCACACCTTTGTGCGGGACACGCGTGCCGGTAAATCCAAGGCCCCCCTGAACATACATGACACATTTCAGGAGAAAGCGTGCACCGCCTGTCACGATCCCCATGCGGCACCGTATCAGCATGTTCTCAAAAAACCATTGGAGACATACCTCCCGAGTGAGATAAGAACCCCGCCGCTATCTTCTCAGCAGCCAGATCAGACTTATTAGGGCCGAGTCCTGATGCCGGAAAGCAGTAAATCCTTGCTACGCGGGTTTTGCACCCATGTCAGGAGCGCAAACAGAGATCACAGGGTGTTTGCCGGCGGAATAGGGAGTGTGCCTTGAATAAACAAAAATCATTGACAAGAAAACACGGCATTATTATAGTCGGCGGCAATTAAACGGCGGGGGAGGGGTGGGAAACGGATGGTTACTACATTTTCAGAAAGGAGTTTAGGCAGATGAAACAAATGGCGCTTTTATTGGTGTTGGTATTGTGCTGGGCTGCAGCAGATAGGGCGGCGGGAGAGGAAGCCACCTATGTCGGCGTTAAGAAATGCAAGGTATGCCACATCAAAATCTATCAGACCTGGAAGGAAACCAAGCATGCCCTTGCCTTTGATAAATTAAACGAGCAGGAAAAACAGGATCCCAAGTGCAATGAGTGCCATGTCACCGGTAAGGACGTTAATTTTCCCGGCATTCAGTGCGAGGCCTGTCATGCCCCGGGCAGTAAGTTCACCAGTGCCACCATCATGAATAAGAAAAAGTATGAGACGGATCCCGAAGGGCAGCGGAAGATGGCGCTTGAGGCGGGGTTGATCATTGCTCCCAATGAAGCAAGCTGCAAACAGTGCCACAATGAACGCAGCCCGCATTACAAGCCGTTTGATTTCAAGGTGCGCTACGAGGAGATCAAGCACAAAAACAAGTAAGGGCGGACAATAAGCGCATCGTTCCGGATGAGGGATCACACTGTATCCGGGCGGATGTTGAGCCGGGGAAGCGCTGGGAGCGTGCCTGGCAAAACGTATGATCAGGGATTCACGAATGTTGTGCACGGCACACATGCATGAATCCCTGTTTGGTTTTTCCGGATGGGAAAAGCCTGATGACCCGGGATCAAGGTTTTCCGCAGGCCTTACAGTGCGGGTCTTTCTGGAGAGGGACCTCATGGAACTGCATGAGCTCCCCGTCCCAGAAAAGCATGCGGTTCTTCAGCAGGGTTCCTTTTCCGGTCAGATATTTGAGCGTTTCGAGCGCTTCCAGGGTGCCGATGACTCCGGCTGTTGCGCCGACAATGGGGAATATCGCTGACGGGGTTGATTTTGGGACAAAACAGAAAAGACAGGGGGTTTCGGGAGCGTGAATAAAGGTAATCTGGCCGGACATGCCGGTTACCCCCGCGTGAACGAAAGGCAGGCCTTTCAGAAATGCATATTCATTGAGGACGTGGCGGGTGGAGAAGTTGTCCATGCAGTCAACGATAATGTCGGCATTGTCCACCAGCCGAGCCACATTCTCTTGAACAATATGTTCTTCCAGGGGTTCAACCGTGACCAGGGGATTGATCCGGGCGATGGTTTCCCGGGCCGAAAGGGCTTTATTTCTGCCGATGTCCGCGTCGCTGTGCAGCACCTGGCGATTGAGATTGGAAAGCTCCGGCGTGCCGGAATCACAGACTCTGAGCCGTCCGACCCCCGCGGCAGCAAGATAGATCGCAACCGGACTGCCAAGCCCGCCCGCCCCCGCGATAAAAACGGTTGACCGTTTGAGCTTCTCCTGGCCTTCCTCCCCCCAGCCGTTGAGGATGATCTGTCGCCCGTAGCGTTGCTTTTCATCAGCCGTTAGCATAGGTTGCGAGGACGAGTAGTCTGTATTGAAAACAGGGACCGGGAGTAAAGGAATAATGGAGTGATGGAGTAATGGAGTGTTGGAGTGATGGAAAAAAACGAGGAGATTGTTTTTCCGTAGAGCACTTCGTGTAACCAATACTCCAATGCTCCGGTACTCCAGTCCCCCGCAACTCCCGTACAAACCTAAAAAGCGGTCAGCGGTCACCACTGCCGCGATGCTATAACTGCTCTAACCCCTCACTCTATCCTCCAGCCACCGGAGGGAAAATGCTCAATTCATCACCCGGCTTGATGGTCTGGGTCAGGGATCCGTTGCGACCGTTGACCAGAATGATCTTGGGTATGTCGCCGGGTATGTTCAGCTTGGAGATGATTTGTTCGATGGTTGTTTGTTCGTCCGCCGCTACCATGCAGGATTTCCCGTCGCTGTCTTTGGGCAAATAATCCCGCAGGGTGGCAAACAGCTTTACCTTGACCTGCATACATCCGCCTCCTTGAATGCAGTGCTGTATGGTATTGTCCCGGGACAGGGTTTTCTCACTTGCGGTATGACCCGCCTTATTGCCCGGCCGGGGCGGCCGCTGCCGGCTTTTTCTCGGAGCCGGCGGTTTTTTCCAGCTCGATGCCCTGGTCCTCGAGCTTTTTGATATACTTTGCCGGGTCTTTTTTAAATTCGGGGATGCAGGCGGGGCAGCAGAAATATACCCGTTTCCCCTGGTAGTCGCTGTAGTGTTGTTTGTTGATCGGGCCTCCCATGACCGGGCAGTTTGTCTGCGGGGCGGTCCACGCAGTGCCCGCGAAAAATGCGGTCAGCATGAGGATGATGGTGAGTGCTTTGATGGTTTTCATCTTCCGCTCCTTTCTGAATGAAATAGTGGACAGTAACTGATGCGGGCGTACAATAGTGCCGGTATGTCATCAGTGCATGTTGGAAAAGGGTATATTAATTTACAGCTCCTGTCAACGACGTTCCATAATTGCATTGAGAATCTCACCCGCTTGTGCTACTGCATTGCAGATGACAGCTCAAGATGGATTGAAATAGTGCCGCAGCTCGGGGGGAGGAAAAACAAAAAATGCAACGCTGGTTTCTCGCAGCGCTCCTGCTTTTATGCCGCGTTGGTGATGTTGAACGGATTAATGCGGCCGGCGATATGCCGGCAAGGCAGGTCGTTGCCATTTCAGAAAAAATCCTTGACCTTTTCGAAGAGCTGGAGGACTTCAGGTGCGATGTTGAAGCGCAATACTACCGGAGGGGGAAGGAACATCAACTCTACCGATTCACCTTTTGGGGAGAGAGGGCAGGTACCACCCGGATAAAATTTTCCCGTCCCTATCCCGGTCTTACTGCCGCCTATAAAAAGGGGGAACATACCGTAACCGTTCAGCCGTTCCCCTTGTTGCCCTTTATAAAACTTACCTTTTCACTTTACCATTCTTTAGTCAGATCTCCCAGCGGACAGCGAATGGACCAGGCAGGTATTGAGTACATGAGCCGTTTTTTTCACAAAAACATGAATGTGATTCAACAGCATGAAAGTTCGTTCCGGGAGGAAGCAGACAGTCTGGTATTTTCCTTTTGGGCCGAGGATTACACCGGCAGCAAAGAACTCAACCGGTATAATGTCACCGTCTCGAAAGAAACGTATCTTCCCCTGCGGATAGAAAGATATGATAGCAGCTGTGAGCCCATAGAAGCCATAAGTTTTAAGAAGTTTGTCATTCAGGCCTTAGGGATAGTGCCGCCGTGCCGGTGAATTAATTAACTCAAAAAATGTGATTGCAAACACGGCAGGTGCCGAGAGGACATTGAGAAATGGTCGTAATCAGATGATACTGTTTTTATGTGTAATATGATGAGCATTCATAAGAAAACAGTATATGTTATTGCATATTAACGGCTTTACTATTTGTGTTGTTTGTTTAACATGTATTATTATGAGATATTTTAGATTTTTTTCTTGACAAAGATTTCATAATCTGATAATTAACATATATATCTTAATGATTTATAGCACCATGAACTAATCAGCAATCGAAAGGGAATTGGTGTGGGGTCATGCGGATTGTCAGCATGCGTCATTATTTGCTTGCTTGAAGGTCGGATTATCTGCCGCGTGGCGGATTGGTAATCTGACTTTTTTTAAGGGGGTGTATAGATGAAAAGAATATTTTTTTCAGCGCTTTTACTCCTCATTTTTCTATTGGGTTTGACATATAACAGCTATGCCCCATGCATATCATGCCCTCCCGCCTGTAGTGAGAATGCAGACTGCGTTGACTCAGACAATTGCACGGTTGATATTTGTGTAAATAGTGCCTGTCAGCACGTACCCGTTGACTGCAGCAACCTTGATGACCAGTGCAATGTGGGGGTATGCGATCCGGGCGCGGGCACCTGTGAAAAGGATCCGCATCCGCTGAACGGTAATTCCTGTAATGACGGGAATCTGTGCACGGCAAATGATATCTGCACCAATGGCACATGTGCGGGATCAGCGAAGGATTGCAGTGCGTTGACCGACCAGTGCAATGTGGGGGTATGCGATCCGGGCACGGGCACCTGCGAGAAGGATCCGCTTCCGCTGAACGGTAATTCCTGTAACGACGGGAATCTGTGCACAACAAATGATATCTGCACCAATGGCACATGTGCGGGATCGGCGGAGGATTGCAGTGCGTTGACCGACCAGTGCAACGTCGGGTTGTGCGATCCGGGAACGGGCACCTGCGAGAAGGATCCGCTGCCGCTGAACGGCAATTCCTGTAATGACGGGGATCTGTGCACGGCAAATGATATTTGCACCAATGGCACATGTGCGGGATCAGCGAAGGATTGCAGTGCGTTGACCGACCAGTGCAACGTCGGGTTGTGCGATCCGGGAACGGGAAGCTGCGAACAGGATCCTGCGCCTAAAAATGGCAATGCCTGCAATGATGTGAACAACTGTACCGAAAACGATATATGTGTTAATGGTGAGTGTGCAGGTACTGAGATTCCGGACTGCATTTCCTGCGCGATAGAGATTGCGCGAGGGAGGTCGTGTCCCGGGGAAGAGATAGATGACCCTGCCTATAACCGGCCGGGAAGGCGAGGGCTTGCCGCCACCTGTAATGATGTCATTGATTTCACTGTCTGCTCCGATTGCCTGCCGTTCGATCCCTCGTGCCTGGTGTGGTCTATCGATCCGGCTCAATCATTCCTGAGTATTGCCCAGATCGATGACTGTTGCTGGAGGCTCACCATCGATGAAAGCTGCCAACAGCTCGAGAAGATCGCGGAGTACGATATCACGGTGACCGACACCTGCAATAATACGTCGGATACCGTCGTGATCGAAATCGGAAAAGTCATCGTCGATCTGGGTAATACCACTGTTCAGCCCAATACGGAATCAGCCACGGTTGCGCTGGATCTCATTAACCCGGAACACCATGTAAAGGCACTGCTTGCTGACATCTGCGAATGTGCGGGCGGTGAGGACAATCTGGAATGTACCGGGTGCGTGATTGATCCTGACCGGGCCCCTCAGTTTACTTGCTCTGCTTTCGATCAGCCTGGCGGATGCTGCAGGGTAGTCATTTACTCCACCAACCCTGCCGCGCTGATTCTGCAGGGGAGAGGGCCGGTTGCCCAGGTGATATATCAGGCAGGTGATGCGAGCGTGGGTGATTGCGCCTGTCTGATGCCGGTCAATATCCAGATGTCAGACCAGTTTAACGAAGAGCTCTGTGCCTGCCGGCTCGCCGGCGAGGTGTGCTTCAAGACCTGCGGTGATATTTATCCCCAGGATTGCCTGGGCGGCATATGCGCTGATACAGATTGCGGCGACGGTATAGTGGACATACTGGACATCCTGGAAGGCCTTGACATTGTTTTGGGTTTACAGGTCCCGACGTTGTGTCAAACAGGCAATGGAGACGTGCCCAACGGGGTGCCGCCATACTGCGGGAATCCCCCGGGAACACCAAACTGCGAAGGTGACGGCGAAATCAATATTTTTGACGTGCTGGTGATGATCGACAAGGCCCTGGGCAAGATGAACTGCTGCGACTACTGCCTGTTTGGAGAAATCTATTAGGAACGCAGCGGGATTAAGATAGCCGGGGAAATGCACCATTAATCGAATATATTAAAAGCAGGGTATAGCGAGCCCTGCTTTTTTGTTTGCTTGATCATGACGGCTGTCGCGTCCCCGGAGCTTCTCAGGAGGAGTTGAAAATTTTTTTAAAAAATTTTAAAATTTATTTTGCTTTCTTCCCTCTTCTTTGCTATGCTCTGCCAAATTTTTTGGACTGATGGTTAGTAGCAATTGCACGATCGTGTGGTGGTGTGCCGGCACGGTGAGAACATGCCCGGGCGCGTGTGCCCGGAGGAAATCGGAATATTGTTGTGCTTCGCCCGCAAATAGTTTATAGTCTTCAGCACTCAGGGCCCTGCACTGCCTGCAAAAGGCATCCGGAAAGAAAAGACCATGCGGGCCTTGTCCGAGAGTGAGATAAAAAAATTCCTGTCAGAATGGACCTGGGGCACGCTCATCGCCATTGATGGCGATGGACCCTATGCCATTGAGCTCTCCTATGCATTCGACGGTGAGTTTATTTATTGCGGATCCATGCCTGACGGCCGCATGTCCCGGTGCATTGCAAACGGCAGCCGGGTGGCATTCAAGATATGTGATTCCACAAAAGACACCTCGCGATTCAGGGCCGCCATAGCGGAAGGGACGGTGAAAAAGCTTACCCAACGGGAGGAGATTGTTAAAGGCCTTGAGGTGCTGTATAAGAAATTGGGCTTTCCCGCGTCCCGCATTGAGAAGCGTGCCGATCAACTGTGCATACCGGGCAAGAGTGCGAGCTTTTACCGGATTGGCATCGCGGCGCTTGGGGGGAGGGCAATAGGATACTAGCTTTCCCGGGGGCAGGTGTGCTGCACCTGCAAATCGCTTAATGGCTCTCTGTTGTGGCGCAGAAAAAAAAGATCATCAAACAGGGTGCCCAGCTGATAGTCCTGGGTTTTGAGCTGGCAACGCCGGTGGTGGTGGGCATCTTCGCCGGCTATTTCCTGGACCGGAGGTTGAACACCCAGCCGTGGCTGATGATGCTGGGGGTTATGGCAGGATTCCTGTACGGGCTGAAAACGCTCTTTACCATGATTAAAAGAATGGAATGACCCCATGTTCAACAAGCCGCCCGGGACATCATGGACCATCAGCGCAATGCAGACGGGGACGGTTGTTACCGGGATGGTGCTGGTGCTCGGTTCCCTTTTTTTCAAGTCCCTGCCCGTGACCCTTGGGGTGTTTGCGGGGGGGCTGCTGGCCTGCATAAATTTTGTCGTGCTCCAGAAGGTGGTGGTGAAAATGACCGCCGAGACAACTCACAACAGGGCCATCCCCGCGGCAGTCGCTGTGCTGAAATTCATTCTTCTGGCGATCGCCATTTATGCGGCCCTTTCATCAAAGTATATTGATCCCATCGGGTTTGTGGTGGGGCTTTCTTCAGTGGTGATAACGCTTGTGGTCATGCCGATCGGGAGGTCTGTGCGCGGTGCCTTCTCCCGGGAAAGCAAGGGGTAAGATGAAAAAGCTCATTGTGACAGCCCTGGTGGTGATGTACATGCTGCTGCCGGTCATGGCATCGCCGGTCTCCGCTTCGGAAGGGGAGGGCGCGTTTTACTGGGTGACCCTGCTCCCCTTTTATCACTCCCTCACCGGACTGGAGCACGAATCAGAAAAAATAGCCGACTTCGGCACCATCAATGCGGATGCGGTCAGCCACGCCCTGCTGGTAAGCATCATTTTAATCGCGCTTGCCCTCTACCTCAAGTTCAAGGCCCCGCGCCAGATTGTTCCCAGCGACAAGGTGTCCCTGGGAAATATCGTCGAGGCATTGATTGAATTTGTCTATGGGCTGCTGGAAGAGAATATCGGCAGCGCAGGCAAACGATTTATTCCCATCATCGGGGCGCTGTTTGTCTTTATCCTGGTGGGTAATCTGATCGGCCTGCTCCCGGGATTTCTCCCCCCCACGGAAAACATCAACATCAACGCCGGCTGCGCGCTCATCGTTTTCTTTGCCTATCAGGGCATCGGCTTCAAGGAACACGGCGCTTCGTATCTCAAGCACTTTTGCGGTCCCATCTGGTGGCTTGCGCCGTTCATGTTTATCATTGAGCTTATCGGCCACGTGGCCCGTCCCTTTTCGCTCTCCATCAGGCTCTTCGGAAACATCATGGGAGACCACAAGGTGCTGGAAATTTTTTCCAACCTGGTGCCCATCGGCGTCCCGGTGTTTAACCTCGCCCTGGGCACATTTGTTTCGGTAATTCAGGCGCTGGTGTTTTCTCTGCTTTCAATTATTTACATAAGCCTGGCACTGGAGGCCGGCGAACATTAAATCACATTATTATTGCCAAGGAGGTAGAAGAATGAAGAAAACAAGTAAGATAATGGCTATCGCGTTTCTGGGGGTGATCCTGACGCTGACCTTTGCCCCGATGGTGCTGGCGGCGGAAGAGGGCGGCGGAGAACTTTCCTCCATGGCCAAGGGCATCATCGGAGCAGCCGGCGGGCTGTGCATCAGTCTGGCCGCGCTTGCCGGCACGCTGGCTCAGGGCAAGTCCATTGCCGCCGGGTTAGAGGGAATTGCCCGAAATCCGGGGGCAGCGGGAAAAATCCAGACCCCCATGATTATCGGTCTAGCCTTCCAGGAGTCCCTGGTGCTCTACGCCCTGGTGGTTGCGTTCATGCTTATTTTAAAGGTGTAGCCGGCCGCACGGGCCAACCCCTTTTGTGATTGAGGATTAGTACATGGCAATGCTCCAGGTAAACAGCACGCTTTTCTTCCAGATCGGCAACTTCCTGGCGCTCATCTGGATACTCAACAAGCTCATGTTCAGGCCGTTCCTTGAGCTGGTGGAGCGCAGGAAGCAAGAAACCGACGGCACCCGTAAAAAGGCCGAGGATATAATGGACCGTGCGGAGAGCGTCAAGGGATCGTATGACGAGGGCATATCCGCTGCGAACTCAGAGGCAGGTGCTCTGAGCGAGGTTCAGCGCAAGGCGGGACGGGAGGAGGGCGAGCGGATAATGGATGAAGCGCGCGCCAACAGCTCGGAGTATCTTGCCAGCACATGGAAAGAACTGCAGGCTGGGCTTCTCGAGGAAAGAAAACAGATTGCCGGGATATCGATTGACCTGGCCGGGGAAATGGCCAGAAAAATTTTGGGGAGAAATACCCGATGAAGGGCAGATACGTCCCGGTCGCTATATTTGTGATAGCAGGACTGGCAGTGCTCTTCGTGCCGCTGCCCGCAGCGGTAAAGAGTTTGCTTTACAAGACCTATAACCTGGTCCTGTTCTGCTATATCCTGTACGTGGTTGCCGCACCGGCAGTGCGGGACCTGTTTGTCGAGCGCAAGAAACAGATACAGAGGCATATAGTCGAGGCACGGGCAGCCAAAGAGCAGGCGGAAGAGCTGCTCCGCAGTTATGAGGAGAAGGTTAGGGATCTTGAACAGGAGAAGGCCCGGATTCTTGCACGGTATAAAGAGGAGGGAGCCTTACAACGGCAAATAATTATCGAGGAGGCTCAGCAGGAGGCAAAGCGAATTATACAGCAAGCCAGGGATATTATGCTGAATGAGTCCAAAAGGGCGCAGCTTGCCTTCCGGGAAGAGATTATCGCGGCTTCTCTGCGGCTGTCACAAGAATTGCTCACTCAGCAGTACAACAAGGATGATCAGAAGAGGGCAATCGAAGAAACGCTGGTGAGGGTAAAGGATCTTCAATTATGAGCTGGATTGGCGCCAGACGATACGCAAAGGCACTTATGGATATCGGTGTTGATAGGGGCACCTACCAGCAGTATGCCGGCGAGTTAGCGACGGTTCAGGCAACCATAGGAAAAGCCCCTTTGCTGAAGGCGACGCTTTTAAACCGCTCTTTTTCAAACCGTTCCAAGCAGGATTTAATGCGGAAGGTGTTTACGGAGGAGGGCTTTTCGGAAGTGGTGATTAACTTTATTGCCTTACTGGTTAAGCATGACCGGCTTCAGCAGCTTCCGCTTATCATCAGGCACTATGGAGATCTTATTGACGAGGTTGAAGGCCGGGTCAGGGTAACCGTTTACTCAGTGTATCCCCTTGACGCTGCGGAGGTGAGCGCGTTGAAAACAGCCCTGGAAGGGACGCTGAATAAAAAGAGTGTAGTTGAAAATAACATTGACCAGACGCTCATTGGCGGCATTGTGCTGAAGCTGAACAACATGCTTATCGACAGTTCAGTCCGAAGCCAGCTCCGCCGGTTGGGCGAAACACTAAGGAAGGAATGAGCATGGCAGAATTAAAGGCGGACGAGATCAGCCAAATCATTCGAAGGCAGATTGAAGGGTATGATAACCAGGCTGAACTCAGCGAAACGGGAACGGTGCTTTCGGTCGGTGATGGCATTGCCCGGATTTATGGTTTGGAAAAGGCGATGGCCGGGGAGTTACTGGAATTTCCGGGTGACCTTTTTGGATTGGTTCTCAACCTTGAAGAAGACAATGTGGGGGCGGCCCTCCTGGGAGAGGACATAAAAATCAAGGAGGGTGACCTGGTAAAGAGAACCCATCGTATTGCCGAAGTCCCGGTAGGAGAGGAGCTGGTGGGCAGGGTTGTCGACGCAATCGGGAAGCCCATCGATGGTAAAGGCCCTATCGCAGCAAAGCATTTTGGACCCATAGAACGCAGGGCCCCCGGGGTTGTGGCGCGGCTTCCGGTGCGGGAGGCGCTGCAAACCGGGTTAAAGGCCATCGATTCCATGATTCCCATAGGCCGCGGCCAGCGTGAACTCATCATAGGAGACCGACAGACAGGAAAGACGGCCATAGCCATTGACGCGATCATTAACCAGAAGGGTGGCGACGTACGCTGCATCTATGTGGCAATCGGCCAGAAGCGATCCACTGTTGCCCGTGTGGTTGACACCCTGGAGCGTTTCGGCGCCATGGCCTATACAACGGTTGTGGTGGCAACGGCAAGCGAGCCGGCGCCGCTCCAATACATTGCCCCTTACGCAGGGTGTGCAATGGGAGAATATTTCCGGGATAATGGAGGCCATGCGCTTACCATCTATGATGACCTTTCAAAGCATGCGGCGGCATACCGTCAGCTTTCCCTCCTGCTCAGAAGACCCCCGGGACGGGAAGCCTATCCGGGCGATATATTCTATCTCCATTCCCGCCTTCTGGAACGGGCGGCCAAGCTGAACGAAAAGCTGGGATCAGGCTCACTCACATCACTTCCTATTATCGAGACCCAGGCGGGTGACGTATCTGCCTACATTCCCACCAATGTTATCTCCATCACTGACGGGCAGATCTATTTAGAGCCCGGGCTTTTTTATGCCGGGATACGTCCTGCCATTAACGTGGGACTTTCAGTTTCACGAGTCGGTGGAAATGCCCAGATACGCGCCATGCGAAAGGTTGCGGGCACACTCAGGCTTGATTTGGCGCAATATCGAGAGATGGCGGCTTTTGCCCAGTTCGGCAGTGAACTGGATAAGGCCACCCAGGCCCAGTTGGCGCGCGGAAGCCGTCTGGTTGAAATTCTGAAGCAACCGCAGTATAAGCCATTGTCGATTGAGAAACAGGTGCTCATCATCTATGCCGGTACCAATGGCTACTTGGACAGCTTTCCCGAGGCATCCCTCAGAAAATACGAAGATGAACTCTTTACCTTCGTGTACGACAAGTATCCGGAAGTGGCGCGGGAAATCAAAGAGAAAAAGGAGATCGGCTCAGCGCTTCAGGGCAAGCTGGACGAGGTCTTGAAAGAGTTCAACGCTATTTTTAAGGCATAGCTTACAGCACAATGGCAACACTGAGAGACATAAAGAGACGGATATCCTCCATCGGTAAAACGCAGCAGATTACCAGGGCCATGCAGATGGTTGCTGCCTCCCGGCTGAAAAGGGCGCAGGAAACAGCCATCAGCTGGCGCGCCTACCATCAGAGGATGACTGCGGTATTTGACCGGCTGCTCAGCAGAACCCCGATGGACGCCCATCCCCTGCTCACCGTACGCCAGCCCCGCAGGCTTGAGCTAGTTGTGATAACCTCTGACAAAGGTCTCTGCGGAGGGTTCAACCTGAACATGTGCCAGAAGGTTGAGCATTTCATGGCTGCCAACCGGGACAATTTTGAAGAGATAACTTTAACGGTTATGGGTAAAAAGGGGCGGGATTATTTTAAGCGACGGCCGGTAAAACTGCGTGAGGAGAGTGAAGACATTCCGCGGGATCCCTCCAAGGAATGGGTGAGCGCCGTTACCAGGGACTTGACTGAGCGCTATCGTGAAGACGCGTTCGATACCTGCTATCTTTGCTACCATGGATTCAAGTCTGTCCTGCAGCAGGTGGTTATAATGGATAAGCTGCTTCCCCTCAAGGAATCCGGGGCTGAAACGCTGCCCATTGAGTATCTCTTTGAGCCGGACAGACAGGCGCTGCTGGACGCGTTTATACCCCGGTATCTGGAAACCCGCGTCGCTACAGCCCTCTATGAGTCGACCACCAGCGAATATGCCGCACGCATGTCTGCCATGGATCAGGCATCTAAAAATGCGAGGGACATGATTGAGCTTTTAACCCTGACCTATAATAAGGTTCGTCAGGAAATGATTACCAAGGAATTGATGGATATCGTAGGAGGTGCGGAGGCATTACAATGAACGAACAGACGAAACCAATCATGAAAGGTGTTGTGACACAGGTCATCGGTCCTGTGGTGGACTTACGTTTTGATGTCGGAGAGCTTCCCCCTCTCTATGGGGCTGTTATCCTGACCAACCCTGCCATCGACGAGCGAAAAGATAACCTGGTTCTGGAAGTGGCCAAACATATCGGTGACAACCTAGTCCGTTGTATTGCCATGGACACCACCGACGGTCTGGTCAGGGGGATGGAGGGGACCTATCGGGGCGAGCAGATAAGCATGCCTGTGGGGCCTGAAATCCTGGGGCGGATTTTGAATGTCATAGGAGACCCGGTGGACGAGCTTGGCCCGGTGCTTACCGAGAAAAGGTACCCCATTCACCGCCCGGCGCCGAGTTTGCTTGACCAAAGTACCTCGGTTGAACGCTTTGAAACGGGCATTAAAGTCATTGACCTTTTAGCCCCTTATTCCAAGGGTGGGAAAATCGGGCTTTTCGGCGGTGCGGGGGTGGGAAAGACCGTTATCATCATGGAGCTGATTCATAATGTTGCTATCCACCATGGAGGCTTCTCCGTGTTTGGCGGGGTAGGGGAGCGGACGCGTGAGGGAAATGACCTGTGGCTGGAGATGAAGAGCTCGAAGGTTCTTGATAAAACAGCGCTCATTTACGGGCAGATGACCGAACCGCCGGGTGCCCGTGCAAGAGTTGGTCTCTCGGCTCTCACCGCTGCAGAATACTTCAGGGATGAGAAGGGCCAGGATGTGCTCCTCTTTATTGATAATATATTCAGGTTTACCCAGGCCGGGTCAGAAGTTTCCGCCCTGCTGGGCAGGATGCCCTCAGCGGTTGGTTACCAGCCGACTTTAGCTACCGATCTGGGTGAACTGGAGGAGAGAATTACCTCCACTCACAACGGTTCCATTACCTCGGTCCAGGCTATTTATGTGCCGGCTGATGATCTCACTGATCCCGCTCCGGCCACCACCTTTGCCCATCTGGATGCCACAACGGTTCTCTCCAGGCAGATTGCGGAACTCGGCATCTACCCTGCCGTGGATCCCCTCGATTCAACCTCGAGAATACTGGATCCCCAGGTGCTGGGGGATGAGCACTATCAGGTTGCCCGCGAGGTGCAGCAAACCCTTCAGCGCTACAAGGAACTACAGGATATTATAGCTATTCTGGGCATGGAAGAGCTTTCCACCGAAGACAAGCTCACCGTTACCCGCGCAAGAAAGATACAGCGGTTCTTATCCCAGCCGTTTTTTGTGGCGGAGGATTTCACCGGGATACCGGGCATCTACGTCAAGCTTGCTGATACCATCAAGGCCTTCAAAGAGGTGGTGGCAGGCAAACATGATGACATCCCGGAGCAGGCGTTCTACATGGTCGGAACCATTGATGATGTTCTTGCCAAGGCTGAAAAGCTGCGCGCGGTCGGCGGCGCCGCTTCGTAAGCGGCCGGTCGTTTCACAAGCCGCAATGAGCAAACGTGCACAAGAGAGGTAGAGATTTATGGCGGAAACGTTCCTGCTGGAGGTGGTCACGCCCCAGTCGGTAGTGGTCAGTGCGGATGTTGAGGAGATGAGCGCTCAGGGTGCGGAAGGTGAGTTTGGAGTGCTTCCCGGTCATACCTTCTTTTTCACGCGGATTACACCGGGTGCGCTCTCGTACCGGGTCCAAAGCAACGGACGCTCCCTCATGCTGGGCGAAGGATTCGCCGAAGTTACCCACGACCGGGTGACCATACTGGTTGACTCGGCACAGCAGCAGTAGTGCCGGATTCGAGTTGTGTCCGAAGCATCCATCGGGCCGGCGGTGCATCCGTGATACCAGCAGATTTAATGCCTTTTTAATCAAAAGCTTATAAGGAAAGCATAATTTACAATATAGCTTTTGTGACCTGTCTGCTTCCACAATTTGATCAAACGTAAGAAGACCTGTTTCCTCCCTGCTTTAAGCCCCGATATTTTTTCCATACATGGCAGATATTTTTGTTGACAAAGCTTTGAATCGGGCTTATTAAAGCGATACGATGCGTATCGTTTAGCTTTTTGCCTGAAATGTTTGCTTCTGTTTTTGAAGACGTTGGGCAATCACTGCCATGCACCCAAAATACCGCTCGGGACAAATGCGTATGTACATTGCAAAAAAATCGTGGTCCGGAAAAATTATCCTGCCGGCGCTTTTCGTTCTGGCCGGCGCTGCGTGCAACGGTTCAAACAGGGGCAATCAAGCCCCTCCGCCTCCGCTGGTTGAAATCATGGACGTTACGCTTCAGGATGTGGACTGGGAGCCGGAGTTCATCGGTCAGGCAGCCGGCTTCCTTGAAGTCGAGATCCGCGCCCGCGTCGGGGGCATTCTTGAAAAGCGCATTTTTGAGGAAGGCCAGTTTGTCAAACAGGGAACGCAGCTTTTTCAGATCGATCCCGTGCCCTACAAAATAGTTCTTGAACGATCAAAGGGCGTTCTTGCGCAGGCGGAGGCCAATCAGGAGCGGACCCGCCGTGAGTATGTGCGGGTTGCCGCGCTCTTTGAGGAGGACGCGGTAAGCGAAAAGGAGCTCGATGAGGCGGAGATGGCCTTCAAGGCGGCTGCGGCCGATCTGCAGGTTGCCCGGGCAAACCTGCATGATGCAGAAGTGAAGCTTGAGTATACTCGCGTGGATGCCCCGATTTCGGGAATTGTGCGCAAGGAATCCTGTTCGGTGGGAACGCTGGTCACCACAACCGCCGAAGGGAGTCTCCTCACCACCATGGTGCAGGTGGATCCCCTGTATATCAACTTTTCGGTTCCCGGACCTGACTTTGCCCGGGTGCGGCAGTTGATACAGAGCGGTGCCATTTCCAGGCCCGGGGAAAACAGCTGGTAACCATCGTCTACCCTGACGGCAGGCTTCATCCCCAGCCGGGCGCAATTGTCTTTACCGACAGCTCTGAGGACCCGAAGACGGCCACCATCCGCGCCAAGGTTGAGCTGCCCAACCCCGATTCGCAGCTTATGCCCGGTCAGTTCGTGCGTGTGCGGCTTAAGGGGCTGCAGCTTAAGCATGTGCTGCTCATACCCCGGCAGGCCATATTTACCACCCAGCAGGGCCCGTCAGTATATGTGCTTGACAAGGACATGAAGGCCGGGATGCGGCAGATCACCGAGCAGTTTTCCCTGGGAAAGCAGACGATCATTTCAGCGGGACTCCGTGAGGGTGATCGCATCATCACTGCGGGCATGATGAAGGTGCAGCCCGGTGCCACGGTGCGCGAGGCCTCTGCCGCGGACGTGCAGGCACAGCAGCAAGCAACCGCCGCTGCAGAAAAGAAGGAGTTCTGATGATATCGCGTTTTTTTATTGACCGGCCTATTTTTGCCAGCGTCATCTCGCTGCTTTTCATTCTTGCCGGTTTCCTTGCCCTCATTTCGCTTCCCATAGCCCAGTATCCGGAGCTCGTCCCGCCATCGGTATCGGTCAGTGCCACATACACCGGCGCCAGCGCCGAGGTGGTTGCCCAAACGGTGGCGGCGCCCCTTGAGCAGGCCATCAACGGGGTTGATGACATGATCTACATGAGTTCGCTTTCATCAAGCGACGGCAAGCTGCAGCTCAATGTTACCTTTGCCGTGGGTACCGACCCCAATCAGGCGACCATCGATGTCAATAACCGCGTGCAGACGGTGATGTCCACACTTCCGGAAGATGTGCGGCGGTTCGGCGTGACCGTCGAGGAAAAATCCCCCACCGTGCTTATGGTGGTGACCCTCTTCTCGCCGGGCGGCATTTACGACACCACCTATCTCAGCAATTACGCCCTCATAAACATTATTGACGATTTAAAGCGCATTCCCGGGGTGGGAGAGGCATGGATGTTCGGCGCACGCGATTATTCCATCCGCATCTGGCTCAAGCCGGACAAGATGGCGCAGCTGGGGCTTAACGCGGAGGATGTGGCATCGGCAGTGCGCGCGCAGAACATGCAATATGCCGCCGGCAAGCTTGGCCAGCCCCCGGTGGGAGATGATACCGGGCGTGTGTACTCTCTGATCGTGCGGGGCCGGCTTGACAATCCCGAACAGTTTGGCGACATTATTCTGCGCTCCAATCCGGACGGCAGCAGCCTTAAGCTCAAGGATGTGGCAACGGTGGAGCTGGGGGCGCTGGTCTATGAGTTTACCGGCAAGATCAACGGTGCCCTTTCAGTACCTGTTGTCATCAATCTATCCTCGGGGGCAAACGCCATTGCAACTGCCGACGCGGTGATCGAGCGGATGAACGAATTATCCAAACGCTTTCCACCGGGGGTGGTTTATACCGTCCCCCACGACACCACCACCTTCGTGCGCATATCGATAAAAGAGGTGATGTTTACCCTGTTCGAGGCGGTACTGCTGGTATTTTTCATCGTTTTTGTTTTCTTAAAGAGTCTGCGAGCGACCTTGATCCCCTGTCTTGCCGTGCCGGTTTCCATCATCGGCGCCTTCGCCGGAATGTATGCTTTCGGGTTTTCGATCAATACCCTGACGCTGTTCGGGCTGGTTCTGGCGATCGGCATCGTGGTTGATGACGCTATCGTGGTGATTGAGAACGTGGAGCGGATCATGCGCGCCGAGGGGCTCCCTCCCCGCGAGGCCACCATCAAGGCCATGACACAGGTCACCGGGCCCATCATCGCCATCGTGCTGGTGCTGTGCGCCGTCTTTGTGCCGGTGGCCTTTATGGGAGGGCTTGCCGGAACCATGTACCGGCAGTTTGCCATCACCATCAGCATCTCGGTGATCATATCGGGCATTGTCGCCCTTACCCTTACACCGGCGCTTTCGGCACTGCTCATCAAGCCCGGCCACGGAAGCGGGCTGCTTGAGAAATTCGATACCTGGTTCAGCTTCAGCACCTCCCGGTATGTCAGGGCGGTTGCCGTGGTAGTCCGTCATGCGCCCGCCGCGCTGGTCGTCTTTTTTCTCATGGCCGGGCTGACGCTTTTCCTTTTTTTAAAAGTTCCGGGCAGCCTCATCCCCGAAGAAGACCAGGCCAAGCTTTTCGCCTTCGCCACCCTTGATGAAGGGGCATCGCTCAAGCGGGCCGAGCGCGCCATGGACGCGTTTGAGAAAATTGTGCTTTCCCATCCCCTGATGGCAAGCATTCAAACCTTTGCCGGCTTCGACATGCTTTCCGGGGCCATGAAAAACAACTCGGGATCGGCCTTCATGAACACGTTGCACTGGGATGAACGTTCAGGGGCTGCGCAGTCGGCTGAGGCCATTGCCCTTGATCTGATGCGGGAGGCAGATGCGACCATAGCCGATGCCCGGTTTATCGTGTTCAGCCCTCCGCCGATCATCGGCATGAGCCTCACCGGTGGATTTGAAGGCTATATCCAGAACCGCGGTGACGGCACCAGCGAGGACCTCGCCCGTGAATTATCAAACTTTATCACGGCCGCAACGGCCCGGCCGGAGATCGGGCGCATCACCACCACCTTTCGCGCGTCAACGCCGCAGTATATGGTGGAGGCGGATCTGGAAAAGGCTTACGCCCTGGGTGTTACCAAGGACATGCTCTTCACCACCATGCAGTCCACCTTCGGCGCATATTATATAAATGACTTCAATAAGTCGGGGCGCACCTTCCGGGTGATGATGCAGTCGGGAGCGTCGTTCCGCAGCCTGCCGGATAATCTGCGGGAGGTGTTCCTGAGATCGGCATCCGGCCAGATGATTCCGCTTTCATCGCTGGTGCGGCTCGACCCGATCATCGGCCCGGATATCGTGGAACGGTTCAATGTGTTCCCGGCCGGAAAAATTGTGGGGGCGCCAGCCCCGGGATTCAGCACCGGCCAGGCCATAGCGGCGCTGGAGGAGATCAGTCTGAAGAATCTTCCCGAGGACTACACCCTTGCCTGGACCGGCAGCTCCTACCAGGAAAAGCTGGCGGGCAGCGCCTCCTTTCTCGCCTTCATCCTGGGTTTGATCGTGGTGTTTCTCATCCTGGCCGCGCAGTATGAAAGATGGTCGCTGCCCTTCGTGGTGCTTATCTCAGTTCCCTTTGCCATGTTCGGCGCAATAGGCTTTGTCTGGATGCGGGGGCTTCCCAATGATGTGTATTTCCAGATAGCCCTGGTAACCCTGATCGGATTGTCGGCCAAAAACGCCATCCTGATTGTGGAATTTGCATTGAAAAAGCACGAGAGCGGGATGCCCTTGGTGGAGGCAGCCATAGAGGCCGCGCGCCAGCGCTTCAGGCCCATCGTGATGACCTCCATGGCCTTTGTGCTCGGCTGCCTGCCGCTTGCCATCGGCTCCGGCGCAGGCGCGGCCAGCCGGCATTCCATCGGGACCGGCGTCGTGGGAGGGATGCTGGCATCCACCTTTATCGCGACCTATTTCGTCCCGCTGTTTTTTGTGGGGATCATGCGCCTGACTGAAAAGCTTGCTGCCCTGAAAACCGTGGCTTTTATGCGCGCATCGGTACTGTCTGCGCGAAACAGCAAAGAGGGAAACTGATATGCGTCTGCATTGCTTTTTCTTCCTCATGATCACCATGATGCTTGCCGGCTGCGCCATGGGACCTGATTATATCAAGCCGGAACTCGATCTTCCCGCTGCAGGCGATGCTGAATATTCTCAGATTGCACCCTTTACAGCGCTTGACTGGTGGAAGCTTTTTAATGATCCGACGCTTGACCGGATCGAGCTTGAAGCGCTTACATACAACCGTGACCTCAGGATTGCCATTGCCCGGGTTGATCAAGCCAGGGCAATGGCGCGCATGGCCTTTGCCGACAGGCTCCCGGCCATAGGGCTCGGCGCCGACGCCGTCCGGGGCCGTGACACTGAGGAGCGCCGGGTGCCGGGGGAGAGCCGGACATCCGATTCCTTTGATGTACTGGGGCTTGCCTCATTTGAGCTGGATCTCTGGGGAAAATACCGGCGGCTTGACGAGGCGGCGCGGGCGGAGCTGCTGGCGACCGAGTCCGCACGCGATGCAGTCCGGCTGACGCTCACCGCTGATGTGGCCGCTCACTACTTCAGGCTGCGCACCCTGCAGGCCCAGACGCGCATAGCCCGTGAACAGCTTGCGACCTATGATACCAGCTGCGAGATGTACCGCAAGCGCTACAAATACGGCTACACCCAGGAGCTAGACCTGCGCAGGATCGAAGCCGACCGGCTGGCGACCGAGGCACTGGTGTATCAGCGGGAGAACGAACTTTCGCAGGCGGAAACCGCCCTTGCCATGCTTCTGGGACGCAGCCCGCGCGAGATTGTGAAAGGGTTTTCCGAAGAGGGCAAAACACTTGAAGAGCTCAACATTTTTCCGTCCATACCCGGTAACCTGCCCTCCGACCTTCTGGCCCGCCGTCCGGATATTCGTACTGCCGAAGGAACGCTCATGGCAGCAAATGCCCGCATCGGCGCTGCCCGTGCCGCGTTTTTTCCATCCATATCCCTGACCGGCGACTACGGGAATACCAGTTCGGATCTTCAGGACCTATTCAGCTCCGGTGCGTATGTCTGGACGGCAGGGGCCGTTCTTTCACAGCCCATCTTTGAGGGTGGGCGCCTGTTTGCCCGGGAAAAGGCCGCGAGGGCCCAGCCGGGAGGAGATGCTCGCGCAGTATGAAATGACCGTGCAGAATGCCTTCAGGGAAGCCCGCGATGCCCTGGTTGCCGGCACAAAAACCGCCCAGGTGCTTCAGTCCTCGCTGGAGAGGGCCCAGGCCATGCGTCGCAGCCTTGAGCTTTCCCAGAGGCAGCACGCCCGCGGCTACATCAGCATCATCGACGTGCTGGACATACAGCGGCAGTCACTCCGGGCCGAACTCGATCTTTCGGCTGCCCGCCAGTACCAGCTTGATTCAGTCATAGCCCTGTGCAGAACGCTTGGAGGGGGCTGGCACGAGGAAACAGGATTCCCCTGGGAACCATAAAACCATAGTTTCCGGAATACATATGACAAGAGGCACCATGCCAGCACAAAGCACATCGAAGCGCAGTCAAAAAAAATCTACCGGCTGCAGGCGCAATGCTGAAACCAGCAAGGCCATTCTCCAGGCGGCGGCGGCAATTCTTCAGGAAAAGGGATATGCCAATTTTACCATCGAGGAGGTTGCCCGCCGGTCGGGGGCATCCAAAAGCACCATATACCGGTGGTGGTCAAATAAGATGAGCCTGCTGTTTGACTGCTACGCCGGGGAATCAGAGAACGATGCTGGAGATCCCGAACTTCGGTAATGTGGAACAGGAGATCATTTGTATGGTCCGCTCCCTCTGGAAGTTCTGGCGGGAAACACCCAGCGGACAGGCATTCAGATTAATGATCGCCGAGGCGCAGACCGATCCCTCAACGGTTGCGGAGTGGCGATCCCACTTTCTGCCCGAGCGGCGCAAACTGCTCCTGTTCGTGCTACAGCGCGCGGCCGAACGCGGCGAACTTCGGCGGGATATCGACTTTGAGGCAGTAATGGATATCATGTTTGGTTACGCCTGGTACCGGCTTCTCACCGGCCAGATTGATGATGACCTGAAAGTCATAACCGCAATGGTGCGCGCGATCGTGCAGGGCATCACCCGCAAGGATTGAGATGCGTTTTTCCAAGTAAAGTACAGTGCAGTTGTCTTACCCGCAAACCCTGCTACCCGATAGCAGCAGGGTTTAACAACTGCCTGCTGAAGGGGCAGTGGAAAATGGAGAAGTATGGAAACTCCTCGATATAGATGTTGTTTGCCTTAAATATTACTCGGTCACCTTTTCAATCATCGGCAAAACAGAATCTATAAGCTCTTTTACTTCCTCCTTAAACTCCTCATCCTCTTCCATTGCCTTTGTTATGGCGGGACCCCATTGGTAATAGAGTTTTATGAGTTCCCTGACCTTCTTGGGTGTTGCTGAGTACATTGTCCCGGAAGTTTCTGAGAAGTATAGTTTCATTTGACTGATTACCGTAGATTGCTATTACTGGACATTTAGAATTTCTGTCACAAGCATCACCGGCACCATCTGCCATCAGTATCTTCTTGTGTCAGGTTTGGGGTGTTGGGACAGTTATCACACACATCCCCTAATCCATCATCATCAGCATCTTCTTGATCAGCATTTGGATCGTTAAGGCAGTTATCACATGCATCACCCCGATCGTCTTCGTCCGTATCTGCCTGGTCAGGATTATCAATACAGATGCAGCTGTCGTCCACATTGGTGATTTGATCTCCATCAAAATCATCAGAACAAATAGCCTCCTGGTTTAAACTGCAAACTCCGTGCTCACCGCACTCATCGTTGGATGTGCATGTTGATCCAACATCACCATTGAGGCAATCCATACATGTACCCAGATTCGGGCCATTGGCTATTTCAGGACAATTATCAGCGCTATCGGGAAGACCATCATTATCCTGGTCTAAATATGCGACTTCCTGTATTTCAGCCTCTGAAAGAACCCGATTATATACTCGGACATCATCAACAATTCCCAGGAAACGATTGGTCCACCCCTCAGCGAATGATCTTCCTATGTACATAATATTTGTCGGTCCACCAATAGAATCAGTATCAGTTGCAGAAAGCTCCAGTATGCCATCTATGTATAACTTTTTTTCATGGTTAAGATTACGGTTAATGATAACAGAGTGCCATTTACCATCTCCGTCAACCATACTCGTTGAAATCATGTCTTCGCTAAAATAAGAACCGATTCTTGCCCTGATCTTACCATCTCCATTAGTAGCAATCTGTATTCCATTAAATCCAGGAAGGTTAGGGTTGTTCCATCCGAATAACGTATTCCACTGATCATTTCTTGTCGTTGAGTTATACCACAGGGTAACCGTAACTGGTAAACTGATTGAGATCGGACCGACATTAATACAATCAGACGGTGTACCATTGAAGTAGAAAGCGCTATTTGAATTACCCATCCTGTCAGCAGTAAGGGTCGAACCATAAATCGTACCGTTATGCCCATTTCCGCTTTCGTCATTGGCATTGCCATTGAAGGGATAATAGGCAACTAATCCGCTGGATAGATCTGCTGATACTTTGGGGCCGCTGAAGAAAACCATAGAGACAATCAGGATACAAACAAGCATGCTACTTAAAAGTATTTTTGATTTCATATCAAAGTCTCCTTCCTGGATTGGTTCATAACTATACAAAAAAAGACTGCACAGCTATCACATCAGATAACTCATGCAGTCCTCATTAACTGCCACTTTCTGAAGCCCACATCTCGTTCCCCCCACAGCACTAACATGCAGACTTTCTCGATTTTAAAATATTTAATTAATCTTATATAAGAAAAAAAGAAAAAGCAATCAGGGAAACCCTGATTCTTTACTTCGAAAAACCTTATTTTATAGTCTGGTGCCAGCATTTTGTGGTAGCAAGAATGGGGAACATATTGAATATTTTACCAAAATGTAAGACCCGCCGCATTGTTTCTTGCATTTTCAATCATGGTTAAAATGTAAGGGATGATTTGTTAACACTACAACCATCTATACGTAACAGAAGATGACATCGTAATAATGAGTGCAACTGCTTATGTTCTGCAATCCATTTGAGTGGCAAAAAAATATTTGACTATTTATGCAATGCAAAGGGAGAACCTGGGACAGGATCAAAAGGCATGCAGTACAATGCTGGTTAGATACTTCGGGGTGGGACAGAGACGTCCGGGATGGGAGTAGTGGTCAGGCTCAGGATGAATGGCGTCTATGATGCGGGTGTCAAAAATGTCCCCTTCAGACAGGTTTTTGGAAAGGTAGCCAAGCTTCTTCAGGACGGTAACGAACGCCAGCGTCGAGCGGCGATAACTCTCAGGCAGCGCAGCGCAATACTTGGGTGAGAGCGCGAAGACCTCCATGACGAAGCTGCTGTTCACCACTTTCACTGCACCTGCCACCACTGCTGCTGCTTCACCGGGATGCTCCCGAATCTGATTGCATGCCCGTCTCGTGCAGGGTCAAAAAATCCCCTAGAAGTTTTTTTTCTGACAACAATTCCTTTTTTACCACAATGCCATAGCTTGGATTGAAAGGCCAGAGATGACTGGGCGGAATAATCGTGGCCGTGCCGTATTCCCTTGCCCCGAGAACCGCCAGCGCCGGGGTGCCCACCGCGCCTTCAATCTCGCCCGCCTCAATGGCCTCCGGGACAAGGTCAGTCCAGGGGTAATTATCGATCGTGATCTCCAGTCTGCTCTCCTCTACCAGGTTTCGAATAATGACGTCATGAATTGAGCCACGGGTTGGTGATCCCAATCGTTTGCTTTGAAACTGCTTGAGCACATGCTCACTGCTCTTAAGCTCATCATAGGATTGATAGCCACGGGCGGCGATCATCACCGTTCCCTCCGCATGACCGCCGGCAATGCATATCAGGGGGATGCCCTTATCAATGCCGATCATGGCCGGAGGAAGCCCGATGTATCCCAGGTCAATGGAGCCCGCGGCAAACGCCTCCACCATCGCGGGCCCGGTGGGGAACAGCACCCATTCAGGACGAAGATTCAGTTCCTTTTCCAGCCAGTGTTGCGCCCTGATGAGATGGGAGGTGTGGTACATGGTGGAAAGATAGCCGATGACGAGATGCTTCACAGTGTCTCCTTCATTATTCCCGGACGCGGTTGCAGGCGCATTCTTGCTGGCGGTGCGGCTCAAGAGGAGCGGAATGATTTGAAGAATTCGAGTCGAAACGTGTGACCATCAGCCGCATGCCGTTGAGAATCACCAGCAGCGAGGTTCCCATGTCAGCGGCAACCGCCATCCACAAATTGGCCCATCCCAAAAGGACGGTGGCAATGAAAGCCGCCTTAATGATGAGCGAGAAAATGATGTTGGTTTTTATAGTGGCAAGCGTTCTGCGGGAGAGATGAACAAGAAAGGGAAGCTTGAGCAGATCATCTGCCATGAGCGCGATATCAGCCGCTTCAAGCGCGGCGTCGCTGCCCGCCACTCCCATGGCTATGCCCACCGAGGAAACCGCCAGGGCCGGTGCGTCATTGACTCCGTCGCCCACCATGGCGACCTTTTCGTATCTGAAGAGCAATTCCCGCAGCGCCTCGACCTTTTCCCCGGGGAGCAGCTCCGCCTGATACCCGTCCATCTTCAGTTCGCGGGCGATGGCTGAAGCCACCCGCTCATTATCGCCGCTGAGCATGACCAGGTGTTTGATGCCCTGTCTTCTCAACTTAGCAATGCAGCTTCCCGCATCCGGACGCACCGTGTCGGCAAGCGCTATTATACCGCTTCCCGAGGGATGATGAATGAGCACAGCGGTTTTCCCTTCGCTTTCAAGCCGATCCAGCTCACTTCCATAGGGTGTGACATCGACACCTCGTTCCTGCAGGAAGGCGCGGTTGCCGATGCTCGCAAGACAACCGGCGAGCATCGCCTGCACTCCCATGCCGGGATAGGTGACGAGGCCGGGGGGTTCCTGCAAAACGATGCCTTCCCGCTGCGCCTCCCTGACGATTGCCTTTGCCAGAGGATGTTCCGACTTCATCTCCAGCGAGGCGGCGGTCCTTAGAAGATTCCCTGTGTTTGTGCCGTTGATGCCGATGATGTCGGAAATCCGGAATTGCCGGCCGGTCAATGTTCCGGTCTTGTCAAAGGCCATGGCGCTGACGGATCCCATTTCTTCAAGGTATGCGCCGCCCTTAATGAGGATGCCCTTGCGCGATGCACAGGCAATGGCCGACACAATCGACACCGGCGTTGAGAGCACCAGCGCGCAGGGGCAGGAGATGATGAGCAGCATGAGGCCCCGATAAAACCAGTCGCTGAATGGCGCTGACAGGAGGAGTGGAGGAATAACGGTTACCGCGGCGGCGGATGCAATCACCAGCGGTGTATAAATGCGCGAAAATGCATCGATGAAGGTTTGTGAAGGGGCCTTTTGCGCCTGAGCCTCTTCCACCAGGTGGATGATCCGGGAAAGGGTTGAATCCGACACCGGTCTTTCTACCCGCACCTCCAGGGATCCGGAACCGTTTATCGATCCCGCAAAGAGCGGATCACCGGGAGCTTTGTCGACCGGTTGGGATTCACCGGTTATCGGGGATTGATTGACGGGTGAGGCGCCCTGCACCACCGCCCCGTCTACCGGCACCTTTTCGCCCGGCTTTACGATCACCAGATCGCCGATCTTGATGTCGGATACCGGGACCGTGATCAGCTGCCCTCCCTTTTTCAGGTGGGCCTCCTTCGGGGAAAGGTCTATCAGGGAGCGCAGGGCATTGCGGGCCCTGTCCATGGTGTAAGACTGCAGGGTGTTGCCGAGAGAGAAGAGAAAGACCACCATGGCGCCCTCTTCAAGCTCACCAATGCCCAGGGCGCCGATGACCGCAGCGGTCATGAGAAAATTCATGTCGAAGGTTTTTGCCACGAGGGAATAGTAGCCACTGCGCGCCACATGGTACCCGCCGGCGAGAATGGCCAGGAGATACAGAAGGTGTGCCGGAGTGATTACCTGTCCTGCGATGGCAAGGGATGGTACATGAAGGGAGCGGCCGAGGAGTAGCGTGGCATATGCAAGCGCCATCAAGCTGCCTGAAACAATGGTCGCGAGGAGCTTCGGATTGTTACGTGAAAAAAAACCGGCTTCCCGCGGAGGTGTCTCCTCTCCCGCCAGGCTGGCCTGATATCCCGCTTCCTCCACGGCTGAGAGAATATCCGCCCTGCCGGTTTTTTCCCGGTCATGACGGACCAGCAGGGTGGCGTTTGCAAAGTTAACGCTCGCTTCATGAACACCCTCGATCCGGGAAATCCTTTGTTGCAGCTTTACCGCGCAGTCCGGACAATCAAGCCCTTTGAGCAGAAAGGATGATCGGGTGACGGCGACCGGAACTGCGGCTATCTGCGGTTCTCGGGTGCGATAGCCTGCCCGGCGAATGGCGGCCAGCACCTGATCCCGCTTTACTGCGTCAGGTTCGTATTCAAACCAGATTTTGGAAGTGGCAAAATTAATGGAAACCCAGGTGACGCCGGGTATTTTGGCGAGTGACTGCTCCAGTTTGAGCGCGCAGTCCGGGCAATCGAGTCCCTCGATCAGGTAATGCTCGTGCCCGTAGTGGGACTTGATGCGCATCCCCTGCCGGACGACATAACTCTGGATGACTTCCAGGGAGGTGATGCCGGGATCAAATTCGATGAGCAGGATTGTGGCGTCCGCTGTTTCCTCAACCCGCATCACTCCCTGCAGCCGCGCAATGTCATCCTTCAACCGGGCGACGCAATTAAAGCAGTCTCCTGCCTCTCTCAATGCCAGGGGGATCTTGATTTGTTTGATCTCTGACATGAACTTTTCCCGTCTCAGTGGTGCGTTCCTTCAACCACGGTGATTCCCTTTTTTTTGATCAGGGCCACAATTTCCTCGCGGTGAGGGCAGGGGGGCTGGTATTCTTCTTTGACCATGCACGAGGAAAGGTGCACCGCATCCACCGTGACGGTTTTGGCAAGCGTGTTCAGCAGGCGCGATATCCTGCGGCCGGGACATCCCCCGCAGGTAATCATGGCCACCAGCCGGGCATCATCACCGTACCCCTTAAAGCGCACCTTGCGGCCCTGCAGCGCGAGGAGGCAGGCAGTGCCCGGGCATGCTTCCGAAATGCGCTCGCAGCGTATGATGGCGATGTTGGTGGAGGTTTTTGGTGAATCCGCCGGTTCGAGATAGCTCATGTATTCTTCAAACACTTCCCGGACATCGTCCAGCGAAACAGCATCCTTGCCCTTCTTTTCCACCTCTCCCTCGACTTTGCGCCGGGCCATGTCCCGGACAAATTCCGGTGCCTTTTCCAGTTCCTTTTCTGCATCCTTGTCCCATTTCATTGCTGCGTTTCCCTCCGATTACTGTCAGATAAGGTCACGGTATACTTGTCTACCAGGTGATGGGGGTGGTAGGAGAGCTTTGCCTTGCGCAGCCCCTCTTCACCCAGGTCCTGCTCACGGTTGACAAAGGGAACTTCAGCCCACTCATGGGCGCAGAACTCCTGGTTGATGAGCGGGTAGAGTCCTTCCAAGGCGGGATTTGCCTTTTCAATGTGAATGACCGCCGTCTCGGGATTGAGACGCTCCCCCAGCGCAAATGCCTCCACCTTCCCGTTGACCAGGATGACGCCGCCCTTGAAATCGAGATGGTTCATGTTGGTGAGCGCTTCATAGATGGCCCGTTCTTCTCCCGCCAGTCCGGGGTAGAGCGCGCAGTGCCGTATGTCACACCACTGTGCCTCAAGGGCAAGACACTGCTCGACCAGTTCCGGGGTAAGGGAGGAGTACTCGTAGGGGTTATTCTTCTTAAACCGGTTGATATGGTTTTTCTTGCCGTGATACTTGTTTCCCTCCAGCCTGACGAGATCATCGGTGCGGTATACATAGTCACTGTTGTCGCGGTCAGGTGCTATGGCAAAAAGCTCATGTCCTGACAGGTGGTGGGTGACAACATCTTCCGGCACCCGTTGCACGGAGGCCTGCACCTCCATGTGCTGCAAGTGCCGGAGCATCTCGCCCATCCGCCCGGCGATATGAGAGGTGCCGATGGGAGGCAGAAAATAGGGCGCTTTACCATCCGGCCGGGCCATAATGCAAATGCACCCATCCCACAGGCACCAGAGAAAATGGTAGTAGTAGTTCCAGATAAAAAGATTGGTGAAGGTGTGTTCGGATATCTGCGGAGGGGATTGTGCGAGCGCATCCTTAAAGACCGGCTTATCCTGGATGGAAATATCCCTGAACTGGGGGTAATGGGGAACAGTGACCATAGGAGTCAGAAGATTTTGACCGTCCGGCGGCCGGTAGAGCAGGCGTATAATGTAGCCGGGAGAGGTATTGCTGACCGCACACCTCTCCCGGTTATCGAAACATTAAGCTCGTTTCGGGACAACCACTGCGAGCCGTTAATCAATTTTCCTGAAATCGGCTTTGCTTGCGCCGCATACCGGGCACTTGTCCGGCGCATGTTCCTCGGCTGTGTAGCCGCAGCGCTGGCACACATAGTAGGGGGCGTTTTTTGAAGACTTTAATGCGTCGATTGCGTTTTTGTAAAGGTTTCCATGGATCTTTTCAACCTCGTTGGCCCAGTAAAAGGTTCTGAAGGCATCATTGTTGCCTTCCTTCTTGGCCTGATCCAGGAACTCGGGGTACATGGAGGTGAACTCGTGGTGCTCACCTTCAAATGCCGCCTTGAGGTTTTCCAGGGTTGATTTGACTCCTCCCAGCACGTTGAGATGGTTGTGAGCGTGCACCGTCTCCGCCTCGGCCGCAGCCCTGAAAAGGCGGGCGGCCTGGGGATATCCTTCCTCATCGGCCTTTTTGGCGAAGGCAAGGTAGGTGCGGTTGGCCTGCGATTCACCTGCAAACGCGGCTTTAAGATTATCGATGGTATTTCCCATGTTCTCCTCCCTCAGCGGTGTTCTGTGGTTAGCGATTTATTTGTTGTGGAAATAAAATCCAGCTCTGCCGTTTCTATCGTGCTTCCCCGCTTGAGCCACATATAAATAAAGGAATCAATGACACATACACTAGGAGCTCTATTCCCAGGGGTCTCTTCCAGATGCAGAGAAGATCCCCGTGATGATAGGTATTCATAATAAGTTCCCATCCCTCACTTCCAAGCGCGTTAAACGCAGCAGCCAGGGAATCGGTGCCTATTGTACACACGTCATGCACCATGCAGCCGCCGGTCTGATCACAGGCAATGACGGTTCGCTTCTGGGAAGCGTCAACACATTTTCCAGTTCCCTGACCAGGTGATGAGTGACTTTGTATTCCCATTGAATCATGGCCTGACCTCCGCGACTGGTTGCATTAAAACGGACCGGATAGGAAACGTGCTTAACAATAGTAGCTCTTGATAAAAAAGTCAAGCTCGCTTGGCGGAGCGATGCGGCAGGGCAGGAAAAGGCGCGGAAAGGGCTTTTCGACCTGCCCGCGCCTTTTGTTGTGGTGATGCCGCGCATGTGCTGCTGCCGGTTCAGTGCCGGCTAAAAGATTAAGAATGTCTTCTTTGCCTTTGCCCGCATTTCTTCGGCCATGTGTTTAATATCCGTCAAATCGAGCTGCATGGCGCTCCAGCCGTACCAGAGGGCATAATCAGGGTTGGCGTGGAAGGTCCCCTGAAACGTCCTCATGCGGTGTTCAAGAAACATGAGAAAGAGCTTCTGCTCGATGGGCGTGGGGGCATCATGAAAGGTGAGCAAATCGGGAAACGCATAGGCGTAGGTCTCCGGCTTGGCCAGAAGCCCGTCCTTGTAAAGAGCGGCCACGATGCGAATGGCCTCCGCCATCAGGTGATCGGCATCCTTGATCATGCTGTCACCTTTTTGAAGTTCGGCGTTGGCAAAATTGGCGGAATGGCATTGATTGCAGGTCTTGAGCATCTTGTCCCGCTCTTTCTGCCAGTCTTCCTGGGTGAGGCGGGCCACATCGGCCGCCTTGACGATTTCAAGCCTGGCCGTCGGATTGCCGTCAGGATCGAGCACGCCCAGGGCCTGCAAAATGGTGGTGCGGTCGGCGGCCCACGTTTCGTCGGTCGGCATGGGCAGGCGGACGGCGAGAAATCCCCAGGCCGTCTTGACGGCGTGATTGCCTTCCTGCATGTGGCAGGTCTGGCAGCTTGGCCCGGCGATTTTTGCGTCGAGCAGATTGTTTTGCTTCATCAGGAAGCGAACGCCGTGTTTGGATGCCGAGTACATTTCCCACTGGGGGTGGTCGAAGCCCATGTGGCATGTCTGGCAGGCCTGAGGCTGGCGGGCCTCCTTTACCGAAAACACGTGGCGGGTATGACAGGCGTCACAGGAGGCGACACCAAAGCCGACGCCCTTCCTTTTTATTTCATTAATGTCCTCCTCCGACTTGATGCCGATCTTATGACACCCGCCGCACCCCTTCATCCCCTCCATCAGGGCCATGGGCTGCCAGTGGGCCGTCGGCAGCGCCTTCATGGCCGCCCAGGCCGCGGCATGTTTGCCGGACTTGAACTGTTCCACCTTCTCCTCGTGGCAGGTTTTACAGGTTTCCGCGGTGGGAATTTCAACATCGGCAACATCCTCGGCAGTGGTGTGTTCATCGCCGTGGCAGGATATGCACTCAACTTCATTCTGGCTGTGGGTGGATAACTGCCAGTCGGATACGATATTCGGGGTAATCTTCTGGTGGCAGGAAACACAATCTTCGGCCGTCGCCGCACCAGCACACAAGAGGCTCAGAACCGCTGTTACGGCTACGATATATACTCTCATGCTCATCGTCATTCCCCCCTTTTTCAATGGTGGCACACAACATGTACAACTGATTGCTGGCGCTCTATGGTGTCACTCCCGTATCATGACCAGCATCATCTTGAACCTCTTTACCGCCCGTAAGGCATGGGGTTCATTGGCAGGCATGATAATCGTTTCACCTCCTTTCACTGAGACCGGCGTAGCCGGAAATGGTTATCTGCGCCTCGCCATCAATGATGTAGACGAGGGCATCAAACGGTGCGGTATGTTCACTTAACCCCTGGCCCTCATCGAAGGCGAACAGCGTCACCGTGCCGGATTTTTTATCGATGACCGTCCTGCTGACGATCGATCCTTTTTGATAGTCAACCGTGTGGGAAAGCTGTACTGCCTGCCCCCGCGGAAAACCGGTATCACTCTTTGTACTTTCTGCCATAGCTGTTTCCTCCCTGTCAAGTTAAAAGCAGCCCAGCTGGCATGATTTGAGCCTGATCTTGAAAAAATCGGTGAGGTATTTCATTTTTTTGAGCGGCACCTTGTGGTTGCGGGCAAATTCCATTGCCTGTGCGCAGGAGAGTTCCCCGCCCGTGGCAACCTGCTTCAGATCCCGTTCCATGACCTCAGTCACCCACGGCTCCCGGTCGGTGGCCGAAAACATATTTTCCCGTGTCATGCAAGCCTCCTTTCAGGGTTGGCACGCACATTACCTGCTACCCGCAATATCTACAAAGTCATCGATCAGCACCTTGATCTCCTTTTTTAACTGATCATCCTCCCGCAGCGCTTGCGCCAGGACCGGGCTCCACCGGTAGTAGAGATCGATCAGTGCCCGTCCTTCAGCCGTTTTGCTCAGCATGCCGTCTCTGAAAGATCTGAGGATTGCGCCTGGGCGGAAGACGCTCCGTAAATTTCCTCAGCCGCACAGGGGTTATCCGGTGTGCTTGTAGTGGTGGATACAGCTGTAGTGGTGGTTGGTGAATCGTCGGCGGTGCGGACGCATCGCGTGTAATTTTCCGGATAATCCCCGTTTCTATACTTGACGCCAAAATACAATTCCCCGTCTGAGAAGTTATAGGCAAAGGCCTTAAATTTGTGGCAGCCCACGCAGGTGCTGCTGGTCCAGTAGAATCCATTGGCGGTGTTGGGAAAAGAGGCGGTGTCAATGGCGGGGTTGCTGGTTGAAAGATCTACCAGACGCTCCAATTCTTTCGGATTGGGGAGTCTCCAGTCGGAAAAGCCGCCCAGAACAAGGTTCTCACAGTAGGCGAGCGCATCCTTCCAGGTAGAGGTGTTATCTTTGTCCCTGCTTCCGCCGTCGTTCGTCTTTCCCTCCCACATAAGTCCGGTAACCGTATCGGTCACCGTGCCGTTTCCGTTATCGGCGTAGGCGGGTGAAGGGTCAGGAGTGCCCCGCACGCAGCGGATTTTATACAGAGAATCCTTTGATCCGGTCCCGATAATGCCGAAGGAAACCTGCATGATCCACGATAGGCCGGGGTCGTCATGATAGTCTGAAGACGTCCAGTAGTAGATATCAGTCTGATTGGTCCGGATGAAAAAGGGAAAATAGTTTGTGTCCAGCGCCGGGCTGAGCCTGCCCAGGTTCAAAATAGTAGAATATTCTTTTCTGGAAGGAACTCTCCAGTCATCAGAACCCCCGAGTGAAAGATTGTCACAATAAGCGGCGGCAGCGGCATAGGTGTAGGTAAGCGCATCATTGTCTTCGTTTTTCTGTTCCCACACAAGATTTGTCACATTGTCGGTGACCGTACCGTTACCATTGTCCGTCATGTCAGGCGGGTTAATGGTGTATTGGGCATCCTGGCCGTAAAAGTCCTCCCCTTCCCCGGGGCAGTACGGGTCTGAATCGCACACCTGATTCGGCCCCTCCATATGCCACTCGTCGCAGAATATGCGCTCCCAGTCGTAACAGAGGTCCTGGCCGGTGTCCGGTATAAGATAATCAAACGCAAGCGCGGGCGCTGCGCAGAGGGGAAACAGGAATGTCAGTACGATCAATATTGTTGTTTGTGTGCGGTGCTTCATGGCATTGCTCCTTTCGCGTGCGATTTTTACTAGTGCCGCTCATTCGTGCAACTGTTGCACATGGCCGGGTGCCGCGTTTATCCGCCAAATGGCGAGGGGCGGTAATCGTTCTTAATGGACTGTATGCTGTCCTGCAGAAGCTTTTTCACATATCCGGGGTTGTGCACTCCTTTACTGCGGTCATTTACGACAAGCTTGTAATTGGTGTAAGCGTTCTCCAGCACCTGATCCGGATCATCCATGAAGGGCACGGTTCCGCCCTTGTGGCAGCGTGCGCAGTTGCCCGGCTCATTGGCAGGCAGAAAACCGTGATTGTTCCTGGTCAACAGACGAAACAGTTCGGTGGTGAGGGACTGTATCTCGGTCTGGATTCCGTTGATGTCAAATGTTGTTGCCCCCGGATGGCAGCTTACACATACCGCGATGTTGAGCGTGTCATCGTCCGTCTCCGGAATGAGGTCAGGACCAAAATCCCGCATCCGCAAGGTGTGCCCGCCTATTTTGAGCACGCCCTTTTCATCGGCGACAGACCCTGCCGTGCTCATATGGCACGGGACGCATTTATCATCACCGCGGTGATAATTCTTTGTCCCCAGGAAGGGGGTGTAGTCCTCTCCGGGATAGTGATAGCCGTTGCCGAATTCCCCGGCCCTTCCTTCCAGGATTGCGTTCTGCCACTTTTCGTAATGGCAGGTGTCGCACGCCGTCCCTTTGCTGCCGGTGCGCAATCCAAAGGGAGCGGCGTTTTCCGGGCCGGGGTGAGGATCGTGACACACTGAGCAGGAGACATTGGGCGTATCTTTGGGAATTGAAGACAGGTCTTCGGGTTCGTAGTCAAACTCATGAAAGGGTTTGCCTGATTCAACCGCTCCAATATAACCGGGGGTGTAATGGCAGCGGAAACATATGAGCAAATACTCCGGGCTCGGTTCATAGTAGCCGAAGGGCAGGGGATCGGAGTGATTGGCCTTCTGCAGCTCGGCGAATTCCACATGGCATTGTCCACAGGTGCCCGGCCAGTAGCTGGTGGAGAGCTGTAAAGCAGGGTTAGGCGGATCCGCGTTGTGCTCGCTTCCCAAACCGTGGCAGTCCTGACAGCCGGCACCGCCCGCGACCGTTGCATGCGCGGTAGCCTCATATCCGGCGGCATTGGTGCCGTGGCAGTCGTAACAGGCAGTATCATCGACAGATTCAGAGACCACGATGTTCGTTTCCAGGGGTGTGCTCGCGTTTCCCTGATCATCCGTGACAACCAGCGAAGCGGTCAGCACGTCTCCCCGCTCGGCATCATCCGGCACGTTAAAAAAAACATTTTCCCCGGTTGCTGAAGGCTGCAGCCAAAAGCTGACATCTTCGCCGCCGCTGCTCATCAATGTCCAGCGGTAACTGAAAATCGATGCGCTGAAATTGCCGTTCTTGTTTTCATAGATGTCAAAGCAGGGAGCATCAGGATTAAAAGCCTGCGGTGAGGGGAGATCGGGGTCGATGGCAAAACCGCGCAGATAAACCGGCGTGCCCGCGGCGACAAACCGTGAACCGGTGCTCGAAGCCGGAACCAGGCCATTATTGTAGATATAGGGCAATTCTGACGGGCCGGGAATAACGGATGCAACGGCTTCCGGAGGCGTGAAATAACCCTGCTGTACTATAGCCGGTTGTTCTGAGCCAACCGTGCACGGGTCCGATGCGCCGGCAGCTGCGCGGTATGCGGTTTTTCCCCCGCCGTGCGACTGCCCGACAGATTCTGTTCCGTTCGCAGCGGCTGATTCTTCCTGCTGCGGCAGCAGGCTCAGGTTCCTGATGATTCTTTTCCCGCCCTCAACGGTAATGTCTGCTGATGCCGTCGCAAATCCTTCTGCACTGGCTGATATCCTGAACTCGCCTTCGTCCAGGTCTGCGAATCGATATCTGCCCACAATGTCTGTTTGCGTTTCACCCCGGGTGATAAAAGAACCGTCAACCTTCTGCTGCAATTTGACGGTTGCGTTCCTGAGAGGCCAGCGGATGAGCCCGAGGAGCAGGTTTGCTGTTACCTGTCCCCGCAGGATTGATTTTTTCTTCAGGGGAAGGACCAGCTCTGTTTCCTCCCCCGCTGCAACCGCAACAAACCCTGCCGCACCGTGTATGTATCCTTCAGCATCCACGTCAACCTGGTAATTTCGAAATGGTGTTACCTCTTCAAAAAGAAGTGTTCCTCTGCTGCCGGTAGTCCCGCTGTAATCGCAGGGGGTAATGAGAATCCGGGCACCCTCGACAGGGGTGCCGCTCCTGAAATCTTTTACCGTTAGCATAAGGCTTCCCATGCCATTATCAGCCATCGTAGGTGTGACAGGGATGAGTACTGCAGCCGCGATGATGAATAAAAGGGAACGAATAGCCAACATACACACTCCTTTCAGGACGGTTAATGAGCATCCTTGAATGTATGATAAAATTTTACGCAAATTTGTGCAAGCTATTTAAAAATACTGCACAATATTTACACCATCCCGCCGTAAAGCCGTATGACTTAAATCATATATTTGATTTTTTTTGATGGATGCGGCAATACGGCGTGCCATAATAACCTATAATTATAAAATAATCATTCAGAAAAAAAGCAAAATATCTTGACATAAAAGCTAAATTATTATATTGAAAAATCAAAATTAAGAATGCTATGAGGTGCATGGCTGAAGCTGTGCAGCAAGCGTCACTGGGAAGCCGGCATATTGCATCTTTAAACCTGACAGGCACTGATTTCCCTGCCCGCAAGGAGGCCTTGCACGATGAGATTAACAACCAAAAGCAGATACGGCGCACGCGCCATTTTTGATATAGCCTACCATTCATCGGGGGCGCCGGTGCAAATCAAGGAGATTGCCGTAAGGCAGCAGATACCCCAGCGCTACCTGGAGCAGATCTTTCACAAGCTGAAACAGGCCAAGGTGGTAAAAAGTGTCCGCGGACCGGGGGGAGGATATCTGCTGGCCAAAGAGCCCGCGAAAATTACCCTGACAGAAATCATCAAGGCCATGAGGGAACCCATTGATCCGGTTTTCTGCGCGGAGAACGTCAGCGGCCCGGTCAAAAAATGCGCCAGGCTTGAGGAGTGCGTGACGCAGCAAATCTGGAAGGAAGCCGGCGCGAAAATAACAGCATATTTTGATTCCATTACCGTTGCAGACCTCTGCCAGAGGGCACAGAGCATGGGCATTAAGAAAAACACCCAGCACCGGTTCGATTATAGCATATGACTGCCGGCAGCAGGGGCATGTGCGCCGTTGGTCTCGTAACCATAATGATGCTCGCTCTGATGGTCGATGCTTGATCGGAGAGCAGTGTGTCATGCCACGTATGGAGGGGAAGCAGTATGAGTAAAATCGCAAAGGATATTACGCAACTGATCGGCAATACACCCCTGGTGCGGCTGAACAAGGTTGCCCGGGGCCTGAAAGCGGAACTCATTGCCAAGCTGGAATATTTCAACCCCAGTTCCAGCGTCAAGGACCGTATCGGGTTGAGCATGATAGAGGCCGCGGAACAATCGGGCCTGCTTAAGAAGAATACGGTGATTGTTGAGCCCACCAGCGGCAACACAGGAATCGCCCTGGCTTTTGTGTGCGCGGCGCGAGGCTATAAATTGATTCTCACCATGCCTGACACCATGAGCCTGGAACGGAGGCAGCTGCTGGCTGCGTTCGGGGCGGAGCTGGTTCTGACGCCGGGGGCGAAGGGCATCTCAGGTGCGGTAAAGAAGGCGGAGGAACTGGTTGCCGGGAACCCGGGATACTTCATGCCGCAGCAATTTGAAAATCCGGCCAATCCCGAAATTCACCGCAGGACCACCGCGCAGGAGATATGGAGAGATACCGACGGCATGGTGGACATGCTGGTTGCCGGGGTGGGCACGGGCGGCACCATCACCGGTGTGGCGGAAGTGATCAAGAAGAAAAAGCCGGCTTTTAAGGCCATTGCCGTCGAACCGGCAGACTCACCGGTATTGTCCGGCGGTCAGCCCGGACCTCATAAAATTCAGGGCATCGGCGCGGGCTTTGTGCCGGGTGTGCTGAATCTAAAGGTGATTGACGAAATCATTTCCGTGACCTATGATGATGCCAGAAAAGCGGCACAGCGTCTGGCCAGGGAGGAAGGCATACTGGCCGGCATTTCATCGGGTGCGGCAACATGGGCAGCCCTCGAGGTTGCCCGCCGCGAGGAGAGCAAAGGTAAAATGATGGTGGTTATCCTGCCCTCCACCGGCGAACGCTATCTCACAACCGACCTCTTCAAGCAGTAAATGACCGCTGGTGCCGGCTGCACCTGATGGTAGGGAGATCACTGATGACCAAAACCATTAAGGAGATTAACGAGCGCATAAAAAAGGGAAAAGCGGTGGTGGTGACGGCTGAGGAAGTGATTGAGCTGGCCAGTGCAAAAGGTTTCAAGAAAGCCGCGCAGGAAGTTGACGTCGTGACCACGGGCACCTTTGGCCCCATGTGTTCCTCCGGCGCCTACTTGAATCTGGGCCATTCAAAGCCAAGAATTAAAGTGGGGGGAGGCACCGTCTATCTCAACAATGTCCCTGCTTATACCGGACTGGCAGCGGTGGACGTATACATCGGGGCAACCGCGGTTCCGGATGATGACCCCCGGAACAGCGTGTACCCCGGCACCTTCAGCTACGGGGGGGGGCATGTCATTGAAGATCTGGTGGGCGGAAAAGACGTAAAGCTGGTGGGCACATCGTATGGAACCGACTGCTATCCGCGCAAGGCAATAGAAACCTGGATTAACATCAAGGATTTAAACGAGGCGGTGCTATTCAATCCGCGAAACTGTTACCAGAACTATAACGTGGCGGTCAATCTTTCCGAACGGGTTATTTATACTTACATGGGCATGCTGCAGCCGCGGCTGGGAAATGCCAATTATAGCAGTGCCGGTCAGCTGTCACCCCTGCTCAATGATCCATTCTATAAGACCATAGGATTGGGGACGAGAATTTTTCTTGGCGGCGGAGTCGGATACGTGGTGTGGAACGGCACCCAGCACAACCCCGGTGTACAGCGGACAGCCGGCGGTGTTCCCCGCTCACCTGCCGGAACGCTGGCGGTGATGGGTGATCTCAAGGGCATGAGTCCCGCCTGGCTGAAGGGCGCCAGCTTTACCGGGTACGGGGCGACCATGACCGTGGGTATCGGCATACCCATACCCGTTTTGAATGAAGAGGTTTTTGGGTATACCCTGGTCAAAGATGAAGAGATTGTGAGCCAGATTGTGGATTACAGCCAGGCCTATCCCCAGGTGCAACCGGGGAGCCTGGGCGAGGTGAACTACAGGGCACTGAGGAGCGGCAGCATTACCATTAACGGGAAGCAGGTGCCTACCGGAGGCATTTCGAGCTATGCCAAGGCCCGTGAGATTGCGCAGCTGCTGAAGGGGTGGATAGCGGAAGGGTCGTTCCTGCTTTCCGAGCCTGTCGCCGCACTTCCTTCCGCAGAATCCGGGGTCAAATGCAAGCTGCTGAACGAGCGGCCGCTTCCCAAGACGCATTATTAATTGATGACCTAACCCGAACAAGGAGATGGTTGATGAAACAAAAGCGGGTGGTGCTCACCTTTCCCCCCGAACTTGTCGAGCAGCCGATGGTCTACAACCTGATTAAGAAATACGACCTGATGGTCAGTATTTTGCGGGCTAACATAACCGCCAACGAAGAGGGCAGGCTGGTCATGGAAGTGCGCGGGAAAAAAAATGATGTGGACGCGGGCATGGCATATCTGGCCGGCATCGGCATCCAGATTCAACCATTGGCCCAGGACATCAAATGGCATGAAAAGAGATGCATCCACTGCACGTTTTGCGTCCCGACCTGTCCCACCGGTGCGCTGCAGGTTGATAAAAAAAGCCTGCTGGTCTCTTTTGTCAAGGAAAAATGCATAGCCTGTGAAATTTGCGTCAAGGTCTGCCCGTACAAGGTGGTGGAGATCCAGTTTTGAAGGGGAGATGTATGGCAACTGTTATTGCCGTGTGCAGGAGTGCGACCAAAGGTACCAGCAAGGAGAATATTCACCGCGGTTTCTTCAAGGAAAATTACGGACTGCTTGAGGATGCCCACAGCGATTCAGCCTGGCACCGGCAGGTAAGCCTGCTGGCACGGGAAAGCATCCGCAAGATGGAGGCCATGGGGCTTAAGCTCAAGCCCGGGGATTTTGCCGAGAACATAACCACCGAGGGACTGGACCTGGTAAGCCTTCCCCTGGGAACCAGACTTGAGGTTGGTAATGAGGTTATCTTGGAGGTCACCCAGATCGGCAAAGAGTGCCACACCGGCTGTGCGATTTTCAAAAAGGTGGGGAAATGCATCATGCCCCGTGAAGGCATTTTTGCCAGGGTGATACGCGGTGGCACAATCCAGGAAGGGGATGGCATTCAGATAGCACCGGAGATTAATACCCCCTGAAGGAGAACCGAGCGCGTGCAGGTCCGGGGCATTTTCTGAAAACACCCGAAACATGGAACTGCGGCACCGGTTTGCTGTTTGCCCTCCCCGGAGATTCCTTCCGCTCTTCATTTCCGCGAATCATAAGTACCTGAACCGTCATTCACATTCATGGATGAGCATCAGTCAAGGTTGGATAAATGAGCCGGGCGGCGAAGATGAAAGTTGCAGTCGGGCTGAGCGGCGGCGTTGATTCGTCGGTGGCCGCCGCCCTGCTCAAGGAAAAGGGCTATGAGGTAATCGGCCTTTTCATGAAGCTGTGGGAGGGAGACGGTAACCCCGCAGGCGGAGAGCACGGCGGGTGCTCAGCGGGGGGGGCAGATGACCTCGTGATCGCCCGCTCCATTGCAGAGCAGCTTGCCATTCCTTTTTATGCGGTGGATCTGGCCGGGGAATACAGGGCTGCTGTCCTCGATTATTGCAAGAGAGAGTATCTTGCCGGCAGGACCCCCAATCCATGTATCCGCTGCAATCAGCAGGTTAAATTCGGATCCCTCATTACCAGGGCGCGTCAATCAGGAATCGATTTTGATCTCTTTGCCACCGGGCACTATGCACGGGTTGACCGCCGCGAAGGGGAGAAGCGGTTCTTTTTGAAGAAGGGCAGGGATGTGCGCAAGGACCAGTCATACTGGCTTGCATTCCTGGGGCAGCAGCAGCTGGGCATGACGCTGTTTCCGCTCGGTGAGCAGGTGAAAACCGAGATGCGGGCAAAGGCAAAATGCCTCGGTTTATCTACCTGCGATAAGCCGGACAGCCAGGATTTCTTTGCCGGGGACTACAAAAAACTTATCGATGTTTCACCCCGGCCGGGACCAATTATTGATCAGTCGGGCAGCGTGCTGGGATCTCACAACGGCATATGGTCCTATACCATCGGCCAGAGAAAGGGCCTGGGCATTGCGGCAAAAGAACCGCTCTACGTGATTGATGTGGATGCGGCGAACAATGCGGTTGTCGTCGGTTTCGCGCCGGAGCTTAATCATGGCGGTCTGGTTGCGTCCGGGCTTAATTTGATAGCCTGCGATTTCATTGACAGGCCGCGGGAGGTAGAGGTGAAGATACGCTACACGCAAAAGTCCTTCCCCGGGGTGCTGACCCAACTGGACCAGGAAACAGCGGCGGTAAGCTTCACGCAACCCCAGTCTGCAATAACCCCCGGGCAGGCAGTAGTATTTTATGATGGAGATTGCGTGCTGGGCGGGGCCATCATTGAGCGGGCGGTTGACTGAAGCGGACTTCCGCTGGCAAGGCTGTGCGATTTTCTCAGCTGAAAGGAACTGGTGCATGAACCGCGACAGCAGGTGTCAGTCCTATGAATTTTTACGGGTGCTGACAGACCGCATCATCTCCGGCGGCAGGATATCTCCTCAAGAAGCTGAGCGGATTATGCGGCTGCATGCACATGAAGAAGTCATTATGCTCATCTGCCACGCCACGGTGCTGCGGAACCATTTTAAGGGTAAGGGCATTGAACTCTGCTCCATTGTGAATGCAAAATCAGGACATTGCACGGAGGATTGCATATTCTGCGCGCAATCAGCCCGCTATTCCACGGAGATAAAACCCCATCCTTTGTTAAGCGCCGGAGAGTTGGTCTCAAAAGCGAAAGAGGCTGAAAGCTCCGGTGCTGCGCGTTTCGGCATTGTAACCAGCGGCAGGGGCATTCTCAGCCGCAGGGAACTGGAGAGCCTGTGTGAGTCGGTTCAAAGGATCCGCGCGGAGACCAGTCTTATTCCCTGCGCCTCTCTTGGCATTCTCGCCGATGAGGACGTCCGCTGTCTTGGTGATGCCGGTCTTACAAGATATCATCACAACCTAGAGACCGCAGAGGGCTATTTCCCCTTGATTTGCACCACTCACTCCTATCAGGAACGGTTCAGAACCATCCGTGCCGCCAAAAAGGCCGGGATGGAGGTCTGCGCCGGCGGCATTTTCGGCCTCGGTGAAACGCCGCAGCAGCGCGTTGAACTGGCATGTGCGCTGCGTGAGCTTGAGGTCGAATCGGTTCCCTTGAATTTTCTCAACCCTGTCAGGGGAACACCCGCGGGAGGGTATGCGATTCTCCCACCCCTTGAAATTCTTACCACCATTGCCCTGTTCCGGTTTGTGCTTCCTGCACAGGATATCAGGGTGTGCGGGGGAAGGGAGACCGGATTGAGAACGCTGCAGCCGCTCATGTACCTGGCAGGCGCCAATGCTACCATGGCAGGCAGCTATTTAACCACTGGCGGGCGGAATCCTGACGTTGATCTCCAGGAAATCAGGGATTTGGCCCTGGAGGTCCTGACTCTTCGGGATGGCGCACGAACGGGTTCATAGCAGGCGCCGGTACTCTCAATGGCGGCGGGTTGCTGCGGGTGAGGGAGTCCCGGGGGAAAACGCGCGTGGATTACGGTGTGATGCCAATGCCTTCTGCTGTTTGTTGCAACAGTTCGTAGTTCCTGACGATGATCTCTTTTCCCTTGATATCAATGATCTGTTCCTGCCTGAGTCTCGAGAGATTGCGAATGACGGTTTCCTGCTTGATACCCAAATGCTCTGACAGTTCCTGCCGCGAAATAAGCAGGTTTAGCTTTCTGGGATTTTTCTCACAGTCGCACTGCGAATTGTAAAGCGTTAAGAGAAAATAGGCCAGGCGCTCCCTGGCAGTTCCGGTTCCGATGGTAAACAGAAGGTTTTCATTCCGTTCCAATTCCTTGGAGGCGGCCTGCAGAAGGCGATGGTTGATGTCGGGTTCATCTGCAAGCAGCTTGCGAAAATCACGCGCCCCGATCCGGCAGAGGACGCTCTCGACAATGGTTTCCGCAGTGTCGAGATAGGTGCTTCTGAACAGTGAATTAAAACCCAGAATGGCTCCGGTGCCGTCAATCCTTAAAATCTGGCTGCGCCCATCTGTCTGCGTTTTGTAAAGCTTGACCGTTCCCCGTTTGATCAGGAAGATGCTTTCAACCGGATCGCCTGCACAATAGACAATGTGCTTTTTGGGAAAGGCCGTTTCGCGGATGAACTTCTCGATTCGCTCGAGCTGATGATGGCGCAGATCACCGAAGATGGTGGTTTTTCTCGCCGTGCACAAGTTGCATTGGCTGGTCATTACACATTCCTTGTGCTGGGTGTGTTACATCATTCTCTTGTACCGACCGTGCGCGGCATGCCGGCCAATTTCCCGCATCAGTCTCCACGGTCTTCCGGTTGTCTCAGGCAGATAAGCAGGGCATGCTCAGCGTGGTGCCGCCGGCAGCGGGGCCAGGCACAGTATAGGACAAACCTCGCCCTGTGTCAATCGGTCGGTTTGTGTTACCGGTGCCGGGAGAAAAAGGGGCGTTATCGATACACCGGCAGCATTTTTGTTTGCATTCATCCACAAGATGGGGTAGGATTTCAAATCATTAACCGTGTTCCCTTTATTGGGCGGGGGATCATCAGGCTTTATGCCTGAGGGTAACGGCGATGGGGAGGGGGTGCAAACGGAAAGGACAGAGGGGCGCCGGGGTGAATCGCGCGAAGACATGCACGGGATGCTGCGTGTTCTGGTGATTGATGACGATGCGGAGATCCGCAGGCTGCTCTGTGAAATACTCGCCTCTGCCGGTCATCTGGTTGCCGATGCCGGGAACGGAGCGGACGGTGTGGAGATCTTTAAAAAAGAAGCATTTGACCTGGTGCTGACGGATTTGGAAATGCCGGAAATGTCAGGGTGGGAGGTTGCCCGGTCGATCAAACATCATAACCCGGATGTTACCATAGCGCTCATAACCGGATGGGGAGAAACCATCGATATCTCTCAACTCCGGGAAAGCGGCATCAGCACAATCATCAATAAACCGTTCAGAATGGATCAGATTATACATCTTGCCCGGGAAGTTGGGGCGGGAACGCCGTCCGGGCAGAAATGACGTTTACTCAATGGGGGTTCGGATCCTGTCCTTCAGTTCTCCGAGCTTCCCTTTATTCCATTGAGAAACCCTGGTATAATAGCCGGTAATTCTTGTGATGTGTTCCACTTCGAGTCCCCGGTTTACCTCCGACATGATTTCGGCGGCGGTTAATTTTTCTACCACCTCGTTATCTATTTTCGTGCAGGAATCAGGATTGTTGACATAGAAGGGCAGGTGCCTGTTTCTGAAATAGGTGTGGCTGCCATCAAACCGGCATTCTATCTGCCGGTTCTCTTCCAGAAAGCGAACAAGTTCGGATTTATTCATAAAGCCTCCCCGGAGCGGTTAAGTACTGCATATGGGTAAATCGTGAGCCCTTCTACCATATGTTGATTTAAAATTCAAGTCATATTTGACATATTTAAAATTTTAAGTTACTTAATAGTATAAATTTCATCGTGATGACGGGATATGGAAAAGACACGTTTGGTTAAATTGCTCAAGGAAAGAGATGTACAGGTAACCCCGCAGCGACTGGCCATTTTTGAAAGGCTGGTAACCCGCAAGGACCACCCTTCAGCGGAGATGATTTACAGCGAGCTCACTCATGAGTTTCCTTCACTGACGCTGGTGACGGTATACAATACGCTGCAAAAGCTTTCATCATCAGGATTATGCTGCAAAGTGAATCCGCTCCACAGTTCGGCCCGCTACGATGGAAACACCACGGCCCACATGCATTTGATTTGCAGCACGTGTGAAAAAGTGCTCGATCTGCACGATGTTCCTTTTTCGATTGAGTTGCCGGACTGGGTTGCCGGCGAATTCCGGGTCGCGAATCACATGGTTGCTTTTTTTGGACTCTGCAGGCAGTGTCAAATATCGGCCGCGGCCGGATCCACTGAAGGCATCAATCCGGCATCGCGGACGGCGTGACAAACCCCTTTGTCTTGACAAGAGGAGCTCTGACATGGCTGATACAGGCAGGAAAAAATCGGGCGATGGGACTGCGGGCAAAAAGAAAATGTCCGGGTTGAAGGAAATGTCAGGTAATGCGAACGCGGCCCTGGAAACACCGGATATAAAGGGAGCGGAGGCAAAGTCGGCTTGTGAAGCGACCCGGAAAATGATCCGGCGGGCCGAGGAGCTTCAGATATCAACCGTTTTCGGCCGCGCGGAGTCAATGAAGCCATGTCCCATCGGGGCGGAAGGGAGCTGCTGTAAGAACTGCGCCATGGGACCCTGTCGGGTGCCTCCATCAAAAAAGGAAGGCGAGCCTGCCAAAGTGGGGCTGTGCGGAGCGTCAGCGGAAACCATAGCTGCGAGGAACTTTGCCCGGATGGTTGCCGCCGGATCCGCAGCTCATTCAGACCATGGTCGGGGAGTGGCTGAGGTCTTTTTGCTGGCCGCAAAAGGCGAGATACCGGGGTACGGTGTCAAGGACGTCCAAAAGCTTTTGCAGGTGGCGCTTGATTTCGGGCTTGACGTTGAGCACATGGGGATTAAAGATCTCGCGGTCAAGGTGGGCGAGATGGCGCTGGCGGAGTTCGGAAGGCAGGAGGGGGAACTGCTCTTTGCCCGGATGGCCCCCTTAAAGCGGCAGGAACTGTGGCGGAAATTGAACCTTATGCCCCGGGGGATAGACCGGGAAGTGGTGGAGCTGATGCACCGCACCCACATGGGTGTGGACCAGGACTATAAGAACCTGACCGCCCAGGCAGCCCGTGCGGCCCTGAGCGACGGCTGGGGCGGATCGATGATTGCCACCGAACTGCAGGACATCATGTTCGGGACGCCGGTTCCGGTCAAGGGATCCATCAACCTGGGGGTGTTAAAGGAGGACGAGGTAAACATCATCGTGCACGGCCATGAGCCGCTGCTGTCGGAAATGATCGTGGTGGCCACCCAGGATCCGGAGATGACCAAGCTGGCCAGGGAAAAAGGGGCAAAGGGGCATCAACCTGGCGGGCATGTGCTGCACGGCGAACGAAATACTGATGCGGCATGGCATACCCATAGCGGGCAATTTTTTGCAGCAGGAGCTGGCTATTGTGACCGGTGTGCTGGATGCAATGGTGGTGGACGTGCAGTGCGAGATGCAGTCAATGCATAGCATTGCCAAATGTTTTCACACGGAGCTGATCACCACCTCGCCCAAGGCGAAGATCGAGGGGGCGCGGCACATACAGTTTGATGAGCATGATCCCATCAACACGGCAAAAAAAATAGTAACCGCAGCCATCGAGAACTTTCCGCGTCGCAAGGGGGAGGCGTTCATACCCAGCGAGACGCACGACATGGTGGTGGGTTTTTCGCACGAGACCATCAACTATCTCCTGGGGGGCACGTTTCGCTCATCCTACCGGCCGCTCAATGATAACATCATCGGGGGCAGGATCCGCGGCATAGCCGGGGTGGTGGGGTGCAACAATGCGAGAACGGTGCACGACAGCGATCACCTGGTTCTGATCAAGGAGCTTTTGAAGAATGATGTCATCGTCCTGACCACGGGATGCAGCGCCATGGCCTGCGGGAAAGCGGGCCTGCTGGTGCCCGAGGCCGCGGCGAAGTACTGCGGTTCCGGTCTGGCGGAGGTGTGCGAGGCGGTGGGGCTGCCCCCGGTGCTGCACATGGGGTCCTGCATTGATAACAGCCGGATCCTGATGGCGGCGACGGCGGTGGTGAAGGAGGGAGGATTGGGGGATGATATTTCCGATCTGCCGGCGGCAGGAGCGGCGCCCGAGTGGATGAGCGAAAAGGCGATATCAATCGGCCATTATTTTGTGGCCTCGGGAGTATACACGGTGTTCGGAACCACCTTCCCCACCACCGGGAGCAGGATATTCACCGACTACCTGTTCAAGGGGCTTGAAGAGGAGTGGGGGGGAATGTGGGATTTTGTGGCCGATCCCATGGAGATGGCCAGGAAGATGATAGCGCACATCGATAAAAAGAGGAAGGCGCTGGGTATCGATAAAGCCCGGGAACGGGTGCTCTACGATATGGCCATGCGGCGTGAGCTGGAAAGCGCCTGATGGCATATGCCCTGAAGGAGCGCAAGGAGGTGCAGGATGGACATACGCATAGATAAAAGCGTGGTTGAATTTACCCCCGGGAACCCGGCTGAAACAAAACAGCTGGAAGAGTTATGGAGGGTGATTGTCGACTGTGCTCGATTCAGCAGAAGGCTGGTTCCCATTGGAGAATACATTCCCGGACAGCGAAACATGGCCAGATTTGCAATAGAAGGGGATGCGTCCCCGGACAAAAAGATTCCGGAAAAATACGCTGAAAGCGAGGGGCGTTACGTGTGCCTCACCTGCAATAAGTATATAATGCTGAAAAAGGGTGATCAAATCCCCCTTTGCTGCGGAAAGCTGATGGAATGCTATGATTAGCCGTCCTGCAGAATAGATTTGTAAAAATTTTTTTGGTGCGCTATATAACCCCGTGGATGAACTGCGGGGTTATATCTTTTCGGCCTGGCGGTTGTTCTTACAGAACGCTGGCTGTCCGTTGCACCGGGAAAACATGCCGGGACACGCGAGGGACCAGGCAATCAGGCGCCGCATTCACTATGGACTCCTGCAAACACGAAGTATTGAGGCTGGTGACCGACACGAACCGTAAAGTTCGATGCCGGCATTGCCATCTGGTCATTACCGAAGCCGAACTGGGTGACAACTGCTGTCCGGAATGCCGCGAAGTCCACCGGGTAAGCAGGCGGGATTTTGAAAAAATAGTTCCCGCGGAGAGCGGGAATGTCCGCTATTGCTGTGAAGGCTGCGGGGCCATTATTGAGTGCTAGGAGCGGCATACGTCACGTTGCACAATGCTCATCCGGGGAGGAAGCATACCCGCGGGATGCGGGGTGCGCAGAGGATACGCGGACATTCTCAAAGGCTGGTGCCGGTCAAAAGGGATCGAACTCATTAACCGCTCCAGAACAGGCGAAAATTCCTTTGACGGCGTCCGTTCATTTGATGAGGATATTGCGCCCTTCAGGCCCCGGCTGCTCATTCTCCATTTCGGCATCGATGATGCCTTCGGCTGCGTGTACAAATCCGAGTTTAAGGAAAACCTGGTGAGGATGGTGAGGAGCGCGAGGGAATGCTGCGAGCCGGTCATCATCATGCCCACCTCACAGTCCTTCGATAGCGCTTATTACATGCAGCCGGCACATTTCTATTACCAGATCATCCGCGACGTCTGCACTGACCTGGGATGCCAGATGGTGCCGGTGCACGCCTGCTGGGACAGGCACATGCGGGAACAGGGTCTTATGCACAAGGATCTGGTGCAGAAGAATGTGCTCCACCCCAATGAGCGGGGGCATGCCATTTTCGCGAAGGCGATTATTAACCGGATTGAGCTTATTGGTCTCGCGGGATAAAGGGGACTGGAAGGAAGGCGCATCCGGGCGTCGGGGGCAATGCACGGTATCCTGCTCCGCTCCGACAAAAAGGTTTTTGCAACAGGATGGTCCGTTTTATCTGTCAGGACCGTCCTGTTTTTTTTATGCGTGGTACCCGGCAACCGGTTTTTTTAAATAAAATCCAGGCGGTAATAATGGAAGCGGCAGTAATCCAATTCGGCAGGGTAAAATGATGCCCTACAATGAAGCCTCCCATGAGCGGTGGCAAAAATTGGGTTAAGGCCAGCACAGACTGGTTAATGCCCAGGATTTCTCCCTGGTTTTCAGCGCCGCCGAGCCCGGAGATGAGTGCCGTTAAATTGGGGTTTGAGAGGCCGTTCAAGAGCGGGATAAAGGTGATCATGGGGAAAAGAAGGGAAAAGCGGGGAACCAGCAGGAGAAGAGGGAAAATGAGGGCCAGCAGCAGCAATGAGACGCTTAAGACCTCCGCGGGCCTGAACCGTTTTGATATTGCCGGTACGACCATCATCTGGGTGAGAATTGCACAGACTCCCACATAGGAGAATACCATGCCCAGCTGGGATTGCGTGGTGGAAAAGGTGTCGATAAGGTACAGCTGAAAAAACTGGGTGAAGAAATTGAACCCGAATCCGAGAAAAAAAACCACAAGAAACATGGACCGGTGCACGGAATCCCGCATCGCCCTGATAACATTGGCCGGGCCGATCAGCATGTGCAGATCCCGGTGCCGCCTCTTTTCCTGAGGCAGTGTTTCTGAAAATTGCCACACCACCTGGATAAAATTGAGCCCGGTCAGAAACGTGGCAAGCAGGAATGGCGTGGCGTAATTGCACCAGGGATGTACAGCGGGATCCGAGAGAAACCCGCCAAGCGCCGGGCCGATAAAAAGGCTTGCCCCGAACGCTGCGCCGATGAGTCCGAAATTATTTGCCCGGGACTGCTCGTCGCTCAGGTCAGCCATGGCCGACTGGGTAACCGCAAGACTGCCGGAGAAGGAACCCATGATGATGCGGCCGAGGAAGGCGAGCGGAAGGCTGGGCAGCAGAATGCTCACCGCCATGATCACGTACCCGATTGCCATGCCGACCAGAGAAAAGAGCAGCACCTTCTTCCGGCCGAACCGGTCAGAAAATGCACCCAGTATCGGTGCGGCGAAAAACTGGCACAGAGGAAATATGCCCACCAAAAATCCCAGTATGGTGGTTCTCACAGGGATGCTGGTGCCGGCCGCGATGATGCCCCCGTCTTCCTGGAGACAGAGCGGGGTAAAAATAGGTATGGCAATGGTAAGCCCTATAAAGTTGAGGAAGGCGGTAAAAGCAATGACATTGAGGTCGCGGCGGAGTCGTTTCTTGTCCATAGTATGTGCCGATAAAGCCCGGAGTGATTAGGTTTTGCAAAGCACAGATGAGCCACATGACCGCATGTTAAATTGGTTCATATGCTGATAAGGCGTTTTCTTTCAGTGGGAGGTAAAAGATATGGGATTCTCACGTGCGTCGCACAAAGAACAGAGGGAAGACGATATCGCTGAAACAGCAGGGAATCCAGACCGAAACAAACAAAAAGAAAAAGATGGCGATATATGAGTACCAGAAAAGAGCTCCGCCTAAAGACATGATAATGTGAAACAGTGATGCCCAGGTGCTGAGCAGGACATGACCTGAATGAGGCACTTTTGTGGTCGGGTAGCAGCACGCAATAAAAATGCCAAGAAATGCCATGGGGTTTACCAGCCACCATTCTTCAATGAACCCGACATGAACACCCCGGTTGGGCAAGCTCAGCACAATTTCTCCAACATAGGGAATGATGGAATCGCTGAGCGTCGCCGTTCCAATGGAACCTACATAACCAATGGTGATCGGTATCAATACCCTGCCGGAATCTTTTAAATGCAACCTGTACATGGAAGTGGTTACCAGAGCGCTCAGCAGAACATGCAAGGGGTGAAGTGTATAAAATATTCGATACGAGAGCCCGGAAGGGATGGAAATTGTTGAAACGAGAATCATTAAAACAATGCCGGTAAAGGCCCCGAAGACGGTAAAGGGGGCATGTGATTTTAATTCAGCTAAGATTATTTTTAACATCCTGCCTGTCTACTTATATGGCTTGGGTTTCCTGACAGTTCTGCTGTTTACCGATTGCGTTTTAGGCGGGGCTGCATTTTTTTAAATGAGCAGGCATGAATATGCGCACGACAGTAAAGCTGAATGGATAGATAGACTTTAAATCATGGCCGCAGGGGTATATTTCAATCTGATTCGCACATGGATATGGCTTCCCTTGGACAGGCGGGAATGCACATGCCGTCTAAATCACATCGCTTCAGGTCAATCATTGCCGTGCTCTCTTTGATATAAATGGCTCCTTGAGGGCATATTCTAATGCATTCACCGCTCAACTTGCACTTTTCCGGGTCGATCCTTATAAGCATTTTAGGCATAGTATTGGACCATTAGGTAACATTATTATTAAGATGCACACCCTTTTCGAGCCGTTTTTGGCTGTCACTGCCCCTGGATGGCATTGATTAGCCTATCCCACCCCGTATTCTTACCTTAACTTCATATTTAGGACAAGCACAAATTGCGGTTGAGTATGATTATTCCATGCGTGGAAAGTTTTTTTTAAACCTTCATATTGTTTTATTGAGCATGCAAGATTACGTTACTAATTTAAACACATTAAATGATTTTTATATGATAATGATACGTTATAAAGATCTGTTATTCCATGATGATCAAACATGCTGATTATATAAAAAAATTACAAGTATTTGTTTATTATATACTTTAAAAGTTTGCTATTGACATGCTAGTAATAGTTATTACTATTGAGCCATTAAAATTAAATATTTTATATTTTTAGTAAATTAATATTATTTTTTAAGCATTTTATTTTGATATAAAACAATAAGAAATAAAAATTTTTATGTGTGGACTAAAAGACTCTGTTTTTTATTAGATATTTCTTTAAGAAAGGAGACTGCCATGGCAAGCAGGATATTGCATAAAAAAGATGAAGCGGGCATGGGCATTTCCGGCGGCGACAAGGATAACACTCCCTCCAGACGGAAAAGACTTGCATTGGTGTTATCAAATGTTTCAGGCAGAAAGCCGTCAAAAGAGATGCGTCCCTTGCCCGGTCATTATGATCGGGATAGTGAATTCTTTAATCTTGCCGGAGGATTGGAACCGGGGACCACTGACCAGCCTCCCTTTCCGGCACCGTCATCGCTGGCCATATACTTTAAATCAATCAGTAAATATCCGCTCTTAAATGAAGAACAGGAAAAAAGCCTGGCACGGTTGATAAAGCATTACGAAAAGGAATTCAATCTTCTGGTGGTTAACTGGCATGTTCTTCTGAGGAGAAAATTTCTGGAACTGTTCCCCTTGAAGCAGCAGAAGGAGATTATGGCTGTTTTGTGTCGGGAGCACAGTTTCATCCCCTTGTTTGCCGATATAGAGCACTTGTTACAGGAGCGCCGGAAAATTAAAGGCATGTTGGAAGGGGCGAAGAGCAGTAAGGATGTAAAGAATGAACTTAAGGAGACGGAGAACAGCGTAGAGGCGGAAATCTCAAAATGTATTGCTAAAATTAAGATTGATGAATCGCGGCTGAATAAATTTGTTCAGGATATTGAATCCCTTTCATACCGGCCATCTGTTTTTAAGAAGAGAAAGCAGGTTGAGCTGGAAATGAAAAAAACTCTGCGTGAAATTGAGAGTGTGACAGCTGAAATAAAAAACATGAAAAACCAGATGGTCAACGCGAATTTGCGCCTGGTGATCAGCATCGCAAAAAAATATCTCAATCAGGGTGTGGCACTTGCAGATTTGATTCAGGAAGGAAACCTTGGCCTGATGAGGGCCATTGATACCTACGATTATGTTCGCGGGCACCGGCTGGTGACCTATGCCACCTGGTGGATAAAGCAGGCAATGATCAGGGCAATTGACTGCCAGTCCAAGACGGTGAGAACGCCGGTATACGTGGCTGAGAAGTTAAATCAGATTGTGAAGACTGCAAACCGGCTTTACCAGGAATGGCAGCGCGAGCCGACGCTCGGCGAGATTGCGGACGCAACCAAAACCCCCCTGCATGCACTCGAAAGCGTGATGACCGTTTCCAGGGATTACATTCCTCTGGAATACATGGCGGAAGATAAGAACGACGGCGTGGTGGACGCGACCGAGGATTTCAGCTGCGGATCCATACCGGCGCAGGTGGCAGCGGATCAGCTGTCGCAGGCGGTCAATGCTGTGGTTATGTCGGATTTAACCGAGCGGGAGCGGGATATCATTAAGCTGCGCTTTGGCATTGGTAATGCTCATGATCATACCCTGGAGGAAATCGGCAGGGAATTCAATTTAAGCCGGGAGAGGATACGGCAGATTTTGGAAACCGCGCTGCGCAAAATGAGAACCCCGGAGCAGCTCACGCTCTTGCGGGAATTTGCAGGTGCCAACTGACTCATCGCTCTCAGCTGTTGTGAAGTTGCCGGTTTTGTGATAGAGGGTATGGTATCAAATTAAAGGCACAGAGGAGTTCAGTATGGTCTACCGGGTGATGGTGAGCGGAAGGGATTTTGAAACAGTCCAGCAAAGAATGGAACGGCTGATGCACAATGTATTTGACGAAATGCGTCCCGCCATGTTTGCAGCCGAAAAGGTATGGAAGCCGCCGGTGGATATCTACGAAACGGCGGAAGCAATAATAGTGCTGGTTGAGGTTGCCGGCATGAGCAAGAAGAGTATTACCGTGACCATTGAGAACAATGTTCTGAAGATTAGCGGGATCAGGGCAGATTATATGCCGTCGGCCAATACCAAGATGCACCAGATGGAGATCGATTACGGGAAATTCGAACGGGTGATACGCATCACCATTCCCATTGACGCCGATAAAACCATTGCCCAGTATAAGGAAGGTTTTTTGCGCATTACCATTCCCAAGCTTACCAGCAAACAGAAAGTGCAGGTCAGCATGCCTGATGAGGAGTAGAGAGAGGATGGCTATGAAAAAATCCAGCAAAGATACTGATCAGCATCCTCTTCAGCAGTCATCGCGCATTGTGCCGGTACTGCCCTTAAAGGGTGGGGTTTTATTTCCAAATGCCATGATGCCCATAACCATCGGCCAGGAACGGTCCATTAAACTTATTGATGAGGCACTCATTAAGGACAGGACTATCCTGGTGGTTTCGGTCAGGAACCAGGACGTAGAAGTGCCGCAGCCCGAAGATTTATACTCCGTCGGCTGTCTTTCCAGCATTGCCAAGATGATGAAGCTTAAAGACGATCAGATGAGCGTGCTCATTCAGGGGCAGTCCAGAATGCGCATCGGTGAATATACCCAAAGCACACCCTATCTGCAGGCGAGGGTTGAAGTGATCAACGAAGACTATGAGCGGAACGTTGAAATCGATGCGCTCATGGTCAGCATCAAGAATCTGTTTCAGCGAGCGGTCGAGCTTTCTCCCGCCATACCCTCGGAGGTGGGATTCATTGTCAGGAACATGGATGATCCGCGAACCCTGGCCGATATGATTGCCGCTAATTTTAACATCAGTGTCGCCGAGAAACAGGAAATCCTTGAGCTGATCGATATTAAAAAGCGGCTGGAGCGGATTACGGTGATTTTAAACAAGGAGCTCCAGATCCTTGAGCTGGGCAGCAAGATTCAAGGTGATCTTAAAAAAGAGATGGATAAGAGCCAGCGCGACTATTATCTCAGGGAGCAGCTGAAGGCCATACAGCGTGAGCTGGGTGAAGACGATGAGCGGACGGTTGAGGTGAAAGAGCTCAGGGAGAAGATTAAGAAGGCGCAGATGCCCGAGGATGTGCTCACGGTCGCCGATAAGGAGCTCGACCGTCTCGCCAAAATGTCGCCGGCCGCTGCGGAATATACGGTTTCCAGGACGTATCTCGACTGGCTGATTGATCTTCCCTGGTCTGTGGCAACGGAGGACAGACTGAATGTCGAAGAGGCGCAGAGGGTGCTGGATGAGGATCATTATGACCTTGAGAAGGTGAAGAAAAGGATTGTGGAATATCTCGCGGTGCGGAAGTTAAAACCCGACATGAAGGGCCCCATTCTCTGTTTCGCCGGCCCGCCGGGGACGGGCAAGACCTCCCTGGGCAAATCCATCGCCAGGGCGCTGGGGAGAAAGTTTATTCGAATGTCCCTGGGAGGCGTGCGGGATGAGGCGGAAATCCGGGGGCACCGGAGAACCTACGTGGGGGCATTGCCGGGGCGGATTATTCAGGGCATCAAAAAAGCCGGAACCCGCAATCCTGTTTTTATGCTGGATGAGGTTGACAAGATCGGAACTGACTTCAGGGGAGATCCATCATCGGCGCTGCTCGAGGTGCTTGATCCTGAACAGAACTTCTCGTTTTCCGACAACTACCTTGAGGTACCGTTTGATCTTTCCTCAGTGATGTTTATCACCACGGCCAACGTGCTCGACACCATTCCCCCGGCATTGCGTGACCGCATGGAGGTTCTTGATTTAACCGGATATACGGAGGATGAAAAGCTGATGATTGCCAGGCAGTACCTGGTGCCGCGTCAGCTTGAGGCGCACGGTATCACATCTGAAATGCTCACCATTGATGACAGTGCCATCCGGGCGATCATCAGCGATTACACCAGGGAGGCGGGCTTAAGAAACCTGGAACGCGAGGTGGCAACCATTTGCCGGGCATGTGCCAAGGAATATGCCCGGGGAAAGCGGGAAGCGGTTACGGTAACCGGCGAGATGCTTAAGACATTTCTGGGCCCGGTAAAATTCTTCGCCGAGGTGGCAGAGAGAACCGCCGTGCCCGGCGTGGCCACGGGATTGGCGTGGACTCCTACCGGGGGCGACATAATCTTTGTTGAAGCCACGAAGATGAAGGGCAAAAAATCACTCATCCTGACGGGATCTCTGGGAGATGTGATGAAGGAGTCCGCCCAGGCAGCCTTAAGTTACATTCGGTCCAAGGCAAAAGAGCTGAACATCCCGGAGGATTTTTTTGAGGACAATGACATTCATCTGCATGTACCGGCCGGCGCCATTCCCAAGGACGGGCCCTCAGCGGGAGTCACCATTTTCACCGCCCTGGTTTCACTTCTTCTGGACAGGCCGGTACGGAGTGATATCGCCATGACCGGCGAGATTACCCTGCGCGGACTGGTTCTGCCCGTGGGGGGAATTAAGGAGAAGGTGCTGGCGGCCAAACGGGCGGGCATCACCAAAGTTATGCTTCCCAAAAAAAATGAAAACAACCTTGAAGAGGTTTCTGAGAAGGCAAGAAGCGGTATGGAATTTTATCTGGTTGATACCATGGATCGTGTTATAGAACTTGCCCTTGCCTAGCCGGCAATCTCAACCACGCTGTCATCATGCGCGCCCCGCCTTATAGACAGGTCAGTATCCCGTCGGCAGGTTAGCACTGCTATCGACTTGACAATCCCATAAATATAGGTATGGTAATAGAGTAGCCAAGGCCTCACACGTTTCATGTAAATTTTTTATTGGCTTTGCTCGTCACGATCAGAGGAAAGGAGGTGATGGAAGGTTTGGCATTCACCTCGAAATGAAAATAATATGTTACATTCTAACAGGGAGATGGGTTATGAGGAAAGCAATCTATGGCAGTGTTGTGTTTTTAATGCTGGGGCTGCTGTGCTTTACGGCTGTTGCTGCTGCGACCGATCAGCCGGCGGAAGAAACCAGAACGGAAAACAGGATAGTGGCTGTTTCCGCCCGTGAGGGTTTGAGTCCCGCAACCATGCAGGCGGCTCCCGGAACGACGGTTATCTGGGTGAATCATTCAAATCAGCCTGCGGAAATACATTTTCTGGAAAAGAAGGTCACCCTGGCATGCGGTGCCCCGGTAAACTTTTTTATTGGCCAGGATGGCGCCTATGAATCAGCCAAAATTCCCTTTGGCGGTACCGCCAGCCTGTGCTTTTTGGAAAAGGGAAAATTTGAATATGTGTATAAGGCTTCAGCTACCTTTTACCCGCTGGAGGGGAAGGAACACAAGGGTATCATTTGGATTCAATAATGTGCAGGTTGCGATTGGCGTATGGTGGGTAGCGGACCCGCCGCGTTGTGTCCGCATGTAGATGAGCGGAGCGAAGGGTTTTTGTTGACAAGGGTATGACGGTGATATAAATTCGAAGCGATAGTTGCTATTGCAGGGGCGGTGGTGCGAAGGGAGATTTTACATCGGTAGCGATAACAACAGTAAACGCGAGGAGGGTTATATGTATCAGAAAGTGGTTTCTGCTGTCATTCTGTTTTTTTGCGTCATTTTTCTTTCCGGACTCATGTGCTTGGCAGAGGACAAGGGCGCGGCACAGAAGGCGGCTGAGGAGGATGTGGCTATAACCAACAAGATTGTCCAGATTAACGAAAGAGAAGGTGCGAGCCCTTCGATTCTGGTTACAAGCCCGGGCACCACGGTGATCTGGGTAAATCACTCCAAGTCGCCCCTGGAGGTGCTTTTCCTGGATAAAAAGGTTACCCTGGCCTGCGGATCTCCGGTAAACTTTTTTGTCGGAAAGGACGGGGCGTATGAGTCAGGCAAGATTCCCTTCGGCAGCACCGCCAGTCTCTGCTTTACCGAAAAGGGCAGGTATGATTATATCGTCAAGGTTTCCAGGACTTTTTATATGCCTGCCCAGGGTGGAGCAGGAGCGGAACATCGTGGCAGTATAGTGATAGAATAAGCCGTTTGCTGACTGCGGAAGGGTGAGTTGAAGGGATATGACCGCTGCAGTGTCAGCCATGCATACGTAAAACCCCTTGCCGTTTATGCGGCTGAGGGGTTTTTTTACCGTCAGGATGGTGATTGTCGTGCTCCAGGCCGGGTGTGCCGGTGGGGGGCGGAAAGTCTAATCATCTTCGACGGTACAGCAGGGCTTGGCGACCGTCTCGAAGTCACCCGTTTCAAGATAGCGGGCGAGGTCACGCAGAAAGTTCGCCGCACTGATGCCGTCAACCACCCGGTGGTCCATGGACAGGGTGACCCTCATCATCTTTGCCGGTATGAATGTGCCGTCCTTCCAAACCGGCGTTTCTTTAATGGCGCTTATTGCCAGGATGGCTGTCTGGGGCGGATAGATAATGGCGGCAAAATCCGCCACGCCGAGCATGCCCAGATTGCTGATGGTGAAGGTGCCGTCGGTCAGATCATCTGAAGAGAATTTACCCGCCTCCGCTTTTTCGCGCAGCTTTTTAACGCCCCGGGAAATGTCCTCCAGGGCCAAGGTGTCAGCGCTCTTGAGCACCGGAATGATGAGGCCTTCAGGCATGCCGATGACGATGCCCATGTTGACCTCTTTTTTCAAGAGCAGTCCTCCCTCCGGGTAGATCGCATTGAGATACGGGTAATTTTTGAGGGTCATGGCAACCGCTTTAATGAGCACATCATTGATGGTAATTGTATCGGCATCGCTTCTATCCCGGTTGAGCTCAACAAGTTTTTTGAGCGCGGTGGTCATATCGATATCATAGCTCAGGTAAAAGTGCGGTATGGTTCTCTTGCTGTGACTTACAGTTGCGGCAATGGCCTTTCTCATGGTGGATAGCACCGTCGCGCCTTCGGTGGAGACCGGCTCTGCCGGAATGGCAGGGATTAAAGTCTCCCGTGAGGGGAGGTGCGCCCTGTAATCCCGCGCATCTTTAAGGGTGATCATACCGCCGATGCCGGTTCCGGCGATCTGGGAGAGGTCTATACCCCGCTCCGCTGCGTAGTTCTTGGCGGCTGGAGAGGCCTGTGCACCCCCTGCCAATGCAGACGCTCCGGGCTCCTTCTTGTGGGGAACAACCGTTAATTGAGGTGTTTCCTTGTGCTGGGCAGGCGGTTTTTTCGTCTGCCCCGTTTTCTGTGCTCCTTCCGGCAGCGGCTCCTGCTGGGGAACGACTTCCTTCAGTTCTCCACCCACAATGGCAATGGCGGTTCCCACGGGAACTTTCTCACCTGCCTGCACCAGTATCTGCGTCAGCACTCCTGCAACGGATGACTCCACCTCCAGCACCGCCTTGTCGGTCTCAACTTCAAACAGCGTCTCCCCCCGCTGGATGTAGTCGCCCTCATTCCTGAACCATTTGAGGAGGGTGCCTTCCACCATGGTGTCGCTCAATTTGGGCATAAGAATTTCTTCAGGCATCACTGATTCCTTTTCAACAGCCTGTTAGAGAACAGAAATGGCAGCCTGAATCACATCTTCAACACGGGGAATGGCTGCCTGCTCGAGGTTTTTAGCATAGGGCATGGGGGTATCCTTTCCGGCTACCCGCACAATAGGAGCATCCAGTGAGGAAAAGGCATGCTCATATATCCGGGCGCTGACCTCTGCTCCCACCCCGCCGGTCTTCCAGTCCTCCTCCACGATGATGGCGCGGTTGGTTTTTCGTACCGAGGCGACAAGCGTTGCAAGATCCAGGGGGCTGAGTGTTCTCAAGTCAATCAGCTCCGCCTGTATTCCCTCTTTGGCCAGTTGCGCTGCGGCCTCCCCTGCAATCAGCGCCATGTTGGAATAGGAGATGATGGTGAGGTCGGTTCCCCTGTGCCGGACCGCCGCTTTCCCGATGGGGGTGGTGTAATCCCCCGGGGGGACTTCTCCCCTGGTGTTGTAGAGGTGTTCGTGCTCCAGGAAGACGATGGGATCATCCTCCCGTATGGCCTCCTTGAGCAATCCTTTGGCGTCCTCCGGGGTTGAGGGCATGACCACCTTTAACCCCGGGCAGTGGAGAAAGTACGACTCCAGACTTTGGGAATGCTGGGCTCCCAGCTGGTTGCCCCCGCCCCCCGGAGCCCTGATGACCATCGGCACCTTTGTCTTGCCGCCGAACATGTAGCGGATTTTGGCGGCGTGGTTGACGATCTGGTCCATGGCCAGGAGGGCAAAATTGACCGTCATCAGCTCTGCAACCGGCCGCAGGCCCGTCATGGCTGCACCGATGGCCGCCCCGACGATAAGGCCCTCGGCAATGGGCATGTCAATCACGCGCTTCTCACCGAATTCGGCATAGAGCCCCTCGGTCACTTTAAAAGCGCCGCCGTACAGGCCGACGTCTTCGCCCAAAACAAAGACAGAGGGATCCCTCTGCATTTCTTCTCTCAGTGCGTCATTGAGTGCTTCCCGATAGGTGATTTCCGGCATGTGGCAAATGCTCCGCTTTCTCAGCCAAGTCTGCCCACTACACGGCACTCGGTGGTAAGGGTTTTGTTAACCGGGCACCTGTCTGCGATTTCCAGGAGCCGTTCCCGCTGTTCCTGGGTAAGGTCACCCTTGAGATGAATGGTTTTGGCGATCTGGTCAAGCTTCCCCTCCTGCGTGACGCATTCGTCGCAATCTGCGGCATGTATTTTCTCATGGGTCAGCGTAACCTGCACCCCTTCCAGAGACCATCCTTTGCGGCGCGCGTACATGGTGATGGTCATTGCGGTACAGCCGCCGAGGGCGGAAAGGAGAAGATCATAGGGATCCGGTCCCTTGCCGTCGCCGCCCACGTCCTTGGCTTCGTCTATGATTAAGGTGTGCTGGCCCGTTCTCGCTTCCTGCTGGTAGTTTTTAATGTGCCGTACCACAACTTCCTTCATCGGTCGCGCTCCTTAGATGCGTTTAATCGACATAAATATCCTTCATCAGCTCTTCCATCTCCGGCCATGCGCTGCTGTCGGCGAACCGCACCGATTCATCCACCGTCGCATTAATTGTTTCCTGCAGTTCCTTAAGATCATCGGGGGAGATAATGGCCTGGTCCCTCAGTTGTTTCGCAAGCCTGACAATGGGATCACGTTCCTTCCAGATTTTTTCCTCCCGCTTGGTGCGGTAATCATCGGGGTCTGACATGGAATGGCCGCGGTAGCGATAGGTTACGGCCTCGATGAATGAGGGCCCGTCACCTTCCCGCGCCCGATCCACCGCGCTCTCAATTGCCTCGCGCACTGCCAGTACATCCATTCCATCAACCTGTTCGCTCGGCATGTCGTAAGCCTTGATCCGTTTATAGAGCTCTTTGGGCGGTGATACCCGGGCAAGAGAGGTTCCGATGGCAAAAAAATTGTTTTCACAAATAAAGATGATCGGGAGTTTCCAGGCTGAGGCAAGATTCAGCGATTCGTGAAAGGCGCCGGCATTAGTTGCCCCGTCACCAAAAAAGCTGACCACAACCGCGTCTTCCTCTTTGTACTGCAAGGCCATCCCAATGCCAACGGTAATCGGCAGCCCTCCGCCGACAATCGCATAGCCCCCGAGAAATCGCAGCTTATTATCAAAAAGGTGCATGGAACCGCCCTTTCCCTTGCAGATTCCCGTCGCGCGGCCAAACAGTTCCGCCATGACCTCCCTGGGATCAGCTCCTTTCGCCAGGCAGTGACCATGATCGCGGTAGGAACTGATGACGTAGTCCCTTTCGCTCAGGGCTGCTATGGCGCCGACGGCAACCGCTTCTTCTCCGATATAGAGGTGCGAAAACCCGGTTATTTTACCGCGGGCATACATTTCTGCCGCCTTTTCCTCAAAGCGTCTGATGAGGAACATGGTTTTGTAGAGATTGACAAGCGTGTCGCCTGTCAGCGCGCGTTTACGGGCCATGAGCAGTTCCGTGCTAAACCGGGTGCGTTCTAGTGTTTAAGAATCTTGGGCATACAGAGGAGGTTCTTGCTTACAGAAATACGCCCGCAGGCGTCACAATAATAACGGGCATCGTCCACCTTGGGTTTGCAGAGATGGCGCGGATTGGTTGAGGCGACGCCGCAGTATTCACAGGTGTATGCGGCCTTGACCGTGCCCGGGTTGCACAGATGCTTCTTATCGGTGGTGGTTCTGCCACAGGTCCTGCAGGTGTAGATTTTCCCGGCCGAGGCTGCCGGGGTCTTCTTTGTTGCGGACCGCTTGGGTGAGGTTTTCTTTTTCGCTGCCATGTCACACCTCCTTAATTAGATAGTCTGCCGGAAACACAATTTACCTAATGATAATAGCATAGGATAGGACAGAGGCATTTGTCAAGATGTGCTTTGAGGCCCGGCATGCCGGCTGCACCGGCAGCAAAGCATGAAAGCCCGTGCCGGCGGAAATAAGCATCTATAGCTTCCTGACAGGACAAGCATCAGGATGGTGGAAGGAGGTGGTTGCTGCCGAAGGGGGCGTCGTGGGGAAGATGGATGCCGCTGTCATACCGACGGCATTGATGCCATAATTCTGATTGTATCCCAAAAGATTGTTACAGAGCATTATATGCGGACAACCTGCAATGGGGTGGCAAAAAGTCTACGGCTGCCGTTTTAATTTCTTCTCATATTTTTTCAGCATGAGATCAATTCCTTCCCGTACCAGTACCGCCTGCGGGATTCTTGTCTTGGTGGATAGCTTGACCAATTTTTCCACCAGCTTTGTGTCAAGATAAATGGTACGCAGAATCTTTGTCATGTGTACTCTCCCGAACCATAACTGTTAGGTTGTGTCATATGCATTACACGAAATTGCCGATACATTTTCCGATGTAGTACACTGATTTTTTGTGCACCTCCTTGAACTGAATGCCATACCCATCATCATGCACACCGGTGTGCTTTACCAAACCGAAAACCACGACTGCTTCAGCACTGCCCGGAATGTCGAGTTTAAGCGATATGCGGGAGGGAACGGGGAGCGAATCAAACTCGGGGGATTTTTGGATAAAGCATCCTCCGAGGGATAAGTTCCGGGTCAGTCCCGTCCTTAAGGTGGCCAGATCCTGCACCCTGACGGCGGTGTTAAAGCGTGGATAGTTCCTTTGTTCTTTTTCCGGCACGGCAGCCTCGCTCTGTGCTCCTATTCTGCAGCAGTTTTAAATCCATGTAAAGTGTTTTAATCATCCTCTGTGTTGATGGCGCATGACAGCTGCGCGCTGTCCCAGGCATGGTCATGGAGAGAATGGTCTCTCTGGCGGTCATACGCCAGAAGCTGCTCCTGCAGGCGTATCTGCTCTTTTGAGTTGTAAATATATGTTTTTTCATCATGCCGGTGCGGTGCCAGCTGCCGCAGGGCGGCCTCATCGTATTTAGTAAAGTTCTGGGCGGCACGGGTTGCGCTGAATCTCCGCAAGCCCAGCAGGGTCAGGACATCAACGGCCGCGCGCAGCGCCGTATCAAGACAATCACGGTACACGTGCTGCAGCCCGAGATCAAGCAGTTCATACGCGTCCGCATTGTTTCTGGCCCTGGCGATGACTTCCAGATGGGGAAAATGCTTTCTGCAGGTTTCTGCCAGGGCATAGCTTATTGGAGGATCATCAATGGCAACCACGAGGATGCGGGCGCTTGCGGCACCTGCAGAATGCAAAATATCAAGGCGGGTGGCATCTCCGTAGAACACCTTGAAGCCCATCTTGCGAAGCACATCAACCCGGTCCGAATCGTTGTCAAGTATGGTCGTCTCAATGCCGCTGGCGCGAAGGAAGCGGCCCATGATGCTGCCAAAAAAGCTGAAGCCGGCAATGATCACCGGATGGGCGGTATCAATGGTGTCCGCCTCTTTTTTAATGTGCCGGAGTGTTCCGAAATGCGGCAGGATGAACCGCTCGTTGATCAGCAGCAGCAGCGGCGTTAAGGTCATGCTCAGAGCGGTGAGGGCTATCATGGTATCCGCCCAGCTGTCCGACACAATATTCAGCCGGCTGATAAAGGCAAACAGCACAAAAGCAAACTCACCCACCTGCGACAGCGCCAGAGAGAAGATGCAATTTTGATCGAAGCTCAGCTTAAACATTCTGCCCAGAAAAAGCAACACGGAGGCTTTGATGGCCACGAGAGCTATGACCAGGGTCAGGATCCATGCGGGGTTATTGAGAATGAGTCTGAAATTAACCGAGGCGCCGACCGCGATAAAAAAAAGTCCCAGCAGCAGCCCTTTAAACGGTTCGATGTCACTTTCCAGCTCGTGGCGGAATTCGCTGTTGGCAAGAACCACTCCGGCGAGAAACGTCCCCAGTGCGGGGCTGAGCCCGGCGAGCTTCATCAGATAAGCTATGGCAACTATAATCAGCAGCGCAGCAGCAATGCACATCTCTCGCAGCCGGGTTCTGGTGATCGTCCTTAAAAAAGGCACGATAACATACCGTCCGCCGAAAATTACCAGCAGAATTGCAACAAGAACGGAGCTGGCCTGAACCCAGCCCGGCAGTGCGGAAAGCGCGTTGCTCTGTTCTCCGTCCGCAGCGCCGCCGGCCTGAAGCGCTAAAAAAGGAAGCAGTGCCAGTAAAGGAATGACCGCGATGTCCTGAAACAGTAACACTGCCAGGGAACTTTTTCCCGCTTGCGTCTGTCCGATCCCTTTTTCCTTGAGTGATTGCAGCACCATTGCCGTTGATGACATGGCAAGGGAAAGACCGGAGGCGACGGCAGCCCGCCAGCCGAAGCCCATCAGGGTTAACACGCACACGATGACCAGGGCGGTCAGGGCGACTTGCAGGCTTCCCAGTCCCAGGACGTACGTGCGCATGCCCCAGAAGTGGCTTGGTTCAAGCTCGAGCCCTATGAGAAAGAGCATCATTACCACGCCGAATTCGGCGAAGTGCATAACGTCCTGGCCCTCTGCACCGATGCAGCCCAGGCAGTAGGGGCCGATGATGATCCCGGCCAGAAGGTAGCCCAGAACGGAACCCATGCCCAGGCGTTTTGCCAATGGCACGCATACGATCGCCGCGCTAAGGTAGATAATCGACTGAGCAAGAAGGCTGTCCATCATGATGCTTCCTGTTTATGACAATGGGCAAGCCAGTCATTCAGCAACTCGTATTTCACTATTTCTTCAATGCGGAAGGTGCCCAGGGCCAGGCGGTGCAGGAGCTGCTTATAGAGGAGTGCGGCTTCTTGAAGCTCGGATTCTTTGAGGCGGTATGTTCCCTGGACGGCAAAGGGGGGAAGGTAGGTCATGTTGCACAGGTGTGCCGTCTGCTCGAAGGGCACCAGGAATTCGCGAAGGCTGTAGCGGTTGTATCCGCTCCTGCTATACCCCTCCCGGGCGCCGCCGGTGGTGATGGTATTAAAAACAATCTTGTTGGCCATGTTGCACCCGCCCTCCCCGTGTGCCCATCCGTGCTCCAGCACCAGATCAATCCATTGCTTGATCATGGGTGGTGCACTGAACATATAGAAGGGATAGTGCCAGACAACAATGTCATGAGATAAAAGAAGATTTTTCTCGGAGGCGGTATCAATATTGAAATCAGGATACTGCTCATAGAGATCATGTATGGTTACATGGGTTTCATGGTGCAGTGCGGAAAGGAGCGCCCTATTGGCCCTTGATTTTTCAAATCTCGGATGGGCAAACAGTATTAAGACGGTATTCATGCATCTGTGTCAGATCAGGAGGGATATTTCCTTTCACCTTTGGATTTTTGCAGGGATTTTCTTCTGATTTTGGTCTTCAGGGCTGCCTTCTTCCGGTTTGTCTTGCTTCGCTTTTTCATCGCTGCTCCTTGATGGGGAATTGCCGGTATGATTCGGCTCACTGCAGTCAGCAACGGTGTTCCTGGTTGATTGAATGCATTTTTTTAAGCCGGCCGACGGTTAAGAAAATGCTTGAAGGGTGAGTATATGAAAATACCTTTTCCCTGTCAATCTTAAGTTTAGACCTGTGTGCCCCGCTTCGGCTTGTATATTCCCTGCATAGTCGCACCGAGCATGTGCGCCTTGTAGGTGCGTTTATCCACGGGCGATAGACTCTTGACCATGGATGCGGTTACAAGCTTGTTTCGTTTAAGCCTGTCCAAACGCAGGGATATCCTTTCAACGGCATCGTCGCTGGTCATCCAGGAGATGCGGTCAAAGGAGCTGAGATTGAGCGGATTGGAATAAGCCCGCAATGACTTTTTCCCAGTGAGATTAAAATATGCCTCAAAATAGGAGATGACCAGCTCGCGGGGATTCCGGTAAATCGCCTCTCGAAACCTGAGCCCGACGAAATTTGATTTGGCGACTGCCCCTACGCAGCTGTTACGCCTGTGGAGTGCAATAACATGGTCGTCATCTTCTGAAGCAAGCATGTGGATGATAGCCGGGGTGTGACCAATGCGGCGCAGGGCAGCGGCCGCAAATAGGGCGCCGTCAAAACAGTTGGCCCGCCGGGTTCGCATCACCCCCAGCGGCGCCTGGTAGGTGGCATCGATTTTGTAGGAGATGCTGTCCAGAAAGGCCTGGATGGCGGAAGGACTGTCAAGCCGATTGATGAGTTGTCTTTCATTCCTGCTCAGTGCCGCTTCAAATTGCTGCACAGCATTCATTGTTTGTCCTTTATGAACCTTGGCTGCGCGCATGCTTTTGGCCCAGGGCGAATATTTTTTTAAGCGCATCTTTCTTTTTCCTGATATCGCCGACATCTCTGACATCGGTTATGTGAATCTTCTGCACGATGTTCATCATGTAGGTTTGACCGAGGTTATGCTCAAACGCCTTGATGGCCAGCCGGGCGGTTGAGGGGTCTTTAAAGTCCTGCACCAGGCCAATGACCGCTTTTTTCCCTTTCAGGGGGGCATTGATAAACCGGAACGCATTCATGGTTCCCATCTCACCTGCAATTTCCACCTCCCAGAGGGGAAGGCAGCGTTCCAAAAAGCGGGCCATGATGGAAGTGTAGGAGGCACAGTAGTAGGGTGAGGCAAAAAGAATCAGATCGGCTGATACCATTTCCTTCAAAATCATGTCCATGTCATCACGGAAGGTGGCACATCGGAACCCCGGCTTTAAAATGCACTTCCGGTAACATCCCCTGCACTGGTTGATGGTATAATCGGCAAGAAAGAATTTTTTTACATGTGCGCCGGAACGATAGATGCGCCATCCAGAAAGGTATCGACCAGCGTATCGGTGTTACCCTTTTTACGGGGGCTCCCCACAAATCCCAATGCTTTCATCACATCGCCTCCTTACGTTCTCGTGGATAATAAATAACAGTGATGGACTTATATCATATCCCGAGCCCCGCGTAAACCGGGGAATTAGAACGGAAGGATTTATGATGGTTATAAACGATAAGGGAAGCGGCGGTTACCGCTTCCCTTATCGTTTGTTTCAATCTCAGACCTCCTGCAGTCATGAGGTGCGAGAAGGTCTGAATGTCAATGCAAAAACGTGGTGCTTCAGTTGATTACTGTTCCACGCAGCCGCGGCAGGGGTTCTGAAATAAGCCTCTGCCAAAGTCCGACTTTAAGCCTGAAGCATCGGAGCCGTCACAATCACCGTCGGCATCAAAATCACCGTTGCAGGGATTGTCGACCGTGCAGGGGTGATAAAGGGCGGTTCTGCCGAAGGTGTTCTTGAATTGCTTTGAATCTGTTCCGTCTACGTCACGGTCACAGTCGAAATCGCCCTTGCATTCGAAATATCCACAGGTGCCGTTATACTTGCTTCCGAAGATGGTTAGGAACCCGTTGACATCAGTGGCGTCGATATCGCCGTCATCATCGAAGTCTCCCGAGACATTTTCCGAATCATCGGCCGTACCTCTCCATCCAAAGTTGATCTTGAGTTTGTTGGCGTCCTTGCCATCCACGTCGCCATCACAATCAAAGTCGCCTTTACACGCTCCCTGCACCCGTATGCAGTCTTTGCCGGAAATTTTTGTTCCGTTCTTGAGATTGCCGGTAAGGGTAAGTCGAATTGTTCCTGCCACACTATTGAGATTCAGCATCTCAACCAGCTCTTGTGTTTTAAACTTGAGGGTCAGATCCATATAACCATCACACTTGCGTTCATGACAGTCGCAGAGTTCACCAGTAAAAGGGGTCCCGACATCTTCATAACTCCATCGAATAGGTGCCACTTCACCAGCAACACCCTTCTCTGCTAAGCCTGATTGAGGCTGGATCTATAGAATTGACGTCAAAGGTCATGCATTCCTAGCACTGCAACGGGAAGCACACCACGGCTCTTCACATTCAGTGGATTCGGGCAGGAACCAGGTTTGATGTCAACGTTCACCTGAGTTTCAGATGGGCAGACACCGCAGTCTGCCGGGCAGGTTTCGCAGGTTTCCGTGCCGTTGCAGGTGCCGTCGCCGCATACAGGGGGGCAAGCGCCGCAGTCTACCGGGCAGGTTTCACAGGTTTCCGTGCCGTTGCAGGTGCCATCGCCGCATACAGGGGGGCAAGCGCCGCAGTCTGCCGGGCAGGTTACGCATGTCTCTGAGGCATCACAGGTACCATTACCGCATGAAGGCGGGCAAGCGCCGCAGTCTGCCGGGCAGGTTTCACAGGTTTCCGTGCCGTTACAGGTGCCATCGCCGCATGCAGGGGGGCAGGCACCGCAGTCTGCCGGGCAGGTATCACAGGTTTCCGTGCCGTTGCAGGTAGCGTCACCGCATGCAGGCGGGCAAGCGCCGCAGTCTGCCGGGCAGGTTACGCATGTCTCTGAGGTATCACAGGTACCTCACCGCATGAAGGCGGGCAGACACCGCAGTCTGCCGGGCAGGTTACACAGGTTTCCGTGCCGTTACAGGTACCATCGCCGCATGCAGGCGGGCAAGCGCCGCAGTCTGCCGGGCAGGTTACGCATGTCTCTGAGGTATCACAGGTACCGTCACCGCATGAAGGCGGGCAGACACCGCAGTCTGCCGGGCAAGTTTCACAGGTTTCCGTGCCGTTGCAGGTAGCGTCACCGCATGCAGGCGGGCAAGCGCCGCAGTCTGCCGGGCAGGTTACGCATGTCTCTGAGGTATCACAGGTACCGTCACCGCATGAAGGCGGGCAGACACCGCAGTCTGCCGGGCAGGTTTCACAGGTTTCCGTACCGTTGCAGGTGCCATCGCCGCATGCAGGCGGACAGACACCGCAGTCTGCCGGGCAGGTCTACGCAGGTCTCTGTGCCATTACAGGTACCTCACCGCATGCAGGACGGGCAGACACCGCAGTCTGCCGGGCAGGTTACGCAGGTTTCCGTGCCGTTGCAGGTAGCGATCACCGCATGCAGGAGGGCAGACACCGCAGTCTGCCGGGCAGGTTACGCAGGTTTCCGTGCCGTTGCAGGTAGCGTCACCGCATGCAGGAGGGCAGACACCACAGTCCTGGGGGCAGGTTATACAGGTCTCAGTGCCATTGCAAGTGCCATCGGGACATGCAGGAGGACAGATCACCGCAGTCCGCCGGGCAAGTTTCACAGGTTTCCGTACCGTTGCAGGTGCCATCGCCGCATGCAGGCGGACAGACACCGCAGTCTGCCGGGCAGGTTATTGCAGGTCTCAGCGCCATTGCAAAAATGCCACATCGATTGGGCATACAGGTAACGATGCCCTGGGTAACGCTGAGAACATTGGTGCCCATCGTAGCCATCGTACACGACACCGCTCGTACATCCCACGGTTGTGTCAAAATCAGTTATTCCTTTAACAGAAATGTTACCGGTACCATTTGCCACGCACTGAAAGGTTACCTGCGCTATAATAATATCACCACCGGCATCAGGTACCGGGCAGGTACCTAACTGTACCACGGCCAGCACATAGGAACCGGGTCCATAAGCATCAGGTATCTTAAGGGTGGCAGTTCCATCCCACGGTCCGCCGGCAATGTCAACGCCGTCATAAGCGTTAACGCTCACGAGGCTGACCTGGGCCGGATTATAAAACATCTCAATTCCGCTGGAGATAATCGGCTCAGGGATCTCGGCTGCCCAGATGTCAATGGAAAACGTGTCTCCCGGGTTAAGCGTTTCCGGATTAACCGTATCACAGGTCTTGAGACCGGTTAACCTGCCGCCGGGATTACCTGCCTCCAAAGAATCCTGGCAGTAGCTCTGGGCAAAAACTGAGCCTGCCATAAGACCTATGACAAAAAGCACCATTAAACAAGTTGAAATCTTTTTCATAATCACCCTCCTCCGGACAAAAAGTAAGTTCATGAAATGGTAAATGACAATCTGGTGTCTGATGTGAGTTGATTAAATTATCACCCCCTTTCAGCGAAAAATCATTCAATAATCGATTATGAATCTTAAAGAACCCTTTATAGTGGTGCCAGTCAGAAGGATTAAATGGAATCCCAATTTATATATTATATATATATCTTAAATTGTTACTTGATGTCAAGATAATTTGCTTGCGCAGTTTATACATTAGAAACGTTTTTTAATGATAAAGATTTTTAAACATAATAAAAGATTATTATTTGATTGTCAAAAAACTATTTAACTATTTAATATACATAATATTATTTTTTTGAGGGAAATTACGCCGACCGCTAATTAGTAAAAAAATATATCAATTAAAGTGAATAATATCAATTATATATGTTGTTAATGAAGCTTGTTATCCGGGGTAAATGATAAATCTTATTGATCATCGCGGATTTGGGTGAAAGTATGGGGAGTGCATTTAGAAGCGTATCGGCCGCGGGTTCCGACAATAGTCGAAATGGCGCCGGTCGGGCAGACATTGAAACACCCCCAGCAGCCGTCACAGGAATCGCTGAATGTGGGGTAGGGGGCCAGCGCAATAGCCCCTGCAGCGCAGCGTTCTGCGCACTGCCCGCACATGGTGCATCGCTTTGTATTGATGCTCTTTTTACCCATCATCATGCGCAACCTGGCCGGGCTGTTAAGCAGGGAGAGATAATAAAAGGGATTGATCCGCGAGCGGGAAAAGGGAGCCGGCCGGGAAAGCACCCCTGCTTTATGTCTGCCTGCAAGCTCTGCCAGCGTGCCGGCGAATCTGCTGATGGAAGGGAGCATCGTGTCGTTCGGCAATCCGCGGTTGATACTGAGACCGGCGGCCCTGGCAATGGGCCAGCTCATCTCCCCCCTGAAATGCTGATCTGCCAGCACCACGAACCCGCGGACAGATAAGTAGCCGTCAAGCATCCATGGGGTATTGGCAAGGACTCCTGCGCAGGTGGTAAACAGGAATGCAGGTTTTTGCGCCTGCGGTGGAAGTGATTGGATGAACCTGGTCATGGCAAATGACGGCCTGAACCCCATCACCGGGCAGCCGAAACCGATCAGGTCATAGGAAGCAAGATCATCGGTGCGCGGCCTGGAAGCAATGCTTCTGACCTCTGTCTCGATGCCGTAACCGGGCAGTGAGGCAGCAAGTTTTCCTGCTACCCACTGCGTATTTCCGGATGCGGAGTGGTAGAAAATCAAAACATGGCCGGTCATCGAAAATGTGTCCGCGGTCGTTCTGTGATGGCGATTGTCATGTTCAGAGCAATCTGTAGGGATAGGCCCTTTTGGTCCATTCGCTTGCAGGGTAGCGTGACTGCAGCTGTTCGTATGCCTCTTTCAGCGGCTTTGGATTATGGGTGCTTTTATACCCCGCAACGCCTTTCAGGAAAAGCGCTTCCGGTGCAGCATCACTCCCGGGATATGTGTCCAACAGCTCCTGTATGACGGCAAGGGCTTCGGCATACCTTTGCTGTTCGAATCCGGACTTGGCCATGCCCAGCAGCAGGGATGGAATCAATTCCTCCGGGGAAAGAAATCCAACCGTGCGGTGATGCTCTTTCCCTTCCTGATCGAGCACAATCAGCGTGGGTGTCCAGCTTATCTTGAAATCAGCGGAGTGAGGTTTCGCATCAGATGGTATGCGGAGCGGAATCAGGTTGTTGATGATGAAGTTTGCTACCTTGTTCTCAGGATACGTAACTGCATCCATTTGCTGACAGCCGATTCACCCCGGGTTGAAAAAGTCGAGCAGGATCTGCCTGCCCTGTGTCCGCGCCGCAGCGAGGGCTTTCTCCATGTCCGTTTCCCAGCTAATTGCGCTTGCCATGGCCGTACCTCCTTACAAGGGATTAATCATTCGTGCTTTTCATGATGGAAAAGCGTGGATTTATTTTTGGCTGAAGGCCTCGAGATTTTTTTGAAGCTCCTCTTTGTGCTTCATTTCTGCGTCAAATATTTTCTTGAACACCTCCTCATTCCCTGTCTTGTAAAAATATACCAGCAAGCGGGCATAAAAATCGACCGTTTCTTCTTCCAGCTCTATGGCAATCTTGAATATGTCTTCAACAGACAGGCCTGCCTTTATGGCCGCATCAATCGTATATCTTGAAGGGACGAAGGAACCCTTGGGCGGTGTGGTAAGGTCGGTTGCAAATGCAGCCAGTATCTTTTTGTGGCCTTTTTCTTCAATGGAAAGCCGTTTCAGCAGGGCCTTGTGGTCAGCCTGGTGAACCACTGCTGCTGCCTTCTCATAAAACGCGGTAGCATCATCTTCCCGCTTTACAGCCTCTTTGAGCGCATCGCGGTAATCATCAAGCGGTTTCAGTTCCATGGCATTCCTCCTTTCTGGTAAAGGTTAGCGGGTGTGCAGTTTCCCTGGGTCTGACGTAGTGCCGAGCGCAGCACCTGCCGTGCGCTGCTCCCGGATACGTTCAATTGAGATATAGATTGTTGCTTACAATATACTGCCGCACTGCTTCAGGAACCATCCCCTCGATGGAGCGATGTGCCCTAACCCGCGAGCGGATATCGGTTGATGAAATGGAAAGATACGGCTCTTCCAGTATGGTTATGTGGGGTAAAAAATCATCAGGAATGCGTTTCTTTATTTTCTCGACATCGCATCCGGGCCGGATAGCGGCAACGAAACGGCAGATGCCCGGATAGGTACGGGATTGATCCCAGTTAATGATGGCGAGGAGCGCGTCGAGGCCGGTTATAAAAAACAGTTCGCCGGCAGTGCCCATTGCCTGTTTATAGTATCTGATGGTATCGCCGGCATAGGTTGGGCAGCCTCGCTCCGCCTCGATGCAGGAGGGCTCAAACCGCGGCATATCTTTCACTGCCAGCTCAACCATGGCATGCCGGTGCTGCACCGGAGTTAGCTGCTCCGGTGATTTGTGCGGGGGGCAATGAGCCGTCACAAAAATGACTTTGTGCAATTTCATCGCCGTCCGTGCAGCCTCAGCCACCTTGAGATGGCCGATGTGAATGGGATCAAATGATCCTCCCATGATGCCGATGCGCTGAGGAAGGGTTGGCTCTGAATTCCGACGGGGTAAAGGTTTTGCATCCATGATCATGTAGCAGTGCATCATTACTATATATGCTACAATAATAACAGATTATTTCAAGCGGGGGAGGGTGATTTTTTTGGGCATGGACAGGATGCGGCACGCGGGGGCGGATACCTGCCCCCGTTCCCGTGCCTCTCATCTGATACGGTGACGACGGCTTTTTATAACTGTTTGAACTGATCCTTGCCCGCACCGCAGACCGGGCAGGTCCAGCCGGCGGGGAGATTTTTAAAATCCGTTCCCGGGGCTATGCCGCCATCGGGATCGCCCTGCGCCGGATCATAGACATATCCGCAAATGGTGCACTGATGGCGCGGCAGGGCGGTTGCCGCGGTTTCTTCTTTGCGGTAGGTCGGCGCGGTCTTGGGGGTAGTGCCGCGCTTGACCTGGTGGTAGTACGCATAGGTCATGGGCTCGCCTTCCTTGAGGACCTCTGAACCGACCACTTCTCCCACAAAAATGGTGTGGGTGCCGACTTCCATGCTGTGGGTTACCCGTGCCTCCATGACCGCCAGGGAATGGTCCAGGATAAGCGGGGCGCCGGTGATGCCTGTCTTGTAGTTTACCCCGTCAAATTTATTGGCCTCTCTTCCTGACTTGAAGCCGAACTGACCGATGAAATTGAGGGGGGTGTCCTGGGCGAGGATGGATACGCCGAATGCCTTGCTGTCCTTGATGAACTCATTGGTGAGGTTTTTCACGTTGATGCCGATGGCAAGAGCGGGCGGCTCCGCGGTAACCTGAATGAGGGCATTGGCTATCTGGCCGTTAATGCTGCTCCCCTTGTTCGATGTGATTGCGTACAGACCATAGCTTACCTTAAACAGGGCCTTTGGATCCATAATGATTCCTCCTTGTGCGGTAAAGGTGATGAGGATTTCTTCAATAACAGTGCTGCAGCGGCGGTACGGTCACCTCCTTTCCACGTGCTGCGGAGAATGTGCTGCTGCCCGGCAACATCTATGACGGTGCCGTGATTGCCGACAAATTGAGGCCTGCAACGGCGATATGCGGCGCGTAGAACACCTCGTCGGCAGCCCAGAGAACGATGCCGGTCTGTTGATGCTCGATGGAGGTGATCCGGTTCAAAACCGAGTGCAGGGTGTCGTTGATGCGGACGCTGTTGGGCTCGAGCGGCTCCGCCAGCTTTCCATCCCGGATCATATAGGAATCCCCCACAATGGTGGAGGTGAAATCGCCCGCCTTGATTCCATTGATGGGATAGGTGTACCAGATTCTTCCCACGTAAATGCCGTTTTTAACCGTGCGCAGCAGATCCTCAAGCGAGGCGGCCGGAGAGCCTTCGATAACCAGGTTGGTCGGCGAAATGGAAGGCAGGGCGGCATGATATCTCCCCCCTCCCTGCCCGAACCGGAACCCGTTTCGCGGGACAAGGGCGCGGCGCCAGTCATGGGGGTCAACCCCCAATTTGTCCCGGGCCTTGCTGTCGCGGAGCATCCGTTTGGTTTCATAATCGTTGGATAAGAGCCCCATCAGGCGGCCGCCGGCAATGAGCTCGGTCCTTCCCGTGGGGAGGCCTTCACAGGTTATGCCCTTGCTGGCGGTGAGTTGCGGGTCATTCCCGACGTCGCTCACGGAGAGCAGTTCGGATGCCACCGGCGTACCGAGTTTGCCCTGGTAAGCGGAATTGCCGATGTAAAATGTGTCAAGCCTCAATGAAGGAAGCAGGATGTTACTCATGATGTCAGCTACCGCCTGAGGCGCCAGGACAACCGGGTAGCTGCCGCTTGCCACCCGTGTACCGGTTCTCGCGGAGCGGAGCGCGTTACGTACGGCCATGCCCCCGGCGCTGCCGTCAAAGCCCTGCAGACGAGTTGCCGCCGACCACCCCGATCCCTTGCTGTTCATCTTTTCTATCATGGCGGTGAGCGAGGAGAAGAGTATGGTGGTAGTGTCATCTTCGATGGTGCGCAGGCAGGTGGAGGCAAGGGCAATCTGCTCCTGAAGGACGGTCACATCACCGCCGAGTATCAGCCCCAGCGAACGGGGAGACTCCGATCTGAGCAGGGGGGAGCGCTCCAACTCCTCCAGGGCGCAGGTGATGGCTTTCCAGCCGATATCCACCAGATCAGCATCAGAGAGGGAGAGCAGCGCGTGGTCGTGATAATCCTTAAGCCTGCCTTCCGGAGGCGGTGCTGCCGGGAGACCATGAAAATCAGGATCGTAAACGGCACCCTCCCGGGCCTTGAGATATGCGGATTCAACCTCTTCCAGCGTCAGCGAACCGGTTTCCTGGCCAAAGCCGAGCTTTACGCCGGACCCGTTTTTAAATGCGATGCGCAAGCCCACCCCCCGCGACTGAACGGATTTCGGTTCTTCCAGACCGTTGCAGGGAATGTGAGAGGTGTAGTTGATTCTGCAGGTTAAAATGCTGTTCACCGCGGCAAAGATTTCCGCCTCAGCGACGTCCGCTTTCGAGCGCAGGTGCGCAAGACCCAGGGCGGCGAACTCCTTTAAATCACGTGCCACGTTGTTATCCCTCGTTCTGTTACCGGATGAGGCATGCCCGGCGGTCGGGTATCGCTAGCTTGACGTCCCGGTCAGGCGCGCCCTGCTTCGTAAGCTCGGACCGCCGTTTCCCAGCTTTTTTGACTGCATGGGCTGGCCCTTACCGCAGTTGGATATGGGGAAGATGCGGAAGTCATTTCCCACGGCGTCTATCTGCATGAGAAAATCGCGGCTGTCGGCAGTAATGCCGCCGTCACGGAAAAGCCGGCCGGGAGCGCCGTTTTTGATTTCATAAACCTTCCGGGCGGTGATGCGAAAATTTTCCCGCGACTCCGCAATGGAAGGTATCCGGTGCCCCACCAGGTAATAGCCGTTATCGATTTCGCCCAGGATATCCTTGATATCCCGGGTTCCCCCCTCGATGACCGTGGTTGACATCCTGATCAGGGGGACAACGGAGGCATCAATGCTCTTGTAGGAACCGTTGGGCTCATCCTTGAAAAGGGCCGCTGTCTGCCTGCTGTTCATGAAACCCCGGTAGACACCCCCCTGGATGTGATATACCTTTTTCCCCCTGGTCCCTTCGTTATCATAGCGATAGTGCCCGAAACCCGGAAGAGACGGGTCGGAATAGGCTGAAAGCAGGGGTGATGCCACCTGCCTGCCCACCTGATGATGATCGAAATCATTAAAAAGCCAGGAGCGGCCGGCATAGGCTGTTTCCATCTTAAGCGCCCGGTCCAGCTCATTGGGATGGCCGATAATTTCGTGGGCCAGCAGCGCGTTAAAGTGGGGATCGGTAACCACGGTGACCGGCTTGCCCGTGTCGGGAAGCGGCGGGGCGTCGGCAAGTTCCAGGGTGTCATGTGCCAGCGCCAGTGAGAAGGAGCGAAGATCCTTGCTGAAGATGAGGGGACCCCGGCAGCCGTTCTCAATTACCTCCCAGCCCCGCTGGTGGCCGATGTCATCGTAGTGCTCCTGGATGCCCTCCCTGCCGGAGGCCACAACATAGGCGATGCCATGGGTTATGGCAAAGGTCTGGTCTATGGCCGCGCCCTCGCTTGAGGTAAAAAATTCCCGCTCGAGCATGGTCGAGGCCCCGACCTGGTTATAGAGGATGCGGCTGTCCATGGCCGCAAGCTCTTTTGATATGTCCCTGAGGTGGGAGGAAATTTTTTTGGGCGAGATGCTGCAGGGATCAATTTCATATTCCGCCGGCACGGACTCCCGCACTATTTCAACCGGTGCCAGATCCATGTCCCAGAGGCTCTCTCCCAGCTGACCGAAGCGCTGTTTGGCCCGGGCTTTATGGCGCGCATTAAAAAGGGCCCGGTCATACGCATGGGCCAGCCCTTCATCAAGGATGGCCGTCAAGCGCGCCGGCGCGTCCTTACCCAGGGTAAGGCCGAAATATCCGGCTGAGGCAATCTCCTCTCCCGCCAGCACCCGCGCGCCGAATGAAAAGCTGTAGTCGGTCCCGCTGTATTTTTCCTCGCCGTTCTCGCAGAATGCCCCCCGCCCCTCCGACATGCTGATGCGAAGGTCGGCATAGCGGATGAACGGCCGCAGCCTGACAAAACTTCTCAGCCGGGCCTCGGTCAGCTCCTTGATGCCGTCAAGCACCCCGATGGTAAACTGGTCGGTCATGGCGGTTTCTATCAGGTTGTTGAAAAAGCAGTTTTCCTCAGGCTGTTAAAAGCCCCTCCCCTTTGAGCCACGAATCAGATGGGTGTTTTTCAACAGCCTGCTAGAGTGACCCGGCAATCATTTTCTTGAGCGCGTCCTTCGACTGGAATCCGATCATTTTGCCGGCTTCTTTTCCGTTTTTGAACATGATCAGGGTGGGAATGCTGCTGATGCCGAACTGGGCGGCAACCTGCTGGTTCTGGTCAACGTTCAGCTTGACGATCTTAAGTTTTCCCTCGTATTCCCGGGCCAGCTCATCTAAAACCGGCGCGACCATCTTGCAGGGACCGCACCAGGGGGCCCAGAAATCCACCAGCACCGGCATGGTTGAGTCGGCAACTTCAGTTTTAAAGCTGCTATCGGTAATTTCAATTGTCATACAAAAACCTCCTTGTTATTTATATTTGTGCGGCTTTCACCCGGGATGCCATCTTCCTGCCCAGTTCCTTGCACTGTTCCAGCTCTTCCCGGTCGGGCAAAAACTGGAACTGGAGGGCGGGTTCGGCCAGCTCGATGCCGGTTGCCTGCAGCTCCTCGGTGATGGCCTTGGTTGCGCCGCCGCCCCATCCGAAAGAGCCGAATACCGTCCCGATCTTGCCCTGAGGCCTCAACCCCTTCATATAACAGAGGAAGTCGGCGACTGTCGGGTACATGCCGTTATTGAGCGTGGGAGAACCGATGATGAGCCCCTTGGCATCGAGCACCTCTTTCATGATGGCCGACCTGCCGGTGCTGCTGATATTCATGAGCTTTACGGTGATGCCTTCCTCCCGCACTCCTTCCAGGATTGCCTTTGCCATCTTCTCAGTGCTGCCCCACATGGTGTCGTAAATAACCAGCACCTTGGGCCGTGCTTCATGCCGTGCCCAGGAGTAGTAGCAGTTTACAATTTTTTGAATCTCCTTTCTCCAGATGACGCCGTGGCATGGCGCGATCATGTCCAGCTGCAGGCCTTTGGCCGCGTCAAGCGCCTTGAGCACCGGCCCGCCCACGTGCAGGACGATATTGGCAAAGTAGGTGGCGGCTTCGGGGTAGATCACCTCCCAGCCGATCTCATCGTCGAACCGCTTCGAGGTGGCCAGGTGCTGGCCGAAGGCATCATTGGAAAAGAGAATTTTGTCGGAGGGAGAGTAGGTTACCATTGAATCGGGCCAGTGCACCATGGGTATCTCCAGGAAGCTCAGCTGCCGATTGCCCAGGTTCAGGGTGTCGCCGGTTTTCACTGTCTGGAAGGGCCAGTCCTTCTTGTAGTAGCGGGTTAACCCCTTTTTACCCCGCTCGCTGGTGACAACGGTTATCTGCGGGGCCAGGTCCATAACCCGGGGGAGGGAACCGGAATGGTCCATTTCCACGTGGTTGGAGATGTGATAATCTATTTTGCTGAAGGGAATGATCTCTTCAACCCGCCCCACCATCTCTTCGAAAAACGGCGCCTTGACCGTATCAATCAGGGCCACCTTGTCGTCCACAATCAGGTAGGCGTTGTAGGTTGTTCCCTCCGGCGTGTCATAGCCATGGAAAAGCCTGATGTTCCAGTCTATGGCGCCGACCCAGTAAATCCCCTTTTTCAGTTCAACTTTTCCCATATCGCTTGCTCCTTTCTCACCGTACTGCAGATGAGCATGTCATATATGTTAAACAATTCCCTCTGACGCGGCAAGTGACCTTCCCAGGTCATAAGCCTCCTGCAGCGCGTCCGGATGTTTCAGAATTTCTCCCTTGCCGTCGATGCTCCGGTGGAGAAGGGCATGGGAGAGTTCCGCGTTTATGGTATCAAAGAAATACTTGACGGTCAGCAGGGTGCCGTCAAAGAGCTTTGCCCCTTTTGTCGCCCCCGCTGATATGAATATGCCTTTTTTCTTGATCTCCGATGCGCCGACCGGCAGCTTTAAAACATATTTGCGCGCCCAGAGGGCCTGCGAGCGGTCAATGAGCGCCTTGGTCTGTGCGTTGACGCCGTAAAAAAATATGGGCGCGGCCAGCACGATGCAGTCATGCGTTACCAGGTGGCTGTACATCATGCGCATATCGTCCTGGAGGAAGCATTCACCGGACTGAGAGCAGCTGTGGTCGGCAACGCAGGGAAGAATCTGCAGATCGCAGAGAAAGATCTCCGTGGCAGCGCCTCCCTGCGCGTGCAAACCTTTTACCAGTGCTCGTAATAACAGGGTGGTGTTTCCTTCCTTGCGGGGACTTCCGTACATGGCAAGCACCTTCATGGAAGTGACTCCCTCATGGCTAGGCCAGTTCCTTGAATTTTGCCTTGCCCGCGCCGCAGACAGGGCACTTTTCAGGCGGGTTGTCCCCTGCGTGAACATAGCCGCAAACCGTGCATCTCCATTTCTTCATTGCCTTACTCCTTTCTGGTGGTGATGGGTGGATGATAGGGTTTCATGATGTATGGCCCGCCGCTGCAGTAAACTCTGTAAGGGGCCCGGACAGCGGTCATCCCTTTGCCCCCAGGTCTGTGTGCAACTGCAGATACTGCAAGATGTCATTTCGCCTCAATATGCCCATTACCCTGTTTGCCTCAACTACCGGGACCTGATGGATGCTTTTTGCCGTAAGCTTCTCGAGCGCCACGCCGGCATCATCGGAAGGTGATACGTTTTCAAGCAGGTCTTTGGGAACCATGATCTCACGCACGGATGTGAACGGCCACTTCTCGCGGGGAACCTTCTTAACGTCGTGAAGGCACACGATACCCCTGAGCAGGCCGTCACGGATCACCAGAAATCCCCGGTCCCGATGACGCAGCATGTAATCATCGACCAGCTGCTGCACGCTCATTTCCTCGGAGACGGTTGCAAAATCGGTTATCATCAGATTTTTGACCCTGACCTCGCTGAGCGCGTCCTTGATCATGAGGTGCCGGTAGCTGCTGAGGGCGGCATTATAGAGAAACCAGCCGATAAAAATGGTCCAGACCCCGTTCAGAGTGAGCCCGGAGAAAATGAGACTGATGCCCCAGAAAATGAGCAGCACCGCCACCACCTTGCCGCTGAAGGATGCCACCCGGGTTGCCAGCCGGAAATTTTTTGTCAGGCCCCAGATGATGGCGCGCAGGATGCGGCCTCCGTCAAGGGGAAAGCCCGGTATTAAATTGAAGCAGGCAAGGGCAAGGTTGATTAATCCCAGATAGCGGAAAAGAGATGCCAGGGACGGGCTGCCGTCCCTGCAGATCCACCAGGCGGCCCCCGCGACGAGGCTGAGCGCAATGCTGGTGAGGGGACCCACAAAGGCAATCAGGAATTCTTTCAGCGGCCTGTCCGGCTCTCCGCCGATCTGGGCCAACCCCCCGAAGATGAAAAGGGTTATGCTGTGCACCTCCTCGCCCTGCTGCCGCGCCACCAGCGAATGACCAAGTTCATGTGCGAGTACCGATGCAAAAAACAGCAGGCTGGCAATAAATCCCAGGGCCCAGTTGACAAAAACAGGGTTCTGGGGATGCTGTGCGGGGAAATAGTGCCCGGCCAATGTCCAGGTTACCAGGGCAAATATGATCAGCCAGCTGCTGTCGATGTATACCTCAATGCCCAGGATTTTTCCCGGACACCAGGCATTGCGGATTTTTTTCATAGAGAACGTTTTACTGCCGTGATGAGGAGGTTGTGTTCATCATCTGAGAGGAGGCCCCGGTACAACAGGCGGAGAGGGCGGGATTACGAAATACTTGCTCAGATAATCGTAGAGCGTGTCCGCCTCCGCCTGCAGAGATGTCGGCGCCGGGTTTACTTCTCATGCGGTCCACGGTCGGTTTTACCATGTCTATTGTCAGGTGCGCTTCCTTTACCCGTTCCGGAGAATGGCACTTCTGGCATTTGATTTCAAACAGTTTTTGACGAGGATCTGATGCAGGTGCCGCATCGGTGGTTTGGGCAGCAGCCGCCGAAAGAAACGGGACAAGCGCCAACGCGAAAAAAAGGGAAACGAGTGTTGCGGATAGCGATTTCATGATTTCTCCTTCTGTGATTCAATACTTCGTGTGTTCGCAGCCCCTCCCCCTTGAGCCTTTGAACAGCGTTGGAAAATTACTTTTTCAACAACCTGCTAAACCGGATGCTCATTTGAGGTTGAGTGCGGCTTCAATCTTTTCCTGATCAAATCCGATTATGACCCGGCCGTCAATGACAATGACCGGCACACTCCTTTGACTGGTCAGGGCTATCATTTCATCTCGCGCTGCCTTGTCCTGTCCCACGTCGTACTGCGTGAACGGAACATTTTTTTGCGAAAGAAACTCCTTCGCGTGATGGCAGTGGGGTCAGGTTGGTAGCGAGTACATTTTTATGTCTGCCATGACGGTGTGCGCCTCCTTCCTGAAGGGTTAAACGGCTACCGCAGAAAATCTGCCGTGTTCCTTAACCAGTTTAAGCGAAGCCTGACAAACAGGACAGACCACGATATCTCCTTCTTTGGCATCTTGCTTCAGCTCAAAATCCGCGTTGCATAACGGACAGGTTACCATGTGCATTATTCCTGCTCCTTTCACCTCGAGAGAGGTCACACGTATGGTTAGGATCCCTTGATGCGGGGATCAATCTTACCCGGACCGCCGCAGTCAGGCGTATAGCAGGTAGTGTCAATAAATGCGCACTTTTCCTGGCATGCGGGACATTGCTCAGGCGGGATATCGGTTTCGAGTGTGTAGCCGCACTTGGAACACTTGAACCAGGTCATTTCATACCTCCTTTGCTCGTTTCTTGCCGGCCTTTCAGAATGAAATTCGTTGAGGGTTTGCAGCTCCTTACAGCATAGTGATCAGAAGTTCAAATCCAAAATTCGAATATCGAAGCACGAAACAATGTCATAAGTCCAAATATCAAATGCTCAAACCCCTGTCTATAAAGTCTTTGTTTGCATTTTGCATCTTTTTGTATTTTGGTAATTTGGATTTGTTTCGAATTTCGGATTTCTCCCCGGCTAGAGGTATCTTTTTTGCGTCAGTTCAGGCGCCTTGTTGATGAGGATGGTGTACGGCGGAATGGATTCGGTCAGCCACACGCTCCCGCCGATGATGGAATATTCGCCGACGACTGTTTTGCCGCCCAGGATGGTCGCGCCCGAGTATATGATAACGTTGTCCTTCAGGGTGGGGTGGCGCTTGGTGCCCCGGCCTATGTTACCCGAGGCGTCTTTCTGAATGCTGAGCGCGCCCAGGGTCACCCCCTGGTAGAGCCGTACGTTGTTTCCGATTTCCGTGGTTTCCCCGATGACCACGCCGGTTCCATGGTCAATGAAAAAATTGCTGCCGATGGAAGCGCCGGGATGGATGTCGATTCCTGTCTTGTTATGGGCGTATTCAGACATGATCCGCGGGATGAGCGGTACCTGGAGCAGGTGCAGTTCATGGGCCACCCGGTGCACGGCGATGGCCTCGACGCCGGGATAGCTGAGAATGATTTCATCCAGGTTTTTTGCCGCCGGGTCTCCTTCATAGGCGGCCTGGACATCGCCGCGCAGCTGCTGCCGTATATGGGGTATCTTGCGAAGTATGTCGAAGGTGATTTCGATGGCCTTGTCGGTGAGTGTTCCGTCGTCGCCGTTTCCCCCGCGCGATGACTTTAAGCTTTTAAGAACTTCCCGCGACAGGTGGTGATAAATAAAGGCGATCTTTTCCCAGATGTAGTAGGTGAGGTTGGACTTTGACAGCTCCTGCTTTTCATAATAGCCGGGGAAAAGCACCGCCAGGAAATACGTGGTAATTTCAACCACCCGGTCACGGGAGGGCAGGTTCGGGCCTTCGATGTGGTTGATGCCGTCTTCCGCGTCGTAGGTGCTGACGATGCTTTCAATAATCCGGGGCAGTTTCGTTTCAGTCATTGTCGGTAATGCCTCTTCGGATGCGATCGGGTAATGCCCTGCCGGCGGGGTGATTCCCGGACTTCATCATGATCTGCCGAAAGGGGAAATCTCCCGCAACCGCTTTATAATGGGAGGCAGGGTTGCAATGGTGAAGTCAATGTCCTCGTCCGTGTTATAAATGCTCAGGCTCAGCCTGAGCGAGCCGTGCACGTAGGTAAAAGGAACCCCCATGGCCCGAAGGACGTGGGAGGGCTCAAGCGAACCCGAGGTGCAGGCGGAACCCGACGAAGCGGCAATGCCCTGCGCACTTAACAGAAGAAGGATTGATTCGCCTTCCACGTATTCGAAGCTTATGTTGGTGGTGTTGGGCAGGCGATGGGTTGCATCTCCGTTGACCTGGACATCCGGACAGCGCTTGATCAGCTCGGCCTCCAAACGGTCCCGCAGGGCCCTGACCCGCGTATTCTCATCATCCAGGTGCAGGCGGACAAGCTCCGCGGCCTTTCCCAGCCCTATGATGTACGGAACGTTTTCCGTTCCCGCCCGCCGTCCCCGCTCCTGATGCCCGCCCATGATAAAGGGGGTGAGCTTGGTGCCCTTCCTGATGTAGAGGGCGCCGATGCCTTTCGGAGCGTGGAGCTTGTGACCGGAAAGCGAGAGCAGGTCAATGCTGCTCTTCTTCATGTCAAGGGGGATTTTCCCCACGGCCTGAACCGCATCGGTGTGGAAGACGGATCCCCGGCTTTTCACAATCTGCCCGATTTCTTCGATGGGGAAGATGACGCCGGTTTCGTTGTTGGCGTACATGAAGCTGGCAATGGCGGTGGTATCGGTGATTGCCTGTTCAACATCGCTGATGTCGAGATTTCCCTTCCGGTCAACCGGCACCTCGGTGGCATCGCAGCCGTTTTTGCTTAAGTGCCGCACCAGGTTGAGCACCGCGGGATGCTCAACCCGGCTGGTGACCATGTGCCTTTTGTCGGGATATGATCCCAGTGTGCCCCTGATGGCGGTGCTGTCGCTTTCGGTGCCGCAGCTGGTGAAGATGATTTCACTCGGATCGCAGTTCAGCAGCTGAGCGACCTTCTCGCGGGCCTCCACCACTTTTTTTTCAACCTGGCCTCCAAAATAGTGCATGCTGGAGGGGTTTCCGTAATAATCGGAAAAGTAGGGAAGCATTTCCTCAACAACTTCCGGGGCAACCCGGGTCGTGGCGTTGTTATCCAGGTAAATGGTTTTCATGTTTCCACCACCACTTCGATGTCATCTGCGACAAACTCGCGCAGTTTGGCCTGCACCAGGCCTTTGAGGGTGAACCCGGAGCTGGGGCAGGCGGTGCATGCGCCCCGCAGCGTTACCATAACCTTTGAACCCTCTATGTCGATGAGGTCAATGTCGCCGCCGTCGGTTCTCAGCGCGGGGCGGATTTCCCGCTCAATGGTTTCTTCGATCAGCTTCATGCGCTGTATGTTGCTCAAGGCACGCTTGTGCGGCTTCTGCTGTTGCGCCGGCACCTGCTTGGCCTGACCATGAACGGAAGCAATGATTGATTCAATTTTGGGATGGCAGGACTCGCAGCCGCCGCCCGCCTTTGTGTAATGGGTAACATCGGCAACGGTGGTAAGGTTGTTCTCACGGATCACCCGCTCGATGTCCCGGTCGGTGATGCCGAAGCATTTGCAAACCACCTCGCCCTCAAGCTGTTTTTTAATGTCAATGCCCCTGGAATAGGCAATGGCGGCTTCCAGCGCCTCACGCCCCATCACCGAGCAGTGCATCTTTTCTTCAGGCATGCCGCCCAGGTAATCGGCAATATCGCGATTGGTAATCTGCAGGGCCTCCTCGGGTGTTTTGCCGATTACCATCTCGGTCAGGGCGGATGCTGATGCGATGGCGCTGGCGCAGCCGAAGGTTTGAAACTTGGCCTCCTTAATTCTTTTGTTCTCGTCGAGCTTGAACATGAATTTCAGCGCGTCACCGCAGGCAAGGGAGCCCATCTCGCCGATGCCGTCGGGATTTTCAATCTCTCCCACATTACGGGGGTTGGTAAAGTATTCCTTTAGTTTTTCCGTGTAGTTCCACATGGCTGTGTTCCTCGGTGATAGGAAAAAGGATACAAACTGCCTCTACAGTGTTGCGTCACACGTGCCCCGGTGAGCGGCACCCGGTATGATCCGGCCCATGCGCCCGGTTCAGGAAAGCAGCGCTTTCTGAGGTATCCGCAAGCAATCCGGACAGGTGCCTTTGAACTCCATCTGATGGCCGGATATTTTATAGCCCTTGGCGGCTTCAACCTGAGGTATGAGGTCCGGGCTGAGCGCACAGGTAACGTCTTCAAGCTTTCCGCATTCCAGGCATACTATGTGGTGGTGAAATTCCGTGTTCCCGTCGTATCGGGCGGTGTTTTTTCCGAACTTGAGCTCCCGGATTTTCCCCGTCTCTTTGAGAATGTTTAAATTGCGGTAGACGGTTCCAAGGCTTATGTTGGGACACTTCTCCTTTACCCTGTCAAAAATCCATGCCGCTGTCGGATGACAGGTGGTTTCTTGCAATGTTTCTATGATGTGAGACCGCTGACGTGTTGAGCGCATTTTTAATACTATGTTAGATATTGTCGTTTTGTCAATCTGATTCAGGGTGATCGCAAGGATACCTTAAAAATGTCAAACAATAATGATTATTGTTCCTGCTGTCAAGTGATTATTACTAATGACGCACCGACCGTATTGTTTTAAAACAAAAAAATGTTTATCGTTGGGACTCAATTTTGTTTAATTTTCTTGACACGATTTTACCTTGCAGGATATTATGCGGCAATTTTCCGGGTCAGCCAGTAGCTAATTACATGAAATTGATGATGAGGAGGGTATATGAAGAAGCAGATTCTTTTATTGGTCGGTGCAATGCTGTTTATACTGTGTGCGAATGTATACGCGGCTGATACAGAGGTCGAAAGCCTCAAGCAGGAGCTCAATTCGCTCAAGAACCAGGTTGATGAGTTGAAGGCAATTCTTAAACAGCAGCAGCAGATGATAGAGGAGGAGGCAAAGCGGCCGGAAAAAGCGGCGGCGGCAAAAGAGGAAAAAAAGGAATCGCCGATCATCAGCAGCTTCAAGTTCAAGCCCTACGGCTATATCAAGCTGGATGCCGCCTATGATGACAGCAGGACCAACTACGGAAACTTTGTTTTATACGTTCCCAATGAATCTCAGCATAAAAATGACAACGAATATAACATGACTGCCAAGCAGACCCGATTGGGCCTCGATATCATGGCGCCGGAGATCTACGACTGGCAGGCATGGGGCAGGATTGAATTTGACTTCTACGGAGATGGCGCCACTCACGAGAATAAGGCCGGTGTGCTGCTCCGCCACGCCTTTTTAGAATTGAAGAGAGGCAACTTCAGCCTTCTGGCGGGCCAGACATCAGACCTGATTGCACCGCTCAATATCGATACGCTCAATTATACGGTCGGGTGGTCGGTAGGCAATATCGGATACCGGCGGCCTCAATTGCGCGGTACCTACACCTATCCCCTGACCAAGACCACCAAGATTATTTCCGCCCTTGCGCTCGCCAGATCAACGGGAACGGTGAATGAGGACCTGGACCTGGATCTGAAAAATGATGGTGAGGATGCCGGCTTTCCCACCGTTCAGGGAAGGCTTGCCCTGGCCACGAAACTGTTAACCTCCAATCCCACGGTCTTCGGCATCTCCGGGCATTATGGAGAGGAGGAGATTGACTGGCAGGTGAAACCGGCGACGACAAGAAACCGGCAGGACCGGGTCAAGTCCTGGTCGATAGTCGCTGATGGTGACCTTCCGTTGACCCCAAAGCTTTCCGTGAAAGGGGAGTTCTTTACCGGCTACAACCTCGATGATTACTTCGGCGGCATTCTCCAGGGTGTTAATCCCACCACCCGGGATGTGATCAAATCAATGGGGGGCTGGATGCAGCTCTCGTACAAACACAATGACAAATGGAACTACCGGCTCGGATTCGGCATAGATGATCCGGAGGAAAAGGATCTCTCAAAGAGCATGAGAAGCCGGAACAGCTTTTATTTCGGCAATATTGTGTACAGCCTGATTCCCCCGGTTGATATCGGGCTTGAATACAGTTACTGGGAGACCGATCATGCGGGTCTCAGCGCCGGCACCGATAACCGCATACAGACTTCTATTATCTACAAGTGGTAGCAGGCGTGAAGCGGAGGGGTAAGAAAGGCACCACCTAGCAGTTCTCGTCTGCCATGATGTGTGATTGCGTGCATGGCCGTCAGGGAAAGGGGTTCGTCCATGAAGCAGCTCAGCATGGAAGAGGTCATTGATCGGGCAATTCAAAGGGAAGAAGATTCATATGCGCTGTATGAAAAGCTGACCGGTGTCATTCAGGATGCCGCCTCTCGCGACACACTGCATTTTATGGCGGGGGAGGAGCTGAAACACAAAGCGGCGCTGCAGCGCTATAAGAGCGGGGAAATGGGGAAAGCGGTGCTTTCCATGACAACCGTTGCCGATGCGCGGGTGGTGGAGGCGCTGGGAGCACCGGACATGTCCGGACCGCTGCAGCATAAGGACATTTTTCTGTTTGCCGCCGGCCGGGAAAAGGCGTCCCATGAATTCTACCAGCGTCTGGCGGAGGTGCAGCCCCCCGGCGATCTGCAAACAATGCTCTACTCGTTTGCCGGGGAAGAGCTGCGCCACAAGGAAAAGGTGGAATACCTTTACTGCAATGCTGCATTTCCCCAGACTGACGGCGGATGATGATCGGGGATTGACTGGTTGACGATCAGGGACAGGAAAAGCTGCCCGTCGGGACAATCCCGCAGCGTGCAGGAGCAGAAGGGCTCGGCCGGTTGCACTGCACAGTGCCCCGCAAGGCAGATCAATCCGCCAGGATGGCCAGCACGCCGTGCAGGGTGGCGGTTACCGCAAGCAGTATACCCGTCTTTTTGTGGGTCGCGAATGATATTCCCGCCCATCGCAACCCTCCCGCAAGCTGCATGAACACCAGCAGACCGTTTACGATTCCCAGGATAAAAATAAGAGAGATGCCGCCTATAGCCATGCGAGTATTCCTCCTGTCACTCGGCGGCAGGGGCAAGCGCTACGTTTGCAGTGGCGGGCCCCTTGCTGCCGTGCATGTTGCAGTGGCCTTCAGCCTTTAATTCCAGAGCTTCATTCACCACAAACTTAATTTCCCTGGTAAAGACATTGCTCTCGGGCTTATGCATCCGGGTGTAATCCCATCGCGCTATTTCTGTGCCGTTAACCATGATACGCAGCCAGTCCGTGTAGTGGAGAAAGTTGTTGGCGCTGTGGGTGGCGGTTACGCGGATGGTTATTTCAGATCCCGGAGCTGCGCTTGCGGGGGCGTTGATCGATACCGAAGTTTTATCTGCCAGGGCGGCCGGGGGTGTGAACAAAAGCACGCAGACAATAAAAGTACAGCAACCGGTGATTCTGAACAGGGGTTTTAATGCATCAAGCATGGTTTTAGCTCCTTTCTGCCGGCATACGGTTGACGGTCCTGAAATCGCTTCCTCGTGCGCCATTGTAACCGTCAGCATCCTCTGAGTCAAGGTTTTCTCATCATCGCTGATCATGCGCAGTGGTTACCGCCTGGAGTAAACAGAGCATTTCTCCGGCATCGGTTGTCGGTGATGAACAGGCAAAGTTGCTGCACACATAGGCCGCCGGCTTCCCCTTGATGGGAGCCATATGTTCGGTAAACGGGGCGATCCCGGCAAGTGAACGGCCCTCATCATCCTCCGTCCGGAGCAGGACAACCTTGTTGGGCAGGAACGGTTCTCTCAGTTTTTTTAAAAATTGCCGGGTTTCCGCCTGCCGGAGGCTGCCGGCAATGACCACCTCACATGATGGGCCAAGGGCAAAATCAAATGCCGTCAGGAAATGGGTGGCCGCGGACGGGTGCTGCAGCACCACAGAAGCAAAAGCCCTCCCCATCCGGGCCGCTTTTTTCTCGAAATCAGCGTTGGCGGTCATACGTGCAAGGCGCAGCAGGTTGTGCAGGGCCACGGAATTTCCCGAAGGCAGCGCGCCGTCATAGAGCTCTTTCTGCCGCAGCAGCAATGCTTCACCGTCATCCGCAGAGAAGAAAAAACCTCCTTCGCCGGTTTCGTCCCAGAAATGTTCCAGCAGATCGCGGTTGAGCATGATGGCCGCCTGCAGATAGCGTGCCTCAAAGGTGGCCTCGTACAGATCAATCAATCCGCAGATAAAAAAGGCGTAGTCATCCAGGTTTGCCGGCACTGCGGCTTCCGCCGCCCGGTAGCGGTGCAGCAATCGACCGTTCGGCAGGCGCAGGGAGCCCAGAATGAAATCAGCCGCCTGTTGCGCCGGGCGGGCATAGGCGGGATCATCCAGCGCCTGCGACGCCCGGGCAAGGGCGGCAATCATGAGTCCGTTCCAGTCGGTAAGAATCTTGTCATCTTTGAAGGGATGGGCCCGCATCTCCCGTGCCGGGAAGAGGCGCCTGCGTGCCGCTTCAATCATGGCACGGAGTTGTTCCTCCGGCATGCTGAGCTCGGCTGCGGCGCTTGAAAGCGTTGTGGTGAGGTGCAAAATGTTGGCGGCCGCTTGCCTGCCCGGTTGACTCATCCCTGAAATTCCCCCCCGTGGAAGCGTTAAAAATCTTCAGGAACAGTCGTGCATCGTCTGCCGGCAGCAGGCTTTCTACTTCCTCCCGGCGCCAGATGTAGAACTTTCCCTCTTCCCCTTCGCTGTCGGCGTCCTCCGCGGAATAGAACCCTCCCTGATCAGAGGTCATATCTCTCAAAACGTAGGCGATGATCTCACGCGCGGTTTGCTCAAACTCTTTGTTGCCGGTTGCCTGGAATGCCTCGGTATAGGCCATGGTGAGCAATGCCTGGTCGTAGAGCATTTTTTCGAAGTGGGGCACAAGCCATCGCTCATCGGTTGAATAGCGGTGGAATCCAAAGCCGATGTGGTCGTAAATGCCGCCCTGACGCATGGCAGTGAGGGTTTTGTGTGCCATGTCCAAGCGCGAGGGGTTCTCCGCTGCGCTTCCAATAGCGAAGCAGGAAGAGCAGATTATGGGGGGTGGGGAATTTAGGCGCGGTGCCGAACCCGCCGTAGCGCTCATCAAATCGGCCCGACAGCTGCTCATAGGCACCCGAAAGAGCTGACGGCGCAAGCGCTCCCGGAGGCTCATTCATGGCCTGCCTTTGTACAACGGAAACGATGTGATCGGCCGAAGACAGAACCTCGCCGCTTCTTTTTGTCCAGGCCTCCTCAACGGCGGGTATCAGCGAGGTCATGCCGGCTCTCCCGAATCGGCTCTCTTTGGGAATATAGGTGCCGGCAAAAAAGGGTTTTTTGTCCGGCGTCATGATAATGGTCAGCGGCCATCCTCCCGATCCGGTCATCATCTGGCAGACGGTCATGTAGAGCTTGTCAATATCAGGACGTTCTTCGCGGTCAACCTTGATGGAAATGAAGGCGTTGTTCATCAGCCCGGCTACCAGAGGATCCTCGAAGCATTCACGCTCCATGACGTGGCACCAGTGGCAGGTGGAATAACCGATGGAAAGAAAGATGGGCTTGTTTTCTGTGCGAGCCCGCTCAAATGCCTCTTCCCCCCATGGGTACCAGTCTACCGGATTATGGGCGTGCTGCAGGAGGTAGGGGCTTTTTTCGCTGAGCAGGCGGTTGCCTGCGCCGGAAGCATTCTGTATCATTGTACCGTGTGGCGGAGGTGAAGAGGGAGCGGGTGCTTATTTCATGCCGAACAGATCCGTGCCATCACGCAGGATGACACACATAAGCGTCAGGGCAAAGACCCGGCCCCGGAGGGGCCGGGAACCTTTATCTCGTAGGATTGCGCCTCCATGTCCCTTTTCGGTGAACCCGGAGGCCCCGATAGCCCCTGGTATCGAACCAGGTAATGAGGGGGTGCAACGCTGTACCATGCATTCATCTTGGGAAGGAAGGTGCCCCAGAAGCCATCCAGGCCGAATTCAATCTTGTAGCAATCGATGATTTTTCCATGAGCGGTAACCGGTTCCTTTTTGCCCTTGCTTGCGCTGAAACCGAAGGTCCGCTGGCGTCCTTCTCCATAAAACCCGATTTTGACGCTCTCGAGTTCATCGAAGAGAAAGCCGCGAAAGATGTAGGTAAGGGCGGAAAAGTCCGCGAGAATGACTTCGTCCTTCCCGGGCAGCGGCTCTTCGTTCTTCACCTGCAGCCGCGAATCGAGCGTTGCGCGCGGGAATTTTCTCACGGTGTGTATGGCCTGAATGCGCATGGTTTCCTTGTCAAGGATCAGGACCCTGTCCAGCTCGGGGGAAAGGGAGGTGATTTCGTAGCGTTCCCGCCCCGCTTCAGAACGTGTAATCCTGACCGTTTCAACAACGGTCGTCGGCGCATCGTCGACCCGCGTGATGTAGGTGATGGTTTCACCATCGGGTATGCCGGGATCCTTGAAGGGGCTTGCCGGACAGGGGGTGCTGAAGCAGCATGCCATCAGAGCCGCAATGCCGGTCCTAACCCAGATTGATTGATGCATGCGGTTCTCCCGTGCAGTCAGGGGTTGGAGTTTCATCGAACGGATGCCGCCGGGCAGCGTCAGGGGCCTTCAGCGGAAGGTGCGCTTCATCGCTTTCCGGCTGAGCCACCCGCCCGCAATAAGCAGCGCAAGTGCGGTGAGTGCGCAGGCGATGATCTGCCCGGGAACAGGATTACCCAACGTGCTCTTGATCTGAGTGCCGGCAAGAGTCATGACAATCAGGGCGGGGGAAATGCCGGTAACCGTTGCCGCGGTATAGGTCCGGAAATTGATTGGTGATGCGCCCGAGATGAGGTTAACCAGGAAAAAGGGGGCGACCGGCAGCAGGCGCAGCATGGCAACGGTTACAAATCCGTGGCGGGCAAGCCGGCCGCTTATCTGCCGCACGCGGTTTCCTGCATAATGGTGTATGGTGTCGTGGCCGAGAAGGTGCCCGAGGGCGTAAAGCACCGAGGCGTTTGCCATCAGGCCGCAGAGCGAATAGAGCAAACCCGGCAGCGGGCCGAAAAGCATGGCCGTGGCGGGGATAAGAATAATCACCGGAAAGGCAAACAATCCTGACAGGGTATAAAACGCGATCACATAAAGCGGTGCCAGGGGATCGCTTCTCAGCTGCGCTGAAACGCCGTAAAGATTTTCCCCGGCCAGCCAGCCGTCAAGCGGCAGGAAGCGCCAGGCGAGTGCGAGCACGCAGAGCAGCGCGATGAAGATGCCTGCGATGAGAGCCGAATGCCGCGAAGGTTGTCGTTGTTCTTGCGATGCGTGCTGCATTAGGACCTGTAAAGAGGTGGATGTAGATGGCTCAAGCAGAAAAGCACTCGGGATATGCGCTGCAACGGTGATCATGAAAAACTGCTGAACAGTTTACAGGATATCGCTTTTCATTTCAAATTAATAATGATTGCTTTTCTAAAACAGCCGGACCTGCACGGCTGATCATCAATTGCGGCATTCAGTTTTAGCTTGCCAGAGCGTGTGCGGCATGCAACAATATCGAGGCGATAAAGAAGATGCGAGCAGGTTTCATTTCGTGGCGGAGGAATGATCCAATAAATGATGACCTATTGTTTGCAATGCTGTCGTACCTCTACGGTTCAATCCCCTTTGGTTATATAGCCACATCCATACTGACAGGTGAAAAGCTCACCCAAAAGGGGACCGGCAATGTAGGCGTGACCAATGCCTTTAAAGTCGGGGGAACGGCTGCAGGGATTATCACCGTTGCGGGTGAGATTTCCAAGGCCGTTGTTCCCATAACCACCGCGCGGTGGCTGTTTCCGGATAACCTTTTTACCGTCTTGCTGCTTGTTTTCAGCTCTCTGGCCGGGACCTGCTTCTCGGTCTTCCTTAAAGGCAAAGGCGGCAAGGGCAGTACGACTGCACTCTGGAGCGTGCTGCTTCTTTCCCCATGGTCGTGCCTGCTGCTGGTGGTTACCGCCGTGATTCTTTCCCTGCTTGCCCGCATCACCATTCAGGTGAAAAAACTGCAGCTCCTGTTTATACCCTGCATCATCCACCTGGTTGAGCGTGATGTTCTTTTTACCTGCTTCGGCCTGCTGACCAGCCTCCTGTTCGCCTACAATATCTATTATCGCAAGGATGATTTCGCCTATTACAATGTCTTTCAGCAGAAGCCGGACCTCAAGGATAACGGTTCAATCGACCAATAAAGCGAAAGGCAAATCCCGGTTTCAAACAAAGGATGTATTCTTATAATGCTGTGCGGATTTAACCACAGGAGGTGAATAACCGTGAGCCACGCTCTATTGTTCTCCTTGATCATGCTGCTCATCTTGTCTGAGTCTCCTTCAGCGGAAGATACTCTTGCCGCAACCAATCAAACGGGAACCATTACCGTGAGGCTAACAGGATTTGAGAATGACAAGGAAGAGGTTAAACTCTGCGTCTGCAGATCTGAAGGGGAGTATACGGGCAAGGTGAAGGAATACCGCACTGCCTCTGCGGCAATCTCAAACAAACAGGCTGTCAGGGTATTTGAAGAGATGCCCTACGGCTCTTACAGCATCAAGGCCTTTCATGATCAAAACGGAAACAACAGGCTGGATACTAATTTTATGGGTAAGCCGACTGAACGCTATGGATTCTCCAACCATGCCGATGGACGTTTCGGACCGCCCCCTTTCTCCCAAACGGTCATTACGCTCAATTCGCCGGTGACAGAAATAGAGATACACTTACAATAGAAATCCTCGTGCCATGCCCGATGCAGGTGAAAGCGATGCGGTTGGTCATGAGGAGGCCGCCGAAACAAACAGACATCTCCGCGACGTATGATGCAAGTGCCGTCCCATTCCGGAATTCGGGAACCGCCATGTGTCGGCTTGTGCGCGCCATGACAAAAAGACCCCGTCCTCGCGGACGGGGTCTCGGATAAAGGAACATATGTAAACGCGGTCTCTTTTTTACTCCTCGGCGGTAATGCTGCCGGTTGCGATCTGTTCGCTTGCCTTGTCCTGCACGGTGATAAGGCGCTTCACTTCGTATTTGTATGTGCCATGATAGATAAAGCAGAGGCTGGCAGTGCCGCCCTGGGGTATTGCAGCCGTCTCGTAATTGCCCCATAAATCAGCGTAGAAATTTACCGGCGCTTTGCACGCGATGCCCAGTTTGTCCAGAAACTTGATGGTGACCGGGCCTGATTCGTTGTTCAGGAAGACGATGGTGGTGCCGATCTTCACCTTCAGGTTAAGGGGAGTGATGCTGTCGGGCTCATGCTTCAGGATAATGGTGCTGATGGGCTCGGCCGCCGGCTTTTCTTCCGCGCAGGTAATCCCGGGATATGCGAGAAGAACCATTGCTGCCAGCAGACATGCCGTAAACAGGGTGCATAACGTTCGTTGGGTACGGGTCAACATGCTGTCTCCTTTCTTGTGGGGGATTGTGCCTTAAGGCAAAGTTACATTGTGGATTGCGAATTTGATTTCTTGTTCTGCACACTACATCATGCCGCCTTATACCGCACGTTTGTACAATTACTGAGCATGCTTGTCAATAGAAATTTTGACTTGCTTTAGATGATCCGGCATGTAAAAATGCGGCCATGAGGGAAGGGTTCATTCGAACAGCGGTTGCGGGTGCCCATGCAGGAGGAGGTGCCGGTGAAAATAAATGTGGCCAAAACCGGGGGGTTTTGCTTCGGCGTGCGCAGGGCGCTCACCATTGCCCAGAAAACGGCGGAGTCGGGCGCGTGCGTCGAAATGCTCGGTGATATTGTTCACAATGAGGATGTGGTGAAAAAGCTGAACGACGCGGGCATACGCACCATAAAGAGGCTGGGCAGGGGTGAAAATAAAATTCTTTTGATTCGGGCTCACGGTGCTTCGCAGGAGGTTTTTGAGCGGGCGTTGGAGCGCGGCTATAGAATTGTGGATGCAACCTGCCCCAAGGTGCGGAAGATCTATAAGCTGGCGGAGATTTCAAAGCATGAGGGCTGCCAGGTCATCATTATCGGCGACAAGAAACATGATGAGGTCCGCGGAATCGTGGGGCAGCTCAAGGGCAAGGCAATTGTCATCGATAGCCCTGAAAAGATCCCGCTGGAGTCGATCAAGCGGATCAGCAAGGCCTGTGTGGTGGTTCAATCCACACAGAACCTGGAAACAACCCTGCAGATCCTTGCACGGCTGAGAAAACACATCAGCTGCCTCACCTTTTACAATACCATCTGCAAACCAACCCGGGTGAAACAGGAGGAAATAAAAACCCTGCCGGTTGAGAATGACGTCATGATCATCATCGGATCAAGAACCAGCGCCAATACCAGGCGGCTGTTCGAAATTGCAAAATCCCTCAACAAACGCACCCACTGGATACAATCAAAAGAAGAGCTGAAGACGCGGTGGTTCAAAGGCGCCGGGAGCGTCGGGATCATGGCGGGGGCATCAACCCCTGATGAGACCACCAGGGGGGTTATCGGCTGCATACAGTCATTCTGAAATCAGCGCTTTTCTTCCACCAGCTCCGCCACCACGGACAGCCCGATGGGGATGCCCTCCTTTTCAGGGGTAAAGGAGAGAACAACCTCCTGAAACTTGGTGTCGAAGCGTTCCTGCACATCCTCGGTGCGAAAATCCCGGCGGCCCATGTACGGTGCCCGGTACAGAACCTCTCCGCTGCCCAGGTATCCGTTGGTTTCCGAGTGGTAAATCTTGTAGCGAGATCCCGGGACAATCCGATCCATCCAGAATGATTCGATGAAGAACCGGACCCACAGGTCGTGGGATCCAACAATAATGCGGGTAATGTCACCCGAAGAGAGGGTTTCACCCAGGCGCACGTCAAATTTGTATACCTTGCCGTCAATGGGCGAGGTCATTTCCAGCTCCTTGAGCCGGGCGGTGGCCAGCTCAACCTCCTGCAGCGCGACCCGCAAATTGCTTACCTCCAGCTCTTTTTTAAGTCGCGACTGGGTATAGCCGAATTCAGAATCAACCTTCTGGGCATAGAGTGTCTTTTTCCTGCTCATGTCATCGCTGGTAATGTCAATCGTCTTTTCGGCGGAGGTGACTTTGGCCTGTGCCAGTGCGAGTTCCGCTCGCTCCACATCATTATCGAGCAGGCAGAGCACCTGCCCCGTGCGCACCACGTCACCTTCCTTGACGAAAATCTGCACAACATCCTTGGTGACGGGGGGGCTTACAAAAACCTCCCGGCCGGCCGGTTCAACCACCCCGTACACACGGGCGGGTGATTCACTCAAAACGGGCGGCTCAGCCGCTTTGGGAGTCGCGGAGGCAATCATCAGGCTGTACAGGATAAAGACCAGGCCCAGCCCGACTACGATAATGGTGATGCCGTAGGTAAGCAGTTTTCTCATATGCCGTTTCCTTCCTTGCTGTCCGATTTGGAATCATATCCGATGTTTCCGTCTTCTATCTTGATCAGGCGGTCCGCGTAAGGGAACACCCGGGGGTCGTGGGTTACCAGCACCACGCCGCGCGCGCTGTCCTGAGAAATGCGCTTGAGGGTATCGAGCACAACGGTGCTGCTCTCGGTGTCAAGCGCCGATGTGGGCTCGTCGCACAGGAGCAAAAGGGGTTCATTGATGAGCGAGCGGGCTATGGCAACGCGCTGCTTTTGGCCGGAGGAAAGCTGCTTAGATCTTCCCCGGGCATAGTCGCGGAGACCGAAGTTGGAAAGCAGGGTCAGCGCTTTCTCCCTGGTTGCGGACGAGGCTGATTTTCCCTGAATGGAGTGGCCGATGAGGACATTGTCCATAACCGAGAGGGCGGGGATGAGCTCGGCGAGCTGAAAGACAAAACCATAGTATTTCATGCGCATGGTTGCGCGCGCGTTTTCCGAGCTTAAGGACACCTCGCGGTCTCCTATAAATATTTGTCCCTCGGAAGGCTTGAGCAGCAGGCCCATGATGGAGAGAAGGGTTGTTTTCCCGCTGCCCGAGGGGCCGGCGAGGATGGTGAGCTCCCCGGGGTAGATGCTGAGGTCCATTTTTTTCAGGACCCGCCTGATCTCCCTTCCGTCGGAAAAATCCCGCGCTATACCGTTAAGCTGAATAAGCGGTTGTAACATGCGTTGTTGGTGCTCCTGTTCCGTTGTGACGGTGAACGCGGCTGCTATCGAAATACCGATGCCGGGTCAACGCTGGTTGCTTTGCGCATGGCGAATAATGAGGCCACCAGGCAGAGCAAAAGGGTGCCCAGGGCATGGTAGCAGGCTACGTATTGCGGCATGTAGCTCGGCAGCCGTGAGCCGTGTGTGGAATACAGGAAAAAGGCGAGGAGCAGAAATCCGATGAAGATGCCCCCGATGCCGATCATGAGCGACTGGTAAAGAACAATAAGAAAGATGTCAATTTTACGTGCGCCCAGCGCGCGCAGAACCGCAAACTCCTTCTGGCGGTGCAGGACGCTGGTGTACATGGTGAGCATGATGATGACCATTCCCACCAGTGCGCCGATCAGGGTGGAAAACCCGAAGCTGCCCCCGATTCCCGTGTTGCGTATGTAATAGGTGCGGGTCGCCTGCGATAAGGCGGCGCTGGAGAGCACCTCCGCCCGCGGCAGCATGGAGCGTATGGCTTCAATCACGGAGCCGGCATCGGCAGCGGGCTTGAGCTTGATCAGGATGGCGCTGCAGCGGCCGGGGGCCAAATTGACAATCTCCTTTGCCTTGACCATATTGGTGAATACCAGCGTCCCGGAAAACCCCCGGATGCTTCTGGTGATGGCGCTGACGCGCACGCGGGTATCGGATATTTCAAAAAACTGGTCGATTTCCGGATCTCCCAGAATATTCAGGTCCAGGCTGTCCACGGTGACACCGTCGGCATCAAAGAGGGCAAAGGGTGATTGCCGAGCGTACCGCCAGGGACCAAGCGCGTGGCGGGGGCTCCTGACCCCGACCACCTGCACCACCTGGAACTGCCCGTCCGACCGCTTGAACCTGCCGCTGGCGAAGACGACGGGCTCCACCCATTCAATCTCCTCTAAACCGCTGATGCGGTCCACATAGCGCACGGGAAGGGTGCCGGTGGCATTGACATTACTGGTGTTCTTGCTGCACACCCAGATGTCGGCGCCGCTGTGATCCACCAGGACCGACATGTAGTTGAACAGCCCGAAGAGAACGGAGAGCTGCTGGCCGACGAGAAACACGATGGCCACCACGCCGAGCACTGCGCCGGCGGTGGTGGAGCGGTCGTGAAGCAGCATTTTGAGTGCAGCCAGACTACGCATGGGATCCCAACAAATGAAGTGAACGTGTGTGTGCCTCTTCAAAGGTCCGGACGACGGCATCGGAAAAGGGGAGCAGGGCCTCGCCTGCCAGCACCGCCGCCGGTCCCCCGACCACAAGCTTGCAGCCCGGTGCCAGACGCCGGATCTTTTGCAGGAGCGACTTTGCAGCGGGAAGATGGGCGGTTAAAATGACCGAGACAAGAATGACGTCGGGTTTGGATTGCTGAATTGCTTCCAGAATGTCCTCCTCGGGGGCGATGTGACCCATGCTTACCACCTCCCATCCCTTTATTTCAAGGTAGTTTTCCAGGATTTCAGCGCCCATTTCGTGCTCTTCTCCGGGAACGCAGGTTATCAGGGCCTTGTAGGGAAGGGGGGCGACACGGGAAGCGCGTCCGCCAGCCGCATCATGATGTAACGGCAGATGTCCGTTGCCACGTGGACGTCAACCACGTTAATGCTGTTTTTCTGCCAGAGCCTTCCCAGTGCGGTAAGCGAAGCGGTCAGCACGTCTCCGTACAAACGCTCAATGGTCATGCCTTCCTTCAGCAGGGAAAGTATGTAGTCGGTTGCTTCCTTCCTCCGCTTGGCCAGGAGATGATCCATAAACGGCTGGATCAGCGGCGGCAGGGTCACCTTTTCAATGGAACATGTCTTGTACAGTGAGGTAAGGTGCTGATGCAGCACCTGCAGCGGTCTGGTCAACTCGTGCGCCTCGGGGGGCTTTATGACGCTGTGAATTGCCATGTCCCATGACCTGAGCAGGTGATCAAGGTAGTCAATCTCGAACCCCCGGCTGCAGAAAACCGAGATGTACCAGCAGAATTCCTCCTGCAGCTGATCGTAGAGGTGAAATTCGTAGGAGGCGCGCAGAAGGTCGCCGAATTGCCGGTGCACTTCCTCGGCCAGCCGCTGCTGCTCCCGTGGAAAGTTCTGGCCCAGGTATTTGATTTCAAGTTCGTACTTTTCCCGCACCAGGTCAAGTATCTTGGGAAAGGAGTGATTGAGCAGCTCCAGCGCCGACGAGGACATGGGCGGAAGAGTTACGTGTGCCACAGCGTCAGTTGTTTCTTTGTTTGGTATGGTGTCGTTCATCCGCATCTTTCGGCAGTGTTTATAGGGCGCGCAGGTGCTCAGGGGTAAGTGCTCCCCTGTCATGCCGGTCAAGAACCCTGTCCAGCAATTGCACGCATGCCTTTTTGTCCCTGGGAAGCCGGGCCTTGACCGGGAAATAATTGGAGGCATGGTTGGAGAAAAAAAGGCAACGGTTTAAATCCGATTCGGCAATCATGGTTTTCAGTTCCAGCAGCAATTCAAAGGGGGAGGGCAGGGCAAATGAGCCTTCCTGTGCAGCATCATAAAGCGGGGCCCCGGGTATGAGCATCAGCGTCAGGGCGCCGACATAGTCCGGCTGAATGCGGGTCAGGATCTTCGCTGTTTCACGGGCATGGATCAGGCTGCGCTCCCTGCCGCCAACTCCCAGGAGCACGGTAGCCGATAGTTTTATGCCCGCTTCTTTAACCCGGACTGCCGCCTCCACCGTGCGGTCAGCGGTCGCGCCCTTGTGAACCGCTGCAAGGGTTGCATCATCCCCCGATTCTATGCCGAGGTAGATGATGCCCAGCTTGAGCTCTTTCAGTTCCTTCAGCTCCGCGACGCTCTTTCTCAGGATGCTTTTAGTGTTTGCGTAGATTCCGATTCTTTGCAGGGTGGGAAAGCGCTGATGGAGAGAGTGCATTATTTCCAGCAGTTTTGGCTGGGGAATGATCAGCGCGTCTCCGTCAGCAAGGAAAACCCTCCTCACTTCTGCTGAAAACAGGCTTGCTTCTTCAATATCCCGGCTGATTTCCTCAATGCCCCTGATGCGGAATCTCCTCCCTTTGTAGGCAGGACAAAAGGTGCAGCGGTTGTGCGAGCAGCCGACGGTCACCTGCAGAATAAAGCTGTTGGCCTCACTGGGTGGACGGATGACCGGCCCCTCATAATTCATGGCGCGCTCAGCTCCCTTTGAATGGCAGGGACGATCTCAGAACGGGGGACGCCTTTTTGTTCGCCTCTGCTCATGTCGCGAAGCACGACAGTGTGCTGGCGTATTTCATCCGGCCCCAGGATGGCAACCAGGGGAATTTTCCTGCCGGCGGCATAGGCGAGCTGTTTTTTCATTTTGTCCTGCTTCAAATACATTTCCGCCTTTATGCCGGCAGAGCGCAGCAGCGACAGGAGGCTCAGCGATTCATGCTCCGTTTCCGGGCTGAATATGGCAACCAGCACCTCACTGGCACTTCCGCCTGATGCCGACAGGTTAAGCTCCTCCATCACCGTGATAACGCGTTCCAGCCCGAAGGAAGAGCCGGTGGCGGGAAGCGGTGCGGTGTTGAACATGCCTATCAGGTTGTCATAGCGTCCGCCGCCGGAAATGCTGCCGATGCGCGGCTCGTCCACCGTGGTTTCGAAAATGGGTCCGGTATAATAATCAAGCCCCCGCGCGAGGGAAAGGTCAAAGCAATAATTCCCCTTGTCAATGTTAAGGGATGCGAGGCAGGAAAACATATCCTCCAGTTCCTTAATGCCCCGGGCAAGGGAAGGGGAATTGGGAAATCTTTCTTTTAAATAATCAAAATCAATTTTAATGCCGTTAGTATTGTCGTATAGTTCAAGTATCGCATTAACTGTTGTTTGAGCCAAACCCTTTTCGAGCATTTCCTCCTTGACGCCCTCAATACCCTTTTGCTCCAGCTTGTCAATGATTCTCAGCACGGCTGGTACGGTGTCTTCAGCAATACCCAGTCCCTGGGCGATGCCGTTTAATATTTTACGGCTGTTGATGTGAATGGTGAACCCCGTGAAGGTAAGCGCCTTCAGTATGTGATAGATGACGGCAATGATCTCCGCGTCGGCAAGAACGCTGTCGCTTCCCACAATGTCTGCGTCGCACTGCCAGAACTCTCGGAAGCGGCCTCTCTGAGGCTTGTCGGCGCGCCACACGGGGGAAATCTGGTAGCATTTGAACGGCTTGGGGAGTTCCGGATACATGGCCACGACACGGGAGAGGGGTATGGTAAGATCGTACCTCAGGGCGACCTGGCGTCCGCCCCTGTCGGTGAATTTGTATATAAGCTTCTCACCCTCTTCCCCGTATTTACCCTCCAGCAGGGAGGCGTATTCAATGGCGGGAGTCTCAAGCGGTTCAAAGCCGAACAGCTCAAAGGTCTGCTGAATGGTCTTGATGACCTTTTGCCGCAGCATCTTCTGCGGCGGAAGAAAATCCCTGAATCCCTTAAGTATCTGGGGTTTTATTGATGGTGCCATTGCCGGATGATGAGCGCAGCTCAATGCGCTGCTGAATGTGAAATGAGTATCATGAGTGCAAAATACCTTACATGAACTTCCCTTCAGCGTCAACAGGTTATTAGCCGCCTCAATTTTTTTATCAGCTAATAATTTGACAACCTTCCGGCGGAAGTTTACAATTCAACAATAAGCAGGTCACGCTGCCGATGCGGTTGCGGGTATACGGCCTTCATGGGCATACCGCGTCCGGGCGCGGCCGAATCCGGGACGGGGTTAGGATAGTCAGGATAAGGGCAGATGGCGAGGCACTTTTTCCTCGATAGAGACAGCATAAGCCGGGACAGGGCTTTCATAGCCGGCGATGAGGCGAGGCATATTGCCTCGGTGCTGCGGCTGCGTGCAGGTGATGCGATTCGCTTGATAGACCAGGAGGGGTGGGAATACAGTGCGGTTATCAGTGCCAGCAGCCCTCAGCGTGTCGAGGTTGCGTTGATTGAAAAACGCCCTCCGCCGGAGGTACCTGCCTGCAGGATAATATTGGGACAGGCCCTTCCCAAATTCCAGAAGATGGACTATATAGTGCAAAAGGCAACCGAGCTGGGCGTCAGCAGCATCATCCCCTTTGTATCAAGCCGCAGCATCGGGGGCGCAGGCGCTGACCGGCTTCGCCTCAAGCGCCTCCGCTGGCAGAAGATTGCGCGGGAGGCCACAAAACAGTGCGGGAGAAGGCTGGTGCCGGCGGTTGAAAAAGTTACCGTATTTCGTGATGTTGTCCAGGCGAAGCGCGAGAATTATCTTAAGATAATCCTCTGGGAAGACGAAAAGAAAACCGGATTGAGAGAGGTGCTCATCGGAAGCAATCACTCTAAAAATGCGGTGGTACTGGTAGGCCCCGAGGGAGGTTTTACACCCCGGGAAATCGAACTGGCCGAAGGCTGCGGCTTTCAGCCGGCCGGCCTGGGACCGCATATCATGCGCACCGAGACGGCATCGCTCTATGTGCTCTCCGTTTTACAGTATGAGTGGGAGGGATGAACCCACAATACTGTCTGTCTGCAGGTTGACAAGAGGAGCCCGCGTGAATGTGCGGGCATGCCGGCACAGTGCCGGGAACAGCGGTTCTGAAGGAGCTGCGCCATGAAGTGCCCGCGATGTAATTACGTGAGTTTCGACAGCATGCCGCGATGCAAGAAGTGCGGACATCAGTTTAAACCGTCAGCCTCTCAGCAGGATTCGGTGAGTATCTCCTCGCTTGTTTCAGACATCCCTGCGGGAGAAGGCGAAACCCGCGAGATCGATGCGGATGCCGATCTCAAAAAGGCAGTCTCATCCATCCGGAAAACACTTGCTGAAATAGATGAGAAAACCGGTGACCGGCCTCAGGATCAACCGCTTGAGGGTGATACCGGTGATTTGAAGTTCCGGATTGACGGCAGCTGCATGGATGGCTCCGGCCAATTCTCCGACGTCAGTGAAATCAACTGGGAAGACAGTGTCTCGCTGAGCGGTGATAACGTGATTCTGCCGTTTCACGACGATGGTCCCGGGGCGACGGAAGCGGACGCGGATGATACTCCTGTTGCCGGGGGGGAACGTATGCAGGGAACGCTCAGGAAGATTAGCGAGGAGCTCAAGGAGATTGAAAAAGGGCCTCAAGAGGCGGAAGCGGGATTGAAAGGGATCGAAGAAGAGCCGATCCTTTTTGATCCCCCTGCCGGTATGGCTGTGCCGGAAGAGGATACGGTCACTGCGCCGGTCAGCGCAGGCGGTTTTTGGATACGGACCCTGGCGTACCTGATTGACTCGGTTATTCTGGAAGTTTTGTCATTGATTCTGATAGTGGTGGGCATGCTGGCAATGAGCATGAGTCCATCGGGTTTGGCAGCGTTCGATGAAGACCGCATCATGGGGGTATTGGGTCCATACTACCTCTTCAGCACCATTATCACCATCCTGTATTTTACCTATTTTCACGGCAGCATCGGCCAGACCCCGGGTAAAATGCTCTGCGGTCTCAAGGTGGTGAGGGTTGACGGGGAACCCCTGGGCTTTGCACGGGCGCTGCTGCGATGGGCGGGGTATCTACCCTCCAGCCTGGTTTTTGGTCTCGGCTTTCTCTGGATTGCCTGGGACAGGAACAAACAGGCCTGGCATGATAAAATCGCGGGCACCCGGGTCATACGCCTCTAGGAAGTGAATTAGTATCAAAGTCTGATTCTGCAACGGCAAACTGAGGCGTGACCGGTATGGGGCCATGGGAAAAAGAGATGCATGGAATCTATGTGCGGAAAATGACGGCGCTGCTGGTGCTCACGCTTGCGCTGGCCCTTACCTGCGCCTGCAACTCATCCAGGGCGGAGAGGCACTACCGGCGCGGGGTCAGGAGCATGCTCAAGGGCAAATCCGCCAAGGCGGTGGAGGAATTCTCGAAGGCCATCCGCTACAACCCGAATTACGGCCAGGCATTTTTCCAGCTTGCCTCGGTGTACGAATCGGAAGGGCTGCTTGAAAAAGCCTGCGGCATGTATCAGGAGCTGATGCGCATCGATCCCGCGATGCAGACAGAGGCGGAATGCAGGCTGGCGAAAGTGTACAGCCGCCTGGGAAAATGGCAGGAGGCCGTGGCCTGCTTCAACCGGGTTATCGATGCAAACCCCGCACATGCCGACGCGCACTACGGCCTTGCCACCATTTACAGACAATGCAACGAAAACGAGATGGCGCTGCGTGCCTACCAAAAGGCGGTTGAATGCAACGCGCAGCATTTTGAAGCCCACTATGCGCTTGCGGTCATGTATTATATCGACGGCAAATTCAGCCACGCGCGCACTCACGCCGCGCTCGCGACCGAGCGCTTTCCTTCCGCCTTCAAGTTGCTGGCCCTGATAGAAGAAGAACTGGCGCGATCCACCGGGGCGCATGCAGCATCCTGATGGTATCGTTCGACAAGAGGGCTTCCGGCCCGTAACCGCAGGAAGGTTGACTGACCGTTATGAATAAAAGGCAGCTGTTCATTATCTGGTGTGGGTTGCTTGTTGCCGTCAGCATGATCTGGTTTCCGGGCAGGTGGTTTGGATACATTGTAAACGGCTACCCGGTGATCAAGCCTGAGAGCATGGAGTTTTTGGTGAAGATTCTCATGCCGCTGCTGGGCTTTACCATTCTGCTTGTGTACGGCATGCGTGATAAACGGATGCCCGCTTCGGGCTTCGCCGGGGTGCGGACGTATCGTCCCCGTCGCTCCTCTTTTTTTTACGCGTTGCTGATCCTGTCGGGGGGGATCTTCTTCGGGTTCATGGGCAGTTATTACATGATTTCCAGGGCGGACCGACCTGTCCCCGATCCGGTTAGGCAGGAAATGAAGGCTGGTGAGACTGATGACCAGTTCAGAAATTTCTGTCGCCGGGAGGGGTACCGTCAGGAGGTGGAAGCGCTGACAAAATGGCTGAGGGACGAGCGGGCAAACAGTATTGCCATACTCTATAATGGGGATGACGCATACAGCCATGATGTTTACACCTATTTATTACAAAGTCTTTCACAGGAAAAGATCACCGTTGCCTTCAGCGATATGTTCAAGGACGGCGACAGGTCTTTTTTAAAGGAAATGAAGGCCCTCGAGTCGGCGAAGCCGGAGGCCATCATTTTTCTGGGAAGTTATGACGAGCGGGTAGCCTTTCTGGAGACCATTGCACAGCAGCCTCAGGCGGAATTCTGGCAAAAGAGGCTCAATAAGATAAAATGGATTGAGTAGCGACTCATTGATGCCTATCTTTTCTATTCCCGGCATTGGTTCAGGAATGCCGGGATTTTTTTATATACGGTATTTGTATGCGACGGAGCGCGTCCCTGCTTGTAATGCTTATACAAATGTAGGGGCGACCGGCCGGTCGCCCCTACATAGACCTTATTTACTTGTTAAAACGGGCAATTAGAATGATGCAAAGCGGTAGTAGAAAGCAGACGCAACCGCCCACAGCAAAATGAGCACGGTTGCCGCAACGCACCCGTTGGCAAGAGTCCTGTGTAAAGGAGTTTCCCTTTTTCTCTCTTCATACCCGAGGAAAAAAGCCAGGGCAATCCCGCCGGCCAGGCCGCCGCCGTGGGCCCAATTGTTGATACCGGGAACAATAAAGCCGAACACAAACAGTCCGATGACCCAGCCTCCCATGCTTTTTAAAATCATCTGGCCGTACGTGCCGCCCCGGCTTTTGGCGTAATAGAGGATGGCTCCGATCAGCGCGAAGAGATTTGCCGATGCCCCGATGGTAAAGTGAACCCCCGCCAGGTATGAAACATAGAACCCGACAATCCCGCCCAGGGTGTAGATAATCAGCATGCGGTTCAAACCGTATTCCTGCAGCACGAACGGCGCCATCTGGTTCAGGACCATCATGTTGAAAAAAATATGCAGGATACTGCCGTGCAGGTAGCCCGCTGACAGGAGGGACCACCAGTGTTTATATTGATCAATGGGAATGGTACCCGTTGCGCCTAGGCGGAAAAGCGCATTGCTGGAAGGTGACAAAAAAGAAAAGGGGTTCATGGCAAGGCCTATGCTTCCGAGGCTTAAAAGGGCAGAGAGCGCGAAAAGAAATATGTTAACAGTGATGAGCGACCTGGTTATGTGATCAGGTGTAAGAAAGTTGGTGAAGGCTTGAGTTTTTCGCCACCAGGAAGCGGGGTGCGAAATGCCGCAGTACGGGCAAACCGGTTCACTGATGCTGATAAGCCTCCTGCACCGGGGACAGAGTATGGATTTTCTTTCAGATGAGGCCATGGATGGAGTACAGGGTTTTATAAAAGAGAGATTGCTTCGTCGTCCCCTTCAAACGGGACTCCTCGCAACGACACCTTTATTTCTGGGACACAAGTTTAATAGCGGAACATGCCGTCTTCGTATATGACAATTTTTTTCCCGGATGTGAGATGCGCGGTCACGGTTTTTTTCTCGGTATTGACCAGATCCCAGTGGAGCGCGGAGTCATTAAACCCCAGCCGCTGCTTCTTCGCCCGTGTCAATGAAGCCGGATCGCCGTCATAGGTGTCTGAATATGAGGAGCCCACCGCCAGGTGGCAGTTTCCGTAGCGACCGCCGTAATTCTCATCAAACAGGGTATTGGCCATAAATCGATCAATCCTGGAAAAGCGCTTGTCGGTGAGAGAGAATTCGCCCACCCTGCCGGCGCCGCTGTCCATGGCGAGCTGCTTTCGGGCAAATGCTTCACCTTCTTTTGCCCGAAGGGTTACTACGGAGCCCTTTTTAAATTCCAGCTGCACGCCCGAAATATAATTGCCGCTGCGAAATGAAGGCAGGTTCGCATAATAGCAGCCTTCCGTCCCCCGCCAATCCGGAGAAAAAAAGAGCTCGAAGCTGGGGATGTTGTGTCCGGAGATGCCGATCCACTTGCGCCGATCACCCGGCGTTATGACAAGATCGATTGATGCGGATTGAATCACATAGCGCTTTACTTTGAGGCTGTTCAGCCACCGTTTAAGAGAGCGGGCGTCGTTGTAAATGGCCTCCCATTCGCGGGCAGGGTCAGCCTTGTTGAGATAACAGGCGCGTATAATCTGCCGGGTGTAGTCTGCCATCGAAAGGCGTGCCTGCCGGGCAAGTTCCGCCGTTGGAAGCGTGCAGAGAGTCCAGCCAAAATCACCCCGTTCATCACGCTTATTCAGGATATCGCGCAGGGGCTTATAGGCGAGGGCGGCTTTTGCGATCTTTCGGGGATCGGTGTTGCGCAGGTGGGTAAGCGATGCCGGCGCGCTCAGGAATATGGATCCGTTCAGCCTGCTTAAAAGCTCCCTGCTTCCGGGAGGCTGGAAGACAAGCTGCTTGTCGTTTGCAATGCCGTAGAAATTCACGTCCATGGCAGGAGTGCCGCTAAGGCGCAGCATGGGGTTCATTCCCATGCTGAGAATTTTTGCTTGCAGTATTTCGGCAAGCCTGAGTGCGCCCAGGTCAAAGCGCACCAGTACAATGTCACCTTTCCTGTACGGCTGCGTCCGCGCCTTTCTAAGTCCCCAGAGCAGAACATCCGCATAGCGATCCAACTGTTTTTCATTCAGCATGAAAGCATATCCTCCCTACGATTTGAGAAGCGGTGCGAGGAGCAAGAATACTGATTGGGAAATTAAGCTGTCATACTAGGTTATTTTACCTGAGGAGTCAAATTAGAAAAGCCTGTCCCTTTAAGCAGAATCTCTTGTCGGAGACATGTTTGCAAAATATCTCCCGAAGCAGCAGGGTAAAGAAATATATGTATGGAGCACATTTTCTCTTGACATACGATTGTTCACGTCTAAAATGCACAGTATATTGATGCTTGATAGAAAATAAATCTATATATTGGTATAGCGTTCGTGTTGCTTCATGCATTGGTTTTCATGCGCGCAGGGGGACAATAATATGCAGACTACCCCGGACGTCAGGGAATCTGACGAGATTAACCAGCATCTGGCCTTTATAGAGCACGTGGTGTCACTGTGGATCAAGCTGACACCGGATGACAATATAATGGGAAAGGTGTTTTTGGACGTCAGGGACAAGCTGGAGAGAATAAAATATCTCAATAACAACCTCTGTGACAAAGGATAAACATGGCAGTCCTGCAGGGCAATCAAGTGGAATGTGATGACGATGTGCGGGCGGTGCCCGGAGATAAAAGAAGGCACGTCAGGTTTGCCACGCGGCTCAAGGCCCTTTACTATCTGACTGACAAGCTGGAAGGCCTGGAAAAATGCGAGATAGTGAATGTCGGTTACGGGGGGGTGTGCTTGCAATTTGATAAGGCAGCGGCTTTTAAAGAATCGTGTGTAATAAACTTGGGGGTTGTCGTCAAGTGGCAATTGGTTCCCATAAGCCTGAAGGGCAGAGTAACCTGGTTGAGTGAAAAATTGAAGCGACCCATTGGCGGCGTTGAGCTTGATACGCCGCTTGATAACATGACCTTGCTCAAATTGTTGTAACAGCCGGCGAATGAGCCGGCTTTTTTATTCAGCTGCGGACGTTCAGATGACCATCAGGCGGGAGATTATGCGGCTGTTATATCAGGGTGAGTGGACTGCCGGGGAAATTTCCCGGGCAGTGCGCATTTCGCAGAAGGAGGTTTATCCCCATTTAGAGCATATCATGCAATCCCTCAGAGGCGACTTCAGCATAGTGCCTGCTGCAGTGCCTGTCATGCGGGTTCATCTTCAGCAAAAGAAAAGCGGTTCGATCTCCCAGCCGCTGCCCGCTGTGCAAGAGCGAACATATTAAGGACCCGGCCTATTATTGCCGTTCGCAACGTTCTGGCAACACCAGGAAAATGAACCGGGAACGCGAAGAGCCTTATTAACAGTGCTCTGTATGAGTATCACCTCATGGGGTGCTTGAATTCATCCCCATTCCCCTGTCAGGCTGCCAGTAGTGTATTCAGCATCCAGAAGATGATCCCGCCCCGAATGCTCCAGATGACCGTTCGAATCCAATTGCTGTAAACCAGCCTGTTTTGAATCCTGGTTTCGTATCCGCGGGAAAGCTTAAAGTGGCTGGGAACCTGCAGGGTGGCGGTGGAGAGCCAGGTAATGCCGATCAGCACCAGATTTGTCCAGGTTTGGACGGGCAGGATGCCCGCCGGAGGCCGCCATACCAGCAGACCCGCCGTCACCAGTTCGATTCCCTGAAGAGGGATAACCACCAGTACCGTGAGGAAAAGGTTGGCGGTCTGATAGTCAGTGAAGCTTTCCTTTCCCACCCTGCTGAAGAGAGGGTAATGAACAATCTGGGCAAACCAGATTATGCCGAACATGGCCCAGGTAGAGGCCACGTAGATAAAAAAAACATATTTCATCAGCTCGTCCATGGCATTTCCCCCTTTACGCCGTTGATTGCGACATGATTCCCCATGCTCAAAGGGGCCGTGCCGCGCAGGAATAGAGATTGATAATTTATGAGAAGTATAGTAGATGACCAGTGCCGAGTCAATAATCAAATCCTGTCGGGTAATCCTCTCTTTAATGCATCGGTTTTGATCAATCTTATTGCTCGCAGTTGGGCAGGGAAATATAAGTCATGAAACTTGGCTATCCGTGTATCAATCTCAGCCTGCCCTGCAGAAGTTCAAGAACATTCCGTCTGGCGTCGTGGTCAGAGGAGCGGTTTATTGAAACCGTCAAAAACAACCTTGCCTGCCTTTTGCGAATTCTGGAATTCAATGCCGGGCATGGCCTGCTCTTGTTCAGAATCACCTCTGACCTCATTCCCTTTGCGTCCCATTCCATTTGTGCCGTTCCCTGGCAGCGGTATTTTAAAAAGGAATTTTCAGCCATCGGCAGCTTTGTTAAACAGAAGGGGATGCGGCTGTCAATGCACCCGGATCAGTTCACGCTTATCAACTCCCTTGATGAGGAAATTTTCAAAAGAAGCGTGCGGGAGCTTATGTATCATGCTGACGTGCTGGATTTGCTGAGTGCAAGCAGGTCGCACAAGATTCAAATTCATGTCGGGGGAGTATATGGTGATAAAGAAAAAAGCATGGCGCGATTCATCAGCAGGTATAGAAGCCTTCCTGTGAAAGTCAGAAGACGGCTGGTTATTGAAAACGATGACAGACTGTACAGCATTGCCGACTGCCTCAAGATTCACGGCCGGGTGGGTGTTCCGGTTGTTCTTGACACCTTGCATCACCGGATAATCAATGAAGGCGAGTCAATAAGAGCCGCGTTTATGAAAATCTGTCCGACCTGGAAGAAGGCGGATGGGTTACCCATGGTCGATTACAGCAGCCAGGACAAAAAAAACGCCCGGGATCTCATGCTGAAACAATTGATCCCGGGGAGTTTAGAAGTTTTCTTAAAGCCATGCACGGCCTTGATTTAGACATGATGTTTGAAATCAAGGACAAGGAAAAGAGCGCCTTAAAGGCTGCGGCCATTCTCAAAAACTACTGCCCGCAAAAATCTCCACGGTAAAAGCAAACACTGCCCGCTATATGCCTTTAGCGCAGGTGCTGAGCTCCACTTATTTCTTCTTCGGCCGTTCATACTTGAACATACACACGCAATTTCCATCAGCCTGGGCGCAGAGTATGGACCCCTTCATGTTCATATCTGCAAAGCCTTTGTTGGTCGCGGCCACATCCATTTCACAGATGACATGGCAGGGTTTTTCAAAACCGAAATCCTTGTGCATATTAAACTTCAGTGCCGGGCATACCCGCTGAATTTCCAGCACGGCATCCATGTCATTATTGGAGATGTCAATAACCTGCATATCCATCCCGATCTGTTTGTAGGGAGCGACGGCCTCGGAAAAGGCCTCGGCCAGCGTGTTGGTCCGCTCGATAAAAGCGCCCATATTTTTTCTCTGGCGCTCGGGATAGCCCTCAAATAACGTATCCCAGGCCTTTTTATCACCCGACTCGTCAAGAACTTTTCTGTACGTCTCAAATTTCTTTCTGAACATGTCCAAGGGGTTCATCGTTTTCCTCCTTATGCCATATAATCCAAGGTTAAACAAACCGTGCTTTTACTCTTACAGGTCTATAATTCACTGGTGAACTTATTGCAACACATTTTTTAATTTTGTGTATCTGTATTCCCTCCCTTTTTAATTTCAAGCAGATCTATTTCAAATATAAGCACCTTGTTGGGCGGAATACGCGTACCGAGACCTCCCCTTCCGTAAGCAAGGTGCGGGGGTACGAAAATCTGCCACTTCGAGCCTTTTGTCATCATCTGCAGTGCCTCGGTCCAGCCCTTGATGACACCATCGGTCTGAACAGTCATCGGCTCGCCTTTTGTATAAGAGCTGTCGAATTCCGTGCCATCCGTAAACGTACCCCGGTAGTTGACCGTGACCATGTCTTCCGGCTTGGGAGTGATTCCCTTTCCCTCCTTCAGAACCTTGTACTGGAGGCCGCTCTCAATTGTCTTGACGCCATCTTTTTTTCGATTTTCCTCGAGAAACTTCTCCGACTCCTCGGCGTTCTTGACCATCAGTTCCTGAATTTTCCTCATCTCAACTTCACGGGCACTCTTCTTTCGATCCACGATCAGTTTTTTCATCTCTTCTTCGCTTATGCGGGGTTCTTTCCCATCGATTGAATCGCGCAATCCCAGAATGAGCTTATCGAAATCAACTTCAACACCGTCGCTCTTCATGCTGAGGCCTACCTGGTAACCAATGCTGTAGCTTTCCTTCTCATTTTGCGTGCCCAATGCAGGCGCGGAATTTTCAGCAAAAAGTTCAGAAGCTGCCAAAAGCAAAGAACATGAAAATATAAACAATCTGCTACCTATCAGTCCTGACATTTTTAATGCCTCCTTTTCCCTGCCATATGCTAATTTTACCACGCAGATGTCGCGTCTACAAGAGGTCAACTACTTGCTTCCGCTATCCTGATTTTGAGGATATGCCTTGCCTTCAATCTTCTCGATTTCCACATTGTCCCCTGAAACAATCCTGACATCTATGGAGACAATTTTTTCACTTTCGGCATACGGATCCAGAACAGCCGAAACCGGATTGAGGATGGTGAATATCGTCGAAGATGGTGTCTTGCCTCTTATAACGTAGCCATAATCCAATTTCCCAATTTCCCCTGTGATGTTCAATTGCCTCACGATACGCTTCTGGCCGGGCTGCTCCTTCGGCTCCTGAACCGCAGGAGAACCACAAGCCAATACAACTGCACTCATAACCAGTATAAGCAGCTGTCTCTTTCTCATCATACTAACCTCCTTTTTTGCTTCAATGAGTTTACGTGTGGAATGTGCCGGTCCGTTTCTTCATGTGACAGATTTTGCAGCAGATCTTTTGACCTCGAAATGCCATTTCCATATCTCATAAATTGCAGGATACACCAGCAATTCCAAGGCAAAAGAAGTGAAGATTCCGCCGATCATGGGTGCGGCAATCCGTTTCATGACGTCAGCCCCGGTACCTGTGGACCACATGATGGGAAAGAATCCGATAAATGTGGTAGCAACGGTCATCAGCTTGGGCCGGAGGCGCATGACTGCGCCCTCAAGGATTGCGCTCCGTAAATCCGGGAGATTGCGAAGGCGCCCCTCACTTTTTGCCTTTTCATAGGCAAGGTCAAGATAGAGAAGCATAAAGACACCGGTTTCCGCGTCGACTCCGAGCAGTGCCAGGAGTCCGACCCAGACGGCAACGCTCATATTGTAACCAAGCAGGTAGAGCAGCCAGACAGCGCCAACCGCCGAGAAGGGCACGGCCAGAAATACAATCATTGTCTTGGTTATGGACCGGGTATTCATGTAAAGAAGCAGGATGATAAGGAATAGGGTCAAAGGAACAATTACAAGCAAACGATCTTTCACCCGCTGCATGGCCTCATACTGACCTGTCCAGGTTAAAGCATAGCCGACCGGCAGCTTAAGGGCATCCTTCATTATTTACTTTTGCCTCCGCGACATAGCTTCCCGGATCCCGTTCCGCAAGGTCAATATAGACATATCCGGTGAGAAGTCCGTCTTCATTCCGGATCATGGAGGGCTCACTCACAAACTCGATGTCGGCAAGCTGGTTCAGGGCAATTTGCCGCCGGCCATCCAGGGCAGGCACAAGTAGTCGCCCCAGCGCTCCGAGGTCGGATCTGAAGTCGGCCTTATAACGAACGTTAACAGGATATCGCTCCCTGCCCTTCCACCGTGGTGGTGATGTTTTCACCCCCGATCGCGTTCAGCACCACTGCCTGCGCACCTTCGATGCTCAGCCCGTGCCGGGCAAGCTCACCTCTTTTCCACTTGATGTCAATGAAGTAACCGCTGCTGGTGCGCTCGGCGAAAACGCTTCGCGTTCCCTTAATGGGGAGGAGGTGCTCCTCAACCCGGGCGCCGATTTGTTCGATAACCTTAAGATCATCACCGGATATCTTGATTCCCACAGGTGTCCTGATCCCGGTGGTGAGCATATCAATCCGGGCCTTGATGGGCATGGTCCATGCGTTGGACAGTCCCGGTATTCTCAGGGCATCATTGAGCCGGCTCACCAGCTCCTCACGTGAAATGCGGTCCGGGGTGATGTGCCGCAATATATCCTTGAGCCATTCCGGCGCCCAGGAGGAATACCAGGTATCAATACTCCGCCACTGAGACTCCGGTTTGAGCATGATCACCGTCTCGAGCATGGACAATGGTGCGGGATCGGTGGAGGTTTCCGCCCGTCCCGCCTTGCCGAGCACCCGTTCAACCTCTGGGAACTCCTTGATAATCCTGTTGGTCACCTGGAGCAATCTTTGCGCTTCGGTTATGGATATTCCCGGCATGGTGGTGGGCATGAAGAAGAGCGCACCCTCATCGAGGGGGGGCATGAATTCTGATCCGAGCCGGTTAAATACAGGGACTGTGACCAGGACAATTACGAAGGCTGAGCCGATGACGAGCCACTTGTACTGCAGCGACCAGGTTGCAATGGGCCGATACATCCTTATCAGAAGTCTGCTTATGGGGTGTTTGTCCTCGGACCTGATGGTGCCCACGAAGAGGCCGTTAATGGTCTTGCTCAGCCAATAGGGCCGGAAGCCGAAGTTTTTCACATGGGTCAGCAGAAGCCTGAGCGCGGGATCGAGGGTGATGGCGAGAAAAGCGGCGATGACCATGGCAAGTGTTTTTGTGTAAGCCAGGGGTTTGAAAAGGCGGCCTTCTTCGGCCTCAAGCGTCAGCACCGGCAAAAACGATACGGCGATGACCAGCAGGGAGAAGAAGCTCGGGCCCGCGACCTGTTTGATGCCATCGACAATCACCGCGCGATAGTCACCCTGCTCTCCATTTTTCTGCCACTCTTCAAGCCGCTTGTGGGTCTGCTCGACGACCACGATTGCCGCGTCCACCATCTCTCCCATGGCGATGGCGATGCCGCCCAGAGACATGATGTTGGCGGTAACACCCATTGCCCTGAAAAGGATGAAGGAGATGAGAATGGATATGGGAAGCGTGATGATGGGAATCAGGGAACTGGGGGGATGCCAGAGGAAGAGGAAAATGATGAATGAAACGGTGATGAGAATCTCGATCAGGGTTGACTGCAGCGTGTCAATGGCCCTCCTGATGAGGTCGGACCGGTCATAAACGGGAACAACCTTGACACCCTCCGGAAGCCCCGGTTCGAGCTCCTTCAGCCGTGCCTTCACCCGGTCAATTACCGTCAGGGCGTTCTGGCCCTGCCTCATGACCACAATTCCCGAAACCACATCGCCGGTCCCGTCCAGGTCAGCCACCCCTCTGCGGTAATCAGGGCCGATGGTCACCTCGCCGATGTCCCTGATGCGGACAGGTGTCGCATCCTCGGTTGCGGTGAGAACAATATCCCCGAAATCATCAATGGTCCTGGCATACCCTCTGCCCCGTACCATGTATTCGGTACCGCCGAACTCGATCAGCCTGCCGCCCGCCTCCACATTACCCGATCTTACCGCATCAACAACCTGATTGATGGAAATGTTATATGCCTGAAGGCGGTTCGGATCAACATTGACCTGGTATTGCTGAATGAAGCCGCCCACCGTAGCCACCTCGGCGACCCCCGGCAGCGCCTTGAGATAGTACCGGAGATACCAGTCCTGCAGGGACCTCAATTCGGCAAGATTGCGGGTGCCTGAATCATCCACCAGGGCGTACTGGAAGACCCAGCCCAATCCCGTTGCATCCGGTCCGAGTTCGGTCTGAACACCCTGGGGAAGCCGGGGTATCACGCTGGACAGATATTCCAGCGTGCGTGACCGCGCCCAATAGATGTCGGTATCATCCTGAAAAATGACATAGACAAAGGAGTAGCCGAAGTCGGAAAATCCCCGCACCGCCTTAACACCGGGAGCTCCGAGCATGGCGGTGACAATGGGATAGGTGACCTGGTCCTCGATAATATCAGGACTGCGGTCCCAGCGGGAGTAAATGATTACCTGGGTTTCGCTGAGGTCGGGAATGGCGTCGAGGGGGACACGCTGCATCGACCACCATCCCCAGATGCAGGCGACGGTGACAAGAAGAAATACGATAGGCTTATTTTTGACAGAAAAGTCGATGACGCGATCGATCATTACTTTGCGCGTGGTGGTGGCAACCGGTCAGGGTTTAATCGCTTTCCATAGTGTCGCTTGGTGCAGCGTCATGTGCGACGGGTTCAGTCGGGGCATCTTCAAGGTCATCCCGGTCTTTCTCAGAGGAACCATCACTGCCGGGGGCTGGTGTGTTCCCCGGCTGCCCGGAAGGTGTGCTTTTATCATGCTGCTGTCCGAGATATTTTGCTCCCGGAAATTTCCCCCATGCGCCCCAGTTGCCCGCTTCTGAAGCTTCATTCTTTGTTTTGCCGCCACCCCAATCAATGACTCCGCGAGTGTCTGCTGATGTGGGGGATGGTTTGTCCGTCTCCTTCACCTGCTTCCGTCTTGCCATGCTTGATGTCCTGGCCTGTCTGAACAGGTTTCATAAGATCAAGCCAGCCGTTTTCCATATCCGGCATATCGGCATGAGCTGATGTCTGTTTTCCCGTTATATATTTTCCCGGTTGTTCTTTGAAAAGCTTTACGCACAGGTCCGAGCAGAAATAGTACGTCATGCCTTCGTGTTGAGCGATCCTGCCCGAGAGTTCTGCCTGTGCCATGTCAGCGTTCATGCCGCAGACAGGATCCTTGGCCGTCTTGTCTTCGGTGCCTGACGCCGCGGTTTTCATCCGGCTCTCGGAATCAATGAGAAAGTTACCCGAGACCACCACCTTGTCCCCGGGCATAAGGCCGCCGGTAATCTGAATCTGCCTGCCAAGCTTCCAGCCCGTTTCGACCTCGCGGGGCTCGAAAATGCCATCGCCGGTTTCAACATAGACAATGGTCCTGGTGCCCGAATCAATGACGGCGTCAGCCGTCACATGGATTGATTCAGGCATGGTGACAGGGATCTCCACATCCACAAACATGTCAGGCCTTAAGTCATAGTTTGGGTTGCCTATATCAAGTCGCATCTTCAGCGTCTTGGTCGCGGGATCAAAGAGCGGCAGCACTTGGCTTACCTGCGCGTCGAAGGTCTTACCCATCTGTGTATTCAGTACCTTTACCATCATGCCGGGTTTCAGGTAGCGGGCCTCGTTCTCGTACACATCCGCATACACCCAGACTTTTCCGATGTCGGCAATGCTGAAGAACTCGTCTCCTGCTTTCAGCCACTGTTTGAGGGTGAGCTTCCTGCTCAGGACAACGCCACTGGCAGGGGATCTTACTTGAAGGTAAGGCTGGGCCTTCCTGGTATTGGCCAGTTCCTCAATCTGGGCGTCGCTGATCCCGAGGTTCTGGAGGGCCTGCACGGCAGCGCGGATCTGATTGTCCGCCATGTCGGTCTGCTGATGGCGAAGCTCTCCGCCGAGCTGCTGCTTTATGCGGTCTATATTGTCAAGGGCAACCAAATAGGTTACCTGGGCATTGTAGTACGCAGGGGCAAGCGCCACGGCCAGAATCCTATTTTTTTTAACGATGCTTCCGGTCGTAACGTCAGAAAGCTCCCGTATCCAGCTGTCTGTTGAGGCATTGACGCGATAGATCCTGGTTTCATCGAGGGCAACCTTGCCGTAGAGGCGGAGGGTATAGGTCATGGGTCTGATCTCAACAGGGGCGACCTTCACCCCGATAAGCTGCTGCCGGGCCGGCTTGATCTGCACTGAACCGGGGGAAAACACGGGAAGGGCAGCGTTATCCTGCCCCTCGCCGACTTCAGCATAAACCGGCTCCAGGGGCATCCCGCATGGCGCCACTCCCGGTGCCTCGGATCGAAAGCCGGGATTCATAGGGTCTACATAATAGAGGATTGTGCGCTCAGATTGAGTGCTTGCGGAGGGTGGCTGTGCTTTTCCGTACCATCTTCCGGCTGCGAAGAAAAGAACAGCAATGGTCAGCATAATAATCGGTACGATGACTTTTTTCACATCAGGCTCACATCTTTATGCTGTTGTCAAAGATTCATCTGAAATGAGACACATTCAAAAACTTCCAGGTACCTGAAGTGGACCAACTAAACATAACATATATTTGCATTGCCTTAAATTGTTTTTTTCATCTTCACCACAACTCTCCATCAGGTTCCTTTCGCATGAAGCGTTTTAATACACAAAGAGGGGACCCGAGGTCCCCTCTTTGTTAACAGGAATGAACCGATAACCTTCTACTGGACTAGCTGCCGTGCAGCCCCAACGGTGTAGTTCCGCATCATTTCGTTGTCTTCATGGTCGACTATATGGCAATGCCATACATACCCAACGCCATTGATGAGTTCGGTGGGATCAAACGGATAAAGGTTTGTACCTGCCGAAACGCCTCCAACCGGCACATCCTGAGGTGCCCATCTGACCGCTATCCTTGTTACCTCACCAGGATACATGATGGCGGTGTCCTTCCAGCCCTTTTCATACGGGAGCGGCAACCTGCGTTTTTTCAACTGCAGGTAAGGTCCTATTGCGGGATTGCCACCGATGGCACCGTCAGCATTTTTGATGTTGTACTGGTTCGGCGGCCCGCCGCCGGGAAGCACACCATTGGCCGCGAGCTGAGCATCATACAAATTGATCCACCGTGAAGCCTGCAGCGGTGTGCGGTCCAGGATCTGGAAAGTCACAAGATGAGTGTGCATGGGGTGAGCGTCAGCAGTGATGTTGATGACTTCCCATATCTCGGTATCTCCCACTGCCGGAATCTCTGTTTCACGGCAGAGAGGAGTGGGGCAGCCGGGAGTAATGCCTGCGAGATTATACTTAGAGTTGTTCACTACCAGTTCGAGCGGACCACCGGCACCAATCACTTCGTTAAGGGTAAGCTGGCGTTTGATGCCATTTACTGCATCAAAACCATTGAGGATCGGCTCGAGGGGTGTTGGCCGTATTGCGGTTCCCGCTGCGATAGCTGTGTCGGGTATGACCCCATTGAGAGGCAGGTTTACCCTGAACTGCATGATCGTGTCGGTTCCACCCAGCGTAGGTCTTGCTCCGCCTGGAAACGGTGTGCGCGCTATGTTTGACATAACCACTGTGGTTCCCTGTGGCAGACCCCTGAAGTCCACAATTACCTCGTAACGTTCGCCGGGCCCGATTATCAGATTGGGTGTTAAAACAGCATTCTGAAGATAACCGCCGTCAGTTGCGATAACAAGGAATTTTAATCCCTTGCTCATCGAGAGGTCATAAAAGCGGGCGTTTGAGCCGTCCACAAATCTGAAACGGTACTGCCGGGGTTCTACATTCAGATAGGGCCAGGTCTTGCCGTTAACGACGATTGAGTCTCCGATGAACTCCGGGATCCAGAAAGGATGAATCGTCGGGTTCGGCTGGGGGTTGGAGGCCAGATTATAGAAAATCTGGCAGTTTGTATCAAAACTTCTGTCCTGGAGAATGAGGGGGATATCGTACTCAGGAAACTTCGGCAAGGAGGCAAGTGGGGGTTTGCCGGATCAATTATTGGGTACAAACCGGCCAGCCCCGCATAAACGTTCAGCCTGGTCAGGCCCAATGCATGGTCATGAAACCATATTGTTGCTTCCTGCTGCCCGTTGGGATACGTGTACGTATTACCCGGAAAGCCTCTGCCAGTGATTCCAGTCGCTGTTTCCCAGGCATCGGGACCACCGTCAAACGCAGGCGGTACCTCGCCCCCGTGGATGTGTGTTGCGGTGGGCATCGCGCCGGTATAACCACCCAGCAGGCCGCATAACGGATTAGTGTAGTTTCCGGCAGGATCAGGTGCGCAGTTTATATTCTCAGGATTTGCCCAGTCAATCGTCATATCAATGGGAAGGAGCGGCTGCACATTTGATATCAGGGGCAACTCATTAAAATATGACGGGAATGCCGGGACACCACGTTCCGCCACCACGACCGGCCCAAGATAACTGGGACGCACAACACTACCGGCAGGGAGATCGGCATCGGTCAGGTAACCCCACACCCAGCTCGCGGTACCGGCTGGGCAGACACCGGCAGGCATGACCTGGGGGAGAATCTGTGACTGAAATTCGCTGATGTGAATGTTATAAGCGGGTGTGCCTGCGGATGTTGCATCAATGACTGATATAGCGCCTGCAACCGGCAGCGGTTCGACAAACTTCGGTATTGTCGCTCCCGGCAAGCAGCAACTGCTGAGCGCCGGCAATGCCGACCATGACAAAGATAAAGGTCAAACCCAACATTGTAAATCTAAGTCCTGTTTTCATTTCTCCTCCTTTCGTTTTCTAAAAATCACTATTCCTTTTGTGAAGCTGTTTAAGTATCTTTCGTAATCCTGTTAAAATTCTCTTACCTGCTGCAAAAACCAGAAAAATGCTTCCTTACATCTATACATTTTCTTGTCTTAGCTGACCGCTCATTTTTTCAGTTGTGCACCACCCCCCCATAGGAATTACATTAAAGTTATTTGAGACATCAAAAAATTGTTAAAATGTAAAGAAAGAGCATTTACTTTTTATTATATTGTTATTTTAAGTTATATCTTGTGTCTATGGGTAAAAAGATGTATTTTTAGCGAAAAAATAGAGTATATTTTTAGAAGGCGAACGATATCTATTGTTTGATCATCATATTTGGTTGCTTTATATGTCTTAAATTCCAAATTGCGACATTTTCAAATTGTCATTAAAAATTGTTACTTAAACAGTAATGTATTTTTTCTATCATATGATACTAAAATTGTCAAGAATAAATAATGACAATATATTATTATAGATAAGATTTTACTATAAATTAGGCGGTTTTATCATTTGGCGAGGTATAATTATATTTGCCTTCGCTCTTTACCGCTTAACCCTTCTATGATATAAGCAAGTGCTCAGAATAGAGCTGATGTTCAGTTGGTAATATGAGTGAATAACTACCAAGGACTTATGAGGCACGCATGGAAAAGGTAAAAAAGCTGGTGGACAGGCAGATGGATATAAAATTGAAACAGGAGATTGATACCTCTCTCAAAAGGATCAGGGCATTAGAGAATGCGCTTAAATTTCACCGGGAGAAATTGAAAGAGCTGTGTGAAGGACGGAAGGAAGAGTTGGCGGAAGAACTGGGCATTATCAAGGGAAAGACCGGGGAGACCATTTCTGTGCTGTTCGTGCTCGAAAAAACCAACGAGCTGATAGAGGATACCATTGTTCTGTGGGGCGAGGGTGTGCGAAAAAGCTTTCTGGATTACATGGGAAAATAGAGGTTTATCAGGTGCGGAAATGAGCCTGACATCGAACGGTAAGAATAATTCGTAATATTAAGCTTGACAAAGTTATGAGCATGATACTAGAAACAGCGATAAATAAATAGATGATAGAAGCAAATCTCCGAACCGCTTTTTCTAAAACCAAACGGTCATGAAGAGCGGTCGAAGGGTAGCATTCGAAAGAGTGTTGCCTCCCGTGCTCGGAAAGGAGATGTATGTGGAGTTTCAAAAGCCAGCATATCCCGATCCGGATGCTGGCTTTTTTTATGGCGCGCCAGATCATTCTCAATGTGCGTCAACATAAAATGCATCCGCTATAACAAGGGAGGTTGATGGTGAGTAAATCGCGAAGAGCAAAATTTTTCATAGCAGCACTTGTTTGCACGATTCTAATCTTTACCGGCAACAGCTTTGCTGAAGAACGACTGAAGATGGCAACCACCACCAGCACTGAAAATTCCGGATTGCTTGAGATTGTTGTGCCGCCTTTTGAACAGATGTTTAACCTTAAAGTGGATATTATTGCGGTGGGAACGGGCAAGGCCATGAAACTGGGTGAGACCGGTGATGTGGACGTGATTTTCGTTCATGATCCCGTTGATGAGGAACGTTTTATTGTTCAGGGCTATGGAGTCAACCGGCGGGCAGTTACACATAATGATTTCGTTCTGGTTGGGCCTGCGGGTGATCCCGCGGGATGCAGGGGTATGAAGAATATTACCGAAGTATTCTCCAATATCGCGAAATCAAACGCCTTGTTTGTTTCCCGCGGGGATGACTCCGGCACGCACAGGAAGGAAAAGGAGATCTGGGCAAAGGCGGGTGTTGTGCCTCAGGGCAAGTGGTACATGGAAGCAGGGCAGGGGATGGGGGCAGTATTGCAAATGGCGCATGACAAGATGGCCTATACCTTGGCTGACAGGGGAACCTATGTCGCTTACAAACCGAAGATAGATTCAATTATAATCTCGGAGGGAGATCCCCTGCTCTATAACCCCTATGGGGTTATTGCCGTGAATCCCGCGCGCCATCCGCAGGTGAACTATATCAAGGCAATGGCTTTTATAGGATGGCTGACTTCACCGGAGTGCCAGAAATTAATCGGCAACTTTAAAAAAGAAGGAGAAGTGCTTTTTTATCCCGATGCAATCCCGGTACAATAAAAACAAAGTTGTTAACCGGTAGGAGCGGCTTTAAGCCGCGAATGCATCGCGCATGAATGCGTGCCTGCCGATATGTCAAACGTTTTTAGCCGGGTTTTATTAAGACAAGTAAATATATCATCTGCAAGTTACCACTCCTAAAGATCATAATCCATGGAGGGTAACCGACAGGGTAGACCCCGAAAGGGTTCTATCTCCCGTGTTTGGAAAGATGAGCTGCCATAGGGCCAGTTCCATGTCAACACGGGACTGGCCTTTTTGCTGATCAGGAAGGCAATTCTGTTCAAGAGTGAGATTGGCGCGCCATGCTCGCAATGGCAATATTGAGCGAGTCTATAACTAGACACGTCGTTGCGAGGAGCGTAAGCGACAAAGCAATCTCATGCTTCAAAAATAATTAATTCAAAAAGCTTTCCTCCTTGGTTGCACCGTCATAGGCAGGACTATTATGATAAGAACAGCAATTGGTTATTTGTATCTTGATTTCAATACTCTTCTTATCAATGGCAATGCTGACGCTGAAAACCTTGCCAATGATAAATTATTGGAAATACTAGAGCAGAAGGGTTTCTTAACGGAAGAAGAGGTAAAAGAAGTCAAGGGAATACTTACCAAGGAAGAGGAAAAGGAAGTTAAAGTTGTCTATGAGGAAGGGGTTCATATCAGAACCAACGACAAAAGTTTTGATACCAGGATCGGGGGAGTTATTCAAACTGATCTGATCGCATTCAGCTCACATTATCCCGAGGACAACGATTTTGATATCAGAAGGGCGCGCCTGTTTATAGAAGGAAGGATGTTCGACTATTTCGGTTATAAATTTGAAGGGGAATTTGAAGGTGCAAGCAATGACCGGCTGGTGGATGCCCTGATAAATTTCGATTACTTTCCTTACCTGCAGCTCCAGGTGGGTCAGTTTAAAGAACCGTTCAGTCTTGAGAACCTCATTTCAGACAAATATCTTCCCTTCAATGAGCGGTCAATGGCCTATTATCTAACACCCGCGCGGGATGTGGGTATTATGATACACGGGAATTTATTCGGTGACATGATCAACTACGGGGTAGGTGTATTTAACGGTGACGGCCGTGATGCCACCAGAAGGAGCCAGAAGGATGATAAAGAGTATGCCGGACGCTTCGTACTGAAGCCATTTCATAAACTGGACATTCCGTTGATAAGCAACCTCCAGATCGGGGGATCCTTTGCTTATGCGAGGCTGGACACATCGGACCTGAATGTGGACATTGATACGCCGGGCCGAACAACTTTTTTTGAGGTGAATTCGCGGGCCAAGTTTCGTGTTATTCAGGATGTTGACGACAGGAGGCGGTTTGGATTTGAAATGGCTTACACCTGCGGTCCGCTTGCTCTTATGGGGGAGTATATCAGAAACGATTACCATGGAGTGCTGCCTACCGATGAGGATGCGTTTGATTTCAGCATGAAGGGATGGTACGCGGGCATGCTGTTGATGCTCACCGGAGAAAGGCCGGTGATCTCAAAAGGGGTGCTGGAGAAAATCAGGCCCAGGAACAACTTTGATATTAAGGGCCGGAAATGGGGCGCCTGGGGAATAGGCTTCCGCTATGAACAGTTCGAAGCGGACCAGGTGGTCTATGATGAGCTTGTTTTCGAAGGGCAAAGCGTAAGACGTGCAAATTCATTTACGGCGGCTTTGAACTGGTATCTCAACAGCATGGTACGGTTTTCTCTCAACTACAGCCGCACCACGTTCGCGCAGCCCCTCTTTCTGGGAACCAGCCCCGAGGGGTACTCGTACTACCGTGACACGGAGAATGTCTGGGTCACCAGGTTTCAACTGGAGTTCTAGCAGGCTGGTGAAAAACAACCATCTGCTGCGTTACGCTCATCCTTCGTCATTGCAGCGTACAGGAAAGTACGCCTCATTCCTCAGGATTTTGCGTGCCTTGCATCTGGCTGTTTTTGACCAGCCTGGGGAAAATACTTTTTCAACAACTTTTTATAGTAACCCACGAGGATACTTATGAAAAAGAAGATGCTGGTTGTTGCTCTTGTGATGCTGACAGGTATGGTGAGCCTCGTTCAGGCTGCCTATCACCATGAAGGGGAAGCGGACTCGCCGAAATTTGTTTCTGTTTATCCGGCTGCAGAAGGAACCAAGCTGGACAGTTGCGCCCTTTGCCATACCGGAGGCGAGTATGAGAAAAGTCCCGGCCAGTGGGTTGAGGTGGGAAGCTGCCAGTGGTGTCATCTGACCTATGGATATGACGGCAGCGGCGACATTAAGGAAACCATGAACCCGTATGGTGCTGATTACAATTCCGCTGGAAGAAGTTCGGGAGCATTTGCTTCCATAGACGGAAGAGATTCTGATGGGGATGGCTATAGCAACAGGCAGGAGATAAATGCTTTGAGCTACCCGGGGGATGCCACAGATGATCCCACTAAAATTCCCGCCCCGTCAGTGACCTATACCCTGAGTGAACTGGAAGCATTGCGGAACCACAGTCAGTTTTTACTCATGAACACAAGCCGCTCTGGGGACTGGTATGGTGAGTATGAGGGGGTACCCATGCTTGATTTGCTGCGGGATGCGGGAATGGTTGAAGAAACAACAAGTGCAATAACTGTTTTTGCCCCCGATGGATACTCCTACACCTACGTACTGAAGCCGGGGGGTGAGTACTATTATATAGATGGCACCTATCCCCAGGCTCAGTATTACTATGATGTCCAGGCAGATAAAGCAAACGGGGGGTGGTGTGATTATTCTGCACCGTCCACTACGGGGCGTAACAATGGTGACCCCGTAACGGTTGAAGGCGGTTTGAAATTTATACTAGCCTACAAGAGAGATGGGGCATATCTGGAGCCGGGCTATCTTGATGAAGAAAATAGAATCCCGCTTGACCGGGAAGGCCCTTTCAGGTCAGTGCCGCCGCAAATGGTTCCCTGTCCGCCTGATCAGTCGTCAACAGCTGAAAACCAGGATGTTGTCTGGCCTTTTGACGAAAGCCTCGATCACAATGCAGGCTTCTCGGCACGCACTGCAGTCGCCATCAGGATAGAGCCTCTGCCCGAGGGCACCTCGGACTTTAACTGGTACGAAGGGGGATGGGACTATGTTGATGACAAGTCCATCATTATCTATGGCAACCTTGCCAGCGGCGGAATCCAAGGGGAAGTGATAGATCAGGATACAAGCCCTGCCGATAGAAAACGCGTCTATCTCGACCATAAAGGAGGATATTCTGCTACAACCGACAGCGCGGGAAGCTTTGCCATCAATGGGATGAAAGTAGGCACCTACACGTCAGGGCGTCTGCTGCCGGTTACCAATCGCAAAGCCAATCTGTAACCGTTGCCAAGGATGCTGAGCAAACGGTCAACTTCAGTCTGCCCCAGGCTGAAGACACCTGTCCGATCGAAATGATGCTCCCGGCCGATCTCCAGAAGCTTTCCCTGTTAAGGAATTACCGGGACAAGGTTCTCATGAGAAGCGCTGAGGGAAGAGCTTATGTCAAAAGGTATTATGAGCATGCCTCAGAGATAGTCACGATGCTTCTGTTGAATCGGGATATAAGAAGCATGGCATTTAAGGCAGTGAATGCTCTTGCCCCAGTCTCTGGAAAATATCGTGGCGGGCAAGGCCGTCCAGCCTGAGCAGGTCACAACACAGGAGCATTGAATCATTAATAGAAAAAATGAAAAAGGTGAGCAGTCAATCTCTTCGGAATACGCTTTGCCTGTTTGAACAGGACATCAGCAAAAGGGATGTGAGCAGGAAGATCTTCGCCGCATCGCACGAATAAACAAGTCAGGTACGGAGGAAATAAACGTGAATCCATACAAAAAAATAAGTGTATTTTTGTTGCTTACCATAACAGGGCTTTTTGCGATGGCGCCTCAAGCTGAGGCAAATAATTTTGCAGGGATGAAATACACTATCTATATGTATAACACTGAAGAGACATCAGCCACGATGTCCTTTGAAGCAAACCTGTCCATGTTCATAGATGCCTATGACGGGTTCGGGATCTATCTTCCCGTGGGGCAGTCTTTTACCGCGGCATACTGGGCGCCAAATTACAAGAATACCAATGACCTCTTTTTACTGGTAACAGGGGTAGTCGCTTCGGATTTTATCAGCGGCTGGGCTTTGACGTTTTACAATTACCGGCTGACCGGCATGTTTTTATACTCCGGCTATGTGACTACTCCATAGAGCTGTGAAGCGTTGGGTGTATCATTATGTAATGTCTTTGATTCAAAAAATGTGGACTTCAGTAAATTAAAAGAGAAAGGAGGTGAACAGCAGTAATAGTACAGAAGGAGTCCACGGAGAGGTTTTGAGCTAATTGTTGACAATTGGTATCAGTACTTTGTTTCCCCCTCACCTCAATCCTCTCCCCCTAGGGGAGAGGAGGTTAAAAAAGTTCCCTCTACCCTCGGGGGAGAGGGTTAGGGTGAGGGGCAGACTAAATCTATTGCGTGTTAAAGGAGGATGAGAATGAAAAAGCTACTATCAATAATGCTCGTGCTCGTGGCGTCGGTTTATGCAATCAATTTTGCAATGGCTGCCACAACTACGTATACCTGTAAGCCGATGGCAGATACCAGGATTGATGCAATAGCCCCGACGACGAATTTCGGGACAGGTACAACCCTTTTAATGGTAGGGCTTGATGGGCCGGTGAGATCTCTCATCAGGTTCAACATACCGCCCTTTGTTTCGGCGAGTCAGATACAGAGCGCCTATCTGCACGTCTATGGGCGCAGCTCTGGGACAGCATCAATTGACATAAACATTCACCCCATAACCCCGCCGGATCTGTGGTTTGAGAAAAACCTTTCCAAACCTGACACAACTCAGATTGTCTGGGGCGCAACCTGGAATGATTACGGTGGAACTGCGAGCGGCCTTGCTTGGGTGGCACCGGGGGCAGATTACAATGCGGCCGCGTACGCTTCCGGAACTATTGTGGCCGGGCCGAATAGTATTGATATGACAGCCCTGCTCACCGGTAACCTGGATACCATACGAAAGTACGGTGTTTTGCTCAAATTGCAGGACGAATCATTGGATGTTTTTAAGAGCATGTACTCCCGAGATAACGCGACTGATCAGCCCTATCTTGAGCTGAATGTTGATCTCGGTTTGGCTGATACTACGTATATGTGCCCCACCATTGCTGATGTGTACATGGATGAATCGCTCGTGGACGGCGATCATAATCTCAATTTCAACTGGAAAACCAGGGTATTGCTTTCCAGGCACGCGACCTATGGAAGAGCACGCGGGCTTTGGAAATTTGAGATTCCCGCCGGAATCCAGGCTGAGGATATCACGTGTGCGCAAATTCTTCTTTCCGGGTGCGAACATGCCTTCAGGACGAGGCAATTTAATGTTGATTTATATGCGCTCGAAGTGCCTTTAAAGGAGGAGAAGGCAACCTGGGATGAGTCGGATACCGGTGTGGCATGGACAACCCCGGGTGGCGATTATGATGCAACGGTAGTCTCATCGGGGATGATTTATCAGACCCTGCTTGGTAATCCCGCATATAACTGGAGGGCGGAGATTGACGTGACCGACCTCCTGGCGGGGAACTTGGTGAAGAGCGAGGGATAACGGGATATTGATGAAACTGCAGGAAGAGACAGGGACAAATACAAATCAAAATATAGCATCCAGGGAGTCTTACGATGACAGTGATGTTGCCGCCTACCTGCTGATTGATGTGGCGGATACCGATTCGGATACTGTGTGTAATACCTCCGATAACTGTCCGCTCTTAGCCAACGCCGGGCAGGAAGACGGCGATGCTGATGCGGCGGGTGATGTCTGCGATAATTGCCCGCTGATTGCCAATGCAGGTCAGGAAGATGGAGATACTGATGTGATAGGTGATGCGTGTGATAACTGTCCGCTCGTAGCCAACGCCGGTCAGGAAGATGGAGATGCTGATTTGGTAGGTGATGCCTGTGATAATTGCCCGCTGATTGCCAATCCCGGTCAGGAAGATGGAGATGCGGATCTGGTGGGCGATGTTTGTGATAATTGTCCGCTGATTGCGAATCCCGATCAGGCAAATAGCGATACGGATGTCCTGGGGGATGCCTGCGACAACTGTCCTGTAGTAGCTAATGCCGGTCAGGAGGATGCGGACGGTGATGGCGTGGGGGATGCTTGTAACGATGCTGATGACGCAGATAGTGACGAATGGGGTGATAGCGTAGACAACTGTCCCATCAATTACAATCCCGGACAGGAAGACAACCTTCCGCCCGGGGGTAATGGAACCGGTGATGCCTGTGAATGTGAGGCAGACTTTGAATGTGATGGAGATGTCGATGGTTCAGATGCGTCAACATTCAAACTCTATTTCGGCAGAGGGCAGTTTTTTGCCCCCTGTAATGACTTGAATCCCTGCCGGGGCGATTTTGAATGCGACGGAGATGTGGACGGGACTGATGCGAACAGGGTTAAGGTTGATTTTGGCAGGAGTTCGTTCAGTGATGCGTGTCCGACGACGCCTGTTTGTGCGCAGCCGGATTGGTGCAACTATTAGCACTGGGGCACCACAGTTAAAGTCTGGTTTTAAAGGGTAGCTATCAAATCCTTTATAAACTGTAATGTGTTACCGTGGTGACTATATCATTAACATTTTTCAGGAGATTCTTGGATAAAGTATTGTAGACGTTTTAATAGTTCAGTGCCTTGTATGCCATGTGGTTCTTCAGTTCCCCTTGCCACATGGCTACAAGGCATCATGAACTATCGCTATTTTGCCCGTGCAGGATTGCCGGAATTCAATCGCAATGCGCAAGGGAGAATTTTTTACTATTTATTGTCATAATTTTTTATAATCAATTGAGAATTTACAGTTGTGCCATCGCGAGGCAATAGGCGACGAAGTAATCGCAGAGTGCAAGAGAAGTATTTCAAAAAGGAGGCAAAAAATGCAAAGGATCCTATTCGTAATCATCATGTTTGTGGTGACGTTCTTCGTTTTCAACTACGCAATAGTTGCCGCAACAACTTACAACTGTACACCGATGGCGGATACCCGGCTTGATTCGGCTACCCCGGACACAAATTATGGGACGGCTACGACGCTTAAGATGGTAGGCGTCGGAGCGGGCGGACCGGTAAGATCCATCATCCGGTTAAATATACCGCCATTTGTTTCGGCAAGTCAGATACAGAGCGCCTATTTAAATCTTTATGGAGGCAGTACCGGATCACCCTCGATTGACATTAATATTCACCCGGTAACCCCTCCGGATTTATGGTTTGAGAAGGACCTTTCCAAGCCGGATACCACTCAGATTGTCTGGGGAGCAACCTGGAATAATCACGGTGGGACAGCAAGTATGCTGCCGTGGGTAGCACCGGGTGGAGATTATAATGCAAGCGCTTATACCTCGGCAACTATTGTGGCCGGCTGGAATAGCATTGATATCACCACTCTGCTTTCCAACAATCTGGAAACCATACGGAAATACGGGGTTCTGCTCAAAATGCAGGATGAAGCACTGAATGCCTTCAAAAATGTAAATTCACGGGATAATACATCTGATCAGCCCTATCTTCAGCTGAATGTTGATCTCGGCTCGCCCGAAACGACCTACCTGTGTCCCGCTATAGCCGACACCTTCATCGATGAATCGCTGGTGGACGGTGAACACAATCTTAACTACAACTGGAAGACACGGGTAATGATTTCATGGCACGCTTCCTATGGGAGGGCGCGCGGACTGTGGAAATTTGAAATTCCGGAGGGTATTCTTGCCGGGGATATAAAATGTGCAAAAATCTTCCTCTCCGGTTCAGAGCATGCGTTCAAGACATACCAGTTTATCGTTGATTTTTTAGCACTGGACGCTCCCTTCAACGAGGAGACGGTTACGTGGGATACCCTGGCAGGCGGCGGCTATGATACAAGTGTCGTATCTTCAGGAACTATCTATCAGACCCTCGTCGGAAATCCTGCCATTAACTGGAGGGCGGTAATCGATCTGACTGATCTTCTGGCGGGAAACCTGGCCAAGGTAAGGAATAACGGGATACTCATGAAAAAACAGTCCGAATCAGGAACAAACCTTCATCAGCATATGGCATCACGGGAATGTTACGATGAGAGTGATGTTGCTGCCTATCTCCTGATTGAACTGGCAGATACGGACGGTGATAGCCTGGGTGATGCGTGCGATAATTGTCCCCTCATCGCTAATGCCGGCCAGGAAGATGGGGATACTGATGGGGTTGGAAACGTGTGCGATAATTGTTCACTTATTGCCAACGCCGGCCAGGAAGATGGGGATGGTGATGGGGTTGGAAACGTATGCGATAATTGTCCCAATAATGCCAATGCAGGGCAGGAAGACTCCTATCCTCCGCAGGACAACGGCTGCGGAGATGCCTGTGAGTGTGAAGGAAATTTTGATGGAGACCTGGATGTGGATGGCAGCGATGCAAGTACCTTCAAGATGGATTTCGGCAGAAGTAAAATCAGCGATCCCTGTACCAATGCGCTTCCCTGCAATGGTGACTTTGAATGTGATACCGACGTAGACGGATCAAATGCCACCCAATTCAAGCGGGATTTTGGAAGAAGCAAGATAATTAATGCATGCCCAATTTGTACAACTGATCCGTGGTGTATTTATTAAAAGCGATGTGCAATGTGTGATATGTGATGTGCGATGAAAACACTAATAAACATCCATGCCGTAGTAGATGAGGTATCCTGACATGAAGATGACAATGACAAATGTCGTTCTCGTTATTTCTTTACTTGTCTTTGTTGTGTATATAACGCCGGCAGGGGCGGTAATCTGCCCCTCTATTTCGGATGTGTATATTGACCAGTATGCACCCGATGAGAACATGAATTATAGAACGAGGATTCTTATTTCCTATCATCCTTCAAAGGGGATAGCACGGGGACTCTTTAGGTTTGATATCCCCGAAGAGATTGATGCTTCTGAAATTACCTCTGCTACACTCTATCTCTCAGGTTCTTACCATACCGGTGGTGGTGATGCGATAAACGTTACTTGCTATGCGCTCAATGAATCTTTTAGTGAGGGAAGTGATACATGGAATACACTTTCCGGAGGTGATTATGATTCCAGCATATCCTCGTCAGGAAATCTCCCCGCCGGTTCTGACTGGGAAACTTCAATTGATGTGACGACTCTTGCAGCAGGAAATCTTGATAAGCTAAGGGATAACGGTCTGCTGATGAGATTGCAAAATGAGAGCATCGACAATTATCAGAATATTGCTTCCAGAGAATTTGTTGATCCGCAGGATTTTGCCCCCTATCTCGATATTGAATATTCAGACATCACTTCATCAACAACCACATCAGAACCGGTTGAAACCAGTACCACTACCATCCCGGTCAGTTCCACTACCAGCAGTTTTGTTTCCACCTCATCAACCACCACCATCTTCGAAGATACAACATCCGTCATAACCAGTTCAACGACAACATCCAGGAGACCACCCTGTCCGGTAGAAAACATATATGGTGAAGGCTCTGAAGAGGTGGTGATTTTAAAATATGTTCGGGATAATATCTTGCAGGGCACTCCTGAAGGTCGGGAAATAGTCCAACTATATTATGCATGGAGTCCTTTTATAGCGAGAATGATTGAAAATGACCCGTCGCTGCAGGATGAACTAAAAGAGATATTAAATGTGTTTCTGGATGATATGAAGGAATCACTCGAATAATACGGTGTAAACCTTAAAAATGAAGAAAGTAGTTTTTATTCTTCTACTTGTGTTATGGCTTATCAGTGTGCCTTTAGCCTCTGCAGAATTGCTAACCCTGCAGGTAGATAAGGACACCTATATTGATTCCATCAGTCCGAACGGCAATTTTGGGGGAAGGTGGAATTTTCTCATAAGCGGCATGACGGGGAAAAGTGCGTATGGATTATTGCATTTTGATACAACGCCGCTTCCGGATGAGGCCACAATACAGAGCGCACAATTAACTTTTCTTATTCATGGCAATAATACTACAGGTAGCTATTTCATCCACCCTCTCCTGCAAGCTTGGGATGAAGCCTCTGCTACATGGATCTCCTCAGCAACAGGGGTTTTATGGACGTATCCGGGCGGAGATTATGATCAGGGTACTTATGCAGCTAATTCCTTTAAGCGGTCCATATCCCGGACTGGGTGGTTATGGACATTACCTCCCTGGTGAGTGACGAAACAGGAAGGCTTAAAGATAGCGTCGAATCTTATGGTCTTTTGCTTCGGGCAGATGCTGGCTACACAAAATCACTCTCCTCTGAATTTAGCTCCAATGCCAATGCAGCATCCTGTCACTCCTGTCATGGATCCTTACCACCTGAGCGCGACGAGGGTAAATCATTTAACTGTATTGCTTGCCATAACCGGGATGGCATTCCTCTTTCCGGAGAGCCGGCCCTTATTATAGAGTATCAGATAACTGATTTCGATGGTGATGGTGTTTTTGATGGGGTTGATAATTGCCCGAACGTTTCGAATGCGGGCCAGGAAGACAGCTACCCCCCGGGGGGCAATGCCCTCGGTGATGCCTGTGAATGTGAATCGGACTTTGATTGTGATGGGAATGTAGATGGCACCGATGCTTTTAGCTTCAAAACACATTATGGCAGGAGCTTAATTAGCAACCCCTGTACAGCAATTAATTACTGCCAGGGAGATTTTAGTTGCGATGGGGATGTTGATGGAGCTGATGCATTTCTTTTCAAATCAGATTTTGGCAGAGGGGCGGCAGGTAACGACTGTCCAACCTGCGCTTCCGGAGATTGGTGCAGTGGCTCGTATTAAAATGATTTTAATACAAGCATGTTATACGAGCACAAAGAATAATTACAGCGGCATTGCCGCTGTAAACGTATAGGGTGTTGTTTATGATAAGAAGCGGCCGGTTAAACGGAGAAAAACCGTTACTTATGAGAGTAGCCGTTGGTTTGATGTGTTTAGGCATGCTGTCAGGATGCCAGGATGTGTTTGATGCAAATCGGGTGCAGATGGTTACTGATCCGTCTTCATTTAAAAATTTTATACTACCCCCGACCAATGTGGTTTACGGGCCATATGCGATGCTACCGGCTGACGGGACCGGCATCGTTGCCTGGGAAGAAAAAGAGTGGATCGGAAAACTCAGGCATGTGGAAGTCCCCTTTACTGATCTTGCTCCGGCAACTGAATATTTCTATAGCGTTAATGGGGCTGAAAACTACGGTCGATTTATCACCCCACCTGCGGCTAATGAGCCCTTTAGCTTTCTATTATGGAGTGATTCCCGTACCGGTACTGATGTAGCGGAAGAAATTGCGCATCAGATGGTCTCGCTTGTACCTGATGCATCGTTTGCCCTCCACGCCGGTGATTTTGTGATTGATGGGGATAGAGAAGAATGCTGGGGAGAAGAGTGGTGGGCGCCCATGCATGATCTGTTGTTGCACTGCCCTATTTACCCCACCATGGGTAATCACGAGGAGGATTCGCCCTTCTATTACCGCTACTTTTCATCTCTTGGCGGGAGAGGCGTTAATTATTCATTTGACTGGGGTTCCGCACATATTGTGGTGTGTAAAATTGATGAAGGTGACAGTGAACAGCTGGAATGGCTGGAACAGGATTTAGCGGCCAATAGCAATGCAAGTTTTACCCTTGTGTCCCATCATGTGCCTCCTTTTTCTTCAACAACCAGTGATACAGGGGGCATTCCATATTTGCAGGAATCGGTTGTTCCCCTCTTTGAAAAGTACGGGGTAGATCTTGTGGTAAGTGGCGATATCCACAGTTATCAGCATCACATCAGGAATAACACCCACTATCTCACGTCGGCCGGCGGCGGGGAAAAGCCATATGATTATGGGTTGCCTCTTGAAGGAATGACCCTGGCCTTCTGAAAACATATAATTTCAGCCGCTGTAGGCTGGAGAATAACAGAATGCATGTTACCACCTATAACCAGGCGGGTGAATGCATCGACAGCTTTGAAATTCTTCCCGATAGCCCGCCGGTAATTACCAGCAAATCACAGTAGAGGCGAGTGATTCCCGGGTAACCCCGGGAGGGCAGTCGCAGGGTTGATTTTTACGTGAACAAAATTCAGGGACTAGATGCAGTAAGCTTAACCATGAAGTATAATAAAGATACGCCCCCTGTGCTTTTAGAGGTGATTGACGCAGATACAGTGAGCGAGGGGATTCAAATTGAGCAGGGCGAACTAGGCGGTACAATACAAATGAACCTGGCGGATAACGCCAGCGGAGTTCTTGAATACCGGGAAGATGGTATAAACGGCCTCAGCGGGGAAAAAGTTAAAGTAGGCTCTGCCGTTTTGAGCATACCGGAAGATTCATACATCACTGCCATGTATCTGGTTCCCCAGGTTACGCTCTATAATACCTCCGGTGCCGAGATACCCCATTTCATGGGCGGAGCAAAAATTATCATTGCAAAAGAATAACTGATATGCTGCTTCTTAATAAAGGGAGTTATTTCATGAGAATTGTGGAAGGATAAAAAAAACAATAAGCATGTGTTTCCTTTGATACTGCTCTTTTGTTTTATCTCATCCATACTTCCTGGGCTGCCACCTTTGGCTGCGAAAAAGATGCCTATATTGATGCCCTTTATCCGGATGACAATTTCGGGGGAAGCGATCGACTGCTGATTGCTGATAGCGAGCAGCCGACGAGAGCCCTGTTAAAGTTTTCCATCCCGTCATGGGTTGAAGCCTCCAATATCTCAGGACGCGAATAGTGCTTTACAGTGCTCCATGGACAAGCGGTGGAGGCGCGGAAACCGATTTTGAGATGTATGCCGTAACTCAGGACTGGATTGAGGGGAGTTGCCTCCGTTACAACGATCCAACACCAGACAACGGCGCAACCTGGAACCAGTTTGCGTATGATGCCGACTCATCCAAAAACCGTTGGGTCACTCCCCGGGGGTGATTATGATAGCAGTGTTTCGGTGGCGGGTACCTTCCCGCTCGGTTCTGAGTGGGGTCCTTTGACCATTGATGTCACGGAACTGATAAAAAGCAGGCTTGATGATGCCAGGGATTATGGATTATTAATCAAGCATCCACTCGAAGACGGGGCAGGAAGCTGGCAGAATTGTGCGGGCAGGGATTCATCCGGTTATGACCCGCCCCGCCATCCTTATCTGGAAATAGATTTCCTGGAGCCGCCTCCTAATGATCCTCCCAATGCCCCCTTTGATCCTTCACCCGCTGGCGGTGCAGAGGGAGTAGTGGTCACTACCTCCTTAAGCTGGAGCTGTGACGATCCGGATCAGGATAATACCCTCCGATATGATGTCTATTTCGGGAGCGGGGATGAGCCTGCTCTGGTTTCAGAAAACCAGGCTGCGACTGTCTATGAGCTTCCCGTACTGTCACTTGGCACTGCCTATAGCTGGAAAATTGTGGCCAGAGACAATTATGGGGCGGAAACCCATGGTGATATCTGGCACTTCACCACTGTAACCTCTGCCATTACCTCCGTGTATCCGGACAGTGCCTCCCCTTTTTATTTTCGGGATGTCAGGTATATGCCTTTGATGAAACCTGTAGTTATAAAAGGTGAAGGAACGCACTTCCGTTTTCCGCAATCGAAGGTTTCATTTGACGATGAAAATATTTTTACCGTATTTTCCTTTCCCATCTCAAAGACTGCCATCTGGGCATGGGTGGTGATCGGAGAGACGGCAAAAGCGGGGCTGCATGATATCACCGTCACCACCGGTGACGAATCGTCCGCCGGCAGAGCGCTTTTTGAGGTGGTGAGATTCTGGAGGGGTGAAGAAACTGTTACCGTCAAGCACGGCGATGAGTCCGCGTCTGTGGCGTTTAAGGGGCTTCAGGTCAGAACATTTAAGGAGAAGGATGCCGTTTTGCTCTCGGATATTGTCACCAAGTCGGCATTGACGGATGAGCCTGAGAACTACTTTTACAATCTGATTGCAAGCGACAACTATTCATTGGCAAGGGGAATCGTTGTCGGCGGATGGGATACGGGACTTCCCCCCTGGCCGGACATGCAAAAAGGGTATCTCTATCAGTCCCCTACCTATGAGCTTCTCACCGGGTGGGAGAGTGATACCATAGGGGGGCGGATAGGCCAGGCATACAACGTTAAATACATGAACAGAGGTACCATTGAATTGAGAGAAGAGGATATTGTAGAATGAAATGGCGCAAAGGGAGAGAAATGATGAGAACTGCGATTGAGTTTGTTGTCGCACGGCATTAATGATGAGCCTGTTGCGGAGAATATGCTGGCTGCTGAAATAATTTGTCAGGACACCGCGGATCTGCATATCGATGAGTGGTATCCCGATGAAAATCTTAATTATCAGGACAGATTGCTGGTGGCAACCAACAACAACACACATCATGGCATAGGCAGGGCCCTTTTTTTATTTGCCCTCCCGGAAGATTTGGCTATCGCAGATATCAAGAATGCAAAAATATACTTTTCGGGATGCTCGCACTGCGGAGGTGGTAAAGGAGGCCAGGTGGCATTTTATGCCTTGAATGAGCCATTTGATGAAGACGCGGATACCTGGAACAGCCTTGGGTGGAGGAAATTGGGATGATTCGGTATATTGCCGGGCAGTGCTTCCGGAAGGCAGCGACTGGAATGAGGCCGTGAATGGGAACCTCCCGCTGATGCGAATGGATTCGATGTTACCAATCTTCTCAAGGCAATCTTGATAAGGTCAGGGACAATGGCGTCATGTTGAGGTTTTATGACGAGCACCAGGATCCGTACACGCACCAGAATATCGCTTCCAGGGAGTCGGAAGATCCACTGGACTTCGCGCCGTATCTGGAAATCAGTACCCGGGAGGATATTACCTGCCCCGCTGAAGTTATTTTCAGTGATAGCCATGAGAAGATAGAAGTGCTCAGAAGATTCCGTGATCAAGTCCTTGCGAAGACAGAAGGAGGAAGGTATATAATGAGCATTTACTATCACTGTGCTCCGTACGCATCCTATTTTCTTATAACTGATCCATATCTGAGGGCCGGTGCGCGCACATCAGCTGATGCCCTGTTGCCGCTTGTGAAAATGCTTTTCTAAGATACCAGCCTTGGGCCGATGAATCTCTCGGGAATAATGATAGCCGGTAGGAGCGGCTTTAAGCCGCGAATTTATCGCGCATGAATGCGCTCCTACCTGAATTTCAAACATGTTTGGCTAATTTTACACGATGTGTTAGAAAACCCCGCAGCTCCGCCGCGGGGTAATTCACTTGACAGGGAGCATGATATCTTTTATAGTTTATCACCTTAAGTGGTTTAAACATAAAGAGAAATTAAGCTATGATTCATATGTAAAGGTCAGCCATGCGTGTATATGTTGGTTTTGATGATACAGATGTCCTCGACGGACCTTATGGTACAGGTAAATTAGTCCGCCATTTTGAAGACAGTCTTCCCGAGGGGTGCGTCCTCTGGGGTGTTGTTCGCCAGCAGCTTTTAGTGGATGATCGCATACCCTATACCTCTCACAACAGCTCGGCCTGTGCGGTGATTGACATTGCTGAGCCGTCGCTTGTGCCTCATCTCATAGCGAAAGCAATTGAGCACATTGAGCAGAAATCCAGTTTTGGGAGCGACCCCGGCCTCTGCGTTGCCGGAGAAGATGACCCGGCATTGCCCCGTTTAATTGAACTTGGGCGTTTATGTACTGCCAAAGTAATCACCCAGCAGGAAGTACGGGGGTCTGTAAACGGAACCCATGTTTCCGGGCACGGGGGAACCAATGACGGCATCATAGGTGCCGTTGCGGCAGTAGGGCTGACCGCCTCGGGATGGAGCGGCAGGTTTATCGAATATGGAAGGCTTCGGAAGTTTCCTGATGTAGTTGCCGTGTCTGAACTCGAGCGCTCCGGCATCCGGGTGGTATCCGTGGATAGGGACACCATGCTGCCGGGTTGCGATGATGTGGTGCACACCAGGGGGTGGCTGCGGCCGCGTCTTTGGGGGTGCGTGCCTGTTCTTCCGGTTCGGCCGGCAGGCGTTAACAGGTGGGAAAGCATAGGGGAGAAAAACAGAAGTAAAAACTGAGAGGGAGGACAGACCATGGCAGGCAAAATATTTTACCGTGAGCGCCGCAAGATTGGTAAAGAAGAAAAAAAGCCCCGTTTCAAGATAGTTGCTGTAGCAGGCGTTGACCTCGGGATTTATGCAGAGCACCTTCGCAAGCAGGAACTGGAGCAAATCGCGCAGTCTATCGGCGCGGAACTGGTCTTGCTTAAACATGCAGGCAAGGGAGACGAGAAAGAAGTAGAGGTGTAGATCCGAAACGAAGTTACGATACCGAATTTTATGATCACCTGCGGCCGTGGCAGGGTTGAGGATACTTTCATGCCCGGCGGATGGGTGCAGGCCGGGTAATGCTTGTATAAAGAGGAGTGAACCATGGCGCTGGTAAGAGAGCGTGACAGCCGACGCTTGCATGTCAAGAGTAAACTGATGGGGGAAAGCCTCGTGGGAAGGTCTTTTATTGAGAGCTTGAAGATTGCCCCCCAAAAGCGGCTCTTCCCGGAGGTGAATGTCTTGAAGATAGGCGGCCAGTCAATCTGTGACCGCGGCATCAAGGCCATTCCCGCCATTATTAAGGAGATTGTTGCCAACAAAAAGAAGCATAAGATGCTCATCACCACCGGCGGCGGTACTCGCAGCCGCCATATTTATGCCATCGGTCTTGAACTGGGAATGCCTACCGGCATTATTGCCAAATTCGGAAGCTCCATTTCCGAACAGAATGCGCTTTTGATTGCCACGCTCCTCAATCCCTGGGGTGGTATAAAAATCGGCCATGATGAAGTCGTAAAATTGCCCAGCTATTTCGCCCAGGGCTGTATCCCGGTTATGCACGGCATGCCGCCCTACGACTACTTTGCCATTCCTCCTGCGAAAGGCCGGATTCCCATTCATCGGACCGATGTCGGCACCCTGGTGCTGGCTGATCTCATAGGCGCGCGGAGCTGCATTTTTATAAAGGATGAAAAGGGATTGTATGCTGATGATCCCAAGAAGCATCCCAGGAGCAAATTTATCCCTGAAATAAGCGCAGCGGAGCTCATCGCGAAAAACCTGGATGACCTGATCATAGAGCGCCCCTGCCTGGAAATTCTTCAGAACAGCGAGGTCATTCATAAAATACAGATTATAAACGGCCTGGAGCGCGGCACCATTACCAGGGCGCTTAAAGGAGAGCACGTCGGTACGATCATTCATAAAGCATGATTTTTCAAAGCAGCTGACGGCTTGATTGAAGGGATAAACGCCCCGGTTGCCGGTTGTACGGGCAGCAGGGGCGGGATTTTAATGTGCCCTTGTGAAACTGTGCTTTGTACCTGGCGCGTTACGGTCATCGGTAGTATGAGTATAATCACGGTGTTTGTTTATCGGCGTTGCAATATGTTTTACCGGGGTCAGGTATGGACTATATTCTGGATGGATTAGCAACGGCGCTGCGGCTTATTTTCGCACTTGATTCTGAAGTGACACATTGCACGCTGGTGTCACTCCAGGTGTCTTCGGTCGCCATCCTGCTCGCCACTCTGGTGGGTCTGCCCTGCAGTTTGCTGCTGGGCATGTATGATTTTAAGGGAAAGCAGACCCTGATTACGGTAATTAATACCCTGATGGCGGTACCTACCGTGGTAATCGGTCTGTTTGTGTTTGCCTTCGTTTCGCGCCAGGGGCCTCTCGGCGTGCTCGGTTTGCTCTTTACGCCGGCCGCCATGACTATCGGCCAGTTTCTTTTGGCTACGCCGATTGTGATAGCGCTCTCCTTCGCCGCAATCCAGGGCATTGATCCCAGGGTTAAGGTGACTGCGCTGGCCCTCGGCGCCCGTTCACACCAGGTGATAGTCACCCTGTTGCTTGAGGCCCGCTATGCCATCATGGCCGCCGTTATAGCCGGTTTTGGCAGGGTCATCGGTGAAGTGGGATCCGCAATGATGCTGGGAGGCAACATCAAAGGCTATACCAGGACCATCAGTACTGCCATTGCCCTGGAGACCAGCAAAGGCGAGTTCAGCCTGGGGATTGCCCTGGGCATCATTCTTCTCACCGTGGCGCTTTCCGTGAATATTGCGCTGCGCTCTCTTCAGCAAAGATCAAAATAGGTTCATCGAGCATGACACAAAAAGAAAATCCTCTCCTTGAGGTACAAGGGCTTACTCATTATTATAACAGCACCAAGGTACTGGATGTGCCTCATCTGTCATTTTGCAGGGGTAAAATTTACGCATTTTTGGGTCCCAATGGCTCCGGCAAAACCACCCTGCTCAATATTTTAGGACTTCTCTTAAGGCCGACAGCGGGAACGGTGCTGTATGAGAATAAGGACCTGCTTGGCAATACCGCCTTCATGAAGGATGTCCGCGCCAGGATGACCACGGTAATCCAGAATCCAATCCTGTTTGATATGAGCGTCGAGAACAACGTCGCCTATGGCTTAAAAATTCGCGGAACACCAAAGGAAGAGCGGAGGAGAATGGTCAGGGAATGCCTGGACATGGTGAAACTGGATGGCTTTCAGAAACGAAGGGCACGGGAGCTTTCAGGCGGGGAAACGCAGAGGGTCGCTATTGCCAGGGCGCTGGCGGTAAAGCCGGAGATGATCTTTCTTGACGAGTACACTTCTAATGTTGACGAGAAAAGCATCCGGGTCCTGGATGACGTCATTGCGCGGGTGAGACAACTCAATGGTACAACGGTTTTTCTGGTGACTCACGATACCCGGCAGGCTTACAAGATGGCAGACGATGTAATTCACCTCTTCGGAGGAAAGGTCGTGCGGACATCCATGGAAAATCTGTACAAGGGAACCATGGCAAAAATAAACGGCCTATCTCTCTTTGATACCGGCAGGATCACCATCGAGGTCGTCGCCGATCGACAGGGGCAGGCGTATACGGCAATCAATCCCCATGATATCATTGTCTCACTTCAGCCGTTAAGCACAAGCGCCAGGAACTCGTTTCGCGGGACGATTACCGAAGTGCTCAGTGAAGGGGCCGCTGTCCGGTTAAGCGTGAATGCAGGTGAAGTGTTTAAGGTGCTGATGACCAGGGCTTCCTTTCAGGAAATGAAGCTCGATGTGGGAACCATGGTTTATGTTACCTTCAAAAGCACGGCGGTCGAGGTGTTATAGCACCGGCATGATGTTGTCCTATCGTTAATCCCTGACGCAACGAACGCAGAACCCGGACTGCAGGGGGCCGTGGCCTCTAAAAACGGTACCGCTGTTGTAGTTCAAATATCGTCCCCAGGCACCGCGCTCCGGCATGACGGTATCCATCGTCGGTGTCCACCAAAAGCCTATCTCGCCCATAAAACCGAATCCCCCGGAGCCGAAACGATAGCCGCCCGGAAGACCTGAAAAACCGCTGAGATTGGTTGCCCCGGCATTCGGCTGATTCCACAAGCCTGTACCTGCCTCCAGGGTGCCTTTGCTTTTCATTTTACCGCCGGCTTCCAATTCGCCGCCCAGATAATCTGTCAACGCGGTCCATTCTTCGTCGCTGGGAACATGCCAATCAGCAGGACATAGGTTGCGAGGGTCCACTACAGCATGCCAATTGTACAGCTTGCCGTAAACGGCATCGTTGGCCTCATCGTTGTCGTAATAGCACCAGGCCCCTGTTGCCAAGGCGCTCCATTCGTCACTATCAATGATATTGGGTATCGGGTCGCCGTTGTCGTATGTGGTGGTTTTTAGATTTTCTGCCATCCACTCCTGCCCGCCTATAATCACAGTCCGGTAAACATTGCCGTCGACATCAGTCACTTCGCCGGTTTGCTGACAACCCGTAATCTGACTGCATAGCACCAGGGAGCAGAGCAATAAAAAACATATTTTCTTCATGAAGGTCCCCCCTTCAAAAAGTAAGAAAGCCGCTGAAACGCGTGATCATATCTCAGCGGCTTTCATTCACCGGCAATGATCCTCGGAACTATTACAATACAATGTAAATAACCGGTATAACCGCCTCAAGCATCAACTTCAGTGAAAATTTTTGGGCAGGATTCTCTTCGCATTGCCGGATAAGCTCATCGCTCGTTTCATAGTACAGCTCGATCATGCTGATGCCGGCCTCGCTGGCGGCCATTTTCTCGTCACGGAACCGCCTCAAGATATCAAGCCGCGGGTCATCAGCGCCCAACAGATATGATGCAGCGCAGGGCTCAGGTTCAGGTGGTTCGGTTCCCTGGTATCCGGAAGCTATCGGGTACTTGCCCGGCTTTGTCGTAAAGGATTGAAAGTCGCGGGCGGGAACAAGCTCGGTATATTCAGCAAAATCCTGAGGAAGATCATAGACCGTTAGATCATGGTCTGCCTCGATGTAAAAATGCTTGGAGAAGAAGGTGCTGTAATAAATCTGAAACTCCACGGCATCGGGATTCTTAATGCCATAGGCTATGTGACTCCTCCCGGTATCGCTGACCCAGGTCTCGGTTATTTCCCATGTCACCGTTGATCCGTCATCCATGATTACGGTCCAGGAACCGAGCCACCCATCCACATACTCCGACTCGGCCCGCGCCAAAGGTATCAGCAGCATGAAGCAGACCATAAAGCAGGTTGCACTTAAAGCAATTTTTCTCATCACATCCTCCTTTCTTGCATTGTTATGTATCTTGTTGTTTGCATATAGTGCCATGGTAATACAAAACGCTTAACCATCCGCCATTCCGAGCAAACCGTTTACGGGATCACCAGATCGATGCCGGCGGCAAGGGGTTTCAGCATGATGCGTGCTGTTGTCTTGGCCAGCGGACTTTTCTCGATCAAGGGCTCAGTTATAGCCGATGTTCTGACATAGAGACTGATCAGCCGTCGGCCGGTAGCGCTCTGTGCGAGAAATCTGTCACGGAAATCCCTCATTTTTTGGGTGTACACATCGGTTTCCCCGAAAATCGATGAGAACATGCAGGGCTTATCGGATAAATCAAACACCTGGATTCGATTATTGAATGTATCCGCGACGTAGATGGTGCCGGATGAATCTGTCGCTGCTCCGAAAGGCAGGTTGAAGGAACCGTCCCCGTTTCCCTCAGAGCCCCATTCGGAAATAAAATTACCGGCATTATCAAACTGCTGTATGCGATGGTTAAATGTATCCGCTATAAAAACATTGTCAGAGGCGTCAATCGCTATCCCCGAAGGATATGAAAATTCTCCCGGGCCGCCTCCCTTGACTCCCCAGGTGTCAATGAGGGCGCCGGTGGCATCGAACTTGAGTACCCGGTTATTATAGTAATCGGTTGCAAACACATTCCCCGCGGAGTCAAGAGCCAGATAGGTGGGCCTGAATGAGAACATGCCTCCATTCTCATCCGGGGTGTCTCCCCAGGCAGTGATAAAATTTCCGGAAGGGTCATATTTCAGGATAAGTGACTGCCACGCGTCCGCAACATAGACATTGCCGACCGTATCAACCGCAACGCCCACCGGCTCCCGAATAAATCCCGCGCCGGGCTCGTTGTCAGGACCCCATGCCGCCAGGTAGTTTCCGTCTGCATCAAACTTCTGTATGCGAAAGTTTTCCGGGTCCACGACATACACATATCCATCGAGGTCCACGGCGACATCTCCCGGGCTTCCGAAGTTGCCCTCGTCCTTCCCGGCAGAGCCCCACGCCGTTATGAACCGACCGCGCTTGTTAAACACCTGTATGCGGTCATTGCCGGTGTCGGCAACATATATTTTCCCGGCGGAATCTACTGCAATGCCGCTTGGTCCTTTAAACTGGCCTTCTTCAGAACCTTCTTCTCCCCATGTGACCCCTATGTTTGTTTGAGACGGCAGTGGGGTCCTGACTGGGTCACGATCATCCTGATCGCCGGCAGAGGTAATACCGTAACAGGCAAAAAGGCTAACCACGATGGTAAAAATCCATTTTCTCATATGTATCCCGGTGTCAATTGTTTTGTATTACCCGCTCTATTCAGTATAACCCTGCAATTATGTGAAAAGGTGTGACAGCTATTTGAGAAGACCGGCGATGCCCTCGGTCCATGATCTCACGATGTCAAAGTTGCGAAGATCCCCCGCTTCTTCAAAACCGGTTAATTTTAGATTTATAATTTCAACCGGAAATATTTCCTGAAAAAAGAATTTTCCGGGCATCAGACCGATTGGTTCTAAAACCTGTATTTCGGGATATTTCCTAAGGACGGATGCGTTGACCAGGCGGGCAAGATTTTCCTCAACCATGCCCGTCTCTTTATTGACAGAGGTTGAGACAGCAAAGACTGCTACATCTTTAGTCGCCAGCAGGGTTTGGTGGCGTTCTAAAAAGCTTAATGCCCCGGGAAGGAAAGTAGCATAGTACATCGGACTTCCAAGCACGATTGCGTCATATGGCGAAATGTCGTCGATATTCAATGCCGGTCTGATATCCGTCTGAAACCCGTTCTCACACAGCACATCACCCACTGTTTCCGCGATCATGGCTGTTGATCCGTGCTTTGTATCGTAGGCAACCAGAACTTTTTTGCCGCTGATGTTATCACTCCCGCATGATTTCTCGAATAAGACAGCGCTTGCCGAAACAGACGATGCCAAGACAATCGACAGTATGAACATGAAGGGGATGCTAATAACCGTCGTATGTTTCGTATATGGTTTTCTAAACAATTTTGGTAATGTTTTTATCATGTTTCCACCATCCTTGTGCTGGACCATTATTTAAATTTACAATCAAAAGTAATAATTGTTTTACACTAATTACCGCGTTACCTGTACACAGCAAATATTCAAGCAAAAACTACAGTTATTTCTTTTAAAAGTCAATATTTTACTGTCATATCATATGGGAAGATTATTCAATGAAGGTGAGCCCAGATAACGGGCAGTGCAACAGTTTTCCTTGCCAATAGTATCGATACTGGTATAAATAGAGAAAGCATATGCGGACAAATGTTGTGGTGAGACCGATTTTTAGAGACTTTGTATGTTGGATTGTATGTATCCGGCAGATTTGTTGTCTGGAGAAAGGAAAGCGTGCCAATGAAAAAAGGATCGCAACATAACGATTCATTTCGGCAGGAGCAGGAAGGACATGATGTCATAGCTCTCATCAAAAGGATGCAGCAGCAGCTGGCATTTCTGGAGAAAAAGATTGATCTTTTGATCAGCCAGTCACAGCCACGGACTTCCGGTGAGAGGCATTTTTCAAAACCGTTCGGCTCCGCCGGCCCTTCGCGGCGTCATGCCGCGCGAGAGCATGATGGTAACTATGGAGAAAAACGTGCGGACCGGGGGCGACATTTCGGGAAAAGGCCGGGGGAAAACAACCGTGATTTTGGCCGGCGCAGCCATGATCATGATAGTCCCCGCGAAGGTGACAGCGGCCCGGCACGTCCTTATGAGGATCGTCATGGCCGTGACAAGGGAAAATTCAAGCACAAAGGCGGTTCATTCTATGACCGGCGCAAGGGTCGTGAGTGAAGGGCCGGTTTAAATATCGGATTACCGGTCACTGCAGGTACCATGGGCATTTAAATTAAAAGAACACACAAAGAACAACCGGCATGTTGAAAAGGCCCAGGATTCGTGAGGGGCCTTTTTTCATCCTCTGATTTGAATAGTGCAGGTTGTGGTTGTTGAGCTTGTTGTAGTATAGCTGCATCCCTCCATACCGGAGGCGCTGTAAGGGCAGGAACTTTTTGTTTGGGGCGGGCTTTACCGTGAATAAATTGTGTGGTATAAGTATCAAAAGAAAATAATTTAACAGGAGGTTTAACGATGAGAATAGTACTGGCAGTATGTGCTGCGCTTTCAATGTTGACATCCGGTATGGCCTACGCAAAGCAGGTCAGCATTGATATGGACTTGAAAAAGCCTGGAATTGCCACCAAGGAAGCTGAGGCGGATGAATGGTTTAACAAGGGTAACACGGCATATCAGTCCAAGGATTATGATGAAGCCATTAAATCTTATAAAAAAGCCGTAGAGATAGACCCTTCCTTTGCAAGCGCCTTTTACAACCTTGGCATTGTTTATGGTGTAAAAGGAATGCCTGACGAGGCCATCTCAGCCTATAAGAAGGTGCTGATGATCAAGCCCGATTATCATACTGCACGGGTTGCCCTTGGGTCTGTTTATATTCAAAAGGGAATGGTAAATGAGGCCATTTCTGAATTGGAGAGGGTCCTTGCCGGCAGTCCTGATTACGCCCGCGCGCACTTTTATCTGGGTGAATGTTATTTTACCAAGGGAGATAAGCAGCGAGCGGCCGAATACTATTATAAGGCAGGTACACTTTTTGTGACGCGGGGCAATACAGACTGGGCACAGAAATCCTATGATGGTTTGAAAAAAACGAATGATGAGAAGCTGGCAAAAGATCTTCTTGCAAAGATGAACGCAGCGCCGAAGCAGGAAGCGATTACCGTTGATCAAGTCATCGAGATAAAACCCAAGGCAAAATGAAAGTTTGCCTGACAACACGTGCATCAAGCCTCGTTCTCTGCATCACCTCCCTCATGGGGTGCGCCCCGCATTTCTGATAAGACTTATTTTGCTATTGCGGGTATGATGCTCTCTATGACCCCCCGTATTTCCTGCTTGAACTCTTCGTCCTGATCGATTGCCTGTGCAACGGCAGGGCTCAACTCGTAGTACAGATTGATCAATGATCTGCCTTCGGGGGTTTTACTGAGCACCTCATCACGGTACGTCCTCAGGATATCGAGTCTAGCCTGATCCTCCTCCAGTGCGGCTTCCGCGGCACAGGGGCCGGGAGGGCCGGTAAAACACTTGCCGGTTCTAAATCCGTTACCGCAGTAAGGATAATCAGCGGGGCAGCACCAGCCGTTATAACAATCAACGGGATAATCGGCAGGACAGCCAAAACTGATGGTGGTAGTGGTGTAGCCGGGTGAAGGACAGTATGACTGATAGGTATAGCAATAACCATCGTCACAGCACGCCGGATAAAAATAGGGGCAGCACATCTCATTGCCGCAATCAACCGTATAATCCGGTAAGCCCGGTGGCGGGCAAGCTCCCCCCGCGGTGGTCGTTGTAGAAGAAAAAACAGTGGTCGTGAAAGGACTGATGGTGGTGGTAATTACCCCTCCGCCATAACTCAAGTCTACAGCATCCCAACCAAAAAGGGTCAGCGAGTCTGCAGAAGTCACATAGGAAACCCTGAAATACCCTCCGTTACCGGCACCCGGAGTATAGGGCGTAAAATTGGCTGTTTCACCCCAGTCAGTACCCCAGCTGTTTTTAACAATCCAGCAGCCCTGGGCATCATCATAGCCGATGATATATACCAGATGTCCGCCTCCCTGTTCATCCTGCTGGGGAACCGGTGCATAAATGCCGCCGGTATAGTCAAAGAAATCCTGGTAAGCCAGCATGGCGCAGGGTACGGGTTTGTTTACCAGCACCGCCTTAATATAGTCAGGATATGGTATATAGCCTTTCTCACCGGCTATGAACGAATAACCCGACAATTTATAAACCCTGTTTGCCGCATCAGCGCAAGCGTTAGCACAGGGGGGTTCAGTCCCCGACTGCTGAGTTGAGGCGTAGGGAAAACACGATTCATCAGGGACGCCGGTGCTTACCAGAAAATCACACACATAATCAGCAGCGTTGCCATCGCAACCACCATAGTGATAGCCATCTTGTGTACCATTTGGTCCGCAGGATACGATATACTGCTCGGCAAGATCTATGGAAAGGTTGGGATTGCTTTGTGATAGTTTGATGAGGGTTTCCAGTGTTCCCGATGTTCCAAAAGAGTAACAGCTCCCGCATGCCTGCTGGTTCTTTACCGGGGTAATCCAGTTGCCCCCGTTATGATTTCGCCAATCCAGGGAAAGGGGAGCGGTAAGCGGGGCAAGCAATCGCATGCCTTCATCCATCATTTCTACCTTTCCCGGGAGCCGGTAGGTGAGCAGGGCCTTCCTCTCCTCCGGCGAAAGGTCCGAAAGTGCAGTCCTTCCTGCTCTCCATTGATAGCCCCGAACATTAATTTCTTTTTGCAAATCTTCAATCTTCCACCCTGCCGCACATACCGCCTGCATGCACACAATCTGAAAAAAAACAGCTGTAATGAGTAAAATGCCCGGCACATTCACTTTTTTATTCATATTCCACCCCTCTTGAAAGTTAATAGATCAGTCTTGAATGAATATGATCGTATGTGCCGCATAAAAAACCCCACTCCGTCAGATAGTATCATCTGCACAGAAGTGGGAAATATTTAAATTCGGCTTGCGCACGCTCTCTCCCCGTTACGATTACAGACAGCTGCATCAAATCATAGTTCGGAAGCATTGGCAAGTGTTTTCAGATGACATCTTCTCCGTTGACTGATGAGCCGGGCAGCACCCTTTGGTTGCAGGGCAGCAGGTGTTCACGGTAGCAAGCACCGCTCAGATGGACGCTTCAGGTGAACAGTCCGATAACATAGCTATTCATCTTTGCCCCGATGCCCGAGTAAATAAAAATACCGATCAGGGCTCCCACTGCCAGGGCAACCAGCCACTTCTGTTTGGCGGTGAAGACGGTACTGCGCAGCAATGCATAAATGCCGAGCGGAGGAAATGCCTGCAGCGAGAATATTACCTTAGCGCGATTGTTATACCATTTTTCTTTTTCCGGTTTTTCCACGATCTCTCCTTTGTGCTGCGTATGCTGCAGCCTACATTACATCATTCTGAACACCGCCATAAACAGTGTAACAAACCAGGACTGGTGCTTGCACCGTAAAGAAGCACATCCCGGCCATTAGAACAATTTAATAAAAAAAAGTCAACCGGTGAAAGCAAGTACTTTCTGGGCAGTTAGTGCCTTCTTCTTTACCCGGCAGGAGTTGTGTGCTATAGGGGATGTGCATGACAATCAGGTATAAACCTGTTAAACAATGTATTGCCAACCCATTTATTTATACTCATTTTTTCACGTGCCGAGCATTGTGCCGGAGACCAATTAACGGTGTCGACTATGGGGGGTGCTGTCATGAGAAAAGGTATCGAGAGGTCCATGCAACTGCCGTCCGTCGGAATTGCGGTAATGCTCATCATCCTCCCGGTTGCAATTATGTCCTGTTCAGCGTTCCTGAAATCAGGAAAAGCGCATGGGGACATATCGTCAGCTGCGGCTACAGAACAGCAGTCGGTAAATAAAGAGAAAAACAGGTATTGTGAAATAACTGCCTGTATTGGTGAAATAAAAGACGAATGCGAAGTGAGAATCGGGATAATGAAAAACTATGACGCAACCGTGAATACCAAAAACGGTGGCGATTATATTCTCAAGGTAGACAAGGCCATGGCGATTGAGTTTTTAAAAGACTGGATTTTGAAGGGCTCTTTGACGCTGAACAGGTTGGGGGCCGGCGATAAGCTTTTGTACAGAACATATGCGGAAGAAGACAGCGAGTATTATGCTCGACACTACAGCAGTCTTGTGAGAGTAATGAGAAAAATAAGTGTTGATGAACAGGCTCCCGGATATAAGTTTTCCTTCAGGCAACTGTTTGAAGCAGCTGAATCGATGCTGCAAAAGGATAGGGTTCAGCTGGGTCAGGAAACGCTCATGGTGAAAAAGCGGATATTCCCGGAATCACCTGTGGATCCCTTCTTCGCATCTCCCATAAAGCAGATGGAGCTTTATTAGCTCTTGATGCCGGCTATGCAAGGGGGTAAAAAAGGCAGGGCCCATATGGGAGACCTGCCTTTTTAGCTTACGATTCAGAATGAATAGAATTTTTATAACAATACAATCATTGGCGGAAGAACGCCTCCAACCGCATCAGAGTAACTTGCAAGCAAAGTTTCGACTTTTAAAACCCTCATAAAAGCAGTTATAAAAAGCAAGACGTCAAGTACCAGCCCCACCATGATTGACGATTGGTCTGTTAGATCTCTGATTTTTCCTGCAGTCGATGTGAGTGGCTTGAGTAATCGTGCTGCGATGTCGTCATAAGCTAAATGTATTTTGAGATACTCAATTGGCTGAATTGATGTAACTCTCATGGCAATTCCTCCTTTCTTAAACTCTCCATCCATCTGCAATCACATGTTTACTTTTGGATTACTGGTTTGTGATCGGGGATTTCTGGAAGAGCAATTATAAAATCGGAATCCCAATCTTTAGCAGATAACGTTACACTGCGTTACTCAATAACACCTCCTTTCATGCATGCACTGCATCAGGTTTTTACTATGGTTAACAGGGAGCTCAAATTATAAAACTATTTACAGTTAATACAAGGGTAAATTTTCAGGTTTTTTTATCATATACTATAATTGGTATAACAAACTGAACACACATCCGCATATGGTAGAGGTTGTCGAAAAAAAAGTGATCGTTTGGTTGCGCCGAATGAATTAAATTTAAAATAATGCTGCTACGTTCACAAACGAAAACTCAAGAAGATGATTTTTTGTGAAAACCTGAGGTTTAGCATGATGTTTAGTTATCCTCATACAAACTGCCAGCGGCCCAATCAAAATCCCCTGTTGCACTGCGGTTCCATCCCCCGCCCACAGTGGCTCTTGGACCGCTTGCTGAATTGTCTCTCCCACCACTCACGCTGGAAAAATTACCGCTTGCAGTGTTATATATGCCTCCGCTCACGCTGGAATACTCGCCGCTTGCCGAATTATTTCCTCCCCCGCTCACGCTGGAATAAAAACTGCTTGCTTTATTACTCAACCCCCCGCTCACGCTTGATTTCTCCCCCATAGTGTGGTCTGTCAGGGTCGGATCTCCTGCTATGTTATCCATTCCTCCAAGCACCGCTGAATAGTGGGCAAATGCAGTATTCCCATCTGCTGCTGTGTCGCCACCACCGCCGCCAACAAAGGAATAATCGCCGCTGGCAATATTATACCTGCCCCCGCTAACGCTGGCATTTGTGCCACTGGCTTCATTATTCCTACCGCCACTGATGCTGGCATTTTGGCCGCTTGCTTTGTTTGCAAGCCCCCCACCCACACTGGCCCTTTCGCCGGTTGGATTATTATAGCTACCCCCACATACTGTGGAATACATACCGATGCTGGTGTCTTCAATAGCGGGATCGCCCGCAGTGTTAACCGTGCCTCCCAGCATTGCTGAATAGTCACCAACTGCCCAGTTACCAAGCTCGGGATTCGCACTTCCGCCACCGCCTACAAAAGAAAACATTCCAATGGCTTGATTATTGCCGCCTCCACTTATGCTGGCCGCTGTGGCGCCAGCTTCATTATTTGTTCCCCCGCTCACGCTGGATTGTATGCCGCTTGCTGTGTTCCCGCTTCCTCCACTCACACTGGCAAATTGGCCTCTTGCTTCGTTATACGATCCCCCGCTCACACTGGACATCATGACGCTTGCAGTATTAGATTCTCCACCGCTCACAGTGGCATATTCCCCGGAAATAGTATTATAATGACCTGCTACCAGTCCCCCATACGATGAATAGTTGTGTTGTGAACCGACTACTATATTGTGTGACCCGGTACGATCATCAGTGCCACCACCGCGAAGTTCATTATATCCTACAACCAGGTTACCCAGACCATTAACTTCTCCGTATGTATTTCCGCTCCCATCAACAATATGTACATTCACCCCGCTCAAGGTTAAATCATTCCCGTTCCTGGTTACATTTGCCAACAGTGCTTCCAGTTGTGCAATCCGCATTTCCAACTGCTCGGCTGTCTGGCACTCTATCACCGGGCAGGGATTTAATAATGAACTTCTGCCAAAATCAGACTTGAACACAAAGGCATCCGAACCATCCTGATCCTGATCGTTGTCAAAATTGCCTTCACAGTAGTCAACCGGTTGTGCCATGACAGATGATAAGGATAGTGAAAACATAAAAACTGCTGCAACTGCTAAAACTACCGTTAGTCTTTTCATCATCGTACCCTCCTTTAAATAAAATTTCCCCACTTCATCCCGTGACCACTATGGTCATAGAAAAAGCGGGGCAATTATTGTACAGCGTGTACTCACCGAATTTCCCCCTCACAGCTATTAAACATTATAATCTAATCATAAAAGGCCTCATTTTTGCAAGGACAACAAAACAGCCCCCCAGCCTATCATTGGCGGAGGGGCGGGATCGCAAGATTTTCACTTTTAATAATATTTATCTCATTCGTTTGATTTATCTGTTACCGATAATAAATAACTGCACCTGCTCAGCCGAAGTGGCCCACTCTTTTTACTATTGGAGCTACCACAAGGGGCTGGCTGATTTTAACGATATGCAGTTCTTCCAATACCTTTCTTACACACACGCCAAGAAATATCGCCCACAGCAAAACCACAACCCAAGCTACAACAAAACGTGCCGCAAACATGAAAACAAACAGCGATGCTGTGAATATCCTTAGCTCGTATAGTAAAAAGATACCTAGCAATGCTATGATAAATGCAACTGCTAATTTTTTCTTCATAGCGACCCCCTACGTTAGGATGCTCAGTAGCAAATATAAAAAGCTGCCGTGTCTTATTCCAAAGTACAGTACATTCGGCAGCTCAGCCTTCTATTGAACCAATCCCAGAAGCACGTTCTAACTACAGCAATAGAACTGTGGCTTTCCGTCCCCCGATTACTCGAGGTTTGGCTTTATCGTTGTGTTTAAATTATTTATACCCATAAAAACACAGAAAAGTAAATAGGCAAAACTCTGATTTTTAACTTCGAAAAACCTGATTTTTGACAAAGCAGCCCCCCAGCCTAATAGTGGCCAAGGGGCTATTTTGCAAAGAGGTTAATGTAGCGAGGATGGATAACTCACATCAAAACGGCGTCAGCACCCGTCCTCCTCTGACAGGCCATACAAAGCCGTAGTTAATTTTAAGGCTGCTGCTCGCGGAACCAACGTTCATGTTAACACTCCAAGCAAAGGGAGTATCAAGGATGTAAGTAGTGGACGACCAGTAATAGTTTAACCGCACGTTAGTAAATGGATGCTCAGAGGGGAGTGCTGGAGAAGCATTTTCAGGATCAACCAAACTAAACAATTCCCTGTAATTAGGAAGACGCCAATCACCGGCACCGGAGCCATCGGTAAGTCCACAGCTACCACTTGCCAAGCCATTGCAATCCGATAGTGCCTGATCCCATGTTCGTGTGGAAAAACAATCGGCATTCTTTAGCCAAATCAGTCCTGTTAATGTGTCCAGTACGGTCCCATCTCCATTATCAGTGAATCGTGGATTTGGCCAGGCAATCCCACTCTGGTATTCTCCGTTTTCACCAGTGCCGACACAGTTTCTTAGCGTTCCAGTGGAATCATAACATAGTCTTTGCCCTGTCATGGGAATTGGAGCGGGTCCATCTTCAGGACAAGGATCAATTATTCCACTTCTTCCAAAATCAGTTTTAAAGGTAAAAGCATCAGTACCATCCTGCGTCTCTATCATAGTCAAAGTTACCTTCACAATAGTCAACTTGTGCTATGGCTAACGGTGTTAACATAAAAGAAAGACATACAACCAAACCCAACAGCTTTACCAGCTTACGCATCTCCTACCTCCTCCTTGTCGATTGATTATTATTGGCTCACACAGACTCTCAACGGAAAACAATAAAAAAAGGCAGTTATTAGTATTGCCATAACCACCTCTTTTTTCAATTGCTTTTTGGTGAGCCCCGCGGGGATCGAACCCACGACCTACGGATTAAAAGTCCGTTGCTCTACCAACTGAGCTACGAGCTCGCCATTGAATTGCATGATAAAATCTATAAGAAAACGTGCAACACTTATAGCCCCTTTGGGAGGGTTTGTCAACAAAATGCCGAGGCATTCCTAGGAGTCGGTAGGGATGCCCTTGCTCTTACCGGTCCAACAGTAGGTACACACCTTTTCCTGCGGCAGCCCGATTGCCTTGATCATTTTGTTCAGCTTCTGGTAGCGCAGGGAGGTGACGCCGATCTTCCGCCCGATGGTATCGACCATTGCGGCATATCGCTCAGATGAATCGTCGGCGTATTGTTCAAGTGCTGTTTTGGGGCCGTCGCCTTCCATCTCGATGATGGCTTTTCGCGCGGCGAGATCCAGCTCGGATCGGAAGCGGGAAAAGTTGAGAAATTTGCAGCCGAAGATCAGGGGAGGGCAGGCGGGTCGCAGGTGGATCTCACGCGCGCCGTATTCGTACAGCCGCTCCAGGGTTACCCTGAGCTGGGTGCCCCGGACAATGGAGTCATCGCAGAAGAGCAGGCGCTTGCCTTCGGTCAGCTCTTTTATGGGAATCAATTTCATCTTGGCTATCAGGTCACGGGTATACTGCTGCTGGGGCATGAAGCTCCTTGGCCAGGTGGGCGTGTATTTGACGAAAGGGCGGGAATAGCGTAAACGCGACTTGGCGGCAAACCCGAGGGCGTGGGCAATGCCCGAGTCGGGGATGCCGGACACGGAGTCCACCTCGACCGTCTCATCCTCGGCAAGCGCGGCGCCGCAGCGGTAGCGGGTGGCCTCGACGTTGATGCCCTCATAACTGGAGGCAGGGTAGCCGTAATAGATCCACAGGAAACAGCAGATGTGCAGGTCGTTATTGGGCGGGTTTTTCTGCTCAATGCCGTCAGGGGTGAGCAGCACCGTTTCGCCGGGGCCCAGGTCCCGTTCCACAGAATACCCCAGATTGGGCAGTGCGGAAGTCTCCATGGTGACGGCAAAGCCGTCCTCATTCCTTCCGATGATGACCGGGGTTCTCCCGTAGCGGTCGCGGGCGGCATAAATCCCCTTTTGGGTGAGCAGCAGCAGCGAGCAGGATCCCTGGATCTGTTCCTGCACATTTTTTATTCCCTGCTCAAAGCTCTCCTCCTGGTCTATAAGGGTTGCTATCAGTTCAGTGGGATTGATTTCGTTGCCGCTCATCTCGGAAAAATGGATGCCCCGTTTGCGGAAGGCCTGCTGGGCAAGGGCCGTGGCGTTTTTCACCACGCCCACCGTAACCATCGCATAGCGCCCGAGGTGTGAGCCGATGATGAGGGGCTGGTCCTCGTAATCGCTGATGACCCCGATTCCGCACCTTCCGTGCATGGTGGTTATGTCATATTCGAACTTGCTCCTGAAGGGCGAGTTGCTGATATCGTGAATGAACCTGGTGAACCGGCCGTCGTTAATTGTGGCCAGGCCGCCGCGGCGGGTGCCGAGATGAGAATGATAGTCGGTTCCGTAGAAAAGGTCTGAAACACAGTCCTGCTTTGAGACAACACCGAAGAATCCGCCCACGGCTGCTCCTTAATGGTTTACGGTTAACGGTTAATGAAAGTCCGCATGATAGCGCTGCAGCGATTTAACATCAATCGGGCTGTTACTGCATGCCTCAATGCCCTTGGCGGCAGCCAGGGCTGCCGCTATGGTAGTCACATACGGGACCCGGTACCTGATGGCCGCCTTGCGAATATATGAATCATCGGCCTTGCTGGCCTTGCCGCGGGGCGTGTTGATGACGATCTGGATTTCCCCGTTTTTAATCAGGTCCGCAATGTGGGGACGGCTCTCGTGCATTTTGTTTACCGCCTGGGAGGAAATGCCATGGCGGCCGAGCGCATCCTTCGTGCCGCCCGTGGCCATGATGGCGAAGCCGAGACCCTGGAATCGCCTCGCGACGTCTATCACCGCCGCCTTGTCCTTGTCGGCAACCGTGATCAGCACCGTGCCGGAGAGGGGGAGGCGACTTTGGGCCGCGTCCTGCGCCTTGAAGTAGGCCATGCCGAATGAGGATGCCATGCCCAGAACCTCGCCCGTAGATCTCATCTCGGGTCCTAAAACCGGGTCCACCTCGGGATAGAAATAGAAAGGGAAGACGGCCTCCTTCACCCCGTAGTGTGAAAGGGGTCTCGATTTCAGGTTCAGATCCCTGATCTTTTTGCCCAGCATGAGCTGCGTGGCGATGCGGGCCATGGAGATGCCGCACACCTTGCTTACCAGGGGCACGGTCCTGCTGGCCCGCGGGTTGGCCTCAAGGATGTAAACCATGTCCCGGTAAATGGCGTACTGTATGTTCATCAGGCCGACCACATGCAGCTCCAGGGCGATGGTGCGGGTGTACTCGATAATGGTATCGATGTGCTTGGCGGGAATGGTGATGGGAGGGATGACGCAGGCGGAATCACCCGAGTGAATGCCCGCCTCCTCGATGTGCTCCATGACCGCGGGGACAAACACCTCGACGCCGTCGGCGATGGCATCGGCCTCCGCCTCGATGGCGTTGTCCAGAAACTTGTCAATGAGAATGGGGCGCTCCGGCGAAATATCCACCGCCGCCTTCACGTAACGCCTGAGCATGGACTCGTCGTGCACGATCTCCATGGCCCGCCCGCCCAGCACAAAAGACGGCCGTACCATGAGCGGGTAGCCGATCCGGGCTGCAATGTCCATTGCCTGGTCAAGGGTGCTGGCCATGCCGCTTTCCGGCTGGGGTATGTTCAGCTTCTGCATTTTCTGTCGGAAGCGGTCGCGGTCCTCGGCCAGCCCGATGGTGTCCACCGAGGTGCCGATGATGGTTACCCCCGCCTCCTCGAGCTCGGCGGCGATGTTGAGCGGCGTCTGGCCGCCGAACTGGCAGATGATGCCCGCGGGCTTTTCCTTCTCATAAATGCTGAGCACATCCTCGACCGTCAGGGGCTCGAAATACAGCTTGTTGGAGGTGTCATAATCGGTGGATACCGTTTCGGGATTGCAGTTGACCATGATGGATTCGATGCCGACATCGCGCAGGGCGAACGCGGCATGCACGCAGCAGTAGTCGAACTCGATTCCCTGGCCGATGCGGTTCGGCCCTCCGCCGAGCACCATCACCTTGCGGTTGGGGGAAACGGTGGTGACATCCGGGGCGTTGTAGGTGGAGTAGTAATAGGCGGCCTTTTCCACGCCGCTCACCGGCACCGGGTGCCAGCCCTCGACCACGCCCAGCTTTGTGCGGCGGGCGCGGATCTCCTTCTCCGGAATGTTCAGCAGCCCGGAAAGGTAGCGGTCGGCAAAACCGTCCTTTTTTGCCTGTACCAGCAGGGCGTCGGGAAGCTCTTTGCCCCTGAAGGCAAGCAGCTGTTCTTCCAGCTCCACCAGCTCCTGCATCTGCTTGATGAACCAGGTCTTGATGTGGGTCTTTTCAAAAAGCGCCTCCGGGGAGGCTCCCTTGCGCAGGGCCTCATACATGATGAACTGGCGCTCGCTTGAAGGTTCATTGAGCAGGGCCATCAACTCTTCGAGCGATCGCCTGTTATAATCCCTGGCGAAACCGAGGCCGTAGCGGCCGTCCTCACGGGAGCGGATGGCCTTCTGAAACGCCTCCTTGTAATTCTTGCCGATGCTCATCACCTCGCCCACCGCCTTCATCTGCGTGCCCAGCTTGTCCTCCAGCCCCTCGAATTTCTCAAAGGCCCAGCGGGAGAACTTGACCACCACGTAGTCGCCCGAGGGGGTGTATTTTTCAAGGGTGCCGTCGCGCCAGTAGGGGATTTCATCCAGCGTCAGACCCCCGGCTAAAAGTGACGAGACGTAGGCAATGGGAAAGCCGGTCGCCTTGGAGGCCAGCGCGGATGATCTGGAGGTGCGGGGGTTGATCTCAATGATCACCACCCGGCCTGTCTTTGGATCGTGTGCGAACTGGATGTTGGTGCCGCCGATAACGCCGATGGACTCCACCACATCGTAGGAATACTGCTGCAGCCGCTTCTGCAGGTCGGGGGAGATGGTGAGCATGGGCGCGGTGCAGTAGCTGTCGCCGGTATGCACGCCCATGGCGTCAACATTCTCGATGAAGCACACGGTGATCATCTGGTTTTTGGAGTCGCGCACCACCTCCAGCTCCAGTTCCTCCCAGCCGAGCACCGATTCCTCAACCAGTATCTGGCCCACCAGGCTGGCCTGCAGACCCCGCGCGGCGATGGTGCGGAACTCCTCCATGTTATACACCAGGCCGCCCCCGGTCCCTCCCATGGTATAGGCCGGGCGGATGACGCAGGGAAGCCCGATATCGGCCACTATTTTTTCAGCCTCCTCCATGGTGTTGGCGACGGCGCTTCGGGGCATGTCAATCCCGAGATTGTTCATGGTGTCCTTAAAGGCCTGGCGGTCCTCCCCGCGCCTGATGGCATCCACCTGGACCCCGATGACCTTGACGCCGTATTTGTCGAGCACGCCGGCTCGGGCAAGCTCCGAGGACAAATTGAGCCCCGACTGGCCGCCCAGATTGGGGAGCAGGGCATCCGGCCGTTCCTTTTCTATGATCTTGGTCATGGATTCGACGGTGAGCGGTTCCAGGTAGGTGGTATCCGCCATCTCCGGATCGGTCATGATGGTCGCGGGGTTGGAGTTGGCAAGAACAATTTTGTAGCCCAGGCTGCGCAGGGCCTTGCAGGCCTGAGTCCCTGAGTAGTCGAACTCACAAGCCTGCCCGATGACGATGGGACCGGAACCGATGATCATCACCTTGCGAATGTCAGTGCGTTTTGGCATGGTACCTCCGTGTTACCTTGCAGGAGCATCAAGGGTCATCTTCTACATACGGCGAGGTAACCTACCATAAAATTATTTTTATGCAACGAATATTATGGATGGCGCACAATAATGTTCGCGGCGTCCGGCAGGCAAAACGCAGGAGTAGAAAAGGCGTGTTCTGTGAATCGGGACGGAGGGAAAAGCCGGGGCCGGGATCGCGCCGGAACCGATGCGCGGCAGCGCGTTCCCGGTTCGGCCCAAGGGTCATTTTTTGAGCAGGCGTTCCACCCGTTTGATAAGAAAATTGGGGTCGACCGGCTTGTCAATGTACTCGTCGGCATGGGGTGAACCGGAGGCCGACTCGGCATCGGGAAATATGAGGGAGCTGCTTTCGATGCTGGTCAGCACAATAACCGGTATGGACGCGGTGGAGGGGGTTTTCTTTAAATCAGCGCAGGCAACAAATCCGTCCTTTTCCGGCATCATTACGTCAAGGATGATCAGATCGGGAGATTCGCTGCCGGCTTTTTCCAGGCCCTCCGTGCCGTTATAGGCGTGCACGACTTCATAGCCTGCCGCCTCCAGCGCCATTCTGACCATCTTGACTTCACTGGGCTGGTCGTCGATTATCAGGATTTTGGCCTTTCCCTCTGACATACGATCCTCCTTCGGTTAGCTTATTTTTTGTGAGTCGTACTCGCACCATTCCCAGAGATCATCCTTGAGCGTTTCATAGCGCTCCCGCACATCCTCGTACGTGCGTGCGTTTTCAAGGGCAATTGTGACCTGCCCGATGAAGCCGTTGAGCAGGTCCAGCTCGCTGCCGGTTAACTCCCGTGCCTCCCGGCTGTATATGCGCATCATGCCGATAACCTCGTTTTTGAGCTTCAGAGGGAAGGAGAAGATGGAGGTGATTCCCTCCTGCTGGGCTTCAAAGAGATGTTCCGCCTGGGGGGAGGTGGTGATATCCATAATGCTTTCGGGGGTCCCGGCTAGTACGGTGGAAAGGTAACGGTCCGCGGCAATGGGCCCCTTTTGAAGATATGCGGCGCTCAGGCCGTGTGCCGCACATATCCTGAAGAACTCCTTTTTATGGTCCAGCAGGCTGATGGCGCACCCCTTGACGGCGAAAAGCCCGGTTATCCCGGTGACGATGAGGTTCAGCACCTCGCGCAGGTTAAGCGTCGAGTGAATGGTGTTCACCAGCCGTTGGAACTGGGCTTCCCGCTCATGCTGCTGCCGTGCCGCGCGCTCGCCGGCAAGCGCCTTGCGCACCACCGCCAGCAGCTCATCGGGGGTGAAGGGCTTGGGCAGGTAGTCGCACGCCCCCAGCTTCATGGTACTGCGGGCGGTTTCGACCGAGGCAAACCCGGTGAACATGACCACGGTGATGTCCGGCGCCTGGCGCTTCATCTGCTCCAGGGTCTGCACGCCATCCATCCCCGGCATTTTAATATCGCTCAACACCAGGTGGTAGCGTTTTTCCTTCAGTTTTCGCAGTGCCTCCCGGCCATCCATGGCCGAGTCAACCTCATAGCCCTCTTCGCGCAATATCCTGCCGCAGCTTTCGTGGATGATTATTTCATCATCAACCACCAGAATGCTGATCCTGTCTTCGTCCATGGGAAGATCCTCCCTGAGCAGTGCCGGTGCGCATACGCCCCCGGCAAGGAATGCGGGGCTCGCGCCGGGCTTATGGCGTCCGGTCTTTTAGCGGCGGCATATCCTTGATGAGGCTTTCATAGTCCTTCCTGGCCTCCTGGTAGAGCCGCGCGTTGAGCAGGGCGATTCCGGCCTGCTCGGCCAGCTTTTGGAGCAGGTCCGATTCCTTTTCATCAAAGTGATGTTCATCAGCCGTATAAGCCCGGAGCACGCCGATGACCGTGCTTTTAACCTTCAGGGGAATGGTAAGCATGGAAACAATGCCTTCGCTGCGCGCCTCGGCCTGGTTGGGGATGCGCCCGTCGGAGCGGGCGTCGCGGATATAAACGGTTCTGCCCTCAAAGGCCTCCTCCATGGATGCGTCCACATCCGGGGAGGTTCGCTCGAGAAAGGTGTCGCTCAGGCCGGAGCTGACCTTGATTTTGAGCGTCTTGCGCTCCTCGTCAAGCAGGTGCACGCTGCAGGCCTTGAGCTTCATCAGGCTGACCACGCTTTTCGCGATCAGGGTCAGCACCTCGTTGAGATTGAGCGATGAACTGATGGCGGCGGCGGCGTCCCGGTAGGCCTTTTCCAGGTGCTTGGTTTCCAGGAGCAGCCGTTTCTTCTCCAGCGCCTTGGAAACCGCGGCCATTAATTCATCGGGGGTGAAGGGCTTGGGCAGGTAATCGAAGGCGCCCAGCTTCATGGCCTCCACCGCCGTTTCGGCCGTCGAGTAGCCGGTAATCATGATGATGCCGATGTCGGGATCATCATGCTTGATTTTCTTCAAAGCCTCCATGCCGCTGATGCCGGGCATTTTAAGGTCGGTGATCACCAGGTCGTAGGATGATTCCGAGAGCTTTCCCAGGCCCTCCTGACCGGTATAGGCGCTTTCAACCGCGTATCCCTCAGGAGAGAGAATGCGCCTGCAGCTTTCCTGCACAATGCTTTCATCATCGATGACGAGTATGGATGCCTTTCTTTCGCTCATGGCCGCGTCCTCCTCTGCAGATGCGAAACCCTCTCAGGAACCCTGAACCGCGGCTTCCCGGGGGGCAATCGGCAGCTTGATGATAAAGGTGGTCCCCTTGCCCACGGTGCTTTCGACCGCGATATCACCCCCGTGCTTCTGGATGATACCATAGCTTATGGCAAGCCCCAGCCCGGTTCCCTTTTGCGGGTCCTTGGTGGTGAAGAAGGGGTCAAATATTTTTGTCAGATGCTCGGGCGCAATTCCGGCGCCGGTGTCGGCGATGTGCACCTCAATCTGGCCGTCCTCACGGCTGATCATGCTGGTGATTGAAAGCGTGCCTTCGCCGTTCATTGCCTCCGCCGCATTGAGGGCAATGTTCATAAAAACCTGCTGGATCTGATTGTCGTCGATCCAGATGTCGGGGAGCTGCCCGTCCAGCCGCTTGTCGATGCGGATGTTGTGGAAAAGCCACTGGGGCTCAAGGATCGCAAGCGTGCGGGTGATAATGCCATTGACGCTGCATAATTTCTGCTGCGGCGAAGTCTCGCGGGAAAAGTCAAGGATGCCCTTTATAATTGCCTTGCAGCGCGTGGTTTCGCGTATGATGATATCCAGATCGCTGCGTGCCGCCTCGTCGGTGACCGTTTTGCGCAGCAGGTGAGAGAAGGTCATAATCCCGGTCAGCGGGTTATTGAGCTCGTGCGCCACCCCGGCGGCGAGCTGGCCCAATGAAGAGAGCTTTTCGGTCTGAATGAGCTTTGCCTGCGCGGTCCTGAGGTTGCGGTTGGCATTTTCGAGATCCGCGCTTCTGCGCAGCAGCTCCTCTTTGGAAGCGCTGAGCGCCCGGGTCATTTTATTAAACGCCGTGGCGAGCCTGCCCAGCTCGTCTTGCGATTGGACCGGGACTTCGTACAAGAGATCCCCCTGGGCGATCTTTTCCGTGGCCGCGCCCAGTGTGGCCAGCGGCCGGGTGATGCGCGAGGTGACAAAAACCACCGTCAGCAGGGCCATGACAATCCCCAGGATGGCCACCGCAAAGAAGCCGGCCACCACCTCGTTTCGTTTGTCGGTGAATGGCGCTTCCAGTATGCCGACGGAAAGCATGCCGATGATTTCGTCGCGGATGTTCCTGATGGGCTCGTAGGCGGAGATATAATTGACGTTCACAACGTAGGCGTTCCCCAGGAACGGCTGGCCGTTTTCCAGCACCTTTTCATAGACATCGCTGAAAGCCCTGGTGCCGATCGCGCGCAGCCCCTCCGCGTTCTTGACGTTGGTGACAATCCTGACGTCCCACTGGAAGATGGTGGCATAGCCGATCTCTTTTCCCTGGTAATTGATACCCTTGTACACGATGTCCTTCATCCGGTCGACGATGGAGTAATCACGGTTCAGGAGGCGGGCACCGTAAAGAATCCCCAGCATTTTCTTGTCGCTGTCGAAGACGGGTGTTGCTGCCTTGAGCACCATGCCTGAGGTCTCATAGTCTTTCACCCGGGGCTTTTCCTTCGCGGTGGGGATGAAGACCATGAATGCCTTGTCCACCAGCTCCGTTCCCTCCTTGGCCAGCTCTTCCTGGGACAGCACCTCCGTTCCGGAGACCATGTGTTTTTCCCTTATGGCAACGGCAACTATTTCATCATTGGACTGATCATCGCCGGATAGATACGGTTCGCGGGTACGAAGCAGCACCTTGCCGTTTTTGTCGGTCAGGGTAAGCATGTCCAGGTTATTTTCAATCCTTACCCCTTCCAGCTCGCGCCTGAGCAGGGACAGGTCATTTGCCGCCATGCCTTCCCGAAGAAAAAACCGTTCCGCGGTGAAGCGGGCGACCGCCTCGATGTCCTTGAGCCGCTCCTGGTAGACCATCCAGGCCGAGTTCAGGTCAATCTGGACCTTGAGCTGTGCCCCCTTGATGATCTCGTTGGCCAGCATGCGTATGCCCACCATCGAAGAGGCCAAACCGACCGTAATCACGACCATGATGAAGCTGACGGCCAGCTTGGTGCGTAAGGAAAGATTTTCAAATCGCATGGACACATCCTCATGGGCGGACGCCGGCTGTAGCCGGCCTGCCCGCAGATACCGTCCGCTTATTCAATGGCCCCGTATTTACAGGCCCTGATGCAGCTCCTGCACCGCGTGCAGGCGGAACGGTCTATGCAGGCAGGCTGTTTTTTTCCCAGCGTATGGCCTGTACCGGGCAGGCCCTGAAGCAGAGCCCGCACCGCTTGCACGCTTCCTCCTTCACCCTGAACCTGATGAGTGCGGGGCACACGAGCGCAGGACAGCGCTTTTCATGGATGTGGGCCTCGTACTCGTTCCTGAAGTACCGGATGGTGGAAAGGACCGGGTTGGGGGCGGTCTGGCCGAGCCCGCAGTGGGAGGTCTTTTGAATATGGCGGGCGAGCTTTTCCAGGAAGGCAATGTCGCCCTGATCACCATCGCCGGCGGTAATGGCGTTCAGCTTGTCCAGCATCACTTTAAGGCCCTCTCTGCAGGGGGAGCACTTGCCGCAGGATTCGTCCACGGAAAACTCGGTAAAGAATTTTGCCGTGTCAACCATGCAGGTCCTTTCATCCATTATGACCACGCCCCCCGAGCCCATCATGGAACCTGCTTGGGTAAGCGAGTCGAAATCAATGGGCGTGTCCAGAAGCGATTCGGGTATGCATCCCCCGGAAGGACCGCCCATCTGGGCCGACTTGAAGCGGCGGCCGTCCGGAATGCCTCCCCCGATTTCAAACACCAGGGTCCGAAGGGTGGTGCCCATGGGCACCTCCACCAGGCCGACATTGCTGACCGTCCCGGTAAGGGCAAACACCTTGGTCCCCTTGCTGCCTTCGGTGCCGATGGACGCGAACCAGGAGGCGCCGTTTAATAGAATGGGCGGGACATTGGCAAAGGTCTCGACGTTGTTGAGATTGGTGGGCATGCCCCAGAGACCCGCCTCGGCTGAGCGCGGCGGCTTGATGCGCGGCATGCCTCTCCTGCCCTCGAGCGAGTACATCAGGGCGGTTGATTCGCCGCAGACGAATGCCCCTGCCCCGGGGTAAATGGCCACGTCAAAATCGAATCCGCAGCCTAAAATGTCGCTTCCCAGCATGCCGTATTCCCGGGCCTGGGCCATGGCCGTCTCCAGGCTTTGAATTGCCAGGGGATACTCAGCGCGGACATATATATAGCCCTGCCGGGCCCCGATGGCGTAAGCGGAAATGGCCATACCTTCCAGCACGGAGTGGGGATCGGACTCCAGAACGGTTCTGTCCATGAATGCGCCGGGGTCTCCCTCATCGCCGTTGCAGATGGTGTACTTGGGGAAGCGGTTGTACTTTCTCACCTCTTCCCACTTGATTCCCGTGGGGAAACCGCCGCCGCCTCTCCCCCTGAGACCGGACCGCTTTATCTCGTCGATGACCTCCCCCGGGGTCATGTCGCGCAGTGCCCTGGCAAGGGCAAAATAGCCGTCCCGGGCGATATACTCCTCAATGTGCTCGGGATTGATAAGGCCCCGGTTCCTCATTACGATCAGCCGCTGGTGCCTGAAAAAGGGAATGTCGCGCATCAGCGGCACCCCGCCGTCCCGGGCCGGTTCCCTGCTGATGAGTCCTGCCGCCGGCCGGTTGTTGATAAAATGTTCTTCAACCAGGGAGGGTATCCGATCGGGCGTCAGGTTCACGTAGGTGATGCCGTCCGGGTATACCGTCATCACCGGGCCCCGGCCGCACAGCCCGCAGCATTCCGCGGGGATGATTTCTACCGCCTCCCGGAGTCCATGGGCAGCCAGTGCATTCTCCAGGTGCTGTTTCACCGGCCCGGCATCCCTGGAAGCACAGCCTGTCCCGGCGCATACCATAACCTGAAAGCGAAACGTGCCCATGGATGGCTCCTTACAGTTCTTATCGTCTTCCCCTAAGGCCCGCTTGAATCAATACCGGTGCAGGATGCCCTCAATTTTTTCCGGCTGCAGCTGGGCGTGCACATCGTTGTCGACAAACATCACCGGTGCCAGGCCGCAGGCGCCGACGCAGCGCACCACCTCAAGGGAAAAGGACAGGTCCCGGGTGGTCTCCCCCACTTTGATGGCGAGGCTTTCTTCCACCCTTTTCACGATGTCAGCCGCCCCCTTCACGTAACAGGCCGTCCCCATGCAGCAGCGGGCCACGTGGCGGCCCCGGGGAACGGTGGTAAAAAAGGCGTAAAAGGTCACCACCCCGTAGATGTGGCTGGTTGATATTTTCAGTCCCTTGGCCAGATACTGCTGCACCTCCATGGGAAGGAAACCGAACAGGGCCTGGGCGTCCTTAAGCGCGGGTATGAGATAGCCCGGCTTGTCGCGATAGCGCCGGATGATTTCGTCCAGCCGGATATAGTCATCCTGTTGGAGCCTGGCTGTAAACCTGCATGACCTATCGTCATACTGCACCGCTTCCATCACATCGCTCCTGTTTTATCCCCGGGTTTCGGCGGCGGCGAAGGAGCGGGCGCACCGTCACCCGGCAGGGTGAAGCAAAAATCCGCCCATCTTCCCTCATCAGATTCGGCCCAGATCTTTCCCCCGTGCTTTTCGATGATCTCCCTGGTATTGTAGAGGCCGAGCCCTGTTCCCACCTGCCTGCCGATCTCTTTCCTGTCCAGCCGGACGAATTTATCGAAGATGATTTCGAGCTTGTCCGAGGGAATGCCGTAGCCCTCATTCTTAACGTGGAAATGATAACCGCCCGCCCGGTGCTGAAAGCCGATGGTGATGGCGCCTCCCTCAATGCCGTATTTGATGGCATTGGTGATCAGGTTGCTGAAGACAATGCGCATCAGGGTGGGATCGGCATTGAGCTCAAGCCCTTTCAGCTCCTCTTCGCGGTCGATCACCACGCGCATCTTTTTGATGGCGAGGTACGCGCTTTCGCCCTCGATCACCGGCTTGACTGCCTCGTCGTAAAGGTTGAAGCGCTTTTTTTCCACAACCAGCCTGCCGGCTTCGATTTTGGAGAGCTGGAGATATTTCATGATCATGTCGTTGAGCATGTTGACGCTGTTTCTCATCTCCAGAATCGCCTCGCGCTGCTTTTCCGTGTTAATCTTTCCCAGGGTCTCGTCCTGCAGCATGATCAGGTAGCCTTTGAGAACCCCCAGCGGCTGCTTGAGCTCATGGGTGGTGAATCCCAGCAGCTCCAGATATTTACGGTTAAGATCCTGCAAATCGCTCAGGGTCTGTTTGAGATGGCGCGACATGGTGACGAACAGCCCCGCCAGCCGCCCGATCTCATCGTGCGAGGGGATGTCAATCGCCACAGGAAAATGCCCGTCGGAAATTTCCATGGTGGCGCTGGTGAGCTTTTCAATGGGCCTGCTGATGCTTCTTGCCAGGAAATAGCCGATGACAACCGCGGTGAGCACGCCCAGCAGGCCGATGGCGAAAAAGAGCATGATCACCCGGTTGCGCGTATCAATGAAGGGCTGCTCCAGGGTGCCCACGTAGAGCATGCCGATGATGGTCCCCAGGGTGTTATGGACAGGTTCATAGGCGGTTATGTAATCGGCGTTGACCACAAAGTCGCGGCCGATGTAAGGCTGGCCGTTCTCCAGCACCCTGGCGTAGACGTCGGCTGAGGCCCGCGTGCCGATGGCCCGCAGGCCGGAGAGATTTTTCACATTGGTGGATATGCGAACGTCCCACTGGAAAATGGCCGCCGTGCCGACCTCCTTGCCGTCATACTGCTCGTCGCGGTAGACGTTGTTCTTTATGCGGTCGACAATTTCATAATTTCTGTTGAGCAGCACCCCGCCGTAGAGCGCCCCGCGGATCCTTCCGTCGCGGTCCATGACCGGCACGGCGGACTTGATCACCATGCCGCTGGTCTCGCTTCCGCGGGGACGCGGTCTTGCCCGCGGGGTCTCCACGAAGGTCATGAAGGCCTGCTCCGCGAGCCTGTCCCCCTCCCGGCCCAGCCGTTCCTGGGAAAGGATCTGGGGGCCCGTTGCCGTCTCTCCGGTGAGCGCCCTGCTGATCAGCTCGTCGTTGGACTGGTCATCGTCCGCCGTGAAGGGGTAGCGCCCCCGCGCCAGCACCATGCCCCGCTCATCGGTTAAGCCGATGAAGTCAAGATTGTTGTCCATTCGCACCTGTTCAAGCAGCTGCTGCAAAAATGGCCGGTTGCGTCCGAAAAGGCCGTCCAGCAGCTGGCCCCTGCGGGCGGTAAACTGCATGAGCAGTGAAACCGTGTCCGCTTTTTGTTGAAAAACCATCCGGGCCGAGTTGAGATTCATGGTAACCTCAACCTGGGCGCGCTTAACCACCGTTCTTCCATAGAGGCTGATGCCCAGCACCATGGCAACGGATCCGCCGGCTATGACAACGATGAGGAAGAAAAAAACGATCCTGTTTCTGAGTGTTAACCCGAAGGGCATGCGTATCTGTTCAGCGCTTACAGGTTTGTCCGGCTTCTTGTCTCGCCCCGCTCTGCCTGTTCCACGGAAACGCGCGTGAGCGGGCACGCCTTGTCGGTCAGGGTATTTACACGCACACCGTCAAAGTGACAGGGCATGATCACGCTGCCCGGGGGAGTGCGATCGGTTATTTTTAAAGCGACGGTGACACTTCCCTTCGGCGAGGAAACAGTCACCAGGTCACCGGAGGTGATTCCCAGCCGGGACGCGTCGGATGCATTAAGCTCGGCCCGGCACTGAGGCGAGACTTCTTTGAGACACCGGGAATAAAGCGACAGTGATCCCGAGTGGAAAAGGGATGGAGCGGTGATCAGGCAAAAGGGATACCTCGCTGCATCATCCGCCTGCGGCGGGGTATAAAGAGCCGGCGTAAGGCTCGCCTTCCCCCGCGGAAAACCCTTGGCATACAGATGGGCGGAGCCGCCGTCCGCAGGATGATTGACCGGCCACTGGATGCCGCTGGCCGGGATGCCCTCCCAGGATATGCTCTTGTAATAGGGAACCAGCAGGGCTATCTCCTGAAGCGCCTGCCTCGGATTCGGGCAGCTTATTTCACATCCGAGCAGGCGCGAGAGGGAGAGGATGATTTCAAAATCGGTCCTGGCGCCGCCTTCGGGCGCCAGAACCCTTGCAAACTTCTGCACCCTTCGCTCAGCGCTGGTAATGGTGCCTTCCTTTTCAGGGAAGCTCAGGGCCGGCAGCACCACGTGCGCCTCTCTGGCGGTATCCGAGAGAAACAGGTCCTGCACCACCACCATCTCCGCCTTCTTAAGCGCCCTCAGGGTCTGATTGCTGTCCGGGTAGGTGAGCAGAGGGTTCTCGCCGACAATGTAAAGCGCTCTGATGTCGCCCTGTTCAGCGCCCTGCAGCATCTGAAGCGCCGTAAGACCTGGGCGGGAGGGAAGGCGGGCGTTCCATGCAAGCTCAAAGGCGTGCCGCTCCGATTCGTTCTGCAGGTCCCGGCAGCCGGGAAGGTACCCGGGGGTGAGCCCCATGTCCAGCACGCCCTGGGAATTGCATTTTTCTGAGAGGATATTTACACCCGCCGACGGCTTGCCGATGTTGCCGGTAATAAGCGCGAGGTTTGCTGCGGCCCGGGCACTGTTTCGTTCATCCCCCCGCAGCCCCAGCCCCGAAGAAATAAGAATGGATGCCTTTTCCGCCCGGGCAAACCGCCGGGCCGCGGCGATGAGCAGATCAGAACCGATCCCGGTTATTTTTTCTACTGAAGCCGGGTCATACGGGGCGAGCGACGCCTTCAGCTCCTCGAATCCCCGGGTGCGTTCGGCGATGAACCCGCTGTCCTCCAGCCCTTCCTCCAGAATGATGTGCATCAGGCCGTTGAGAAACACCACCTCCGTTCCCGGCCGGTAGATAATCGCGCAGTGTGCCCTGGCATGGAGCCAGGTTTCATAGCAGTTGGCGGCAATCAGCCATGACCTGTTCCGGTTCAGGCCCATGATCACCTCCAGCTTGACCATGGGATGGGTTTCCTGCGCATCGCATCGAACCGCAAGTATGACATCGGACTCTCTCAGCTCCGCAATGGCGTTGGTCATGGCTGGGTATCCCAGCGCTTCACCGAGCGCCATAAGGCCCTGGTAGGCGAATCCGGCCGATGTGTCAATATTGTTGGTTCCGACGGCCGAGCGCATGAACCTTTGCAGCAGGTAGGCCTCTTCATTGGTAATCCTGGCGGAAGCAATCGACCCTATGGCGTCTGCCCCGTGCTTTTCTTTGATTGTGTTAAAAGCGCGGGCAATTTCGCCAAGCGCCTGCTCCCAGGAGCAGGGAGTCAGGATTCCGTTTCTTCTCACCAGCGGCGTCTCCAGCCGTTCCCGGCTGTGAATGTATTCCCAGCCGTATCTGCCCTTGATGCAGAGATTTCCCCCGTTGCAGCCGGCGTCGCAGTCTGACGTAACGGTTCTGATCCGGTTGTCCTTGACGCCCATGATCAGCGTGCAGCCGCATCCGCAATAGGGGCATAGGGAAGGCTCTTTTTTAAGCTCCCAGTGGCGCGCCTTTTGGGAGATGAGGGAGGTGGTAAGCGCGCCCACGGGACAGGTGGATATGCACTGCCCGCAGAATTCACACTGCAGGTCACGGTCGAAATCGGTGCCGATGGTGGTCCTGAATCCCCTCCCGATAAAATCAATCTCCTTCACGCCCTGGAGCTCCTCGCAGATGCGCACGCAGCGCCCGCACAAAATGCAGCGCCGGCTTTCCCTCCTGGCCATGGAGCCGATGAGGAGCTGTTCCTTAACCGCGGCGGTAATGCCGGGGTGCGATTTCTCCAGCCGGTATGGATTGTCGGTGATGCCGTATTCGTACACCAGGTCCTGCAGCGAGCAGGCGCCGGCCTGATCACAGGTGGGGCATTCCAGGGGGTGATGCAGCAGGATAAGCTGGAGCTGCGTTCGCCGTGCCTCGATGATCCCGGGAGATGTGGTGATTACCTCCATGCCGTTTCTGGCCGGGCTGAAGCAGGCCGGTATCAGCTTCCCCTCGCGGCCCTTCAATTCGACCATGCACAGGCGGCAGGCGCCAAAGGGGGTCAAGCGCCTGTCGTGGCAGAGCGAGGGGATTTTTATCCCCGCCTTCTCCGCGGCGTCCAGAATGGTTGCACCCCGGGAAACGGTTGCTTCTGTTCCGTCAACGGTGAGGGTTATGATCTGGGTCATGGCAGACCGCCGATCTTTACAGGGAGAGGATTACTGCAGGTCCCCGCGGTGGTCATGGGGGGAAGAGGGGTTACAGGACAATGCGATAGCAAACCGGCCGTACGCGCTGCTGCTGTCATCGCTCTGCTCCATCTGAAATGCGGCACAACAGGCGGGAGGCTGATGGCGTATCTGAGCGGCGTCATGTGCTGACCTGGGATCAGTCACCGCGCGTCAACACCCATCACACCTTGTTTTGTTCTTCCAGTTTATAATGTTTGAGAAAAAATATCAATCAAAAGGTTGGGAAAAAACAGCCGTCACGCGGAGAGACAGGGGCTGTGCGTGGAATTGTAGATGAGGTAACGGGTGCGGGGCGGATGGATGCATTCGTCTGCTCATCCGCCGCCGCAGGGCCTGATAGGCCGCGCACGAAGAGGATGCACAAAGCCGGGAGTCGTAATCAGGAGACGTGGTAAAAGGATTCATCAGCCGGGTGTTTGCGGGCAACGCCTTCCTTGTATGCGGCGGTTTCCACGGCCTGCGCCACCGCTTCGCCCACACCCTTGTTGAAGACGGAGGGAATAATATAGCTTTCGTTAAGTTCCTGGTCGGTTACGGTTTGGGCAATGGCTTCAGCGGCGGCTATCTTCATGCCTTCGGTAATTCTGGTTGCGTAGCAGCGGAGCGCTCCCTTGAACAGGCCGGGAAAGCAGAGGACATTGTTGATCTGGTTCGGATAGTCCGACCTGCCGGTGGCCATGATCCTGGCATAGGGCTGCGCCTCTTCCGGCATGATTTCCGGGGTGGGATTGGCCATGGCGAAGACAATGGGGTCTTTGCCCATGCCCCTGATGTCCTGCGCATTCAGCAGCTTTGCCGCCGACACCCCGATAAAAACATCGGCACCCTTAAGTGAGTCCGCCAGCGTTCCCCTGCAACCTTCCGGGTTTGTATGTTCCGCGTACCATTCTTTTACGCTGTTCATGCCTTCTTTCCTGCCGCGGTAGATGGCCCCCGTTCTATCGCAGCCGATGATGTGGTGTACACCCACGGCCATGAGGATCTTGCTGCAGGCGACACCGGCGGCCCCGATGCCGCTTAAGACCACTTTTATATCCTGCTTTTTCTTGTCCACAATTTTCAAGGCATTGATTAATGCCGCCAGCACGACAACTGCCGTGCCGTGCTGGTCATCGTGGAAAACGGGGATGTCGAGGCGTTCGATGAGCTGCTGCTCTATTTCAAAGCAGCGGGGGGCTGAAATATCCTCCAGGTTAATTCCGCCGAAGCCGGGCGAGATGCCGACAACGATGTCAACGATCTTACCGGGGTCCTTGGTGTTTAAGCAAATGGGGAAGGCGTCGACGCCGCCGAATTCCTTGAAAAGCATCGCCTTGCCTTCCATGACCGGCATGGCCGCCTCCGGGCCGATGTCGCCCAGACCGAGGACGGCCGTGCCGTCGCTTACCACCGCCACCGTGCGCCGCTTGATGGTCAGGTGAAAGGCCCTGGATGTATCTTCCTGGATGGCCAGGCACACCCTGGCTACGCCGGGGGTGTAGGCCATTGACAGTTTGTCGACTGAATCCAGAGGCATTTTGCTCACCACTTCGATTTTACCCCCTATGTGGGCAAAAAAGGTGCGGTCAGTTACCTCAATGACCGTGACGCCATCAATGGTGTTCAGGGTGCTGACGATGAGCTTCTCATGCTCATTGTTGCGCGCATCAACGGTAATATCCCGTATGGTCTTTTCGCGCGTCCGTTTAACAATGCTAATATCCCCGATGACACCCCCCACATGTCCTATGGCTGTGGCCACCGCTCCCAGCATCCCCGGCTTTCGTTCAAGCTCAATCCTTATAAGGGTACTGTAGCTGGGGGTAGGAGTGAGGGTTGCGTCCTGCTTTCTGCTCTGCAAGTTGTCGAAACTGCTCTCTTTGATCTTATTCATGGCCAATCTTCCTCCAGTCCTGGCAGGTTAACAGGCTTTAAACCGCAGGACCACCAAATATTTATATGAACATTTTAATGAGACTTTTCGAATTTCTTCAGATTCTTGCATATGTTCCATTATACTTCAATAAAATACTTGATTTGAAAAATTTTTGTTGACAAATTTTAAAATACTCTTATAATACTCCAATAATAGTATTATTATAATCATAATGGAGTGTATTTATTGCTTTTAAACTAATAAAACACACATGACAGGTGATAGGGAAACATGATGACTGAGGAAAAAAGAGCTGTTTTGCTGCCGGTGGCATTGGTGCAAAAGATTGAGAGGAAAATTGAGCAGTCTCATTACGCTTCAGTTGAAAGCTATGTTGAAGATGTTTTAAATGAGGTGCTCAAGGCAGAAGAAATGGAAATTCACGTTAAGGAACGGGAGAAGATGGATGAAATACGGGAAAGACTGAAAAAGCTCGGCTACATGGATTAATGGGGTGGAACGTCATCAGTTTGCCTTTCGGGAGGAGCGCATCATGAAAAAAATTACCGTGCTTTTAGTTCTGTGCTGTATCACAACTTTCGTTGCCTGTACCGGCAAGCCCGAATCGGAAGGGCCGCTGATCATTCGGGCGGGCCATTTCCCTGACATTGTTCATTCCCAGGCTCATGTGGGTAAAGTAAAAGGGACCTTCAAGGAAATGCTCGGTCCGGATGTTACCATTGATTGGAAATTGTTTAATGCCGGACCATCGGCCATTGAGGCGCTTTTTGCAGATGAGCTGGATCTTACCTATATCGGTCCCAATCCCGCCATCAACGGTTACATTAAGTCAAAGGGTGAGTCATTAAGAATTGTGTGCGGTGCGGCCAGCGGCGGGGCGGGGCTGGTGGTCAGGGAAGACAGCGGTATCAATACCCCCGCTGATTTTCACGGAAAAAAGATTGCCACCCCCCAGCTGGGAAATACCCAGGACGTTGCCTGCCGAAACTGGCTTAAAAAGAACGGCTATGTGATCAGCGAGCAGGGTGGGGATGTGCAGGTAATACCGCTGGCAAATCCGGACCAGCTCACCCTTTTCATGAAAAAAGAGATTGACGGGGCGTGGACAAAGGAACCCTGGGTGGCGCGACTCATGGTTGAAGGCGGCGGAAAACTTTTTCTTGACGAAAGAGACATCTGGCCTGACAGGAAATTCGTCACCGCTCACGTTATCGTCAGCACAAAATTCCTAAAGAAGCACCCGGATCTGGTCAAAAAGTGGATCACCGCCCATGTTCAGCTGACGGAATGGATTAACGGAAACATGGTCGAAGCGAAATCCATAGTCAATAGCGAGATCAAAAACCTGACCGGGAAGTCACTGCCCGAGAAGATTTTGGATGACGCCTTTTCAAGGACGTTGATCACCTATGATCCCATTCAAAGTTCACTTTTTACCTCGGCGGACTGGGCTTATGAGGCGGGCTTTCTGGGCTCGGAGAAGCCCGATCTCGCCTCAATCTACGACCTTTCATATCTGAAAGCGGTGCTTAAGGAAATGAATTACCCGCCGATTCCGGATTTATGATTTGAAGATTAAGAGGGCCGGGAGCATGAAACTGAACATACAAGGGGTATCGAAAACCTTTCTTGCACGGAAGAACAGGGTGCTTGCGCTGGAGGATATCTCTCTTGATGTAAAGCAGGGAGAGTTTGTGTGCCTGATCGGCCCATCGGGATGCGGCAAATCAACCCTGCTCAACATCATTGCCGGCCTGATGCACCCGGAGCAGGGAACGGTCCTCATGGACGGCCATCCGGTCACTGAACCGGGGCCCGACCGGGTGGTTATGTTTCAGGACCACGCACTTTTTCCCTGGCTCACGGTGCTGGGTAATGTTGAGTTCGGCATGAAGATGAAGGGTGTGCCGCGGGACAAGAGAAGGGCTCTTGCCCTGGAGTTTTTGCGCATGGTCCATCTCAGTTCGTTTCAGCACGCGTACACCCATGAGCTGTCGGGGGGAATGAAACAAAGGGTTGCCCTGGCACGCGCACTGGCGATTAACCCGGACATACTGCTGATGGATGAGCCGTTTTGCTCGCTGGACGCCCAGAGCAGGGAAATCCTCCAGGTGGAGCTTCAGGAAATATGGTCGCTCACCAGGAAGACCATCGTGTTTGTCACCCATAACGTGCGCGAGGCGGTGTACCTCGGCAACAGGGTAATCGTCATGAGCGCGCGACCGGGAAGGATCAAACAAGATATTACCATTGACCTGCCGCGGCCGAGAAGGATGGGAAGTTTGGAAATGATAAAGGTTACAAATAGTATCATGCAGGAACTGCGGGGAGAGATTGAAACCGTCTTGAAAGAGGAGCTGCACGATGCGTAGTGCCTTCAGGGTTATCTGTTTTTATGTGATTCTGCTGTTGATCTGGGAAGGGATATTCAGGCTGCACCTCTGGCCCGCATTCCTCTTTCCCTCACCGCTCCAGGTGTTTGAGACGCTGGCAAACGGCTTTTACGATAAAAGTTTTCTCATCGGCATCGGCATCAGCATGGAACGGATCCTGCTGGGATTCGGGATTTCTCTTGTGCTCGGCATCGTGGTGGGCTTTTGCATCGGAAGCTTTCAGGTGCTTGATGGAACCATCGGGCCGCTTTTGAACGGATTGAGAAGCCTTCCCAGCATCTGCTGGTTTCCCCTGGGCCTGCTCTGGTTCGGTTTAAATGAAAATGCAATCAACTTTGTGGTCATCATGGGTGCCGCCTTCTGCATTACCCTTGCAACTGATGACGGGGTCAAGAACATATCGCCCCTTTACCTCAGGGCGGCCTCCACCATGGGGGCAAAGGGGCTGAAGCGATTCTGGTACGTGATCCTTCCCGCAGCCCTTCCCTCCATTATAACCGGCATGAAGCTGGGATGGTCATTTGCCTGGAGATCCTTGATGGCCGGGGAAATGCTCTATGTGAGCCTGGGGCTGGGACACCTGCTGATGATGGGACGGGAGCTCAACGACATCAGCCAGATGTTTGCGGTGATGCTGGTGATCATGGCCCTCGGTCTGCTTGTTGATAAAGTCGTGTTCGGGTTGATGGAGCGGGAAATGAGAATACGATGGGGACTTAACGCGCTTTAAGCTGTTACATAAGACGGAGACGTTAAAGGCAGGTGACAATTCATTGTAAAGGAGGGTAACCCATGCGTATCAAAAACATAACCTTTGTTCTGCTTGTGGCAGTATATTGTGCTGTATTTTTCTCTGTACCGGTTCGAGGGGAAGAGGTACAAAAGACCACGGTGGATAAGCTCCTGGATATACTCCAGGACAAGGGCATCATTACCGGGCAGCAGTACCAGGATCTGAAAAACGAGCTGGGCGCGGAGAAAAAGGTAATCGAGGAACAGAAGCAGGTAATAGCAGAGCAGAAAAAGGTAGTAGCGGACGCGAAAAGCAGGGAAGAGAAGATGCCCCGGGTGGGTTATAAGAACGGATTTTACCTGGAAACGCCGGATCAGAATTTTACCCTCAAAATCGGGGGAAGGATGGATGCGGACATGCGTTTTTATAACAGCGATCACCCGGAGAACAACCAGTTTTTTGTCAGCCGGGCCCGCGTCTACCTTTCAGGCACCCTCTTTAAATATTTTGAGTTCAAGATTGAGCCCGATTTCGGCAAGGGGACCAGCGAATTGAAGGACGGTTTTATCAATGTCAACTATGTGCCCTATGCCCAGTTTAAAGTAGGGCAGTTTAAGCAGCCGTTCAGCCTGGAACGCATGGCCTCTGCCAACTATATAGATTTTGTGGAGCGCTCGCTGCCGGTCGACAATCTGACCCCGGACCGGGACCAGGGGATCATGGTCCACGGATCCTATGCGCCCATTGGGCTCCATTACGGACTGGGACTTTTTAACGGGGTGAGGGCAAACGAGAGCGAAGTGGATGACCACAAGGATGTGGCGATGCGCATCGGCCTGACACCGTTTTACAAAAGCAAATCCATTCTGTTCAAAGGTCTGTATGTGGGATTCTCCTCAACCTACGGCGATGAAGAGATGGCCTACCCCGACGATGAAGACGCCTTCTGGAGCAAGGGGAAGCTGGAGACGGCGGGTGACACGAAGTTTTTCCAGTTCACGAACGGGGTGAATCATGACGGGAGCAGACAGCGCATGGGTACGGAGTTTGCGTGGGTTGTGGGGCCGCTCTCCATCAAGGGTGAGTGGATGCGGCTTGATCTGAATGGTTTAAAGAATCCCGCCGGCGAGAGCCATGACCTGTCGATGAACGGAGAGTATATCTCACTGGCCTACTTTCTCACCGGTGAGACCCAGCAGTTTGATCCCGCGCAGGCTGTATTTAAGCGGACCAAGCCCAACAAGATCTTTGATCCCTCCCACGGCACGTGGGGCGGCCTGCAGCTTTTGGCCCGTTACGAGCGATTGGGGTTAAGCGACGGTTTCTTTGATCACGGTTATGCCAACAGCGCCAAGTATACTGACTGCGCCAAGGGGTTCACCCTCGGCTTGAATTGGTACTTGAACGAGATGGTGCGGGTGATGTTAAACTACAATCACATCGAGTTTGACGATTATGTGCTGGAAGCAAATGATGACAATGAGGATGTGTTGCTTGCCCGGTTCCACCTCGAATTCTAGGTGTGTGCAGTCAGCCGCTGTGGCCGCACCGGGATGTCCTGACATGCGGTTGCGGGAGATCCCGGGCAGAAAAGGTCATATATTTTACAGTAAATAATCGTTTGATTAGAGATTGATACAAATGCTTGACAAGAATTGACAGGTTGTGATAGAAGGTGCAACAAAATTAATTAATTCATTCATTCATCAAAGAGAGGTGCTGACATGAAGACAAGAACGCGGAAGTACACCACCATTGCAATCGCAGCTTTTATCTTCACCATGGCCCTGTCCTGCTATCAGTGCTGCGCTGCATCGGATGACGGTTCAGATCTGGCGGCGCAGATCTACGGCAGTGGATTTGTCCCCCTGACGCGCGGCTCTTCGACTACCATTCAGAATTTACCCGGCCAGCGAACATCCTTTGTCACAGTTCTGGCACTTGGCCAGGGAACGCTCAAGGCAACATTGAGCAAGAAGGACACCGTCAATGACGTGATCAGCATCATGATGATCGGCTATCCCGCAGATCCGGCTTTTGTTCCGGGTTTCGGCAGAACACCGGCCGATGTCGCAGTCAGTGCTGCGGTGACTGATGTGATGGGCGGATACGGCATTTTCTTTATTATAACCAATGTTAAGTCAGGAGATACTTTCACCAGTTCTCTGGCGCTTAAATTAGAATAGCATCGAGGCACATTTTTCCTGACAGGAAGAGAGCTGCCGGGAAGATGCGGGCAGGCTGTGCGTGGGGTGGGTCAGCGCGGCGGGCAGTCGGAAAACGCATCCATTACATTGCGGCAATCTTTGCATCGATACGCGCCTGATGAACGGCATAGACGGGACAGGCGGGGCAGTGGGACTTCATCCACTGAACCATCTGTCCCTTTTGTTCTGCGGGGAGGTGTTCATACATCGGTTTCCAGTCAAGCTCAACGCAGCCTATCTTCTGCTCGTACGCCGGGCAGGGCCGGCGGGCGTCACCCGCGGCCCTCGCCATACAGGCAGGATTGAGATCGTAGCAGGTGCCGCCCATGATTTCTCCTTCTGCGTGCCGTCGTACACCGCTCAACCCCCGTCAATTCTCAGGCGTGCCGACCAGCATGTCACGGAACTTGTTGAGAGAATTTACTATTGCGAGCGTTTCGTTCAGTCCTTCGATAATCAGCTTGCACGATTGGGTGGCGCCGGTCAGGGCATCGACATCCTTGCGAAGGGCTAAAGGAAGCCCGGTGCCGGCACGAGTGATCAAATCCTGCAAAAAAATATCCGCATCAATGGGCACGCCGTACAGGTCAATGGGTTCGATCAGAACGATGTTTTTAATCGTGCCTGTCTGGTCGAAGGCATAGACGAAATGCACGTTGGTGCACACATCGCACAGGACATCCTTGAACACCTCGCGAACGAGAATCTTTTCATTGCTGCCTGACGTGCCGATATACACCGGCATATTGTTGTCCAGGATGATTTTATTGAATTGGTGAACGCCGGGGGCGACCGCCTGAATGTACTTCATGAGCTCCGCCTCCGGAAGCTCTTCCCTGAAATAGCTCTTGAGCTTGGTCAGTATGGACATGAGATTGGCAAGCGACAGCTGATCGCTGATATAGCGAATGGCGCCGTTCTTGTTAATGATAAAGGACTTGGGCATGGCATCAACGCCATAGCGTGCGGCAACCGTACCGTCGGTATCAAGCAGCAGCGGAAAGGTGACGTGATATTTTTGCCTGAACTGATCCACCGACTCCGGGCTGTCTTTGACAGCTATGCGGATGATGTTGAGATCCTCGCGGGTATATTCCTTGTACAGGGATTTCATGATCTCGACCACCTGGTGCACGGTCTGATTGTGAACCGACAGGAAGGTAATCAGGGTCTGCTTTTGGCCGATGGTATCGTACAGCCGGAAGGTTTCGCCTCCGGTGCCGCTGAGGGTAAAATCAGGCGCCTTGTTCCAGAGCCCTGCACCCACAAGCGATTTGTCCTGCATGATCTCATCCATGGCTGACTGAAAGGCCCGGTAATCTCCTATTTTACCGCGATAGCGTATGGTGCCGGTTGTGTCGATGATATCCACCAGGGGGACCGTGTAGACGTAAAAGCTTTTGTAGATCTCCTGCTGCGGGTCGGGAATCAGGGTGAATTCGGGCTTAAAGTTGCGCTGAAATTCAAGCACCTCCTTGCTGTCATTTCCAATGGCAATGCCCAAAATTATCAGGTCTTTGTTGTTGCGCTGAATGGTATTGACCAGAGGAACTTCCTCGCGGCAGGTATGACAGTACACGTTAAAATGGAACAGCATAACTGTCTTGTGGGAAAACCGGGAGAGTGACACAACAGCGCCGGTGACATCCCTGGCTGAAAAATCAGGGGCCGATTCGCCCACCATGTCTGCTGAAACCGGCCGGGGGAGGATGCACAGGAGAGCAAACAGCATCAGCCCCTGCCGGAACGGCAATGGCCTGCCGATGTCAGGGTATGGGCTGTTCATTGCGGTGGAATACCTCCGTCCAGTCACCGGTTGATGATAAGCCGTCTGTCCGCTGTCTAAACAGTTATTTGACCTGAATTGTGCCGGGTATGCTTTTGGAACCCCGTTTAACGGTATAGCTGAAGTCGCCCTTCTGAACCAGGCAGATACTGTCCGTTTTGCCGAATCCGATTTTGAAGAACAGACCCTGTTCGGTGCTGCCGCCGGGGAGGGGCGATCCGTTCAGGCAGGTGGCCATCTCCCTGTTGGCGAATAGGATTTCAGCATTATCCTGCGCCTCATTTACCCAGATAACCACCGTGCCCTGGTTAATGATGGCGCGGGCCGGCTCTATGCTGTCGGCCAATAGTCGTATGACCGTATATTTCATGGTTGCTTCCTCATCGCCCTGCGCAAGCGAAGCGGCGGGGAAAAGGAAGGCGCAGATCAATAAGCCGATGATCAGATTCAAAAGGTGCTTCACATTCATTGCATGCTCCTGGTGAGAATTGACAGCCTGAGGTACATGATAAAGCGGAGAGCCGGACCAGCCACGGTTGTACCATGTGTGCTGTCGCTATAATACAGAAGTGACACGATTAAAGCAACAGATAGTTTTATCTGCCGGGACCATGGACTGCATGAACCGGAGGCCTCGGGAATAAACACGTGCATGCCCAGCGCACAGCCACCCTGGAATCGGGCTCGATGGTAACGGCCGGATGCGGCAGGCACAATAAAACTTGACATTCTCATACTAATCGCTATGATGCGATGCTTACCGGATGCAGCGGCCCGGCGTTGTTCCGGTATGAAGTGATGGTCAAAGGCAATTTCCCCGCGTGGCGGCAAACGCCCGGAGAAGGGGAACAATTACAGTGATTGAAACCCCGGAGCAGGAAGGCAGGCGCAATGGCACGGATAACCGTTGAAGATTGCTTGGAGAAGGTAGATAACCGGTTTGGGATTATTCACCTGGCGGCACAGCGGGTGCGTCAGTTAAACCGCGGTTCCCGCAGGACCGTCAGCTGTAAGAATGAAAATGTTGTCACCGCCCTTCGCGAGATCGCCGCAGGGCAGGTGACCATGGAAGCCCGGAAGCAAAAGGCAGGCAAGAATTAGTGCGCCAGCAGACTTCCGACCGCAGTCAGTAATTCATGCGTGTTAAACGGTTTGGCAAGCGCTGTATAGGAAACACCGCCCACCTTATAGTTTGTCTCCAGCGCTCCTTCCTCCCGGATCAGAATCCCCGAGATGAACAGGATGGGAATGTTGCGTGTCGCAGGATTTTCCTGCAGTATTTTTACCGTCTCGGCTCCGTCAAGGTCGGGCATCAAAATGTCCATGATGATAAGGTCGGGCCGGTATTTTTTTGTCTTCCTGATGGCCCCGCCTCCGCTTTTAGCCGTGACTACCTCGTAACCGTTGCTCAATAGAATTTCAGCCATTAAACCCAGTATCCGTTCCTCGTCATCGACCGCAAGAATTTTCTTGAGTGCCATAGCCATGCCGGGTGATGGGAATTACTGTTTTTTGCTGATGGTTTCCTCTTGCACATGAAGGGTTTGCAGGGCATCTGAGAAATCTTCATCCTCGAGGAGGATGGTTCCGTCTTCTGCGGTTTGAATTGAGGTGATGCCGGGATATTTTTTTTCGATGTCCTCCAGCAGGCTTGATTGTCGTTTCAGAGTATCGTTGAGCCGTTCGTTTTCGAGCATCACGTCATGATACTGCAATGCCGTGCGCATGGTCATCTTAAGCTCGTCAGTGTGCCAGGGCTTCAGCATGAAGCGGTAGATTTCCCCCTGGTTGATGGAACCGATGGAGATTTTAAGATCGCCGTGCCCGGTTATAAGAATGGGCACCATGTGCGGTACCTGCGACTTTATTTTATGGAGCAATTCAACACCGCACATGCCCGGCATCATGTAGTCGGAGACCACGATTTCAGGAGAAAAGCTTTGAATGACCTCCAGCGCCTCGTGGCCGCCATGAGCTTTTTCTACAACGTAGCCTTCATCGGACAAAATGCTGTCCAGGCAGTCAAGGGCATCCGGATCATCATCAATAATAAGGACTTTTCTGCCGGCCATATTTTCCCTGCTGAACATTGCTTACAGCTTCCGTACCAGTATGAGCATACGTTGGTAATTATCGGTACTTACCCTGATAAACTTAATACTTTTTACAAAGATATTATTTCAGTCCTTGTCCAAAAACGAGATTGCCGCGCGGAGTTTATCCTGAGCGAATCAAAGAGGAGATTCTTCGGCCTACGCCTAAGAATGACAAAGCGAAGGGCTCGCAACCACAAAATCAAGGGATGACGCCCCAATAGGGTCGTTGCGAGGAGCATAAGCGACGCAGCAATCCCATATGAAAAGATTAATAAAATCAAAGGATATTTGCAGTTTTAATGAGGCAAGGTTAAGCGGGGGATCGGATGAGATCTCAATGGTGATGTTATCGGTCGAGGAATTGAAGCGAAGGATCCTCCCGTGAGGTTTTGCTTCCCACCGGCGATCCGCAGCGGGCGCAGAGATAATCATATTTTTCTCCCTCCGGCAGAACAAGGAGCAGCTTCTTTCGAACCGGCACCGCTTGCTTGCATTTGACACAGAACAGTGAGGAAGCCTCCAGTTCCTCGAATTGCCGGGCCTGATGGGGGGGGGTGCGCCGGCCGGCGCGCATTGTTTTTTTTAGTCCGTCAATTACGTTTTTCATTGCCTCTCCGACGGTTGTTCATGTTTTGCAGGTTTTCCCGGTGCGCCGGACCTCTTCACACGCTGAGGCTAAAAGGCGGGCAACACCCTTACCCATGAGTTCTGCCATAGTCATCTTCAAGACGGATGATATCGTCCTCTTCGCAACCGCTTCCCGTCTGCACCTCGATGAAAACCACCGCTTCGCTGCCCCTGCTGGCTACCCGGTGCGCACTCCCGCAGGGAATGTCCATGTGCTCCCCCGGTTTGAGCTCCATCTCGCGGCCGTTAAGGGTGATGGCGGCGGTGCCGCTCACGATGAACCAATGCTCTGAGCGCCTGCTGTGCTTTTGATAGCTCAGGCGGTGGCCCTGGTTAACCGTGATTCTCTTTACCTTGTAGCCTCGGGCGTCGGCCAAGACCTCCCATCCGCCCCATGGTGTTGTGACCGATTGCGGCATTGGTGTTTCCTCGCCGGGATGCCACCAGAAGCGCCGGCAGAAATAATTTTAAGATCATTATAGCACAGCATGATAATCATGCCAGCTGTTTTTGCAGCACCAGGCATGCCCACTCTCCCTGCAGCACGGTATCCAGCAGCAGATATTTTTTGGATGAAAACGCGGTTTCGAGTTTGTGGGCATCTTCGGCCAGGATGCCTGAAAGGACAAGGAACCCCCGACTGCTTAACCGCTTGAGCAGGTCCTTGCGAAGCTTGAGCAGGATTTCGGAAAGGATATTTGCGGCTATGAGGTCGAAGCGCTCTCCTATCCGTTCCAGCGGGCAGTCGCGAACCTGCACCCGGTGATTCACTCCGTTGATGACCGCATTCTTTCCGGCATAGCTCAGGGCAACGGGGTCTATATCAATTCCGACAATGTTTTTGATGCCCAGTTTTGCGGCTGCAATACTCAAAATACCCGATCCGGTTCCGACGTCGAGCATGCTGTCCGGAAGAGGAGAAGACCGGCGGACCAGGTCTTCTATGACTTCCAGGCACATCCTGGTGGTAGGGTGAGTGCCGGTTCCGAAAGCCATGCCCGGGTCCATTTCTATCAGGATATCCCCCGTCCGGGGGGTGTATGCCTCCCAGGAGGGCTTGATAACCATACGGCTGCCGATCCTGCAGGTGCTGAAATGCTTCTGCCACTCCCGGCTCCAATCCTCCTCGCGGATGAGCTTGAGCGCCACCCGCGGACTGTCGATCAGTCCGTGAATATCGGTTAGGGCGGCACAATACCGATGCAGCGCCCCGATGTGCCGGTGCCCCTGCTCATCGTTTTTAAGGTACGCGGTTACCCGGCGCCATTCCCCTTGGTTCGCGGCGGGCATTCCTTCCGGGGGATCGGGAATCTCACCGTCGGTGACAACACCATCGGCGCCGTGCTCCATGAGAAAGTTGGCCAGCGCATCCTGCAGGTGTTTGCCAAGGTCGACGGAGATTTCAACCCATTGCTCATCCGCCGCCGGCATCTCTTCTGCGTCAGGAATGTGTTTCATGGTTTCGAGCGGTTGCGTTCCTTCATCAGGCAGGGAACGAACAAGAAACAGTACATGATATTACGTTGGGATTTACCTGTACCAGAAACGGGATTGGCAGGCAAGCATAAGATGCGGGCATGGCCGGCGGTTTTGCTTGACTTAGTGTACGGGGAAAGGTAATTTTGCTCAATCCGGGTGATGCGGCGCCGCGGGTGATGCAGTGGTGGCACTGGTATGAAAATAGCGGAAATTTTCAGCAGCATACAGGGAGAGTCAACCTTCTCGGGTTTGCCCTGCACGTTTATTCGTGTCGCGGGGTGCAATCTGAGCTGCAGCTATTGCGACACGCCCTATGCCCGTGAGGGGGGTGAGGAATGCACGCCGGAGCAGGTATGCCGCGCGGTGAAGGAAGCGGGGATTTCACTGGTTGAGCTTACCGGCGGGGAGCCTCTCCTGCAGGATGAGTCATACCGGATCATGGATAGCCTGCTCAATGATGGATACCGGGTCCTGCTTGAGACAAACGGCAGCCTGAGTCTTGAGAAGGTGGATCAGCGGGTGGTAAAAATCATGGACCTGAAATGCCCGGGCAGCGGCATGTCCGATCATATGGCGTTTTCCAACATCTCCTGCCTGCGGCCCGAAGACGAAGTAAAATTTGTCATCAGCGATGCGCGTGATTTTGATTGGGCAGTCAGGATCATCAGGGACCATGGCCTTGTGCAACGGTGTAACCTGCTTATCTCGCCGTTGCAGCCCAACCTCAAGCCGTCGGTTGCGGCGGGCTGGATACTGCGGGAAAAGCTGCCCCTGCGCCTGCAGCTGCAGTTGCACACGCTGATCTGGCCTGATAAGCTGCCGGGCCGGGATCGCGGCTATTGACCGCCGGCGCCATTGCGCGCAGCCGGCTCAACAGGCGGTAAGCATCAGCGAATGGGGATTTCAGGGTTTTGTAACCGGCGGTGACAGGGATAACGTTCATGAAGCGCTACGGGGATGCAGATGAATATTAAAACCGATTTTCTGGTGCTGGGCAGCGGGATTGCCGGCTTAAGCTTTGCCTTAAAGGCGTGTGAGCACGGTTCGGTGGCAATCGTCACCAAGAAGGAAAAAATCGAGTCCAGCACCAATTACGCCCAGGGCGGCATAGCCACCGTGCTCGGTTCCGATGACTCGTTTGAGCTGCATATCGCTGACACCCTGACCGTCGGCTGCGGCCTTTCAGATCCGTCGGTGGTGGAGAGCGTGGTGGGCGACGGACCCGAGCGGATTGCGGAGCTGGTGAAATGGGGAGTCAACTTTTCCAGGAACAGCAGCCGGAGGAACAGCACGTATGACCTTGGCAGGGAAGGGGGCCACAGCAGAAGAAGAATTGTGCACGCCCAGGACCTGACCGGCCGCGAGGTGGAAAGAATACTGGTAAAAAGCGTCGAATCAAAAAAGAACATCAGGATCTATGAAAATTTCTTCGCGGTTAATCTTATAACCCGTTCCGCGGTGAAGGGTGCCGGCGGGAGGGGGGGCGTCTGCTACGGTGCATATGTGCTGGACAGGAATAGCCGCGAGGTTCATACCTTCTGCGCCAAGGCGACGCTGCTGGCAACTGGCGGGGTGGGAAAGGTTTACCTTTACACCAGCAACCCGGACATATCCACCGGTGATGGCATTGCCATGGCCTACCGGGCCGGCGCGAGGATAGCCAACATGGAGTTTATCCAGTTTCATCCCACCTGCCTGTATCATCCCCGGGCAAAGAACTTTTTGATTTCGGAGGCCCTGCGGGGGGAGGGGGGGGTGCTGCGACTGACGGACGGCACCCCGTTTATGGATAGTTACCATCCTTTGAAGAGCCTGGCGCCCCGGGACGTGGTGGCGCGGGCCATTGACAGCGAATTGAAGAAAAGCGGGGCGGAATATGTGCTGCTGGATATGACCGCGAAGAGCAGGGCATTTCTCAAGCGGCGATTTCCCAACATCTACGGCACCTGTAAATCACTGGGCATGGACATGGCCTCAGAGCCCATACCGGTCGTTCCCGCGGCCCACTATTTATGCGGCGGCGTCGTGACCGACCTCAATGGAGAGACAAACGTCAGGAGGCTGTATGCCTGCGGCGAGGTGGCCTGCACCGGCCTGCACGGCGCAAACCGCCTGGCGAGCAATTCGCTGCTTGAGGCGCTGGTGTTTGCGCACCGCAGCGCCATCAAGGCTGTGGAGGATGTGCGTGAGTCCGGATTGCGATTTCCGGCCATAAAGCCCTGGGATCCGGGCAAGGCGGTGGATATAGACGAATCGGTGGTGATTTCCCATAACTGGGATGAAATACGGCGGCTGATGTGGCACTACGTTGGCGTGGTCAGGTCGAATAAACGGCTGGCCAGGGCGCACCGGCGCATATCCCTGCTGCGGAAGGAAATCACCCGGTATTATTGGGATTTTATTGTAACCGCCGATCTGCTGGAGCTGAGGGACATCGCGCTGGTATCAGAACTGATCATACGCTGCGCGCTCATGCGGAAGGAGAGCCGGGGGCTGCATTATACCCTGGATTACCCCGGGAAGGATGACCGGCATTTCAAGAGAAATACCGTGATAATAAAGCGCTAAACGGCATCAGGCATTTTAAGTCCGATGAAAGCCCCGAAGCGCCCGGTAATTTTTGCCTCCCTCCGGTATGAGAAAAACAGATCCGTATTGCAGGAGGTGCAGATTCCCGCGGAACGTATGTGACCTTCCTGTACACCCGCCGCCATAAGCTGCTTCCGGTTTGCCTCCCATAAATTAAACGTGAGCCGCCCGCTGCCCGGTGCGGTGACAAAACAGTGTTCACTCAGGGGTAATTCCCTGACGGCCAGGTCCGCCATGCCGGCGTCGACATGATAGCAGCACGGGCCAATGGAGGGTCCGATCACCACCAGCGTCTCCTCAGGCCGACACTTGAATTGGTCGGCGAGAAGCTCAATCATTGATTGCCCGATGCGGGCAAGCGTTCCCTTCCATCCGGCATGAGCGATACCCACGGTGCGCCTTGTCTGGTTGAAAAAAAGCAGGGGGACACAGTCCGCATAGCGGGCCATAAGGGTGATGCCGGGAACGTTGGTTGCAAGCCCGTCTGTTGCGGGAACGGTCTTTTCAGGGAGAAAACAGCCGCGCGTGAGGTAGGATTCATCGATGAGGGCAATCGAGTTGTGATGGATCTGCTGACAGGCCACCAGCGAGGAAAGGTCGAATGAGAGCAGCCGGCTTACGCGCCGATAGTTCTGCCGCACCCGGTCGGGACGGTCCCCCACATCAAAAGAAAGGTTAAGGCTTTGGTATGGACCGGTGCTCCCTCCGCCGTGCCTGGTGGATATGCCGTGCAGCAGCTCATGGAACGGCGCAAGATTCGACGCTTGCAAAACGGAGGGCGTGTGCGGATGGTTTCTTAACATGCTATGCGGCCGGCAGACCGGCATCATCGGACATGACAGCATTCCCCTGGTGATTATCCCTGGTCCTTGATCAGCCTGGCAAGCCGCAGCACGGCTTCCGTATAGGCCCCGCTGTTATTGTATTGTCTGATGACCTCTTTTTTGCGCGTATCCGGCGCGTCCATGGTCCAGCCGTGACGCTTGAGATAATTGGCAACGCTGGTTATGGCATCATAGCGATCATGCAGGCTGACCTTCCCATCGCTGTTGCCGTCAAGCGCATAGCGCAGATAGCTTGAGGGTAAAAACTGGGACATGCCGAAGGCGCCTGCCCAGGAACCCCTGAAGCTGAAAACATCCGCACGTTCACTGAGCGCAATGGTCAGCAGGGATTTGAGCTCCTGATACGCCCACTCGGCCTTTTTTTGCGCCCGCCCCTCGATTTCCGTCCTGCCGAGGCGGGGATATTCTCCGCCAATCCGCTCCTTCATGCTGTCCAGGACTTCGGGGGTTGCGGCAAGCGAAAGGGTGGAAAACACGTTGAAGACAATGTTGCTTCCCGCGTTCCTGCCGAATGCCGATTCTATGTACAGAATGGAAACAATAATTTCCTTGTCTACCTGATACAGCTGCTCCACCCCGTTCAGGTAGGTTGCTTCGTCAGTCAGGAAACGCCGCGCCTGCGTGACCGAAGGTATGCTGGTAAACCGGGAATAGTCGGCATCACGGTATTTGCTGGTCAGATTGGTGTAGAGCACATCCGGGAGGAACCGGGTGCGCGGGTCCTTAAAAACCGATGTGAGATAAACCCTGTCAAACCCCTCACCCGCAAGCCGGCCGATAAGGCCGTCATAGTTTTGGCTGAGCAGGGATGAAGATGTGGAAACGGCAGGGGGCGCCATGTCAGGCGCGGCCGCCGGCACGCAGGTGAGAGCAAGGCAGCACATGAACAGCAAACTCTGGAGCCGGATAAGGATCAGCATGTGTCTATGCAACAGGTGATTGAAAGGTTACCCGTACTGTGAAGCGCTGAGCTGCCGGCGAGCTGAGGAGATCAGCCAAGAGCGGCAAGAACATTCTATTTCCCGGAACCATATTGAGCAGGCTGTTGAAAAACGCCCATCTGCTGCGTTACACTCATCCTTCGTCATTGCAGCGTACTCATATGTACGCCTCATTCCTCAGGATTTCGTGTGCCTTGCATCTGCGATGTTTTTGAACAGCCTGCGAACCTATTTTTTCAACAACCTGTTGGGGCTGTGCTGTATGGATACGACGGTGACGCCCGCGCCGCCCCGGGAATTATCATCCGGGTTAAAGCTCTTTACCCAGCCCTCTTGCTTGAGATGGGCCCGTATGGCCTCTTTGAGCCGCCCGGTTCCCAGTCCGTGGATGATCTCAACCGTTTCAAGCCCCCTTATGAGGGCATGATCGATTGCCCGGTCAATGACGGGCAGCGCCTCGGCAACGGTCATGCCGATGACATTGATGGTCGGAGAAACATCATCATCCGATAATGATGATGTATAGCTGCCGGATGCCGGCACCTTCTCCCGAGGCGTCTCCGTCGCCGCAGCGGACGGGGAATCCGGTATCGCTTCGATGGCGTCAAAGCCGGCCTTAATCTTGAGATCACCCACCAGGATTTCAGCCCGCTTCAGAGCGGGTTCCACCTTGAGGACCACGCCTTCCCGGTTGACCTGTGCCAGCTTAATGCGCTGCCCCGGCTTAAGATCGTGAACGGGTTTTTTCTTTTCGACAGTTGCCGGGAGGTATTTTTTCCACTCCGCTTCCACCGCACGCAACGACTTGTGCGCTTCCTTGTGAGGCGGCTCCTTTTTGCGCCTGGCCTCGCTGATGATCGATTCCAGCTGGGCCTGGGCCTGCCGCAGGTAGCCCTTGAGGGTGCTTTCGTAATCGCGCAGCATCTGGTCCCTTTTTGCCTTCAGTTTTGCAAGCATGGTTGCGACCAGGCCTTCATGAACCTCAGCCCTGTGCCTGAGCGCTTCCAATGCTTCCTTTCTTTGCAGCACCTGCAGCTGGCTTTGCTCAAGCGCCTTAAGCAGGTGCATGGTGCTGTGGTCCTTGTCTTCAAGATAGGATTTCGCCTGTTCAATCAGGGAAGGGGACATGCCCATGTTGCCAGCTATGGTAAATGCGTTGCTGACACCGGGTATGCCGTACACAAGGCTGTAGGTGGGCTTCAGGGTGATTGGATCAAATGCCACGGAAACATTTTCCACATCCCGGTGACGATAGGCGTAGGTTTTAAGCAGTGTTAAATGGGTGGTTACGGCAATGGAAGCCTGACGTGATCTCAGATAATCAAGCAGGGCCAGCCCCAGGGCCGCCCCCTCGGCAGGGTCGGTTCCCGCCCCCAGTTCATCAATGAGGATGAGCGATCGCCCGTCGGCCTCACGGGTGATTTGGTTGAGACGCCGGATGTGAGCGGAAAAGGTACTCAGGCTTTCCTCAATGTTCTGCTCATCGCCGATGTCGGCAAAGATGGAGGAAAAGACGGGGATGGTGCTCCCCTCGGCGGCGGGTATGTGCATGCCTGCCTGCGCCATGAGGGATAAAATGCCGAGGGTTTTAAGGGTGACGGTTTTGCCCCCGGCGTTTGCGCCGGTGATGATCAGCGTTGAGCGGTCACGGCTCATGCGTATGGTCGTGGGCACGACGCGCGAGGGGTCGAAGGAGAGCCGCTCGACGGACTCAGGTCCCTCACCGGAGGCGTCAGGGGGAAGCTCAATCGTCTCCGTGCGGGCAAAAAGAATGGGATGCCGGCAGGAAATAAGTTCGATGCGCTTTTCATCATTTATGATCGGCTCACAGGCATTGATTGCCATGCTCAACCGGGCCTTGGCGTATATAAGATCAACCTTTTCCAGCTGGGCCAGGTTGAAGAGGATTTCTTCTCTCAACTCCCTGACCATCCCGGTGAGCATGAGCAGGATCCGGACTTCTTCGCGCAGCTCCTCCTTGAGCAGAATTTGCAGTTCATTGTTGGGATCGACCGCGGCAAGGGGCTCAATAAAATACGTGGCCTTGCTCTGCGACTGATCGTGCACCACCCCGGGCAGAAAGGCCTTGTGGTCAATTTTAACCGGGAGCACAAACCTGCTGTTTCTTATGGTGATCAGCTGTTCCTGAAAAATGAACTGGAGGTCATCACGGTGGAGCAGGGACTCCAGAATATGCTTGACGTGCAGCTTCACCTGCCTGATTTTGTTCCGGATGGAGATCAGTTCAGGGCTGGCTGTGTCCAGAATCTCGCCGGTGTTTCCGATGGCCTTTCTGATGGCATCTTCAAGCTCCTTCAGGGGAAAAATCTTTGCCGATAATAGATGATATCTTTTGATATCTTGCGCCTGCAGCCTTAATAAACAACCTGAGCTTCTTGCCCGTTTCAAGGGTGCTGCGAATTTCCTGCAATTGCGGTGGTTCAACGTAAAATCCCTCCACCTTGGTCCTGCTGACGATCCGCTCTATGTCCCTGATGCCGTGAATGGGAAAATCATCATGGATGGTGAGGAGATCCTTCATTTCGCTCACCTCGGCAAGGGATGATGAAATCTCGCTGAGGTCGGTAAGGGGAAGGACACGATCACAGATTTTACCGCCCTGGGGGGAAGTTGTGTAGTGCTTGAGAAAGGATACGATTTTTTCAAATTCTAAAACGCGTAGGGTATGCTTGTCCATCGTGCCTGTCTGTCGTGTATCTGTGTGAGGTTTGCCATAATGCTACTACAGTTTTGACGGTTGCACAAGGCCTTTGGCGCGGAAGGACATGGTGAATGAATGGCTGCCGTGTTGCCGAACTTATCTTACATGAATGTAGGGGCGACCGGCCGGTCGCCCCTACAAGTCAGATTTTAATTCTTACTCACAGGTTGTTGAAAAATTAGTTTTCCTCAGGCTGTGCAAAAGCCCCTCCCCCTTGAGCCGCAATTCAGATGGGTTTATTTCAACAACCTGCTAAAGAAATGCCCGGCAGGTAATGTATGCCGGGCAAGGAATTTGCGGGTTTTTAGAAAAAGGGTGGCATCGCACAACAGGTACAATACCCATGCGATCCGCGGGATCAGGACATGATGGCACATCCCTGGTTGCAGCGTGTCCCGAGCGCAACAGATTTGGGCACGGAGCGCAGCGCCATCATCCGCTGCATAATGTCCGGCCGTTCATCGGATATCTGCGGCAGAACCGCGGAGAAGGCCCTGCCGATGGTTTTCATGATCAGGAAGAAATTCATGGTGCCGGGCTGGGTTTCAGGAACCAGCTTGGCAAGATAATTGATGTCATCCTGCGAGAGAAAATCCTTAATCTCTCCTCCTCCGCTTGAGGCCAGTCGCTTTCCATGGGGCTGATACAGGTATTTGTCCCACCAGGTTAAATAATTGGCAACCCCTTCCTGGTTGATCATGCCGCGGATGAGGGCTTCGGTTACCGCGTTGGCGGCGCTCCAGCCGGGCAGAATGGCGCCGGTGATGCTGGTTTCCTGCATCCAGCCGGAATCGCCCACCAGCAGAACATTGTCCTTAAAGGGCACTTGTAGCGGGGATGCGATGTTGGAGACGCAGCTGGCACGGTGGCCGATCTCCCTGGCATTCTTGAACCAGCCGGCATAGGGCTCGGAGGCCAGGAAGCGGTCAATTTCGGCATCGAGATCCTGGTACACATTGTAGCTTGCCGCCGCCACGTGGAAATGTCCCGGGACGATCTCCGGAGCCAGGGAAATGCTGCAATTCCAGCCCATGCAGAACATGAGCGTGTCTTCCTCGGGAACATTCGCGCCCTCGTAGACCCGGGCATAATCCTTGTACGTCCCCAGAAATAACCGCTCCTTGTTGAACCCCAGCTTGCGCGCGATCCGCGAATTGACGCCGTCGGCCGCAATCACGAATGTGCCCCGGTACTCGTTGCCGCGGTTGTCGGTGACCACCACGCAGTCCGCTTCCTTGCTGACGTTGTTGATGTTGGTGTCGGCAAACACCTCCACCCCGTATGCCCGGGCCTCATCCACCAGGGTCTGAACCAGATGCCCCTTGTCGATCATCACTCCCACCACCCGGGCTTTATCTTTGTTTCTCTCCGGCACATCACCCATGCGAAAGCGTGACCCGTCGGGTGTCACAATGTGAAACCCGTAAATCTTGCGCGTCGGCCCGTCATAGTTGATGGTAAACCCGTTATGGGGAAAGATGAAGCGCTTGTTGCGGTAGGTTATGTACTCGCTGAAGTTTTCCTCATCGATATTGATGATCATCGTGCAGATCCTGCGGATTTTTCTGATCTCGGTTTTCCGCTCGATCAGGCACGCCTTGAGGCCGTTTTCACCGGCTACCTTTGCCGCCATGGCGCCGCCGGGTCCGGCGCCGACAATTACCAGATCATATACTTTTTTCATGTCATCACCACCTGCAAAGAGTTTTACGCCTCGGCAACCTCATGAGGCGCCTTTAAAGGGCATACCAGTGTACAGATGAGGCATTCCATGCAAATCTCCTTGTCGATGATCACCTCATCATTGATAACGTTAATAGCCGCCACCGGGCAGTGATCCACACACCCGCAGCATCCCGAACATTTTTCCTTATCGATCTCAACCAAGGTGCCACCTCCTCTAACCCCGGAGGGTATATGATGTTTTACTTCCTGCAGTTGTCGCAAATTGCGAAAAAGTCTTTGGGCAGCGGCTTTCCCTGTTCCATCAATTCCATGGGGGAGGGGGGAGGAAAAGGTTTGCCGCAGCTTTTGCACTGCTTCCAGGGAAACCGCACGTTCCAGTTGTGAATGAGACGTGCGGACCCCACTTCCTCGGCGCCTCCCGGCACGAGGGTTTTGGCGTCGCTTACATCCTCCATGGTGATGCACTGCGCGGGACACACGGCCACGCAGGCGCCGCAGGCGATGCAGTCCGTCGCGGAGCGGTAGAGCGGGGCACAGACAAACTTGTTTGCGCCGTGACCGCTGAAGGTGATGGCATGGGCGCCCACGTATTCGCTGCACACATGCACGCACAGGCCGCAGAGGATGCACTTCTCATTGCCCCGGGTGAAGCGCTGTTTTTCAATGCCCATCTCGGCCGCGTACTCCCGGATTGCTTTCACATGGGGGGAGCGCGCCATCAGCAGTTCTATGATCATCTTGCGGATGGAGCGCAGTTTCTGCGAGTTGGTGGTAACGGACAGGCCTTCCTCCACCGGGTAGTTGCAGGAGGTCACGATCCGCTTCCGGCCGTTCTTTTCCACCTCCACCACGCAGAGCCTGCAGTTTCCCAGACCGCTTAAACCCTGATGCGAACAGAGGGAGGGAATGGCTATTCCCGCATCCCGGGCCGCCTCCAGGATTGTCTTTTTACTGTCAACCTTTGTCTTCGTACCGTCCAGTGTTATGGTTACCATTATCTGCTCCCTTGTATAGCCGTCCGCCCGCTACATGCTGCAGCGTTTGGCCGGACACACCTGCTGAACAATATGTGTCTGATATTCATCCATGAAGTGCCGAAGGGTGGACACAACCACCTGGGGCGCTGATTTTCCCAGATCGCAGAGCGAGGCTGAGGTGAGGCACTCCGCCAGCTCGTTGAGCAATGCGATGTCCTCCTCCGTGCCCGTGGCGATGCTGATCCCCTCCACAACCTCCTTCATCCGCTTGACCCCTTCCCTGCAGGGCACGCATCTGCCGCATGATTCCTCTTCCAGAAAGGAAAGGAAGTACTTGGCCATATCCACCATGCAGGTTTTCTGGTCCATCACGATCAGGCCGCCGGAACCGAGCAGCGAACCGGCCGCTGAAAGCTCCTCGAAACCAAGCGGTATCCCCGCGTCCTTCGCCGGAAGAATGCCCGCGGGCGGACCGCCCAGCTGGAATGCCTTGAGGCTGCTTCCTGACGGCAGGCCTCCTCCCAGCTTGTTGATGATATCCTTGATGGGCATGCCCATGGGAACTTCAACCAGGCAGGGCTTGTTGACGTTGCCGGAAATGGAGATGACCTTGGTGCCGGCGCTCTTGGCTGTCCCGATGGATGAGTACCAGCCGGCGCCGCGCATGATGATGGGGGCAACGTTGCACCAGGTCTCAACATTGTTTAAGTTGGTCGGTCCGTCCCAGAGCCCTTTCTCCGCGGTGTGAATATATTTGGGTCGGGGTTCACCCGCCCTTCCTTCAAGTGATGCCATGAGTGCCGTTGATTCGCCGCAGACGTATCCCCCGGCTCCCTCCTTCAGGGTGAGTGAAAAGTTAAACCCGCTCCCGAAGATGTTTTCGCCCAGCAGCCCGTACTCATACGCCTGCTCAATGGCCCGCTGCAGCTTCTCCCTGGCTCCCTCGTTGCCGTGGTGCAGATAGATGTAGCCTTCCTGCGCGCCGATGGCATAGCCGCCGATAATGATGCCCTCGACGATACTGTGCGGATCGGATTCGATGATGCTTTTATGCATGCCGATGCCCGGGTCTCCCTCACTGCAGTTGCAGAGCACATACTTCTGCTTGCCATGGGCCTCACGGCAGGCCTTCCATTTATTCCCGGTGGGAAATCCTCCGCCTCCACGGCCGCGCAAATTGGCCTTGGTCACCGTTTCGATAATCTCTTCCGGTTTCATCTTGGTCACCGCCTTGAGCAGAGCGGCGTAGCCTCCCCGGGCGACATATTCCTCGATGCTTAAGGGGTCGATCACACCCGCGTTGCGCATGGCGATGCGCAGCTGGGCCTTGAAAAAAGGACTGTCCTCTGGCGGCAGGGACTGATTTGACCTCGGCGGGAGTTTTTGAGGCGTAGGTGAAGGACTTGCCGTTTACGGCAAGTATTTCTTCGTTCGTCCGGTACAGGAGGTTCTTTTTCTGCGGCTTGCCCTTGGCAAGCGACTTGACCAGGGCGGGCACCATATCCGCGGTAATGCTGCCATAGGTGAGCTTCGGCTTGCCGGGCATGAGGATTTCCACCAGCGGTTCCTCATAGCACATGCCGATGCAGCCCACTCGAACGATGCGCCCGTCAAGTCCCTGGGCCTTCAGCTCCTTCTCAAATGCCGCTATCACCTCTTTCGCGCCCCGTGCCAGACCGCACCGGGAGGCGCCCACCTGTATCCTGATGCCGCCGGGAAAGAGCAGCTTCTCTCCCGCAGCTTTTAGCTTGTTCAATTCTCGTGACGGATTCTATCTTCATCTCACTTCTCGCTTTTTAATTTGATTATGGTATTCCTGGCCGCCTCTTTATCAAGCAGCTTCCCGTCGATTTCCACCGCCGGTGCCGCCGTGCAGCAGCCCAGGCAGTGAACCGGCTGGAGGTCGCAGACGGCTTCAGCACCTTCCTTTTCGATGGTCTCCTTGAGATCGCTCATTACCTCTGAGCCGCGTTTGACATGACAGGCGGTGCCCTGGCACACCTTCACCGCGTGCTTTCCCTGCGCGGGAGGCTGCATGCTGAAGGCATTGCCAAAATAGCTTACCGTCCTGAACACCTCGCTTACCGGCAGCTTCAGCCTGCTGCTCAGGTGATTCATGGCCACATCGGCTATGTATCCATCTGCGCGCTGTATCTCGTGCAGAATGGAAATCAGCGCCCCTTTCTCATTACGGTGGCGATCTATTAACTCGTCCAGCTTCTTCACATCCATGAATGACTCCCGAAGTCTTTAGATGGTATTGGGTTCCTGAACAATGAATAACTCGATTAGAGAATCAAATAGTTTTATAATCGAACTATCTTATAGTCTGTCCTTCGCTGCACTGTCAAGAACAATTTTTTAAAAAAAGCGACGAAACCTTCTCCTAATCCTGGCCAATTATGTAATCGCCCTCAAAACGCACTGATCTGATGTGGAGGCCTTTCACCCCCCCATAGCCGGGATACACGTCTCCGCAGATCTCTATTTCCCTTCCGGTCATGGGGACCAGCGTCGCCCAGGTAAACAGCTTTTTCCCGCTCGTTTTTTGTTCCTCAGTGAATACCCGGTGGATACGCAAAGCCTGCTCGCTTTCGGAGACTTTTTGGCCCTTTGGGGCAGGTGGGATAGTAAAGGGTGCCATCCTTGCTGAGGATAAACAGCTTGCTGTTCCGTTCGGCGCTTATAGCGGCAGCCCGAAATTCTTCCTTGGTATAAGGCTCTCCATAGGGCTTGTTTTGCGGTTCGGTAGTGCCGTTAAAGAGCGAATTCCCTTCGACAATGACCCCGGTTATTATTTTTCCTTCTTTTTCAGCAGCTAAAAACTCCTGCTCGATCATCTTCATCCGCTCCGCATAAGGTGTTTTATACACCTCTGCCTCTTCTACTTCGCCTTCAGTCAGACAAGCGCTGAGCATGGCTAGTAACATCATAGCGGTAACAATTTCAGATATTTCATGGCGACCTCCTTATTCAATACGGTTCATAATCAAATAGGCGATGAGGTTGTTATACTACATCCTTTGACTCGATCATCCCTTCTTTTTTCCGGCGCAAATCTTTTACAATCAGGTAGGTGGAAATCACAAAACCGGCTATGATAACCGACATAATCTTCCAGTTGATGTGCACCCAGGGCTCCTTGAGCATGCCCCACTTGGCAAGAATCTCCACGTCATTCCAGAGAACGGTAACAGTGGGAATGGAGTAACGCAGGTTGGCGCCGAATTTGTCATAGCCAATAAGCTTGTATACCAGGTAGAAGAAAACAGAAAAGGAGACAAAAAAGAGGGCATAGCAGAACCAGGAATGGGGACCGAATATCTGGTCATCATAGGCAATCATCAGCAACAAATAGCCTGCCCAGGTGATCTAATATATTCAAAAGCGGTACGGGGTCCATAATTATCAATCTTTCCCGTGGCCACAACCCCCCTCATAAGCCGCAAGCTTGCGCCTCAGAAAATAAATGAAGTTGCAGCGCACGCTCTCCTGGTAAATCAGATAGGTAAAAACCATGAGAAATGCCATGAGACTCCATTCCATAAGGCGGTACTCGGGATAGCTGCCGTTGAAGGTATAGGTAACACCCGGTGCGGTGCCCTCCATACATGAGACTGTACTCCCATGCAAACCAGAGGCCCAGGCCGCCCAATATTCCCCAGAAGCTCTGCCACCCGTCACGCTTTAACCAGCGGGTCATATAAATGGTCAGAAAACCGATAATGGCGCAGGACCACGCATAATTCATATTTTATGACAGGGTTATGCTTTTCAATCAGCACCATTATGATGTGGGCTATGGCGGCAAGCGCGAAAATCCACACCAGCGATACGGATGTATAGAACAGAGACTTGATGCTTACAATTTTTTGTTTTGCCATTGGCGTACCTCCCGTAACAGTGTTCAATGCGGTGTTGACTTTAATGCAGTGATAAATTGATTAGATGTTAAGCCTGGTGGTTTTCAATAAGGGTTAGTCTGTTGGAAAGTTCCTGATTCTAGGGATGGCTGCAGGGAGTGAACAACTGTCTTATCATATGCCTGCAGGTTGAAGGGGAAAAGAGAGGAATGGCAGAGGGGGTCAGAAGTATGCTCTTTGTGTTGAAAATTGTTTTTCTGAAACTGCTGCATGACATATAAACTGCTGACATTTGCTTGTCGTGAATGAATGAGCAAACGGGCACATAATAAAATATACAAAAGAGGGAATAATCAAGACAATGGTAAGAAGGGCTATTTTTTTCAGGGGCATGCCAGCATCTCCTGATGCGCGGTGTCAGGGATGTTTTATTCTTTTGTGAAGCGAACCCATGACCGGAATCAGCAACTGGTACATTTCGTTAAACAGCTTTTTGCCGAACGGGGTAATTGCATAATACTTGCGGTCTGCACCGCGCTGGGAATGTTCCCGCTGGCTTTTCAAGAAACCCTGCTGTTCAAGCGTGCGAAGTTTCTTGTAGAGATTGTTCCGATCGATGTCGAAGGTGCCGCTGGTGATATTCAGGATTTCGTCCTTTATTTCGTATGCATACCGCTGCTGCTGAGTAATCAGATACAGTATGACGAACTGGAGAAAACCCCGCTTGAGATCGAAAACAAGCTGGTCGGTCTGCTTTTGTATGCTGGCCTGCTGATCTGTGGTCATGTCGTAAAAAGAATGAGTTGTGTAATCAATATTGATGAGCTATCATTCTTAATGATGTATTCAGTAGCACTAATACCTTAGAAATACATATTTGTCAAGAAAAAAAGAGGAGGGGTTCAGTAGCGGGTATGGCTTGGCAACACCATGAATTATAATGGAAATTAAAAATCGCATACCAGGGGCAATGAATAATTATCTTGTTTGGCGCGCAAGAAAACAGCAGAGAAAAAAGAGCCCCGTCACTATTGTGGCGGGGCTCGATGTGATTCAAGCTATGTTGACCTTTTGATTACGCCTTTGCCTGGCTTAAAACCGAATCGCATGCCTGGTAAAAGGCCTCAATCACGTGCTTCTGGTACTTGCCCACCGGAACGCCGTTGTAGATAACATGGGTCTTCCCCTGGATCATTTCCCTGGTGTAGGGAACAGACCAGTCAGGGTAATCAACCGCATCATCAATGTTGTACTTGTCAAAGTTTTCAAAACATTTCATGGCGTGATGCATGAGCGTGTCTGAATTTTCGGCAAAAAACTCGATGGGGAGACCGATGGCATAGTCATAGTTGTCCTTGACCGCATTCCAGTACGCGCGGTTGGTGGAAAGGTACTTCTCCTTGGGGTCCCAGATGGGATCGGCAAACTCATCCTGACAGTTGACCACATTGGTGCGGCCGAACTTGTATCCCTTGACCATGGACTGGACCTCTTCGAACAGCTTGTCCCGGTAGGCAGGAGCAAGCTGCAGCCACGCCTCCCAATTGAAAGCGTCCCAGGGCATGCCATGCACGGTAACCGCCACGGTTACATCTGAACCCTGAGGTATGGTGTCGAGCCTGTCCTTGAGCATATCCAGGAAAGCCTGGCGAAGCGGCTGATAGTTGCCCATCTGCGGCCCGATGATCACCTTAACCTTTTTGCCGGGATGCTTCTGCTTCCATTCCTCGATATACTCGAAGCAGTGGCGGAAGCCTGAGTTAAATTCTTCAAAGTGGGAATAAATGCCCATGGGTGCGATAAGGACGATGGTCTCGCATCCCGCATCCAGCAGTTCGTGGAGCTTTTGCTTCATTTCATAAAAAAACATGTTGGTTTCAGAGCGGAATTCAGCAGCGGGATACTTCTGACGCAGCCGGTCAAAGGCGGTGTTTATAATTTTAAAGCTTTCCTCCCAGTGGGGAAGTTTCCTTTGCTTGATGCCGCTTCCGTAGTAATACAAGCGGGACTTGTTGCCGACCTTACCGCAGAGCGAAGGTTCTCCGCAGGGCCGGCCCTTATAAAGAAATAGCCATGGTCAAGGTAGATGCGGGAGGACGGCGTGGCACCCAAACCACCTTGCCCTCGCGGTATTTTGCTATATAAGGTGTGCCGTCAAGATCCCGATCATTGCCGAAGGCATCCTCGAGACGGGTTGGGGTGAATTCTTTTCTGGCATGGCAATGGGCCGGATCAAGCAGGGCAACACCATTGTCCTTGAGGGCCAGGACATTGAAGGGCCAGGGAACCACCGCTTTAAAAACCTTGTGAATGATGTTATGAAAAAAAGCATGGTTGTGGTTTGTGGGCATGATCAGCGCGGTGGCGAAAACACCGATTTTGCCTTCGGGTTTGGTGTCCTGTGTTTTAAAATATTCGTAATAGTCGGGCTTTTTGGGCAAGTTCTTGTATTTGAAAAGTCCGTAAAAGCCCCCGATGATCACCAGCAGCACGATCACAATGGTTATTAAAATTGCCATATCATTCCTCCTGTTCTAAAAACGTGTTGTACATGGTTTGAAATGGTACAGTGCCGTATTTCCACAAACCTCTTTGTTTTTACTGTGTTTTGATGGCACAGGGCAGGCCGGAGGTGATTTCCGATTGCTCGCGGCTTCCGCTGATGGTCATAATTTTAACGCGGCCCCGGTTGTACCATTCGACGGTTCCTGTTTTTTCACCCGTTTTAGAGAGGAGCCATTCAAGCGACGAGCGGGCGATGCGATTTCGTGTGTCCTCGTTTTTAAAAGCCCCGCAGAAGGAGCATTCGTCAATAGACAATTTCAGCGTGCTGTTGTCAGAAATCGAGGCATCAAAGACCTGATTTTTGGCGAAGCCGAGTGCCGCAGTGTATTCTGAGATGAGGTCCGGCTGATCTGCAGCAGCAACTAAATATAAATTGCTTCCGGCAATCAGCACGCACATGAAGATTAAAACGCTCAAGGTCAGTTTGTTGTGCTGCATAGCAAGCGCCTTTTAAATTTTTTGTAGTCCACTGATCACCATTTAGATGGCACGTTCTGCTAAGAGGGAGACATGAACATCAGCTGCCAATTTTGATGCACTTAACGTATCTTATCATATGTGTCAAGAAAATATTTTTTCCGCCGGATTGCGACTGCGCTTCGATAAGACACTAAATAAGTGTTTTTTGCAACGGATAACTATGATATAGAAGAGCACGCAACAAATAAAAAATATTATGTATTTTTTAAAGTGCCTATTTGCTGAGGAGTGCTGCAACGTGATTGTTCTGGGTATTGAATCATCCTGCGATGAGACGGCAGCGGCCGTGGTACAAGACGGAAAGACAATCCTGTCCTCCGTGGTTGCGTCCCAGGTTGACTTTCACAAAAAATATGGCGGCGTCGTGCCGGAGATTGCCTCACGCAAGCATATTGAGGCCATAGGGCCGGTGATACGGGAGGCTATGGAAAAGGCCAATCTGACGCTTGATGATATACAGGGTATTGCAGTAACACAGGGACCGGGTCTGGTCGGTTCCCTGCTGATCGGCATTTCCGTTGCCAAGGCCATTGCTTACGTCAAGCAATTGCCCCTGGTCGGAATCAATCACCTGGAGGGTCACCTCACCGCTATTTTTCTGGAACGGCCCGACTGCACCTTTCCATTTATAGGCCTGGTGGTTTCAGGCGGACACACCAGCCTGTACCATGTCCATGGCATGGGTCAGTACCGGTTGCTTGGTCAAACCAGGGATGATGCGGCAGGCGAGGCGTTTGACAAGGTCGCGAAACTGCTGGGCCTCGGTTATCCGGGAGGGGCGGTTATAGACCGGATGTCCCGTGAGGGAAACGCTGACGCCATAGCTTTTCCCCGCGCGCTGCTTGGCAGGGATTCACTCGATTTCAGCTTCAGCGGCATCAAGACGGCCGTGTTGCGCTATGTCAGAGATCGTGACGGCACGCTTGACGCCCTGCCGGTCAGTGATATTGTTGCCGGCTTTCAGGAGGCGGTAATCGACGTGCTGGTGACGAAGCTGTTTCAGGCTGCCGCCCGGCATGGCGCTCAGCGGGTGGTTATAGCCGGTGGCGTTGCGGCAAACACGCGCCTGAGGGAAAAGATGACTGCGCGGAGCGAACAGGACAACATAACCTTATTTATTCCTTCACCTGTTCTGTGCACCGACAATGCGGCCATGATTGCTGCTGCAGGAGACTTTTATCTTGAACAGGGTCTTACCAGCCCACTTTCCATGAATGCCTATTCCCGCCTCCCCCTGGGCGTGCCGCAAGCCCCCTAAGCGCTTCTTCTTTTCCTGGCCCAAAGAAGGTAGGAAACAAATAATACGATAACTACAATAATGGCCTGGTTATAGTGTTTGAGAATGGTCAAAACCAGCCGCCAATTTTTCCCCAGGTAGTAACCGCCGCATAGTAAGAAGGAGTTCCATAGCAGGCTGCTCAAAGCGGCGGCAGCGGCGGTAGTCGCAAATTTCATGTTGGAGATACCGGCAAAAAGTGCAACTGCCGAGCGGACGCCGGGAATAAAACGATTGGCGGCAATAAGGCCGATGCCGCAGTTCTGAAACCAACCCTCAACCTGTAAGATCATCTCCCTGGAGAGAAAACGGTAATTTTTCTTGAAAAAAAACTCCCTTCCGTAATGTTTTCCAAGAAAAAAGAGCGATAGAAACCCGATCATACTTCCTGCCAGAGATATAAGGTAGACGGTTAGGAAATCAAGCTTTCCCGTCCCGGCAAGATAGGCGCCAATAACCATAATGGTATCAGCGGGAAAGGGCGGAAGGGGGTATTCAATGAAGGCATTGATGAGAAGAAAACAGTAGATGGTTTCGTTGGACAGGGCGTTAAGAGTGACCAGGGCTTGCTCGATCATTCGCTTTTTTCTTTCATGAGAATTATTAACATCATTTGCAGTATGGTTTTACACCTTATACGAAAGCTAGGCAATAAGCAAATGAAAGTGCTGCAGGTCTTTTCTGTGAATAATCAGATTCACGAATCCTAATGGGGAAATCGGCTTTACGCGCTTCATCTTATATGCTATAGAATCGATATCATTATAGATTGCAACGTTGTCATTTTATTCAGCGGGAGACAGTGCTTATGGATGAGAGAAGAAAGTATATCCGTTTTCCTCTCAAGCTGGATGCGCGGTATACGGAAAAAAATGGTGACAACTGGAAGGAGTGCTCTGTCATTGATATCAGCCGTGAGGGAATGGGAATCAGTATTTATTCCAGGGAGGCAATCAGCAAAGGTGCCCAGCTGCGAATGAAGATAACTGTTCCTGTTCTGACCAATCCGGTTGAAGTGGAAGGTGTCTTGATCTGGATACGGGAACTGACAGAAGATCCACAGTTTAATTACATCGGGGGAGTTAGATTAATCAGTATAAGTGCTGATGATAAATGGGCGCTTATGGATTATGCATACGAGGGTTGGCAGCAGAAAGAGGGTAAGTAGTGTAAAAAAATGGAGGAGAAAAGCGCATGCCTAAGCTCATAGTGCCTCACGCGAATGAGCGGCAAAAGGAAATATTCAAAAAATTTAACATTACGCTGCTGGATTCCATAAGCGAAACGGAATTTGAGGAGGAAGTCTCACACTACCTTGGCAGTCACAACGTCCTGCACCTTGCCACCTGCCGCGGCGTCGAGCCCCGATCGACACCTTTGGAATACTTCAATAACGGGCTGACCGTGCATATCTTTTCTGAAGGCGGGGGGAAATTCGCCAATTTGAAGGAGAATAACAATGTGTGCTATTCCATCGCGGATCCATATGAACCGGGGGAGAACTACTTCGGTGCCGTTGGATTGCAGGTGTGGGGAGTCGCATCCACGTTTAAGAAGAATGATAATCCCGCGCGATGCGAAGAGATAGCGCGGTATTCAAGGATTGGCGATGCGCTGAAAAAGCAGGGACTTGACCAGTTTGCGAGCAGGGTTAACTATAATGTGATTACCATTGAGCCGCTGAAGATCCGCTACCTCAATCTGATGAAAGGCTTCCGCAATGTCCTGTGGGAAAAAGGGTAGGGGTTGTGGATGTTTTTCTACCGCGTCCGTACCAGCACTATTTTATCATGATAGATGGGGCTTTCACGGGTGAGGTTGTTGAGCGCTAAAAAATCTGACAGCTCCATATTGTACGCTTTAGCAATGCTGTACGCTGTGTCTCCTTCCTTAATGGTGTAGGCCTGCGTATCTTTTTTTCCTTCGGGTTGGGTGATGATATCTTCAGTCCTAATAAGGCTGGCGGTAACCACATCTTTTTTTATGCTTTCCGGCGAGAAGGCAAGATCGTTTAAATTTCTGATGCTGCATTTCTTGAGATTGTCGTTTGCAGTTTCATAGAAGGCCGGCTTCAGGACAATGGCATCTTCGAAGCACTTTTGGGCCTTGTCATGGTCGCCCGCCACCAGGTACATGCTGCCGAGGTTATTAAATGCCTGCGCTTCATCTCCCCCCTTCTTGAAGGCTTCAAATGCCTCCCGTTTTCTTCCGGTCATAAACAGTGCAAATCCCAGGTTGTTAAAAACCTTATCTTCCGTGTAGCCGGCTTTGACGGCCCTGTTTAAGCTGTCGATGGCGTTTTGATAGTCCCCGGTCATCGAATAGGAAAGGCCCATATTGTTATATACTACCCCGCTGTCTTTCTTGATGGCCAGTGCCTTTTCATATTCAGCTATGGCCAGGGGGTGGTTTTTTTCGGCGTCATAGATAATGCCCAGCAGGTTATGTGCGCTCCAGAGCGTGCCGTTCAGGTTTACTGCTTTCAGCAGGTGTTCCTTTGCCTTCTCGTGCTGATTGAGCTGAAAATACGAGTGCCCCAATCCCTTGTGGGCCAGGGCGTGGTCGGGTTCTTCCTGGAGCACCTTGTCAAAGGACGCGATCGCGTCATTGTTCAGGCCTTCAATCAGAAAGAGGAGACCTTTCTTGTAATGAATGTTTGTGTTATTCGGGTCTTTCTGCAATGCCTTTTCGTAGTGGGTAAAGGTGTTGATCGGGTCCCCTTTGCTGAGATAAATGTCGCCCAGCCGTTCATATTCTGCTGCTGTAAGGTCAGCAGGCGGAGTTGCTTCGGCGCTGGATCGCTTCCCCTGAGCCTGAGATTCAACAAGCTTGCGTATCTGTTTGCTGTCCTGATCATACTCGGATTTGCGCATTGCTTTGTCATGCGAAGACAACCGATCAGAAAAGAAACAGCAATGTATAGCTATTCCAACAAACACGTAGACACCTTTGTTTGCTGATGCCTTCACCGGGTCACCTCCAATAATTAAATAAGATTTTGTACGCGGAGAGGCTACGAGATAAGTTAAACTGCTTGAAGCAGTCGTATTATAGGCGGTCCTAAAATGACCACAAAAAGAGCCGGAAAAATGCAAAAGATCAGCACAAGGATCAATTTAAGCGGCATTTTTGCAGCCACCTCTTCGGCCTTAAGGTAGCGTTTGGTTCTGAAGGTATCTGAGTAAACCCTCAGGGCATTTCCCACGCTGGTGCCGAACTTGTCTGCCTGGATTAATAGGGTTACCAGGCTGTTAATGTCTTCGAGGTCGGTCCGCAAGGCCAGATTTTTGAGCGCGTCCTGCCGTGATTTGCCCGCGGTTAATTCAAGATTGTACATTTTCAGCTCATCACTCAGGTCCCTGTTGGTGAGCCTGATTTCCTGCGCCACCCGGTTGATGGTTGCGTCCAGACCCATACCGGCTTCCACGCTCACTGTCATAAGATCAAGCGCGTCGGGAAGTCCCCTGCCGATCCTTTCCTTCCTGCGGGCGGTTTTGATGCTCAGCCAGAGATCGGGCAGGTAAAAACCAATCATGGCAATAAGCACGCACACACCATGCTTGTGTATGGATTGAAAATGCGCAGGATTGTCACGCGGGTTAAAATGAAGGTTGTGGAAGCACAATTGAAAGAAAGCACTTGGTTCCCCAGAACAGAGCCCGGGTATTCGGTCGTGTAAGACCGGCTCTGAGAAAGGTGAGCCTCAGATGGGAGTAATCAGCTTCCTTGCCGCCTGATGCCCATCTGCCCAGCACACCTAAATAATGCAGGAAAGGGATATTTTCACTTCCTTCCCTGGTAATGGAAGCCGACTCTGAGAGCGAATCCGGAAATTCGTCCCGGTTCCAGTGGATCTTTTTTGACCATCTCACGGCTTTTGTTGGTTCTGCCAACATAGGCAAAGATGCCCCAGGATAAAAGCAAGCAGGAGAAAAAAGCCAGTATCGAGATGATAAGAGGCATTGAAGTAGGCATAATATTTCCTCTTTAGATGTTAATGGAAATTAACTTGCGTATGAGCACGACGCCCAGTAATGCCATTGATATGGCAATGGTCATTAGGATCTTTCCTACCGGTTCGGATGTTAATGTGTCTAGATAGTCTGGTTGCAGTATTTGAAGGTATGCAATAATAAGCAGTGGAATGGCAATGAGAATTGCTGCTGAGAATTTGCCTTCGGCTGATAAAACGCGAACCTTGTCTCTGAACTTGAAGCGTTCACGAATGATTCGGGCGATGCTATCCATGATTTCAGAAAGATTGCCGCCTGTATCCCGCTGGAGTATAACGGAGGCAGTGAAATAACGCAGGTCGGGTAAATCGACGCGATTAAGAAGGTTTTTCAGGGCGTCGTTGGTGCTGATGCCAAAATTAATTTCATCCAGTGTCTTCTCAAATTCCGTGCCCAATGGATCATCAAAGTTTTCCGCTGCCAGTTTCATGCTTCCGGTAAAGGCATGACCTGCGCGCAGGGCGCGGGATAAAAATTCCATTCCCTCCGGGAGCTGCTGCTCGAATTTTTTCATTCGCCCTTTTTTTTCATGCGAATGTACATATAGGGGATGGACGCCACAAGTACGGCAAACAGAAACGGAATGCTTTGATTGCGCATCATCATCGAAGCGGCGTAATAACCCGTAAACAGGAGAACAAGAGACAGGAGCATAAAGAAGCCGAGGGGGTAGTTCAGGTTCGCCTGCTGAATGAGCCGGTCAAAGTGCAGAATGCCGGGTATTCTCCACAAAAGGTCGTTCAGAAACTTGACGTTACTTAATACTTTTTTCCTGAGAAGGTCGGAAGGCTCGCTGCCGGTAATCGCTGTAGAGTACTTCTGAATCTTATCCCGGATCGCTTCCCGGCTCAGCGACTTTCTCCTGCCCAGGTAACGCAGGCTCTCAACAAGGCATATGGCAATGATAAAAAACAGGATAAAATGAACGATGAGAAAGTTCATTGGTTGTACCTCGGATGTCAGATTTTCATCACGTTGTTTGGATCAAAAAGACTGTTGCTTACCTTGATGCCTGTAGCCGTGAATTTATCAATAAACCGGGGCTTAACGCCATGAAACCGGTAGATGCCTCGAACCTTGTTTTCCGCGTCTATGGTCGTCTGCTCGAAGGAGAAGATTTCCTGCAGTGAAATGACATTGCCTTCCATGCCGGTAAGCTCCTGAACGCTGATCACTTTTCTGGTGCCGTCGGTCAGGCGCTGCAGGTGAATCAGCACATCGAGTGCGGAGCTTACGTATTTCCGTATAAAATCCAGCGGGATTTCAAAGCTGGCCATGGCCACCATGCTTTCCAGCCTCATGAGTGCATCACGGGGGGAATTGGCATGAATGGTGGTGAGCGATCCGTCATGGCCGGTGTTCATGGCCTGGAGCATGTCAAATGCCTCCTGGCCGCGGACCTCCCCCACAACAATGCGGTCTGGCCTCATTCTGAGGCTGTTTCTCACCAGGTCGCGCTGGGTAATCTCGCCTTTGCCTTCAATGTTGGACGGGCGCGTTTCCAGCCTGATAACGTGCTCCTGCTTGAGCTGCAGTTCCGAGGAATCTTCGATAGTAATGATGCGCTCGTCGGCGGGAATGAAGCGGGAAAGCACGTTCAGCAGGGTGGTTTTGCCGCTCCCGGTACCTCCCGAAATCAGGACATTAAGCCGCGCCTTCACAATTCCCTTCAGAATTTCACCGATTTCCGGGGTTAGGGTTTGAAAATTAACAAGATCTTCCATCTCATAGGGGTCTGCGGCAAAACGCCTGATGGAAAGGATGGGGCCGTCTATTGCCAGCGGGGGAATGATGGCGTTTACCCGGGACCCATCCCTAAGCCGCGCATCCACCATGGGCGAGGACTCATCGATACGCCTGCCTACGAAGGAAACGATCTTGTCGATGATTTTCATGAGATGGGCATTGTCCTTAAAACGCGCGTCGGTTGAGGTCGAGCTTGCCGTAGCGTTCCACGTAGATCTGATTGTAGGTGTTGACCAGTATATCAGATACCGAGGGGTCCTGAATGAAAGGTTCAATCGGTCCCAGTCCCAGCACTTCATTCTGGATTTCGGTGATGAGCAATTCGATTTCAACCGAATTCAGGGGCACCCCATGGCCGTCTTCGCGAAGAATGCTTTCAACCAGTCTCCTGATCTGGGATTTGATAATGCCATGTTCGAGCTTTTCAATCATGGTCAGATCAATGAGATCCAGCAGCCGATCGTGAATTTTATGTCTTCAGCTCAAAATATTCCTCGGGAATATTTTTCTTAAACTCCCGTTCCGAAATGGTCTTGACGCCCGTTTTCTCGTACATGGCTTCATCCTCACTGGTTTAGGCAGTCACCTGCTTGTTCTTCGGTGTGTCCTTGCCCCTGAGGGCACTCCACCATTTTTTCTCCGTTTTTAATTCTCCTGCCGCGATGCGGTCGGCCAGATCTTTGAAGCTCTTGGTTATGGCGGCATTTTTGGCGATCTGGGACAGGGCTTTCCCCTGGTTTATGGCCGTGAGCGTGGTCCGGTAATCATTGGGTATGGTCCAGAAAATTTTCTTACTGATGCCGTTTTCAGCGTCATCAAGAGAGATCTCAGAAGATTTTATGTAGCGGTTCATCACCACCTTGATCAGTTTATCCACCGGGTAGCCGAGATTGAGAAGCGACCGCAGCAGCTTGTCAATATTTGAAAGGCAGGGCAGGGTGAGCACTGCGGTAAGGAGCACCGTGTCGGACGCCGCAAGCAGCTTTAAGAACATTGGATTGAGCGGATGCCCGCCGTCGATAATCACGTAGTCAAACATCCGGCTCATCAGTTCAAGTATGCGGTCCATGACCTTGGGGTCAAGAGCATCATTATGGTCAAAGTGCCGGGGAGATGGCAGCACGTAAACTCCGGCAGAGGATTTGGAAAGGGCGTTCATCAGAAAGGTATTATCCAGGCGCGATACCTGCTTGGTAATTTCACTTAAATCATGCTTCGGCTTGATTTCAAGAAAAAGCGGCACCTCCCCGAAGAGCATGTTCATATCTACCAATGCCACGGACTTGACGCCTTTCTTTTCTGCCAGGCTGGCAGCCAGGTTTACCGCCACCGTGGTGGTACCGACGCCTCCCTTGGCGCCAATTACATTGATGATGTGGCCGGGCGTTATGGGCACCACGGTCGATGATTTGTCCTGCCTTACTATGAAGCGTTCCAGCGCCTCCCTGATTTCTTCTTCATTGAACGGCTGAATGATGAATTCCTTTACGCCGGTCCTGATGGCCCGCATGAGCAGATCCTGGTCAGCCTGCGCGGAGGTTAAGAAGACCTCATCCACTTCCTTGGCGTGAAGCAGGGATTCAACGTGATTGAATGATTCATCGGCATTGGTCCCGATTTCATACATGAGGAGGTTGACATGTTGTGTATCGTTCGGGTCTTGAACATGCAGGCCGTCGATGCTTCGTACCATGGATTCAAGAAGATTTCTCGCGCTTTTGTTTTTTATTTGCAGCTTAACCGTAAGGCTGTTAAGTAACATGTAATTCCTCCCGCTTGGTAAGCGCTGATGATATGAAACATTCAGTAGTTGTGAGCCTATTGCACCAGGACCGGAATCCGCGCCAGAATGCCGAAATTGTGTCCCCCGCTCGTACCCGCAGGCTCGTGCGGCGTGCAGTCAGGCAGGAAGTATATCGACTTGTTTGCATAGGGCGCAGGGCTACCATCAACATTTTTAAGCTGGAAATGCTCCGCGAAACTGTTCCAGCGGACCAGGCCATCGGGATTATCGTTGGCCCAGCTTGACACAACATTTTCTATCCCGGCCATTTGCGTTGGGACATTATTGTATTGAGGATCATTCTCTTCCGTAATCCATATGATGTTAAGGTTAACCGCACCCCGCAATTCCTGACACACGTTCATGTTATTATCCGGACAGTTGACAACAGGAAGGGTAACGTTCCAGGGCTGGGTCCTCCCGGAATTTGACGTCCAGCAGTTTATCAGCTCATTAAAGGCACTCTGAATTTCTCCGCCATTAGTGCCCATATCAGCACCAAGCCGCAGAATCTCCGGGTTGCCGTCTCCGCAGATGAGCCCCCTGACTTCCTGTGAATTGGTACCGCCGGTACAGGCATCATCCTGGTTAAAATTGGTCCATCCCCCGGTTTCGCTGCTGGCCACATTCTGGCCGCTGTTGATCATTCTTCCAACGTTACAGGTATATTCATCATTCTGCTGTATGCTCTCCTGGCAGACAACAATTGGCTGGTCAACGTCGAAAGGAGCCAGGGTTCCGGCAAATCCGCGATAGGCCACAGCTTCAGCGCTCAGCTCAAAGCCGTCATAGCCGAAGATGCGGGCGAAAAACGCTTCAGCTGGTGTCGCCTCCCGTCGTGCCCTGACCCGGACGGCATTGATAAAGTTCAGATTGCGGTCCAATTCCTCATCGGATACATTCCAGAGGTCAACCGCCGCGGTTGCATCATTGGGAGTAAAGGTGCGGTTGTAAAAGCTCCAGTGACCCCGTTCCACATCACCTGCATTCCCGCCGCCCCAGTTTACTTCAACCGGTATGTTTTCACTCAGGTTTGCCGTGGCGGCATCGTAGCCATCCTGATTTGCCAGTGTATTTACGGCCGTGCCCTCATCGTCGTATAGAAAACGGGCTGCTGCAAGCGCACCTGCGTCGGCGGCATTTTGCAGCTCGTTTCTGACCACATAGATATGTGCCACGTCAATTCCCAATGCTGCAAAGCAGATAAGGGGAAACAGGATCAGTGCAACCACCAGTGCCGTTACACCCCGTTCATGACTGTTATGTGTTCGCATGGCAACTCCTGTCCGCGGCGGAGGAAATTACTCCATTCGCATCACGGTTTCAGCCTCCATGGTTATGCCCGGGGCGAGGGAGGTTATAAAATTGGGCAGCACCAGAAAGTTATAGGTATAGGTAACCCGGACCGTGAGGGGGTCACCGGCGGCGTCTCCGGCTCTGGAAATTTGCGTGCTGATATCGGATGCGCCACCAAGGCTGATCATGTTGTCGCTGCAATACCTGTTCACCGCATCCAAGATGTCACTGTTGCCTCTGCGGGGATCGTCATACACTATGCCCGCCCGCGCTCCCTCACGGCTGGCATTGGTAATCACCGCCTTGTCATACAGTGCCGTTGTGAATTCAATCGCACCGAAGATAAGTAAGACAAGCGGCAGCAGGATAAGCGCAAATTCAACGGCAGCCACACCCTTCTGATCGCGCATCGTTTTTTTCACGGTTTTTCTCCCGGTCATTATTTTTACTTCTCACCTATGCCTTCTATATTTCCCAGGCGAAGATTATAGGTGGTATCCTTATCCTCGCTGCCACACCCCTGCTGATAGCCCTCCATTGCCTGTTCGGCTGCAATCCCGTCCAAACCAACAACCGGCTCGAGATTCTTTGAGGCATCAGGGTTTGCTGTCTGGTTTTGTTTGACAGATTCATAGGCACTGCCCCAGTTTTTCTTCAGCGTATCGTGGCCACAGGCGGCGAACGCGAACGAAATCATGAAGATGACTGCCACTATGCCTGCACATTTATTCTTCATTGCTTCCTCCTTATAACTCATGAGGTTGGGCGTAATTAATTGATTCTCACTATCCTAAAGGTTATTCCGTTACCGGGATGGCCGGGCCAAAATCGCCATCCAGTTCACCTTTGAGCATGACATCATTTTCTTTTCCTTCCATAAAGCCCCAGAGGTAGATGTCCCAATCGTCGGGCTCTATGTAGTAGTCAGTGGGAAGTGCCTGCTTTGCCATATTCAGGGGTTTTACCAGCCGTGGTGTAACCACGATGACCAGTTCCGTTTCCTGCTTCTGAAAAGACCGGCTCCGGAAGAGTGAACCTAAAATGGGAATTTCTCCCAGTTTCGGATATCTGCTGAAGCTATCCCGCACCGTCTCGCTTAAAAGACCGGCGATGGCAAAGCTCTGGCCGTCAGCAAGGTCTACGGTCGTTGCTGCCCGCCTGGTTATTAACCCTGGTATTAAGAAGCCTTCCACCACCACAGCTGTGGAGTAATCAAGATCAGATACTTCCGGGGCAACATTAATGCTGATTTTATTGTTCTCAAGCACGGTCGGTGTGAAGGAAAGACCGACTCCGTATGACTTATACTCGATTCCAACCGTACCCAGGCCCTGGGGGATAGGTACCGGAAATTCACCGCCCGCCAGGAAATTGGCTGTCTGGCCGCTTAAGGCAATGAGTGTAGGTTCTGCCATAACTTTCAGCATGCCGTCTTCTTTAAGTGCATCAATGAAGCCGGTCCAGCTTGAGTTGCCCTTGTTGAAGCGGAAAAAGGCATTAACAGCGGGAGATAACAAAGAGCCCAAGGGGGCCTGCTGCCAGGTTTGCATCCTGCGGCTGAACCAGCCGTACCAGGTTGTTTACAAAGCCGGCCGCGAAATCATTGTTGTTGGTGTAGGTAAAATTGACCCCCAGCTGTTTCAGAAGCTGTTTGGAGACCTCCGCAACCCTTACTTCAAGCATCACCTGCTGTATTCCAGCCACCTCAAGCAGATTGCGCACGCTTCCCTTTGGTGCATATGCTTCTGCCAGGGATATCGCCTGCGAAAGGTTGGCGGTGCTGGAGATTCTGCCCGAGAGGGTGATTGAGTTTCCGGTTGAAAAAACCTGCATGTCCTTCTCATCAGGCAGCAGCGATGCCAGCTTCTGTTTCAGCCCGGCTATATCATAGCCGACCTCCAGATCATATACGGAGACTACTTTGCCGTCCTGCCAGAGGGTAAGGTTTGTTGCACCGACGGATTTGCCGGTAATGTATATTTCTTTAGGTGATATAAGAATGAAATCAGCGATTTCCGGCTGGGCAATCGAAACCCGCTTAGCCGCCTGGCCGCTTCGTAACGTCAATGATTTGCCCACAGCCAGTTCAATTCGTTCGGCTTCCGTGGTGCTGGAGACAAGGGTGTCACCGCTCATGGCAGAGGTTGTTAAAACCAGGCTGCAAATGAGAACAAGTATGAAACAGGCTTTTTCACTTAAATTATGACGGTGTAACGTTTTCATATCTGCCCCTCGCTTTCGTGTGCGGTTGGTGATAGTGTTCACTATAATTCGTTAGAAGCTGACCGATCCTGATTGAGAGCCCCTGATAACCTGGACTGTGGTCGCAGCTACCGGGGCCTTCCCAGTCGCCTTAGGCGCCGCTGTCGCTGCGGGTTTTGTCAAACTGTATGAACTCAGCGCGTCGGGAATGGAGGTGCCTTTTGTATACACTGTCTCACCGTCGGTGGCGTTTCTCAAAGCAAACTGCAGCTTGCCCTCGGTCGCCGCGAGCGCCAGCTTTTCTCCTTCCTCGGGCGTCACTTCAAGCGTGTACACGTCTACGGGGCTGTGTCTTTATCACCTTTCCCTTCTTTTGCGACTTCAGTGCCTGTTGCAAGCACCAGGATGTCCTGAAGCACTAATTTGTTAATTTCCCGGTCATCCCGGGGATCGGTTAAGGTGACCAGCACATCAACCCGGTTGCCGGGCTTTATAAATCCGGAAATACCGATTATCTTATCACCCTTAACCGCGAGTGCCCTTTTCCCCGGCTTTACAACGGCGGAAATACCTCCGCTGGTGACGGAATTGGGCGCCAGTCTCGATTCAAGAATGGGTTCCTTAAGTTTAAGCGGTGCTATGGCAACTCTTCCTTCAAGCTGGGCGACATCGGTAAAATAGTCCGGTGTAACGCTATCCTTGAGAAAGGAGACCATTTGTATATCTTCCTTCTTAAGCTGCGTACCCCAGGGCAGATCATGCGACGCAACCGCGATTGAAACAGCATCGGCTTTTACTGTAGTCGACCTGAGAGAGGTCTGTTTCTTTATCCAACTGTAGGTAAAGATGCTTCCGACCAGCGCGATGATCAGGGCAACTGTGATTGGTAAAAATCCGCTCCATTTATTCATCATCATACTCCTTTTAAAGGGTTAATTGGGTTTGTAAACGTTCTTATCATGTTATAGCGGGTAACTCAAAAAGACCGCTTTCCAGCACATGGTGTAAATTGTTCCGGCGGCTATTGCCAGGGCGTAGTAGACTTTCGGCTTCTTCCCTTCGGACACGTCAACACCGATAACTCGCCGCTCACCGATGGAAGCATTCATTGCCGCAGCGTAGCTGCTTAAAAACTTAAAACTCCGGTTGTGTACAAGCAGTAATACAATCGCCAGGATTCCGCCGGCAAGAGAGGTAAAGATGCAGGCATTAACCACACCGCGCACGCCAAGCGCCGCCCCGACTGCACCCATTAGTTTTGTATCCCCCGCGCCCATGAGTCCGAGCAGAAATGGCCCGAGAAAGATGGCTAAACCGGTAATGAGACCCAGCAGGCTATAAAGCAACCCGTTTGTACCATTCAGCACGGTATGAAAGGTCAACGCGGCAGCCATGGCAGGGTAGGTCAACATGTTGGGAATTTTAAAAATCCTCATGTCTATTGCTAAAGCAATTAGAAGCACTGCTATTAAAAACAGGTTAAGGTAAATATCTGTCGCTCCAATGCTGAGCATGTGCCTTTCCATGATTTAACCATCAAGCGTTCGATAAATTATTCAGTAATGCTTGCTATCGGTAGGCGGGACAAAAACTTTAGAAAAATGTTTCTTACAATGCGGACACGTGATATCCCGGAGGAAAGGTAGTTTTGCAATACCCTAACCAAACTATTTAAATTTATGCAGGAGCGCATTCATAAACGATACATTCGCGGCTTCAAGCCGCGCCTACCGACTATCAGTTATGCTTAGCGAGAGATTGTCTTGTTTTTGTGCGCAGGAATGCATAAACAAAACATCTCCTAAAAAATTTGGGAGATGTTTTGTTTGAGTAGGAGATGCCCGGGACTAAAGTAACATTCGCATTACGGCATTTCGCCGGCGATAGTATTGAAGGTCCTTTCAACGGCCGTACCCAGGAGCGTAACCGCGCCTATGATAACCACGGCGATCAGGGCGGCGATCAGGGCATATTCCGGGGCGGTAACACCATCTTCTCTTTTAACCAGTTCCATTAATTTCTTCATGTCTGTTCTCCTTTAATTACGTTGTTGTGTTTTATTCCCAGTAAATCATTGAATAATCTGTTCCATACCTCTCGATTGCTGTCTTACGGCATTTCGCCGGCGATAGTGTTGAAGGTCCTTTCAACGGCCGTCCCAGGAGCGTAACCGCGCCTATGATAACCACGGCGATCAGGGCGGCGATCAGGGCATATTCCGGGGCGGTAACACCATCTTCTCTTTTAACCAGTTCCATTAATTTCTTCATGCTGTTCTCCTTTAATTACGTTGTTGTGTTTTCATTCCCAGTAAATGTTAATAATCTGTTCCATACCCTCGATTGCTGTCTTACGGCATTTCGCCGGCGATGGTGTTGAAGGTCCTTTCAACGGCCGTACCCAGGAGCGTAACCGCGCCTATGATAACCACGGCGATCAGGGCGGCGATCAGGGCATATTCCGGGGCGGTAACACCATCTTCTCTTTTAACCAGTTCCATTAATTTCTTCATGCTCATTTCCTCCTTTCTCGTGTTAACATTTTTATGTTTAGTTTTTTTATGCTATAACTATCGGCCCGGTGCGCTTAAAACAATAGCCTTATGGCATTTGGGCTGCCACATTGCTGAATGTTCTTTCTGTTGCCTGGCCCATCAGCGTGACTGCTCCTATAATAACCAATGCGATCAGTGCGGCAATCAAAGCATACTCAGATGATGTAACCCCTTCTTCTCTTTTAACCAGTTCCATTAATTTCTTCATGATCGAATTTCTCCTTTCCCAATGATAACAATTATTCAATTATTGATGAATGGGAAAAGCAACTGTTATGCCAAGTTTTCGTTTTATGGTATAAAACATGTAACCAATTAATATTAAAGAGATAATAATGATGATATTAACATATTTACAATTTAATTTGAGATGACAATTTTGGTTCCTTTCGGTACTATTAATTTGTTAAAAGCATTATTAAAGAAAGAATTTGCAATTAAAAGATGATAATAATTTCAATAATATACGATAATATTGTGCGTTAATAAATTGAATGTTCTTATTTGTACGTTATATTGGGAACCAGCTATTTATACAGAAAGGAGTTAACCGGTTACAGCTTTCATGATGCCCAATAATGATATCCTTTACGGTTTGCACGTTCTGTGATATAGAGAGATTCTTACATGAATGGGTGCGGTGGAAGGTCTTTTTTGAGTCTCACCAGGGAGGAACCTACTTGCATGACGAATGAGAGACGGGGCTTTGGCAGATTTGGCACTGCGTTAAAGGCATATTATATAATTAATGGTGAAATCGGTGAGATAAAGCACGACTGCGTTGTCACCAATATGAGCCGCAAGGGTTTTGGACTGCAAGTGAAGTCCGACAAGAAAATTGACCAGGGCGCGGGTATCCGGCTGGAGATATATGTTCCGGAAAAGAAAGGTCCAACCCTCGTTCAGGGAACTGTAAAATGGATTGAAAAAAAGGGATCCTTCTGGGCGGCAGGCGTAGAATGCTTGAAAGTGCTGAATGAAATGGATTTTTCCAAACTGAGCTGACGGGCCTTAACCTGTTATCACCTTATTCCTCGAGAGGTATCTCAAAAGAGTCTAAAATCCTGTGCGTCCAATGCTGTATGACCTTTACCTTCATTAAGCCTTCCTCCACGCTCAACACACACCAGTGATATCCATGCTTATTCACTTCTGATCCTTCAGCCCTGTCCCACACACAAGGGAGAGGAAGCGGGGTTGCCCCGCCTCCCGCGGTGGTAATGTGCTTTATCCCGTTCACGGTAAATCGTTCATACCAGTGATTGTGGGCATACGCGATCATCTTAACGTTATACTGCTCACACAGTGAAACATAGCGATTCCTCATGAAGCGGTTTGAACCATGCCCTTCGCCGAACCAGCTGCGGGAGGCATATGCCGGATCGTGCCATATTACCAGCATGGGTTTATCGCGGTTCATTTCCAGGTCATCTTTGAACCACTCATACTGTATCGTTTCCAATGCGTCACCTTCATGCGTCTCGTCGTTAAAGCCTTCCAGGTTGGAATCGATGGAGATCACATGGAGTCCTTCCACGTCTTCCGACCACCATCGCTCCACCTGAAACGTGGCATAGTAATTCCAGGTGTAGTAGGCTTCCTGTTCGCAGTGAGTGTCCCACCATTCACAAACCGCGTCTTCATCATCATGATTCCCCACACAGGGATAGATGGGATAATCAAATGCCTTTTCGTTCGCGTCAATCCACGCGTCCCATTCCCAGGCATTTTTGCCGCTTTTTACATAGTCGCCGGTCATGACAATCCCTACCAGGTTGTCATAGTTGCGCTCAGTGTATGCAATGGCGTCATTTATGATCTGACGGGCTTTTTGGTAAAATTCATTTCCGACGCCGGCGCGGGAATCGCCAATGACAATCAGCTCAAATCCGTGAACGGTTGATACCGCGGCAAGAAAAAAAAGAACCGGCAGCAGAATTTTTTTCATAAGAGATGTCCTTTCCCCGGGTTTGCCTTTGCTTTATCTATTGCACAAAACCCTCTTTTAATCAATCTCCTAGTAACAATAAGCATGGCAGCAGATCGACAGTATTCAAAAAAATAGAGAAGAGTTAAAGAAAAAATATAATTCACCGAAATGTATAACAAGCGCGTCAGGCAACTCACTTCAGAATTTTCACAAGGGATGATAACCGGATACAAGAATCATGTAATCAGAAGCTGCCGAGCGGATGCGGGCGGCGGATAAGGGTGAATGCATGGAATACACAAGACAGTACGTGAGATATCCCACCCACCGGGAAGCTTTTTATTGTCTGCAGAAAGCGATGGCTGAAAAGCGGGAGTGCACCATCATCAATATAAGCCGCAAGGGAATGGGGGTGTTATTTCATGCGAAGGATGGCATAGCCATCGGGGTGCCGATTCGCATAGAAATACCAGTCGCAACCGCCCTTGAAAGCATCAGTGTCAACGGCATGGTAAAGTGGGTGGACACGTCTGATTCTGCTTACGTGGGAGGGATCGAATTAAGCAAGGAACTGAGTGACGTCAAATTTTCAAAGCTCTGTTAGACTGTGACCGGGGAATATGTCAGTCATGAATTCAGCTCAGCAATATTATATCTTCAGAAACGCACTAATCATAAAAGTGCTAAAGTTATTAATTGCCGATAACGAATATTATTGTATGGGTAAAAAAACGCTTTCCTTTACATAGAGGTCCACTATGGGAAAGAGCGCTTGCGGAAGTTTCCACATCAACGATCAGGAAGGAATGACCCACGGCGCAGGAAGCCTGAATGCAGAATCAGGAACAGGTTCGAGATTGGCATCCTTTATAATGGCATGGTTACTTGCCATATTTTTTTGCCTTGCATTCTGGTTTGGAATCTACCTGCTGATCAGGTCATTCGTTTCCACATCATCGTGGCAAGTTTGAAAAGCCGGATATGTGAAAAGGCTGATCATTGAGAGGAAAGATCATGATCAAGAAAATTTTGCTGGTTGATGATGAAGAGGTGATCCTTAACACCTATGCCTCTCTTCTCGGAGAAAGAGGATTCGCCGTTGTCACGGCCACCTGCGGGCGAAAGGCTCTGGAGGAGTTTTTTTCACATTCATTTGATCTGGTGATTACTGATTTGGCCATGTCTGATATAGACGGCTTTACGGTTATAGAAGAAGTCAAAAAAGTATCGCCCGGCACACCCGTGATTGCTTTTACCGCTAAATGCTATAAAAATGTCAAGGAGTATGTTTTTCTGCTGGGGGCATCTGCTCTGCTGGAAAAAACATGCAGCATTGATACCTTTATCGCTAATGTTAACAATTCGTTGCTGAACGGCCCCAAGGCCTCAACCGCCATGTAACCGATCTCAGTACAAGCTTTCTTCCTCACCGCGCTTGAATTCCCTATCAAACATTTGTATTCCCGGTCATTAGTGTCCACAACAAGATAATTATCCTTTGATTTATTAAACTTTTGACATGAGATTGCTTCGTCGCTTATGCTCCTCGCAACGACCCTACTTGTGCGTCATCGTTTGATTTTGTCATTGCGGGCGATTGCTTGACATGCTGAGTCCTTCGCTTTGTCATTCTGAGCGAAGCGAAGAATCTCGTTTTTGCCCAGGATACACTCAGCGTGGCAATCTCGTTTTTGGACAAGACTGACAGAAAAAGTTTTTTTATGGTTATAAAACCAATTTTTATTATATAAACTCATGGACCGTATCGGACAGGATTTAAGCAGGTGTTCTATAATTAAGCGATTGCTGTATGTGTGTCGTTGAGTACAAAATATAAAGGGAGGATACATAGCATGATGTTAAACAGCCTCAGTGAATATTTTCTTAATCCGACATTTATCGTACTTGCCCTGATGTCGCTCTACTCGGTAACCGTAATGCTGAATCAGGCGCTCTATCTTTATTCCAGCCGCGACACATTTCCTGAGCTGCTGCAAATTCTGGAAAATGACGACGGCGGCGACAAGAACCTTTCGGCCGTCGCAGCGGAAAGGAATACTCCTCATCGCAGGCTGATTAGTGCCGGACTGAAACATCTGGCAAAACCCGCCGAAGTACTGAGCGCGTTTCTTGACGAAGAGACCAAAGGACTCCGCTGGGAGGCAGAGCACCGCCTGGCGGTACTGGGGACCATCGCAAATGTGGCACCGTTCATCGGGCTGTTTGGGACGGTGATCGGGGTGATCCGCGCCTTTCAGGCGATTGCGGTCAAGGCCAGCGCCGGGCCATCGGTTGTGGCAAGCGGTATCGCCGAAGCGCTCTTTGCAACTGCCGCGGGACTGTTCGTTGCCATACCTGCGGTAATAGCCTACAACTACTTTCTGAAGCGTTCGAGAAAACTAAGCCTTGAACTGGGACGCATTGCGACGCTGATGGTTCATCGCGGGAGGATCTGATTATGTATATGCGCAATACTGATGATACCCCGTTTTTGAGCGAGATCAATATGATACCGCTGATTGACGTGGCACTGGTGCTGCTGATAATATTTATGATCATCACCCCGGTCATGGTGCTCAATTCCATCCAGGTTCAGCTTCCACAATCAGCCTCTGAAAAACAGCCCCCCACAAAGACTATTATCGTTGCCGTCAAGCCGGACGGAAGTGTCTATCTCAACAACGAGCCGGTCACACCCGGTCTGCTTACTGACAAAATAACCCTGCTCATGGAGCAGAAGCCTGACAGCGCAGTCATTTATTCAGACAAAAAAGTAGACGTGGAAACTATTGTTGACGTGATTGATCAGATAGAAGCGGGTGGCATGCACACCATCAGCCTGACCACTGAGCGAAAAACAGCAGCTTCCCGGCCTGCGCCCTGAGCAAAGGAAGGCCGTCATAACAAGGAAGAAGCAGCATGCGGCATGTTACGATAAAGTTTATAAGGCCTGTCGGCAGCTTTATACTGTCCGGCATCATTCATGGCATACTCATTCTGTTATTAGTGCAGTTCAACTGGATGGCCTCCGCAAACGGCAGGCTCGAGAAAAGCCCCACGGTTACCATCATGCCTCAGGTTAAACCGGAAATCCCCTTAACCTTCCAGGACCAAAAACCGCAGCTTTATGAGGAATTCAGAGTGCAGGGCTTTAATCCCCTTGATGATAAATCGCCGGGAGAAATGGATGATCGCCTGCCGAAAATACAATCGCTTTCCGCTTTACCGGTGGTAAAGTTCACACCTGACATACGCATTCGCGATGATCTGCACCTGTCAGGCGCCCCAACGCTCGACAAGGCACTTTTGAATGCCGGCAAGGGTCCTTCAAACAGCATCGGCGGGCAGTTTTACGGCATGGGCGGCACCGGATTTTCAGGCTCATTCGGGAGACACATGAAGGGTGTCCGGGAAATGGGCCTTGACGTGGTTTTTATCTTTGATGCCACCAGCAGCATGGCCGAGTTCCTCAGGAAGGTAAAGACGAAGATAGCAAGCCTGGCCCAGACATTTAAAGCCCTGGTGCCCACGGCACGAATCGGGCTTGTTGCCTATCGCGACCATAAGGATGACTTTGTCACCAGATCATTTCCGCTTACCCATAAAACACATCAACTGGAGCAATTTCTGCAGGGTATGGACCCGGTTGGAGGAGGCGACCATGCCGAGGCGGTAACCGACGGACTGCGGGTTGCCATTAATGAGTTCAACTGGGGAAAGAACTCAAAGAAGATAATCCTGGTGATCGGTGATGCTCCACCGCATCAGGAGGATATGCAGCAGACACGGGATCTGGTGGAAAAGTTCAAAACCAGGATGAACGGCATGGTGGCGACGCTTGATACGAGTTCCCACAATTTTCGGCTACAGGGAGAGGCATTATCGCAGGAAGTACTGCCGGAATTCAGAGAAATTGCCATGATAGGCGGCGGGGAGAGCGCGCGTATGATTGATGAGGAAAAAGTGATCAAGCAGATGGTTGTGCTTGTCTTTGGAACCAAATGGGAATCCTATCTGGACGAATTTTTAAAGAATTTATAAGGGTACATGTTTATGCCTTTTCTTCCCCGCCGGGTTAGCCGCGCCCTGCCTTTGATTACAATCTTTTTTCTCCACACTGCCTCCACCGCAGCAGTGAATGCCGGGGATCTGAGCCGGCTTGACGTTGCTAAAATGACATCTCCCGGTGAGTTAAAGAACGCCCTCAGCTCAATGCAAGCATGGTTTGAGGGTGAACAGCAAAGTCGGCAGCCGTCATTTGAACTGCAGAAGACCGTTGTCACAAAATCGGGAGAGTGCATCAGCAGACTTGTAGATTTAAGTCAGAGCGCCGATCTGTCGAAGGAAGCGGAAAAGGAGTCATTTAAATCAGTTTTTTTAAGCAGCGGCGAGCTGCTCCGAGAGATGCTCACTTACAATCAGACCCGCGTGGATGACCTGCTGGAGGCAAAGCTTGAGCAGATTCAGGATAAGGAGGCCTTCTTTACCTCACCTGAGTGGGAGCAGCCCCGGTATCTGATAGCAGTCGCGAGTTACTGGCTGGGATGGAACAATTACTATGCCTCGCTTTTATATCAGCCGGGCGATATAGCACGCCTGAGTCTTCTTGACGAAGCTGTTTCCGGATTTACCCGGACGCTGCCGGACCTGAACGATCAGTCTCTGGCCAACCGGTGCATGTTCGGCAGGGCGTTATGTTTTAAAGAGCAAAAGAAATATGATAAAGCGCTTCAGGATATCCATTCCCTTATGGCTAAAGTTCCCCGCGGGGATTTGCTGTATGCACAGGCCGGATATGAGAATGCGCTCATCAGTCACCTGTCCGGTAAAAACGAGCTTGCGGTAAAGCAGATTCAGGAACTGCAGACAGAAGGCAAGCCTGGTGTCATGCCGCAGCAGATCAAGGATCAGCTCAAGCAGCTACAAACAAAAATCGCGCTTGGCATCGCTGAAAAGAAGACGTCCGCACAGGACGCTGCACATGCCAAGGCCTCGTATGATGAGGCGGTACGCGAGCTTAAGCGCATTGCGGAGGCGGATGCGGCACAGGCCGGGGTGCTGTACCGGTATGTGTTCGATCACGCGGAGCACCTTTCAGACAAACCGGATGCAGAGCTGGGCAGCATCGGAAGCCTGGCCATTGCTGATTGGCATTTTGACCGGAAAGAATATGATCCTGCCGGCGCACGTTACCGGAGGTTGTATGCCGCACCGGACAACTTCATTAACGGGTATCTTGACGGACTTTGCTTCAGGCTCGCCTACTGCTATTCACAGAAGCAGCAGTGGCAGGATGCGCTGGGATGTCTGGAGATGCTTTTTCAGAAATATCCCGGCTCATCGTTTGACGGCAAGGCAGCCTGTCTCTATCATGCCGTTGCCGCACAAGCCTATCAGGCACAGCCTTCAGATGGCGCGTATGCCCGCTATGTAAAGGCTGCCGAGTGTTATGTGAAAAACTGTCCTGATGCCCAGGATAAGAGTGAGGCCCATTTTCAGCTGGGACGATATTATCAACAGCGGGGGCGGATGCAGGACGCACTTGTGCAATTTAAAAAGGTCGGCAATGATTCGCCGCATTACCCTGATGCGCATCATGCAGTGCTCCTGATAACCGTAAACGGGCTGCAGTCGGATGTTGAAGAACTCGAGTCATTGATTCGCGATGGCCAGGGGCAATCGGAAAAAGCGGTAAAGCGGTACCGGGAATGCATCAAACAGGCTGAGGATTGCCGGAAGACATTCACGAGGCTGCAGTCACCGGATGGTGACAGTGTCCTGGAGGCTTATGTGACTATCCTGCTGGCACGACTGTACTTGCATGCTTCAGAGCAGTCTCCGCAGAAGGCGCTGCAGCTGCTGCGGGGATTTGAAGCAACATTTGCGATTAAGCAACAGCAGGAATTGCTGTATGACATGGCACGAAAGCTGAGGCTGGAGTGCTACCTTCAGCTCGGCATGCTTAAAGAGGCAGAGCAGGAAATGGCCCGTATAACTGCACAAGGAACCGTTGACGAAAAGACCTGGGCGTTTCTTAACGGGTGTGCTGATCGGTATTATACACTGGCTAAGGAAGATCGGGCAGGGACGGAAACCGGCAGCACCACACGGCATGCGGCAGCGTCACTGACAATTTATAAAGGGCTTGCCGACATTGCCGGGAATAATCCCTCCTATAAAAATCTTTATGATCCGATCCGGATGAGGCTTGCGGAGCTTTATACCATGGAGAATCAGTTGCCGCAGGCGGCCGCAATCTATCAGGATTGCCTCCAAAAGGACCCGAACTCAGGGGATGGGCTGTATAATCTGGCCCGTATATATGAAAAGGAAGAAAAGTGGGAAGATGCTTACATCACCTGGAACAAACTTGCCCGGGGCATCAAGCCGGGCAGCAACAGCTGGTTCGATGCCCGGTACTGCACGGCACAGGCGCTGATCAGACTTGGCAAGCCCAAAGATGCCTGCGACGTCATAGCGGTAACACGATCAAATTATCCGGATCCGGGCGACGAAGCATTGAAACAAAAGTTTTTGAAGTTAGAGGATGAGTTTTGCTCAAAACAAGATACGACACGAACCGGGAAGGATTAATAAGCAATAGGCAGTGCCGGTAGATCAGGGCTGCCTTACGGGTGACACATGGTTAAGTGCTGCGTGTTTACATGGCTCTTGGTTATGATTTTCTGTATGCAGGGTTGCGGTGCGCTTTTCCAGAAAGACAGGGCATTGAGAGAATTTCAGCTGCAGGAGGAGCAGTACAAGCCCTACAAGCTTCAGAACTCCATAGAGGGATACCGGGAGTTTATTGCACGCTACCCGAAAAACACCTTTGTGAGTGAAGCGACGCAGCAGATTGAAAATCTGGAATTTACCCCCTACGAGCAGGAGGACAGCGTCGAAGGGTATATGGAGTTTAATTTGCTCTATCCTGAAAACCGCCACCGTTCTAAGGCCTCTCTTAAAATAGAGCAATCAGAGTTAAAGAGGTATGAAAAAATTGATACTGTTGCCGGATACAGGGAATATCTTGCGAAATATCCGGAGAGCAATTTTGCTATTTTGGCCAAGGAGCGGCTGCAGGAGCTGGAGTTTCGTGAATTTGATAAGACGCTGAACGAACAATACGGGTTCGATCTGTTAGCCTACCGGCTGCAGCTGAGGCGATCGAAAAAAACCCTCGAAACGAAAGATGGATTCGATATGGGTGCATTCACCTGTTTTTCCTCTTTTAACTCTCACCAGGGAAAACGGTATTTTCATACGCAGCTCATTTACCCGAGCGATATCGCTTATCGCACCGGTTCGTCTGACACGCTGCGAAGAAATTTCTTTGACCGGCTTTTTTCGCAGTCACTGATATATCTCAACAAGAACTTTGCCCGCAAAGATATTATTGACGGATTCAGCTTTGATATTTCGTGGACGCCGAGTTCCTATCACGGGGACAGGAAGGTTGTATGGGAATATTATTTTCCCCGCGATGGGATTGAGCGCTACGCACAGGGGATGCTGGACGGAAATGCCCTTATGGCGCAGACTCAGATAATTACCCCGGTACAAGCTGCTGCAGATGAAATCGTTTACCAGCCGGGGACTAAACCTCTTACTGAAATGCCAAAGCAGAGCATGGTCCATCCGGAGAAACTGGATGGCGCAGACATTATGACCATGGTTTCTGAGCGCGATCAGGGGGAAGACTCCATTATCGCCTCGTCCTGGCAGCGGGGCCGGCACAGCATGAAGGCTATGGTGAAAAGGAAATGCTATAAGACCGCGGATGAATTCGTTGATAAGGCTGTTTCACGCTATATTGAACCGCCATCGCATTATGGGAACAGTATTTTGGTGTGGAATTACAGGAGCAGGGAAAAGGCATTCTGGCACAAATCATTTCATAGAGGTCCGGAACGCGTTACGGATGCCGAACGATTCAGACCGCCGGCAGAATCTGATTTTAGTCTCAGCGATTACCTGGACAGTTCTGTCTCGAAAGAAAAACATGAACTGTTACGACGTGAGGAGTGGGCGGGCAGGCATTGTTTTGTCATCCAAAGCACACCATTGGGGAAAGAGACTCAATACGGGAAGCGGGTGAGCTGGATAGACCAAAGTCATTTCATCCCCTTAAAGATTGAATATTGGAACAGGGAAGGAAAACCCTGGAAGATTTTGAGTATCGAATGGCAAAATAATTTTGGCTTCATGTTTTGGAAGAAGGCAACAGTCGAAAACGTGCTGACTGCAGAAAAGACATATATTACCATTGATGATGTTCGCGTTAATCAGGGGTTCAACGATACAGAATTTACCATACAGGGCTGGAACGGCAAAAACACGGATTGTAAATTAATCAGCATTAGTCTTTGTCGCCACCGACATTCTTGTTTATGCTTGACAAGCCACGGATGATATATTATTAATTCTATTAAATAGGAATTATTATTAGTAAGGTAATATGATAAACATTTAAAATAATCGGGTTAAGACCCCATGCCTCCTGGGGGCACCACGAATAATGAAAATTGGTTTCAGTACTTTGTTTTCCCCTCACCTCAATCCTCTCCCCCAAGGGAGAGGAGGTTAAATAGGTTCCCTCTACCCCCTGGGGAGAGGGTTAGGGAGAGGGGGCAGCCTAAATCTATTTTCGTATGACAAGAGTTAAAGGAGGTGAGGCAGGTTGCGCTGAAAGCAAGATTAAAAAGAGGCATTTTCAGTACGCGCTAATTATCCAAAAGCCATGAGGAGGATGTTGTATGAGACGTTACGCTTTGTGTACCGGAATAATGATGCTGTTTTTCATCAGCGTTCCCGCATTGGCCGCCCCTCCATTGGGACTTCCTGAAGTTCCCATACCGGCCGACAATCCCCAGACACCGGAAAAGATCGCATTAGGCGATAAACTTTTCAACGACAAGCGGTTCAGTTCAACCGGCGAGGTGAACTGCGCCACCTGCCATAAAAAGGAGATGGCTTTTACCGACCAATTGCCGGTTTCAGAGGGGATTAATAAACTCAAAGGAACAAGAAATGCCCCGACCGTTATCAATGCTGCTTATATGCAAACACAGTTCTGGGATGGGCGTGAGCCTTCACTCGAGGAACAGTCCGGACAGCCCCCAATTAACCCGGTGGAAATGGGATTAGCTGATTATGACCCTATCCTGCGAATTGTCCGGACCGATCCTGAATACGCCGGCATGTTCAAGAAGGTATTTAAAAAGTCCGGGGATCAGATTACCATGAAGGAAGTGAAGCAGGCGATAGCCGCATTTGAGAGAACCATCATTGCCGGGGATTCGCCTTTTGACCGCTACCAATACGGTGGCGACAAAACCGCCATGAGCGAGGCGGCCATACGCGGGCTTGAGATTTTCCGGGGTCAGGGACGCTGCGTGTCCTGCCACGTCATTGAACAGACGCAGGCGCTGTTTACCGACAACCGCTTTCATAATATCGGGGTGGGGTTCCTTAAGCTTGCTGATAAGGAAGATGAGGTGGCAAAGGAGTTGCTGGAATCGAAGCGCAAGGGAGCTTCCGTTGATATTGAAGTGCTGACCAAGGAGAACACCTCTGAGCTGGGACGTTTTGCCATTTCTGAAGTCATTCAGGACATGAGCGCCTTCAAGACATCGACACTTCGCAACATCGACAAAACGGCCCCCTACATGCACGACGGCAGCCAGAAGACGCTTGAGGACGTGGTGAAATTTTACAACAACGGAGGCAGGCTGGAAAAGACGGAGCCGCTTTCTCCTTTTCTTGACGGAGGCATACGGCCGTTGAACCTGAGCAAGGAGCAGGAAGATGATCTGATTCAATTTTTAAAAGCGCTCACCAGCCCTCAGTTTGCCAAACAGTGATCGTCACATAGCCCACGAACTTTCCAAGGAGGATGCCATGCAATACCTCAATCGTCGTCAGTTTTTAAAGGGAGCCGGCTCGCTCATCGCAGCGGGCGCCCTGCCCGTGAGCCTGGTAAAAGTGGCCCTTGGCGCAGGCAGCGGCATAGAGGACTTTACCTTTGCCCATATCTCGGATTCGCATATCACCGTTCCCACCAAAGGGACATCAGTTCGCAACTGGGATAGAGGACTTATCCGGGCCATCGCCGAGGCCAACCTCTTAACGCCAAAACCTGATTTTATCATTTACGGCGGTGACCTGGCGCAGCTGGGCAAGAAGGAAGAGATTGATCTCGCCCTGGAGCTGATGTCCAAGGCTGAGAGCAAGGTATATTACGTGATGGGCGAGCACGATTATTATCTCGACCTCGGGGCATACTGGGAGTCAAAACTGGGTCCCCAGTGGTACAGCTTTGATCATAAGGGAGTCCACTTCGTGGTATTGAACAGCATTCTCACCTACGATTCCTGGACGAACAAGAAGTGGCCGTCTCCCATGGACCGCATGCTGGCAATGGCTCGACTTGATAATCCCGGCGGTTCACCATTCATGGTGGGCGAAAAACAGCTGGCCTGGCTGAAAAAGGATCTCCAAAAAGTGAGCAAGGACACCCCGCTTATCGTCTGCTCCCATTCGCCGATCCAGAAGATCTTTAAGGGCTGGAATTTCTGGACCGAGGACGCAGAACAGGTGCAGAACCTTCTCAAGCCGTTTAACAAGGTGACGGTTATTTATGGTCACGTTCATCAGATCCAGTACAACCAGATCGGCAACATCAGCTTCCACGCGGTAATGGCCACAGCCTGGCCCTGGCCCTACCCGCAAAGCTACACTCAACAGCCAAGCTATCTGCCGGAACTGACGGTGCAGATGAACCGTGCCGACCCCTTCTTTGAACGGGATGCCACCGGCTGGCAATTCATCAATCTGCGCACCGGCAATGTGGACATGCACTACCAGTTGCCCAACAACCGGAACAGAAGCGTGGTGTTCAGCGCTGAGGCGGGCAAGCCGGTGGATACGGTGTACCAGCCCGCAGAAAAACGCATTCCACCCCAGATTCACTTTTAATGAAACAATGAAGGGAGGCAGTCATGAAAAAAACAGGATACATGTTTTTGATTGCGGCGATTGCCGTCGGGACGTTGTCCTGGCTGACGACGGCCGGCTCTGATGAGTTTACCCAGGAGGATCTGAAGAGATGGGAGCAGGAATTCCTGAGTGTGGTTAATGAGGGCGACAAGCTATTTCACAGCGGGACGCTCGGCGGCAACTCGGTATCATGCGACCAGTGTCATCCCAACGCCAGCAACACCCATCCGGAAACCTACCCCAAATTCCAGAAGCAGATTGGAAAAGTGGTGACACTGTTCGAAATGCTCAACTGGTGCATCCAGAATCCCCTGGAAGGGAAGACGCTGGCCGCTGACGATCCAAAAATGGTCGCCCTGCAGGCATATATTACCCATGAGCGGCGCGGCGTTAAGCTTGATCCGGGCAAGCACTGATCAAATTGAATGACTGCAGCGAACGAAAGAGGAGCCCTCATTGATGAAATGAGGGCTCCATGCTTTCGGCAAGAATGCTTTAGCGATAGGGTTTCAATAATTCTATAAACTCCGAAGGTATGGGATAGCCGAGTTCCAGGGACTTGTCACAGTAGAATACGGCCAGCTTGTATTCCTTATTCAGATAGTGGGCAAGCGCGAGGTTCTTATTGGTCGTCGGATCGTGAGGCGCTCTGGCCAGAGCCTTCTGAAACGTTTCAATTGCCCGGTCATAGACAGCGGTTTCAAGATATGTGGTGCCGAGATTGTTATATGCAGTAATATAGTCAGGATTGACGGCGAGGGCTTTTCTGTAAGCTGAGATTGCCTCATCAGACAATTTTTTGTTGGCATAGGCATTGCCGAGATTGTTATAGGCCATGGCGTGGGTGGGGTTAACCTCGAGAGCTTTTTTATAAGCGGCAACGGACTGATCGTAGAGATGTTTATCGAAATAGGCGTTGCCGAGATTATAATGAGCCTCGACGTAGTAAGGGTCAATAGCCACGGCCTGCCTGTAGCTGGCAATGGCTTCATCCAGCATGCCTTGTGCGGAATATGAATGACCAAGATTATAATATGCCTCGGCAAAGTCAGGGTTAATTGCAAGTGCCTTCTTAAATGAGGCAAGGGATTGATCAGGCTTGCCCATCGCATAATAAGTCAGCCCCCGGTTGTTTTCAGCCTCCACATAACCGGGATTGATGCTCAGTGCCCGCTGGTAGCAGGAGAGGGCCTCATTGAATTTGCCCTGGCTGTGATAAAGAATGCCAAGGTTGTTGTGTGCCTCAACATAACCGGGATCAATCAGTATGGCCTGCTCGTAGTGCAGCTTGGCGGCATCAAGCCTGCCCTGCGTGTTGTATTGCAGGCCAAGGTTGTTGTGCGCGATGGGAACCGTATGCGGGAAAACGCTGATCACATGCTTCCACAGGGTCTCGGAGCTTTGCCAGACTTGTATCTGTTGTATGGTTTTCTGTCCCAGACCAGCAATGCCGACGGCGATACCGAACATGAACAGTACTGCCCATGCCATGCCGTTCTTCTCTGAAGAGATCTTTCCATACACCCATGCCACGCCAAGGCCGGCAAGGAGAAAGATGCTGATGCTCGGGAGGTAGGTGTATCGGTCTGCCGCAGCCTGTTTACCAACCTGAATAATTCCGATGACGGGGAGAAGGGTGATGACATAGTATGCCCAGACAGTTCCTAATAGATGCCGGCCCCGTTTTACCATCAAAAAACAGATGCAGGAAATGGCCGCTACTGCTACTGCCGACAAGACGTGTTCAGTTGAAAACCAGCGAAGGCCTGACGGAAAAGGATAAAAAGGGACCAGCGTCTCCGGCCAGAGCATCTGTTTCAGATAGAAGATGAGTGATCTGAATGCGTTCATCACCCGTACCTGCATGGGGAACTGATCCAGGCCGCGCACTACCCCTTCTGACGGCGCTATAATGGCGATCACAGCGGAACCCAGGCTCATGACAATAAAAGGAACTTTTTCCTGCAGGATGCGAAAGAGCCTGCCTGAAAACCGCGTTAATCTGCCCAGGGGGTATATATCCAGCAAGAATAGTATAGCGGGAATGGTTACAGCCATGGGCTTGGACATCAGGGCGAAGAGAAAGAGCAGGATGCTGGTGATGAACCAGCTTGCTTTTTGCCTTCCCGTATCAGAAGCAACATATGAAAGATAGGAGGATAGGCACAAGAGGCTGAAAAAAGCGCACAGGAGGTCTTTGCGCTCGGATATCCATGCCACTGACTCCACGTGGACAGGATGCAGGCCGAAGAGCAGGGATGTGACTAATGCTGTAATGAAAATATTGATCTGCTGCGCACCCTTTGCAGGACCCTGATTGCTCCTGGACGCATTGTGCAGGAGCAACTGAATGATGAGCAGGTACACCAGGAGGGTGTTTAATCCATGCAGTACTACACTAGTAAAATGATGACCCAGTGGATTTTGCCCCCAAAGGGAGTAGTCTATTGCATGACTGAGCCAGGTAACGGGATGCCAGTTATGGACGTCAAGCGAGGTGAGCATCCAGTGAATGGATTGAACATTCAGAGCAAATATTCTGGTATTTTCATAGACGTATTCATTATCATCCCAGTTAACGAATCCGTTCTGTATGGAGGGCAGATACGCCAGCAGGGCAAGAAAGAATACCGCCAGGGCCCCTGCGTACACATAGGGCTTGATTCGCTTCCCGGTAATCCTGTCCGAAACCCTGACCATCGTCTTGTCTGAAAGGCTGAACATCAATTATATTTATATATGGAATTCGCAAGGGCTTTTATGCGCGCCATAACCTTGGGCACAAGATAATCAACTTCCTTAATTTTTATGATATAAATATTCGCAAAATAAAAGATAATAGACGCAAGAATGGTGAAAAGAAGCGCGCATAATTCTCCCAGGATATTCATAGGCAGGCATAATGCTATTATTTTATTGAGCCATTGCGCTCCAACCCCCATGATTGCGGATATGAGAACAATTTTAAAAAAACATTGCAGCAGGTAAAAGACTCGATACCCGTTTACTTCCCGGTAGAGGGCAACACTTAAAAATAAAAAATTAATCAACACACACAGGGAAGTTGAAAGGGCAATGGCGCAATGCTGCAACGGTTCAAGCAGCATGAGCACAAATATGATATTGAGCAGGACAGTAAGAAATGATCCTAAGACCGGATAGCGTGTCCGGTTAAGCGCGTAAAAGACCGGCACGATAATTTTAAGTGATGCATAGGCGAAGAGTCCCACAGAATAGAGTGAAAGAGCCTGTGCTGTCATCAGCGTGTCATGAGCGCTAAAGCGGCCGTGCTCAAAGATAATGCTCACAATCGGCTGTGCGAGGAAGATCAGACCAGCGGAGGCGGGAATCGTCAGCAGCATGGAAAGTACCGAGGAAGAAACAAACGCACCCTTGAGCTCTTCCATATTGCCATTCGATGCCTGGGTTGAAACAACCGGCAGGGTTGCCATGGAGAGCGATACGCCGACCATGCCGATGGGGAAAAAAATGAGGCGGAAGGCGTAATTAAGCCAGGAAACGCTTCCTTCAACGCAGCTTGAGGCGAAGAAGGTGTTCACAAAGAGATTAATCTGGGTGGCGGAAAGTCCGATGATCGCGGGCAGCATCAGCTTCATGATTCTGCGCAAGCCCTCGTCGCGCAGGTCGAGATGCCAGGAAAATGCGAACCCCTGATGCCGCAGCTCCGGCAGCTGAATGGCAATCTGGAGCAGCCCGCCGACCAGGGTGCCGATGGCCATGCCGACGATGGGCTCCCGGTTTAACAGTGAAAAGCAGTATGAGAAGAGAAGGCCGGAGAGGATGGATCCGAGGTTAAAAAAGCTTGAGGCCATGGAGGGAATGAAAAATTTATTCAGGCTGTTGAGCATCCCCATGGCAATGGCGGAAAGGGACACCAGGAGCAGAAAGGGAAACATGATGGAGGTCATCAGGGCGGTGAGCTCGTGCTTGCCCGGGACAAGGGAAAAGTCGGGCGACATCAGGGAAACGATCTCTTTTGAAAACAGCATCCCGAGGACGGTTATTCCCCCCACCAGGACCAGGAGGGTGGCAATAACGTTGTTGGCGAGCTTCCAGGTGGGTGCGCTTCCCTGCTTATTGCGGTAATCGGTAAAGACGGTTATGAAAGCGGCGCTCAGCGCGCCCTCCGCAAACAGGTCCCGCAGCAGGTTGGGAATTCTGAAGGCCACAACAAAGGCGTCGTAGGCGTAACCCGCTCCGAAAAACCCGGCAAACACCTGTTCGCGCACAAGACCGAGCAGCCGGCTTATGAGCACGGCGAAACTGATGGTCCCGGCTGAGCGGGCGATGGATGACGTGTATGACGACTCAGAATGTCCGGTCATGGAGGGATGAAGTATGCATGCTCAAGATGGCTGTTTGCTCAAATGTTTTACAAGAGCGCGGCGGATGTGGCGGTATAGGCGCGGCGCCATCATTGCTGTCGCCACGCCCTTCAACTTCATTCATGATTGACGGGGCGGTTCGCTGATTTCAGCCGCGACATCAATGCGTGACCTTCTTGAAATCCTTTTCTGACGAGCAAACTCTATTAGAGTGGGCAGAAGAGATACCGCCAGGATTATTATTATAACCAGGGTAAAATTGTTCTTTACCAGGGGTATGGTGCCGAAGAAATAGCCGCCCAGGGTAAAGAGGAAAATCCATAGAACACATCCCACGATGTTATAGGTAAGAAAACGTCCATAGGACATTCTGCCCACACCGGCCAGGAAAGGTGCGAAGGTGCGTATGATGGGGAGAAATCGTCCAATCACAATGGTCATGGGACCATACTTATCAAAAAATGCATGGGTGCGGGAAAGATACTCCTTTTTAAAAAACCGGCTGTCTTCCATGTAAAAAACCCGGGGCCCGATGTAGCTGCCGATGGCGTAGTTAACCGTATTGCCCAGAATGGCCGCGGCAGATAAAACGGCAAGCAGCCAGCCCAGATGTAAAGAGCCAAGCGCGCAAAAGGTGCCCGCAATGAAAAGCAGTGAATCTCCGGGCAGAAAGGGAGTCACCACCAGTCCTGTTTCACAGAAGATAATGATAAAAAAAATCAGGTATGTCCAGTTGCCATACTGCAGAATCACTGCATGCAGGTATTTATCGAGATGCAACAGTATGTCAAAAAAATTAAGTACCAGTTCCATGCGCTTACCCTGATCGCCTTGCGGCTGAAATTGCTGAAGTTGAACACGTTTGGCCATTGTAATGGGGAACAGCGGAGTATGCAAGATATATTTCTGTGCCGGGACATGGGGCATTATGAAGCGGGCGCTCTGCCGTCACCTGTCTGCAGAATGGTTGCGCGGGATAATTGCCTGCTCCGCACCGGATGACGATTCTTCGCTTCGTGGGTTTCGCAGAGAATTCATTTCTTGCCCTGGAGGCCAAAATAGTATAAGATAATAAGAAGTAATAACAAAGTGAGGTCAAAAATCGGCAATCACCTTCAGGGAGGCTGAAATGTTTGGTGGCGGAATCGGGATGTCGGAACTGCTGGTAGTATTGGTCATTGTCTTAATTATTTTCGGCGCCGGCAAGCTGCCGGAGATCGGCAAGGGGCTTGGGAAGGGAATCCGGAATTTCAGGCGTTCCTCCAGCGGACTTGATGACATTGAAGGGTCCATCAAGGAGAATGAAAAGGAATTGGATGACAAAGCAAAGAAAACGTAATCATAAACCTGATTAATGCCATTTGTCCCGCCTTTGAGTGTACGGCACGTTAGCGGCAATCAAGTAGCTGCGGCGGCATGTTCCCTTACCCCTGCCACGCCGTTCGGTCACACGAAAGATAGTGCAGCAAAAAAAGCGAGGTTTAAAACCCGGAACTGCTTTGAGTGAGAGGGTGTCATGACAGACTATGATGACCGGGACGACAGGCCGTCCTGGAGCGACATTGACAAGCGACGGGACAGGAGCCGTCATGTCCGGGATGAGCAGCCCGAGTCACGGAAAACGCCCTCGGCCCACGACGAGTGGATTAAAAAGCAGTACCGTAAGGAAATTGAAAAGCTTTTCAAGGGCGCAAAGGAAGAAACGGAAGAGCAAAAGAAGTCCCGAATGGAAATAGACCGCTCCTATGGAACCGGCAGGTTCAACAGCGCGGTAAAACAATATGTTAAGCAGCACGGTCTGCCCGGCGACTGGGGTACCCTCATCCTGATGCTGGATCACAAGGATACTGCAATCGTTCTGCAAAGCCTGGAGGCACTCAGGAAGATGGTCGCCGAAAGCACGCCGGCGGAGCAGGAGGGTTTTAGAAGCAGGGTTAAAATCATTGCCATGACCGCTGAAGACGAATCAGTGCAGGAGTGTGCCGAGCAGATGCTTGAGGAATTAGGGCAGGAAGGCGGCTAGTGGGACGCCGGCAGAGGCTGCAGTGCAAACAATTCAAGATAGGTCTTGAAATCATCAGCTGACAGCCGCGTGTTAAGATAAAAGTCATTTTCAATGCTTATGGCCGACTCATCACCGGCTCCCCATGCGTCCAACCTGCCGCGCAGTGCTTCGTGCTTATCAAACAATTGCCCCACCTGTAATCCCAGGGGACTTTGCACCACCACCACCGGGTCGATGCCGGATTCGACTTCCACAAGAAAGGGAAGGCGGTCCGTGCCGGCATGGGTGCTGCCCACCATAAGAAGCACCTGCTTGTTCTTACCCGCCAGAGCCGAAACAGTAGTTGCCACGGCGCTGTCCCAGCCAAAAAAATCGATGGAACCTCGCGCGTCGTCCTGCTTCTGCGTTGCGGAAGGTCCGTGGACGAACGTGGCAATGCCCTGTTCTTCAATGAAGGTGAGCAGCGGCAGATAGTTCAGTTTATCAGCCGCCGCTTGCCTGCCTGTAAGCCTGGAAAGCCCCTCCTCAAGACCGATGACCAGATCTTTGGCTGACAGGGCGGTAACAATTTCAAAAAAAACGCTGTGCTGTTTTGTATCAAAATAGGAGTCAGCCAGAATAATGACCGGCGCGGTTTTGAGGCGCGTGACCATGTCCGCTTTGGTCAGCGTGTTATTTCTCACGTAGGTTTCATCCAGGGAAACGGTATCAAGGATGGTGTGGCTTTTCCCAACATAATGCAGATTGTACTGCCCGGGGTCAATTTCTTTCAGCCGCGCATTATTCAGGGGAAACAATTGCTTTTGCTCAATCCGGCGCGCCACCAGGTACGGCGCCCGAATGGGCCAGTCATGGTCGGTGAGATACTGGTGAAGATCGGCGGCATCAGCCGCATTGCCCCGGTCAAAAAGTATGAGCGCGATTTCTTCCAGCCGGGCCAGGTTACGGGTGCGCTTGAAGGCATCGACGGCCTCGGGAAATCTCCCGGCCTGGACAGCGGCCATACCGCTTTTTTCAACCAGTTCGATGGTGACCGGATCCTTGATGACTGCAATCTGTTGAGGCTTGAGAAATACTTCCCCCAATCCCTTTCCCATGTCCTCCGCCAGGATTTCACCCTCCATTATTTTCGTTCCCATGCCTTCACCGATTCTGGTTGCAATCTGCTGTGCCTCGCTGCTTCCCATCAGCTCTCTGGGATTGTCCACGCCGATGAGCTTGCTCAAATCGGTGGTCAGCTTCAGCGTGCACCCCGGGAGGATGGCTGCCAGAAGAAGAGGCAGGTAAAGAAGCATCCGGCCGAGCGGGCACATAGTGTTATTCCGGCTTTGCATGGCTAGTGGTCTTCAGGTAATGGACGGGCATACACTATTTATTAGCACGAAAGCGTCCACCTGTAAATAGGGCTTAATGACGCTACGGCAGGGGGGTGCGTCTGCCGAAAAAGAGCAGGCACACCAGAGAAGAGCTTACAAGGCCCACCAAGGTACACGCATAGAAAACACCGGACAGGGACCAGCAATCAAGGATAAAACCTGACAGGAGTGGCCCAATGCCCAGCCCGGCGCTCATGGCGACATTAAAAATGGCCATGGTGGTTCCCATGCCGAACTGTTTTCCCTCGGTTACGGTGAGGGCGCTTGCCGCGGGCAGCGAAATGGCGCCGAGAAAACCCAGGACGATGTTAAGTAAAAGCAGCTGGGAGAAATTGCCCGTCAGGGGAATAAGCGGTACGAGGGCAAAATAGAGAAAGCTGCCGGAGGCGACAAGGAATTTGCGGTCTGCCCGGTCCGCTAATCTGCCAAAAGGCATCTGCAGAAACGCGGTGAGCAGGATGCTTGATGCAATCACCACGCCTATTTGTGACCCGCTGAGCTTAAGGCTGTTGTGGGCATACAGGGGGACAAAGGCCATGATGGTGCCGCGGCAGAAGGCATTGGAAAAGCGGTACAGGCAGATGCCCATGATGTTTCTGCTCTTCAGCATGGTGGCAAAAGGAACCGAGAGGGGAGGAGCGGGTTTCTGGACACTGCTGGAGCGGGGAAGGTACATTATAACCAGGATGAGAGCAAGCAGGCAGAGTCCCCCCATGAAAAGAAAATTAGCCTCCATGCTGGCCAGGTCCTGGCAGATGCCGCCGATGAGCGGGCCGCATCCGAAGCCCAGGAAAAGGGCAACGCTGAACATCCCCATGTAGCTTCCTTCCCGGTTCGGCGGGGAAATATCAGCAATGAAGGCCATGGCTATGGGTATAATCATGGCGGATGAAGCGCCCTGGATGAGGCGGACCGCGAAAAGCTCCTGCGCACTGCCGGCGTATATGTATCCCAGGGACGAGAGCGTGTAAATCAGCAGCCCGCCGGTTATGAACCGCTTTCTCCCCATGCGGTCGGAGATGCGCCCGACAGCGGGCATGGCAACGCTCCGGGCGAGGTTGAATATTGCAAAGATGGCACCCAGCCACATGCCGTTTGCCCCCAGCGTCTCAGCGTAAAGAGGAAGTATGGGCACGATGATGCCCACGCCGAGCATGGAGGTGAAGATGGAGATGAAAAGTACAAACAATATTTTTTTTCTGGTCGCCGACTGATCACTCATATGGGAAGATGGCAGTAAAGGATAATGCCCGGTACCATGGAAGCATGAACATCTGCATCTTACGATTTAAATGGGGCGTGGTGATGAGGAAGGTGCCTGGCTATCTCGAGATAGACCTTTTTTAAAGGGATGCGGTGCTTCCGGGCAATCATTTTGCACGCCTCATACTCGGGTGCCGCGAACGTGCTGCCATCGGGATAGGTGACTATCTTGACCTCGATCCGGCCATAGGGGGTGCGGATATTTTTTATCTGCCGGGGAAGCTTTATCCGTTCAGCCTGATAGTAGCGTATGCCGGAGGTGGATGATTCCTGAAACATGATGGCCAGGAGATCCTCCTTCTTCTCGGGGTGGCAGATGATCTTGAGCAGCACCCCCGGGCGGTTTTTTTTCATCTGCAGGGGGGCAAGTGATACATCCAGGGCGCCGGCAGAGAAAAGCCGCTCCATGAGGTAGTCGTAGATCTCCGGGTTCATGTTATCAATGTTGGCCTCGAGGACCAGCACCTGGTCGGCGTGGGCGTCAGCCTCCTGTTCGCCCAGAATCAGGCGAAGCATGTTGGGCCTGTCAGGGAGCTGCCTGCTGCCGACTCCGTAGCCGATGCTGCTTATCTTCATGGGCGGCATGGGACCGAAGTGCCGGGTCAGGCTGGTGATGAGCGCCGCCCCGGTCGGCGTCACCAGCTCTTCATTGAGAGGAATACCGTATACCGGTACTCCCTGCAGCAGGTCGAGGCTTGCGGGTGCCGGCAGGGGGATCACCCCGTGCCGGCTGGAGATGAGTCCCGAAGCAAGCGGCAGCGGTGAGGCATATATCCGGTCGAGGTTAAAGTAATTGATCCCGATGGCGGTGCCCACAATGTCAACGATGGAATCGAGCGCTCCTACTTCATGAAAGTGGACCCTTGAAGGTTTTGTCCCATGGATTTTTGCTTCGGATTCCGCCAGCCGTCGGAATACGGTGAGACTGAGACTCTTTACACCCGCTGAAAGCGTGCTTTCGGAAATCATGCGCCGGATATCGGAGAAGGTCCGGTGGGAATGTCCGTGCCCGGCTGCGTCCACGGTGATCTGACAGCCGGTGAGGTGCATCCTCTGCGCGGCATGGAGGCGCAGGGTGTAGCGGCCGGCGGTAAGACGCTTCAGTTCACGCCTGAGAATTTTTTCCGGCAGGCCGGCGTTGAGCAGCGCGCCAAGCAGCATGTCACCGCTGATGCCCGAAAAGCAGTCCAGATAGGCTATCTTCATAGGTGCACCTAGGACCTGTTGATCAGGCCGGCTATGTAGCCGGCACCGAATCCATTATCAATGTTGACCACCGCAATGCCCGAGGCGCAGGAGTTGAGCATGGAAAGCAATGCGGCGATGCCGCCGAACCCGGTACCGTAACCCGTGCTGGTGGGTACGGCGATGACCGGCTTATCCACCATGCCGCCAATCACGCTGGGCAATGCGCCTTCCATGCCCGCGACCACAATCAGTACCGAGGCGGAAAAAAGCTTGTCCCTCTTTTCCATAAGGCGGTGAATGCCGGCCACACCCACGTCATAAAGCCGGTCTACGGCGTTGCCCATGATGGAAGCGGTAATCAGGGCCTCTTCCGCAACCGGAATGTCGGATGTGCCCGCGGATACCACCAGAATGGTTCCACGGCCCTTCGGTACCTGCTTTTTCTGCCGCAGCGTGAGGAGACGGGAAGCCGGATGGTAGGTAAGGGAGGGCAGCGCCCTTCTTATGCGGGCTGCCTTGCCGGCGTCGACCCGGGTCACCAGTATGGGCTCTTTATTGCACAGCATTTTTTTGATGATGGTGATTATCTGGGATGATGTTTTACCCTCTCCCCAGATGACCTCGGGAAAGCCTTTTCGCAAGGTACGGTGATGATCCAGTGATGCAAAGCCGATATCCTCAAACGGCAGGCTTTTGAGCCGCGCAAGAGCTGCATCGATGGAGATGGTTTGACGCCTCACCCCTTCAAGCACCTTTTTTATGTCATCAGGTCGCATCATTACTACCCGGCAGATGAAAAGTGGTCGAAACCCAATTTCCCGATATCATAAGGCTGGTGTTTCGAATCGAGCACTACCAGCCCCCCCGCGTCGGTAATCTCGCCGATTTTTGTGACCGGTACCGAAAAGCCCTCGGCCAGCTTGAGCAGTTCACCTTCACGATCGTTTGCAGCGGTGAAAAGCAGCTCGTAGTCCTCTCCCCCGGAGAGGGCGTAATCGATCCTTCGTTCGCCCCCGGAAAGCGGGCAGTGTAAAAAGTCCTCAGAGAGAGGCAGGCGGTCAAGCGCAATGGTAGCCCCTTTGTCGCTTGCCGCAAGCAGACGCGACAGGTCCGCGAGGAGTCCATCGCTTACATCGATCATGGAAGATGGAATATGGTTTTCCGCAAGCATGCGTCCCTCGAGGACCCGGGGGACCGGTGTAAGGTGGCGTGCCGCCAGGGTTTTAAAAGGAGAGCGCAACGCGTTCTCCCGTTCCCGCTTCAAAAGATTCAGGCCCAGGGAGGAATCTCCCAGCGTGCCGGTAACCCAGATGGAATCGCCCCCCCGGGCGCCGCATCGCCTGACGGCCTGGTCGGGTGGTATCTCTCCCAGGATGGTTATGTCAATCACCAGCTGCAGGGGCGAAGCATTGGTGTCGCCGCCCGCCAGCCGTGTGTTATAGTGACCGGCAAGCGTCATCATTCCCCGGTAGAGGTCATCTACAAATCGCAGCGGGAGGTGCGGCGGCAGGCCGAGAGAAACAAGAAAAAACCGCGGGATGCCGCCCATGGCCGCGATATCGCTCAAATTAACCGCAAGGGATTTTGTGCCCAGGCTCAGGGCGTCGGTAAGCCCCAGATCGAAGTGAACCTGTTCGATCAGGAGATCACAGCTGATGAGCAGCAGCTGATGCTCGGTCAGCCTGAGCGCAGCCGCGTCATCACCTATGCCGCAGGCAATGGAAGGATCTCCGGCCCCATAGGCAGCGGAAATGCGCTTAATGAGCCCGGATTCGCCTAGTGCTTTGATGTCCACCTGCTTTTTTTATCCCCGGCAGCCTGCGTTTGTAGAGGGCATGATGGAGGACATCATCCATGGTGCGGGCAAATACAAACGTGAGCCGCTCTTTTATGTTTTCAGGTATTTCTTCCAGATCCTTTTTGTTGCGCTCGGGAACGATGATGGTCTTGATCTTGGCGCGAATGGCGCCCAGGGACTTTTCCTTGAGGCCTCCGACCGGGAGCACCCGGCCGCGCAGGGTGATTTCTCCGGTCATGGCCACGTCCTTTTTAACCGGTGTTTTGGTAAGGGATGAGATGACCGCGGTTGCCATGGTAACGCCCGCCGATGGCCCGTCCTTGGGAATGGCCCCTGCGGGAACATGGATATGGATGTCAAGCTTTTCATGAAAGTCGGGATTGATGTTCAATTCCCGGGCTTTTGAGCGGGCATAACTTAAGGCTGCCTGGGCGGATTCCTTCATGACGTCCCCGAGATGTCCGGTCAGGGTTAAATTTCCCTTGCCTTTCATGGTTGAGGCCTCAACATACAACACCTCTCCGCCGGCCTGAGTCCAGGCAAGTCCGGTAGCAACCCCTATTTGATTTGCCTCCTGCTCGGACTCCGGGAGATATGTGGGAACCCCGAGATATTTGTGCAGGTTTTCGGTGGTGATATGATGTGCCCCGGGTTTGTTCTCGGCGAGACTCCGGGCCACCTTCCGGCACATGGCGGCAATCTCCCGCTCCAGATTTCGCAGTCCGGACTCCTGGGTGTAATGGGAAATGGCCATGAGCAGCGCGCTGTCATCAATTTTCAGGTTCTTTTTGCTGATGCCGTTTTCTTCCAGCTGTCGGGGTATAAGGAATTGCTTGGCAATCATCAGCTTTTCTTCGTCGGTGTAACCGGAGATGGTGATGATTTCCATCCGGTCCTTCAGCGCGGAAAGAATTGGGTCAACCAGGTTTGCCGTGGTAATAAACATGACATTGGAGAGGTCGAAGGGCAGGTTGAGATAGTGATCGCTGAAGGAAAAGTTCTGCTCGGGATCAAGCACCTCCAGCAGAGCCGCTGAGGGGTCGCCCCGGAAGTCGGCGCCAACCTTGTCGATCTCATCCATCATGAACACCGGATTATTGCTTTGCGACTGCTTGATGCCCTGAATGATCCGTCCCGGCAGGGCCCCGATATATGTTCTGCGGTGGCCCCTGATCTCCGCCTCGTCGCGTATGCCGCCCAGGGAAATCCTGGTGAACTTTCTTCCCAGTGCCCGGGCAATCGACTTCCCCAGCGAGGTTTTGCCCACCCCCGGCGGTCCCACGAAACAGAGGATGGGGCCCTTCATTTTCTTTTTTAATTTCCTGACGGCAAGATATTCCAGGATGCGCTCTTTCACCTTTTCCAGATTGTAATGATCCTGATCCAGCACCTCCTTGGCCTTTTTGATGTCCAAATTGTCCCTGGTTTGCCTGCTCCAGGGTATTTCCACCAGCCAGTCGAGATAAGTGCGCACGATGGAAGCCTCGGCCGCGTCGGCATGCATCTGATCAAGCCGGCTCAGCTGCTTTTTGGCCTCCTTTTCCACCTCCTCCGGCATCTTGGCCTGCTTGATCTTTTTGGTCAGCTCGGCCACCTCCGCGGCCTTTTCATCAATGTCTCCCAGCTCGGCTTTTATGGCCTTGAGCTGCTCGCGCAGAAAATATTCGCGCTGGGTTTTGGTCATCTCCTCCTTGGCCTGGGACTGTATCTTGGCCTGCATGGTCGATACTTCCAGCTCCTTGGAAAGATGCTCATTTACCTTTTTGAGCCGCTCGGAGGGATCAAGGGTCTCCAGAATTCCTTGCGAGTCCTCTATCTTGAGCCGCAAGTTCGACGCTACCAGGTCGGCAAGCCGTCCCGGCTCATTGACGCTGTCCAGGATTTCTATGACTTCAGTGGAGATAAGGCCCTTGAGCGACAATATCTTTTCGCACTGCTCCTTCACGTTTCTCATCAGCGCTTCAATTTCCGGCGTAACCTGCGAAGCAGCAACATCAGGGGCTTCCTCGATAGCCACCTGGAACGATGGCTCAACTCTCAGGTATTCCTTGATCCGGGCGGTGACCAGACCCTGTATCAGTATTTTAACCCGGCCGTCCGGAAGCTTGAATTTCTTCATGATCATTGCCACCGTGCCGGTCGCATAGATATCCTCCGGCTTGGGATTGTCGTTGTTCGGATCCTTCTGGGTGGCAATGCAAATGAGGCGGTCCTTGCTCAACGCCTCATCAACAGCGCTGATGGAGGATTCCCTCCCCACGTATAAGGGCAGAAACATGTGGTTAAAAATCACAATGTCCCGGACCGGAAGCAGCGGCAGGGCCTTGGGTATTTCAATCGGTTCTTTTCCTTCAGCTTGCACCATAGAATGCTGACCTTTCCTTGGCTGTAAAAAAATTATCTTTTTGTTTTTACTATAACATTACTTTCAAGCAAGGGTCAAGTGCATAGTGGCGGGGCGGAGTGTCATCGCTCTATTTCCGCGGTGTAATCGTGTGATTACCTGTGTTGCTCATATGCATGCCTGCAGCGGTGACTTATTTTTGAGACAGCAACACATGGATGGCGAGGGAATGCCCGAAAATCCTTTAAGCCCGCCGCGGCAGTCTCAAGAATGGGCTTTACATATTTTGAAAATATGGTATTTTTTCCCGAAGAAATCCTTAATACCATACCGGGAGGCCAAGGTGACCGAAGCGCCGCACAAAATATCCGTCGTGATTCCCGCCCTCAACGAGGAACATACCATTGCCGAGATCATCGAGGGGGCAAAGCCATACGCGGATGAAATCCTGGTGGTGGACGGGCACTCTCAGGACAGGACCCGGGAGGTTGCTGAAGCGCTGGGTGTCAGGGTCATACTGGATAACCGGAAGGGAAAGGGCGAGGCACTGCGGCATTCCCTCAACTTCGCCACCGGTGATATACTGGTTTTCATTGATGCCGACGGGTCACACGACCCCGGAGATATTCCCCTGCTGGTGGAGCCCATCAAAAAGGGTGAGGCGGACCATGTGTCCGGTTCGCGCCTGACGGGCGGGTCAAGCGAACTGCACGGGGGCTTCGATGAATGCTTCCGACTCATGGGCAGCTCCTTTATTACCGCCTGCATCAACTGGAGGTTTAAAGTCCGGCTGAGTGAAAGCCAGAACGGCTTTCGGGCGATTCGCGCCGATGTGATGAGACAGCTGGGCCTGGTTGAAGATATTACCACCATCGAGCAGGAAATGATTATCAAGACCCTGAAAAAGGGTTTCCGGATGGCTGAAGTTCCCAGCCACGAGCATGTGCGCAAGATGGGCTATTCAAAAATCAGCCTCAGGAAGGTCTGGTTCAGGTACGTCTATTCAATGATCAAGTACCTCTTTTTCTAACAGGCTGTTGAAAAACACGCATCCCCTGCGTTACATGCTCATCCTTCGGCATTGCAGCGTACCTGCATTTATTAAATAATGCACAATAACCGTACACCGGCACACCCTCATTGAAATGGGGGTCTGCCCGGACGCCGAATATGCGTGTTCTTTTGCTGAATCCTCCTGCCGGAGGCGGGAGGAAATTTATTAGGGAAGGCAGATGCACCCAGGAACAGGGGGTGTGGGCCACGCTCTGGCCCCCGCTTTCCCTGGCCGTCATCGGCGCGGTGCTGGAGCGTGACGGCCATCAGGTTCGCATCATGGATTGTCCCGCCCAGGGCCGGACCTTCGATGACGTGAAGATGGCCATTGGCGAAATGAGTCCCGGGGTGATTATCTGGAGCACCGGAACGCCGTCCATAGAGAACGATCTGCAGCTTGCCTCACGCATCAAGGTCTGGAGCCCGGCCGCGCGTACGGTGGTTTTCGGCACCCATGTGACCGCGCTGGACCGGGAGTGCCTGCAGTCGGCGCCGGGCCTGGATATCATCGTGCGCAATGAGCCGGAAGCGACGCTGGCCGAGCTGGTCAGGAACCTTTCGGAAGCGAAGGGAATAGAGGGTATCACCGGAATAACCTACCGGAATGAACAGGGAGGCGCTGTCCGCAACCCGGCGCGCCCCTTTATGGAAAACCTTGATGATCTGCCCTTTCCCGCCTGGCACCTGATCGATGTGGATCGTTACCGGCTGCCCCTCAAGGGACGACCGTTCCTGATGGTGGCCCCGTTGCGAGGCTGCCCCTTTGGATGCAGCTTCTGTACCTGTCACACGTATTATGGCGCGCGACTGCGCACTAGGTCGGTTGAGAGCGTGATCGCCGAGATTGTTCATGACCGGGAGCGCTTCGGCATCAGCGACTTTTTTTTCTGGGCCGAAACCTTCGTAGTCAACAAAGACTATGTGCGCCGGCTCTGCCGCGCCATGCTGGAACGGGGCGTGCGCATCGCCTGGACCGCCAACAGCCGGGTGGACACGGTCGACGCGGAGCTGCTGTCGCTGATGGCCGAGGCAGGCTGCTGGATGATCAGCTTCGGGATTGAGTCGGCGAGCCAGGCGGTGCTTGACCGGGCGGACAAGGGAACCCGCGTCTCAGACGCGATGACGGCGGTTCAGCTTGCGCGGAAGGCAGGAATTAAAACGGTCGGCCACTTCATTCTCGGCCTGCCGGGAGAAACCGAGGAGTCGCTTGAAGAGACCATTGTATTTGCCGGGAAGCTCAAGCTGGACCTGGCGCAGTTTTACTGCGCCGTTCCCTTTCCCGGAAGCCGTCTGTATGAGCGCGCTCTGAAGGAAGGATGGATCAATCCGCCTGACTTCAGCAATTTCAACCAGAATACCCCGCTTCTGAATCTTCCCGGACTGCCCGCGGAAGTGGTGAGCCGCTATCGCGCCCGGGCCTACCGGCGATTTTATACAAGGCCGGCAAATGTGGTCAGGGCGCTGCGCCTGGTCAACTGGATGGACCTGCCCGGTCTTTTCCGGGCCATGGCCGCATTTGTCCGATGGATGCTAAAGCTATGATGTGCTGCTACTGGCAATATCGGTAGGAGCGCCTTGAGGCGCGATGCTTTCGCGGCTTAAAGCCGCTCCTACCGGTTATCAATGTTTTTGAGAGATACATTCTCGGATTTCAACCTGTAAGAAACTAACCCGCATTTGGAGGGTGCCAGTGTATATTTTGGGCATATGGGACGGCCATGATTCCGGCGCCGCCGTCATCAAGGGAAACCGCGTTTTAGCGGCGATCAATGAGGAGCGTCTGACCCGCAGGAAACTGGAGATCCGCTTTCCCTATCAGTCGGTCAGGGAGTGCCTCAGGTACCTCAACCTGCAACCGGGTGACATTAAGCACATTGCGGTTTCCACCTTTGACCTGTCTAAAACCATGGCCCGGCTTTTCCCCTCCACCAAGGAGGAATATTATCTCATCCGCAGACGGAAAAAAGCCCCCGGCCTGATGAGCACGCTCAAAAAGAGGGCAAAATATAAATTAACCGAGCTGCCGGCCAACAGTATAACCGCCCGCTTGAGCGGGATCTCCCTCAGGCGGACCCTTGATGAGCTGGGCTTTGCCGGCTGCCGGATGCAGCTTGTGGATCATCACCGCTGCCACGCCGCAGCCGCGGCCTTTTGCAGCGGGTTTGATGACTGCCTGGTGATTACCATCGACGGCATCGGGGATGCCCTCTCCGGCACCATCAGCACCTTTGCCGGGGGCAGGCTTGAGCGAATAACCGCCATCTCCGGAAGGCACTCCCTCGGCATCTTTTTTGAACACGTTACCAACCTGATGAACATGCGGGAACTGGAGGACGAAGGCAAGGTCATGGCCCTGGCAAATTATGCCTATCCCATTCCCGATGAGCACAATCCCCTGCTCGATTTCATTCGGATACAGGGACTTGACGTGCGCTGCCGCTACAGCACGCTCAGGATGTATGACGAGCTTAAGAAAATATTATGGCGCTACCCGTCGGAACAGTTTGCCTACATGGCCCAGCGCACGCTTGAGGTGAAGATCGTTGAGCTGGTGCGCAACGCCCTCGCGGCGACCGGCAAAAGAAGGGTCGCGCTGGCAGGAGGGGTGTTTTCCAACATCAAGGTGAACATGCTCGTGCGCACGCTTGCCGGGGTTGATGGGTGCTATGTCTTTCCCCACATGGGAGACGGCGGACTGGCCCTGGGGGCGGCCCTGGCCGCAAACTATGATGTGAACGGGGTGAGCGGCTGCGTCCTGGACGATGTGTTTCTGGGCGCTGATTACACGGAGGAGCAGATGCAGGCGGCGCTTGCCGCGAGCGGCCTGGAATACCGTTCGTGTGACGCCATTGAGGAGGAGGCGGCGCAGCTCATCGCCCGTGGCTCCATCATCTTCTGGTTTCAGGGCAGGATGGAATACGGACCGCGGGCCCTGGGAAACCGGAGCATACTGGCATTGCCCAATTCCAAACGGATACGGGATCTGCTGAATCTGCGGCTGAAGATGCGGGTCTGGTACCAGCCGTTCTGCCCGACCATGCTCGAGGAGGAAGCGCCATCCTACCTGGAGGACTATGACGCGCCCAACCGGTTCATGACCATGGGATACATGGTTAAGGATGATCGGCGTGACGAGGTTGAGGGGGTCATCAGCGTTGACGGGAGCTGCAGGCCGCAGATGGTGGACGGCTCTTCCACCCGCTACGGGAAGCTGCTCGGCGCCCTGAAGGCGCTCACCGGAAGGGGGGTGCTGCTCAACACCAGCTTCAATCTGCACGGCGAACCCCTGGTGTGCTCACCCCAGGATGCCATCGACACCCTCAAGCGGACGGGCAATGAATATCTGGTCATGGGAAATTACCTGGTAAGGGGGAAGGCATGAAACGATTATTGCAGATGAAGCTGTACCTGGCCGGCGGTCTCATATCCCTTACCGGTGCAATTGTGCTGTACCGCTGGATATCCTCCAACAGCAGCTGGAAACTGCAGGAGCAGCTGCAGATCATATCCCCGCTCTTTTTGGAAATCTGCTTCTTTCTCCTGATACTCGCGGTGGGCATCAATTTCCGGCTCATCAAAGGCCTTTTCTCCGGCATACCCCGTACCATCTGGCTTTTTCTTGCGGCGATAACCGTGGGCGGTCTTCTCATCACCGTTTTTGCGGCGCCGCGCGATCACCGGATTTATTATGACGAGGATATTTATCTCAGCATTGGTCAGAATATTGCCTATCTTAAAAATACCGGCGCCCATGCCGGGGAGGACTACGGAAGTAGCTTGAGCAGTATCTGGAAACGATGGACCGGCCGCGCGGCCATGTGCAATGAGGGAAGGCATGAGTACGGCGATTTTTTCTGCGACCGGCTGGAATACAACAAGGAGCCCAACGGATGGCCTTATCTGATCAGCATCGTCTTTCGCCTCGCCGGCGTTCATGAAAACGCGATTTTCTGGATGACCAATATTCTGTATGCGCTGTCAATAGTCACCGCCTTCGGCGCAGCTTATCTGCTTTTCCACTGCCCGTATCGGGGGCTGTTTGCGGCGCTCATCTTTGCCCTGACCCCGGAATATATCATGTGGTCCAACACCACCGCGGTTGAACCGAGCGCCGCCTGCTTTGCAGGCCTGGCCGTCCTCAGTGCGCTTATCTATGTAAGAAGCCGGGCGGGAACTGCCCTGTTCCTGCTGACGGTCACGGCGGCATTTGCATGCCAGTTCAGGCCGGAGTCCATCATGTGCCTGGCGGTTATCGGCCTGGCGGTGCTGTTTTTTGCCGGAGAAGAGCTGAAGCGGGGCCGGTTTTATCTTGCCCTGTCGCTTCTCTTTATCCTGATCATTCCCCATCTGGTTCACCTCTATGCGGTGAAAGACATGGGCTGGGGAAGTTCAGGGCCGAAGTTTTCTTTTGATTTTCTCCAAGGCAACTTGAGGACCAATGCCCTTTTTTATCTGAAGAATGTCAGATTCCCGGTGATGTTCACGGTGCTGTTTTTCCTTGGTCTGCTGCTGGGAGGAAGGGAAGGGGAGAGGAACGGCAAGACATTCCACCTGTACGAGAAAACCGTGGCGTTATTCTGGTTTCTGCTTTTCTGGGGCATCTTTATTCTGTTTTACGCGGGCAGCTACGATTACGGCGCGGATGTCCGCTTTGCCCTGCTTTCATCCATGCCGCTGGCCCTGCTTGCCGGAAGCGGCTGCGTATCGTTTGCCCAGCTCTTTAACCGGCGATTCCGGCACATGCAGTTTCTCGTCGCACTGGTGATTATTTTTTCCTTTATCCCGTTTTTGCCCTTCGTCAAGGCAATCACCCAGGAGGCATGGGGGGCGCGATATGATCATAATTATGCGCGGGAAATGGCGAAAGAGGTGCCGGATAACGGGATAGTGCTCACCCATAACCCGAATATGTTCCTCCTGTGGGGAAAGAATGCCGCGCAGGCATCGCTGGCAACCGAACAGACAGGCTACTTCAATCGTTTCTTCAGCCGATATCCCGGCGGCATTTATTTCCATTACAATTTCTGGTGCAACGTGCCCGACAAGCTGCAGAATTCATTTTGCAAGAACATTCTGGAGCGCTATGACTGCACGCTGATCAAATCCTACAAGGAGAGAGACTACACCTACGAGCTGTATAGGGTTGAAAAGAAGCAGCAGGCGAATTAAAGCGTCACCCCGACCTACTACTCATGAACAAGAGCGCACATTCAGAAACGTGCGCTCTCGTTTTTTGGCCGAAGATATAATCAAACCTGCCTGAGTTAGAGACTGTCTGCGCATTGTCTGTTCACCTACGGACTCGGTACCTCACCAATGCTACGCATGGCAGATTCTAAAGAGAATTCACCCCAGTTGTCCCATTCGCGGCTGAAAGCCGCTCCTACCGGCTGTTACCACAATTCTGAGAGATTCACCCGCCCAAGGCTGGTAATTTCTTAGATTTGATCCTGTAAGAATCAATATCGTAAGGGGGGGGACGCCCTTAAAATTCTAAAATTCATTGTTCATGCCCGAAAACTTAGAAATTTAAGGGCGTCCCCTCCTGATATGAGCTGAGGATGTTTGAACGTTCGGTAGGAACTCCTTCCGGCGTGATACATTCGCGGCGTAAAGCCGCTCCTGCCGATTATATAATTTTTTGAGAGATAATGACTTAGATGTGAGCCTTTACAATTCTATCATGACCATAATCCCTTTTTCCCTTGACAAGAAAAGGTCGTTGCGGTTATAAGTATCGAGAAAAAATGGCAATTTGATTGCTGCATTGAAATATTTTTCGCATCGGGGAGATTATTGCAATGATTGGAAAAGAAATACGATTGGAGCGAATTCTTAACCGTAATACCAGGAAGACCGTGATCATTCCCATGGATCATGGTGTCAGCAGCGGCCCTATAAAGGGACTGCTCGACATGCGGGTGAGTATCGCTGAGGTGGTTAAAGGCGGGGCGAATGCCATCGTCATGCACAAGGGGCTGGTTGCCAACGGCCACCGGGGCAGAGGCAAGGACGTGGGACTGATAATTCACCTTTCGGCGAGCACCAGGCTGTCGCCGGATCCCAACGCCAAGATGCTGGTCTGCTCGGTGGAGGAGGCGTTGAAGTTAGGCGCTGATGCGGTTTCCATCCACGTCAACATCGGAGCGGATGACGAGAAAACCATGCTTAAGGATTTTGGCACGGTTTCGCGGGCCTGCTCATACTGGGGCATGCCGCTTCTGGCCATGGTTTACCCGCGCGGCCGCGCCATAGCCGATGAGTATGATCTCACGGCGGTGAAGCATGCGGCCCGCCTGGGCGCGGAACTTGGTGCGGATATTGTAAAAGTCTCCTATACCGGTTCAGCCGATAGCTTTCACGAGGTGGTGGAAGGATGCTTTGTGCCGGTTGTGATCGCCGGCGGTCCCCGAATGGAAACCGACCGGGATATTCTCGAAATGGTGCGCGGTTCGATCCAGGCCGGCGGCGCCGGACTTTCAATCGGCAGAAACGCATTTCAGCACAAGGATCCCGCCCGCATCGTCAGGGCCATGGCAAGCATCGTTCACAAAGGTGTGACCGTTGACGAAGCGCTGCAGATAGCGGAGGCCGACTGATGAAGACCGTCTGGATCAAGGCCATACCCTGGAAGAAGGAGATAGTGACCACTGCGCTGGAGAGCGGCGCCGATGCGGTGATGGTGCCCAAAGGATGCAGCAGCAAGGTGAAAAAGCTCGGGGTCATCACCACCATTGCCGATGACGGCGATCTCCGGCTGGGCAAAGATGTGGTGGAGTGGGAGATCCGCTCCAAGGCCGATGAGGAGAAGATACTCTCCCTGAGCAGGCGAAGCAAAGTGATTGTCAGGACCCGGGACTGGACGGTGATTCCGCTTGAAAATCTCATTGCCCAGACCTCGAATCTGATCGTGGAGGTCAAGACCGCGCGTGAAGCAAAGACGGCGCTTAAGGTACTGGAAAAGGGCGTGGACGGGGTTCTTCTCAACACCCGCGACCTTTCGGAAATAAAGAAGACGGTTGCCCAGATCAAGGAAAGTTCCGAGCGCATCAGCCTGCAGACCGTCCAGATTACCAGGGTGGAGACGCTGGGCATGGGGGACCGCGTCTGCATAGACACCTGCAGCAACATGGCCATCGGAGAAGGCATGCTGGTCGGCAACAGCAGCAGCGGGCTTTTTCTGGTGCATGCGGAATCAGTCGAAAACCCTTATGTGGAGCCGAGGCCCTTCCGGGTCAATGCCGGGCCGGTGCATGCCTATGTCAGGGTGCCGGAGGGCAAAACACGGTATCTATCCGAATTGCGGTCGGGCGATGAGGTGACCATCGTCAATTACAAGGGGCACTGCCAGAACTCCATCGTCGGAAGAATCAAGGTTGAAAAGCGGCCGCTCATGTTTATTGAGGCGGCGTGCCGGCAAAAGACCATCGCCACCATCCTGCAGAATGCCGAGACCATACGGCTTACCCAGCCCAACGGATCGCCGATTTCGGTGGTGGATCTGAAGAAAGGGAGCAGGGTACAGGCCTTTCTTGAAGAGGCAGGACGGCATTTCGGGATGAAAATAAAGGAAACCATCACTGAAAAATGATCAGGAGAGACCCATGAACACCGGAAGCCCGTGCCGCTGCATCGGCCGGCACACCATCAGATTCGCGCTCGCGGCAGCAGTGCTGTTTCTCTGCGGATGCACCTGCTTTTCCATACCGCTCATGGAGCGCGACCGGGAGCTTGACGAAACGGTCGTCTCCGGCAAGGGCAGGGACAAGATACTGCTGCTGGATATTTCCGGCACCATCAGCAGCCAGGAGAAGCGGGGTGCGATTTCTTTCAGATCGGAGGACAGCCCCGTATCCCGGGTGCGCGAAGAACTCATGCGGGCCGCCAAGGACGATCATATCAAGGGTCTGCTCGTGCGCATCAACAGCCCCGGCGGGACGGTTACGGCCAGCGACATTATTTACAATGAAATCAGGCGATTTAAGGAAGAGAAAAAGGTCCCGGTGGTTGCGGCGATGACGGAACTGGCCGCCTCCGGTGGATATTATGTCGCGGTTGCCGCCGACACAATCGTTGCCCATCCCACATCAATAACCGGAAGCATCGGCGTCATTGCCGTCAAGCTCAATGCCCAGGGCCTCATGGAGAAGATCGGGATTGTTGATGAAACCTTTAAAGCGGGCGATAAAAAGGACCTCTTATCCCCCATGCGTCCGGCGACCGCGGAGGAACGGGAAATAATTCAAACCATGCTCAATGCCTTTCATCAGCGTTTCAAGGATCTGGTGCTCAAAGGCCGGCCGTCGATTACCGCGGCTGAAATCGACACGCTGGCCGATGGCAGGGTCTATACCGCGGATCAGGCGCTTGCAAACAAGCTTGTTGATGAGATCGGCTATCTGGATGACGCGATTGCCGTGGTTAAGAAGGGAGCGGGGATCAAGGAAGCTCGCGTGGTCATGTATCACCGGCCCTGGGGCTATAAAAACAACATTTATTCGCAACTGCTCAGGCCGGAGGTTGAGAACATCAATCTGATCAATCTGGACCTGTCATGGCTGCTGGGTGAAGCCGGGCTGCATTTCATGTACCTGTGGATTCCCTGAACAGCCTGTTATTTCTTCCAGTAGTCCTTGAGGCCGGTGCGCAATTTTGCCAGGTCTTTCGCGTAGCCGTAGAGGTGCAGCCCTTTCGAGGACACAATCATTTCTCCGTCCTCCACGCCGATCTGCCGGGCCATGTATTCCTTCAGCTGCTGAAAACCCGCCAGGTTTGCCGGAAAGCCTCCCCACAAATCCCAGCTTCTGAAATAGATGATAAAGTGGAGCTTGTTGTCGCGGATGCGCGTGTCAATGTGCCTCAGGCAGGGCGGATCTTCCAGATCGATGTCGGATGGCTGTCCCACCTGCATGATGAGCTGATTGGTGCCGAAGCCGTGTTTTTTGTACCGGTCAATGACTTTATCGACGGAAAGCATCAGCCGTTCGCCGTAGGTATACTGCTCGTTGTTTTCCTTGATATCCGACAGGAGATAGCGGGCCGCATAATTGTCCACATATTCCTGAGTGGTGGGGGAGGGGATGCCCAATCCGGGCGGCATGTCCGGAATATGAGGCTTTACCCCCGGATATTTTATGTGGATGGTGATGTAGTCAAACTCCCGTCTGATCTGACCCGCATAGCTGCCAAGGTCGATGGTGTATTCCGGCACCCCTTCCTTTAAAATGTGCCATAATGCCTGAAACCAGGCATCAGGCAGGGTGGTTGCCTCAAGCGTGACAAGTTCCATGGTCTATTCCTCAATCGGTTGTGAAGGAGTGCAGCCTGGAGATGAGCGGGGGGGGATGGAGCAATTCCGCACCGCCGGATATACGTTGGTAAACCGGTTCAAAAGATATCATTCCCGTTTTTCTTTAGTCAAGTATTTTTCAAAACCCACCCAGCAGTTTTTAACCATGCAAGGGGTGGTGATTGGGCTTGACATAACCCCTAAATTTAGTTATGTTACACCTGCTTTTACACATGATCTTCTTGAGCTGTGTGCCTTCGGGGCGTGATGATCATGGTCTATGCTTCCGTAGATAGGGTCACGAGACGGTTCGCGGTGATTGGTTGCTGCGATTTCTTTATTCCCGCCCGGGGCAGGGCGGCAGAAAGCAGCTCTGGCTGACAGGAGAGTGTAATAATGGTGTGGAGCGGAGAAAACCGGCAGCGGGACCCCTGGTCCAGAGGTAACGGCGGGCTGCCGCCCGAATTTGAAAAAATCATTGAAACTATCACCCGGGGGTTCAGGGGCGGAAAGTTCAACCTGCTTTTTGTGCTCCTGATCATCGCGGCGATATGGATTGTTTTTTCCACTGTCTACACCGTAGGGGTGGATGAGGTGGGCGTGGTGCAGCGCTTCGGGAAATATGTGCGCACTACCATGCCCGGGCTTCATTTTAAACTCCCCAGCGGTATCGAAAAAATGACCAGGGTCAAGGTGAGTTATGTATATACCGAGGAGTTTGGTCAGCGGACGATAAGTGCAGGTATTCAAACGGAATACGGGTCTGATTCACGCTATCTCAATGAATCACTCATGCTTACCGGTGATTTAAACTCTGCCTTGGTGCCCTGGGTTGTGCAGTTTAGAATAGATGATCCCTACAAATTTCTTTTTTTGGTAAGAAATGTCCGTTCGACCCTGAGAGACATGTCGGAATCTGCGGTTCGAGCCGTAGTGGGAGACCGAAGTATCGATGAGGTAATAAGCGGGAGAGAGGATATCGCCCGGGAAGCAAAGATTAAATTGCAACAGGCTTTAGATGATTCGCATACCGGGTTAAGCCTGGTCAATGTTGAACTGCAAAAAACAAATGTACCCGAACCGGTGCAGCCTTCTTTCAATGAAGTGAATAAGGCGGTTCAGGAAAAGGAGCAGCTGATTTATCAGGCCAAGGAGCAGTATAACAAGATTATTCCCACTGCTTTGGGAGAGGCGGAGCAAACCATTAAGGCAGCGGAAGGATACGCGCTTGATCGGGTTAATCGATCCAAGGGAGATGCCGACAGGTTCCATGCGCTCTTCGAGGAATACAGCAAGGCAAAAGACGTGACCCGTCGCCGGCTTTACCTGGAGGCCATGGCTGTTTTGCTTCCGAAGCTGGGTAACAAATACATCATAGATCCTGATCAGCAGGGTCTTCTTCCCCTGCTCAACTTGCAAAAGGAGGCTAAAGGACAATGAGGAACCTGGTAGTGACGCTTGTCGTGCTCTTCATTGTTGTTACCCTTTTGAGGAGCACGGCATTTATAGTCGACGAGACTGAACAGGTCGTAATAACACAATTTGGAAAACCGGTAGGCACAGCAATTAAGGATGCCGGATTGTATTTCAGGGCCCCATTCATTCAGGAGGCCAATTATTTTCCAAAGAATCTTCTGGAGTGGAATGGTGAGCCCGGCCAGATGCCTACCAAAGATAAGACCTTTATCTCGCTCGATATATTTGCCCGCTGGAAGGTGATTGACCCGCTCATCTTTTTTCAGACGGTCCGGATTGAATCGGCAGCCCAGGCAAAGCTTGACAATATCATTGAGTCAGCCACCAGGAACCTGATTACTTCAAATTCATTAATTGAAGCGGTGAGGAATAGCGATCGGGAGATGGAGATCGGTGAAGTGGAGATGGATGAAACAACAAAGGCAATAGTGAAGAAACCAGTAAAATTGGGACGAGAGGCTATAGCACGGAGCATCATGGAGCAGGCAAAACCGAAAATGGCACAGTTCGGGATTGACCTGGTGGATGTCAGGATCAAACGGATCAATTATGTGGATGAGGTTCAAAGGGAAGTGTATAACAGGATGATTGCAGAGCGTAAACAGATTGCAGAAAAGTTCCGCTCCGAGGGCAGAGGTGAAAGTTTTAAAATAGCCGGTGATCGAGAAAAGGAGCTTAAGCGAATTACTTCTGAAGCCTACCGGACGGCACAGGAAATAATGGGATCAGCTGATGCGGAGGCAACACGGATTTATGCCGACGCCTTCAACAAAGACCCGGAATTTTATTCATTTATCAATACGCTATCCATTTATAAGGATTTCCTGGATAAGGATACTTGGCTCATGCTGAGCACCAAGAGCGATGCCATGAAATATTTGAAAAACTATGACGTGCAATAAGGTTCCGCCGGAACGACAGGGCATAGCAGCCCGGCATGCGCCATTCCGGATTGTAGCGGTTCAATGCAAAGTGATGAGAGGAGAATAAAACAATGGCTCATAAGAAATCGGGCGGAAGCTCAACCAACGGGCGCGACAGTGCCGGAAAACGTCACGGCGTAAAGCGCGCCTCGGGTCAGCGTGTCCGGGCAGGCAGCATTTTGGTGCGGCAGGCGGGAAGCAGCATTCACGCGGGTGAAAACGTGGGTACCGGTAAGGACTATACCCTGTTCGCCAAAATAGACGGTGTGGTGGCCTTCGAGCGCTGGGGCAAGGTAAGAACGCGGGTCAGCGTCTATGCCGCCGGCTAACCCTTGATGAAGTTTATTGACGAAGCCAGGATACAGGTTATTGCGGGGGCGGGCGGCCGGGGATGCGTCAGCTTCAGGCGCGAAAAGTATGTTCCCCGCGGCGGACCTGACGGCGGGGACGGCGGCCGGGGCGGTGACGTGGTGCTTGTCGCTGACGCCCAGCTGGAATCGCTGGTTGATTTTCGCTACAAGCGTCATTACAAGGCCTCCTCCGGCGTCCATGGAAAGGGGAAAAAGCAGCACGGCAGGGCAGCGGCAACGCTCGTCATTCCGGTTCCCCTGGGCACGGTGGTTTCAGATGACGCGACGGGCGAAGTGCTCGGCGACCTCAGCCATCCTGATGACAGCGTCATCGTCGCCCGGGGAGGTGAAGGGGGCCGCGGCAATGCGCGTTTTGTGAGCTCAACCCGGCAGGCACCGCGGTTCGCTGAACCGGGGGGCTGCGGGGGGAGCGCTGGATTAGACTGGAATTGAAGCTGCTTGCCGATGTCGGGGTTGTCGGGCTGCCCAACAGCGGTAAATCGACACTGGTGGCGGCCCTGTCAGGGGCCCGGCCGAAAATCGCCGATTATCCCTTTACCACCCTGCGGCCGGTGCTCGGGGCGGTGCGCGCTGCCGGGGAGCGGACATTCACCATTGCGGACATACCGGGCCTGATTGAAGGCGCCCATGAAGGGCGCGGGCTGGGAACGGCCTTTTTGCGCCATATCGAGCGAACCAGGGTGCTTATTCATCTCATAGACGGTTCAAGCGGAGCCCTTCGCGAACCAGCTGATGCATTTGCCGTTGTTTCCGGCGAACTCAAATTGCATAATTCCTCATTGCTTCAAAAGCCCCGTGTCATTGCCATCAACAAGATGGATGCGGTCGGAGCCCGGGATCGCTATCCTTCCATTAAGCAGCAGTTCGCAAAAAGCAGGATTAAGACATTCCCGGTTTCGGCCCTGACCGGTGAGGGATTAAAGCCGCTTATCGCCCACGTTGCCCGCATGCTCGACGGCGCAGCGGGCCGTTGAGCGCATTCGACGCGGGAACGGCATGCAACAGGATATAACCGCTTTCAGAAAGGATCTGCTGGGAAGGATTAAGCGGGTTGTCATCAAGGTGGGCAGCAGCGTTCTCACCGGCGGCACCGATGATCTGAACGGCGGTGTCTTCAGTAATATGGTGAGCTGCATTTCGCGGCTCCGGCACAGCGGCCGTGAGGTGGTGCTGGTTTCCTCCGGCGCCATCGCCGCGGGCAAGAAAAGCCTGCGTTGCGTGGAGCGGCCGACCAGCATTCCGCAGAAGCAGGCGTCAGCGGCCATTGGCCAGGTCCGGCTCATGGCCAGGTATGAAGCATGTTTCAGGCGGCATGGTCAGCAGATAGCGCAGGTGCTTCTGACCAGCGACGATCTGAGCAACCGGCGGAAGTTTCTCAATGCCCGCAACACCCTCTTCACCCTTTTGGAGTGCGGTATCATTCCCATCATCAATGAAAATGACTCCGTGGTTGTCGATGAAATCAAGTTCGGCGACAATGACATGCTTTCAGCCCTGGTCACCAATCTCGTCGATGCCGATGTGCTGCTCATCTTGACGGATCAGGACGGTCTGTATGAGCAGGATCCTCAACGGCAGAAAAATGCCCGGCTGGTAAAGCTGGTTGACCGGGTCGGCGGTGCCATAGAGGATTATGCGCAGGGAGGAGCCGGCAGGCTGGGGACGGGAGGCATGCGTTCCAAGGTTGACGCGGCAAAAAAGGCATCCCTTTTCGGGATACCCACCATCATTGTCAACGGGCTCAAACGGAGAATCATCAGCAGGGTCTTTGAAGGTGAAGACGTGGGTACGTTCTTTCTGCCGCGAAAGGCGTCCTTATCAAGCCGAAAGTACTGGATTGCATTTAATGTGAAGCCAAAGGGGTTTCTGGTGGTCGATGACGGGGCAAAGCGGGCCATTGTTGAAAAGGGGAAGAGCCTCCTCTCGTCGGGGCTGGTTTCCGTCAGCGGCACATTTAATTTCGGCGATGCGGTCAGCTGCCGCGACATAAGCGGCAACGAATTCGCGCGGGGACTGGTGAAGTACCGTTCAGAAGAGGTGCTGAAGATCAAGGGGCTGCATACCCGGGACATAGAAAAGGCGCTGGGTTACAAGGACTATGACGAGATCATACACCGCGACGACCTGGTGGTGCTGGAGGACGAACCGTATGCACGATAATCAATCGCTCCTGCCGCTTGCCCGGGCCGCGCGGGAGGCCGCCTCCACTGCCGCGTCACTTTCAACCGACAGAAAGAACACGGTGCTGAGGCAGATTGCCGGAGGGATTTCTCTTCGCAGGGAATGGCTGATGGAGGAAAACAGCAAGGACCTGGCGGAGGCGCGCCGGCAGGGCATGCCGGCAGCGCTGTACTCGCGCCTTGCCCTGTCTGACGGGACAATCCGTGACATGACCGAGGCGGTTCATCAGGTTACCGGGCTGAACGATCCGGTGGGCGAAGTGGTGAGGATGTGGAGGCGTCCCAACGGATTGCAGGTCGGAAAGGTGCGCATACCCCTGGGTGTCATCGGCATCATATACGAATCGCGTCCCACCGTGACCGTCGACGCGGCCATACTCTGCCTGAAAGCCGGCAACGCGGTTATTCTCAAGGGCGGCAGTGAGGCCTGTCATTCCAATCAGGCTCTGGTGGCCGTCATGCATGAGGCGCTCCGGGAAAGCGGCCTGCCGGAGTCGCTCATACAGCTGGTGCCGCCGGTGGAGCGGGAGCAGCTGTACGGGCTGCTGGCGCTGGATGAGTACATTGACCTGATAATACCGCGGGGCGGAGAGGAACTGATCAGGGCGGTCGTCGCCCATTCCAAGATTCCGGTCATCAAGCACTACAAAGGGGTGTGCCATATTTTCGTTGATCAGTCGGCGGATCAGGACATGGCCGAGTCCATCATTGTGAATGCGAAAGTGCAGCGGCCCGGCGTGTGCAATGCGCTGGAGACGCTGCTCATTCACCGGGGCTGCGCGGCTGCGTTCCTGCCCCGGATCGTTGCCAGCCTTGGGTCGCGTCAGGTGGAAATCCGGGCATGCCGGCAGTGCCGCGCCATCGTGCCCGGACTGAAGGAGGCCTCGGAAGACGACTGGTACCGTGAATACCTGGACCTGATCCTTTCGGTAAAGGTGGTTGCGGACATGGATGAGGCCATCGCCCACATAGAGCGCTACGGCTCCATGCACACTGATGCCATCATCACCCGCGATTACAATAACTCCCGGGACTTTGTGCGCCGGGTAAACTCCTCGGTGGTTCTGGTAAACGCTTCAACCCGCTTCAACGACGGCAACCAGCTCGGTCTGGGCGCTGAAATCGGCATCAGCACCACCAGGCTTCACGCCTTCGGTCCCATGGGGCTGGAGGAGCTGACGGCTCAAAAGTACGTGGTGTATGGAAGCGGTCAGATTCGTGAAGCCTAGAACAACTGGATGAAATGCGTTGAGGGTCGGTGTGCGCATAGGCTTGTTCGGCGGTTCTTTTAACCCGGTTCATATCGGTCACCTGCGGGCGGCGGAGGAAATTCGCGGGCTCTGCGCCCTGGAAAAGGTTATCTTCATTCCGACGCATATTGCCCCCCACAAGCCTGTTGGCACGTTTGCGTCCCCGCAGCACCGGCTGGCAATGCTCGAGCTGGCAATACAAGATAATCGCCACTTTTTAGCTTCAGACGTGGAGCTCAAGCGTCCGGGAACGTCCTACTCGGTGGAAACACTCCGTTATTTCAGAGAGGCCTTTCCGGAATGCGGATCCATTCTTTATTATGGGAATGGATGCCTTCGCTGAAATTGACACCTGGAAAAATTACCGGGAGCTTTTTCCCCTCTGCAATTTTGTGGTTATGACCAGGCCGGGCTATTCACCGCCGCACAGAGAGCGAATTATTCCCCGGACGATGGCGGGGGAATTTTCATTTTCCCCGGAAGAAAACCGCTATCGGCATGTCTCCGGCTTCTCTGTTTTTATTGCCGACATACCGGGCCTTGCCATTTCAGCCCGGGAAATCAGACGTCGCGTTGCTCAAGGTCATTCCTTCACCTATCTGGTGCCGAAAGCGGTGGAAGAGTATATACTGCGCCATAAACTGTATCACAACCAGGACAGCAGCAGCTGACAACACCCGTGCCACGTAAAACGCATCACCGGCAGGAAGACGCCGAGAACATTAAAAAGCTGGGCTATTGCATCACGGCGGCCTTGAAAAAGAAGGCCTTTGATGTAATTGCCCTGGATGTCAGGACCTACACATCAGTTGCCGATTATTTTGTCATCTGCAGCGGAAGCTCGAACCGGCAGACGCAGGCCATCGCGGAGTCGATTGAGCTCGATCTGAAAAAGCACGGCTTTCGTGCGCTGGGCATTGAAGGGTTCACACACGGGTCCTGGATTCTGCTTGATTACGGCGACATTGTCATGCACGTATTTTACCAGCCGGTCAGGGATTTTTACGGGCTGGAACGGCTGTGGGCGGACGCGCCGAAGGTTGCGCTGCCGGGACCGGAATGAGCCGTTCCGCTCCTCCAGAGAGACAATCATGAAGCCCTTCGTAACCGACCTTATGGATTTTATCTACCCTCCCGTCTGCGCCGTGTGCGCGGCTGCCCTGGAGCGCTCCGATTCATGGAACCTCTGCCCGGGCTGCCGCGGCGGGATCGCGTACCTTGAACCTCCCCTGTGCACGCGTTGCGGCAGGCCCTTTGCGCATGAACCCCGTTTCGAGCATCTCTGCGGCGAGTGCATCACCCGCCCCCTTCATTACCGGCGTGCTCGGGCGGTTGGCCATTATCGCGGCACGCTGCGCAGCGCCCTGCATCTCTTGAAGTACCGTCTGAAGGGGCCGCTTGCACCGACCCTGGGAAGCCTCATGACGGAACGGCTGCCTTTCATTGAAGCGGAATGGAACTACGGCCTCATTGTACCCGTACCCCTCCACCCGAGCCGGCTGCGCGGAAGGGGATTTAATCAGGCCCTGTACCTGGCCGCATCGCTGAGCCGGCACCTGGGGGTTCCCCTGGACCGGTTTAATTTGAAGCGCACCCGCCGGACACAATCGCAGGTCGGCTTATCGGAAACCCAGCGGGCCTCCAATGTAAAAGGGGCCTTTGCGGTCTCCAGGCCGCAGACCATCAGCAATAAAACCATCCTGCTCATAGACGACATTTATACCAGCGGAAGCACGGTCGATGAATGCTCGAGGGTTCTTGTCGGCGCGGGGGCTGAAGCGGTGGATGTCCTGACGCTGGCCAGGGTTTCAGAGAGAGGTTTGTCATGAACAAGATAGCTTCGTTGATCGGAGATGAGCTGACCCTGGTTGAACGGGCGCTTATTAATACCCTGGCCTCGCATGTTTCCCTTATAAACAAGGTGGGCAGCTATATCATCGCCAGCGGCGGCAAGCGATTCCGTCCCCTGCTGTACCTTCTGACCGCCAGGGGATTCAATTATCGGGGCGCGGACAACATTCCCCTTGCCTGCGTGTTTGAGTATATTCACACCGCGACATTGCTGCACGATGATGTGCTGGATCATGCCGAGATGCGGAGGGGAAATTCGTCGGCCAACGCCCTCTGGGGGGACCGGATCAGCGTTTTGGTGGGGGATTTCCTGGTTTCCAAGGCTTTTTCCATCCTGGTGGAAACAGGGAATGTGCAGGTGATGCGTGTCATATCTGAAGCGACAACCAGCCTGGCCGAAGGCGAGACCATGCAAACCGTCCGGGGCGGTGATTTGAGCCTGACCGAAAAAGAATATCTTGAAATCATAAGCCATAAAACGGCCAGCCTGATCTCGGCGGCGTGCCAGACCGGCGCCATCATGGGCAGGGCGGCACCCGGGGCGGAAGTGTCCATGCGAGAGTACGGCCTTAACCTGGGTATTGCATTTCAGATGGTTGACGACACGCTGGATTATGTCTCCGACAACATGAAATTCGGCAAGGCCCTGTTAAAGGACCTGCAGGAAGGCAAGATAACCCTGCCCCTGATTCACACCATGGAAAGGGCATCCGAGCAGGAGCGGGGGGAAATCCGCGACGCGCTGCAGCAGGTGCCCCCGGGAGCGGAACAGGCCAGGCGGGTGGTACAGCTGATTCAAAAATATAACGGGGTGGAGTACGTGTTTTCCCGGGCACGGGAATATGTCCGCCTGTCCATCGGCAATCTAAACGGGCTTGAATCGCCGGCGGTGAAGGAGGCCCTGACCGCCGCGGCCAACTATGTGGTGGAGAGGGAGTGGTAGGTAACCATGAGCATCCTGCTTACCAATGACGACGGCGTCTTCGCCGATGGACTCAGCGTCCTGCGCAGCCGGCTGATGGCCCTGGATGAGGTATGGACCGTTGCGCCGGATCGCGAACGCAACGCGATAAGCCACGCACTGACCCTCCACCGCCCGTTGCGACTCTCGGAAATCGGCCATCATACCTTTGCCGTGAACGGCACCCCGGCTGATTGCATCAACATTGCGGTCAACCATTTGCTGCCCTCCCCGCCGCGGCTCATCGTGTCAGGCATTAACCGGGGATGTAATCTGGGAAATGACATCAACTATTCAGGAACCCTGGCCGGCGCGCTTGAGGGCGCCGGCATGGGGCTGGCTGCGTTTGCCGTATCCCTCGCGGGGGAGGGAACATTTGATTATGGACCGGCGGCCGGCTTCGCCCTGCGCCTGGCAGGCTTCATACTCAGCCACGGTCTTCCCGCGAATACCATGCTCAACGTCAATGTGCCGGATACCGGCGGAAGGCCGATTGACCGCTACCGCATAACCAAGCAGGGAGCGCAGCGGCATCGCAACACCATTGAGAAAAAGATCGACCCGCGGGGGCTGAGCTACTACTGGATCGGCAGGGTCATGAATTGCCTGCCGTCGTCCGCCGGAGATGATGCATCCGATTACCGCGCCATGGAAGAGCAGGTTATCTCGGTGACCCCTCTCATCATAGACCGGACCAACGAAGTGTCGTATAAAGAAATGTCCGGCTGGACCATATAGCGGCCCCCGGGCTGTGAATGCGGTGAGGGTTTTCATGCTGCAGATAGGAGTCATAGGGCCGGAACAGTGTTCCCGGCAGGCAGCGGCACATGCCGAGCAGGTGGGCAGGGAAATTGCGCTGTGCGGGGCGCTGCTCATTTGCGGCGGCATGGGCGGGGTGATGGCTGCCGCCGCCAAAGGCGCTTGTGAGGCAGGCGGCACAAGCGTGGGCATATTGCCGGGCTTCCTGATGGAGGAGGCTAATCCTCATATAACCATACCCATCGTGACCGGCATGAGCCACGCGCGAAACGTGCTGGTGGTGCGCTCCTCACACGTCCTGATTGCCGTTGAAGGCGGATACGGCACCCTTTCTGAAATAGCCATAGCCCTCAAACTGGGAAAGCCAATAATCGGGTTGCATACCTGGAAGGTAAGCCCGAAGATTATTGAGGCTGAAACGCCGCAGGAAGCGGTGCGATTGGCCATGGGCGCTGCCGGGCGTGCATAGGGCACGCGTCATCCGTCACTGTGGCAGCCGGCTTCATGGGACCGGCACCGCGGCCGTAACACACCACATGCATTGGCCGGTGAGAAGGACTGCTCTGCTTTGGTTACAGGCTCTGCTTATCGCTCCTCTTCTGCTTTCCGCCTGCTTTTATCCGCAGGCCGGGTCACGGCCGCGAACCGGGGAGCGGGATGCGGCACAGGCACCGCCTCTGCCGTACCGGATTGAGCCGTCGCCCAGGAGAATGCAGCAGGGCATCTACCACCCGGTGGGCAGGGGCGAGACGCTGTGGCGAATATGTAAAACCTATAACGTAAGCCTCCAGGAAGTAGCCGAGCTGAACTCGATAACCGACGCATCGCAGATAAAGGCCGGAGACAGCATTTTCATTCCGGGCGCGGAGAGGGTGCTGGCGGTGAACCTTTCGGAAAGCGGATGGCAGAAGGCCCCGGAGTCCATTCAGCAGCCGAAGGGCAGATTCATATGGCCGGTGGAAGGAAAGATTGTCGGCCATTATGGCGTCAAGACGGGCATGAAATATGACGGCATTGATATTCAAGCCCCGCTGGGGAGCGCGGTAAGGGCCGCCGATGCGGGAAAAGTCGCTTTCGTCAACAGCATGCCGGGCTACGGCAATATCATCATCATCAAGCATGCCGATAAATACTCAACCGTGTATGCCCACAATCAGCTCAATCTGGTGAAAGAAGGGAACTTGGTCAGTCAGGGTGCGATCATTGCGCGTTTGGGAAACTCACATAATCCCGCCTCCTCCCCCACGCTCCATTTTCAAATCAGGCGCTACAATCAGGCAAGAAATCCCCTCTTTTACCTTCATTGATCCGCCTCTGGGCGGCATGTCACGTCCTCGTCTCTCAAGCAGCCGAACGGCATTGAGCACGGAAAGTGAAGACAATATTCAAATTGACAAAAAAAATCATATGCTGTACTAATCTATTCTAACTGAACGCTAACCGCACCTGACCTCGTTACCGGGAAGGAGAAACAAATTGAAACGGAAGAGAATTGCCATACCCTTGGTGTTAGCTGTTGCGCTGCTGTCATTCTGGATTGGAATGATGGTTTCATCAAGCAGCACCATAAACCCGGATATGCCGGCGCTGGCCAAAGAGGCACTCGCCCAAAACAGCGCCGACCCGGCTCAGGACTCCCAGGTGTTTGTGAGCCTGGCGGAGAAGCTCATGCCGGCTACGGTAAATATCAGCACATCGACAGCCCCCAAGAGGAAAATGCAGCAGTATCACAATTTTCAGGGTGATGAGCGGCTGCGGGAATTTTTCGGAGACGATTTTTTTGAGAAGTTTTTCGACCAGATGCCGCCGGGCGATACGCCCTCGAAGAGCCTTGGCTCCGGCTTTATCATCGATAAGGAAGGATACATCATCACCAATAATCACGTGATTGAGGGCGCGGATGAAATCAAGGTTAAGCTTTCCGACAAGGAGGAATTTGATGCCACCATCGTTGGTAAAGACAGGAAGACGGATATCGCCCTGATTAAAATAACCCCCCCGCCCGGATTGCCGGTCGTCACGCTCGGTGATTCGGATAACTTAAAGGTCGGTGAGTGGGTGATGGCCATCGGCAATCCGTTCGGGCTCGATCAAACCGTGACCGTGGGCATCGTGAGCGCCAAATGGCGGAAGCTGGGCATGGGGCCGTACGAGGATTTTATCCAGACCGATGCGGCCATCAATCAGGGAAACAGCGGAGGGCCTCTTTTCAATACGCGCGGGGAGGTGGTGGGCGTGAACACGGCCATCTTTTCCACCAGCGGTGGAAATATCGGTATCGGCTTTGCGACGCCGATTAATCTGGCAAAAAGTGTGGTTAAGCAGCTCAAGGAAAAGGGCAGGGTGGTACGAGGCTGGCTGGGTGTTATCGTTCAGACGGTTACACCTGACCTGGCGAAAAGCTTTGGCCTTGACCAGAAGGAGGGAGCGCTGGTTGCCGACATTGACGCCGCCGGTCCTGCCGCCGCATCAGGCATCAAAAAGGGAGACATCATTGTTGCATTTAATGGAACTCCGATAAAAGAGATGGATCAGCTGCCCCTGCTGGTGGCACAGACGCCTATCGGATCAAAGGGGGAACTTGACATCATCAGGGACGGCAAGAAGATCAGCAAGACTGTCGAGATCGGGGAGCTTAAAGATGAGGAAGGAATGGCCGAGGAGGATAAAGGAGGATCAGATGACATCGGCATGGAGCTTTCCGACATCACTGACGCGCTGGCGCGAAGATACGATATTAAAAAAGAGGATGGCGTGCTGGTGACCAATGTCGAGCCGGCGAGCCCGGCAGCGCTGGCGGGCGTCAGGCCGGGTGACGTCATTACCCAGGTAAACCGGAAGGATATTCTTAACCTGGAAGCGTATAATAGATGCCTCAGCGATGCACGGAGGCAGAAAAAAGACAAGATTCTTCTCCTGATCGTCAGGGGTGAAACCTCCCAATTTGTGGTTGTCGATTTAGGGTAGAAGCGGGGATTGCGTTTCCCGCCATGTCCGTGGTGCGCAGGGATGCTGCGTGCGCGGTCCTGCTCAGAGAACTCACTCTGATGTAACATGCGCTGAGGGTTTCATGCCTGAAAAAACCGTCCTTGACACGACGCAAGGATGGATTTTTCATTTCAGGGGCACTCTGCCGGGAACAAAAAGGTGCTGATTTTCAAAGCAGTCCCGGATGCTTCTGCCCGTGAGCTCATCGCAGCGGAGCGTGAGCGGTCAGAACTATGCACAGCCACTTCCAAGACATGAAAAGCGAGACGAACCGCGAAGCGGAGCGGATTCGCATGGTTGAGGAGCAGCTGAGAAAAAGGGGAGTGCATGATGAGCGGGTTTTACAGGCGATGCAAAAGGTGCCGCGCCACCGCTTCCTGCCCGAAGACAAAAGGCCGCTTGCCTATGCGGACGGACCGGTACAGATCGGACATGGTCAGACCCTGTCGCAGCCTTACATGGTGGCCCTGATGTCGCAATCTCTGAAGCTCACGGGACATGAAAAGGTGCTGGAGATAGGAACCGGATCCGGCTACCAGTCAGCCGTTCTTTTGGAACTGGCGGACGAGCTTTACACCATTGAGCGGATCGGAGCGCTGGCGGCAGAGGCTGAAGGGATATTGCGCGCTCTCAACTACTCACGCTTTCATCTCCGCATCGCCGACGGCACTGCGGGGTGGCCTGAATCGGCCCCCTTTGACGCCATCATGGTCACGGCGGGTGCCCCGCGCATCCCGGAGACGCTTGTGGCGCAGTTAAAAGAAGGAGGCCGGCTGGTCATTCCGGTCGGCTCGCGGTTTTCACAGACCCTGGATACCTGCGTTAAGCGGGGCGACGGCTATGAAATGGAGGAATCCACGGCGTGCATTTTTGTGCCTCTCATCGGAAGGCACGGATGGCAGGAGGAGTAGCCCCGCACATGAGAAACACCGTCCCGGCGGCAGGGGCTCAGGAACGCGTCAACTGAAGGCAGGATGCGGAGATTATGAGATCCTCGGCGGAAACGCATGTCTCGACAGAACGGGGCGGGCACAATCGGGGGCAGGCAACACCATGAAACAACATGATGCCGCAGCACGAATAGCAGCATTAAAAACAGAGATCAATTTCCATAACTACCGCTACCATGTTCTGGATGATCCGGTCATATCCGACGCGGAATATGACCGGATGTTCATGGAGCTTCAGGAGCTTGAAACCCGGCATCCGGCGCTGGTAACACCCGATTCACCCACGCAGCGGATTGGTGCCGCACCGCTCAAGGAATTCACGACTGTCACCCATTCGACACCCATGCTCAGCCTGGCAAACTGCTTCACCGATGAGGAGGTGCTGGAGTTCGACCGGAGGGTGAAGAAGCTTTTGCAGATGAAGTCCGGGGAGATAGAGTACTGCGCGGAGGCAAAGCTTGATGGTGTGGCGGTGGAACTCGTATACCGGCACGGAAGCCTCATGGTCGGTTCAACCCGGGGTGATGGTGAGCGCGGCGAGGACGTGACCTCCAATTTAAAGACCATCCGCTCGGTGCCCCTGCAGCTGCTGGCGAGCGCCGATCTCCCTGTTCCTGAGCACCTGGAGGTTCGGGGAGAGGTGTTTCTGGCCAGGAAGGAATTTGTCGCCCTCAACCGGCAGCGGGAGGAAATGGATGAGGCCCCGTTTGCAAATCCGCGCAACGCGGCGGCCGGCTCCCTGCGCCAGTTGGATCCCCGCATCACCGCCTCGCGGCCGCTTGACATATTGTGCCACGGTTTCGGCCGGGTGAAGGGCATGGTTCTTGATACCCACCTGAACGGTCTGGAAAGGCTCGGCCGGCTGGGGCTGCGGGTAAATCCCCTGCGCTATAAATGCGCCGGCATCGGCGAGGTGCTGCAGCGCTACCGGACCATACTGGAAAAGCGCGCTGACCTTCCCTACGAAATCGACGGTGTGGTAATAAAAGTGAATGATTGCGGCCTGCAAAACCGGGCGGGAACCATCGCGCGAAGCCCGCGCTGGGCCATCGCCTATAAATTTGCCGCCCGGCAGGAAACGACCGTCATCCGGGATATTGCCGTGCAGGTGGGAAGAACCGGGGTCCTCACTCCGGTGGCGATCATGGACCCCGTGCAGGTCGGCGGTGTCGAGGTAAGCCGCGCCTCGCTGCACAACCAGGATGAAATAGACGGCAAGGATATCAGAATCGGCGATACAGTGGTGGTGCAGCGGGCAGGCGATGTCATTCCGCAGGTGGTGAGTGTGGTAGTGTCCGAACGCACGGGGAAGGAAAAACGCTTCTCCATGCCCTCACGCTGTCCGGTTTGCAGCGCGCAGGTTTATAAATCAGAAGACGAGGCCGCCCATCGCTGCCTGGGATTTTCCTGCCCGGCCAAGCTGAAAGAGGCGCTCAAGCATTTTGCCTCAAAAAATGCCATGGATATTGACGGCCTCGGTGATAAGCTGATCGGCCAGCTGGTCGACAAAAATATAGTCCGGGATGCCGCCGACCTTTATTATGTGCGCATGGAGGATTTGCTTTCGCTGGAGCGCATGGCCGGGAAATCAGCGCGCAACATTCTTGCCGCCATTGAGAAAAGCAGGAACGCCGGCCTGGAGCGGCTCATCTATGCCCTGGGAATCAGGCACGTGGGGGAACACACCGCAAAGCTCATGGTAAAACACCTGGGATCCATGGAGCGGCTGATGAAGGCGGATGCGGACACGCTGCTGCAGATCAGGGAAATCGGCACGGAAGTGGCGGGAAGCGTGGTTCGGTTTTTCCAGCAGCAGGAGAATGTTGCCACCATCATGCGATTGCAGAAGGCGGGCGTCAGTTTTGTACCGGCCGCGAGGCAATCGGGATCGGCGCTTCAGGGCATGACCTTCGTTTTTACCGGAACCATGCAGGCATATACCAGACAGGAAGCAGCGCGACTGGTGGAGGAAAGGGGAGGAACGGTAGCTTCAGCGGTAAGCGATAAAACAACCTATGTTGTTGCCGGGGCCGATCCCGGATCAAAGCTGAATAAAGCGAGGTCCCTCGGGATAAAACTATTATCTGAAGAGGACTTCAAATCGTTGATAATCTGAAAATCGTCTAATGAACGGTTTCCAGGAAAGCGCTGACAATGTCCGGATCAAGCTGGCTGCCGGAAGACTTTTTCATTTCGTCAAACACCTCCTGCTTCGACAGCGCCTTGCGGTAGGAAAGATCAGAGCTTAAAAAATCGTAGGTTTCAACCGCTGATATTATCCTGGCGGGCAGGGGAATATTGTTTCCTGCCAGTCCGTCAGGGTATCCTTTCCCGTCAAACCGCTCGTGATGATGCCTGATGGTGGCAATGGTCGGTTTTAAAAAATCAACACCCGCGAGTATCTGCTCTCCGATTTCGGGATGCTTTTTAACCATGAACAGTTCCTGGTCGGTCAATTTTCCGGGCTTACCCAATATGTATTCGCTTATACCGATTTTCCCCACATCGTGCAAGAGGCCGGCCAGCTCGAGGTTCCTTTTCTCGGATGCGGATAAGCCGAGCTTGTCGGCCATTCTGGTGCTGTACTCAGCCACGCGCTGGGAATGACCGGTGGCAATAACATCTCTTGAGTCCAGTGCTTTTAAAATGACCTTGATGGTGGAAATATAGGATCCCAGCAGTTCCTTATAAATCTGGTAAAGCTCCTCCCTGCCCAGCCTTCCTTCTTCTCCGGGTAGATCCTCTATAAAACCGATCTCCTTGAGGTCAGACCGGCGAATGCGATGATGGCCGCCCGGAGTTTTGAGCGCCTTTAATTTACCGGAATAAATATAGTTTTTGATCGTCTGCGTGGTTACCTTCAGCAACTCCGCCGCTTCCCTGGTCTTCAATATTTCTTTCTGCGCAAGCGGAACCTGTTTCATGTGATCTCCCCCCGGGAAAGTGTATAGTATGCTTCTTTTTTTACCACTTAAGTTTTTAGCATAAATTATATATGTAATCAAGCTTTTTTTATGAGCGGGCTTTTATTTATAACATAATTTACCGTGTTATTATTAAAAAAACCGCAGATTCGTCGCCTGATAGCACCTTTTAACACTTAATTATCCAAAATAATATACGGGTCCGGTAAAAAAAGCACTTTTTAATCTAATGCGAAAACAAAGGAAATGTGCACCGATTTTCAACAGGATGGCTTACTTCGTCACCAGTGTTTCTTTGATGCGTTCCTGCATGCTATGGTAATGGCTGCCGCGCCAGTATACTTTGCGGCAGCGGGGGCAGGATAAAAATATTTTTCTTGTGGTGAGAATGTATTCAGGTACCAATCGGTCCAGCAGTAAGGGAGGGGTTTTTACCAGCCTCGTGTTACAAACCAGGCAGCGGGTGAGATGAGCGCGCTCTGAAAGGGTGAGATGATAGTGAGCAATTACCTCCCGCAGTTGCAGAACTGTCTCATTGGCCTTTATGGTGCAAATTCTGCTGATGTCCTCGACGGCACCGGCGCGGAGGCGGGTGTTGCGCGTCAGTATCTGCCGGTCTTCGGCGATGGCCTTTTGCAAAAGCTCGTGGTTAACCGGCCTGCGGGAATATTCGGCATCATATCCGAGTATCCTGAGCCACTTTGATACTGTGCCGAGCATGCAGTCGGCCAAGAACCTGATCTCCGGCATGTCTGAGGCGCACATACATGGTTTGCTGAGAAGATTGGTTGCCTGCTTAAACGACCGGGCATTGAGCGGCGGCCAGCATGTTTGAGAGCCGGGCATATTCATCAATGCTCACTGTGTGAGCCCGGCGCATAGGATCAATGCCGGCTGCATTCATGGTCTCAACTATGCTTTCCTTCCCCCGGCTCAAGTAGTCGCAGCCTTTAAAGGCGTTCAGCAGCGTTTTGCGCGGATGGGCAAAAGACAGTTTGACCAGGGTGATGAAGGCTTTCTCATCGGCCAGAGCGGCGAGGGGCCGGCTGCGATGGGTAAACAGCACCACTTCGGAATCAACCGCCGGGAGCGGATAGAAGCAGTCCTTGAGAACGGTGAGCCGGTGTGTGACATCAAAAAACATCTGTGACAATATGCTGATGATGCCGTAACCCTGTGTTCCCGCCTGGGCGGAAATGCGGTCTGCTGCTTCCCGCTGTATCATGAGCACCATGCGGGAGATGTACGAGCGCAGCCCCAGCAGCTTGAAGATGAGCGGGCTGGTGAGGTAGTAGGGCAGGTTGCCCATGATAATCAATGTTTTGCCAAAGCGCCGGGAGAGCCTGCCGTACGCGAAATTGAGGGCGTCGGCGCGCTCAACTTCCAGGTTGCCGCGGTGCAGCTCGCTGTTCAGGTATGACGCCAGCCTGGTGTCGTATTCAAGCCCGACAACCCGGGCCCCGCTGTCCGCAAGCGGAGCGGTGAGTATGCCCAGGCCGGCACCGATTTCAACCACCAGGTCGCTGCCGTCTATGCGGGCGAAGCTGACAATCTGCTCGGCGATTGCGCTCCTGAAGAGAAATACCTGTCCCAGCCGCTTATGGGGTGTGATGCCGTGCCGCCTGAGCGTGCCGATTAAGGCGGAACGCTCAGGATCGTGCCCGTCATTCATGCTCGCGGATACGGATCGGCGGCTCATGGGAGGATACACTGTTTGAAATACAGGGGCTACGGTTTGAAAAACGTTTTAAAGAGAGGCGCGAGCCTGTCATAGGTTTTGTCGAGATGCTCGGGAATGACCATGGCTTCAGCCGCGATGGGCATGAAATTGGTGTCGCCCTGCCAGCGCGGAACAATATGGAAGTGCAGATGCCGGGTAATGCCCGCGCCGGCAACCCTCCCCAGATTCATGCCGATGTTAAAGCCGGCAGGCCTGACCGCCTGCTTAAGCAGATCGACCGATTGCCTGAGGGTGGAAAAGAGCAGGTGCGATTCCTCCGGGTCCAGCTCGCTTAATTGGCCGGTATGCTTTCGGGGCGCAATCAGGAGATGGCAGCTGCTGTAGGGATAGCGGTTGAGCATGACCAGTGATGATGGACCGGCATACAGCAGCAGGTTTTTCTTGTTCTGGCCGCGCGCCGGGTGATGGCAAAAGATGCAGGTTCTGGTTTTCTTGCCCAGTATGTACGTCAGTCTCCATGGTGCCCACAGCTGTTTCATCGCAACTCCCGGGTTGGATTATAGTGGTATGATGGATGGCTTGATTTCTTCTCCGATATCAAGGATGCCGACGCTGGTAAAGGGGGCGAATCGGCGGTCGGTGGCGGAGCCGGGGTTGAAAAAGAGAACGCCATTTTTGACCCCGGATGAGGCACGATGGGTATGACCGTATATGAGCGCATCCAGCGGGCCGAATTCCCTGATCAATCGCTCTTCGATCCCATCGGGAGCACCCCAGCCGTGAATCAGTCCCAGGGTGAATTTCCCGGCGGAAATCACCCGCTTGACCGGCGACACGTCCCGAATGCCGGGAGAATCCATGTTGCCCGAAACCAGGAGAAGATTCAAACCTGAAAACACATCAAGGGCCCGTGCGTCGACCACATCGCCGGCGTGCAGCACCAGGTCCGTGTCTTTAAAATGGCGGTTGATGGCATCGGCCAGACCCTGATCATAGCGGCTGAGATGCGTATCAGCAATGACACCGATCTTCATCAAATGATCCTTGTATGTTAAACCGCTGTTCATGTGGAGGGGCGACCGGCCGGTCGCCCCTGCGGATCAAAAGCAATTTTCGTGTTACAGGGAAACCAGCTCAATATCTCCCCAGGCCCCCATGTGATCCCCCACGATGATAAGCGCCCCGCAAACACCTTCGATCTCCCGGGCGCGGTCAAGGCCGCGCTGTATATCGTCCTCGCGCGTGACGCAATTGCCGACGGCGGTTGCCGCCGCGTCGGCAAGAAACGCTGAGGGGGCGCTGATGGTGACCGCATCAGCCCGGCCGAAGCTGACGGAATGACCCACCGTGCCGGAGGACGTACAGACGCCGAGAGGGGTTTTCCCGAAGGGTATGAGCAGGGCCAGTCTGTTGCTGAGCGGCGAAGAGCCGGCATAAATGCCGATGCGTATGTCGCGGGTAACGCTGATATAGAGATCGCCGCCGTTTTCAACCACCACCTGGGGGGTGTGCCGCAGCAGGTCCTTTCCCACCTCTTCCGCGAATGCGCCCGCCACGGCCGCCATGGGGCCGACACCTGACCGTTCTGCCGCCTGCAGCATCCCGCGGACAATGGGCGGAGCGTGGGGATCCGGCGGCAGCGGTGCAAAGGCATGAAGGAATGAAGGATGCTCCCTGAGGTAGGTTTCGAGCTGATAGCGGTGGTTTAAAATTGAGCGGAGGGCCTCTTCTTCCAGTCGGGTTTGGGCGAGGATGTACAGATCGGTCTCCTGAACGGTCACGGTAAAGGGCAGGAGGTCCCCTGAATTTATCAGGTCACGGTAAAACCTGCGCTGGTGTCCGACAGGGGAAGTCATAGCGGTGCTGAAAAGCGCTTTGTGAGCCATCTAGGAGAAAGAACGCAGCGCCCTGCCGAAAATGCTTCTCAGCTCATTGGCAAAGGCGGGTGAAGGATTTACCTTGAACTCGTCGCCGAGCGAAAGGACGGTTTCCCGACTGCCGGGGGCAAGCAGATGCAGAAAGATCCGGCACCGGCCGGGATAGCTGAGGATGGATTGTTTGAGATCCCCCAGCTGCTGCGCGGTCATGTCATCCGTGCTGAGGGTGATATGGGCGGCCTCGACGGAGGCTGCAGCCTGCCGGCTGAGGGGAACGATTTTACCCGCGACTATCTTGGCGGTGTCGGATTCGTCCTCCCGGTTCACCCTCCCGGTAACCAGCAGGGGCTGGTCGCTCTTGATGAGCTCGGCGCAGGTCTTGAAAAGGTCGGCAAAGACGATGACCTCGACCACCCCTTTCAAATCCTCAAGCGAGACAAAGCACATCCGCTCCCCCTTGCGGTTGTTGATTTCACGTATTTTGCCGGGGATGCCCGCAATTCTGACCTCGCTGTCCTTGGGAAAATTGATGATGGTCAGTGTGTCGGCGGTGGTGTGCTGCTGGATGTAATCCTTGAACTGATTAAGGGGGTGTTTGCTGATGAAGAAGCCCAGAGCCTCCTTTTCGTAGCCCAACAGTTCCTCATCGCTCCACTCCTCAAGTGCCGGATATGCGTCTTCTCCCGAACCGTTGCCCGACGAGGAGCCGAAGAGGTTGAAAAGCGAGGCCTGCTTGCGCATCCTGTCCTTCTGCACGCGCTGCGCCTGCTCCATGGCCTTGTCCAGCACCGCCATCAGCTGTGAACGGCGCGTCCCGGTGGCATCGAAGGCGCCGCACTTGATAAGGCTCTCAATCACCTTTTTGTTGACCTTGCGCAGGTCAATGCGCGAGCAGAAATCGTACAGCGACCGGAAGGGGCCGGATTCGGCCCGGTTTCCGATGATGGATTCGATGGCGGCGCCGCCGACATTTTTTACCGCGCTGAGGCCAAAGCGGATTTTTCCCTGGGCGACGGTGAAATCCCTGGCGCTCTCGTTGATAGCGGGGGGCAGCACGTCGATGTTCATTTCCCGGCACTCGTTCATGTAGCGAAGGATTTTGTCATTGTTATCCATTTCGCAGGTGAGCAGGGCGGCCATGAATTCAACCGGATGGTGTGTCTTCAGGTATGCCGTGTAATAGGCGATGAGGGCGTAGGCGGTGCTGTGTGACTTGTTGAATCCGTACTCGGCGAATTTTGCCATCTGGTTGAAGATCTGTTCCGCCTTTTTGGGGTTGAGCCGGTTTTTCTTCGCCCCCAGCAGGAACTTCTCCTTCTGCGCCTCCATCACATCGCCCTTTTTCTTTCCCATGGCCCGCCTGAGCAGATCGGCGTCACCGAGAGAGAAATTGGCCAGCTTGCTGGCGATATGCATTACCTGCTCCTGGTAGAGGATGACCCCGTAGGTCTCGGAGAGAATGTCCTTGAGCTCGGGCAGCTCGTAGGTGATGGGAATGTCGCCGCGCTTGCGCTTGATGAAATCGTCCACCATGCCGCTGCCCAGCGGGCCGGGGCGGTAGAGCGCCAGCAGGGCGATGAGGTCCCAGATGTTCTCCGGCCTGAGCTTGGCCACCAGATCCTTCATGCCCTGGCTCTCCAGCTGGAACACACCGTCGGTGGTGCCGCCCGAAAGCATGGCGTAGGTAGCCGCATCGTCAAGCGGGAGGGCTTCGGTGGTGAGCTGCTCATCCCGGCCCTGGTTGATGAGCAACAGGCACTTCTGGATCACGGTAAGCGTTTTAAGGCCCAGAAAATCGAACTTGATGAGCCCGATTTTGCCCACATCGTTCATGGCATACTGGGTGACAACTTCGTTGTTCTGGCCGCGGTAGAGGGGGAGATACTCGATGAGCGGTTTGTCGGCGATGACGATTCCGGCGGCGTGGGTCGACGCGTGGCGGGGAAGGCCCTCAAGCGAGAGGGAGAGGGTGAACAAATCCTTGACCTCCTCGCTCCCCTCCATCAGTTCGCGAAGCCGCGGCTCCTGCTTGAGCGCGTCGGTAAGGGTTATGTTGAGCACGTTGGGTATGAGCTTGGCGATCCGGTCGACATCCTTGTAGGGCATGCCCAGCACCCGGCCCACGTCACGCAGCACCCCTTTGGCCTGCATTTTTCCGAAGGTGATGATCTGGGCCACATTGTCCTTGCTGTATTTTGAAGTGACATACTCGATGATTTCGTCCCGTCGCTCCTTGCAGAAATCGATGTCGATATCGGGCGGGCTGATGCGCTCGGGATTGAGAAACCGCTCGAAGAGCAGGCCGTAGGTAATGGGATCAACCTCGGTGATGTTCAGGGCGTAGGCCACCAGACTGCCCGCGGCGGATCCCCTGCCGGGACCGACCGGTATGCCCCGTTCCTTGGCATAGCCCACGAAATCCGCGACAATGAGGAAATAATCGGTAAACCCGGTCTTGCGGATGATTGCCAGCTCTTCATCCAGGCGCGCCTGATAGAGCGCGGCCTGGGCTTCATCATCGCTTCCGGTGCGCAAGCCGCGCAGCCGCTCCTGAAGCCCCTTGCAGGCAAGGGCTCGCAGATGATCATTCAGGCTTATCCCCGGCGGGGCCTGGAAGGCCGGGAAGCGCGTTTCGTCAAAGGTGAATTCCAGGTTGCAGCGTTCGGCTATCTCGATGGTGTTGCTGATCGCCTCCGGCGCGTAGGAAAAAAGGCCGATCATTTCCTCGGGAGACTTGAAGTAGAATTCATCGGTGGTAAACTGCATGCGGTCGGGGCTGTCCAGGGTTTTCCCGGTCTGCAGGCAGAGCAGAATGTCGTGTGCGCGCGCCTCCCGCTTTTCCAGATAATGGCAGTCATTGGAGGCCACCAGGGGGAGGGACAGCTCCCGGGACATCTGCATGAGCCGCTCATTGACTACCTTCTGCTCGGGTATCTTGTTCTCGTGGATTTCGAGATAAAAGCGGCGGTCGTCAAAAATGGCGCTGTATTCAGATGCCGCCTGGAGGGCCTTTTCGTACGAATGATTGAGAATATGGGTGGCCAGCTCGCCGTGCAGGCAGGCGCTTAAGGCAATCAGGCCTTCATTGCGTTCGGCCAGCAGCTCCTTGTCGATGCGCGGGCGGTAATAAAATCCCTCGAGATAGCCCTTGCTGACCAGGTAAACCAGGTTTTTATAGCCGGTCTCGTTTTGAGCCAGCAGGATGAGATGGTAAAAGGTTTCAGCGCCGCTGCGGGCATCTTTTTCAAAGCGGCTGCCGGGGGCGATGTACATCTCGCACCCGATGATGGGCTTGATACCGTGGCGGCAGGCCTGCTGGTAGAACTCGATGGCGCCGAACATGTTGCCGTGATCGGTTATGGCCAGGGCCGGCATCTTGTACTGGCCGGCCTTCTGAAACAGCGCCTCGGGGCGGATTGCGCCGTCCAGCAGGCTGTAGTGGGTGTGGAGGTGAAGGTGCACGAACGGGGAGTGCTTCACGGCGCCTCACTCCCACTCGATGGTGCTGGGCGGCTTGGAGGAAATGTCATACACCACCCGGTTGATCCCCTTGACCTCGTTGATAATCCTGTTTGAAATCCGGGCCAGCAGCTCGTGGGGAAGCCTGGCCCAGTCAGCGGTCATGCCGTCGACGCTGTTGACGGCGCGAAGGGCAATGACATTTTCGTAGGTTCGTTCATCTCCCATCACGCCGACGGTTTTCACCGGCAGGAGGACGGCAAATGACTGCCAGACCTTGTCGTAGAATGCGGCCCGCTTGATTTCCTCAAGCACAATGGCATCCGCGCTTCGAAGCAGCGCGAGACCGTCGCGGGTGACCGGGCCGAGAATGCGCACCGCAAGTCCCGGTCCCGGGAAGGGCTGGCGGTTGATTAACTCCCCGCAAATGCCCAGCTCGTGCCCCAGCGCCCGCACTTCGTCCTTGAAGAGCTCGCGCAGCGGTTCAATCAGCTTCAGGTTCATCCGCTCGGGAAGACCGCCCACGTTGTGGTGGCTCTTGATGGTGGCTGACGGGCCCTTCAATGATATGCTTTCGATGACGTCGGGGTAGAGAGTGCCCTGTGCCAGGAAATCAACCCTGCCCAGCTTGCGGGCCTCCTGCTCAAAGCGGAGAATAAATTCCTCACCGATAATTTTGCGCTTGCGTTCGGGGTCGCTTACCCCGGACAGGCGCTGCAGGAAGGCTTCTGACGCATCCGCGTGGATGAGGGGTATGCCGAGGCGGTTTTGAAAGCATTCCACCACCCGCTCCGGTTCGGACATCCTGAGCAGACCGTTGTCGATAAAAATGCAATGCAGCTGGCCGCCGATCGCCCGGTGGAGCAGCACCGCCGCCACGGTAGAATCCACCCCCCCGCTCACCCCGCAGATCACCTGTTTCCCGCCGACCGCGTCACGGATGGACTCTATGGAGCCGGCAATAAATGACTGCATGGTCCATCCCGGTTTGCAGGCGCAGATCTCAAACAGAAAATTTTCAAGCATCTGCTTCCCCTGCGGGGTGTGCACGACCTCGGGGTGAAATTGGACTCCGTAGTGCGGCCGGGATGTGCTGCGGATTGCGGCTGCGGGCGAGTTGCCGCTGTGGGCAATGGAAATGAAGCCGGGGGGCATTGCGGTGATGCGGTCACCATGGCTCATCCACACCGGGAGGGAGGCGCCGCTGCTGAAATGCTTGAAAAGATCGTTGGGTTCGTCGAGGATGAGCGCCGCGCTGCCGAATTCTCTGCGGTCCGACTTTTCAACCGTCCCGCCGAAGCATTCGGCCATAAAGTGCATGCCGTAGCAGATTCCCAGCACCGGTATCCCGTCGGAGAGCAGCGCGCGGTCCGGCCGGGGCGCGTCGCGGTCATGGATGCTCGCCGGCGAGCCTGACAAAATGATGCCCTTGGGGTTGAAGTCGCGGATCTTGGCAAGCGGGGCGTGGTAGGGATATATTTCGGCGTATACATGGCACTCGCGCACCCTGCGCGCGATAAGCTGGGTGTACTGCGAGCCGAAATCCAGAATTAATATCCTGTCCTGATGCACGGCGTTATCCTGTGCCGGAGCTATTCCAGCCGGTAATTGGGGGCTTCCTTGGTAATGATCACGTTGTGAACGTGGCTTTCCTTGAGGCCTGACGAGGTAATGCGGATGAAGGTGCACTTGGTGCGCAGCTCGTTGATGCAGCTGCACCCCACGTAGCCCATGCCTGCCTTGAGCCCCCCCACCAGCTGATAAATGCTTGACGAGATCGGGCCGCGATAGGGTACGCGCCCCTCGATGCCCTCGGGAACCAGCTTGCGCTCCTCTTCCACGCATGCCTGGAAATAGCGGTCCTTGCTGCCTCTCTTCATGGCTTCAAGCGAGCCCATCCCGCGGTAGACCTTGTAGCTCCTTCCCTGATAGAGGACCGTTTCACCCGGGCTTTCTTCGGTGCCGGCAAAAAGGCTTCCGATCATCACCGTTGAAGCGCCGGCGGCAAGCGCCTTGGTGATGTCCCCGGAGAACTGGATGCCCCCGTCCGCGATCAGGGGTATTCCGTGCTTATCCGCCGCCTTCCTGCAATTCATGATGGCGGTTATCTGCGGGATGCCCACTCCGGCCACGATCCGGGTGGTGCAGATGGACCCCGGGCCGACGCCGACTTTTACGGCATCGGCCCCTGCTGTTACCAGGGCCTCGACGGCCTCCGGGGTGGCCACGTTTCCGGCGATCAGCTGGCAGGAGGGAAAGTGGTGCTTGAAGGATTTGATGCCTTCCATGACATCCTTGGAATGGGCGTGGGCGGTGTCGATGGCGATAACGTCGGCGCCGGCCTTGATGAGCGCCTCGGCTCGTGCCGCGCTGTCCGGCCCCACGCCGATGGCGGCGCCGACCCGCAGCCGTCCGAAGCCGTCCTTGCAGGCATTGGGATATTTTTTTATTTTCTCTATGTCCTTGACGGTGATGAGCCCCTTGAGATTGTTATGGGCATCGACTACCAGGAGTTTCTCTATGCGGTTTTTATGAAGCAGCATTTTCGCCTGTTCAAGCGATGTTCCAACCGGCGCGGTAATGAGATTATCTTTGGTCATCACATCTGATACGGGCTGGTTTAAATTGCTTTCGAAACGAAGGTCGCGGTTGGTGAGAATGCCCACCAGCTTTGAGTCCTTTACCACGGGAACCCCGGATATGTGGTATTGTGCCATTATTTCCAGGGCCTCGAAGAGTCTCTGGTCCGGGTGCATGGTAACCGGGTCGGCAACAATGCCGCTTTCCGACTTTTTGACCGTGTCCACTTCCGCGGCCTGGGCGGGAACAGGCAGATTCTTGTGAATGATGCCGATGCCCCCTTCACGGGCCATGCTGATGGCCGTTTGAGACTCGGTAACCGTGTCCATGGCCGCGCTTACCAGGGGAATTTTGAGCTCAATGGTCGGGGTCAAACGGGTGGAGACGTCAATATCCCTGGGAATGACTGAGGAATAGCGGGGAATGAGCAGGACATCATCAAAGGTTAATCCTGCGATGGGCACATCGTCCGACATGGAAATGCTCCTTTACCGTGCGTGAAACAGCTGCCTGCTGCCTTCAGTTTGATGAAGAAAGGTATCGTAAATAGTCCGGCCTGTCAAGGCAAAACCCGTCGGGAAAACCCCGGCAGGTATGGTTATTTACGGCTGCCGGCAGGCATCAATGAGGATGCCCTCCAGAAGGCCTCCATCCGATACGATTATGAGGTCAAAACCGAAGCGATCCATGATCTGCAGCACAATTGCCGATCCCGAGATGATCAGATCTTCCCGGCCGGGCTCGAGGCCGGGCACGTGCATGCGCTCCTCCCGCCTCATGGCTGACAGCCGGCGCAGGATGGATGCAATTTTATCGCGTGACAAGACGTAGTTGTTGATGCGGCGCGGATCGTACTGATTCAGTGCCTGGTCAATGGCGGCAAGGGTGGTGATGGTGCCGGCCGTGCCGATGAGCACACCGGATGCGGGGGAGGGTGCCGGGAAGGGGGAACTCGCATCCGGCGCCAGGGCGGTGTCGAGCGCTTTTTTAATGCGATCGTGCATATCGCCTTGCTCCTGCTGCGATGGAGGATCGCTGCGAAGCAGCTCTTCGCACAGGTGCACGGCCCCGAGGCGGATGCTGAGAACCAGCGGCGGATGGTGGTGACGGGACAGGATTAGCTCTGTGCTTCCTCCGCCGATATCGACGATACAGGAGCGGTCGGGGGCCGCAACCGAGGACAGCACGCCGGCGCAGGATAAGCGCCCTTCCTCGTCACCGCTCAAAACCTTTATGCCAATGCCGGTGCGCCGTTCTACGGCACGGACAAATTCAGGCCCGTTTACGGCTTCGCGCACCACGCTGGTGGCAACGGCGTGAACAGCACGAGCTGCATGATCCCGTATGATGTTGCTGAAGGTGTCGAGGGCCTGAAGGCTTCGCCGGCAGGCAGCCGGGCTGATCCGTCCGCCGGAGTAAAATCCCTCTCCGAGCCGGGTAATGATGCGTTCGCGGTGAACGGGGATAAGCGCACCGGCGGGTGGTACGTCCGCGATGAGCAGTCGCAAGGTATTGGTGCCGATGTCTATTGAAGAGGCCCGGATCACACAACTATTAAAGTGAGGTTAGGGGAAACGATTGATTTTTTGAGCACAGGGCAGACTGCAATCGGAAAGGGCGACGTCGCTATTTCCGGGGGAGCCGGCTCGAAGATCAGGGCGGCTACGGCTGAGCGCAATCCTGATCATCACCCTTTATTTTTGAGACTGCATGCGGGATGGCCGGGAGTATGGCCGCCAGGTTTTCACGCACCGCTTTTGGGCTTCCCGGCAGATTGACGATGAGAGACCGGCCCCGGACTCCAACCACGGCCCGGCTGATCATGGCGTGGGGGGTTTTTTTTAAACTCTCCATGCGCATCACTTCCGCCATGCCCGGGATCTGCTTGTCGATCACCGCCAGCGTCGCCTCGGGAGTGAAATCCCGCTCCCCAACCCCGGTGCCCCCGCTGGTCAGGATCAAATCCAGCCCAAGGCTGTCGGCGAAGTGGATGAGCCTGTCGGAAATGAGGCCCTTCTCATCGGGAATGATCTCATAGCATTTAACCTCCGCCGGGAGGGATGCAAGCATGTCCCTGATGGCGGGACCGCTTAAGTCCTCCCGCCGGCCGGCCGCCCCCTTGTCGCTGATGGTGATAATGCCTGCAGAAATCATGCTCACGGTTTCGCTTACGATTCTTCCTCGATCTCGGTTTTGTGCTGGGCAATGATCTGTTCGGCGAGCTGGCCGGGAACTTCCTCGTAGTGGGACAATTCCATGGTAAAGGTGCCTCTGCCGCCGGTGATGGAGGTCAGGTCCGAGGCGTATTTGAGTATCTCCGCCATAGGCACCTGCGCCTTGATGACCTGGCAGTTGATTTTCGGCTCCATGCCCAGGACCCGGCCACGGCGGGCATTGAGATCCCCGATGACATCCCCCATGCAGTCATCCGGAATGGTGATCGCCACATTCATCAGCGGTTCAAGCAAAATCGGTTTTGCCTCCTGCATTACCTTTCTGAAGCCCATTGAAGCGGCAATCTTGAAGGCGATGTCCGATGAATCAACATCGTGGAACGATCCGTCATACAAACTCACCCGGACGTCAACCACCGGGTATTTAGCCAAAATGCCATGCTTCATGGCATCGATAACTCCTTTTTCAACCGAGGGAATGTACTGGCGGGGTATTGCACCGCCCACGATTTTGCTCGCAAATTCAAATCCCTGTCCGCGCGGCAGCGGTTCAATCTCCAGCCACACGTCTCCGTATTGTCCCCGGCCGCCGGACTGCTTTTTGTATTTGCTCTGGCCTTTCGCCGTGCCCCGGACCGTTTCCTTGTAGGCAACTTTGGGAGTTTTTACCTCGACGGAGACCCCGAATTTTCTCTGCATCTTCTCGATGGCCACGTCAAGGTGGGTCTGACCCATGCCCTCGAGAATAAATTCATTGGTCTGCTCGTCACGGCGGGTGCGCAGGGTCGAATCTTCCTCCATCAGCTTGGAAAGGGAGGATATAAGCTTATCCTCATCGCCCTTGCTTTTCGGCTCAAGCGCCAGCTGCATCACCGGCTCCGGCACCGGTGCCCGGTTGATGATGAACGGCGACTTTTCATCGCAGAGGCTGTCGCCGGTTCCGGTCTCCTTCAGCTTGGCCACGGCGGCGATATCCCCGGCAATGGCGGGGTTGAAGGCCTTCTGGCTTTTACCCTCGATTTTAAGGATCTGCCCGATGCGCTCCTTGCAGCCCTTGGTTGCATTGTACACGGAAGAATCGGAATTGAGCACCCCCGAAACCACGCGGAACAGGGTGAGCTTTCCCGCATAGGGGTCGGCGACGGTCTTGAACACGTAGAGAGACAGGGCGCTGTCTTTGCCGGCGCATCGCTGCTCTTCCCCCTTGGTCGCGGGATTGACCCCTTTGAAAGGGCGCTCCGAGGGGGAAGGATAGCATGCGGTGATCAGGTTCAGAAGCTGGTGCACCCCCATGTTGTTGACCGCCGATCCGCAGAGTACCGGGACCAGGCTGCATGACTGAATGCCCTGGGTGAGTCCGTTGAGGATCTCTTCAGGGGTAAGGGTTGCTCCCTCCAGGTATTTTTCCAGCAGCTGATCGCTCGATTCCGCGATGTCCTCAATCATGGTGCCTCGCATCTCTTCGGCACGGTCCTTTATTTCATCCGGTATGGGCGCCTCGCTGCACTCCCCGCTTCTGTCGTCGCTGAAGAGAAAGGCCTTCATGGTGACCAGGTCAACAACGCCCCGGAAGGAGGCCTCTTCGCCGATGGGCATCTGAAGCACCAGCGGCTTGATGCCCAGGATTTCCTCGATGCCCTTCAGGGTCTGCGTGAAATTGGCCCGCTCCATTTCCATCTTATTGATGAATATAAGGCGGGGAAGGGCGTTGTCCCCGGCGTAGCCCCACACCTTTTCCGTCTGCACCTGGACGCCGGAGACGGCGTCAATCAGCACAATTGCCGTATCCACCACCTGGAGGGCGCCTTTAACCTCTGCGGCAAAATTGGCGTCGCCCGGCGTGTCGATGATGTTGACATCACATTTCTGCCAGCGGAAATGATGCAGCGATGCGCTGAGTGTTTTTCTCCGCTTCAGCTCCTCCGGCTCGTAATCAAAAAGGGAGGTGCCCTCATCAACCATTCCCAGACGCGTGTTTACCTTGGCATCGAAGAGCATCGCGTCCGCCAGTGATGTTTTTCCTGCGCCGCCGTGAGAGATAAGCGCTATGTTGCGTAGATCTTTTGTTTCCATACAAGGGTCCCCTGTGGTTTAATTAGAATGTTTGTACGTACTTCTCCGCTGCGAATGCCGCCGTGGCGCCGTCGCCGACCGCGGTGGTGATCTGGCGCAGGAGCTTTTTGCGCACGTCACCCGCGGCAAAGACGCCCGGCAGCGTGGTTTCCATCAGATCATTGGTAACGATAAGGCCGTCATCGGTCAGAGGCATGAGGCCGGCGAGCCAGCCGGTATTGGGCCGCAATCCCACATAGATGAACACCCCATCAACCGTCAGTGTGGATGCAGTACCATCCTTCAGGTTTTTCAGCCGAAGGCCGCTGACCCGGGCATCGCCTTGGATTTCCTCCACCACCGTATCCCAGACAAATGATATTTTGCCCTCGGCGCGGGCACGCTCCTGGAGAATTTGAACCGCCCGGAGTTGATCGCGGCGGTGGATGATATGCACTTTCCTGGCCAGGCGGCTGAGAAAAAGCGCCTCCTCGATGGCTGCGTCGCCGCCCCCGACCACCGCCACCTCTTTCTCCCTGAAGAAGGCGCCGTCGCAGGTGGCGCAGTATGAAACGCCCCTGCCGGTAAGCCGCTCCTCTCCCGGGACCCCGAGCAGCCGGGGTTCGCTGCCGGTCGCGATAATCAGCGACCTGGTGCGGAACTCTCCTTCGCTCGATGCCACCTGTATCAGGCGACCGTTGATGGGCGTTATGGACTCGGCGGCGGCGCTGGTGATGGTAAGCCCGAAGCCCTTCGCCTGCTCTTCCAGGTTGTGAATCAGCTCAAATCCGGAGATGCTTGAGACAAATCCGGGGTAATTTTCAATCCGTTCCGTCTTGATGACCTGTCCGCCCAGCGCGCTTTTTTCCAGCAGCAGGGTGGTGAGACGGGCCCTCGAGGTATACAGCCCGGCGGTCAGTCCGGCAGGGCCGCCACCGATGATAATCACGTCATACGCGTCTGAAGTCATAGGCGAGGAGCTTTTATATTGAATAGGCGCTGCACATTTGCTATGGTGTAACCGGCATCAATCAAAAAGTCCTTTATTCTAGAAAACTACGCAGCGAAAAGTCAATTAAAATTTAAGCATTCATCAGGCAAAAAGCTTTAGGCCATGGTGGTGATCCGCGGTGAAGGATAAGAAGAGTACTCATTTTGTTTGCCAGATGTGCGGGTATCAGTCTTCCAAGTGGCTGGGGAAATGCCCCGGCTGCGATGCGTGGGACAGCCTGCTGGAAGAAAAGCGGCGCGACGGCGCGGCGCCTGCCGCGAATATATGGCTGCAGCGGGACGCGGAGGGGGCGGCGCTGCAGCCGTTGGACCGGATCCAGATGAGCGATAACGCGCGCATCCTGACCGGTGTGGGCGAGTTTGACCGGGTTCTGGGAGGCGGGGTGGTCAGCGGATCGGTGGTGCTGATCGGCGGCGATCCCGGCATCGGGAAATCCACCCTGCTGCTGCAGGCGCTGAACATGATGGCTGCTCCGGAACAGAAGGTTCTCTATGTGTCCGGTGAGGAATCCGCCCGCCAGATCAAGATCCGGGCGGAACGGCTGAACACGCTGTCGCCCCATGTATACATCATGGCGGAAAACTGCCTGGAAACCATCCTTCCCGAAGCGGTTGCGCTCGCCCCGAAGGTCCTGGTCATCGATTCAATCCAGACGGTTTATTCACGGCGAGCTGCAGTCGGCGCCGGGAAGCGTCGCCCAGGTCCGGGAAACCTCCGCCCGGCTGATCGTTCTATCTAAAAACCGGGAGATTACCACCTTCCTCATCGGCCATGTCACCAAGGACGGGGCGATTGCCGGGCCGCGGGTGCTCGAGCACATGGTTGATACCGTACTTTATTTTGAGGGGGACCGCGGGCATCCCTACCGCATTCTGCGTGCGGTAAAGAACCGATTCGGATCCTCAAACGAAATCGGCGTGTTTGAAATGAAGGACCACGGTCTGGCGGAAGTCCTGAACCCCTCCGAGCTTTTTCTTTCACAGCGCCCGGTGGATGTCTCCGGCTCGGTGGTGGTGCCCTGCATGGAGGGGACCAGGCCGCTGCTGGTGGAAATCCAGGCGCTGGTGAGCCCCACCAACCTGGCAATGCCCCGCAGGACCGCAATCGGCATTGATCCCCAGCGACTGTCCCTGCTGGCCGCGGTGCTGGAGCGATACCTGGCGATTGCGCTCTATAACAAGGATATTTTTCTCAACGTGACCGGCGGGGTGAAGGTAGAGGAGCCGGCGGTTGATCTGGGCATTGCCGCGGCAATTGCATCAAGCGCATTGAACCGGTCCATTGACACCGGGACCATATTTTTAGGTGAGGTGGGTCTGACCGGCGAGGTGCGGGGCATCACCCAGCTTGAGCTCCGCCTGAAGGAGGCGGCAAAGCTCGGCTTTCGGCACGGCGTGGTTCCCGAGGTGAACCGGGCGCAGGTGCGGGTAAATCTGCCCATGGAGGTAACCGGGGTTTCTTCACTCAAGGAAGTGTTGCGCTTGATTGCCTGATGCGCGAATCTGCAAGGCGAATGCCGCCCGGCATGGGTTCGTGAGAGGGTTGATATGGTTGCCATCAGACGGGAAGGCTTTTCATATATCGTGGGGCTTGCGATTATCGCAACCATCTTGTCGATTGCTTCATCATTTTTTGCCACGACTGCGCTGCAAATTGTGACCATCATCACCTGGGTGCTGGTGGTGCTGGTGATCAATTTTTTCCGCGATCCCGATCGGGTCACGCCTGCTGAAGCGGATTGCCTGATTGCTCCTGCCGACGGAAAGGTGATCGATGTGTGCACAGTCAGGGAAGACCGCTACCTCCACGCCGAGGTGTGCCGCGTCAGCATTTTCATGTCCGTCTTTGACGTGCATGTCAACCGTGCCCCGCTGAGCGGCGAGGTGGATCATCTGGAGCATCACCCGGGGAAATTTGTGGCGGCGTTCCGTGAAGATGCCTCCGGTGAAAACGAACACCTCGACATTGGATTTCTGTCTGACCGGGTCGAATGAAAAGGGCGAGGCTGTGCATCGGGTGCTGATAACGCTTATTGCAGGCTATATTGCGCGCAGAATTCTCTTCTTCAGGCAATTGCATGACCGGGTTCAGCAGGGCGATCGGATCGGGATGATAAAGTTCGGCAGCCGGGTTGATGTCTACCTGACAGCGGAGTGGGAAGTTTCCGTAGAAAAGGGGCAGCGGGTCAGGGCTGGCGAAACCGTGGTGGGAAGGCTCAGGAAGAAATAGGCCTTCGAGCGGAAAGGTCTCACCTCCTATGTAATTATAATGGACTTGCCGCCTTTGGGGCGTTCGGTTATCTCGCCTATGATATACGGCGGTGCAGCGGTGCGAGCGCAGGCGTGACCTGACCGCGTCGGCATCGCGGCGCGGGACCACCAGCACCATGCCGATGCCGCAGTTGAATGTTTTCAGCATCTCCATCTCGGCTATGCCGGATTTTTCGCGCAGCAAGGAGAAGATGGGCGGCTCCGTCCAGCTTGTTTTCCTGATGAGCGCCCGGCAGTGGGGCGGCAGTATCCGGGGAATGTTGCCAATCAGCCCTCCTCCGGTGATGTGCGCCATGCCGTGAACCCGAAACTTCCTGATGATATCCAGCACCGGCTTGACGTAAATGAGGGTGGGCTCCAGCAGCTCCTCTCCCAGGGTCCTTCCGGTCCCGGCTATTTTTTTGCCGAGGCTGAGCCTGCACTGCTCAAGGAGCACCTTGCGCACCAGCGAGAATCCGTTGCTGTGCAGCCCGATTGATGCAATGCCCACCAGCACATCGCCTGTCTTGATCGCCGACCCGTCGATGATCTTTCGCTGCTCGACCACACCCACGGCAAACCCGGCGAGATCGTATTCATCCTTTGCGTAAAATGAAGGCATCTCCGCCATCTCACCGCCCAGCAGGGCGCATCCGGCTTGTTTACAGCCGCTGCTCACACCCCGGATGATAGCCTCAACCGTCTTCGGCTTCAGCTCACCGGTGGCGATGTAATCGAGAAAGAAGAGCGGTTCCGCGCCCTGGGTGAGAATGTCATTGACCCCCATGGCAACGAGATCGATGCCAACCGTGTCGTGCTTGTCCATCATGAAGGCTATTTTCAGCTTGGTGCCCACGCCGTCGGTCGATGCGCTTAAGACCGGCTTCTTATATTTGCCGGCGCGCAGGGCAAACAGGCCGGAGAACCCGCCGATGGATGACACGACTTCCGGACGAAAGGTCGTCCTGGCCATTGACCTGATGCGATCGACCAGGAGGTCGGCCTTTTTAATGTTTACCCCCGCATCCTTGTAGCTCAGCGCTTTTTTCACTTTCACTCCTCGAAGGGATAAGGTGTGCTTAGAGCAGTGTGATGGATAGATCAGGGAGGCTCAGTCGTGCTATACGACTGACGCTTCCGTGGCGATGATAGACAAAAGGAAAATCCTTGTCAAACCTTTTCCCGTGTTTGTATTAGGTTCTTATTATAAGAGCGAAAACTGAGAGAGCTATCAAAGCTGATCAAAAAAGCTTCCGTTCTGGATTTTCACATACACAAGTCTGTGAATTTAACAGCCATAGTCTGGTGAATCTCTCAGGAATTTGGATTGCCGGTAGGAGCGGCTTTAGCCGCGAATATAAGAGATCCCAGGTTTTTTTATAATTTTGAGACCAGACCCCACGCATATTGGCGCTTGATTTAGAACACAAATCACGTATAATCATACTTATGAGTCTCTAACATATTATCGAGGATGATAATCTGTGCCAATCATAGCAACTTTTTTCGGTATAGTTGTCAGAATGTATTATGATGAACATAATCCACCACATATTCATGTTGAGTATCAAGGCATGAAGGCACTCTTGGATTTTCGCGGCAATATTTTACGAGGTGATTTGGGGTCGAAAACAGCCCTTCGACTCGTAAGGGAATGGATTGACATGCGTCAGTCTGAACTGCAGGAGGACTGGAATTTAGCTCAGGCCGGTAAAGCAATCAAGAAAGTAGAACCCTTGAATTGAGGCTGCCCATGTGGGATATGAATGAAATCAAATCAATTGAATACGTACGTGATTATGTATATCACATTGTCTTTGATGATAATCTGGAAGGCGATGTTGATTTTGCGGAATACTTGAAACGGGGTCCCATATTTGAGCCGCTTGCAGATTTGGGGTTTTTCCGCAAGGCGCGTATCGAGGGAGGAACGCTCACCTGGCCAAACGGAGCAGACATAGCCCCCGAACGATTATATGAAAAAATAGCTGCAGACAAAAAGGTCCGGCAGACGGGGTAAGATAATTGCCGTAGTCATTAAGGGTTTGATCTCAATGTTCCATAAAGCATAGTGCATCTTCAGAACGGAACGGTGCGTGTTGAGATTGACCCTTTGTTTTTTCTTCGTGCTCTTCGTAATTATTCCTACGCATGATTCGTGATTAACTATGAGCGAATACACGACTTATCTAAAAGCCCTAAAATTCACTGAGGATTCAAAGAATCGATGGCAGCGTCGATTCGGCTATCCAGCAATAGGTGAATACATCATTACAGTCGATACCGAAAAGCTCACGATCGACTATCCAAAACCCATCCAGCTTGGGGATCGCACCACGAGCAACTTCGACCACCCTGAGAACTTCGTCGTTCTCGAATGTGTGTGTCGCCTACTGGCCAAGGGCTACGATCCCGCGACTTTAATCCTCGAAAAGCGTTATCAAGTTGGGCGCGGCGCGTCTGGCGGCAAAAGCGACATTACGGTATTGCGCCGCGCGACCGATCCCGATGACCAACCCACTGCGGCACCGTTGCTAATTATCGAATGCAAGACCTGGGGCAAGGAACACGACGAGGAAAAAAGAAAAACGATAGATGAAGGCGGCCAACTCTTTGGCTATCTCCAGCAAGACCGCTCCGCCAGCCATCTGTGCATATACTCTTCACTCTTCAAGAACGAACTCGCATATCGCTGTGACATTATCCACGCCGAAGATTCTATCGAGGCTATTGAAAAATTTGCCAAAAAAGAAAATGCGGAAAATCACGTCGCCGCCCGCGCAGCTGTGCCGATCTTCCAGTACGCACACAACCGCGAAACATTGCACCACGTATGGAAAACGACTTACCGCGCTGCCTTCCAGTCAACTGGAATCTTTGAGGACAAGTTTACACCCTATTCAATTGGCTACGAGCCCATCACAAAAGGCCTCCTTAACGAGTTCAACGGCACTAACGGGAGCACTGGTGTTTTCAATCGCTTCATGGAAATCCTCCGGCACAACAATGTGTCAGACAAGGAAAATGCCTTTAACCGCCTTTGCGCTATCATTCTCGCCAAGCTGATCGACGAGGAAAAAGACAAAGATGCTATCCTCGATTTCCAATGGTTCCCGAACAAGGACACCTCGATGGATCTCATCGATCGTCTGCAACGTCTCTATAAGCGAGGCATGAAAGAGACTCTCGGCGAGGACATCACTTATTTTGAGGAGCGCGATATTGATCATGCCTTTCGTGCTCATCGTCGTGACATGGCCCGCAATGAGGTCAAGAAAATTTTCCGCGCCCTGAAGTTTTACACCAACAACGACTTCGCCTTCAAAGAAGTCCACAACGAAAAACTATTCGAGCAGAATACACAGGTAGTTAAAGAAGTAGTAGAACTCTTTCAAGGTTACCGACTAAAGTACACTAGCAAACAGGCATTCCTAGGCAACCTTTTCGAGCTCCTGCTTAACAGCGGTTTCAAGCAGAGCGAGGGCCAATTCTTCACACCCATCCCAATCGCGCGGTTCATCGTGCGCTGCCTACCACTGCGTGAGCGCATAGCAATTGCAATTGAGCGGGGCGATCAGCACATCATCCCCCGCATCATGGACTACGCTTGCGGTTCTGCCCATTTCCTAACAGAAGCAGTCGAAGAAATTCAAGAAGACCTTGAAACACTTGGGCGTGCCGAGGCCAAAAGCACCACTTGGGCGCGTGATCACGTGTGGGGCATTGAAAAAGATTACCGCCTTGCCCGCACTGCTAAGATCGCTATGTTTCTCCATGGTGCGGGCGACGCCAACATTTTGCACGAGGACGGCCTTGACCATCGCAACCCAAGGCTTCCGCAACCTGGCACAGTGGATGTTCTAATCGCCAATCCCCCTTACTCCATTTCCAGTTTTAAGGAGCACATGCGTCTGCAGGCCAACCAGTTCACTTTGCTGCCCTACATGACTAACAGCTCCAGTGAAATCGAGACGCTGTTTGTCGAACGTGCCGCGCAGTTGCTCAAGGTGGGCGGGTTTGCAGGCCTCATCCTGCCATCGTCCATCTTGAGCAACGCGGGTATCTATCAACGAACCCGAGCTCTAATCCTTGAAAAATTCCTCATTCGCGGCATCGTTGAGATGGGTAGCAGTGCCTTCATCGCCACAGGAACTAACACAATTATCCTGCTGATAGAACGTCGGTGCGACACCGACGCAGAGCACTTCACCGTCCGTGCAGATGCACTGTTTAGCGAAGAGAACAAGCCCAATGATGCGGACTTTGCCGACAGTGATCTGTTGAATGCCTATACAATAGCCGTTGGTCTTGATTTTTCTGACTATTGCACATGGCTGGGCGATCCTGCGGGAGAACCGCCCGATGCACTTGCACAGGCGGCTTTGTTTAGGTCTTACGATGAAGAATTTAACGCGCTCGCCGAAACGCAGCGCCGTGTTCAGCAAAAGACATTTCTAAAGCTGAGAAAGGAAGAGCGTAATACCGAAATGAGGGGCAAACTGCTCCGCTACATCCGCAACGCCGAGCGGCAGAAGTTCATCCACTTCGCACTGGCCTATACTGAGAAACTCAAAGGCGGCGAACTTGTTCCCCAACAAACAACAATCTTGCGCGGCGCAGGCAGCAAGGCAGAAGAGCAGGCATTCCTCGGATATAAATGGAGCCAGAGGCGTGGCGCGGAGGGCATGGTCTTCCTCCGCGAGCCATACGACGGCGGCCTGCTATACACAGCAGATGAGGTCAATCGCGCCGAACCTTCGACAAAGGCAGCTCACCACTTCCGCGCTGGATTTCTTGGTACCGAGCGCGGCGAATTGGCCTCTGATCATCCGCTGAAAGACAGACTTTACACCGCGCCCACCGTTACGTGCCTCGACTTCACCCGCACTACTGCAGACCTAGCGGTCAACCTTTCCCCGAAACAAGGCGAAGCGGCGTCTGTCTTCGACACTCAATATCAACTTGTGCCTTTTATCAAGATGGCAACTCTTGAATACGGTAAACCGTTGCCAGAAAGGGTACGAATTGAAGGCAGTTACCCTGTAATGGGCTCAAACGGAGCGATAGGCACGCACAATGAGTATCTGATCAAGGGGCCAACCATTATTGTGGGTCGCAAAGGGTCTGCTGGGCGCGTTGTCTATGAAGAACGCAATTGTTATCCAATTGATACAACTTTCTACATTGCTCATAACCCCAAAGAAACCGATTTGAGATTTATTCAGTTTGTCTTATATGAGCTGAATCTGGAAGAAGAAGCAAAAGCGCTAGGTGTGCCGGGCCTAAACCGAAATGATGTATACAGGAAACTCGTTCCGTTTCCGCCATTAAAGGTGCAGCAGCGCATCGTCAAGGCAATTGAGCAATTGGAAAAAAAGGCCAAGACATACGTTATTAATGATTTGGAAGATCAAAAACGCAGAATCCTACTCGATGGCATCAGATGAGAAATAACCAACAAAGCGCTCCACATGGCGGCAATCCGCTGCGCTACATTGCCGCATGTCAGCTTGGGCATTTTGCCGCAAAGCTGAGGTACACGAATGTCAACTATTCGTGAAGTCCATGACCTGATCGAGCGGATGAGGAGGATCATGCATCGCGCTACGATCTCGCCTGGCGCAGGTGAGGTTTGGGAGGCCGAGTTGTCTGGATATGGCTGCCAGTCGTATCGGCTCACCGGCATGCTGTCACCGACCGCAACAGAAGACAATTTGGCGAACCTCGGCATCTGGGTTTGGAGCGCGAAGGACTATTTCAAGATATACGAACAACGATCCTGAAACCAAGTTGCCCGAAGTGTTTCAGTTCCGTAATTAAACTTCTTCTCCGCCAATGTACGGAATAGCTTCCGGGCTTTTACTGCTTCGTCATCCTATTCAACGATCTCACCACTTTTGCATCGACAGCATTGGGCTTAGCTATTTTCTACCAGTGAAGGTTTCACTTGCGCGCATTCAGATAATTTGTTTAAATGTGCCCAGACTGATGCCGTACTGGCGGGTCATACAACAGTGTTGCGCATACGCCGAATATGCCTTTATGCAGCAGGTAATACATTCAAATGAACCAAAGGATGTAATGAGCCGGTGCGCTTTTTCCGTCCGGGAAGTCTCAGGTATAGGTCCCCGGATTTCATTGCTGCTGGGTAAGAAAGGCATCAGCACGGTTGAAGATGCATTGTACTTTCTTCCCCGGACGTATGAAGATCGGCGGACCATTACCAGGATTGCCGATGCGACTGAGTGCGGCCGGTTCGAAACCTTCGTGGGGACAATAAAATCGCTTGGCATGGTTGCCTATCGGGGAAACCGGAAAAGGTTTTTTAAGATGACCATAGCTGATGAGTCCGGTGCGATCACGGCAAAATGGTTTAATTTTAATGTAAAGAGCATGATGGTTCGCTTTAAAAAAAATGATCAGGTCATCCTCACTGGCCAGGTTAAATTGTATGGCTCACAAAAGGAAGTGCACCATCCCGAGATAGAAATTCTTGAACCGGGTGAGGCGGTATCCCCGGAACTTAAAAAAATAATCCCGGTTTATTCGGAAACAGAAGGACTTCCGCAAAAAACCATAAGGCGGCTCATAAAGCGAATCGTGGAAGAGTATGCCGCGGCCACGCCCGACGGTATTTCAGTGACGATTCGAAAGCGGCAGAACATAATGGGCCTCGCCGATGCGCTGAGGAAAATTCACCATCCGGAAGTTGATGATTTTGAAGGACTTGCCGCAGGGACGTCGGAAGCGCATCGCCGCCTCATTTTCGATGAGCTATTCTTCCTGCAGCTCGGGCTGGCCCTGAGAAAAAGATTATTGTCTTATAAAAAAAGAAATAGTTATGATATATCAATTAAATGCTTTGATAAGCTAAAGTCGTTTCTACCATTTGAACTCACCGCTTCACAGACGAGGGCTCTTGCGGATATCATGGAGGATTTTAAAAAGCCGTGCCCGATGAACCGGTTGCTGCAGGGTGATGTCGGCAGCGGCAAGACTATCATCGCGCTCATGGCGGCGATTATTGTTATACAGAACGGCTACCAGGCAGCGTTTATGGCTCCGACCGAGATTTTAGCCGAACAGCATTACACGCAGGTTCTGCAGTTTGCGGAACGGCTGGGGCTTAATGCGGTATTGCTGACCGGGGGCGGCAGCCGCTCACAGAAGGGGGATGCCTATGATGACATTGCCGGGGGCAGGGTTGACATTGTTATCGGCACCCATGCCATAATCCAGGAAAAGGTTTCCTTCCGGAATCTCGGGCTTGCGGTCATCGATGAGCAGCACCGCTTCGGCGTGCGGCAGCGCGCGGCCCTGAAGATGAAGGGGATCAATGCGGATATTCTCATAATGACTGCCACGCCGATTCCAAGAACGCTCGGCCTCACCGTGTACGGCGATCTTGACTGTTCTGTCATAGATGAGATGCCGCCGGGGAGAATCCCGGTTACCACCAAGCTGTACAGGGAAAGGGACAGGAAAATAGTCTACGAAATCATCACTCGGGAAATCGAAAACAAACGGCAGGTGTTTATTGTCTATCCTCTGGTCGAGGAGTCGGAAAAGATCGATTTGAAAAACGCGACGGATATGGCCCGCTCACTGCAGGATACCGTGTTTCCAAACCACCGGATCGGCTTATTGCATGGCAGAATGGGAGGAGAGGAAAAGGATCGGATCATGGGTGACTTCAAGGCAAAAAAGATTGACATCCTTGTTTCAACCACGGTGGTGGAAGTGGGCATAGATGTGCCGAATGCATCGCTAATGGTCATCGAGCACGCGGAGCGGTTCGGTTTGTCCCAGCTTCACCAGTTGCGCGGACGGGTGGGGCGGGGAGTCCATCCTTCGCACTGCATATTGCTGGCCCATGCCGGCGGCACCGGTGACGCCATGCGACGGCTGAAGATTATCGAGCAGACCACAGACGGATTTAAGATAGCTGAAGAGGATTTTAATATTCGGGGTCCGGGTGAATTGCTGGGCGTCCGTCAGTCGGGCATGCCGGATCTGCGCATCGCCCGCGCCCTGTACGATGTGAAAACGCTTCATGCGGCGCGAAACGAGGCCTTCCGCCTGGCGGAGGAAGATCCGGGGTTGACGCTGCCGGAACATCGTGTGACACGGCAGGTTTTGCAGGAGCGCTGGCAGGGAAGGCTGGAACTGGCGGACGTCGGCTAACTCCATCGGGATAAAAAAAAGGAAGTGGCATGAAAGGGTATGTGCAGGTATATACCGGGGATGGGAAAGGCAAGACCACCGCGGCGATCGGCCTTGCGGTGAGGGCGGTTGGCGCCGGTCTTAAGGTGTTTATCGGACAGTTCGTCAAGGGGATGGAGTACAGCGAACTTAATTCGCTGGAGCGGTTTGCCCCGCAATTGCTGGTAAGGCAATACGGAAGAAAATCATTCGTGCACAATAAGCCTACCGAAGAGGATTTTCGCCTGGCGCGTGAGGGGTACGAAGATATCAGACGGGCAATTAATTCGAAACAGTATGATCTGGTCATTCTCGATGAGGCAAACATAGCGGTTTATTTTTCATTGCTCACGGTTGAAGACCTGCTTGCCCTCATTGACGGGAAGCCGGATTCGGTTGAACTTGTTTTTACCGGAAGAAAGGCGGACCCGAGGCTTATTGAGCGGGCCGATCTGGTGACGGAGATGAAGGAAGTGAAGCATTACTTCAATAAAGGAATTGTAGCCCGGGATGGGATTGAGAAGTAGCCTGGAGCTAAACTGATACGGCTGCGCTGCGTGCAGACCGCAAGACGCTTTCAAGGAAGGAGGGCACATATGAAGGTTGTGGCATTTAACGGAAGTCCGAGAAAGGAAGGCAACACGTTCCAATCACTCAAGGTGGTATGCGATGAATTGGAACAGGCGGGTATCGACACCGAAATAGTGCAGGTGGGCGGGAAGGTGCTCCGCGGCTGCACCTCATGCTATGGCTGCTTTAAGAACAAGAACAAGCAATGCGTCATCACCGAGGATGAGTTGAACGACTACGTCAGGAAAATGATCGAATCTGATGGAATGATTATAGGATCACCGGTGTATTTCAGCAATGTGAGTAGCGAAACCAAGGCTTTGATTGACCGCGCCGGCCTGGTTGCCAGGGCGAATGATTATCTCTTCGCGAGAAAGGTTGGCGCGTCGGTAGTTGCGGTGAGAAGGGCAGGGGCGACCTTTGCTTTTTCAGCAATAAATTTTTTCTTCTTCATTCAGCAGATGATGGTGCCGGGATCGGTTTACTGGAATCTCGGCATCGGGCGGGAGCCGGGAGAGGTGATGAAGGATGAGGAAGGCATAGTTACCTTTAAAACGCTGGGCCGGAACATGGCCTGGCTGCTCAAAAAGCTGAAGGCGTGAGAACGGCGTTGCTCTATCATTCTGCATTCGGTCGGAGATAACGAATTATTTTTTCGGTAACCGGTTATGTCCCTGTTTAAAATATCAATCGATAAGGAAACGGCGCTCAGGGAGAGAATGATTCGGCTGGGGGTGAAGGAAGGCGATTTGGAGGAAAGCTTTGTCCGCTCCTCCGGACCGGGCGGTCAGAATGTCAACAAGACTTCCACCTGCGTGTTTATCAGGCATGTTCCGACCGGTCTGACCGTAAAATGCCAGCGTGAGCGCTCCCAGTCACTCAACCGGTTTTTGGCGAGAAGGCTGCTCCTGGATAAAATAGAGCGGCTGCAGTCAGGCATCATCGACGAGGAAAAAAAACGGATTGAAAAAATAAGAAGGCAGAAGAGAAAGCGTTCCAAGCGGGCGCAGGAGAAGATGCTGGAGAACAAGCACCGCTCCGCGGAAAAGAAGCGGCTTCGATCTGCGGTTGCCTATGATTCCGAAGAGAGCTAGCCGCGTTTTTCAGCGAGCAGGCTGGCAATGGCCCTGGGAGAGGCACCGGAGTAATCTATCCGTTCGTGGTAGTAAATGATGTGCAGATCGCGGAAGCCGTGCAGCAGCTCGTTGGGCTTGAGGAGAAATTCAGGATTGCACGGTCTGCCGAAGCGGGCCTGCTCGAGGGTGTAGGTTTCAAAGAGCAGCATACCGCCCGCGGCAAGGCCCTTTTGTATAGGCTGGAACAGCTTGCGCTCGAGAAAGTAAAAGTTGAGAATGACAGCGTATGTTTGCTCTCCGATCGGGTAATCGGGCAGTTCAGCCCTGATGCCGGCGATGGGCAGGAACTCGCGTTGGGCATATGAGTTTAACTTCTCAATCGCCACCGCGGAAGAATCAACGGCATCGGTCGGGTAACCGTGTGCGGCGAGAAAGACAGCATTTCTTCCGCTGCCGGAAGCGAGGTCAAGCGCCCTGCCCCGGCGAAGGCGGTCAAGCTGTTCAACCAGAAAACGGGCAGGCTCCTTTATGAGATCGCCGTCCTGTTGGTAGCGTTCATCCCACGTTTCGTTTGTCATAGGTCACAGGGTGCGTGAGAGGCGAGAATAAGATACAAAGCTTCATATGATAGCAACAAAGTTATTACTATCAGTCAGAATGGTTTGCAACAGTTATTAGCATGTGAATATAATTAGAACGAAATCGTATCTGATTTGTAGGGGCGACCGGCCGGTCGGTCGCCCCTACGTTGGGATATCCGGCATGGTGGGTTAATTAGAAAGAAGATCTTATGGAGCGACGCGCTCTGTCGCGTCCGAATATGATATGAGGCCATGACAGAGCATGGCCCTCCATCTTCAAAAGTCATCCTGCGACTTGATCGCAGGATCCAATAAAAACAATAAATAGATTCTGCGGTCGAGCCGCAGAATGACCCGTCTCCAGCATCACATTTCCTGCCTGGAGGGGAAAAAAAGAGACATGGACGAATTGTTCGACAAAACCAAGCGATGTATTGAAGAAAGGCTCAGGATAGAGCCGGTTGAGTTGCCGCCGGAACTGGTTCACATGACCCTGCCGCTTAAGATCTTTGATCTGCGATGCTATAATTGGAAAGCAGAAAAAATCCGCAAAATTTACTTCATGCGCATCAAGGTTGCCATTCCTTATCTTGATATATTCGGCATGGCCATCTACCCCGATGCGACAACCGATATGCCAGGTTTTGCATTTGATTTTTCCTGTACCAAGAAAAAGGTGTTCGGCTATGTGAATTGTATTCCACTTTTTGGAGATAGGGCCTACCAGGAAAAGTACATTTCGCCTATGAAATCTGTCCGCGAACGCTGCCGCACCTTTCCTCCCCAAACCGTGCGCGAGTGGATGATGCCGTACCATACCCCCTATACCATTTATACCTTTCCGCCCACCTCATATTTGCCCGAGTTAAAGATATGCGCCTTTGCGTATCTGGAATTCTACCTTGATCTGTTTGCGCGTGCAGAGATAATTGCTGATCCCGGGTATGCATCTCGCGTGGAGGAGGCGCGGCGGAACTACGTCAACGCATTGTTGTCCAACGATAACTCACAAAAGATGCTCGGTAAAATTATCGGACGCGAGCGAGCACGCCGACTATTTTACGAAGTGGTCACATAATGGGTTTTTGCTCTAAGATACGTTTAGGACCGGTAGGAGCGGCTTTACGCAGCGAATGCATCGTGCCTGAAGGCGCTCCTACCAAAAATTAAAATAATCATTGGTTAAGGATAGCCATGTCATCAGCAGACAGTAAGAACAATAAGGCGGAGATTCTCGATGCCTTGAACGGCAACATGAATAGTGAATTCAGGGCGGTCCTGCAATATATCTGTCACCGAATCAGCGCTAGGAACCAGGACATCATGCTTGCCGAATCATTCAAGTCCGCGGCGCTCGATGAAATGTCGCACATGCTCTTCTTCTCGGACCTGATCAGCCGCTATGGCGGCACCCCGACTTTTGAAGAGTGGAAGGTTGATCAAAGCAGCGACATAAAAACCATGCTGGAGACGGACCTGAAGCTGGAAACGGAAGCCAGGGATCGCTACGCCCGTCAGCTGGAAAAATTTCAGGAATATGCCGATGTGGCGTCGGTTCTGGCAGCTGTGCTCGCCGATGAAACAGACCACGAGGAAACCTTCCAGCGCTATTTGAATGACAGGCGCACGTAGACTGGTCTAACGGGAATAAATCGTTACTGCAGTAAAGGAATCAGAAATGATGTTCAAGGATAAGGTCGTTGTGGTAACAGGTGCAAGCCGTGGACTGGGCAGGGCTTTTGCGATGGCATTTGCACGGGAAGGAGCAATGGTGACTGTTGCCGCCAGAACAGTGGAGAAGTCTCGTTTTATCGCCGGGACCATATATGAAACCGCCGATCAAATCGCAGCTGAAGGCGGAAAGGCGCTTCCCGTTCCTACCGACGTTGCCGATGAGCGGAGCGTTGATACTATGGTGCGGCAGACCCTCGAGGCATTTCATCGCATTGATATCCTGATTAATAATGCCGCTACCAACCGGCCGGCATTATTTACCAGGCTGTCGCAAAAAAAATGGGATGAAATTCTGGGGGTGAATCTCCGCGGCACAGTCCTCTGCACCAGGGCGGTTCTCCCGCAGATGATGGAACAGAAGGGAGGCCACATTATTAATCTATCATCAATGGCCGCGCTTGAGCCGGGACATGATCCCATGACCGGACTGGCCTATGATGTGAGCAAGGCGGCGGTAAACCGTTTTACCATAGGACTTGCCGAAGAACTGAAACCATATTCGATTGCCGTAAACGTGCTTATGGTGGACAACACCGTCACCGAAGGATGGTCGTATTTGAACCCTGCCGCTGACAAGTCATCATGGTATAAGCCGGAGATGTGGGCATCATACGCCTTGTATGTGGCAAGCAGGGACCCGTGCGCCTACACCGGGAGGATACTCGCCGAGCAGGATCTGAGAAAGGAAACTGCCCGGTCAGAAAATATCTGATCGGGCAGTTGCGTTCACATAAAGAGCAGTGCGGCGGGATTTAAAACCCGTTTCCCTGCTTAGAATACCAGCATTAATCCGCTCAGTATTTGATAATCATATGCCTTGGGCTTGGTGGTCGGAACCTCAACCCCGCCGAGCAAATACCAGTTATTTCCCAGATGGGTCCTGAAACCGGGGGTAAGGCTGAGAGAGGTAGTCTTGGAATCATCCCGATCATCCACTGCCTGGCTGTAATTGGCGGCGACATACGTGACAAAATCGCCAAAGGGTGCGGCGTCATGCTCGGTGAAATAATAGCCTGCGGCAAAGTTTCCCACGATTGCGGTACGGGCGCCGGTGTCGCGCTGATTATGTACCGGGATGGCCATTCCCAGCCCGCCGCGCAGCACAAGCCCTTTCCAATGATTTGTCCAGAACTGGTAATTCGGGGTGAGCACGGCAGAACGGTTCCCGTTATCTTTATCGCCGGTGGGTATGCGAATGGACAGGTTAAAGGATTCGGAGGCCGCCTTGGTTTCTGATAGAATGATGCGGGGAGTAATTTGCAGGTCGCCAAAGTCGGTATGACCGTCAAAGGAATCAACAAAGGGGACATCAAACTGCACTTCCAGTCGCCTGCTCAATGGGGCGTACAATGTGAGCCCGCCGGTGTAGCGATCGCCCAGCCGCTCAGCACCGTTTGAATAACCAAAGGTCCCGATGCCGAGGCGGTAGAAGACACCGTCTGATGCGTTGATCCACCCCTGGCGCGGAGCATAGCCTTCGCCGGTGGGAGGGCTCACCCACGGCTCATTCCAGCCTTCGCTAAAAAGTGTGTAAATGGACAGTGACTTCCATCGCTCGGGATTGGCATAGACATCACCGGTGAGTGATTCAGCGGCTGCCTGGCAAAAGCCGACCTCCTCAGCGATGGCGGCTCACGGGACAGAATAAAGCGCTGCCACAACCAGCCCAATAAACAATATCCTGCAAACGCTGCTTCTTCTCTTCATAGTATCCTCCTTTTCTGTTAGCTGCATCGTTATAGCACACTTTTAATTTTGCATTCTAATAAATTTGTTATGTTATGTCAACCGTTTCAAATATTTTCTTGGAAAGGGTGGCATACTGACGAAATGCCCGGTCAGTCATCGCAAAGCGCAGAGAGTTGTTCAGGAAGCATGGCAAGAGAATCGATAATATAGTGAGGCTGTTCCTCGGCAAGATCCTGCCGGCTGGCGACCCCGGTGGGGATGGCTATTGAGATGACTCCCGCGGATCTGGCGGCGATGATGTCCGCGCGGGAATCGCCGACGAACACGCACGCATCAGGCGTGAGGCCCAGATCCAATACGCATTTGATAAGTGATGCCGGGTCAGGCTTGGGCCTGGTTTCTCCGGCAGTGACGACAGCGTCAACCAGGTCGTCGATTTGTAAATTCCTCAGCTCCCGCCATTTGGAATCTCCCTCCGACATCCTGCCGGTGGCAATGCCTATCTTCTTGCCCTGTTCTTTCAGTTCACCCAATACTTCCTTTGCGTGCGGCTTGAGGGTGATGTGTTCCGCCGAAAGGGCGATGAATTCGTTTCTCATCTCCTTCATGAACCCAGCCCTCGCTTCAGCGCTCAGGTGAGGGTAGGTTCTGTGCAGCATCTGATCGAGTGAAATAAATTGATTCATCAGATCGGTCATTTCGCGGAGGTCAATCGGCAGCAGGCGGTGCCGGTCCACCGTCCGGTTGAAGGCCATGGTATATGCAGTAAGTGAATCAATCAGTGTCCCGTCCAGGTCGAAAATGACGCCGTTAAGTCTCATTCATCAATCATCCTTTATCATGCATCGGCTTGCGCGGAAGCCGTCAGTGTCCACGCTTCATCAGGGTATGCTTTCAGGGCGCGTATCCGCTGGAGCACCGGGGGATGGCTGTAGCTGAGAAATACTTTAACGGGATGGGGGGTTAAATTGGAGAGGTTGTCAACGGTCAGTTTTTTCAGGGCGGCGATCATGGACGACGGCTTTTTGTAGGTTGGGCGCCGCGTAGGCGTCAGCCTCGAATTCATATTTTCTCGACAGGATTTTTCCCGCGATGGAAAGTAGCAGGGAAATGGGGGTGTAGAGAAAAGCGAAGAAGAAGAGGCTGGCATATATGGATGTGTGCTCCATTTGAAATGCGCTGAACAACCCCCGGTTGTTAATGAAACAGGGATAGAATAAAAAACATGAGTCCGGTGGTAAGGATTGAAAGCAGAAGGGATTTTACAATGTGCCGCTTTTTATAGTGGCCCATTTCATGGGCGAGAATTGAAACCAGCTCGCCCACGGTATGTTTTTTAACCAGGGTGTCGTAGAGTACGATCCTGCGGTATTTACCGAACCCGATGAAGAAGGCGTTGGACTTGGCTGAGCGCCGGGAAGCATCCATGACGAAAACGCCCCTCAAGGCAAAATTATGCTCCCGTGCGTAGCGGAGTATCGCATCTTTCAGTTCGCCGTCCTCCAGCGGGTAAAATTTATTGAAGAGAGGAAGAATGATTATCGGAGCCAGGTAGGTAATGATGAGCTGAAAGATGACCACCGCCAGCCAGCAGTAGACCCAGGCGAAGGCCCCGGTTTGTTCAAAAAACCAGAGTATGCAGGAGAAGATGATGCCTCCGATGAGCAGGGTCAAGAAGCCAGCTCTTGAGAATATCCAGGACAAAGGTTTTCGGGGTGGTTCGATTGAATCCGTATTTTTCCTCAATGACAAAGGTGCTGTAGATGGAGGGGGGAATGGAGAGCAGCTGTGAGGCCAGCATGAGCATCCCCGCGAAAATAAGGCCGGTGGGAATGGGGCCCCAGCCGAAACTCCGGGCAGCCAGGTCCACCAGATTAAAACCCCCCAGGAGAATGAAGGCGACGGTGATGGGCGTGGTAATCGCATCCACCAGCAAACGAAACCGGGTGTTCTCCCTCAGGTAGTCCTGTGATTTCCGGTAGCGCTCCGCGTCATACCATCCTTCGAATTCTTCCGGCAGGGTTGTGCTCAGGTGCCTCATGTTGAGCGAATCAACCACAAGCCCCAGGATGAAATCGCCGGCGATGATAAGCAGAATGATGACCAGGTATGAGTTCAATTCCTCAATCTCTTTCGGATATTAAATTAAGCTAACGAGTATCGACCTCAAAGTTCATACATAAGTAATCAGTGACATACACTGTCATTCGAGGCGCAGCCGAAGCAATCTCCTGCTTTATAACATGTGCATTGATTGTATAAGATTCTTCGTCGGCTTTTACTCCTGAGCTGATAACACAAGATTCTGTCATTGCGCGCAGAATGACAAGCGGCAATCTCGTTATTGGACAAAGAGGGTATCCTCCTCATATAAGATACATTGATCTCATCGGTGAAAGGGGCGACCGTCGATCCATAAGCTTATCAGCCGTAATAAAAGTCAACCTTTCAACGAGGCATCATCAGGAATGCAGTGATAAACTGATCAATGTCGCCGTCAAGGACCGCGTCCACATTGCCCATTTCCAGGTTGGTGCGGTGATCCTTCACCAGCCGGTAGGGCTGCAGCACGTATGATCGTATCTGGCTGCCCCAGGCAATAGCCTTCTTCGAGCTGTGCAGCTCATCAATCTTCTTTGCCTGCTCCTTGAGCTGCTCTTCGTACAGGCGGGCCTTTAAGACCTTCATGGCCATGGCCTTGTTTTTATGCTGGGAGCGCTCGTTCTGGCACTGGGCCACTATGCCGGTCGGCAGATGGGTAATTCTCACGGCGGAATCGGTTTTGTTGACATGCTGGCCGCCGGCTCCGCTGGATCTGAAGGTGTCAATGCGCAGCTCGGATTCGTCGATATCGACCACAATTTCGTCCTCGATGTCGGGATAAATAAAAACCGAGGCGAAGGAGGTATGCCGCCGCTTGCCGGCATCGTAGGGCGAGATGCGCACCAGGCGGTGAATGCCCGCCTCGGCCTTGAGATAGCCGTAGCTGTAATCGCCGGTGACCGAAAAGGTGACATTTTTTATCCCCGCTTCATCGCCGGCGAGAATTTCAATTATCTCCGCCTTGAGGCCCTTTTTTTCCGCCCACCGCAGGTACATGCGCAGCAGCATTTCCGCCCAGTCCTGGGCCTCTGTTCCCCCCGCGCCGGCATTGATGTTCACGAAGGCATTGTTAATATCATGCTCTTCCTTGAGCATGTGCCGGAATTCAACTTCGGCTACCGCTTTTTCAATCGCTGTAAGGTTGGCTTCTATTTCCCGGGCTACCGCCTCATCGTTTTCTTCGCGGGCAAGTTCAAGCAGAATCAGGTTGTCTTCACATTGCGCATGAAGGTGCTTCCATGTGTCGAGAACCGTGCTTACCACCTTTCTTTCCTTTAAAAGGGTCCGGGCCAGCGCGTTGTCATCCCAGAAGTCCGGCTGCTCTATTTTTTTCCCCAGTTCGCAGAACCGTTTTTCCTGGTCGTCTACTTCAAAGATAACCTCTTAATCCGTTTATTTTATTGGTTATTTCCTGCAACCGGGATTCAAGATCATTAAAAGACATTGTACCTCCTTCGACTGTTTGCCATCACAAATGTACGGATACGATACTTTATTTGAACCCATTTATCAAATTGATTTTACAAACGATTTTTTGACGGCCGCCGCCAGCAGCATCATGGCCGCAAAGGTGATTGAAATTGCGAAAACGTCCCCGTATCTTGTGTACAGGGTGGTGAGCTGAAGAGGGCTTACGCTGCCGATCAAAGAAGCCTCGGAGAAGACGGCGCTTGCCGCCTCTATTTCACCGAGGGGAGATATAATGCCGCTGATCCCGGTATTGGCCGCCCTGGCGATATACCGTTTGTTTTCAATTGCCCTGACAACCGCCATGGAAAAATGCTGATAAGGGGCGCTGGTGTTGCCGAACCATGCATCATTGGTGATGTTGACCAGAAAGTCCGCCCCCTGTTTCACGAAGCGCCGGGTGAGATCGGGGAAGATAATTTCATAGCAGATGAGCACACCGAAATCAGAGTCCGGCAGCGGCATCAGGGAAATGCTTTTACCCGGCCTGAAGTCTCCGATCCCCTCGACCATTTTATCCACAAAAAAGAAGAGCCCTTTCAGGGGGACGTATTCGCCGTAGGGGACAAGATGCATTTTGTCATACCGCCCCGCGATGCCTGCATCGGGGGAAAGCAGAAAGGCGCTGTTAAAGCTGATGAGACGCCTGTTTTCCGCCGCGAACGCGGGACTTCCGATGAGAAGATACGCATCCCGGTTTCGGATGAGATCGAACAATGCCTGCTGATAGTATGGCTCATTTTGAAAGTAGAACGGTGTGGCCGATTCCGGCCAGATGACCAGCTTTGCCCCCGCCTCCAGCGCGCTTCGGGTTAATGCCCGGTGTCTGTTGAGGGTCTCATCCAAAAAGTTCTTGTCCCACTTTATGTCCTGCGCGACGTTGCCCTGGACCAGGCCGACATCAATCGGAGATGATGCAGGGGACAGCACTGAGACTTCCTGAATCCTGAACCTGCCATAAAGAAATATTGCAGCCAGCATGGCAATGGTCAGCGCAACGGATCTCCAGGGAATCCTTGTGAGGGCAATGCCCCGAATGAGCAGGTACACCGCCGCATTGACCCAGACGACTAAAAAACTGATGCCGTACACGCCGGTAATGTCCGCGCATTGCATGAGCGTCAGTTGCCGATACTGGGAATAGCCGAGATTCTCCCAGGGGAAACCGCTGAAGAGAAAGGAGCGCGCGTATTCCAGCGCCACCCAGAAGAAAGGAAGCAGCAGCGGAAAGGGAAGGGAGGATTTTACCTCCACGAAACGGGCCAGGGCGAAGGAAACTCCCATGTACAGGGCCAGATAACCGGAGAGCAGAAGCATGAGCACGATTCCCACCGGATAGGGAAGCTTGCCGTAGGTGGTGGTAACCACCACAATCCAGTAGATAAGGCCGGTGTAGAAAAGAAAGCCGGACAGCCACCCCAGAAGAAAGCATCGGTACGTGCTCCTGCCTTCCATGATGTAGATGAGCGGGACCAGGGCGAACCAGATGCAAAACGGCTGTTCAATCCCGGGAAAGCTCATGACCAGCAGGAATGCAGAGGTGACGATCAGAAAAAATGTTTTTGTGCGCATATGCTCATGTGTGCGTGAATAATGTGAACAACGCCGGAGCGGATACAGGTGCACCAACCCGGGCAGCGTGACGGCCGGTGACTCTCGGCCTGCTCATAATAGCAGCAAAAAAATACCGGTCAAATAAAATCTCAAAATCACTGCGGGCGGTTCCATGAGCGCCGGGGGTAATTTCAATTGACAATTGCAGGTGGCGATTTTAATATGGTCAACGTTTCAAAGCGACAGCATCCATCAGAGGAGACGGATAGAGCTTGAATAAACTGTGGGAAAATCATTATACAGCGGAGGTGCCCGGCACTCTTTCGTATCCGGATAACCCCATCGATCACTTTTTGCGCGAGAGCGCCCGGTCGTTTCCGGATCGCCCCGCCCTCATTTTTGAGGGAGCCAGGATCAGCTACCGAAGTCTTGACGCGCAGGTTGACGGCTGTGCCGCAGGGCTGCATAAGCTCGGCGTGAGGAAGGGCGACCGGGTCGCCCTGCTGCTGCCGAACTGTCCTCCCGCGGTCATTTCCTTCTACGCCATCTTCAGGCTGGGGGCGATTGCCGTTCCGATTAACCCCCTGTATCAGGAGCGGGAGATTGCAAAGCAGATTGAAGACGCCGGTGCCCGCGTGCTGATTACCCTGGACCTTTTTTCCGCCCGCGCACAGGCGGTGATGGGCCGGTCGCCCGGCAGCATCTGCGTCGTCGGCGCGGTTTCGGATTATCTCCCGGCGCTGAAGAAAATGGTCTATCCCCTGCTCAAGCCGAAAGAGGGCGGTGCGGCACGGCGTGAGCGGAGCTGCGAAACGGTTGTATTTCGCGATCTCATGCTGCAGCGGTCGCCGCCGGCGACCGAAATCGCCCCTGGAGACATAGCCATTCTACAGTACACGGGCGGTACCACCGGCATCTCCAAAGGCGCGGAGCTCACCCATGGCAATATTGTGTCCAACACCGCGCAGATGGCTGCATGGTATTACATCATCAGGCGAGGCCGTGAAGTATTCCTGACGGTACTGCCGCTATTCCACACCTATGGGATTGCCGTGTGCATGAATCTTTCGATTGCCACTGCCGGCTCCATGGTGCTGATTCCCCGCTTCGCACCGCGGGACGTGCTCAAGGCCATCAAGGAATACGGTGTCACCTTTTTTCCGGGCATACCTGGTATTTATGCTGCGCTGAACAATTATCGGGACATCGAAAAATGGGATATCTCTTCGGTCAGGTACTGCGTCTCCGGATCGGCCCCGCTTCCGGTGCAGGTGCTGAAGGATTTTGAAAGACGAACCGGCGGGATCATTTTGGAGGGCTATGGTCTCACCGAAGCCTCCCCGGTCACCCATTCCAACCCGGTGCACCGGGAACGGAAGGCGGGGAGCATCGGTCTTCCCCTGGCCGATACCGACTGCAAAATTGTCGACCTGACTGACGGCTCCCGCGAAGTGGAGGTGGGAGAGGCCGGCGAGCTGTGCATCAGGGGGCCGCAGGTGATGAAGGGCTACTGGCGCAATCCGGATGAAACAGCCCGGGCGCTGAGAGACGGCTGGCTTCATACCGGGGATATCGCGCGGATGGATACGGAAGGGTACTTTTATATCGTGGAGCGAAAGAAAGACATGATCATTTCCGAGGGATTCAATGTTTATCCCAACGAAATCGACGAGGTGGTGCTGATGCATCCCCTGGTTGCCGATGCCGGCGCGGTAGGAGTTCCGGACAGCCTGCGGGGGGAAAAGGTGGTTCTCTTCGTTGTTCTCAAGGAGGGAATGCAGGCATCACAGGATGAGCTGCTCGCATACTGCCGGGAACACCTGGCGAAGTACAAGGTGCCAAAAAAAATCATCTTTAAAAGTGAATTGCCGAAGACAGCGGTGGGAAAAGTTTTGCGGCGGACATTGCGGGATGAGGCCATGCTCTCGTGATGCGTGGTCGCATTCATCAGGTTTACAGCTGCCAAAGGGGGAGTGCCGATGATTGAGCGCTACAGCAGGGAAGAGATGGCCCGAATATGGAGGGCCGAAAACAGGTTCCGAAAATGGCTTGATGTTGAGCTGTGCGTCTGTGAAGCGCTTAACCGCCTGGGGAAAATCCCCGATGCCTCGTGGAAGACCATTAAGAAAAAGGCCTCCTTTGACGTGGCCCGCATTGACGCCATTGAGGCAGAAACCAAGCATGACGTCATCGCCTTTCTCACCAGCGTGGGGGAGCATGTCGGACCCGATGCGCGGTACATTCATCTGGGACTGACCTCATCGGATATCCTGGATACGGCCTTTTCGCTGCAGCTGCGCGAGGCGGCGGACCTGATACTAAAGGACATGGAGCGGCTGCTTGCGGTTCTCGAGACAAAGGCCCGGGAGCACAAAAATACGGTGATGATCGGTCGGACGCACGGCATCCACGCTGAGCCGATTACCTTCGGCCTGAAAATGGCACTCTGGTATGAAGAGATGAAGAGACATCGTGAGCGGATGCAGGCCGCCAGGGAATCGATCAGCTATGGCAAGATTTCCGGCGCGGTCGGCACCTATGCCCACGTGCCGCCCTCGGTGGAGGAATACGTGTGCCGGAAGCTCATGTTGAAGCCCGACCCGGTGTCGACGCAGATTATTCAGCGGGACCGGCACGCGCACTATTTTACCACCCTCGCCCTCATCGCCAGCTCGCTCGATCGCTTTGCCCAGGAGATCAGGCACCTGCAGCGGACCGAGGTAAGCGAGGCCGAGGAATATTTTTCGCCGGGCCAGAAGGGATCGTCGGCAATGCCCCACAAGCGCAACCCCATACTCTCGGAAAATGTCTCCGGGCTTGCCCGCCTGGTTCGAGGCTACGCGCTCACCGCGCTGGAAAACGTCCCGCTCTGGCACGAGCGGGACATCAGCCACAGCTCGGCGGAGCGGGTCATCGGGCCGGACAGCACCATCGTGATTGATTTCATGCTTAATCGCTTTACCCGGCTGATCGACGGGCTGGTGATTTATCCCCACCGGATGAAGCGGAACCTGGAGCTTACCAACGGCATCTTTTACTCCCAGACCATAATGCTGATGCTGGTCGATAAAGGGATGAGCAGGGAAGATGCCTACCGCCTGGTGCAGAAAATCGCCCACCGGGCATGGGACACCGGCCGGGACTTTGTGCCGCTCGTGCTCAAGGACCGGGAGATCATGACGCATCTCAACCGCAAGGAGATAGAGCGGACCTGCACGCTGGAACGGCATCTGCAAGCGGTCGACGGGATTTTCAAGCGGGTGTTTAAGCACACGCGCTCAACCGGGCAGAAAATGAAAAAATGAATCGGCAATTGGCCGGGCGGGTGTAAGCCATGAAGCAGGCGGTGTTTCTTGACCGGGACGGGGTCATATGCAGGGAAGAGGGATATATAAGCGATCCCCGCCGGCTGCAGCTGCTTCCCGGCTCCGGGGATGCCATACGCCTTTTTAACCGGAACGCGCTTACCGCCGTGGTTATCACCAACCAGTCGGGGGTTGCGCGCGGATTTTTCCCTGAAGAGGCGATTGCGGACATGAACCTCGCCATGAAGGAGCTATTGAAAGAGTACGGGGCCTGCCTGGACGGTATCTATTATTGTCCCCATCATCCTGAGGGCATTATAGAACCCTATCGAAAAGAGTGCGACTGCAGGAAGCCGGCCGCGGGATTGCTGATGCGCGCTGCACGGGATCACGGCATTGACCTCTCCCGCTCCTACCTGGTGGGCGATAAGCGCACCGATTTGGAGTGCGCCTGCCGCGCCGGGGTCAAAGGGATACTGGTGCTTACCGGCTATGGCGCTGAAGAATACAGGCTCATGCCCCCGGATCCGGAAGCGAAACCGGTCTATGTGGCGGAGGACCTGCTGGACGCGGCCCGATGGCTCATACATGATATCCGGTCACCGAACCATGAAGATACTGATAGTCAAGCTGAGTGCCATCGGTGATGTGATTCACACCCTTCCCGCACTTGAGCTGCTGCATGACAATATTCCGGGCGGCTCGATTACCTGGGTGGTGGAGGAAAAGGCGGCCGGCATTGTTGTCGGACACCCCCATCTTCACAAGGTTATCGTATCCAGGCGCAGGCAATGGCTCGCAAATCTCAGCAGGCCGGCGCGCTGGCTGAAAACCCTTCGGGAGGTTATTGCCTTTGTCAGGGAGCTGCGAGAGGAAACCTATGACCTGGTGATTGACTTCCAGGGGCTCTGCAAGAGTGCCGTGCTGGTCATGCTCAGCAGGGGCATTCACACGGTTGGCTATGACAGAACGCGCGAGCTGAGCTACCTGGTCCTGAGGCATAGAATGGCTCCGCTTCCGGCCGATGCGCACGCGGTCAGCAAAAATATAGCCCTGGTAAAGCATGCGCTGAATCTGGCGGCATCGGCTCAGGGCACAGACACCATGAAAGGCGGCGCAGCGCCCGGTCCGTGCCCGGTTGAGAACCGGTCAACGGCCATGCCTGCCGTTGATCGGGATGCTCCGGGCGGCGCGGTCATGCTGGGCGAGATGGATGAAAGGAGTGTCGATGCACTGCTTCGCTCCTGCGGGGTTGACCCTGCAAGGCCCCTCATGCTGGTTAACGCACCGGCCGGCTGGGAAACAAAACGCTGGGATGCGCAGAAAACGGCAGCCCTCGCCGACCGGCTCATTAGCGGGTATAATGCACAAATTATCTATACCGGAAGCGGCGGCGATTCCGCGTTCATTGAGGGAATTATTTCCCGCATGCGGTATCCGGCGGTCAACGCCGCCGGGCGCACCAGTCTCAAAGAGCTGGCCTGCCTGATAAAAAGGGCGCAGATTATGATAACCACGGATTCCGGGCCGATGCATCTTGCCGCAATAGTGGGAACGCCCATTGTAGCCATTTTTGGACCCACGGCGCCATGGAGAACCGGACCGTACACGAACCGGTCACAGATAGTGCGAAAGCAGGTATCATGCAGTCCCTGCTATAAGAGGAGCTGCGCTTCAATGCTGTGCATGAATGAAATCGGGGTGGATGAGGTAATGGAGGCTGCCGGATTGTTCATGCGCACATCATGCGCATCGGGAACATAATATATAAAGGGGCTTTTGCAGGAAGTCTAACAGTTCCAGGTTTTGAAACAGGAAAGGAGAACACGGACAATGCGCTCACTGGTTACCGGTGTTGCCGGCTTTATAGGCTCGCACCTTGCGGAACGGCTGCTTGAAGAAGGCCATGAAGTGGTGGGAGTTGACTGTTTTACCCCCTATTATGCCCGGTCAGTGAAGGAAGGCAACCTGAAAGGGCTGCTCTCCCGGTCCGGATTCACCTTCGTGGAGGGAAATCTTCTGGAACTCGATCTCGCCGCTCTTCTTAAGGGAATCACGCATGTATTTCATCAAGCGGCGCAGGCGGGTGTTCGAGCGAGCTGGGGAAAGGAGTTTGAGGTTTACACTTCCTTGAACATCCTGGCGACGCAGCTGTTGCTGGAGGCGTGCAAAGGCAAGGAGCTTGAACGGTTTGTCTACGCTTCCTCTTCCTCCGTCTATGGCGACTCAGCTGCATTGCCCCTGAGCGAGGACAGCATTCCCCAGCCGGTCTCCCCCTACGGAGTCACAAAATTGGCGGCTGAACATCTTTGCCATACCTATGCCTACAATTATGCCATTCCCATTATCTCACTGCGCTATTTCACCGTGTACGGTCCCCGCCAGAGACCCGACATGGCATTTCACCGGTTTATGCGGGCTCTGCTGCAGGACGATGTGATTGAGGTGTATGGTGACGGTTCCCAGACGCGGGATTTCACCTTTGTGGCTGACGCGGTTGAAGCGAATATGCTGGGGATGAAATGTGCGGAGTCGGGGAAGGTCTTTAATGTCGGCGGCGGATCGAGGGTGATGCTTAATGAGGTGCTCGACACCATCCAGGAAATTGCCTCCAGGCGCGCGCGGGTGAAATACCTTAAAAGTCAGCGAGGGGACATGAAACATACGCTGGCCGACACCACCCGGGCCGGGAAAGAGCTTGGCTACCGTCCCCGGGTTGGATTGAAGGCGGGGCTTAAAGCGGAATGGGACTGGCTGAGCGCTTCCTACCGTTGAGGCGTTGCCGGAACAAAAGAAAGGAGAAGGATATGGCGCTTAAAAAGGAATTGCTTGAAATTCTCGCCTGCCCCAAGTGCGTGAGGGATCCGGGATGCACCGGGGAGCTTGAATATCGCGAAAAAGAAGAGCAGCTCATCTGCCATCACTGCAGGCTGGTCTACCACGTCAAGGATGACATACCGGTTATGCTTATCGATGAGGCCAGCCCACTGGCCTAGCAGTCTGTTGAAAAACACCCATCTGCCGCGTTACGCTCATCCTTCGTCATTGCGACGTACCGAAAAGTACGCCTCATTCCTCAGCATTTCGCGTGCCTTGCATCTGGATGTTTTTGAACAGACTGCGAAATGCTTATTGAAAAACCTAACGTAATCCTGCGCCTTTCCCTGACATGCGGGCGCGAAAGCCCCACTTGATCCTGCGCAGCCTGGTCATCACCCGGTACCGCTTCAGGGCCCGCGGCAGCAGCCGTGCGGCATCCTCGTTCTCTGCCAGGTAGGCGCGGCACAATCGCATTTGGTCTCCCCTGGTAACCGTCCCGCTGAACACCCGGTATTTTTCAATCGATCGATTAAATCGCATAAGGTTGTCCAGCTTTTCGCCGGGGTGAAGCCTGTCTTTCAGAATTGCCCGGTCGAAATCGATGATAAACACCTCCGGCGATGGCTGCGATTCCCCTTCTCGCAGGAGGACGTTTTTCAGGTGGAGGTCCCGGTGGTAGATGCCGCTGCGGTGCATGGCGGAAAATGCGCGCGCAACCTCCTCAAAGACGCCAGCCTTGGCACTGAACCGCTGCTCGAGCGTCCGGCCCTTGAGCAGATCGAAATAAGAGGTTAAATCGGTGCAGCCCGGGAGTTCCAGAGAGAGGATAAAAGCCCGGTAGAACGGTCCCGGCAGCTTTTCCTTTACCGCGGCGATTATCTCGGCTGTTTTTATACCTCTCTCAATGATGGCACGGTTGGCGCGCATCTCCTCGAACGGGCGGTTGCCGCCGCAGAAAATCTCGCGGCTCAGGTGGCGGATGAGCCCGCCTCGCAGGCACTGCTTGATAACCACGCGGGCGCCTCCGCTTTCTTCAAGCGGCAGGGAGACAAGAGATCCCCTTCCGGTGAAGAGCCGCTGTTCATGGTGAAAGCTGCGCATCAGGAACCGGCAGGGATCCATCACGCCCAGCTTGAGCAGCCCGGTCCTGTATGCATCTTTAATGAGGGCGGAAACAGTGCCCTGCTCAAGGAAACTGCACTGTGCCGGAATGGAAGCGCTCTTCGCCATGGTATGGGGAAAGCATGTTCGGGGGAAAAATGCCGAATACGGGTGCTGTCAGCGGGCATTCAATAAGCGATTCGCCTGATCGCGAAAGCGTGCAAAAACCCTGATACAGTACTGCGCGAAGGCAGGCGGATTTTCCCGGGCTGCGGCGCGCATCAGCAGCAATCCCAGAGCGCCCAGAACCGCATTGGGCAGCCACATGGCAAAAAGCGGTCTGAGCAGGCTGTTTTTGGCGAGCGTCTCAGCCATCAGCATCAGGAGGTAATAGGCCAGAATGACCAGAAGGCTGATGGTGAAACCGTATGATTTTCCGCCGCGTATTTTTCGTATGCCGAGAGGAATGCCGATCAAACCAAAAACAAACGAGGCAAAAGGGATGGCAAATTTTTTGTGATACTCTATTTTGATTTCGATCAATTCCTGTTTCTGCATGCCGCTCATTTTAAGAGAGCGAAGCATTTCTGAAAGAGACATCTCCCGGTATTTGCGCTTTTTCTTTTTGAGTTCGCCGAAGGCGGATTTGAGATCCAGGACGATGTCATAGGTGTCGAAGTTGCCCATCTGAATGGTCTCAAGGTCATTGCTCACACGATGGAATTGTCCGTTGTAAAGCCTCATGTTTATGGACAGTGCAACCGGATCAGACTCTATGAAGGCCTCCCTGGCAAGTATGGTGGTTGATATGGCCGGGTCGCGACGGTCTGAAATGAAAATGCCCTGTATGCTTCCGCCGCGCACGGATATTTTATCCGCATAGATGATCATGCCGTCAAACGAATCGTTAAAAACACGCTCCTGCAGCCCTATTTCCGAGCTTGTCCTGGCGATTTTGTAGGCGAATTCTCTCAGGGAGGCGAAGCCCCAGGGATAGGCGTAAATGATGATCATGCCGGTAAGGCAAAAGGCAATGAATGAAAATGCCCCGACGGGTACAATAAGCTGGTACAGGCTGATGCCGGAGGATTTCATCGAGGTAATCTCGTTGTCTACCGACAGCCTGCCAAGTGCGAGCAGGACGGAAAGCAGTACCGACATGGGAATGATATAAACCAAAACGGGGATGAAAATGTAGGTGATCAGCTGCGCGAGGTCAAGCAGGGCCAAACCCTTGTTGATGAGAAGATCTGAAAACCTTAAGGTTCTTCCCATAAGCAGGATCATGCTGAAGATAAGCAGACTGACCAGAAACGGGCTGAACAGCTCCCTGAACACGTAGCCATTTAAAATTTTAAGCCGTATGCTGGGCATAAATGTGATCTGATATGTGTTGATGTTGCACGCCATAAAGATGAGATGCTCATGAGACAGTGTGAGGGCATGGTATCACACTGCGGCAAATTTTCCAGCACAATTTGCATTTTTATGCGCCGCCACGGCGAAAAGCCGGCAGCGGGGCATGACAGAAATGTCTTGAAAAAAAATAATCTGACCATATAATCAAAGAACAGATTTTAAATTAAGGCATGTGCGGATAATGAGAAACGTTCCCCCTAATGACCCGCGGAAGATTCTGATTGTTCGATTGAGCGCCATCGGTGATGTTGTCCGTACCCTTCCCGCGCTGCGAGCGCTGCGCCGGCGATTCCCTGCGGCATATATCGCCTGGGCGGTGGAGGACGCTTCGTCGGATCTGCTGAGCGGCCATCCCGACCTGGACAGGGTTTTCATTTTCAGGAGAAGCCGGTGGAAACGCGATCTTCGACGCCTGCGTACCTTTTTTAATCCGGCAGCTGAAGTTGCCCGTCTCCTGCGGGAGATACGAAGTGAAAGATTTGATGTGGCCCTTGATTTTCACGGCATTTTAAAAAGCGGTCTGGTCAGCGCATTATCGGGGGCCCCGTTTCGCGCCGGTCTGGGCAGGCGCTATTGCAAGGAAGCCAACCATCTTTTCAACAATTATCACGTGGACGTACGATCCAAGGCCATTAGCAGGGTTGACCGGAATCTTCGCTTTGTCGGTTTTCTGGGCATCAGTGAGACGGGCCGCTACGACCCGGTTATTCCTGTCACCGATGATGACCGCGTTGCGATTGACCGCTTTCTGAAAGAGCGTGACCTGGCAGCCGCCGTTCCGCTGGTTGCCATTCATCCGGGCACAAGCCGCAAAACACTTTACAAGCGATGGAACCCCTCGGGGTACGCCATCCTTGCCGACCGGCTGATCGAGCGTCTTGGTGCGCGGGTCATATGGACATGGGGGCCGGGGGAACTGGAAACGGTTCAGGAGATTGCCGGTACCATGCGCCATGATTCTGTTATTGCCGAACGGATTTCCCTCAGGCAGCTGGCTGAACTCTTCCGGCGCGCGGCGCTGTTTGTGGGCAGCGACAGCGGCCCCATGCACATAGCCTGCTTCGTAAAAACCCCGGCGGTGGTCATTTATGGCCCGACCGATCCGGTGGTGAATGCGCCGTATCAGCACAGCCGCTTCATCGTTCTCAGCAAGGACGTATCCTGCAATCCCTGCAGGATCAGGGATTGCAGCCGAGTGGACTGCATGAACGCGATTACACCGGAAGAGGTATTTAACGCGGCGGCCTTACTTTTAAGCGGCCCGAAGCCGTACCCGGCAGCTGTTGGACAGCAGGTCAGTCAATGATCGATCCGCCGCCTCTGGGCGCGATTGAAAAGGTGCTGGTGCGGGGGGTTAACTGGATCGGGGATACCATTCTGACCCTGCCTTCAATCGAGGCGCTCAGAAACCTCCTGCCGAAGGCGCACATCACCCTTCTGGCGCGTGATCATCTTCATCCACTCTTCAGAAACGCGCCCCGGGTGGATGAGATTATATCCTGTTCCGGCGCGGGCGGAATTCGGTGCCTGGAAGAAGAGGCGCGGCTTGCACGGAGGGTCAGGGAAGCCGGGTACGACCTGGCACTTATTTTCCCCCGTTCCCCGCGTGCCGCCCTGACGCCCTGGCTGGCCGGGGTTCGATTTCGCGTCGGCTACGCTGCCAATGGGAGAGGCGTCCTGCTCACCCACAGCCTGAAGGAATCCAGGCAACTGCTGCAAGCCCATCAGGCTGATTACTATTACAGGCTGGTACAGTATCTGGGGGCTCGCGGTGCACGGTCACTGCCCCGGCTTTACACCGGCAGGGAGGAAGCGGACTGGGCTGATTCCTTTTTTGAGGCTGCCGATATTTCGGGCGAGCATGCCATAATAGCCATTAATCCCGGCTCCACCTACGGACCGGCGAAGTGCTGGCCGGTTGACAAGTACATACGGCTTGCGCGCAGGCTGCTTTCCTCCTCTCGCAACCGGCTGCTTCTTGTCGGCGGATCTGACAATGCGGATCTGATTAATTATATGTATCTAAGCCTTAACCGTCGGGTGGCCAGAGCGGTGGGAGAAGACCTGATGCGGCTGGCAGCCCTTTTGAAACGCTGCCATTTGCTTATTACCAATGATACCGGACCGATGCACCTGGCAGCGGCTGTGCAGACGCCGCTCCTGGCGATTTTTGGCTCCACGGACCCTGTCACCACCTCGCCGCTGGGTGCGCGCAGCCGCCTGCTGCGAAAGCACATGGACTGCAGCCCGTGTCTGAAACGCCGCTGCCCTCATGACCACCGCTGCATGGAGTCAATCTCGGTTGAGGAGGTTGAGGCGGCGGCATGGGAACATGTGGCGCTTTCAGGCAGGCCTGCGCCGCGGCAATCAGTGAAGCAACTTACATCGATAACGGAATGACAGCGCAATGCGACCCCCGATTTCAGCCTGTATAATTACCTACAACGAGGAAAAGAATATTGAGGCCTGCCTTGAATCCATTTCATGGGTGGAGGAAATCATCGTGGTGGACTCGATGAGCAGTGACCGCACCGTCGAACTGTGCAAAAAACATACTGAAAAAGTTTATCAGCAGGAGTGGCAGGGTCATGTGAAGCAGAAAAACTGCGCCCTGGAGTTCGCCCGACACGAGTGGGTGTTGTGTCTTGACGCCGATGAGCGGGTCTCTCCTGAGCTGAGGCGGGAAATAGAGGAATGCCTTTCAGGAGAGACACAGGCAGCGAACGGATATTTTTTCCCGCGGCATTCATTTTACCTGGGGCGATGGATTAATCATGGCGGCTGGTATCCTGATTACAAACTGCGACTCTTCAGGAAATCAAAAGGGCGATGGGGCGGAAAAGATCCTCATGACCGGGTTATGCTTGAGGGAACCAGCGCATATTTAAAGTCGGATCTTGTGCACTATGTGTACCGGAACCTGTCCCACCAGCTGCAAACGGTGGACAATTTCTCCGCCATCACCGCAACCATTTTGGATGAGGAGGGGACACGGTTTTCGGCGGGACAGCTTGTTTTTCGCCCCGTTTTAAAATTTCTGGGCACCTATTTCATCAAGCGGGGATTCCTGGACGGGCTGCCCGGTTTCATCATATCCGTGGCCTCGTCTTTTTATGTGTTTCTCAGGTATGCAAAGCTCTGGGAACTGCAGCAGCGCGGGAAGAATGGACAATCCAGCCGTACTACCAGATAGAAACATGGCATTTTCCACGGTGCGGGAGGACGGCATTCACTGGATTATTGATGCCTCCTGTCGTCCGCTTATCCCGGCTGCGGCGCTGGGAATGCTGCTCCGGCCGGTTCCGGGTCATGAATGCCGGGTCATCAGGGAAAACAAGGTGCGCCGCAGCATGCTTATCCGGGTTCCGCAGCTTTCGGAGGTGCTTTTTGCAAAGCTTTACAAAAAGCCGGTCGGGGCCGGGAAGCTAAAATATTTTCTCCTTCCTTCCAAGGCATCGGCTGAATGGAAGAACATGCTCAAGCTGTATGAGCGCGGCCTGCCGGTGGCGCGTCCGCTGGCCCGGGGAGAAAAAAGAAGGCGGGGTTTTTTGCAGGAGGCATATCTTTTCACAGTGGCGCTTGCGGGCGCCATTCCTTTGACCGATTTTGCCGCGGGCATGAGAGACGTCGCGGGTAGAATGAGACTGGAGGAGAAGGCAGCGTGCCTGGTTTCAGAGATACACAGCAGGGGATTTTTTTTCCGCGATCTGCATGCCGGCAACATTCTGATTGTGCCCGAAAGCGATACCGGCTACCACCTGTGGCTGGCTGACTTTCACAAGGCATGGCACACGGGAAGGGTGCCCTTCTGGATGCGCGCGAGGGACCTGGCACAGCTGCGCAATTCATTATCAGTATCGATGACCGGCCAGGTGCGATTCCTGAAAGCCTATCTCAGGCAGTCAAACCTGCCCCCGGATTATTTCAGAAAGTTGGCGCGGCGGATTGACCACACATCTAAAAAGTTGTGGAGCACGCACCTCAGGAGCAGGACCAGGCGATGCCTCATGGAAAGCTCGGAATTTTCTGTTTCTACCGGCACAGGTTGCCGAATCTACCGGCACAAGACATGCCCCGCGGGTCTCCTGGACACGCTGCTTAAAGCGCACGCATACCCCTCCCGCGATACTACGGCGACCTTGAAAAGAACCGCCAAGGAAACAATCTCCCTGCTTACTGCGACCCATGATGGAATCGATTACAAGGTTGTGGTCAGGGAATCGTTCTGCGCGACATTTCTTGCCCGTTTGCGATACACGCTTTTTCCCTCCCGCGCCAGACAAAACTGGATTGGTGCCAGGGCCCTGCGGGTGAGGGGCATTCCGACGCCGGATGCGCTGGCGCTGGTTGAGTACCGATCCGGACTTTTGTCCAAAAGATCACTGCTTTTTACCCGGTATATTGAAGGGGCGTGCGAGCTCAATGAGTATGTGCTTTCCCGCTATGGCGGTGCCTTGTCGCCGGCGACACGGAAGCAGAAGAAAAGGTTTATCCAAACGCTTGCGGAATTGATCCGGGATATGCATGCCAAGGGCATTTATCACGCAGACATGAAATCAAATAACATTCTGGTGCGTGAGGATGGGGATGCCTGGAAGCTGTTCATCATCGATTTGGACCGGGTCCGGCTCAGGAAGTCTCTTTCTTTCACGCAGCGGGCAAACAATCTGGCCCAGATTAACGCATCAGTTGCCGCCTGCATTACGCCGGCTGACCGCATTTCATTTTTCAGGCATTACGCGAAGGGAAGATCGCCGGCACCGGGGGCAAAAAAATACTTCAGGCGGATTATGGACATCGGCAGAAAAAAAAACACCAGGCCCTACGGGCTGGTGTTTGAGGAACCGTAAACCCATGCATCAGGGAACGGCTTGCATGAACCTGCTCCATATTTTCAGCAACTGGAAATGGACCGGACCCGCCGAACACGCGCTGAACGCGGCGGTGCACCTTATGAACAAGGGACATCGCGTCGTTTTTGCCTGTGCCGTTCCGCCGCAGCCGGTTGAAGATTCTCTCTTAAAACGGGCGGAGCAGGCGGGACTGGAAATTGAAAGAGGATTGTACCTCAGCAAGCACTTTACCATCCGGCGGAACGTAAGCGACCTGTACCGCCTCCGGTCAGCTCTGCAAAAAAGAAGGTTTCATCTGGTGCACACACACCTGCCCAATGACCATCTCCTGACTGCCGGGGCGCGCTTGCCGGGTGCATACCGGGTGCCGATTATCCGCACTGTCTACGACGGCCCGGGCCTTCGTCCGACGCTGCGAAACCGCCTGCTGTTACAGTATTGCACCGATTCGCTCATAACCGTCTCGGAATCGGCGAGACAGGCCATCGGCAATGCCTTCAGGATTCCGGCGGGCAGGATATGGAATATCTGCCCCGGCGTCGATTGCGATAAATTTAATCCCGGGATTGATGGAAGCGCCGTACGGAAGAAGTACGGCATCAGCGCTGATGATCCGGTGGCGGGGATTGTGGCCCGCGTGCAAAAGCACCGGCGTTTTGACGTTTTGATCAGGGCCCTTTCCCGGGCCATTGAACAGATACCCCGTCTCAAGGTGCTGCTGATAGGGAGGGGCACGCGCATGGAGGAGATTGCCGTAAAGCCGGTACATGAACTCGGGCTTGAGAATAATATTATCATGACCGGGTATCACCTTGATGATTACCCGGATTTGCTTGCCGCCCTGGACGTAAAGATTTTCCTGGTGCCGGGGAGTGACGGCAGCTGCCGGGCCGTTCGCGAGGCGATGGCCATGGGAAAGCCGGTCATTGCGGCCAACCGGGGAATGCTTCCGGAGCTGGTACAGGATGGCGTCAGCGGGTTTGTCGTGGACGACACGCAGGAAAAACTGGCGCGGGCGATCATCAGGCTGGTCACGGATGTGCCGTTGCGCAGGAAAATGGGAGAGGCGGCACGGCAGCGGATATGCAGCGAGTTCAGCCTCAGCGGACAAATGGAAAAAGTGGAGTCTGTCTACCGGCAAACACTGCATTCAGGCTGACTGAAGACGGTAATGAAACGGGAAGGATTCGGATGATAATCAGGCAGCGGTGAAAGACGGTGCGACTTATCCCAGGACGGTTGTTTTCTGCAGCACTTCTTCAAGCGTAGTGACTCCTTCTATAACCTTCCTGAGCGCTTCCTGGCGCAGGGTGAGCATGCCTTTTTCGCCTGCAAGTTCCCGCAAGTTCACCTCGCTGAAGTTGGGGCTGATAATCAGCTTTCGCATGTCGTCATCAATGGGAAGAATTTCGTAGACAGCGACCCTCCCTTTGAACCCGGTGCCGGAACAGTTGTCACATCCTTTGCCCTGGAATAATTCAACCCCCTCCAGCTGATCGGGATCCATGCCCACATCCCTGAGCAGCTGCGGATCCGGCTCCTTTACAGGCGCACTGCATTTTTCGCAGATGCAGCGCAGCAGCCGCTGGGCCACAACAATGGTCAGCGCTGAGGCAATTAAATAAGGCTTTACCCCTATGTCCATGAGCCTTCCCACGGTTGAAGGACAGTCGTTGGTGTGGACGGTGCTTAATACAAAGTGACCGGTAAGAGCGGCCTTGATGGCGATTTCAGCCGTTTCCTGATCGCGGATTTCTCCCACCATGATGATGTCCGGGTCCTGACGAAGGAACGCCCGCAGTGCACTGGCAAAGGTAAGCCCGATTTCCTCCTTGACCTGAAGCTGGTTGATCCCGGTAAAGTTATATTCAATGGGATCTTCGGCGGTCAGAATCTTCTTGTTGATGGTGTTTAATTTATTGAGCCCGGAGTAGAGGGTGGTGGTTTTGCCGCTTCCGGTCGGTCCCGTTACCAGCGCCATGCCATACGGCTTGCTTATCGCTGATTCAAATTTATTGAGACCTTCCTGTGTAAAACCCAGCTGGGTCAGGTCAACCTTCAGGTTTGACTTGTCCAGAAGGCGCATGACCACACCTTCACCAAAAATGGTCGGAAGGGTGTTGACCCGTATGTCGATGGCACGGTTGCGTCCAAGCCTGAGCTTGATTCTTCCGTCCTGGGGTATGCGCCTTTCCGCGATATCCATATTTGCCAATATCTTGATTCTGGACGATATGGCTTCCTTGATCGAGGGCGGCAGATTCATTACCCGGTAGAGCTCCCCATCCAGACGATAGCGCACATTGTAAACCTTTTCAAACGGTTCAATGTGAATGTCACTGGCGCCAATCTTTATGGCCTTGGTGATGATTGACTGGACCAGTTTGACGATGGGTGTGTCGGCCGCCGAATACAATGCTTCAGATGCCTCTTTGTCATCGTCATATTTGATGCCGAATTCGTCAACCGCGTCAGAGAGCAGCTTTCCGTAGTCCTCTATCTCCTCGACCCGGATATCTTCCTCTTCAAGCTCAATGGTATTTAAATGAAAACTTTTAAATTCCCTATCGTCGATATGGTAATATTTTTTAAAGCATTCGATGATATTCTGCTCGGTGGTAAGGGTGGGCTTGATTGAGAGGTTGGTCTTGAATTGAATGTCTTCGATAGCCAGGCTGTCGGTGGGATCAGCCATGGCAATGATGAGGGTGTTGTCTCTGAAGTCAACCGGAACAACGAAGTGTTTTTTTGCAAGTTCGTAGGGAACCTGCTTGATCACCTTTTCAGGGATTACATGATTTTCAATGTCAATAACCGGGTAATTGTATTGGCGGGCCAGACATTCGACGATCGTCCTTTCTTCAAGATGGCCGAGCTTGACCAGCAGGCGCCCCAGGCGGATGTGGGACTTTTCCATTATCTTTAATGCTTCATCCAGCTGGGCGGCGGTTATCAATCCTTCCTTGAGAAGAATTTGTCCAAGCTTCTGTGAGGCTTGACCCCTTTCGGCGCGCTTGAGCGTGCTGTTCAGGCTTGAGTCCCGCCCCACGGCTGTTTTAGCTTGAAGAGGATTTCGCGCCGGTTCCATTCTCGATAGATTCCGGTTGGTGGATGCCGTCTGGTTCATTAATCGACCACGATTTTTACCGTCGACATGCCCGCTTTTGCGTGCCGCATCTGCTCATTCCGCGCGCACGCTGATAAACAGGCTGAGTGGTTATAATACAATAGCTATCTCTTCGGCTTAAAGTGGTACTTCTTTAGTTATTTTATTTAAAATGTAGAATCATTGTGAGAGGCAAAGGCGGCGGTGAGTTCAGTGACCGGCAGCCTGCTTATGCTTTACGGTTGCCGGAAGTTTTTGCTCCAATACCAAACGGATACAACCTCTATAAGGCCATGACTGATATTGATGTTGCTTTTCTACCGCAGGACAGCGCAGGATAAACTGAATCGAAAAACTTATACTTTACAAATAGTATGGAACTTGCTACTGTGCAGTCGGAAACGGAGTGAACGGCACGAAGCCTGATGATTTTTAAATCATTTCAGTTTATAACCATGGAAAAAATATCACACGGTGAAGCAGTGAGCGCTCCTGAGCGAACCGCGCCGTCACATTTCATTAAGAACATTATTGAGGATGACCTGGCCTCAAACACGTATGAAGGTCGGGTCCATACCCGCTTTCCCCCGGAGCCGAATGGCTACCTGCACATAGGTCATGCAAAATCCATTTGCCTCAATTTTGGCCTTGCCGCCGAATACAGGGGCGGGCTCTGCAACCTGCGCTTTGACGACACCAACCCCAGCAAGGAAGATGTGGAGTATGTCGATTCCATCAAGGAAGACGTCAGGTGGCTGGGGTTTGACTGGGGCGACCGGATGTATTATGCCTCGGATTATTTTGAGCAGCTCTATCGGTGCGCGGTGGAGCTGATCATGCGGGGAAAGGCATATGTGTGCGATCTGACTCCGGAGGAAGTGAGAGCAAACCGGGGCACGCTCAGTGAACCGGGTATCGACAGCCCATACCGCCACCGGTCGCTTGAGGAGAATCTCGATTTGTTCGCGCGCATGCGGGCGGGGGAATTTCCGGACGGTTCGCGGACGCTGCGGGCGAAGATCGACATGGGATCCCCGAATATCAACATGAGGGACCCGGTGATGTACCGCATCCTCAGGGCGTCCCATCACCGGACGGCTGATGAATGGTGCATATACCCCATGTATGATTTCACCCATTGCATTTCCGATTCCCTGGAAAGGATCACTCATTCCATATGCACGCTCGAATTCGAAGATCACCGGCCATTGTACGACTGGTTTCTGGATTCGCTCGGTCTGTATCATCCCCGGCAAATTGAATTTGCCCGGCTCAACCTGAGCTACACGGTCATGAGCAAGAGAAAGCTGCTTGAGCTGGTGGAAGGGGGACATGTGTCCGGCTGGGATGATCCCCGGATGCCCACCATTTCAGGATTGCGGAGAAGGGGGTATACACCCGAGTCCATCCGCACCTTTTGTGAACGGATAGGGGTTGCCAAGAGAAACAGTGTGGTCGATATTGCGCTGCTTGAGCACTGCCTGAGGGAGGATCTTAACCGGCGCGCACCACGCGTGATGGCGGTGCTGAATCCGCTCCGCGTAATTATTGATAACTATCCTGAAAACCTGGTGGAGGAGCTTGACGCCGTCAATAATCCCGAGGACGCAGGCATGGGCACGCGGAAAATCCCCTTTTCCAGAGAGCTGTACATAGAGCGGGATGACTTCCGTGAAACACCTCCCAAACAATTTTTCAGGCTCGCACCCGGCCGGGAAGTGCGTCTCCGCTACGCCTACTACATCACCTGTGAGCGGGTGGTTAAGGATGATGCAACGGGAGAGGTGGTTGCGCTCCACTGCAGGTACGACCCCGCGACCCGTGGCGGCGATTCGCCCGACCGTCGGAAGGTCAAGGCAACCCTCCACTGGGTTTCGGTACCCCATTCCGTTCCTGTTGATGTGCGTCTTTATGATAAGCTGCTTTCCGTGCCGGATGTAACGGTTGAAAATGATGGTGAGGACTATAAGCAATACTTGAATTCGGCTTCCTTGCAGGTGCTGAAATCCTGCCGTGTCGAGCCGGGTTTAGCATCAGCACAGCCGGGCAATCGATATCAGTTTGAAAGGCAGGGGTACTTTTGCGTTGACAGCAGTGACTCGTTACCCGGCAAGCCGGTTTTTAACCGTACGGTAAATCTCCGCGATACCTGGGCTAAAATAGAAAAATCAATTGCTTCTTAAGTAAGGGAAGGGGGTGAATACGATGAGCGTAGATGAAAAGATTAAAAATATTATTGTTGAGCAGTTGGGCGTAAGTGCGGACGAGGTTGTACCCGAAGCTTCCTTTGTTGACGATCTGGGTGCGGACTCCCTTGATCTCGTTGAGCTGATCATGGTGCTGGAGGAGGAGTTCGGCAAGGAAATTCCCGATGAAGATGCAGAGAAGATTCTGACCGTCAAGGATGCCATGGATTACATTAAAAACATTTCCGGGTCATAGGAGGCACTGTCTCGCATAGGAGAAGGGAGGTTGCAAATGGCACTGTATGTGACACTGTGGAAATACACCAAGGACGGGATGATGGAAATCAGGAAAACCCCCAAGCGTTTTGAGGTGGTAAAAAAAATCATCAGCGACGCGGGCGGGAAGTTGATCGGCATCTACGGCTTGATGGGCCAATATGATCTGGTCACCATCGTGGACATGCCCAATGACAAGGTGGCGGCAACGACCATCTTAAAGGTATGCTCCACCGGCCGCATCACCTCCGAGACCATGCCCGCCATCCCCATTGATGATTTACTCAGCATCATGAAGCAGGTGTGAGTATGTTTTAGCAGGAGGCTTCGGCCTTGAACACAGTCGTAAGATTAACTGCACATAGGTTAGAATGATCAACCTGCAGCGCATGAAGAATAACTATTGATTAATACAAAAGGCCTGTCTGTGCCTGCCGATAGGCCTTTTGTTTACTTATTGTTTTACAATGTTTCTTGTCTGTTGAATGTTTAGTGGCGAGCCCATGTGGTGCATGGGAAGAAACCGATCAAATGAACAGCGCAGAGGAATATCCTTTCCACAATGTCTTTACACATGAAAAGAGAAATTGACCATGTCAACGACTAAAAAGCCTTCAAAAACCAAAAAGAACGAAATAACAATTGATTACAATATCTCGCTTTACGATTATCATCCCAATCATGACCTGCACATGTGCAGCATCGTACAGACGAGAAATATGAAAACAGTTGCCGAATTGTCAAAGGACGCAAAATATATTTGCTTTCTATGCGGCAGGGCGGCAAAGAAAAAAGAGCATCTTTGCGAGCCGGTAGCCATATAGAGAATGTGATATTCACTTCACCAATCTGGATTGCCCTGTCGTATTTGCCTTTTCCGGTTTTAATGATATAATTTCCCAAAATATTATTGCCGTTACAATCAATATACTTGCCCGGGCATATTGTATTTCCATGCAGAATGAATATATTTATAACCTGAGGTCAAAAAACCTGCCTGATACCATAGGCGGAAAAGCAAAGAACCTCAGCTTTTTGATAAGCAAAAAGTTTCAGCTTCCGGAAACCCATGTCTGCACATGGGATGCCTATTTCAGCTATTTAAAAGAGGGAAGTGCCGTAACAAAAATCATCGGTGATGAGTTAGCCCGAAAAATTGACTTCAGCAAGCACTACGCCATCCGCTCCTCCGCAAACATCGAAGACAACAAGTCTTATTCCTTTGCCGGCCAGTTTAAAAGCATCCTCAATGTCTCCGGTAAGGAAAACATCCTCAAGGCCATGGAAACAATTTGGTCGTCCGCAGATTCAAAGAACGTAAGATCGTATTTAAAAAAAACGGGTATTGATGCAGACGAAATCAAGATGGCAGTGATACTACAGGAAATGGTGTTGCCAAAGGTTTCGGGCGTATCTTTCAGCAAGAACCCCATTACCGGTATGGATGAAATAATTGTCGAGGCAACCATGGGAGGTGGCGAAAGGCTGCACCAGGATGGTATCACCCCCGATCGCTGGGTGCACAAATGGGGACGTTGGATTCACGAGCCTGACAGGGCTACAATTGATCCGAATATTATCAGAAGAGTTGTTGACAAGACTAAAGATATAGCAAGCTCTTTCGGCCACAGCGTTGACCTGGAATGGGTTTATGATGGAAACAGGATTCATTGGGTTCAACTGCGTGAAATTACTTCACTGCACAATGCAGGCGTCTATTCAAATAAATTTGCCCGTGAGGTATTGCCGGGCATCACCAAACCGCTGGTATGGTCAATTAATGTACCCCTGGTCTGCGGAGCCTGGATCAAGTTTTTAGGAGAGCTGGTTGGTGTAAACGATATACAACCTTTTGACCTTGCCAAGGCTTTCTATTACCGGGCATATTTCAACATGGGCACGATCGGAAGAATTTTTGAACTGCTGGGTTTGCCGGGCAATACCATCGAGTTGTTAATGGCCGTAGAGCGGCATGAGGCGGGTAAACCCTCCTTTAAGCCGACCGGAAGGACGCTGAAGCTTCTGCCGCGAATAGTCGGCTGCGTGTGCCGCAAAGTGCGGTTTACAAAGGACCTCGAAGCATTCCTCCCTTTCATGCGCAAACAGTATGCATCATTTCCACTCGATCAGATTTCAAGACTCTCTCCACATGAAATGATCCGTGACATAGAGCAAGTGTATGTGTTGAATGAAAAAACGGCGTACTACATGATTATAACCTATCTGCTTATGGGATTGTTTCACAGTCTTTTCAAAAAGCAGCTCATTAAATACGGCATTTCCTTTGAAGATATTGATTCCATGGAGATCATGGAGGACTTGCAGGATTACGATCCCACCTTGAAACTTAATAAACTGAGCGGTAGTTTCAGCCGGATTGATGAAGGGACAAAACAAAAGATCGCCGCGGGCACATACCGGGATTTGCTTCAAACAGAAGGAGCGGATAGCTTCAAACAGGATGTAATCGAGTTCATGGATCACTTCGGGCATCTCAGCGAAAGCAGCAATGATTTTTCATCCACATCCTGGAGGGAAAACCCCGATGCGATATTGAATATCATTACCCACTCCTGCCAAAGCGACCATCCTGCCAAGACGGACATTCATTTTGACCGGTTGGATATGCCATTCTTAAAAAAGATGATTCTCAAGCCCTTTTATAAAAAGGCCCGCAGCTACCGGCTCTACCGGGAGGCCGTCGGCTCTCTCTTCACCACCGGGTATGGAATATTCAGGGCATATTTTCTCGCTCTCGGTGATGTGCTGACCCGCAGGGGAATTGTGGGACAGCGTGACGATATTTTTCTCCTGTATTTTGATGAAATAAAGGAGATTGTTGATCAAGAGAAGCCGGATGGCACGTATGCTCAGCTCATAGAAAAGCGAAAAACTGAAATGAGGGAGTATGAAGACGTGGTCCTTCCGGATGTAATTTATGGAGATCAGCTGCCCCCGATTGTAACCCCGTCTAATAACATATTGAAGGGAATAGCGGCCTCACAGGGTATATATACCGGGAGCGTACGGGTAATTAAGGGAATAAGCGACTTTCGCAAACTTCGTGAAGGCGATGTACTGGTGATCCCTTTCTCTGATGTAGGATGGACACCCCTCTTCCCCAAGGCGGGTGCGATCGTTTCCGAGTCGGGGGGCTTTCTGTCACACAGTTCGATAGTGGCCCGTGAATACCACATCCCCGCGGTCGTTTCTGTTCCGGGAGTGTGCAAGTGCAGTGACGGCACGCTGGTCACGGTAGACGGCTACCGCGGTGAAATCAGCATTCATCAAACAGTCAACGGTAAAAATTGAGACGTGTTTTAAGGTTGTGCCCGAATTACGGCATTACACAATAATCCATTTTCAGGAGGTAAATGTATGGAGCTAAAAGAGTATTTCAAAAGTGTATCCGGCATGGGGTTTTTAGCTACGGCTAACAGGAAAGGTGAAGTCGATGTGGCTGTATATTCCCGCCCCACGGTGATGGAGGACGGAACGCTGGCATGCGGTATGGCAGACCGTCTGACCCATGCCAACCTGAGCGAGAATCCGTTCGCTGTCTATGCGTTTCATGAGGGGAGTTTCAGGGGAAAACGGATTTTCCTGGAAAAGGTGCGGGAGGAAACAGAAGGGGCACTGCTGGACAGCATTCGCACGCAGGCAGATAAAATGGTCGGCCCCGGTGTCGGCGCCATGGTCAAATATGTTGTATATTTTCGGGTAACCAGGGAACTGCCCCTGGTGGGAGGCTAATCGCCGCCATACAGGGAGCTGCAATCAAGCATTCACCCTGCTCAACTCATAAAAGCAGGATAGGCCTTTTAATCCGGATTGACCGGATTAAGGCGTACAAAACAACCCGGAACCTGTGGAAGGAGAAAGTGAAGATGAAGCGATCAGTACTCAGTGTGTTTGCATGTTTAATGATTCTGGCGTTCCTAACCTGCCGGCTGTGTCTATATGAAGGTTCAGAGACCGCATGATAAGAATTATGAAGTGACTGAGCTGGGGGATAAAATAGGAAAATCAGAACTCAAATCTTTTTTATGGCTTTTCGCCTGGGGCGATGCCGGGAACAAAGGCAGCTGCTGACAACGGAGGAATTAAGGTCATCAGGCACGCTGATGTTGAATACTATGTTATTATGCTGGGCCTTTATACCCGGATAACCACGGTGGTATATGGTGACTAAGCGTTTCTTAGTATTAATGGTGTTGATGCCATTGCTGCTGGCTGGTAGTCAAGGATGCGGACTTCTTTATACCGATATCGTCCGGTCTGAGTCCCAAAGATTTCAACAATACTCCGGTGGGATCAAAATCATTCAGCCTGAGTGCTTACCGGGTCCAGGTACCTCTTTTTCTGCCTCTTAGCAGGCCACCCGCGCGTCGGCCCAGTGGGATACCGATAAGATTAACGAACTCGCCGCCAAAGAGGCGGGTATGACCAAGATTTATTATACGGATTTTAAAACACAGGAAATCCTGATGGGCACCCTGCGGCGTCAGACGATTATCGTGTACGGTGACTGATTATGAAAGCAGCCCGGTGAAGCATAGCGTGCAGCTTTATAAGTTTGTCGCGTATTCAATGTATTTATTCACATTGAATTTTGATTTGCATCCATTGTAGCTCATATATCGTATCTTGCCGAAAACCGGTCTCTCGTTCCACGCCCTGTCATGAATGCCGCCGAGAGACCAGGCGATGCCGGCATAGCCGTTGGGATCCCGCCCGTCAAGCTCGTAGCGATCATTGAGATAGATCGCGCACGTGAGTGCCTCCTCGGGGGATTGCGTCCACTCCAGGATTTTTTTGCCCCAGTACATTCTCATGTAGCCGTGCATCTTTCCCCGCCTGACCATTTCCATCTGAGCGGCATTCCAGAGCCGGTCATGGGTTAAGCCTTTTTCCAATTCCTCCTGCGAATAGATGAATTCCCGCCGGTCCTTTCGATGCTCATGCAGTGTTTTCTTTGCCCAATCGGGAAAGGCATCAAATTGATCATAAGCGGGGTTGTAGTTGCAGAAATTATCTGCCAGCTCCTTGCGGACAGTCAACTCTTCAAGGAAAGCTTCCTTGACGGCTGCAGGTGCGCTTGAAGCGCTGACCGCCAGTGCCAACCGCTGCGCGGAAAGCTGGCCAAAGTGAAGATGGGGGGATAAATTGGACTGGCCGGGCAGGGTAGGGTCATTTCTTTCGTCCACATAATTCTTAAGCCCCCGGGCAAGAAAGCGGGCAAGCGCCTTGCGGGCTGACAATTCGCCCGGTAGAATCCAGCTGACCTCTTTAACAGACCGGTCAATGCCTATGGCAGATGAGAGGCGATCCCACAAAATTTTTGCAACGGGCTTCTTCCAGTCAAACCGGTGGGATTTAAGTTTAGGGAATTCTCCCAGATACAAGGGAAGCAGCTTCTTTATTTTCGGCCTGAGCGTGTAGGCTCCGTATTCCTGCTTTGGGGAGGCTATCCAGCAGGGCACTATATTGTGACCGTCCACCTCGCAGAAAGGAATGTCAATTTTGGCTGCCACCTCCATGTTTCCATTTTATCTTTACGCGCAGCGGGTCAAAATCGGTCACTAAGGAGCTGATGTTATAGTTCCGGAGAAAGTGAACAATTTCATGTTCCGGGGCTCCGTTCAAGAGGTAGAAAGGAATATTTTTTGTTCGCAGATCTTTTTCAACTTCCTGCAAACCTTTGAGCATAAATCCGTAGTGCCTGATGGTGGCTCCCAGAAAGTCAGGAACCAGGCAAAACACAACTGCCAGGGGCTGCTGCCGGCGCATGGCCAGGTGCTGGGCATAGAGCAATGCCCAGTTGTCCCTGACGCGCTGGTCCCGGCTCATCCAGTAGACCACCGGTCCCTGCGGCTCACTGCCCCCTCCAATCAATCGCACCCTGGTATTGTTCATACGGCATTGATCTCAATGCTACACATGATTCCTGATCTGCAACTCAAGAGGATGCGGATTTAAATATACCTGTCCCTTGAGGTAGGGCTGGTCATACTTGCGAACGTAGTGGTTGATGAGGGTAACGGGAACAATGAGCGGGAGGTACTCTTGAGCGTATCCCTCTATGACCTCCAGCAGTTCTTTTTTTTCATCAGCCGTTATATCCTTTTTGAAATATCCCATCATATGCTGCAGGACATTGACGTGTTTTTTCCGCGTGGCCCTGATCGTGAGCGCATCCAGAAACAGCCTCTCGTACTGTGAATAGAGGTCTCTGAGGGGAATGTCCTTGGCGTGGGCTACCAGGTTCCCCATTTCCTTGTAGTGCCTGGTGCCATGGGATAATATTAAAAGCTTGTGGGCGGTGTGGAAATGGACGATATGCGCGCGTTTCATTCCCTGCTCGAGCAGTTCTCTCCAGCGCTTTAAAGCAAAGATGCGCTCTATAAAATTGTCTCGCAGGTGCATGTCGCACAGCCGGCCGTCCTCTTCAACCGGCAGCAGCGGAAAATGTTCCATGAACGCGCGCGCGAACATGCCCACGCCCTTTCTTACCGGCATTCCCTTCTCATCGACATACACCTTGACCCGCTCCATGCCGCTGCTGGGAGAATTCTTCTTGAAAATAAAGCCGCACAGATTTTCGAGCTCCAGTTCCTCAACCCGCTTTTGAGCCCAGGAAAGCATTTGTTGGGTATGATCTATCCCGGTGCGCGTGGTTACCATGCTGGGTCTTTCGGGGTCTCCCACCAGGCGAACCGGCTCACGCGGGATGCCGAGCCCGCATTCCACTTCAGGGCAGACGGGCACATAGCTGACAAAATGTCCCAGGGTGTCAATCAGAAAGCTGTCTTTGCTGCCGCTTCCGTCATAGCGGACCTGGTTGCCAAGCAGGCAGGAGCTGATTCCCAGTTTTATCTTGGTATCCATAGGAGATAACCTCGTTTGGAAAATTGTTAAAGGTGATACATTCGCGGCTGTATGCCGTTCCTACCGAGGGTGTCTGCGTATCTGAAACAAAGAGACCCAGACTAACCCGCTGAGCCATCTACGGGTTCAGATAAATGGTTGTGCCGCTTTTAGCCGCACGGGCGAGGGCATCCAGAACCTGCATGTTGGCTGCGCTTTCCGTGGGAGGATAGGCGAGCGGTTGCCTGCCCATGACCGCATCGGAAAAGTGTTCAACCATGAGTTGATACGCATCAGCCGACGCACAATGATGCTGTTTGCCGGTTTCCTCCCGTTTGCCCCTCATGGTGAAACACGCCTCGTTTTCCCGGGGTATGAAGGCGTCATGCGGAAGTTCGATCACACCATCACTCCCGACAATGGTATAGGTCTGCTGCAGGGCGGTTACAAAGCTTGCCTCAAAGGTAGCAAGCACATCACCCGGGAATCGAAGCGAACCGACGGTATGTATATCAACACCGGTTTGATGATACACCGACTGTGCCTGCACTGCAATGGGATTCACATCCAGAAGCCAGCGTGCGAGGCTTACGCCGTAACAGCCCACATCAAGCAGGGCACCGCCGCCCATTTCCGGGTTTAATCGGAAGATGTCCCGGCGGCTGAAAAGGTGCTCTTCCAGGTGGAAGCAGAATGATGTGCGAAACAGCGACGGCCTGCCAATGGCCCCGTCCGTGATCATCTTCTTAATCAGGAGTGTGCGGGGATGAAACCGGTATGACCAGGATTCCATGAGCAGCAATCCCTTGCGATCGGCTGCCTCAGCCATTTCGGCGGCCTCACCTGCACAGCAGGCCAGGGGCTTTTCGCAAAGGACGTGCTTTCCCTCCCGCAGGGCCTTGAGGGTAAACGTGTGATGGAGGTGATTGGGCAGGGGATTATAGATTGCGTCAATGTCCGGGTCGTGCAGCAGTTCATCATAGCTGCCGTACAACCGGGCAATTTCATGTGTCTTGCAGAGCTCCGCGGCCGAGGCGGGCGAGCGGGTTGCCAGAGCGCGCAGGACGCCGTTTCGAGACTTCTGCAATGCCGGTATGATACAGCAGCGGGCAATGGTCGCGTTTCCCAGAATGCCCCAGGCGATCTGATCAGTCATCGGCTATCTCCACCGGGCAGCCTTTCAGGGCGGACTGTTTCGCCGCTTCAAGGATGGCAACCACCTTTATCGAATCGACAAGCGGGGCAGCCAGCGGCTCTCCTGTCAGGAGATGATCAGCCAGATTGCGGTGAAAAAGAAAATTTTCGCGCCGGGGCATGGCCAGGGTCTGATGGACAATGTCCCCGGAATGATGGCGCCGGTATGCAACAAGATCCGGCGTCATTTCCGTGGCAGGTATCGTCTGCTCCCGGAAGTAGAGCACGGGATCTATTGCGTACTGTGTCACGTCCTGCCAGCTGCTGACGATAGCCCCCCCGGTGCCCAGAAGGTACCACTTTGGCTTTCGCACCGCAGCGATATCGGAATGGATGAATTCGGCCTCCTTGCCGTCGGCAAAGATTACATGAACGCGCTCCTGATCGGAATTGGTTACATCATGCCAGACCCGCTTATGCGCTGTGCCGGTAACTGATTTTACCCGTTCCGGAATGAGACCCACGATCCAGTCCAGGTAATGGCCGCCCCAGTCGTAGGCAGCGCCTCCTGAAACAGGCTCATGAGAATGCCAGTAACCGCAGGGATGTGAAAATCCGCCCACGAAGGTCTCCATGTAAAACAAATCCCCGATGATTCCCTCGGATACGGCCCCCTTGATGGCGCGGTAATCCACATCAAAGCGCCGGTTTTGATGGCAGCTGAGATGCACCCCTTTGTTCAGCGACATTTGGAGCATGGCGTCTGTTTCTTTCCGGCTCAGGGCAAGCGGTTTCTCGCAGACCACATGCCTGCCCGCGGACATCATTTGCAATGCCAAAGCGGCATGCGTATTGGGAGCGGTGGCCACGATCACCATATCCACGCCGGATCCCGCAGCAGATCATCTGCAGAGGCATACGTCTTCAGGTCCGGAAAATCGATCTGTGCCTGCCGAAGACGGTCCGCATTGAGGTCACAGGCGGCAGAAAGGTGCAACCCATCTGTATGGCTGATGCCCAGGCCGTGCAGCTGACCGACAGACTGGGGATACCCAAGGATGCCGACGCCGATGGATTTGCCGGTAAAAGCGTCATTTCCGGCACCGCCGGATAAAAACATCAGCAGGCGGTATAGAATCTGGCGGAAGCAGGGATGGTCATAGGCCCGCAGGGAGGTGCATGAGACCATGCCCTTATCTGCCTGTCCGGCAATGAGCACAGGCGCGCGCCGGTAATGCCAATCTGCATGCATGAGCACCCGGGTGCTGTCAGTTTCAGGAAGCAGGGACTGGTACGGGCCGGTACAATAGAATGAATCCGGCATGCGCCGCGCCAGGGGATGTCCGGCATCCGAAAAAACAATCCGCAGCTCGGCGGCAGCTTCGACATCGGTTAAACGTGCCCCGAAAATAGGGGGTAGCGACCGTTCATTCCTTTGGGCAAGGTAGAGCCAGCCGCCGCCGTGCCGGACAAACTCTGACAGGGTTGATGCTGCCGCCGCATCGCTGCCCGCCCGATCGGTTACAATCACATGATAGGCGCTCAGATCCGGCGGAAGGGAGCGGTTAACTGCCATGCTTACATGCGGCATGGAGCGAAGGAAGTCGAAGAAGTGATCGAATTCGGGCCTTGTCTCACTGAGTGCGAAGAAGACTGAGAGGGCAGGGTGTTTCAGCATGGAATCTTTCTCTGAAAAAATAGTGGTGTAATTCAGTGATTTATAGTATAGAAAAAAGGGCTGATGAGTGTCAAATGAAATCTCTTTGTGGATGAGCGCATGACAAAAAAAATTGCTATTGTCGGAGCGGGAGTGGGGGGACTGGCAACGGCTGCACGGCTGTCATCCCTCGGCCATCAGGTTGAGGTGTACGAAAAACTTTCGGAATGCGGGGGCAGGGCGCATATCATCGAAGACCGCGGGTTCAAATTTGATACCGGTCCTTCCTTTGTGCTCATGCCGGATTTTTTCGAAGAGCTGTTCTCCTCATGCGGCAAAAAAATAAGCGATTATCTTGATCTGCAGGCGCTGGAATCAAGCTATAAAATCTTCTACGGTGACGGGACCACGCTATCCGTATATCGTGACAGCGAGCGCACCAAGGCTGAGCTTGAACGGATAGAGGAGGGGAGTGCCAGGGCGTACGAAGCCTTTCTCAAAGATACCGCACAGGTTTACCATGACGTCAAACCGCTGCTGTATAAGTGCTTTACCAAAAAGAGCATTATTAATCCGAATTACTGGAGGTTGCTGCTTACCCTGAAGCCGTGGGAATCGTACTGGCAGAAGTCAAATAATTTCTTCAAAACAGACAAGCTCAATTACGCTTTTACCTTCGAGGCAATGTTTATAGGGGTTTCTCCGTTTGAGGCCCCGGGATTTTACAGCATTATTACCTATGCCGATCACGTTCAGAAAATTTATCACCCCATGGGCGGAATGTACCAGATTCCCCTTGCCATGGAAAAATTGGCCGGGGAGTACGGGACCGTATTTCAGTACGGCACGTCCGTGCAGTCGATAACACCCCGAAACGGCACCATTACTCTTGCAACAACCCGGGGAACGGCATCAGCAGATGCGGCGGTCGTAAACGCGGATTATGCCTATGCGCAAGCTGATCTTCTTAAAAGGCGCGTGCCTCAATTCAGCTATTCCTGCTCCGTGTATCTCATCTATCTCGGGTTGAAACAGAAACTAAAGGACCTTGAGCATCACAATCTTTTTCTGTCCCATGACGTGCGGAAAAACCTGAAACAGATATTCACCCACAAGCAGGTACCGGACGATCCTGCGTTCTACATTCACATTCCGACCCTCACTGATCAATCCCTTGCGCCTGCGGGCAAGGAGATCGTGTACATACTGGTTCCCGTGCCCAACCTGCAAAACAACAACCGGTCTTTTGCCGATGAGGAGGACCGGATCAGGAACGCTGTTTTTACGCGTGTCCGCAGGGAGACGGGAGTGGATTTGCTGCCCCTGGCCGAAGTGGAGCATAGATTTTATCCCCGGGATTTTATAACCCGTTACAATGTCCCCTACGGAGCAACCTTCGGGCTCAGTCATTCACTTTTCCAAAGCGCGTTTTTCAGGCCTTCCAACCGTGACGCCGGGATAAAGAACCTCTATTATGTCGGTGCCAGCACGCAACCGGGCGGAGGACTGCCTCCGGTCATTGCCAGTTCACGAATCGTTTCGGATTTGATTGCTCAAACAACCTAGAATTGCAGGTCCTGGTGCCGCCATGTCCAGCTATATGCTTGTGCTGGTTATTTCCGGAATCGTTCCACTGCTGGCCAGTTTTTATCCTCCCCTTCAGTTCTATAAACATGGCAGGGCTCTGCTGGCAAGCATCGCCATCATTCTTGTTGCATTCGGCCTGTGGGACATATATGCAACCTGGCGCGGGCACTGGCGGTTTGATTCCGCCTCTGTCTGGAAGTGGCGGGTTGTCAACCTGCCGGTTGAAGAAGTGCTCTTTTTTATCGTCATCCCCTTTTGCTCCATTTTTACCTGGGAGATTGTTAATTACTTCAAGAGAACGCGGTGATGAAAGAGTATACGCTGATTTCAGTCGTTGCGGTTGTGCTGACGGTGCTCATTGCCCGAAAAAGCGCATCCCGGCTATTTGAACGGCGGGAATTTTTTATTTTCCTGCTTATCATACTGTTCTTCAAGTTTTTGGTGAACGGATACCTCACCTCACAACTGATTGTTATTTACAATCCGCGCTTTTTTCTGAATGTCCGGATCGGCAGCATACCGGTTGAGGATTTCCTGTTCGGATTCAGCATGGTCACCATGACCATTGTTCTGTGGGAGCACTTCAAGCGTACCGCTTCATCCCGCACGGGGTGACAGTAGTGCACTTCCGCTGCCGACAGGATGGATGAAAGCAGTAGTGACTGTATGGGATGCACATGGATGTGAATGCATATCTTGAAGAGAAGGGACGGTTAGTTGACGCCTGCCTGGATCGCTTGCTTCCTGACCGGGAAACCTTTCCCTCGTCTCTCCACCAGGCAATGCGATACTGCCTTTTTGCCGGCGGTAAGCGGATCAGGCCGGTCCTGGCATTTGCTGCTGCCGAGGCAGTTGGCGGAAACCCCGACGCGATAGTGGAAGAGGCGTGCGCGCTGGAACTGATTCACACCTTTACGCTTATTCACGATGATCTCCCCTCCATGGATAATGATGACTTCAGGCGGGGGCTTCCCTCGACGCACAGGGTTTTCGGTGAAGCCATGGCAATTTTGGCGGGTGACGCCCTGCAAACCGAAGCATTTAAAATCCTCGCCTGTGGTTACACCCGGGGCGCGCATAAGGCCGAACACATGGTTGCCATAATAAAAATTCTGGCAGAGGCGTCAGGTTCCAGAGGCATTGTCGGCGGCCAGGTGGTTGATCTGGATTCAGAAGGCAAGACGATTGCCCCCGACCAGCTGGAATACATTCACAGCCATAAAACCGGCAGCCTGATTGCGGCCTCGGTGATCATGGGAGGGATACTCGGCGGGGCAACGCCGGAGCAAATCAGTCATCTGAGACGCTACGGTGAATGCATCGGGCTCGCCTTTCAGATCGTGGATGATATTCTGGATGTCGAAGGATCACAGGAAAAGCTGGGGAAAAGCACCGGCAGCGACCAGAAGAAAAAAAAGGCAACCTACCCGAGCATCATCGGCATGGATGGGGCCAGGAAGAAGGGGATGGAGTGCTATCAGCGCGCGCTTGATGCCCTGCAATCATTTGACGACCGGGCTGATCATCTCAGGGAAATCGCTCTCTACATAACCCAGCGCCAAAAATAGCCTGATGGGTATCTCCGTTCTGCCGGTTCAGCATGATTTTGTTGTGGCGTTACAAGCCCCCTCCCCATGAGCCACATTTAAATAAAGGAATCAATGACGCACTAGTCTAGGGTCGTCCTCTCACCAAGCAAATCGGATATGCATCCCTCAAGGGTGGGATACCGGAATTGAAATCCTCCGGCGAGAAGCTTCTGGGGCATTACCCTTTGGCCCTTAAGAAAAACATCTGCAAATTCCCCCAGAAAGGCCCGCATCAAAAACCCGGGTATGATTGGAAACAGCGTTCTTCTTCGCAATCTCCGCCTGAGAAGGTGCGTCAATTCCCGGTTGGTAACGGGGTTAGGAGCGGTAAGATTGACCGCTCCCTCAATAGTGCTCTTTTCGAGAAGAAATAAGATGGCCCTGGCACAATCCAGGGCATGGATCCAGGAAAACCACTGCCGGCCGTCTCCCCATCTGCCGCCGAGGCCGTAACGGAAGAAAGGCAGCATGTTTTTAAAAGCGCCACCATTTTTACCCAGGACAATTCCAAACCGGCAGAGAACCACTCGCACGCCACCTTCCCGCGCCTTTAATGCCTCCCCTTCCCAATCGACGGCAACCCGTGCAAGAAAGCTGCTGCCCGGCCTGCTCTCTTCAGTGAGCAGTTCGTTCACCGGGTATCCGTAGTAACCTACTCCCGAGGCGCAGATAAAATGCCTGTCATTCCCGGGACAGGATTTGAATGCATCAACGATATTTCTGGTTATATGAATCCTGCTGGTATAGATTTCATCTTTCACCGCCTTATTCCATCGGCGGAATATGGTGCTCCCGGCAAGGTTAATGATAACCTGGTGTTCTTCAATCAGCCCGCGCCATACGAGAGGATTAAAGGCCTCACCTTCAACAACTGCAACGGAACTGCTGATGGCATTATGTTTTCTCTTCGCCGGAACAAGCATGCTGACCTGATGCCCGGCTTTAAGCAAGCAGGGGAGGAGCATGTTTCCGATGAATCCGGTTCCCCCGGCAACAAGTATTTTCATACATTTTCCCTATCAATGAGGACTTACCCGATCTTACCACATACCGTTCCCGATGTTCAAATATCTTTCGACCGGCCTTGACAACCGGCAGGTAATATTTTACTTGTTTACAGGTTGTCAATTCTTATGAAAGGAGGAAGCAGGGTGAAAGCACACCGGACACTTATTATATTGTTTACCATTCTTGTATGCTGCGGACATGGCTTTGCGTCCGAGCAGGGGCAGGCGAAGGCTGTTTCCAATGATTCAGCCGTTAAACCGCCGGACACACCCAAACAGGATCGTCTGGAAAAGGCCGTCTTTGCGGGCGGCTGCTTCTGGTGCGTGGAATCGGCCTTTGAAGAAATTCCCGGGGTGAAAGAAGTTGTTTCAGGTTACACCGGCGGTTTTAAGGAGAACCCGACGTATGATGAGGTTTCTTCAGGTACGACCGGGCACCGTGAAGCCATTCAGATTATCTTTGATCCGGCAACAGTAAGTTACTCCGAACTGCTTGAGGTTTTCTGGAGGGAAATTGATCCCACGGACCCGGGAGGCCAGTTTGTCGATCGGGGACAGCAATACACATCCGCCATATTTTATCTCAGTGATGAGCAGAAAACACTGGCTGAACAATCAAAGGCGGCGCTTGGCGCCTCCGGAAGATATGACAAGTCGCTGGTAACGGATATAATCAAGGCAGGAGCCTTCTACCGTGCCGAGGAATACCATCAGGACTACCATGAAAAGAGCTCGCAGCACTATAAACAGTACCGCTCCAATTCCGGACGGGACGATTACCTTACAAAAACATGGGGTGACGAGATGAAAAAAGCCAGGACAAGCGGTACGTCCGGTACCTATCAGAAGCCAGGCGATGCAGCAATCAAGGAAAAATTAACACCGCTCCAGTACCAGGTCACGCAGCAGAGCGGCACTGAGCCCGCATTTGACAACGAGTACTGGGACAATAAAAAGGAAGGGATCTATGTGGACATTGTCTCCGGAGAGCCGCTGTTCAGCTCACGCGACAAGTTTGACTCGGGGACCGGATGGCCGAGCTTTACCAGGCCCCTTGAGCCGGGAAATGTCACTGAGCATGAAGACGGCAGCTTGTTCATGAAGCGCACGGAAGTAAGAAGCGTGCGCGGCGACTCCCATCTCGGGCATGTTTTTCCGGACGGGCCCGCGCCCACGGGGCTTCGCTACTGCATGAACTCAGCGGCGCTGCGCTTTATCCCAAAGGAGAATCTGGAAAAAGAGGGATACGGGGAGTATCTGAAATTATTTGAACCAAAGTCACAGTAAACGACCCGGCAGCTCTGCTGCAGGGCATCATATTTTTGGGTCATGTGGCATGCAGGGGCGTATTGCACTACGCCCCTTTTAATGCCGGCAATGCATCACATGGGAAGGAATCATGATTCTTGCTAAGGGGGCGTCATGCAACCGGCAGCCCTTTAGCGGGAACATTTTACTCCGGTCTGGTTCGTCATCTTAAAAACGGAGAAGTCATATCCGTTTTGCTTAAGCCGCTCCGCGATCCCGCTCAGGGTTTCCTGAGGGAGTTCAGGGCTGCGGCTTAATATCCAGCCGTAGGTTCGTTCAGGATGACCTATGACCACGTAACGGTAGTCCGGGTCGAGTTCAATAATCCAGTAATCACCTTTAAAAGGAAAGAAGCCGAGCACGGAAAAAAAGCCGACCTTCAGTTTTGCCGGGCAGCTCTTATCAACAATCCAGGCGCGACCATGTGCCTCTTTCACCGTTCCCTCCCTGGTGCAGCACCGGTTGACCACAGTAATCTCGCCGTTTTCAGTCAGTGAGTACTCAGCGGTTGATCCCGAGTCGCAGGCTTTTTGAAACCAGACCGGAATAGAGGCAATTTCATACCATGTGCCAATATAGCGGTTCAGGTCGACGGTATCGACCACCGTAACTTCAGCCGGGATGCTGTCCGATACAGCTGAAACCGCGGCAGCAGCCAATAACAGCAGACAGAGTAGCAGTGAAAGCATCAACACACCGGTTTTCATGCGATTGATAACGGGAATGAGAACACGCATTTGGGTTGCCTCCTGTTTGGTTTGCAATTGCTGTGCTGCAGATGTCATCAGTGCGGCAGCAGGATAAGATGGCCGAAGCCCATTATCTTCTATTCGTACATGATAATCAAATTAATAATACGGCGCGGGTGAACGGATGGAAGCGTTGAGGCTTTTAATTTGACATGACACGCATGTTTTCATATAGTTACTGAACATTACATCCATTGCCGGCAACACTTCAGCGATAATCATGGCAACGAAAAAAGGCATTATAGCGTTAATGGGGTCGGGAGAGATGACCTCCACCATGGTGGAGGTTCACAAGGAGCTCTTGAGCAGGTGCGGGAGCAACGCCCGTGCTGTTTTCATTGATACACCGGCCGGGTTTCAGCTCAATGCGGATCAGCTGTCCGACAAGGCGGTTGAGTATTTCCGCTTGCGCGTCAAGTATCCTTTGTCCGTCGTCTCCTACCGCTCGGCTGAGTTGATTTCGCCGTATGACGCCGAGAAGGCTTTTCATTCATTGCGTGAGGCTGATTACTTTCTTATCGGTCCCGGAAGCCCGACCTACGCAGTTCGACAATGGCAGAAGACTCCGATTGCCGATATCATAACCGCACGGATCGAAGACGGCGGGTGCCTGGTAGCGGCCAGTGCAGCCGCGCTCACTGTCGGGCGCTTTACCCTGCCGGTGTATGAGATATACAAGGTGGGAGAGCCCCTCCACTGGATGGAAGGGACGGACATCCTTGGTAAATTTGGCATTAATCTCGCCGTGGTTCCGCACTGGAATAATGCCGAGGGCGGTAACCACGATACCCGCTTCTGCTACATGGGGGAGCCCCGGTTCCGGGACCTCGAGGCCCGGCTTCCGGATGAGACCGGGGTTATCGGACTGGATGAGCACACGGCGTGCCTGATTGATCTCGCCAATGAATCATTTTCCATACGAGGTCTCGGCCGCGTCACCATGCGATGTGCCGGTACGGAACGATGGTTTGAAAGGGGACAGCTTTATCCTCTCAGCGTCTTGCGCGGTGAGGCGATGAATGAATCGGATCGGCCGGTGTGCGGGCATGAGGCCGTACCCGAAGGCACGCGTGGGTCATCTGATGATGCCTTCTGGAATAAGGTCAATCAGCTTCAGGATGCATATCATGAAGGATTTGAGAATGGCATGCCGGAAAAGGCAGTCAATGCCCTGCTGGAACTTGACGGTATCATCTGGAAGGCGCAGGAAGAATTGGAAACCCAGGAGTTTATTTCACAGGCGCGGGATATTTTGCGTGAAATGATTGTTTTCCTGGGAGCCGGCCTTAACAGTACCTCGCAGCACATTCCTCAACAGCTTGCTTCGCTGATGGAGGGTCTGCTTGCCCTCAGGAATAAGCTCAGGCAGCACAATCAGTGGGAAGATGCGGACGCACTTCGCGATTGCCTTATGAAGGCCGGGATTATCATTGAAGACGGCAGAGATGGTTCACAATGGCATTACAGATCCTGATACGCAGCTAAAAATATTCAAGCGAGGCATATATTCCGGCTTGTAATACAAAGCCATTTTTTAAACTGCTTGACAAACGATGCAAAATATAACACTTTGTAGCCGCATGGTAACCACAGAGGAAGCATGAAAAAATCGACTGCCTGCCTGCGCGCGGTTCTCATAACCTGCATGCTCATGCCCGTGTCCGGTTGCTTCAACAAGGATAAGCCGGCGGGGAGGCTCTATTTTGAGCCGCATCCGAGACTGATCGAAGATTATACGGGCATGGTTGAGGTAATGCAACTGAACTGGGCGTGGTCGCAGCCCGGTTTCAAACTGGGCACCTATCAGAGCGTCTCGCTGACGCCTGTCGGCAACCTCACCGAGGTGCAGGACAGCACCGTTGCACGGCGGATTGATGAGGAGCTGACCGCCTGGTTTACGCAGAATGGATTCGCCCTGTCCCAGGACGGTCAACTCTCGTGCGAGGGGGCAATCGTCGCATTAAAGCTGGAAAGAACTTTTTTAGAAAAGAAATACATCTTTCGTGAAAAGGCAGCAGATCTTTTTCTGGAGATGGAATTTGTTATTAAGGAAATGCCCTCCCAAAACACTATCTGTAAAATCAGACATGGTGTCATCGCATCTCAAAGCGACCAGCTTGCCGCCCAGCTCGCATCAGGCTTGTTGAGCTATCTGGACGCGCACAAGTAATCATCCTTTCATTCCTGATTCATGATCTGGAGCATTTTATATTACATTGTCCGATTTACCCTGTACTGCATGGCGGTCCCTTTTTTTCGTTTCACCGCCCACGGAGTCCGGAACATACCGGAACGGGGCCGCATTATCCTGGCTTCCAACCATGCAAGCAATCTTGACCCGCTATTCGTCGGTGTGGCTGCCCCGAGGCGCATCAATTACCTGGCCAAGAAGGAACTCTTTTCCAACCGGCTCTTCGGTTTCATACTGCGCAAGATATGCAGCGCCCTTCCCGTTGACCGGGATCAGATGGACCGGACCACACTGAGAGAGATATTTCGTCTGCTTGAACATGAGGAGATGATGCTGGTTTTCCCTGAAGGCACACGCACGCATGACGGAAGGCTCGGGGAAGCAAAGCTTGGTGTCGGTCTGATTGCCCATCATGCCCGGGCGACGGTCATTCCCGCATATGTTCGCGGTTCCTACGAAATTTTGCCGCGTCACGCGAAGCGCATCCGTTTGAGCCGCTGCGCGGTTTGGTTCGGTCCGCCGGTGGAACTGGATGAATTGTACCGGCAGGCTAAATCAAAGGAAGTGTACAAGCGCATCGGCGACAGGATCATGGAAGGCATTCGAAGGCTGGAGGAGCATTCACGGCAGGCGGTTTAAGAACGGCATGGGGAGGCCTCGTGCTTCCGTTGGATGTTTACATCATATTCATGGGATGGTTAACCTGTTCATGGCCTGCGCAATCAAGATATGCGGCGTAACCGCTCCCGAGGATGCCTCCCTGCTATCCGCGGCGGGAATCGATTATCTCGGCGTCCTGGTAAATGTTACCCGGTCGCCCCGCTCGGTGACCGTTGAGCGGGCATCCGGGATCATCGCCGCCGCCACAGTGCCGGTTATTGTGCTGACCTACGACCACAGCCCCGCCGGGGTGATGGATCTGGTACAGGCATTGCGTCCCGCCGGGATTCAGCTGGCGGGCAATGAAAGCGAAGGATACATTGCGTCGCTGCGCGATTCACTGGACATTGAAATATGGAAGTCGGTTCACCTGCCGGCCCGGGAAGCGGGACACGATATATCAGGAACGCTGGCGGCACAAATCAACCGTTTTGCCCGGATCGGGGTCAACCGGGTTGTGCTTGACACCGCACTGATCAGAAACTCGGTCGTGCTCAAGGGCGGTACCGGGCAGCCGTGCGACTGGTCGATTGCGGCTCGAGTCAAAAAAGCGGTTGACATGTTTCTTCTGCTGGCCGGGGGCATTCATCCGGGCAATATCAGGGAAGCGCTGCAGCAGGTCGGCCCCGATGGGGTCGACGTGAGCAGCGGCGTTGAGCGTTCGGTCGGCATGAAGGATGCGGCACTGGTGAAACGCCTCGTTTCCGAGGCAGGGATGAATACGCCCAACAGGGCATGACATGCATCAGGAGTGTACAGAGTGATCGGTTCGCTGGTTAAAAAAATAGTAGGAAGCAAAAACGAGCGCGTGCTTCGCGGATTTGGGCCGCTGGTCAGGAGAATAAACGAGTTGGAGCCGGGGGTGCGGGCCTTATCGGATGAGGAACTGCGGGGCAGGACCGTTCTCTTCAGGGAGCGTCTGAGCGGGGGCGAAACGCTGGACGATCTTTTGCCCGAGGCCTTTGCCGTGGTGCGGGAGGTTTCCCGGAGAACGCTGAACATGCGGCATTTTGATTGTCAGCTCATAGGGGGCATGGTATTGCACCGCGGCACGATAGCCGAAATGGCCACCGGCGAGGGTAAAACGCTGGTTGCCACCCTGCCGGCCTATCTCAACGCCCTGAGCGGCAAAGGCGTTCACATTGTGACGGTTAACGATTACCTGGCGAAACGCGACCGGGAATGGATGGGAACCATTTTCGAATTTCTCGGCCTTACGGTTGACGTCATTTACCACGATATCGATCCCATGACCCGCAAAAAAGCCTATGAGGCCGACATCACCTATGGAACCAACACCGAATTCGGTTTTGATTATCTCCGGGACAACATGGCCACCCGGCAGGACTACCAGGTGCAGCGGGTGCATAATTACGCCATCGTGGACGAGGTGGACAGCATTCTCATCGATGAAGCAAGAACACCGCTGATCATTTCAGGACCGGTGGAGCATTCCACTCATCAGTTCAAGGAACTCCGCATACCGGTTGACCGTCTGGTGAAGGCGCAGGCAAGCCTGGTGAACAATTTGCTTTCCCAGGCGGAGCGCCTTTTTGAAGAGGAAAAGGACTACGAGGGCGCCTACAAGCTGCTGCAGGCAAAGCGGGGTTCGCCCAAGAACAAGCGCTTTCTCAAGATAGCCAAGGAAGGAAGATACAAAAAGCTGATGGAGCGGGTGGAGCTCGATTACATGCGTGATAAGCGCATGGGAGAGCTTGACGAAGATCTCTATTTCAGCATCGACGAAAAGTCGCATGTGGTTGATTTAACCGACAAGGGAAGAGAAGCGCTGGCTCCCAACGATCCCAACCTTTTTGTTCTGCCGGACCTGAGCGTTATAGATGAGGACCCCTCCCTTCCGGAAGAGGAGCGCCTGAGCAGGCGCAGGGAGGTTGAAAAGGAGTTTTACGAAAAAGGGGAAAAAATACAGAACATCACCCAGCTGCTCAAGGCCTATTCACTGTTCGAGAAGGACGTGGACTACGTGGTCAGCGACGGGCAGGTGCTGATTGTTGATGAATTTACCGGCAGGCTGCTTCCGGGACGCCGCTACAGCGACGGGCTCCACCAGGCGCTTGAGGCCAAGGAGGACGTTACCATTGAAGGCGAGACCCAGACCCTGGCCACAATCACCATTCAGAATTACTTCCGACTGTATCAGAAGCTCGCGGGCATGACCGGAACCGCTGAAACGGAAGCGCCCGAATTTATGAAGATATACAAGCTGGACGTGGTTGTCATTCCCACCAATGAACCGGTGCGCAGAATCAATTATTCCGATGTCATCTACCGTACCAAGCGTGAAAAATACCGGGCAATTATTGATGAAATAAAGGCCATGCATGAAAAGGGAAGGCCGGTCCTGGTAGGCACGGTGTCGGTTGAGGTATCGGAACTGCTCAGCAGAATGCTTCCCCGGACCATTAAGCATTCCGTTCTCAATGCCAAGCGGCATCAGGAAGAGGCGGATATAGTCGCCAATGCCGGACTTGCAGGCGCGGTTACCATTGCCACCAACATGGCCGGACGGGGTACGGACATCAAGCTCGGTCCCGGTGTTATCAGGTGCGGGACCCAGTGCTGCCTCACCTGTGAAATTGAAAAAGAGAAGGGATGTCAGGCCTGCCCGGATCCGGACAAGCGGGGTACAAAGATGACCGCCTGCAAAAACGACATGCCCTGCGGCCTGCACATCATCGGAACCGAACGGCACGAATCCCGGAGGATAGACCGGCAGCTGCGCGGCCGCTGCGCGCGCCAGGGTGACCCGGGGTCGTCGCGCTTTTTTCTCTCCCTGGAAGACGACCTGCTGAGGATTTTCGGCTCGGAGAGAATCTCCTCCATCATGGAGCGCATGGAGATGGAGGAGGGCGAGCGGATTGAGCACCGTCTTATTACCTCGGCCATCGAGCGGGCGCAGGCGCGGGTTGAAGCCCACAACTTCGACATACGCAAGCACCTGCTGGAATATGATGATGTCATGAACAAGCAGCGGGAGGTTATCTACCAGCAGCGCAGCAAGGTGCTCAGCCGGGAAAATCTCAGGGACGAGATTGATGCCACCCTCAGGGAACTGGCCGCATCCATTGCCGAACAATACGCCGAGGAGAAAATTCACCCTGAAGACTGGAACTATAAAGGCCTGAAAGAGTCGGTGTTCAAGCAGTTCTCATTTGCGCTGCGCCTGCCCCCGCCGGACAGGATCAAGGATTTCAGAAAGGAAAGCATCACCGATCTCATCGTGGAGCAGGCCGGTGATGTCTACCGGCGCAAGGAAGCGGAAATCGGAGAAGGGCCGCTGCGGGCGGTTGAAAAAATGGTTTATTTGCAGGTGATTGACACCCTGTGGAAGGAACACCTGCTGATGATGGATCACCTGAAAGAGGGCATAGGCTTGAGAGGCTACGGCCAGCGCGACCCGCTCAGGGAATATCAGAAGGAAGGCTATGACCTCTTTTTGGACCTGCTGGAACGCATTGATGCCGAGACCATCGAAAAGCTTTTCATGCTGCAGCTGGCAAAAGAGCCGCCCCGCATGAGACCCGAGCCGTCGCCGGTGCAGCACTTTGTCCTGAGCCGGGGCGGCGAGCAGGCGCCGGAAGCGAAAACCGTCAAGCGAGAGGGAAGGAAGGTCGGCCGGAACGACCCCTGCCCGTGCGGCAGCGGCAAGAAATATAAAAAGTGCTGCGGAAGCTAGAATGCTCATGAAGCTTATTGACAGCCACTGGAGTTGAGGTGCCTCATGAATCACAGAGTGCCCGGTTTTCTTGCCGGCGGCATCAGCGCCGGAATCAAATCATCTCAGCAGCCCGACCTGGGTCTCATCGTTTCTCAGGTACCTGCCGCGGCGGCGGCCGTTTTTACGACCAATAAAATCAAGGCGGCTCCTGTCATAGTGTCGCGTGAAAGGCTGACAAAGTCCGGGAACCTCGTCCGGGCGGTTCTTGTGAACAGTGGCAATGCCAATGCCTGCACCGGATCCGCCGGGATTGATCACGTCCGGACTGTCTGTCATGACCTGGCCGGGGCGCTGAACATACCTGACAGCCAGGTGCTCATGTCCTCCACCGGCATTATTGGGGTTCCGCTTCCGATACGGCTCATAAGCGGCAGCATCTCCCGCCTGGTCGGCGCGCTTTCCCCTGACGGCATTGATGATTTCGCTCACGCCATCATGACCACCGACACCTTCCCCAAGGTGGTCATGAGAACATTTGAACTGTCCGGCAGGCACATCAGCCTCTGCGGAATCGCCAAAGGGGCCGGTATGATTATGCCCCGGATGGCAACCATGCTTTCTTACATAGTAACTGATCTCGCCATCGCGCCTGATGTGCTTCAAGCCGTGTTTTGCGACGCCGTGAACGACTCGTTTAATTCCATCACCATTGACGGTGACACCAGCACAAACGATACAGCCCTCATGCTGGCAAACGGACAGGCGGGCAATGCCCCGCTTACGGGTGATTCACCTGCAACCGATGCGTTCAGGGCTGAATTAGGCGGGCTCCTGAAGGATCTGGCCAGGTTGATTTTAAAAGATGCCGAGGGTGCCACCAAGACGGTAACCATCATGGTCCTCCGGGCCAAAACCACCGCCGAGGCAAAAGATGTTGCCTATCAGGTGGCCAACTCCCCCCTGGTAAAGACGGCATTTTTCGGTGAAGACCTTAACTGGGGCCGGATCATGGCCGCCATCGGGAAAACTGCTTATGACATTAATCCCGATTCGATTGATATCCTTATTAATTCAGAGAAGGTAGTAGAGAACAGTACCGCGACCGGGCTCAAGTCACAGGCAGCAGACCTGTTAAAGGGGAATGAATTCACCGTCACCATTGACCTCCATCGCGGTTCTGCATCAGCGGAAGTGGGCACAACGGATTTAAGCATTGAATATGTAAAGATAAATTCAGCATATCCCACATGACCGGCAGGGCCGCATCCGGGTACATATTTTTCTCTTGCAAAATAATACCCGGTATGCTAACTAGAAAAACCATTTGTTTAGCAATAACAGGCTTTCAACAGGGCTGAACATTAAAAACCATTAAAAAGCGAGGTGCACTTGGCAATACTCAGTATGAAGCAGTTGTTGGAGGCTGGAGTCCACTTTGGGCATCAGACCAAGCGATGGAACCCAAAAATGAAACCCTTCATTTTTGGAGCGAGGAACGGCATTTACATAATCGATTTACAAAAGACGGTTGTCCTCTTTGAGCGGATTTATAGCATGATCGTGGATATTGTTTCAAAGGGGGAAAAAGTCCTTTTTGTGGGCACCAAGAAACAGGCCCAGGATTCGATTGTTGAGGAATCAAATCGCTGCGGCATGTTCTATGTGAGCAATCGCTGGCTGGGCGGAACCCTGACCAATTTCAGGACCATAAAAAATAATATTGAAAAGCTGAAATCGCTTGAAACCATGAAAAACGACGGCAGCATCGAACAGCGGTCAAAGAAAGAAGCCCTGGAGATGGACCGGGAAATTGAAAAGCTCGAATATAACCTGGGCGGCATCAAGGAAATGCAGAAGCTCCCGGGACTTATATATATCATCGACCCGAAAAAGGAACACATTGCGGCCGCGGAGGCAAAAAAGCTGAACATTCCCTCCGTGGGCCTTTTGGATACCAACTGTGACCCTGACGATGTGGATTACACCATACCGGGAAATGATGACGCCATAAAGGCAATCAGGCTTTTTAACTCAAAAATAGCTGATGCCTGCATAGAAGGGAAGCGGCGGTTTGAAGAACGGATACAGGCCGACCGGAGGCATGAAGCTGATGACAAGGAAGATAAAGATAAAGAGGATAACCAGGGAGCTTAGTCGCTCCGACGCATGGTGAGGATACCCAATTATGGAAATAAGCGCATCACATGTCAAACAGCTGCGCGAGCAGACCGGCGCTCCCATGATGGACTGCAAAAAGGCGCTGCTTGAAAGCAATGGTGATTTTGAAAAAGCCATAACCTATCTCAGGCAGAAAAGCCTGGCAACGGTCACCAAGAAGTCCAGCCGCACAACCTCTGACGGGCTTATAGCGTCGTACATTCACCCCGGCAGCAAGATCGGTGTCATGGTGGAGCTGAACTGCGAGACGGATTTTGTGGCGCGCAGCGCTGATTTCACCGAATTTACCAAAAACGTGGCCATGCACATCGCGGCGCTCAACCCGATTTACGTTCGGCGCGAGGATGTGAGCGAACCGGTGATTGAAAGCGAAAAGTCCATTTACCGGGAGCAGGCGAAAGAATCCGGCAAGCCCGAGAAATTCTGGGACAAAATCATCAGCGGCAGACTGGACAAGTTTTATTCCGAGGTATGCCTGCTGGAACAAACCTACATTAAGGATGACAGCCGCTCCATTCAGGACGTTCTGAATGAGCTTATCGCCAAGATGGGCGAGAACATATCCATCAGGCGCTTTGTGCGCTACCAGCTCGGTGAAACAGCACCCCGCTAATCCATCAGACGGAAGAACGCATTGAATCCCTGCTACCATAGAATTCTCCTCAAGCTGAGCGGGCAGGTGCTGGCCGGCGAGTCAGGTTCCGGGATCAATGTCGCCGTTCTCAACAGGATTGCGGGGGAAATCAAGGAGGTTTCCGACCTGGGCACCGAGGTGGGAATTGTCATCGGCGGCGGCAATATTTTCCGGGGCATATCCGCCCAGAGCCGGGAAATAGACCGCGTATCGGCTGATTACATGGGCATGCTGGCCACCATCATTAACAGCATCGCTCTGCAGAATGCCATAGAGCGCCAGGGGGTTCCCAGCCGGGTGCTGACGGCAATTAACATGCCGCAGGTGGCGGAGCCGTACATACGCAGGCGGGCAACGAGGCATCTGGAGAAAAAGCGGGTGGTCATATTTGCCGCGGGCACGGGCAACCCCTATTTTTCCACCGATACCGCGGCCGCTCTCAGGGCCATAGAAATCAATGCCGAAATCATTCTCAAGGCCACCAGGGTTGACGGCATCTATGACCGGGATCCGGTTTCGGACAGCGCGGCGCAGCGCTATAGCGATATCAGCTACCTGGAGGTGCTCAACAAGGGTTTGAAGGTAATGGACGCCACCGCCGTCTCGCTGTGCATGGACAACAAGCTGCCCATGATCATTTTTAGCCTCACCGAGCCGGGGAACATCCGGAAAGTTGTGCTGGGAGATTCGATCGGAACAACCATAAAGGGCTGATGAAATGAGTGAAATGCTCGTTCAGGAAACGAAGGAACACATGGAGAAAACCATTCAGGTCCTGCACAAGGATTTAAGCAGGGTGCGTACCGGGCGGGCATCGCTGAGCCTGCTTGACGGGATAAAGGTGGATTATTACGGCACGCTCACGCCGATCAACCAGGTGGCGACGCTCTCCATTCCTGAAAGCAGGCTGATTGCCATACAGCCCTGGGACACCACCGTCATTCCCGAAATCGAGAAGGCCATCCTCAAATCAGAGCTGGGCCTCAATCCCATGAATGACGGCAAGATAATCCGCATAACCATTCCCAACCTTTCTGAAGAACGCAGAAAGGAGCTGGTAAAAGTGGTAAAGAAAATTGTTGAAGAAGCCAAGGTCACCTTGCGCAATCACCGCAGGTCCTCCAATGAGGGGCTGAAGGAGCTGAAAAAGGAGAAAGGCCTTTCGGAGGATGATTATTTCAAACGGCATGATGAAATCCAGAAAATTACCGACGGGTATATTGCCCTGTGCGATAAGATATCAGGAGAAAAAGAGAAGGAAATTCTTGAATTTTGACCGTACGCAATAACCCAACCCCATTTTCGAGTGCAAAGGAGGTGATTTTGTGGCTTTTAAAATAACCGATGAATGCGTCGCATGCGGAACCTGTGCTGAAGAGTGCCCCTCAGATGCCATCCATGAAGGTGATGACATTTATGAAATCAACCAGGATGAGTGCACTGAATGCGGTACCTGTAAAGACGTTTGTCCCACGGAGGCAATTATTGAGGAATGAGGTTATGGTGCCGAGGCCAGCCTCGGCACTTCCTTTTCCCCTCGTCCATCTTCCTGATCTTCATGCCAGTTGACGGGATAGAGCCGGTATGCACCAATGTATCCGTCCAGTGACGCTATGAGCGTCAGCCGTTTGGTTGGCGCTCTATAGCAATACATCTTGCCTTACTTCCTTCTCTGTAAACCGTCATGATTGCTACCGCTGCCGACAGCATCCCTGACGGATGACGCAGGCGGAAACTATGGACACAAGCAATGTGCCGAAGCACATAGCCATCATCATGGATGGTAACGGACGCTGGGCTGAAAAACGGTCGCTCAACCGCATTGCCGGACATCGCATGGGCATCAAGCGGGCAAAAGAGATCATCCGCGCCTGCAGGGAACTGGGCATTCAGGTGCTTACCCTCTACGCCTTCTCCACCGAAAACTGGAACAGACCGCGGCGCGAAATAAGCACCCTCATGTCCCTTTTGAAACGCTTTCTTGCAGCTGAAGGCAGAACACTAATCAAAAACAACATCCGCCTTAATGCCATCGGCGCACTGGAAGACCTTCCCGGGGACGTGCGCGATGTTCTGAACGACGTGATGCAGCAGTCGCGCCGCAATACCGGCATGGTGCTCAATGCCGCTCTCAGTTACAGCGGAAGAAACGAGATCCTGCAGGCGGTTAAAAATATCTGCCGGGGGGTTTCGGCAGGCAGCGTTGATCCTTCGCAGATTGACGAAACATTGTTTTCCGATCATCTTTACACCGCCGGTCTGCCCGATCCCGATCTGCTCATCAGAACCAGCGGCGAATACCGGATCAGCAATTTTCTTCTCTGGCAGACCGCGTATACCGAGCTGTACATCACCGGAACCCTGTGGCCGGACTTTACAAAGAAGGACTTGCAGCGCGCCATTGCCGATTACGGCAAACGGGAGAGACGGTTCGGGCTGACGAGACAGCAAATCCAAAAACAGACAGGCTGAAACTACGAATAGCCTGCCGCTGTCGACAGCAGCGGCTTCATCCCGGCGGGCGGCAAACCGTCGCAATCCACAGTAATCGGCATCTGGCTCATACCGTGCTGCGCAAAAGGATCATAACCGCGCTTATAGGCATCCCTCTCCTCGTTGTCGCAATTCAGCGGGGCGGAGAGGCCCTCTTTTTATGCATTGTCATGATAACCGCCGCAGCCGCACTGATGGAGCTGTTCAGCATGACATCAACCCGGCCGTCTCTTGTTAAATGGACATCCCTGGCCGCCGGGCTATTTATTATCCTGCTGATCGGGCAGTACCGGCACGTGCTCATCTTTGAAGGCGCGCAGCATCAGGGCAGCCCTATCAGCCTGCTGCTGACCATGCCCACGCTGACTGTCTTTGCCCTGCTGCTCTTCCTGTATGCCGCATATCCCCGGGATACGCTACTGATCAGGCAGCCCTTCGTCACCGTTCTGGGGGTTCTTTACATTTCGTTGTTTTTATCGTATCTTGTGCTGCTCTATGCCGGACAGAATGGCAGGAAATGGATCTTCTTTCTGCTGATTGTTTTGTGGTGCACTGATATCGGCGCCTATGCCGTCGGGCGCATATGGGGCCGGCACAGGCTTTCACCTCTGGTCAGTCCGCACAAAACAATTGAGGGCGCTGTCGGCGGACTCATCTTCAGTCTCGTGGCGGCAGTCATATTAAAAAAGCTGCTTTTAGAAGACCTGGGGCTTGCCCAGGCGGCGGTACTTTCTTTCGTCATTGCCGTGCCGGGACAGGCAGGTGACCTGTGCGAATCGGCGCTTAAGCGGTACTTCGGGGTGAAGGATTCCGGAACGATGCTGCCCGGGCACGGCGGAATGCTTGACCGCATTGACAGTCTTCTTTTTGCGGCGCCCCTGACATATTATTGTAAAATGCTGATCGCGTAGATCCAGCGCGCACCATGTGCTGAGCGTTCCAACGCTTCCGGGGTCCTGACGGATGAAACACATATCGCTGCTCGGCTCGACAGGTTCAATCGGCGTCAATACCCTTGAGGTGATCCGCCGCTTTCCGGACCGCTTTTCCGTCTGTGCCCTTGCCGCAGGCACAAACCTTGATCTTCTCAGGAAACAGATTGTTGAGTTTAAACCCCGCCAGGTTTCAGTGCTCAATCAGGCCCTGGCGCGTGACTTAAGAAAAATGCTCCCCGGAAAGCGAAAGCCGGACATTATCCATGGCCGGGAGGGACCCGAGACCATCGCCTGCGCCGGGGAGGCTGACATGGTTGTGTCCGCGATTGTCGGGGCTGCCGGCTTGGTCCCGACCTTAAAGGCCATTACCAGCGGCAAGCAGGTGGCGCTGGCGAATAAGGAGACCCTGGTAATGGCGGGCAAGCTGATCATGAGGGAAGCACGGAAGCACAGGGTTGCCATCATTCCCGTTGACAGCGAGCACAGCGCTCTTTTTCAGCTTCTGCGGGGGAGAAACAGCGCACAGACCAAGGCAGTCATTCTCACGGCGTCCGGCGGGCCATTCCTGAAGTTCACCGTGCAGCAGCTTGCCCGGGTGAGGCCCGAACACGCTCTCAGGCATCCCAACTGGAAAATGGGGAAAAAAGTCACCGTTGATTCGGCGACGCTCATGAACAAGGGGCTGGAAGTGATTGAGGCCAGATGGCTTTTTAACATGCCCCTCGAGAAAATACGGGTGTACGTGCATCCCCAGAGCATTGTTCACGCCATGGTTGAGCTGCGCGACGGCAATGTGCTTGCCCATTTATCAAATCCTGACATGAGAGGTCCGATCGGTCATGCACTCTTTTATCCCGACAGCATGCCTGATCACCTGCCGTCGGTCAACCTGGCCCGGATCGGGACCCTGCAATTTTGTGACCCGGATGTAAAAAAATTTCGCTGTCTGCGGCTTGCCTATCTCGCGCTTGAGGCGGGAGAAACCATGCCCGCGGTTTTAAATGCCGCCAATGAGGTGGCGGTCAATGCCTTCCTGAGCCGCCGCATACGCTTTACCGACATACCCGTGGTCAACGAGAAAACCATGGACCGGTTTAAACCCGCCGCAATACATTCCATCGATGACGTATTGACGGCTGATGCCTGGGCACGGCAAAAGGCGGGAGAGGTGATTTTGAGCCTCAACTGAAGGGGCAGCCATACCCACTGCCTCCGGTGAACCAAAACCAGAGATGAGGATGTGATGATAACCTTGCTGTCGTTCATTATCGTAATCGGGATACTTATTTTTGTGCATGAATTCGGCCATTTTATCGTGGCCAAAAAAACCGGGGTTACGGTTGAGAAATTTTCGCTGGGCTTCGGGCCGAAGCTGATCGGCTTTGAGAGGGGGGGCACGCAGTACATGCTCTCCGCCGTACCGCTGGGCGGGTATGTAAAATTGAAGGGCGAGAACCCGGATGAAGGCCTGACCAGCGATCCCGGTGAATTCGGTTCGCGCAGCGTCGGGGTGCGGGCAGCAATCGTTGCGGCCGGTCCCTTTATGAACTTTGTGCTTTCCTTCCTGATCATGCCTTTTGTTTTTCTGATCGGCATTCAGGTTCCCACCTATTTAAATGAAAAGCCGGTTGTGCAGTGGGTTGCTCATAATTCACCCTCCGGGCAGGCCGGTTTGCAAAAAGGCGATGAGATTCTTGCCGTCGATAACGAGAGGGTCGATAGCTGGAAGATGTTTAACGCGCTGACGCAGATAAATCCCGAAAAGTCAGTTCGGATACAATTCATCCGGGACGGCCGCACCGGGGAAATAACCATACCGCCCTCTCAGACGGCGGAACCGGGCGGTTTGGGAGTGTTTCATTACATTCCGCCCAGGGTTGCAGCTGTCGTGCCGGATTCGCCGGCCAGCCGCGCCGGCTTGCAGTCTGAAGACGTCGTCGAGGCGATTGACGGGTCTCCGGTCAGCCATTGGATTGAGCTGTCCGATGCCATAAGGAACTTTACCGGGAACGAGTTGTCACTGGTCATCAGGAGAAATGAGCAGCGCCTGGTTTTTTCCCTGCAGCCGGAGATGGTGGTGGATGAGATTACAAAGAATTCCCCGGCCGAGGAATCCCGGGTGCAGGTCGGCGACAGGATAGCATCCATAAACGGGAAGGACCCTTCCCGGTATAAGGATGCACTGCTGCGCGGAATGTTTCCCGCAGATGAGAAAAAGCTTGATCTGAACATTATAAGGGACGGGAGCCGCACGGACATGAGTATTCCGTTGCCGGCTTCGGGAGACAGCGGCTTGCGGGTGACCGGAAAAATCGGCATCGTGCCGGCTGAGAATCTCACCTTCAAGCGCTATGGCCCCCTTTCCGCCATAAAAGAAGGATTTAAACAGGCATGGGAAATGACCACGCTGACCGTCTGGGCGCTCGGCAAACTGCTGTCGCTTGACGTTTCCTTCAAGACACTGGGCGGGCCGATCATGATCGCAAAAATGACCGGGACCGCCGCAAAGTCCGGGCTGGCCTCCCTGATCATTTTTACCGCCTTCCTGAGCATGAACTTGAGCATTTTAAACCTTTTGCCGGTTCCCATTCTGGATGGGGGTCACCTCCTCTTTTTCCTTATCGAGTTCATCATCAGGAGGCCGCTCGGGACCAAAAGCATGGAACTGGCACAGAAGGTGGGACTGGTGCTGCTGATAGTGCTCCTCATCACGGTCACCTATAACGACATTCTCAGGGCGCTGCCTCAAAAATATATTGACTTTTTGCCATGGAAGTAGCCGGCGGGGACTGAAGCGGGAGTATCACAACCGCACCGCTCACACAGCGAGGCCTTGCACCCTTACGTGCGGGGCCTTTTACCTGACAGGACTGCCCGGTTCTCTCAGGCTCTGCAAAGGAAATCACCGGCATGATGGTACTGGCGCTCGAAACCTCCACCCGCATGGGAAGCATAGCGCTTTTGTCGGAGGGGGGGCTCATTGCTGAATATCAGCTCGGGATCATCCCGTCATATTCTGAAATGCTGCTTCCCCTCATTGACCAGGTTTTGCGCGACTCGGGCATCACCATGAAAGCCATCGATATCTTTGCCGTTGCGCAGGGACCGGGATCATTTACCGCTTTGCGAATGGGCATGAGCGTCATTTTGGGCTTGTCAATTGCCACACAAAAGCATATCATTCCCATTCCGTCACTCGATGGACTCGCCTATAATGCCGGAGCCTGCCAGCATTTGATTTGCCCGATGCTTGACGCGCGAAGGGGCGAAGTCTATTACGCCCTGTATCACCAGGGCAGCGGGCACATGCTCAAGCGGCTTACCCCCTACCGGGTTGCAGCGCCCGAAAGAATCGTGCAGGCAATAGAAGACAAAGCCGTTTTGCTGGGAGACGGTTTCATGCTCCATCGGGACCTTTTTGTGACCGCTCTTCAGGAACGGGCGGTTGTGGCCCCCGAGCATCTTCACTATCCGCGCGCGTCCGCGATCGGCGCACTTGCCATGCAGCGATTCCGGGAGCACCCTTCCGAGGCACGCTGCCAGCGCGTCATGCCGCTTTACGTCAGGCCTCCCGCTGCCGAGGCAAAATGACAAAAAGCAAGATAGTGTATTGACATCTTCCCAAGGCTCTATTAGTATTCATTATTTATAACGAATCAGAAAACATTGCTAGGTAAGGGGCGTGACGGGCATGGAGGATAAGGACCGGATTCTCATCGAGAAGCACATTGAGCAAGATGAAGAATTGAAAAAGCAAGTCCTTGAGCACCGGCTGTTTGAAAAGCAGCTGGAAGAGCTTGAGGGTAAGCATTTTTTGACGGCTGATGAAGAGCTGCAGCAGAAAAGGATAAAAAAACTCAAGCTCGCGGGAAGGGATAAGATCGAGTCTATCTTAAAGAAATATCGGGATGGGGACTGACAGGCGCAGGACATGAAGAAATACAGCGGGGCCCAGATACTTTTTGAATGTTTGAAGCGTGAAGCTGTAACCGATATTTTCGGTTTTCCCGGCGGTGCCGTACTCGACGTGTACCACGAACTTCCCAATTATCCCCTGCGGCACATACTGGTCCGCCACGAGCAGGGCGCGGTTCACGCCGCTGATGGATATGCGCGGTCATCCGGCAGACCGGGTGTGTGCCTGGTTACCTCGGGGCCCGGAGCAACCAACACGGTAACGGGAATAGCCACGGCATACATGGATTCAATCCCTCTGGTTGTTTTCACGGGGCAGGTTCCCACCATGCTGATCGGTAACGATGCCTTCCAGGAGGCTGACATCGTCGGCATCACGCTCCCCTGTACCAAGCACAGCTACCTGGTGGAACGGGTTGAAGATCTGGCCACAACCATTAAAGAGGCCTTCCATATTGCGTGCAGCGGGAGACCCGGGCCGGTTCTCATTGACCTGCCCAAAAACATGCTCAGGTCAACAACCTCATTTACCTATCCGGACCGGGTCAGTCTGCCCGGATACAACCCCAACATTTCAGGTCACATCAAACAGGTCAGGCGGGCCTTTGATGAGATTACCCGTGCCGTCAGGCCGGTCATTTATGCCGGAGGGGGCGTCATATCTTCGGACGCCTCGAAGGAGCTGACCGCCTTCGCTCACGCCCTGCGCATACCGGTGACCACCACCCTCATGGGATTGGGAGGATTCCCCGGAACCGACCCGCTTTTTTAGGAATGCTGGGCATGCACGGCACATACAGCGCCAACATGGCCGTTACCAACTGTGATGTGCTGATAGCCGTGGGCGCCCGTTTCGATGACCGCGTGACCGGCGACATCAGTAAATTTGCCTCCCATGCCAAAATTGTTCACATTGATATTGATCCCACCTCCATCAGCAAGAACGTGCAGGTGGACATACCCATTGTCGGGGATGCAAAGGATATTCTCAAAAAACTGCTCGCGCTTGCGGAGGAAGAGAAGCAGCGTGATTATCAGTCCGGGACAAAAGACTGGTTGGCTCAAATTGAGACGTGGCAGTCCACCCACGGCATGTCCTACGAAAAAGGCGGATCCATCAAGCCGCAATGCGTGGTTGAGGAGATCTACCGGCTTACCAGGGGAAAGGCAATCATCACCACCGAGGTCGGGCAGAACCAGATGTGGACCGCCCAGTACTACAAGTTTGACTGGCCAAGAAAACTGCTCACCTCCGGGGGGCTGGGGACCATGGGCTACGGATTTCCTGCTGCCATCGGGGCCCAGGTGGCCTTTCCGCGCGAAACGGTCATCGACATCGCCGGGGACGGAAGCATACAGATGAATATTCAGGAGCTTGCAACCGCGGTTCAATACAAGCTCCCGGTCAAGATTGCCATACTCAACAACTGCTATCTGGGCATGGTCCGGCAATGGCAGGAGCTGTTCTATAACAAAAACTATTCAGCGACCCACCTCTCCACCTCTCCTGATTTTGTCAAGCTGGCGGAGGCCTACGGCGCGGTCGGCTTGCGGGCCTCCAGGCCGGAAGAGGTTACGCCCACCATAAAAAAGGCACTGGCGACCCCTCACACCGTGGTTATCGATTTCCAGGTTGATCCGGAGGCGGGTGTCTATCCCATCGTTCCCGCGGGCGCGTCGCTGGACAACATGATTCTGCTCTAACGGGGAAGGCTGATGAAGCATACCATCTCACTGCTGGTTGAAAACAAGCCCGGCGTTCTTTCACGGGTGGCGGGGCTCTTCAGCGGACGGGGATTTAACATTGAAAGCCTGTCGGTGGCCGAAACCATTGACCCCCATATTTCGCGCATGACCATTCTGACCTCGGGCAACGACCAGGTACTGGAGCAGATAACCAAACAGCTCAACAAGCTGATCAACGTCATCAAGGTGGTTGATTTCAAGAGCAATGAATATGTCGCCCGCGAACTTGCGCTGATCAAGGTCTCCATCACCGAAGGAACCCGGTCGGAGGTTTTGAGCATCGTCGGCATCTTCAGGGGCAAGGTTGTCGATGTCAGCGCCGAAAGCTATACCATCGAAATAACCGGTGACGAGGAAAAGGTGCAGGCCATTATTGATCTGTTCAGGCCCATGGGCATTAAGGAGATCGCGCGCACCGGCTGTGCCGCGCTGACCCGGGGCAGCAAAATTAAAACCGGAAAGGATAAAAGCGGTTCGGCAGTTCGGGAAAAGTAACCGATAACCAGGCTCAGCCCCACGGGCGGGAGCGGAAGAGGAGGATGCAAACATGGCGGTTATTAATTTTGGCGGGGTTAAGGAAAAGGTGGTAATGCGCAGTGAATTTCCCATGGCCAGGGCGCGCAGGGTGCTCAAGAAGGAAACGGTGGCCGTTATCGGCTATGGCGTTCAGGGCCCTGCCCAGGCACTGAACATGAAAGACAACGGATTTAATGTCATTGTCGGGCAGTCCAAGGCTTACAAGAAGGACTGGAACCGGGCCGTTCAGGACGGCTGGGTGCCGGGACGCACCCTCTTTGACATCGAAGAAGCGGCACGCCGCGGAACCATTATTGAAATGCTTGTTTCCGACGCGGCCCAGAAGGCGATCTGGCCGGTTATCAAGAAGAATCTCAATCCGGGAGACGCCCTCTATTTTTCACACGGTTTTTCCATCGTCTATAAAAAACTGACGGGCGTGATACCGCCCAAATATGTTGATGTCATCATGGTTGCCCCCAAGGGGTCCGGCACCTCGCTTCGACGCAATTTTCTTTCCGGGGCGGGAATCAATGCCAGCTTCGCGGTTGAGCAGGACGCAACCGGTAAGGCCTGGGACCGCTGCGTTGCGCTGGGCATCGCCATCGGCTCCGCCTATCTCTTTCCCACGACCTTCAAACATGAGGTGTACAGCGATTTGACCGGCGAGCGCGGCGTTCTCATGGGGGCGCTTGCAGGCATCATGGAGGCGCAATACGAGGTTTTCCGCAGGCACGGTCACAGTCCCAGCGAGGCGTTTAATGAAACGGTTGAGGAATTGACTCAGAGTCTGATAAAGCTGGTGGCTGAGAACGGCATGGACTGGATGTATCTCAACTGTTCCGCGACCGCTCAGCGGGGCGCGCTGGACTGGAAACCGAAATTCAAGAAAGCGGTCATGCCCGTCTTTCAGGACCTGTACCGGAAGGTTATCCGGGGGGATGAAACACGCAGGGTGCTGACCTCGTGCGGAAAGCCGGATTACCAGCGGCAGCTGGCAAAAGAGTTACAGGCCATGGCCAACTCGGAAATGTGGCTGGCAGGCAAAGCGACGCGTGACCTGCGTCCTGCCGAAGAGAAGGGTGCCAGGCCCGGGACGAGAAAGGGCGTTGCCGGACGCCTGACCTATTAGACTTCTGCGCGATGTCACAGCGCTGAAGGATGCTGTGTGGATGGCCATGTAAAGCTGACAGTCAAGGAGATCGTTGCCAATGAGCAGAGGCAAGGGGCGCAAAAAGTTTAAAAAGGGCGTTTTTATATTGCCGAGCATCTTCACCTCCCTCAACCTGTTTTGCGCGTTTTACTCAATCACCGCCTCCCTGCAGGGCCATTTTCTCCAGGCTTCATGGGCAATCATCATAGCGGCCGCGTTTGACGCGGTGGATGGCCGGATCGCCCGGCTTACCCATTCCGTCAGCAAATTCGGCGAGGAATATGATTCGCTGGTGGACATGGTCAGCTTCGGAATAGCGCCCGCCCTCATGGTCTACTTGAGTTCGCTCAGGGTGTTCGGCAGATGGGGCTGGCTGGCGGCCTTCCTTTTCATCATCTGCGTGGCGCTGAGGCTGGCGCGCTTTAATGTTCATTTGAAATTCATCGACAGCAAGTTTTTCCAGGGGCTGCCCAGCCCGCCGTCGGCGGGCATGCTGGCCACCACGGTTATCTTTTTGAACAGCGTGGGCATCCTGGATGTCAAAATCAAGGCCATGCCGGTGATGACCTGCCTGCTGGCACTGCTCATGGTCAGCAACATACGCTATTATAGCTTCAAGGATTTTAATTTTCGCAAAAGAAGGCCCTTCAGCGTCCTGGTGGCGCTGGTGCTGATTCTGGTTCTTCTCCTGGGCGAGCCGGAAATCATTTTATTCGGCGCATCAGCCGCCTACGCCCTTTCAGGACCTGTTGCCTTTCTTGTAACCCTGAGGCGGAGGAAGCCGGCGGTTGAACTTGCTGAAGAGACAAAGTATTATTGATGGCAGCTGACGGAGCAGGCCTGCTGCAATGGTAACGAGGTGTTGAGTGGAACGGATAAGAATTTTTGATACCACCCTGCGGGACGGTGAGCAGTCCCCGGGGTTCAGCATGAACATCAATGAGAAGATCACCATGGCGCGCCAGCTGGAAAAGCTTGGCGTTGACATCATTGAGGCAGGCTTTCCCATGGCTTCGCAGGGGGATTTTGAGGCGGTGAGTCAGATCGCCCGGGCGGTCAGCGGCGTTCAGGTTGCCGGGCTGGCCCGTGCCAATGAAAGGGACATTGACCGGGCGTGGGAGGCAATCAGCTCAGCGCGCATGCCGCGCATTCATACCTTCATTTCAACCTCTGACATACATCTGACCCATCAGCTGCGCAAGAGCAGGGAAGAAGTGCTGGCCATGACCTCGGCGGCCGTCAGGCGGGCAAAATCCTATACCGAAAATGTTGAATTCTCGGCCATGGATGCGACCAGAAGCGATCGGGATTTTCTCTGCCGGGTAATCGAGGCGGCCATCGATGCCGGGGCGACCACCGTAAACATACCGGATACGGTGGGCTATGCCGTCCCCTCGGAGTTCGGAGCGCTCATAGGCTACCTGAAGGAGCATGTTCCCGCCATTGACCGGGCGGTCATCAGCGTTCACTGCCACAACGACCTCGGGCTGGCCACGGCCAACGCCATCGCCGCCGTTCAGAACGGAGCGCGCCAGATTGAGTGCACCATCAACGGGATCGGCGAGCGGGCAGGGAACACCTCGCTGGAAGAAGCGGTCATGATTCTCTATACCCGGAAAGACCTCATAAATCTCTCCACCGGCATCAGAACAGCTGAATTATACACCACCAGCCGCCTTCTGACCAGGATCACCGGCGTGGCGGTGCAGCCGAACAAGGCCATCGTCGGCGCAAATGCATTTGCCCACGAGTCGGGCATCCACACCGATGGCCTGCTGAAGGACAAGCTTACCTATGAAATCATGACCCCTGAGTCGGTCGGTGTGGTCAAGAGCAGCCTGGTTCTGGGAAAGCACTCCGGCCGGCATGCCATGAAGGATGAGCTGCAGAAACGGGGATATGAGCTCAGCGATGAGACGGTTAACAAGATATTCGAGCGCTTTAAGGATCTGGCGGACAAGAAAAAGGATCTGTACGACGAAGACCTGGAAACCATCGTCGCGGAAATTGTCCTGCGCGCGCCGGAAAAATACAAGCTCATCAATTTGAACGTGGTCAGCGGCAGCTTTGCCATTCCAACCGCAACCGTGCAGATGGAGGTTGAGGGAGAGCTTATCAAGGATGTGGGAATGGGCGACGGTCCGGTTGACGCCGCGTTTAAAACCATTGCCAAAATAACCCGCACCAAAAGCACGCTGCTCAAGTACAGCGTCGACGCCATAACCGGCGGCACAGATGCGCAGGGGGTCGTCACCGTGCGGCTTGAGGAAGACGGCCGTGAAATCGTGGGCCGGGGCGCGCACAATGACATCATCATGGCCAGCGTGCTTGCATATCTCAACGCGCTGAACCGGCTGGAGCACATAAAGCAAAGCCCTATCAAGAGCTACCTGTAGCTTCACCCACGGCAAGAACCTTTTTTTAATGCCCCCAGTGAGACGGTGAACCTGTTCTTGCCTCTTTGCAGCACTTTCCGGATTACCTGGGTCATAACAGTAAAAGGTCACATCAACGATGGGAATGACCATAACTGAAAAAATACTGGCGGCGCACGCGCACCTGGAAAAGGTGTCGCCGGGACAGTTGATCAGGGCGAGGGTGGACCTTGTGCTTGCCAATGACATCACCGCCCCCCTGGCCATCGAACAGTTCCGGAAGGCGGGATCCGCCCGCGTGTTTGATAAGGATAAAATCGTGCTGGTGCTTGACCATTTTGCGCCAAACAAGGACATCCTCTCCGCGGAGCAGTGCCGCTTCGTCAGGGAATTTGCCCGGGAGCAGAACCTCACCAACTTTTTTGAGGGCGGCGACATGGGAATAGAACATGCACTGCTGCCTGAAAAAGGTCTGGTTAAACCGGGGCAGGTAATCATCGGCGCCGACAGTCACACCTGCACCTACGGCGCGCTGGGCGCTTTTGCCACGGGCGTGGGCAGCACCGATGTGGCCGCGGCCATGATAACCGGTAAAACCTGGTTCAGAATTCCGGAATCAATCAAGATTGTTTTTACCGGGCGCCTGAGGCCATGGGTGGGGGGAAAGGATCTCATTCTCCGCGTCATCGGCGACATCGGTGTCGACGGCGCCCTGTATAAGGCCATGGAATTTACCGGGGAAGTCATCGACGGACTGCCCATGCCGGACCGGCTGAGCATGGCCAACATGGTTATCGAGGCGGGAGCGAAATGCGGCATAATGCCGCCCGATGCGGTGACACGCGCTTATTTGAATGAACGCCTGCCGTCTGCGGATCAGGGGCAGTTCATGACCGGTGACGAAGACGCCGTCTACGCTGACGTCAGGGAGTACTGCGTCACCGACATGGAACCCCAGGTGGCATTTCCCCACTCCCCGGAGAATGTGCATGGCATCAGCAGCATCGCACGGATTCCCATTGACCAGGCCGTCATCGGCAGCTGTACCAACGGCCGGCTTGAAGACCTCAAATCAGCTGCGCAGGTATTGCAGGGCCGAAGGGCCGCCCCCGGGGTCAGACTGATTATCATACCCGCGACCCCCTGGATTTATGAGCAGGCCATGCGCCTGGGCTACCTGGAGACATTCATAAAGTCCCGGGCGGTTATCAGCCCGCCAACCTGCGGTCCCTGCCTGGGAGGTCACATGGGCATCCTGGCAAAAGGGGAAAGGGCCATTGCCACAACCAACCGCAACTTTGTCGGACGGATGGGACACGCGGAAAGTGAGGTCTATCTGTCAAACCCTGCGGTGGCGGCGGCGTCGGCCGTGGCCGGTTACATTTGCGGTCCTGAGCACATAGGGGTTAGGGATCAGTCATGAAAGGGACCTGCTGGAAATACGGCGCTGATATCAATACCGATCTTATCATAGCCGGACGCTACCTGAACACCACGGATCCGAAAATACTGGCGGGCCACTGCATGGAGGACCTTGATCCGCATTTCGCGGCCGGGGTTAAGCCGGGCGATATCATCCTTGCGGACAAAAACTTCGGCTGCGGCAGCTCGCGCGAGCACGCACCCCTGGCATTGAAGGCCGCCGGAATCACCTGCGTGGTCGCCAGGAGCTTCGCCCGCATTTTTTACCGCAACGCCTTTAATCTCGGCCTGCCGGTCCTTGTCTGTCCGGAGGCCTATGAAAACAGCCACACCGGGGATGAGCTGGAGATATCCCTGGAGAAGGGCACTATCAGCAACCTGACCAGGGGCACCACCTTCAGTGCAGAGCCCATACCTGAATTCATGCGGGAAATCATCAGCCGCGGCGGATTGATGCAATATGTCGCCTCAACCCGTGAAAAGGGATAACCGTCATAAGCAAAAGGAATCGGGAGCGAAGCAATGTACACCATAGCAGTCGTACCGGGAGACGGCACAGGCCCGGAGGTAATTAATGAAGGGCTTAAGGTGCTGAAGGTCCTGGCGCACAAGACGCATTTCACCTATCAGACGGTACACTACAATTTCGGCGGTGAGCACTACAAAAAAACAGGGGAAACGCTGCCGGATTCGGCACTGCAGGAATTCAGGCAGGCTTCTGCCATTTATCTCGGTGCCATAGGTCATCCCGACGTGAAGCCGGGAATACTGGAGAAGGAAATTTTGCTCAAAATCCGCTTTGAGCTGGACCAGTACATAAATTTGCGGCCGGTTAAACTCTATCCCCATGTAGACACACCGCTCAAGGATAAAGGGCCTGCAGATATAGATTTTACGGTAATCAGGGAGAATACCGAGGGTCTGTACGTGGGCAGCGGGGGATTTTTAAAAAAGGGAACGCCGGATGAAATAGCCATCCAGGAATCCATCAATACCCGGAAGGGGGTGGAGCGCTGCATCAGATATGCATATGAATTGTGCAGCAAACGCGCTAAAAACAACAAGCTCACCCTCTGCGGCAAAACCAACGTTCTCACCTATGCCCATGACCTCTGGCAGAGGGTTTTTGATGAGGTGGGCCGGGAGTTCCCGAAGATTACCACCAACTATGCCAACGTGGATGCCATCTGCATGTGGATGGTTAAGAATCCGGAGTGGTTTGACGTCATTGTAACCGACAACATGTTCGGCGATATCATAACCGACCTTGGCGCCATGATTCAAGGCGGCATGGGCATTGCCGCGGGAGGGAACATTAACCCCCATGGCACCTCCATGTTTGAACCGATCGGCGGATCCGCTCCCAAGTACACCGGCAAAAACATGGTCAATCCTCTTGCCGCCATCTCCGCCTGCCAGCTAATGCTCGAGCATCTCGGGGAAGGGGATGCGGCTGACATACTTGAGCGCGCCATTATCAAGGCATTGTCAAAAATGAAAAGCCTTTCCGCCGGGAAAATGGGTTACACTACTTCAGGGGTTGGTGATCTTGTCGTTGCGGCAATAGAGGAGCAGTAAGGTACCGCCGTTCTCGCCTCCGGTTCCCTTCGTTTTGACATCACGTGCTGATTGCAGGTTCTTGAGTGCCATGCTCAATTGATATGTGAGCCTAATTATGCATCTGGCTGAATAATAAGTGAAAACATCGATCATATTCAACCCTGTTGCAGGCGCGCGGAAAGGGAAGAAATTAGCCGAGGCAGTCAGGGTATTTAAAGCCCAGGGCATAAGGCCCGTCATACGGGAAACACAAAAGAGGGGGGATGCCGGCACATTTGCAAAAGAGGAGGTCGTCCGGGGGAGCGAAATTATCGTAGCTGCGGGAGGGGACGGTACCATCAATGAAGTAGCCAATGGCCTCATCGGGACCGGGGCCAGGCTTGGCATCCTGCCCATGGGGCTGGCAAATGTTCTCGCCCTCGAAATGAACATTCCTGAGAAACCGGAATCAGCGGTTAATGTCATCCTCAGCGGAACTCCGCAGCTGATCAATCCGGGATACGTGGTGCTGACCGGTTCCGATAGCGACAAGCAGATAAAGAGATATTTCATGCTCATGGCCGGAATCGGTTTTGACGGAGGTGTCATGCATGATATATGCCGGTCTCACATTGAACGCTGGGGCAAGACCGCCTATATCATAGCCGGCATGCGCGCAATTGCACGGTATACCGGCCGCCTGTTTAGCATCCGTATGGATGGGCAGAAAGAGATAGACGCATACAGTGCCGTTGTGGGGAAATCCCGCTTTTACGGCGGCAGGTTTATGGTAACGCCCCGGGCATCTCTTAAAGATGAGTGTTTGGACGTGTGTGCTTTTACAGGTAAAGGTGCGTTCAGCATGCTCAAGCAGGCCTGTGCCATACTGATCGGCGGCAATCCTGGCAAAACCGGCGCTTATTATGAAAAGACGCGCGAACTGGAAATAACCTCGGAAGGCACAGTCTACGTACAGGTGGACGGCGATTTTCTGGGAAGTCTTCCTGCCCGGCTTGGCGTGCACAATGGCGCGATGACTGTCATGGTACCCGCATAAACCATGCAGGCAGATGATAGAAAACAAGGCAACTGACAGCACCAACCGAAGAAAGGAGTGAATTATGAAGCTGCCGGAATACATCACCGCCGAAGAAGTGAGAAGGGTTTGCAAGGCTGCAGGGCTGCGCGACTGGACACGTTTGCAGAAACCCACGGTTACCATCGGAGAGGCAAGGAAAATACTGGGCATGGTGAACACCACCCGCATGCCCATCGATCCCGAGGAATTCAGGGCCGGGCTTGATGTTGAGCTTGAGCACGGAACCAGGTTTCCCGATGCCAATGTCACCAACAATCACCCCATTCTCACCGGGAAAATCGTATTGGCGCACTTGAAGGAATCGCTCGATTATTACAAGCTGCTTGAAGTCGCTGAGCTTGAAGGAGACCTTCTCAAGGCCGTTGCCAGGGGAGACAGCGTAAAAACAAAGGCAGTGTACAAAAAGCTTGCCGGGGCAAAGATAATACTGAGCAAGGCGGAAGAAAAGAGGGTAGGGCGGTAAATTCCTCCATAACAGGAATAAGGAGGTATGCGATGAGAAAGAAAAACCTGTTTTTAGACATCTGCTGCGCTATGGTGATTTTTTTGGCATATGCTCCTGTTAATGCCGCGGATTGGGACAAGGACGGCATTGACGACTCTCTTGACAACTGTTTGAGCGTGGTCAATCCGGACCAGGCTGATGACGATACGGATAATTTTGGTAATGTTTGTGATTATTGCCCCGGAAATGGACAATATAATCTGGATGGAGACGGGCTGTGCGACGGAGATGATAACTGCTATTCCGTTTCCAACGCCGGCCAGGAGGACGGCGATGGCGACGGGTATGGTGACGTGTGCGCAGAAAACATACCATCCTATTACCCGGTTGAAACATTCCGGGGCAGCTATGAGGAAATAGGAAGAAAAGTAGCCACAAAGCACCCTGACACCATTATTTATGTGGCGGACATTTTTTCACTTCTGGGAGTGACGCCGCAGGTTGCGCAGCGCCGGTATGATGAAATCAGCGAGGTCATGCCCCAAAGCATAAAAGATCACATGAAGGGGATGGCAGAAGGCCTTCAGCAAGCCCGATCCATTGAGAAACAAAGGGCATGGGAAATGGTTTTGGTCGCGGCCTTCGCCATAGATGTTCTAAATATCCCGGATGATCCGGCCGCCGCCGGCAATGCTGCGGGATGTACCGCGTTTGCCGTTTCGTCACCGGCGGGAACATTTTTGACTCATAATACCGACAACCAGAAGTCAACAGAGCATAACGGCTCCATAATGCGTATTGTCCCGAACAACGGGGACAATTCTTATATTCACTTTTTTGCGCCGGCCTTTGTGGATGTGGGGCTCGGGCTCAATGACCAGGGGATCGGAATAACCTATAATGTCGGCCGGCCCAATAACAATCCTCTCAACGGATTGCCCCCGCTTTTCATGGTTCGCCAGGTTATGGAAAAGGCCTCATCGCTTCAGGAGGCCGTAGCCTATTTCACTGATTTTCTGGATGACGGTAATTCATATGGGTACGGCGGCGCCATCTTTTTGCTGGTGGATTTCAAGGATTCCGCGATGGCGAAAATTCAAATCAAGTCTGATGATTATAAAGTAACCTACGGCGAGCAGCTTAAACCGGGCGTTACCTACATTGCTTCGACCAATCACTTCGATGAAGATTTCGCCGCCCTGACGCCTGAAGAAAAAGCCACCAGTTCCAACAGATCATCACTTGCACGGTGGGAGCGTCTCATGGAACTGCTGTCGCAACATGACACCTATGATCTTGATACCTGCTTTGCAATCTTAACCGATCACGGAGACGGGGAACCGGGCCCGGACACCATCTGCAGAGACAGCGGGACGCCATTTGGTACGGCTACAACACTCACCAATATTTTTACTGCCGATGCCATTTATTATACAGCGGGAAGGCCTGACCGATACTTGGAAGTGTATGGTGTGCCGGTTAGGATTGATCTGAAGCCGCGACCGCTGTGCCCGGCGGAAGAACTCTACGGAGAAAATTCGTCAGAGGTAATGCTGCTCAAGCGCTTTCGTGACTCGGTGCTTGCATCCCTGCCGGAGGGTAAGGAATTCATACAGCTGTATTATCGCCTCAGTCCCGATGTGGTTGATGCCATAAAATACGATGCGTCCATCAGGTTTTCAATGAAAACCTTTCTTGACCAATTGTTGCCGATAATAAAGTTTGTGACCGAGGTATGAATCTCAACCGGCAAAACATGCCGAATCAACTGGTTGAAGCATTGCAAGCGCTGGTCAGGCTTGAACTGGCTGTCGGGGAACTTTACAAGGCCTGCTCCGTGCAATGGCCGGATGACGGCCGGTTCTGGCTTGAGGTGGCACGGCAGGAAATGGATCATGCCCATGCAATAGAGCGCATGCTGGCGATTATTGCGCTTAATCCGGGCAATTTTGCGCCGCTTAAAGCCATTCGGGTAAATGCGGTAGACACCATCGTTTCCGGGATTGAAAGCAGGACTGAACAGGTTCGGTCGGGCCAGCTTTCCAATAACAATGCCCTGCACATTGCCGTGGACCTTGAAAATTCGATCATGGAAAATAAGTTTTATGCAGCGGTACAAACGACTGATCCTGCATTCCTCAAGATATGCAGCGAGATTATGGCACAGACGAAGGATCATAAGTTTCAATTTGAAAATAGGATTGCCGCACTCAAAACTTGACAAAAGCCGTGCCTTTTGATTTTTAAGCCTGCATGTATGTGTAAAGCCAGAACCTTTTATCCCTCACTTGAAACATTTAAAGAAATGGCGCTTACGGGAACCATTATTCCGGTATATTCCGAGATACTGGCTGATATGGATACCCCTGTTTCCGCTTATAAAAAGATGGGGGCGAATGCGTACTCATTCCTTTTGGAAAGTATCGAGGGTGGAGAAAAATGGGCCCGCTACAGCTTTATCGGCTTCGACCCGGCCCTCATATTCCGCAGCAAGGGGAATACCGTCCGGCTGATCAAAAATGGTTCGGTTATACGAACGGTGGAAAGCGCATACCCGCTCGATGTATTGAAGGAACTGATGCAGGATTACCGCCCGGTGGAGGTTCCCGGGTTGCCCCGGTTTATTGGCGGTGCGGTCGGCTATCTGAGCTATGATGCCGTGCGTTTTATAGAACGGCTGCCCTGCCGGACAGCGGATGATTTGCATTTGGACGATGCCGTCTTTATGATTACGGAAACGATTCTCATTTTCGATACGCTCGGCAACACCATAAAAATCGTCTGCAATGCCCACGTGGACAAAAAGGCCTCCGCAGAAAAAGTGTATGCCCGTGCAAAAGACAAAATCGAAAAGATCATTGCCCGCCTCCGGAGGCCCACTGCGCCGGCACACTCGGAATCATACGGTAGTGAACCGGTTTCGGTCTCCTCGAACATGGACTCCGGTGCCTTTATGTCCATCGTGAGCAAGGCAAAAGAGTACATCGCCGCGGGGGAGGTAATACAGGTGGTTTTGTCCCAGCGATTTCAGGCCCGGCTGGAGGGCGACAGCTTCAATCTCTACCGGGCAATCCGGCGAATCAACCCCTCTCCCTACATGTATTACCTCGCGCTGGATGATGTCACTATCGTCGGCGCGTCACCTGAAGTGCTGGTGCGGGTTGAGGGCAATCAGATTGAGCTGCGGCCCATTGCCGGAACCCGGCCGAGAGGAAAGACAGAAGATGAAGACGCCTTCTATGTTAAAGACCTGCTGAGTGATCCGAAAGAAATAGCCGAGCATGTGATGCTGGTGGACCTGGGGAGAAATGATGTGGGCAGGGTATCGACAATGGGCAGCGTTGTGGTCCCGGAGTTTTTGACCGTCGAGAAATACTCCCATGTGATGCATATTGTGTCCGATGTGCGCGGCACCCTCCAGCCGGGCAAGAACAGCTTTGATGTTTTAAAAGCCTGTTTTCCCGCGGGAACGGTGTCGGGTGCGCCCAAAGTGCGGGCCATGGAAATTATTGAAGAGCTCGAACCGTCTGCAAGGGGCCCTTATGCGGGTGCGGTCGGCTATTTCAGCTTTTCCGGAAACATGGACTTCTGCATTGTCATCAGGACCCTGCTGATTACGGACGGCGCGGTCTATTTCCAGGCAGGGGCGGGCATCGTCGCCGACTCCCAGCCTGAAAATGAGCTCCGCGAGACAATCAACAAGGCCCGGGCGCTGGTAAAGGCCTTGCAAATGGTCAAAGAGGGTATCGACTAGCCATGCTGCTCATGATTGATAATTATGATTCCTTTACCTATAATCTGGTGCAGTATTTCGGTGAGCTGGGCGAAACCATAGAGGTGTTTCGCAACGATGCAATCAGTATAGCTGAAATTGAAAAGCTAAATCCCGAGTGCTTGATCATCTCCCCCGGTCCCGGAAGGCCTGTCAATGCCGGTATATCACTGGAGGCCATACGGCATTTCAGGGCAATGATGCCCATTCTGGGCGTATGCCTCGGCCACCAGTGCATCGGCGAGGCCTTCGGAGGTTCCATCGTTTCAGCCCCGCGCCTGATGCACGGCAAAACCTCGCCTATCCACCACCACCGGCAGGGACTTTTTGAAGGTCTTTCCAACCCCTTCGAGGCCACGCGCTATCATTCCCTGGTCATTGACAGGCAATCTCTGCCTGAATGCCTGATCATAAGCGCCTGGACGGCAGAGCAGGAAATTATGGGCGTCAGCCATCGGGACTACCCGGTTTATGGCGTTCAATTTCATCCTGAATCCATCTTGACCCGGGAAGGGAAATTACTCTTGACCAATTTTTTACGCCTGGCGCGGAAGGATGCTCATTGATCACGGCGGCCATTGCCAAATTGATCAGTAAGACTGATTTAACCGACGCGGAGATGGCCGGTGCCATATCATCGATCATGACCGGCGGAATATCAGCTGCTCAGATGGCCGCGTTTCTGGTGGCCATGAGGATGAAAGGTGAGACGGTCGAGGAGCTAACCGCCGCCGCACGAGTGATGCGGACAATGGCGCAGCGGCTGTGTGTATCGCCCGGTGATGATGAGGTGCTGCTCGACACCTGCGGCACGGGAGGGGATGGCAAGCAGACCTTTAATATTTCAACCATCGCCTGCTTTGTCATTGCCGCGGTCGGGGTGAAGGTGGCAAAGCACGGCAATCGATCCGTCAGCAGTTCCTGCGGAAGCGCAGATCTCATGCAGGCACTGGGGGTTAACATAGAAATGCCACCGGCACGGGTCCGGGAATGTATTCGCCGGGTGGGCATCGGCTTCTTATATGCCCCCGTGTTCCACAGTGCCATGAAGCATGCCGCTCCCGTAAGGAAGGAAATAGGCGTTAGAACCATTTTTAATCTGCTGGGCCCTCTCACTAATCCGGCAATGGCGCAGGCCCAACTGGTGGGTGTGTTTGATCACCGGCTGACCGAACCATTTGCCGGCGTACTCCGGAACCTGGGCTGTGCTCATGCCCTTATTGTCCACGGCAGCGACGGGCTGGATGAAATTACCATTACCGGCGAATCCCGGATAACAGAACTGATCCGCCGGGAGGTGAAAACCTATTCTATAAATCCCCGCTCACTGGGAATGGAACTGGGCCGGCCCTCCGAGCTCACGAGCCGGGGCATCAGAGATAATGTTGCCATTTGCCATGAAATTCTGGACGGCACCAGGGGTGCCAGGCGTCATGTGGTCCTGCTCAACAGCGCCGCAGGTCTGATAGCTGCGGGCAAGGCATCTGACTTCGGCCAGGGGATCGGGATGGCCGCTGAAGCGATTGACAGCGGCAGGGCAAAGGCGGTTCTGGACGGGCTTATCAGCTTTACCAACGGATAGCGCTGCATGATCCTGGATGATATCATCTCCAACAAGAGAAGCGAGCTTGCTCACTGGCTGGAGGATCGGCCGCTGGCAATGCTCATGAGCGAGGCAGCCTCGGCACCATCGCCTAAGGATTTCAGGCAGTCCCTGCTGCAAACGGATCCTTCAGGCGGCCAGCGCTTCAGAATTATCGCCGAAGTTAAAAAGGCGTCTCCCTCCAGGGGTGTCATTCGCGAGGACTTTGACCCGGTAGCAATCGCCAAAACCTATGAAGCGGGCGGGGCCGCTGCCGTTTCCGTGCTTACCGATAAGCTGTTTTTCCAGGGCGGCATTGAGTATCTCAGTCAGATACGGGCGGCAACGACCGTTCCTCTGCTGATGAAGGATTTTGTCATCGATCCCTACCAGATCTACCTGGCCAGGAGCTGCGGCGCTGACGCGGTGCTGCTTATTGCGGCGCTGCTCGATGCGGACCGGCTATCGGAGTTTCTCCATATTGCGCAGACGCTGGGGATGTGCGCGCTGGTTGAGGTCCACTCCGAGGACGAGCTGGCAAAGGCGCTTGCCGCCGAGGCGCAGATTGTCGGTATTAACAACCGGGACTTAAGAACATTCAAGGTCGCGGCGGAAACAACCCGGCGCCTCGCGCCGCTGGTCGGCCCCGGAAAAATCGTGGTAAGTGAAAGCGGTATCGACTCACGGGAAATCATGCTTTCCCTTGCGCACGCGGGCGTCCACGCCTTTTTGATCGGCGAAGCGCTCATGCGGGCAAAGGATATCGGGAAGGCATTGCGATCATTTACGAACCCAAAAGGATAAAGGAATGAACCTACCGGATCGGACAGGGCATTTCGGCATATATGGCGGACGCTATGTATCTGAAACACTGATGCCCGCGCTGCTTGAGCTCACGGATGCATATAACACGGTCAAGCGGGACCGCTCCTTCAAAAAGGAGCTTGATTACTATCTCAGACAGTACGGGGGAAGGGAAACGCCACTCTATTATGCCGAGCGTTTCAGCAGGCAGCTCGGCGGCGCCAGGATTTATCTGAAGCGGGAGGACCTTAACCATACCGGGGCTCACAAAATTAACAATACCATTGGCCAGATCCTTTTGGCGCGGAGGATGGGAAAGACGAGAATCATTGCCGAGACCGGGGCAGGGCAGCATGGCGTTGCAACGGCAACCGTGGCGGCGCTTTTCGGCTTTGCGTGCGTTATTTACATGGGCGAGGAGGACATTAAGCGGCAGGCGTCAAATGTGTTGCGCATGAAACTGCTGGGGGCCGAGGTCAGGCCCGTATCCTCGGGCAGCAGGACACTCAAAGATGCCATGAACGAGGCCCTGCGCGACTGGATAACCAATGTGCGCACCACCTTCTACATCATCGGCTCCGTCGCCGGTCCCCATCCGTATCCGCAGATGGTTCGCGATTTTCAGAAGGTGATTGGAGAAGAGACCAAAAAGCAGCTCTTTGCCCAGGAGGGACGGCTGCCCGATTATGTTGTGGCCTGCGTCGGAGGAGGAAGCAACGCCATCGGCATATTCTATCCCTTTCTCAACCACAGGCAGGTGCATCTGATCGGCGTCGAAGCGGCAGGGGAGGGCATAGCCAGCGGCCGGCACGCCGCGGCCATCTGCGCCGGCAGCGTGGGGGTTCTGCACGGAAATAAGAACTATCTCCTGCAGGACCGCCATGGACAGATACAGCCTGCCCACTCCATTGCCGCCGGCCTGGACTATCCCGGTGTCGGTCCCGAGCACTGCTACCTCCGGGACACGAAACGGGTACAATACGTTTCCGTGAATGACAGGGAGGCGCTCAAGGGTTTTTACACGCTTTGCCATACCGAAGGCATCATTCCGGCGCTTGAAAGCGCTCACGCGCTTGCCTACGCCATGAAACTGTCGCCGCGGCTGCGGAAAAAAGACCTCCTGGTAATCAATCTTTCCGGAAGGGGAGATAAGGACCTGCACATAGTTGCGGATATTCTGGACAAGGGGAAGAAAAAATAGGTGTGCATCATCCGGCAACCCTCCGCTCAACCTTCGTAACCCACAGGACATCAGGATCTCTCATGAGCAGAATCAGCGCAACCTTTGAACGCCTGCGACAGAAGAAGGAAAAGGCCCTCATCCCTTTTATTACGGCAGGATACCCTGACCTCACCACCACCCGGCGGCTTATTTTCCAATTTGAGCAATGCGGGGCGGATCTGCTGGAACTCGGAGTGCCGTTTTCTGATCCGATGGCCGACGGACCGGTTATTCAGCACGCATCGGAAATAGCCCTGGCACGGGGAACATCGCTCGAGCGTATCCTGGGATTGGTGAAGACGGTCAGGAGGAAGAGCTCCATTCCCGTTATACTGATGGGATACTACAACCCCTTCTTCAAATTCGGGCTGAAAGCATTCACCCGGGCCGCAAAAGACGCGGGTGTGGACGGTCTCCTGATTGTTGACCTGCCGCCGGAAGAGGCAGTGGAAATGAAAATGCACACGGATCGTGCCGGGCTGGATCTTATTTTTTTGCTCGCGCCCACAAGCGGCCCGGAGCGGATTAACAGCATCGTCAAGCATGCCTCAGGATTCATTTACTATGTTTCGCTGACCGGCGTGACCGGTGTCAGGTCCACGCTGGACCGCACCATCAGTAACCAGCTGAAAACCATCAGAAAGAAATCACCCCTTCCCATAGGGGTCGGCTTCGGCATATCCACTCCGGAGCACGCAAAAACGGTCGCCCAATGGGCTGATGCGGTGGTGGTGGGAAGCGCGCTGATTAAAATTATTTCCGGGAGCACATCAAAAGCCGGAGCGGTTCAAAATGCCGGCCGCTTCATCCGCGCGCTCAAGACGGCAATACGATAAAACCGCCTTATAATGGCGTACCGAACGCATCCTTTTTATGAGTTATAAGGATTCACTTGCCTACCTCTACGGTCTCCAGAAATACGGTATCAAGTTCGGCCTGGCATCCATTTCAAAGTTGCTCACGGCCCTGAACAATCCTCATCAGAAATTCCCGTGCATTCATATTGCAGGCACAAACGGCAAGGGTTCGACTGCTGCCTTCATTGCATCCATATTGTCTGAAGCCGGCTACAAAACCGGACTTTACACCTCGCCGCACCTGACCAGCTTCACTGAGCGAATCAGGATCGGCGGGGCCGATATCAGCCGCCCAAGCGTGACACGGCTGACCGGCACCATCAGGAAGTGCGCGGCTTCCCTGGAAAGCATCACCTTCTTTGAGTTTGTGACCGCCATGGCATTCTCCTACTTTGCTGAGCAGAAGGTTGACTGCGCCGTCATAGAGGCGGGGATGGGAGGGCGCCTTGACGCCACAAACGTCATAACACCCCTTGCATCCATAATAACCAACATTTCCCGGGAACATGAAATGTTTCTGGGAAATACGGTCTTAAAAATCGCTCATGAAAAAGCTGGAATTATTAAACCGAATGGAGTATTACTGACGGCGGTAAGTCAGCCGAATGTGCTCAAACTTTTTGTACGGGAATGCCGCCGTTTACACGCAGTCATGTTCGTTGAGGGAAACGACTTTGCCTTGCAGTGGCGGAAGAACCGTTTTTTGGCGTACCGGGGAATTGGGCGGGACATGCTGAATCTGCGGCTCGGGCTCCGGGGCGAACACCAGCTTCACAACGCTGCGCTGGCTCTGGCTGCGGTGGAGGTCTTGCGCCACAAAGGCTTCACCCTGTCTCTCGAATCCGTCCGGCGGGGGCTGAAGCATGTCTATTGGCCCGGCAGGCTTGAGACGGCGAAGGGGAACTCTCTCATCCTGTTTGACGGTGCCCATAATCCGGCGGCTATCAGATGCCTTAAACAGGCCCTTCTCAGCAGCTTTGCTTATGACCGGTTAACCCTGGTTCTGGGCATTATGCACGATAAAGACATCCGGAACATGCTCAAGGAAATTATACCCATCGCCGACAGGGTTATTTTCTGCAGGCCCCGCATGGAACGCGCCGCACCGACCGGCACGCTGGCGCGTATACTGCGCAGCACAGGGATAAACTGTGTTGAGATTCCCCGTGTAGAGGATGCTCTCATGCAGGCAATGGCAGAATCCGGGAGGCGAGACCTGATTTGCGTCACCGGATCTTTATTCACGGTGGGAGAGGCGAAAGAGGCGCTCCGCCGCCTTCCCGATGCGGCTGTTTTAAGTGTGCCGGCACAGATGATGAGACAATAACAGACGAGCATAGTATCAATATGGTTAAGCTCTTACATTGCATCATGTGCACAGCAGTCCTCCTGGCATGGTCAGCGCCTGTCTGGAGCACGGGGGCGCTTTCGTTTGATGCGCTGGCACCTGAAAAGAGAGTAGACCTTAAGGCTGACTCCATGTTCTACGATCAAAAAACAAATCTGTATTCTGCGGAGGGTAATGTCATTGTAGAGCAGGAGGGCAGTGTTTTAAAGGCCGATAAAATTATTATCGACACGGTAACCCAGGATGCCCAGGCCGTTGGTAACGTGTCATTAAAGGAAGCGGAAAACATGCTTACCTGTGACCGGCTTACTATTAATTTGAATACAAAAGTAGGAACGGTTTCCGAGGCAACGCTGTTTCTGAAAGAGAACAATTATCATATTAAAGGCAGGTCATTTCAAAAGCTGGGAGAAAACAGCTACAAGGTGATCAATGGAACCATTACCACCTGCGATGGTAAAAGGCCGGACTGGAAGCTAACCGGCGGTGAAATCAATGTCACCATGGAACGGTTTGCAACCATAAAAAACAGCACGTTTCAGGTGCTCGATGTGCCGATACTGTATTTCCCCTATTTTTTGTATCCGGTCAAAACCAAGCGACAGAGCGGATTTCTCATGCCTGAGCTGAGCCATTCAAGTAGCGAAGGCCTCAAGTTCGACAACAGCTTTTTTTGGGCGATCTCAGAAAGCGCCGATGCGACCGCCTTCCTTGATTTTGCCACTGAACGCGGGGTAGGGGAGGGCCTCGAATTCCGCTACGTGCTGAATGAGCAGAGCAAGGGAAAATTCTTCCAATATTACACCGAGGAACGAAGTGAGTATTTTGATGATGAGTATGATGACCCCCTGGACCGGGACCGCAAGAGGGCTATTGTTGATTTTGAAGGCGAGCATTATTTTAACGATACGTCTTACACAAAAGCCAAAGGAACCTGGCTCAGCGACCGGGAAGTATACAAGGATTATGGAAGTGAAATAGGAAGATCAGACAGCGAATGGGACCGTGTCAGCCTCCGGGCGCGTGAAAAAAACGAATCATTGATTTATTATACCAAGAACTGGTCCGGCTACAGTTTAACCGCGGATATGGAATATTACAAGGATTTGACAAAACGGAACGGCAACACACTGCAGAGAATCCCTTCTCTTGAATTATCCGGACAAAGACAGTCAATTCTGAACACCCCCTTGTATTTTAAGCTTGATTCGGCTTATGACTACTTCAGCCGCGATAACGGTGTTGAAGGTCACCGGTTGGATGCTTTTCCGAAAATATCCCTGCCGGTTACCTTCGGCAGGTATGTCAAATTCACGCCCGAAATGGGCATGAGGGGCATGCTGGCCATGGATTTAAATGAGGACCATAATTACGATCGCCAGGAAGCTGTGCTTGATGCAAACGCAGAGCTTTCCACGACGGTTTTGAAGGTATATAATTTCCCGGGCAAAAAAATCGCCAAGCTGAAGCATTCCATTGAGCCCAGCATTCTCTATCGCTATATACCTGATGCCGATCAGGACGAATTTCCTTTCTTTGAGCCAAAAGAGGGATTTTATGACCGCCATGCCTTGACCTACGCCCTTACCAACAGATTCATGGTGAAGACCCTCCAGCCTGACGGCAGTTATGCGGAACAAGAGCTGGGCTATTTCAAATTATCCCAAAATTATTATTTTGATAAGCCGTTCCTTCCCTGGTATGTGGAAGGCTATAATGGGCGGGACCTATCCGACCTGATTACCGAACTGAGGGTCAACCTGAGAGACAGCGCTTCTTTTAAAACCGAGTTATATTATAATCCCTATGAAACCAACATCAGTTCGTATAACGCATATTTAATGCTCATGGACAAAAGGTTTGATTATGTTCAATTTGAATATCGTTACAGGCGCGATGAACTGGAAGGATACGGCATTAAGGGCAGATATATGTTGCATCCATCGTGGATCACCTATTTTGAAACCCGCAGATCAGAATTCAACTCGAAAACGCTGGACTCGTTGTATGGCCTTGAATACGTGGCCCAGTGCTGGAGCTTACGGTTAAATTACGAGAACCAGGCCCGGCAGGCAGGAAGGGATAGGGAAACCACCTATAGCTTTCTTTTTAATCTCGCCGGATTAACCAACTGGGGAAAAACGGAAAAAATGAATAAGCGCTACAAGCCATGAAAGAAAAGTGTTTAAACGCAATAACACAACATAAAATGCAGGTGATAATGATTCCCCTGCATTTTTTTATTCCTCAGGATAGGAGAGCGCTCTCAAATCAGCACGAACGGCGCCCTTCTTTACCTTTTACAACGTCCGATAAGATATATTATGTAAACTAAACGGCTGAAAAATAAACCATGTATGATTAATGACTTTCTTTATTCTTTTGCGCTTCTTCGCTTAAAATTTCAACTACTTGACTGTAAAAGTCTTCCACACCTTCGAGACATCTTTCAACATTGCCGATTCCAATGCCTACTTTACCAATAGAGTTCTTAAGAATTTCAAAGGAAGTATTTTCATCCTTAAGCATTTCAATCATTTCATTGAGCGTTCCCATCAACTCATTGGCCGCGATAAGAAACCACTCGCACCCTTCATAATCCTTATCAATTATATCAAGCAGTCTATGATTGAGGGTCTTTGTATTTTTCATGGGAATAAACATCGATAATTGTTTACAGGTTCGAAAATTTCCTTGGAAACCAAAATTGACTCCGCCTCATTTTTTTTGCCTGTTTGACAAAGGCATACCAGCCTTCCCTATCGCTGCATTTTTGCAAATCAAGCTGCACGCCGCATTTGAACAAAAATGACCTGTCCCTGGGCGTCATATCCAGCCATACCACTTTTCCACATGCCTTTATATTCACCCCGGATGATTCCGGCAAGACGATTTCCATCTCCAAACATTTTTCCGGAGACATGGCATCATTGAAAATATCAACCCCGTCAACCGTGGCCGTGCTGCTTTCGATACACATGCCTTCCTTTGATATGTTTATTGTACTTCCCGAAATTTGTTTTGAACAGGGCCTGTTATTTTCACAATCAACCAGTCGGATATGTACGGTGAGCGTATTGCCAAGCCGGATAAATCTTCGATGTTCTATTTTTCGGTATTTATTTCTGAAAATGGTATCCGCCAATTGAATGCAGAAACGCTTGACTCGATCCATACCGCGCACTATCCCCTCATGTTTGCTTATTATTTTACAACGATATCGATATCCACTTTACAAGTCAAGAGTATATTTGGCGATAAAGAACAGGCATATGTTCGAAGCCTCATAAATAATTCAAGTTATGTCTCTATATTCCGATACATTAAAGCGGTATAAAAAATAATGTAAGGCTACGATTAAAAAATAAGATCCATGGCTAGGCAGAACGGCGAATGATATGATGGGAAGCATAAAAAAACAGGCTCGTCACAGTCACACATCAATCGTATTGCAGGCCTCTTTTCTTGTCATGTTGTCTCTCCTGTTGCTTCAAGCTGATTTTCTTTATGGGGCATCGATAAAGATAGCCTGGAACGCCAACCAGGAGTCCGATTTAGACGGATATAAGGTCTATTATGGTACCACTTCCGGCAATTACGGCATGCCTGTTGATGTGGGAATAACAAATGTTTATGAAATCAGCGGATTAAATACCGGCACGAGGTATTATATTGCACTCACTGCCTATGACGCCTCTGACAATGAAAGCGCAAAATCCCTTGAAATATCCGGTGTTGCGCAAAATACCGTAACAACCACCTCCAGTTCCTCAACCCGGCCCTCTTCCACTTCAACGGCCGCTTCCACTCTGCCGGCAACGTCTTCCCACCACAGTCCCTGCAGCGACCACTCTACACGTCCGGTACGCACTTCAATAACACCCACCACGACACAAGTATCATCGACATCTACCATTGCTGTCCAATCTTCTACAACATCTACCGCAGCGATTCCCATTACCACATCTGCACCGGTTACCACAAGCACGCCGGTGTCGTCCACATCTACAGTAGATCCTGAGACAACAACCACCACCAGTGTGGAAGGAGAACTGTCATCATGCGATGCGCCGGTGAAATTGCAGCCGATTTCCGTGAGCGCATCGGATGCTCCGCGCCCCCTGTTTTCAGCCGGCAACCTTGTCGATGGAGATCCTCAAACAGGGTGGCTGACCATATTCACATGGTTTAAAAAGGATGCCTATCTCACCCTGGACATGGGGAATGAAAAAACCATCACCTCACTTTCCATGTATGCATCCCGCATGTTCGGTATTGATTTTTTGCCTGCCGATCTTGAACTGCAGATCAGCAATGATAACACCGTTTGGCAAACCATTACCGCAGGTTCTGTTTCGAGCGGCATTGAGCCTCCCTATGCCGACAGCTGGAAGCTGGGCGGTCACACATGCCGATACCTTAGGCTCTGCATCAGAGGAAGAAAAACAATTTTCTTTTTCCAGCTTGCCCAAATAGCAGAACTTGAAATCTACGGCTGTAATCAGACAGATCACCTTCCTTTCGCGTCGCAAAACAGCGTATCGACGAAAGGTAATCAACCGTTGAATAAGCATGACGGGAGCTTGCGAAGTTCCGGGAACGAGGCCGCACTGCCCCCAGGTATTCCAGGCAGGCCTGCGGTCAGTTTTCAATAGGATGTTTATCAGATACCGGGGAAATGCCGTATGAAACGTATCACTGTTCTCTGTGCGCCGTATCTTTCGCTCTGGCACGGGCTTCTGGCCCTCGCATGCATAATACTCATATACCTCACCGGTGTTCACATCAGCGAGGCGCTTAATACGTCCTCATGTTACACCGTCTTCAATGCAGAAGAGGCGTTATTAAGCTGGGAACCGTCCCGGGGCGAAGTTGACCACTACCTGCTGGAAATTACGGATACGCATCTGTTAGGTAATCAATTGTCACCTCATAGCAGCAGCATGTCGACCATCCGCCATGCCACATCCGCTCTGACCAGCTACCGCCTTGCGTGCACTCACAATCACTCCTATCAGGTGCGCGTTAAGGCCATTTCGCCGTGTGGCGCATCTTCAGAATATTCCGAGAAGAGCATTCTCTTTATTTGCGACCAGCAACCGCCGCGGCTTATGTGCGACCCCCTGCCCTACCCTCATCAGAAAGTTCGCGCTCAAAACATGAGCGTGACCGGGAGTTTTGATGAAGCACATCTTTCCTCCATTGTCGTAAATGATGCACCTGCGGCCATAGATTATCAGATGCGCACGTTCCGCGCCGAGCTGACATTGACACCGGGTGAAAATGCCATCGTGCTTCATGCCCGCGACCTCGCCGGCAATTCCTCAACAGAGAGGTCAAGCGTCATCTATGCCCCGGTAACCATACTTTCATTTCCCGGGAATGCCGGGCTTTACTGGAACGGAAACTATGCCTATGCGGGCAGCTATGGAGGCACTACGCCCCGCTCATATAATCACGCCGGACAGAAAAAACAGACACTGCGCATTTCCCTTCCCGGATTTCAGGACTTTTTCGGCATCATCGATTTCTCAGATCCTTCACAGGACAGCTACTCAATAACCCTCAATCAACATGTGCCGCCCGTATTCACCCGCATCGATCCGCTTGTGCCAGCCGGAGAAGGTGACCTGGCCCATTCGAGCCCTCATCCCTTTGTGGTTGATTATAATCTTGATGGCGCAAAGGACCTGCTGGTGGGAAACGGCGATGGTACGGTCGGACTCTTTTTGAATCGCGGCAGCAATGACATGCCCGTTCTCTCGGATACAGCAACCCTGCTTATCGGCGAAGACGGGCCTATTGATGCGGGCACTGATGCGGCTCCGTTTATGCTCGACTTTGATAATAATGGCACCTTTGACCTGCTGGTAGGAAACGGTGAAGGATTGCTTTATTATTATGATAACACCGGGAGCAACATCTCCCCCGTTTTCAGTGCTCCGTCCACCGTGAACTGCCTCGATGGATCGGCCATGCAGGTTGAAAGCGGCTGCACACCCTGGGTTGCCGACTGGAATAAAGACGGCAGGAAGGACCTCCTGCTGGGAAGCGGAAGCGGCGCACTCATGCTCTCAATCAACGAAGGGAGCGATAGCCAACCCGTGTTCGCTCCCTTGCGTCAGGTCGGCACGGGAGATACGGCACTGTGGCCCGACGGACCCTCCGCGCCCTGTGTTTTTGACTGGAATCAGGACGGTCAGATGGATGTGCTGACGGGTACGGGTAACGGTCATATCCACGTCTATTACATGGCCGGAGGAGAGAAGGAACCGGTGCTGTCGGCAGATGAACTCATCCAGCTCAACGGCCAGGCGCTGATGCTCGAGGGCGCAACATCTCCCTTTCCCGTGGACTGGAACCAGGACGGACAAACCGATCTTCTGATAGGAATGCGAGGAGGAGGCGTGTACTGCGCTCAGTAAGACGGCCTTTTAGATGACTCGGATCGGTGAAAAGGCCGGGCGGCTAAAATCTTTGACATTGCAGTGGATTAAGTCTATATTGGAAATGAACGCTTATGCAATGCACCGGAACCGGACCGCCTGAAGATAAACAGTGCCCATGGAATCAAAGAGCGATACAAAAGTAACCATCAAAATACCGAGACCGCTTTACAACAGCCTGAAAGCGCTGATTGCGGACTCGGGATTCAACTCGGTAAACGATTTTATCGTGTACATTCTGCGTGATATTGCATCCATTACCAAAACAGATGTAAACGGCCAGTTTGAAAATGAAGAGATAGAAACGGTAAAGGAACGCCTGCGCAATCTGGGCTATCTGGGTTAAACGCTAACAGGGCACGCTTTTGCTGTTAGGGTATAACACGTGGCAGGCGCCTTTGACCAGACCGAATGGTCCGGTAAGCATCATGTTGCCGTGCGGGGCTGCATATTGAACGTGCAGCCTGCTTTTTTGTAACAGCTTTCTTCTGGGACCGGTTACCATAATCGGTTGTGTAGTGTCAAACCCGCCCGCATCAAGTATGGCCGCCCCGTGTCCCCCGTCATTGAGCACTTCCTCCGATGTGATATTCCCCTGTATAAAACGTTCCAGCAATGTGTCCAGCTTCTCCGTGGTAAGGCATGAGGTGTGATGCTCCATCAGGCCGCTCAGAGTGCCGCCGGTTACCATTGCGGCAATGGTGTGGCTATTGCCCACATTTACGACAATTGATGAGCGCCTATCCTCAAGGCAGCCAAGGATCGCGGCAAAGCAGGTATCCATGACGACCACGGGGCAGCCGCACTGGTGCTGTGCAGCGGTTGCCACTGCCCTCATACGCTTAAAACAGGGGGGTATGGTGTCCAGTGCGTAGGCAAAGCCTTCCAGGCTGCCCACCCCCTTCAAGTGCTGCTCAATCATTTTGAACCTGAAAGCGCGGTTGGACGCCGGCTCGGGCGGAACGCCATGATCCTGTACCGCTACCGCCACGCAATCGATATCGCCGGACTCCCCGAAGTAGGATAAAAATTGTTTCACATATGACCAGTCAAATTCACACAAGTGCATCGATCCCGGCTGGACATTGCTGCAGGAAGGTTGGCCGACTTCTATGTCAATGCCGTATGCACGCACCTGATCAAGGCTGTTCCGAAGGGTAAACGCGGCGTCCTCGGTCATCATGACGCGATAACCCTTCTTACGGTGCCGGATGAGCGCGGAGGCAATGTCCCCTCCTCCGATGGCATCGCCGCTTATAAACAGGTCATGATCGCTTCGCTCAATCTGTTGAACGTAACGCCGTGTGGGTGATGGCAGAATCATGCTGATGCAATTTTCAGGGGTCTCACCCTCATCATACAGCAATATATCCTGCGTCCCTGCTCCGATATCCACAGCCAGTATTTTACGCAATGATCCTGTCATGGGCATTCAGTCATGAATTCGCTGCTTGAGAAGCGACAAAAGTCGGTTGTAATCATCGCCGGGCATTCCCGGATTGAGCAGATTAAGCCTCAGGATCGTCAGTCGCGGATTAAAAGCTTCAATGCCCTGCACCAATTCCCGGCCGGGATCCATTCCATTAATCTGATTTATAACAGCTAGATCTGCATTTTTTATGGCGTGCACGCGGCTCGGCTTCATGGCGCCGAAGGGGGGCGCAATGACAAAAAATGCAACCGTGGGACGCAGGTGTCTGAGGATGCTGTTTCCTTCAATGAGTATTCCCTTGCAGGGAACCACTTTCCCCAGGGCAATCACCATGGAATCGTGCAGGTGCTCTTCAGTCGACCGCACCCACACGACTTTAACGGCGCCGCTCTGCTTCATGCGGCAGGTATCGGTTGCGGGCGACATGATATCGCGTTCGTCATCAATAACCGCCAGGTCTTTGTCGGTAATGGTAATCTTGATGGCGGCAAATTGCGGGAGATTGCGCAAGAGGATTTCTGCAAGGGCTGTTTTCCCCGCACCCTTTCGGGCGCCGGAAACGGTGACAATGCGCCGGTTGCCAATGAGGTCGCTGAGCTGCAATCTTACCCCCCGATGCTGACCATATCCCGGGCACATTTTCTGAAGGAAGGTTCACACAGGGCGTGTTTTTCCGGCTTGGCGGAGAGCGCTGCGTGGAGGAGGGCCTTTAAAGCATCGTCGTCGCCGCCCTGGCGCAGCATGTATCGCATGTCAAACTCTCTGTCGGAAAAGAGGCAGGGCCTTAATTTGCCGTCGGCAGTGAGGCGAAGACGATTACAGGAAGCGCAAAAATGGTTGCTGATGGCATTGATGAAGCCGATGACACCACGGCCGCCTTCTATGCGGAAGAGATCCGCCGGTCCACGCGTCCCCTGGCCTGCCCGGACGAGGCTTTGAAGCTTATACTGCGCATCGATAATATGCTTGATGTGCTCCCCGCTCAGGTAGCTTTCCCGGTTCCACCCATTATCGGACCCCACAGGCATGAACTCAATGAAGCGTATGTGATAGTCATGGCTGAGGGTCAGCCGGGCAAAGTCGAGAATCTCGGTGTCGTTAAATCCTTTCATGGCTACCACATTCAGTTTAATCGGCTTTAAGCCGACCGCTTCAGCTTTTTCAATTCCCTGTAATACCAGAGACAGGTCCCCGCCCCGGGTGATTTCCTTAAAAAGCTGCGGCCGCAATGAATCCATGCTTACGTTGATCCTCATCAGTCCCGCGTCAAAGAGCGGTTGTGCGTACTCTGAAAGCAGGATGCCGTTGGTGGTGATGGAAAGGTCCTCAATCCCTTTCACCTTTGAGAGCATTCCTATCAAATCCACCACACCTTTTCTTACCAGTGGTTCACCTCCGGTTATCCTGACCTTTTGTATCCCCTCCCCTGCCGCCACCGTGACGATGCGGGCTATGTCCTCATAGCTCAAAATGGCGTCGTGCGCAAGCGAAACCACCCCTTCCGGCGGCATGCAGTAAATACAGCGAAGATTGCAGCGGTCGGTGATGGATATGCGCAAATAATTTATTGTGCGCTTGAAGGGATCAACCAGTTTTGTCACGGAAGTTGTTCTCTGAAGGTGGTTTATGCCGAAAACGACAACCCCAAAAATACCGCCTTTCATGCGGTCATACCATATTGCATCCCGGGTTCATGCCGGGCATTCAGTGCTTTATGCGCTGTTCAAGAGCACTGGCGTGTGCATCCAATCCTTCCAGCCGTGCAATCCGTGCTGCCTTCGGCGCCAGTGCAGCCAGTTCGCTTTTGCTCAGCTCAATAACGCTCATTCGCCTGATAAAATCACTGACCCCTAAAGGAGAAAAGAAACGAGCCGTTCCCGCGGTCGGAAGCACATGGCTTGGTCCGGCAATATAATCGCCGACCGCAGTTGGTGAAAAGTCGCCCAGAAACACGGCCCCGGCCGCAGTAATACCCGCCAGTATTTCGCGGGGAGCCCTGACCATCAATTCAAGGTGCTCGGGCGCAATTCGATTGGCAAGTTCAACCGCGTCACGCATAGATGCCGCATATATCATCACGCCGTTATTTTGGAGGGATTTTGCCGCAATATCCCGTCTGGCTGACCGGTTGAGCTGGTTGCATACCTCCCGCTCAACGAGGGCCAAAAAGGGCTCGCTGGTTCCAATGATGGCAGCCACGGCATCCTCATCGTGCTCTGCCTGGGCGATAAGGTCGGCGGCCGCAAACGCCGGTACAGCGCTGTCATCAGCGATAATCAGAACCTCACTCGGTCCGGCGAGCATGTCCAGGCCGACGGCGCCAAAGAGAAAACGCTTGGCGGTTTCAACGTAGCGATTTCCCGGGCCTACTATTTTATCAACCCTGGGTACGCTTTCTGTACCGTACGCGAGTGCCGCTATGGCCTGGGCGCCTCCCACGCGATAGATTCTGCTCACTCCCCCGATGCGTGCGGCAGCCAGCACCTGCGGGGAATGCCCCGGTGAAACCATGACAATCTCTTCAACTCCTGCCACGCGGGCCGGTATCGCCGTCATCAACACCGATGACGGGTAGGAGGCCTTGCCTCCCGGAACATACAGCCCAACCCGCCGCAGCGGCCGAAACACCTCTGACACGGATTCATTATCCGGGCTGTTTTCCCATGAGCACTGCTGATACTGGCGGCGATGGTATGTCTCTATCCTCTCCGCCGCCAGGGAAAGAGCCTCGCGATCTTCCGAAGGGATGGATGCATACGCGACTTCCATGTCCTCCCGGGGCAGGCCCACCGAGTGTTTGTCCAAACTGATTCGGTCAAATTGTTTTGTGTACGCAAAAAGGGCTTCATCCCCCCGCTCCTTCACCTCCCGGAGAATGGCGAGGACAACCGATTCAATTTCAGCGGCCGATGCTTCTTTTTCAACGACCGCCTGCCGGAAGCGCGTTTCAAAATCGGCATCCGTTGTTCTGAGTTTCTTCAATGTCACCATGGATGGATCCTAGTCAACTACCGTTCTCACATCGGCCCCAAGCCGCTTCAATTTTTCCTCAACATTTTCATATCCGCGTTCCAGATGGTAAATCCTGCTGATTTCCGTCACTCCGTCGGCAACCAGCCCGGCAAGGACCAGTGATGCGCTTGCCCGCAAATCGGTTGCCATGACCGGCGCCCCCGACAATTTTTTTACACCGGTAACAAGAGCGCTGTTGCCGTCAAGGCGGATGCGTGCTCCCATCCTTTTCAGTTCCCCCACATGCATAAACCGGTCTTCAAAAATTGTCTCAGAAATGATGCTGGTACCGTCTGCCAGACACAGCAAGGCCATCATCTGTGCCTGGAGATCGGTCGGAAACCCCGGATAGGGCAGCGTTCTCACCTCTGTGCCTTTGAGCGGGCGCTTCCAGCAGACGCGTATGGTGCTGCCCTCCGTGCTGATATGCAGACCAATTTCCTTGAGCTTTTCCAGCACGGCCTGAAAATGGCCGGGATTACAGTTGTTCAGGGTAACATCTCCACGGGTTATTCCGGCAGCAATCATGTAGGTGCAGGCCTCAATGCGATCCGGCATTATGGTGTGCTCAACCTGGTGAAGCGCCGGAACACCCTCGATGGTGATCACATCCGTACCGGATCCTTCGATGCGGGCCCCCATTTTAATCAAAACCGATGCCAATTCCTCAACTTCAGGCTCCTTGGCCGCATTCTCCAAAACGGTTGTTCCTTCAGCCAGGGCGGCGGCCATCATGACATTTTCAGTGCCGGTAACGGTTGAAATATCGAAATATATCTTTGTGCCTTTGAGCCTTGAGCAGTCAGCCACAATATATCCGCCGTTGAGCTCGATGTGTGCGCCCATGGCCGTCAGGGCTTTTAAATGCAGATCCACCGGTCTGGGGCCGATGGCGCATCCGCCGGGCAGAGAAACGCATGCCTTCCCCATTCTGGCAAGCAGCGGTCCCAACACCAGAATAGATGCCCTCATTGTCTTTACCAGTTCATAGGGAGCGCGATGGGCACGGAGATTCGATGCGTCAACGCGCACCTCACCCTTGGCGCTGCTGACATCGGCACCAAATTCGGAGAGGAGACGTACAATGGTGGTTATATCCCGGAGGTCAGGGACATTTGCGTAGACCGAGCATCCGTCTGCCAGCAGCGATGAGGCAATAATAGGCAGGGCCGCGTTTTTGGCGCCGCTGACACTGATTTCCCCGCGCAGGGTGTTGCCTCCTTTTATCATTAATTTTTTCATTTTCTATCAGCCCAGCGTACCTGCAGGTATGAGAACTGCACGGCACAAATCCTATCAGAACAGCCGTAATAAATCAAAGCAATTAAGTTTTAATATCAAAGCATTAGGCGTGTCATTTCAAACAGATATTTAACGTTTTTTTGCCTTGATAACCCTGGTGATTCCGCCCAAATCCACCTCTTTGGAAACGGGCTCGAAAAGTGCGCTCCGGGCTATAAGTTTTGCTACGCTCACATCCTGCCCACGGCCGACTTCAAACAGTAAATATCCCCCCTCCCTGAGCATCCTGCCGGCAGCAGGGATTATATCCCTGTAGAATGACAGACCATCGGGACCTGCCCGCAATGCCCCTTCGGGCTCATATTCTCTGATTTCAGGCTGCGCCTCATTCCACTCCTGATCTGTAAGATAGGGGGGGTTGGAAAGTATGCAATCAAAGTGGTCCGACTGTTCATGCATTACAAACGATGTAAGCTTATCTGCCACCAGGAAGCATATCTTATGATCAACCCCGTTCAAACGGGCGTTGGTACGGGCAAGCTCAACGATCCGCACCGTACAATCGCTGGCCGTAACCCTGATGCCGTCGATTTCCTTGGCCAGGCTCACCGCTATAACGCCGCTTCCGGTGCCCACATCTGCAATCCTCGGGCAATCATTCTCTCTCCTGAGATCGCCGTACAGGGTCATTACCGTGTCAACCATGGTTTCTGTTTCCGGCCGGGGTATCAGGACATACGGTGAAATTTTGAAAGGAAGAGAACGAAATTCCTTCATGCCGGTTATATACGCCACCGGCTCGTGCCGTGCCCGTCTGGCAATGGCCTGTCGGAACCTTTCGCGGCAGTCACTCTCAAGGGCACCTGCCGCATCCCGGTAGAGCGTCACGCGGTCCGCGTTCATGATATGGGCGAGAAGGACTTCCGCGTCAAGGCGGGGACTTTCTATTCCCGTATGCCTGAGTTCACCCACCGCCCATTGGAGCGCATGCGAGATGGAGGATAATGGGTCATTCACCGATAGGGTCCGCACCGAATGAGAATTATTGTCCCGTCATGATCTCAGCCGGTACCGACTGATGCGCGATGGCGATTCGCATGATGGGATTATATATGCGCTGCGGCGGAAAACCGGCATACGGCAGGGAGGGAAAGCAGACGTTACTGGGAAAGGATGTCCGATGATTGCAGTGACTCGGTCTGGAAGTGAGTGGTGATCTGATCAATGATCGTGTCAAGATCTCCCTCCAGCACACATTCCAGATTGTGCAGGGTAACGCCGATGCGGTGATCTGTAACCCTTCCCTGGGGGTAATTATAGGTGCGGATGCGCTCGCTCCTGTCCCCGCTTCCCACCTGGCTTTTTCTCTCCTGCGAAATCTCGGACTGCTGCTCCTGCACGGCCCTGTCCAGCAGACGCGCCCTGAGAATCTTGAGCGCCTTGGCCTTGTTTTTAAACTGCGATTTTTCATCCTGGCAGCTGACCACCAGTCCCGTGGGCAGATGAGTCATTCGTACCGCCGAGTCCGTCTTGTTGACGTGCTGTCCGCCCGGACCTGATGACCTGAAAACGTCAATCTTGAGATCATTGCTGTCAATTTCAATTTCAACCTCCTCCGCTTCGGGTAAAACCGCCACGGTAACGGCAGAGGTGTGGATCCTGCCCTGCGATTCCGTCGCCGGAACGCGCTGCACCCGGTGCACGCCGCTTTCGTACTTGAGCCTGCTGTACACCTGCCTGCCCTCAATTAAGGCAATCATTTCCTTGAATCCGCCGAGACCGGTCACATTTTCACTCAGTATTTCAACCCGCCAGCGCTGCTTTTCAGCGTACTTGGCATACATCCTGAAAAGATCGGCCGCAAAAATAGCTGCCTCTTCCCCTCCGGTCCCCGCCCTGATTTCCAGAATTATGTTCTTTTCATCCCTGGTATCTTTCGGAACCAGGAGCGTTGTAAGACGCTGCTCCAGAGTTCCTTTTTCCTCCCGCAACAGATGGGCTTCGGCCTTTGCCATCTGCCGCATATCTTCGTCGCGTTCAAGTGCCAATTGCTCGCTTTCTTCAAGTTCAGCGCACACCTTCTTATACCTGCGATAGGTGTCGAGCAGTTCGGCGAGGTCGGAACGCTCCTTGGCATACTGCTGAAAGCGCTTCTGGTCATTAATGACTTCGGCAGTACTCAGAAGCGTGTCCAGATGCATGCAGCGTGTTTCAATGTATTCCAGTTTTTCAAGCATGGGGCATCACACGAAGAAAATTTGTTACCGGCCGGTATTCGATGAGAGCCATGCGGACCCCGACGCTATTTGACATCCTTTTTTGCATACCGTCGCTGGAACTTTTCAACCCTGCCTGCAGAATCAACCAGCTTCTGCTTGCCGGTAAAAAAACCGTGACACTTGGAGCATACTTCCACCTGGATGTCCTTTTTGGTGGAACGGGTTTCGATGGTACTGCCGCAGGCGCATTTAATAACCGCCTCGGCATATGCAGGATGAATTCCCTTCTTCATTGCTCCTCCCTGTGTGATAGATGATGGATGGTTACCGGTTGAAGCTCATTTGCTCATCGAGGCAAGAAAATCCAGGTTGTTTTTGGTATCCTTTATTTTCTCCAGCAGGAATTCCATGGCATCAATGGTGCTGAGCGGCTGAAGAACTTTCCTCAATATCCAGATCCGGTTGATATCGTCGGGATTCAGGAGCAGCTCTTCCTTGCGTGTCCCCGAGCGGTTAAAGTCAATGGCGGGGAAGACCCTTCGGTCGCTCAGCTTTCTGTCCAGGTACAGCTCCATATTTCCCGTTCCCTTAAACTCTTCAAAAATAACCTCATCCATTCTGCTTCCCGTGTCAATCAGCGCCGTGGCGACAATGGTGAGGCTTCCGCCGTCCTCCATTTTGCGGGCGGCGCCAAAAAAGCGCTTGGGGCGATGCAGGGCATTGGAATCAACGCCGCCCGAGAGCACCTTGCCGCTGGGCGGGACCACGGTATTGTAAGCACGGGCAAGCCTGGTTATGCTGTCGAGCAGAATGACCACGTCTTTTTTGTGTTCAACCAGCCGCTTTGCCTTTTCGATTACCATCTCCGCCACCTGGACATGCCTCTGCGCCGGCTCGTCAAAGGTTGAGCTGATGACCTCACCCTTTACGGAACGCTGCATGTCGGTAACCTCTTCGGGACGTTCGTCAATGAGCAGGACGATGAGTATGACCTCGGGATGATTATTGGTGATGCTGTTGGCTATGGCTTGCAGGAGAATTGTTTTTCCGGCGCGCGGCGGCGATACGATCAGTCCGCGCTGCCCTTTGCCGATCGGGGTCATCAGATCCATGATGCGGGCGGAGAGGACGTCCGGGGTTGTCTCAAGCACAAATTTTTCCTGCGGATACAGGGGCGTGAGATTGTCAAAGAGTATCTTATTCCTCGCCTCTTCGGGATCCTCAAAGTTCACCGACTCAACTTTCAGCAACGCAAAATAACGCTCGGATTCCTTCGGGGGACGAATTTGACCTGAAACCGTATCACCGGTGCGGAGGTTGAATCGCCGTATCTGGGACGGGGATATGTAAATATCGTCGGGCCCCGGCAGATAATTATAATCGGGGGCCCTTAAAAAGCCAAAACCGTCGGGTAATATTTCGAGCACCCCCTCTCCATAAATCTGACCGTTCTTTTCCAGTTCAGCCTGCAGCAGGGCAAAAATGAGATCCTGTTTGCGCATGCCGCTTGCACCTTCTATGCTCAAGTCGTTGGCGAGGGTTATCAATTCGTTAATCCGCTTCTCTTTTAAATCCTTCAAATTCATCTGTTTTTCTCCTTAGGGATAATATTTAAACAGTGCCTGATGCCATCGTGTTCCGAAATAAAAACGCAGGTGATCACTGCCGCCTGTAGCGCTTCCGGCACAAAACCGTCAACCCGCTTTCTTTGGAGCGTATCCGCTAATAAAAAACCGGGTCTGGTATTGGGGAGGAAGTTCATTCCTGTGACGCGCACGAAGGGGATTTGGGAGCTTATGAGCGATTTTCCCTGGCTATGGTGTTAGAAGCCTTGCGGGGCAATGGGGTATACTATTGCATGTAGTATGAATTATGATTTCCGAGTCACGATGATGATATCTGCAAGATTCGTATATAGGATTTACCCGGGGGCGGTACAGGAAAAGGTATAAACTTTTATCCTCTGGGAATTAACGCCGGAAGGTCCAGTACCTTATTGATGCTTAACCATATCACAGGGAATAATTCTGTCAAGCATTTTTTACGGGCCTGACACGCTAACTTCAGATCATCCTTGTTCACCGTTTGCATGCAATTAAGTCGATGCCAACGCGCACAGCAGCTTAAAAAGCATTCGCGTCTGCCTCCTGGTCTGTGCCAGCGATCCCTGATTGCTGATGACATAGTCCGCCACGTGCATCTTTGGTGCTAAAGGCAATTGGGAACGCAGACGTCTTTGAGCCGCCGTCAATGAGCAGCGGTCCCTGCGCATGAGCCTGGCAAGCTGAACATGTTCATCAGCTGCAACCACCACCAGCTTGTCGTAATCCCGGTGCATGCCTGTCTCCACAAGAAGGGCGGCATCAACGATGACCAGGGCGCCGGCATCATCGCGTCCTATATCTGTAATCATCTGCCTGATGCGCTTCTTGATCGCGGGATGAATGATCCTGTTCAGGCGCATGCGCTTTTCAGGATGGGAAAATATCTGCGATGCCAGTTTTTTGCGGTTAATGCTGAGATCCTTGTTGAGAATGCCTTTCCCAAAATGAGCGGTTATGCTCTTCCAGCACCGGGTGTGCGGCAGCACCAGCTCTCTGCTCACCATATCGGCATCGATAACCCGGGCGCCCAGATGCTTCAATATTCCGGCTACGATGCTTTTGCCGCTGGCTATGCCTCCGGTCAGGCCTACGACGAGCATGCGGATTCCCTTAGGATGGTTAGCAGCGAACGCAGCTCGGGTGGCAGCGGTTGAGTAAATTCGAGATGCTGCCCGGTGAGAGGATGGTCAAAACCCAAAAGACAGGCATGGAGAAAAGGCCTGCTCAACCGGCTGAGCGCACTCCGGACCACATCATTGCCTATTCGGGCAATGCATTTTTTCCCGCCGTAGACGCTGTCGCCCAGGATGGGATGATGTGCCGCAGACATGTGCACTCTGATCTGGTGGGTTCTCCCGGTATGGATGCATACCCTGAGGAGTGAGCAGTCATCGTACTGCTCGATCCGATTCCAGCGGGTGAGAGCCGCCCTTCCCTTTTTGGCATGGACCGACATTTTCTTTCTGTCAGCCCGGTGCCTTCCAATATCCATCGTCATGCTGCCTGCAGGGCTTTCCATCCGGCCGAACACCAGGGCCTGATACTCTTTCCTGACCGTGTGATTTTTGAATTGCCGTGACAGATGACAATGGGAGGCGTCATTTTTCGCGACTACCATAAGGCCGGAGGTATCCTTGTCCAGCCGATGCACTATCCCCGGCCGCTGTACCCCGCCGATTCCCGCCAAGAAATGACAGTGTGAGAGGAGTGCATGAACCATCGTGCCCGTATAGTGCCCGGCTGCGGGATGAACCACCATCCCGGCCGGTTTATTGACGACAATGACTGCCTCGTCTTCAAAGGTGACATCAAGCGGGATTGGCTCCGGAGTGAGGGTTGCATGCCGGGGAGGCGGAAGCGTCAGCTCGATAACATCGCCTCCTTTGAGACGGAATGCCGCTTTGACCGGCATCCGGTTCACGGTTACATGGTCTGTCTCAATTAATTTTTTTATCTGGGATCGGGTAAGGGATGTCGCCTGTCCTGCTAAAAACAGATCCACTCTCTGTTTAACGGCACGGGCGTCAACGGTGTATCTGACTGTTTTCATCGAAGCAGTACGCGTCTTCAGAGGATAACCACCAGCGGTTATACAACATCGCTTACTCCAGCAACTCCGTATTCCAGTAGGATGCATCTATAAAATCGAGGAAGGGCCGCCACTCCTTGCACTTTATATCCCGAATGGTAAGCCTGTTAAGCGGCGTCCAGCGGGGCTTGCGGGGAGTCCTGAGCAGCTTCATGTGCGCCTGCCGCGGCGTTTTGCCTCCCTTATCCCTGTTGCAGGTAAAACAGCAGCAGACAACATTTTCCCACACACTTTTTCCGCCATAGGAACGGGGAATGACGTGATCAATGCTTAATTCATTTCTGGTAAAGCTCACACCGCAGTACTGGCACATGTTGCCATCGCGCGCAAAAATATTTGCCCGGGTAAAGCGAACCTGCGTCCGGGGAATGTGATCATACGCCACCAGCATGATTACCCGCGGTATTTTAATAAGCCGGTTGACCAACCCGATGGCATCATCCCTCTGTTCAACGGCAAGTTGCGACCAGCTCTCATAGTCAAATGTCTTATACTGACTATCAACTGCCCTGGCCACCCCGCGGTAGAGCATGCAAAATGCCTGCTTCACGGTGGTCAAATTGACAGGAAAAAAAGAACGGTTGAGGACAAGAACATTTGAGTAGATCACGACCATCTTCCTCCCCGCACAAGGCGGCAAAGCTCATCTTTGCTCAGGACTTGGTCAGCTCCGCGCCCTCACTTACGAAGGTGAAGCGGCACAGCAGCTGATCAGCGCGGCCTCAAGCTCTCCTTCCTCCTGTTCGGCAACGGTTCTTAAATCAATTCGCACTTGATCCCGGTGTATTCTGGCTATGACAGGCGGCTTGTGGCCCCTCATCCTTCTTTCCAGCTGCTCAACCGGAAGCGAAGATGAGCTCAGCGCGATCACCCGGGTGGGCAGGCGCTGCAAGGGAAGAGCGCCGCCGCCGATCTGGGAGGTGTCATCTTCAAGACCGATGGACATATCCAGGGGCAGCCTCGGACGGATCCTCTGGATCAGGGCACCCGCTCTCTGCTCTATTGCTTTCGCCGTCACGGTTATCATTCTGATGGTGGGCACCCTGCGAATGACTGATTCCCGGTCGAGGTATAAACGCAACGTCGATTCCAGCGCAGCCAGGGTCAATTTATCAATTCTTAATGCCCGGTTCAAGGGGTTTTTTATTAATTGTTCCACAACCTCTTTTTTGCCGACCACGATCCCTGCCTGCGGGCCGCCCAACAGCTTGTCGCCGCTGAAGGTAACAACGTCCACCCCCGTTTGCACCACCTCCTGGACAGTGGGTTCGTGCTCAAACCCATAGTGAGATAAATCAATCAAACTGCCGCTTCCCAGATCGGCGATGACGTGGAGTTTATGCTTTACGGCCAATTCTACCAGTGAAGGAACATCAACCTGTGATGTAAATCCCAGTATCCGGTAATTGCTGGTGTGCACCTTTACCATAACCGCGCTTTTATCGGTGATGGCATTTTCGTAGTCGCTGAGGTGGGTTTTATTCGTTGTGCCGACCTCAACCATGCATGCCCCGCTTCTCGACATAATATCGGGGATGCGGAATGACCCACCGATTTCGACAATCTCACCCCTGGAAACAATGGCCTCCCGCCCGCAGGACAGGGTATTGAGCGCCAGCAGTACTGCAGCCGCGTTGTTGTTTACCACGAAGGCTGATTCAGCACCGGTGAGTTCGCACAGCAGCTCCTGTACATGCCCGTATCGGGATCCCCTCTCCCCGCTCTGCAGATCATATTCCAGATTCGAGTAACATCGGGCCACCACACTCATGTGCTCAATTGCCTCATCCGGAAGAATGGACCTGCCCAGATTGGTATGCAATATCACCCCGGTGGCATTGATAACGCGCTGGAGCACCGGTTTTGAAAAAGAAATTATTTCCTGCTCAATCTCTTCTCCCCGCACAATGCCGATGCTGCTCTTCAGCACCTGCAGCCGTTACGTCATCCGCCGTGACAATTGTTTCCCGCAGGGCGGCAAGTCTCTTTTGTACCGCTTTAACCACCAGGCCCCTTGAATAGCGCGTCATCAACGCCGCAATGTCGTCTTGTTCAAGAAGCTTATCAACCGGTGGTATCATCCTCAACAGGTTCTGGCGCATAGTGACATAATCCTTGATGATCATTACCGTGGCTCATGCATGGCAGGCCATCCTACCATATCTTATCGTCATGTTGAAGCACAGTCCTTAGCGTTGTCAGCAGGGCTTTTATGTTTTGCATTTCATCACTAAATAGTGTAAACTTCGCCTAACCACATACTTATAACATGGCGGGCGGCATGAAAGAGATTAAAAATAACAAAAGTCAAAAAGTCGTTCCCTTGGAAGGACACAGAAGCAAAAAGCAGGCGAGGGATTCAATCCTGAATGTCCTTCGTGACACGCGTGCGACCGCACGTGCAATCCAGGTTAAGACGTGCCTTCTGTGCATGGCCAAGAAACTGTGCGTTAATAAAACCGGCCTGTGCGCCGCATGCTACGGCAGCTTAAATCCCCGCGAAAAACAGATTGCCGACAGCGAGGCGGCGCATAAAATCATTACCATTTCGGTATCCGATGACAGGTGGCCGGATAGCGATAAATAGTAATATAAATGAGCGCTCTTGTAAACAATTTGCTTGATTGCCTGTTTTTTTAAAGTGTACCGTGCCCGATATCGGTTGACTCGGTGATGAAATGCTGCTATTTTCGCAAACGTTTGAATCACCATCCTGCTGAACCATCAAAGCGCGCCAGTCATGTACCAGGTATCAATTGAAACCCACTTTTCGGCTGCTCACCGGCTTAGAAATTACAAGGGGCTTTGTGAAAATTTGCACGGTCATAATTGGAAGGTGGAGGCCACCGTTTGTTCCGAAACATTGGACAGTGCCGGAATGGTTATAGATTTCAATATATTAAAGCATAAGACTAAGGCTATTGTTGATGTTCTTGACCATCAATACCTGAATGAAATTGATCCCTTTCATGAAACAAATCCCTCTTCTGAAAATGTAGCCGCTTATATCTTCGACCGGCTGTCCATTGCACTGAAGGATGATCCTGTCAAGCTCATCAGCGTTTCCGTCTGGGAGTCTGACAAGTCAAAAGCCACATTTGCACCTTCGGGTCGTTGAACCATGCCCCACAAAAAAATGATTGCCGATGTTCAGAGCAGCCGGGACTATCGCAAGGTTGACATCAACAAGGCCGGGGTGAAGGGGATAAAATATCCCATAATCGTGCTGGATAAGAAGAATAAAACCCAGCACACCATTGCCACGATTAACATGTACGTAGATCTTCCCTGCCGGTTTAAAGGCACGCACATGAGCCGGTTTATTGAAATTCTCAACCGCTACCGTCAGGGCATCACTGTAAAAAACCTTTTTACCATCCTCAAGGAGATGAAAAGGAAGCTGAACGCTAAATCAGCTCACCTTGAAATCGAGTTTCCTTACTTCATAGAAAAAACCGCCCCCGTATCCAAGGCCAGGAGTCTGATGGAATACACATGCCGCTTATGGGGTTCGTTGAATGACAGGCTGGATATCAGCCTCGGCGTTGAAGTGCCGGTCACCACGCTGTGCCCCTGCTCCAAGGAGATGAGCTCGAAGGGAGCGCATAATCAGCGCGGAATCGTTTCAGTAAAAATCAGATTTAAGGGCCTTTTCTGGATTGAAGACGTCATAAAAATAGCCGAAAAGTCGGCCAGCTGTGAAGTGTATTCACTCCTCAAACGGCCGGATGAAAAACACGTGACCGACAAGGCGTATAACAATCCAATGTTTGTGGAGGATGTTGTGCGCACCATCGCCGGCAAGCTTCGGAAAAACGCAAAGATTACCTGGTTCAGCGTGGAATCGGAAAATCTGGAGAGCATCCACAATCACAGCGCCTACGCCCTGGTTGAAAAATCACTGTGCTAACAATTGATCAACCCCGGCATACCGCAGAAAGAACGTATGTGCATCATCTCATTTGACCTGGACGGCACCCTGGTCACAGACGAGTTCAGCCGGACCGTCTGGCATCAGGGCATGCCTGAATTGTACGCGGAGCAATACGGCTGCGGAGTGGATCAGGCGAAAGAACTCCTGCTGGGCGAATATGACAAGGTGGGCGATGACGCACTGGAGTGGTATGACATTCAGCACTGGCTGAGTCGCTTTCAGCTCAACGCCGATTGGCAGAGCCTGCTTTCAAAATTCAGGCATTTTATCAGGATCTACCCCGAGGTCAATGAGGTGCTCCATCAGCTCAGCCGCCGTTATGAGCTGATGATCACCTCCAATGCCGCGCGGGAATTTCTGAATACTGAAATTGAAGCCGCCGGAATCGCACCCTATTTCAAGCACGTGGTTTCCGCTACCAGCGATTTTCGGAAGGTCAAAAAGGACCGCGATTTTTATCTTGAGCTGTGCCGAACCATTGACGTGAGCTTAAGCGATGTGGTGCATATCGGTGATCATTTCCGGTTTGATTATCTCGTTCCCTGTGAATTGGGTATCAGGAGCTTTTTTTTAGACCGAAGCGGATATCGAACCGGGCCGTTTATGGTAGGAAACCTGAAGGAATTTGTCTGCAGGCTTGAGGCATAATGGTTTTACTCAACAACCCATGATTCCCGAGGAGGAACCTTTGAAGCTTACCAGCAATCTTTTTTTCTATCCCTGGACGAATTATTCAATTAACAATTGTAACACCTGTCTGATTGGCGATAAAAGTTTTATCATGATAGATCCCGGTCTTGACTTCTGCCTGAATGAGGTGCTCGCCGAGATAAGGAAGGACGGGATCGATCCGGAACAGATCAATCTGGTCATAACCACGCATAGTCACCCGGATCATTTTGAGGGTGTCAGAAGTTTCGTCAACAAGGGTATCAAGCTGTCCCTTCACGAGGATGAAGATGCTTTTCTCCGCAAACACGGCAACGGTTTTTATAGCATGTTCGGCATTACCGTGCCTTCCTACCGGGTGGAATCGTATCTTACGGAAGGGGCATGTGAATTCAACAATATCGCCATGGAAATTTACCATACCCCGGGGCATTCACCCGGTTCCGTTTCCCTTTATTTACCTGACAGCAAGGCGCTCATTGCAGGGGATGTCATTTTTCAGGCCGGGGTGGGAAGGACGGACTTTCCCGGCGGCAATGGCAAGCTCTTGAAGAAAAGCATAGACAGACTGGCAATGCTGGATACGGAGTATCTGCTTCCCGGCCACGGCGACCTTGTAAAGGGGAAAGAAAGGGTGAAAAGGAATTTTGACTATGTTGCCGATGTGTACTATGGCATGATTTAACGTTCCTGACTGCTGTCCGGGCATGTTTGCGAACCCACCTGCGTGACCATGCGGTGCGGATCTACAAGCCGGTCAAACTCTTCAGCGGAAACATATCCCAGTTCACCTGAGGCCTCTCTTAATGTGATACCCCTGCCCTGAGCCAGCCGGGCGATCTCTGCGGCCCTGTCATACCCGATGACAGGTATCAATGCGGTCACCAGCATGAGGGACCGGTCCAGGAAGGATTCTATCCGTTTTCTATCCGGCTCCAGCCCCATCAGCAGATAATCGTTAAAGCGCTCGCAGCCATCCGAGAGCAAGCCGATGGATTTAATGATATTGTAGATGATGAGCGGTTTATATGCGTTCATCTCCAGATGGCCGCCGGCACCGGCGAACGTGACAGCGGCGTCATAACCCATCACCTGGACCGCGACCATCGCCAGCGACTCGCACTGTGTGGGGTTGCATTTTCCCGGCATCATTGATGAACCCGGCTCATTGGCCGGCAATGCGAGCTCATGAAGCCCGCAGCGTGGACCGCTGCCCAGCAACCTGATGTCATTGGCCATTTTATACAGTGAGCATGCCAGGGTTTTAAGGGTCCCGCTGGCCATGACCAGCGCATCGTGCGAACCCATGACCGCAAACCTGTTTGCTGCTGGCTGAAACGGCATCCCGGTCATTGCCGCAAGGTGTTTACAAACACCCTGCGCAAATCCCTGCCGTGCGCCAAATCCGGTCCCTACGGCAGTACCGCCAATGGCTGTGCTGTACAGCTGCGTCAACACCTCCTCAAGCCTCACCAGATTATCACCAAGCATGGCAGCGTACCCTGAGAACTCCTGCCCCAGGGTAAGAGGCAGGGCATCCTGCAGGTGGGTACGGCCTATTTTGACAATGCCGGACCATTGTTCCGCCTTTTGATCAAACCCGTTTTTAAGTTTTCGAATGTTCGGGATCAACCGCCCCTGTATTCCCATGGCAGCCGACAGGTGCATGGCGGTCGGGAACACATCATTGGTGGACTGGGAAAGATTAACATGATCATGGGGATGGACGGGATTTTTGCTGCCGATGATACCTCCCGCACGCTCAACCGCCCGATTGGCAATGACCTCATTTACATTCATGTTCGCCTGGGTGCCGCTACCGCTCATCCACACGCTTACGGGAAACTGGTTATCCAGTTTCCCGTTGATGATCTCCTCGGCTGCTTCAATAATATACCCGGCCCTGTGCTTTTCAATTAATCCCAGCTCCAGGTTTGTCAGGGCCGCTGCCTTTTTAATCATTGCCAGCGCGCGTATCACTTCTGCAGGCATGCGATCTGATCCGATGTCAAAATGACGCAGGGCCCTCTGTGTCTGAGCGCCCCACAGCCGGTCAGCGGGAACGGCAACTTCACCCATGCTGTCTGATTCCATGCGCACCGGCTTCGAATCATCAGCTGCCATACTGTCTCACCTCCGAGGGCATGCGTATCACACAGTTACATATTCTTTTGCACCGCTTCGGCATAACCGGTTGTGGAAAGCGGCGACACCCCTTCTGCCTGCAGGGCCAGGTCCCCGGTCATGCAGCCGGAACCAATGGTTACGGCAACAGCCCTTCTGATAGATGCGGCGATATCATTCCAGCCCATATATTCAAGCATGAGGGCACCCGAGAGCATCATGCCGGTTGGATTAGCAGAGTTTGTGCCCGCAATTCCGGGAGCGGTGCCATGGGCAGGCTCAAAAACGCCCGACTGATGGCCTATATTTGCTCCGGGCGCCATCGCAATGCCTCCGATTTGGGCTGCGAGCGCATCGGAAAGATAATCGCCGTTCAGATTCGGCGCGGCGATGACATCATACTGCTCCGGATAAAGCAAAACCTGCTGCAGCATGTCATCAGCAAGCCTGTCTTTCACCAGCAGCTTCCCTGACGTTACATGGCCCGGCCTGCCCCTGCATTCTTCCTCAATCACGATGGCGTCGCCAAATTCATCGCGGGCAACTTCATAGGCCCAGGTCCTGAAGGCGCCCTCTGTGCACTTCATGATATTTCCCTTGGTCACGAAAGTCACACTTCTCCGTTTATGAGCCAGCGCAAATTCTATGGCCGTCCGCACAAGCTGCTTGGTCGCCTTGCTGCTGATTATTTTAATGCCGATCCCCGCCTCCGCCGGAATGTCCTCCCCCGTTTTATTTCTGACAAAACTGATGATTTCGCGGGAAAGATCTGAACCCGGCGGCCACTCAATCCCGGCATACACATCTTCCGTATTTTCCCGGAATAATATCATATCAACCCGCTCAGGATGTGTAACCGGGGCCGGGACCCCGGGTATGTAGCTGAAGGTTCTCACGCTGGCGAACAGATTAAGTTTCCGGCGAATGGCCACGTTTAAGCTGCGGTGGCCTGTCCCCACAGGCGTCTCAAGGGGGCCCTTGAGGCACAGCCGGTAATAACGGATTGCGTCAAGCGTGTCTTTCGGTAAACGTTCACCATAGAAGGCTAATGCCTCACTGCCTGCGTAAAGCTGTAACCAGGAGATTTTTTTGCGCGCCCCGGATATTTTTTGAACCGCGGCGTCGATCACCCGGCGTGTCACCGGACCGATCTCTCGTCCGATGCCGTCACCATCAATGAAGCAGATTACCGGATCATCCGGGACGCTTAACAGTCTCTGCCCGAGCACACAGGGAGTGCCTTCCCGGGGCGGCCGGACATGGTCAAATATCGGCATGGTCTCACATGAATTCATCTAATGCCTTATCAAGTTCCATTGGGTCTGTCTTCTGTGAAATGAGCGGTCCATTTTTAAGAGCGGTGTGCAGCATTTCATAGGCCGGTCGATCTTTCTTAAAAAGTATGCCCAGCGGTATTTTTTCGCCCCACTCCTCAGCCTTATGGAAAGCAGCGATTTTATCCGCGGGATTGTAATGCCGGTCAAGATGGTACACCCGGTCCTGATACCAGGCATAGGTGTGCGTTTGATCAAAACTCACACAGGGCTGAAGAATGTCTAAAAAGGAAAATCCCGGATTATGTATTGCCGCCTTGATTAGCTCTACCAGATGATCTTTATTTCCCGCATACCCTCTGCCCACAAACGATGCGTCCTGCGAAATTGCCAGGGCAATCGGGTTGAATGGCGGGATCTGGGAGCCGTGGGGCTGCATTTTAGTGATGAAACCGAGTTCGGCAGTAGGCGCAGGCTGACCCCGGGTAAGACCGAATACCTGGTTATTATGCACCAGGAGCGTTATGTCGGGATTCCGACGCATGGCATGAATGAAATGGTTGCCTCCCTCAGCATAACAGTCTCCATCTCCCCCTATGACAATGACGGTAAGCTTATGGTTGGCCAATTTGGCCGCAGTTGCAATGGGCAGCGATCTCCCATGAAGTCCGTTGATGCCGTTGCATCTCATGTAATGCGGCAGCTTGGCGGCCTGGCCGATTCCTGATACGATGAGAACCTGGTGGGGACGCAGTCCCAGATCCGCCAGTGCCTGCTTAACGGAGGAGATGATAGCATAATTGCCGCATCCCGGACACCAACTGGGATCAACACCGCTGTTATATTCATCCAAGGATACCATCAGCGTTCGACCTCCTTCATGACCTCATCCCGCAGTTCGTCAAAATAAAACGGGCGGCCGTCATATTTCAGTATCGTGCCGGACGGCTGCAAACAGGTTGTCTCCCTGATTAAGCCTGAAAGCTGCGACGTGTAATTGTTTTCGACGACCACCCACTTTTTTGCCTGTGATAGTTCCGCAATCGCTGATTTTACCGGAAAGGGCCACAGCTCCTGGATATGCATCAGGCGAACCGGTATGCCTTCACTGTTTAATGCTGCCGTGATCTCATGCAGGACACCGTAGGTTGACCCCCAGCCCACGAGAAGCAGAGATGCATCCTGCGCACCCTCAACCCTCGGCGAAGCAGTTTTGGAGAAAACGCCTTCCATCTTTTTAAAGCGTTTTTTCACCATCCCGGTTCGTATGCCTGCATCCTCTGTTATATGTCCGCTCTCAGTGTGCTCGTGGCTGTCATACATCATCTCCTTATGGTCCCCGGTAATTGGATACCGTGGAGATATTCCCGTATCCGTAAAACGGTAGCGAAGAAATGCTTCGGTACTCTCCGGAAGCAGCGCCTCTGAAAAAATACGCTTATTCATCATGTGATCAAACGTAAATCGCTCTTCCGTGAAACAGGAGTCCGCCAGGTACTGATCGGTGAGTATAATGACCGGCATTTGATACTCATCGGCGATTTGAAAGGCCTTGATGGTCAGATAAAATGCCTCACGTGCCGTTCCGGGCGCCAGTACTACGCGCGGGAACTCTCCCTGTGCCGCATGAATCACAAATCGCAGATCGGCCTGTTCAGTCCGGGTCGCAAGACCGGTAGCAGGACCCGGCCTCTGGCTCTCCACAAGCACCAGCGGTATCTCAGCGATCCCCGACAAACCGAGCGTCTCAACCATCAGGCTGAATCCCCCGCCTGAGGTTGCCGTCATTGATCTGAGGCCGACACAGGATGCGCCGATCGCCATATTTATCGCGGCGATTTCATCTTCAGGCTGTTCCACCACAAGGCTGAAGTCATGTGCCTTACCCGCAAGATAGGTCAGGATGGATGTGGCAGGGCTCATGGGATAGGCAGCATAGAATTGACACCCCGCGGCCAGCGCCCCCAGCGCAATCGCCTCGTGACCGCTTATGAACATTTTTCGAGTCTTATCGGATGAGGGTGATAACGGCAGCGAAAGGTTGGAGTGAATCTTCAGCACATGGTCGTGTCCTGCACGGGCGGCAGAACAATTGGCCGCCGCAACCTTCTCCTTCTGACCAAAATAGTCTTTTAAGGTCGCCTCCATGACATCCCGGCTGCCGCGCACAATTGCCACAATCGCCCCCAGGGCAACCGCATTGGAATAAATCTCATCTCCACCGGATTCAAGGGCAATCTGCTGCAGGGGCACATCACAGAGGCATCCCCTGAAAGGACCTGAAGGCACCATCGCCGTATCAAAAATAACCACCGTTGTATCTGACAGCCGGTTCTGATGAGCGTTGAAAGCATTTTGGTTGAGCGCAACTAACAGGTCAAAGGATTTGGTCATGGCCATGACCGGTTTTTGGCTTACCCGGAGGCTGATAAAATTATGCCCGCCGCGAATGCGTGATTCATTATCCTGGACGGCAAAAACATGAAGGCCGCTGCGTATGAATATCTTTGAGAGCAGAAACCCGATGGTCTGCATGCCCTGCCCCGCCGCGCCGGCGATGTTGATGGTGATGACGTTGTTCATGATAAACCCCACGGAATGAACATAACTTTTCTTAAGAAGCGCATAACCTCATGAAGCGCTTCGAACGACGATATTCACTGTTCAGGCCAACCCGATCTGCTGAGTATGCATTGTCCGGTAAAATGAAATCATTGGATAAACAGCACGCGGCAGGATGTGTGGCTTCCATCACAAGCTGATGTGACCGGCAGATATCATAGCTCGGATTGCGGCGTAAACAGATATAGAAACGTGAGTACGATAATACTCGATCTCATCGTTCAAGGGGAAACTGGTCAACGGCAATCTGTGTCGTTAAGACTTCATCATCAGTCATCACCACGAGGGTGATCTCTTCATCGTTGTCCCCCGCATACCAGCCCGGCATGACCAGCAGAAAATTCCACATCATAGTTTCGCTTAAAACCGTCTGCCAGCTTGGGATGACTGATGCTGCAGGATAAAACATGACCACGGTGCGCTCATTATTAAAATGGGTGCCCTCGCCCTGAATGCTCATCACCTGCGGAAGTATAAACCATCTTGAACGCCAGAGGGTGGCAGGCACAACCCGGGTAATTTTCTCAAATCGGACCACTACGGGCCATTCTAAAATAATTTTGTTCGCCGTGTCATTCACAACAATGGTATCGGTAACGGGCTGGTCGGTATTATTGAACCCCGCGGTGTATCTTCCGTCAGCATCAAGCTGGCTGTTTATGACCGTATTCAGGTCCCATTGATAGACACCAGCCAGACATCCATCTCCGGAGGTTTCAGCGGTGAACCGGACCGTCTGTCCAGAATAGACTTCGCTGATACGTGGGCTGATCGTAATGGTACAATCCGGCATGGCCGTGGTGGTGGTAGATGTCGTCACCACGCATGCCTGATGGCAGTTGACGCAATCGGTTTCTCTGACGGCGTCATGGTTGTTGACCAGATTACAGGTTCCGGGGCTTCCCGTGGGATGGCACAGAGCGGTACACGAGGCAGCGTCAACATTTCCGGCGCGTCCCACCCCGCCGCTGTGACACAGTGCGCAATCGTTGTGTTCCGGCTGTGCATGTAAAGAGCCCGCCGCATGACATTTCTTGCACATGCTGTCATGCATGGTTTGCACCGGTATGGTGGTTACCGATGTGCACTCACTGTGGCATGAAGCACATTGATGACTGACTACTTCAGTGCATTTATCATGGCAGGTTGTGCAGCAAAATGTTTCTACTGGACCATAACCTTCAACGTTTCGACAGGGTGATGTTTCTGGATCACCGCAATGGCACAGCAAGCATTCAGCAGGATTATCTGTAAGGCCAACCTGCACAAAATGGAAACTATGTATAACGCTACGCGTATGGCATTGAAAACAGTTTTGAACTGCAGGCGGAGCTACGCATTCAAAGGCGTTTAAACTTTTCAATGCATCTATCCAGAAAAAACATGATAGCAAAAATAGCGCAATAAACATTATTTTTTTGATCATATGCACCTCACCTCATACATGAAATAAAGGACTAGTTAAGCAATCTGCATTCTGGTTCTAATTCTTTCAAATGATGCCGACAAACAATCTTCAAGGTGGATTGTACGGGCGACCCTTTTAGGAACGGCATTAAAATAAATACTACTTTTTTTTTGAGGGAAAATCAAGGAAGGAAAGAAAACAAACTATATTTCTTGACATGAGCCGGTAAAATTACTAAAAGAGAAAGGGATTCAAGCCGGCGTAGCTCAGTGGTAGAGCAGCTGATTCGTAATCAGCAGGTCGTCAGTTCAATCCTGACCGCCGGCTCCAATTAAAGTCTTCACAAATCAGCCAATTGGATGTGTCTGCTTGATTGAAACCCGGCCTGCCGTATTCCGCCTGAGGTAAAAGGCGGCCAGGTTAAAATATTTTCTTGCAATACTTCAAAACCTATGTTACATATATCACACCTCAGCAATGAGGTAGTGAAAGGTCGATAACAAATTTGGCCCCCTCCTTTTTGGTTATCGGCCTTCTCTCTTTTTAAGGCCTGCATTAATGCATCAATTGCACATATCAGGCAATTGATGTACCTGACCGACTCACTCATTGCATAAAGAGTTGCCGCCCCGAACCGGATTCAGACAGCCACGAAAATACCTGTCAGAATAGCCAATGATGGAGCATCTGACAGCATTTGTAGATGCCATACCAGAAGAGAAGACAAAGCGGCACAATGAGCAACCTGACCAGCTTAATCAAGCATTCTTCGCTGATAATTCTTCTCTCGTGATACCGGTGCAACTCAATTCTTTTAACAGCGGGTTGATAGCTCATGTTTTATCACTCCTCCGTGCACTTACATCACCAGGCTCCTCCACAGCCGCATGACTGCAGCCAATGCGACAAAGCACACCAATATATTGGATAGACAAACATGCATAACCCCATATATTGATTACGGTAGCAGAAATAAATTTCTTGTCAAGGCAGTATTTACCTTTCCTGAAGTTATTCGTTTTGCGTCGGCCGCCGTGTCTTATATTCTTCCGTGACGCAAACATCGGTTTTCTCAGGGAATTGCGAGCGAGGAACGGGTATGAAATATGGGGCAATGAATCTTCCCACAAAACCTTTTACCGAGGAACTTGAAGCGCTGGGCAGGCTGGGATTTGATTATATTGAATTAACCATGGACGCCCCCGAAAGCACCCCCGAAAAAATCCTCAAGAACAAAGACACCATCAAAGAACTGCTTCAGTCCTACAATTTAGGTCTGATTGCCCATTTACCCACCTTCATAAGCATAGCCGACCTTTATGAAAGCATCAGAAAAGCCTCGATTGAGGAAAACATTAAAGCCCTCGAGGCCGGAGTTGCCCTGGGGGTAAAAAAGTTTGTTTTGCATCCGGGAACCATTCGCGGCCTGGCTAAACAGGTTAAAGCTCAGGCGCATAAATATGCCGATAAGAGCCTGATGACCATACTGAGCAGGGCCAGGGAATTGCAGGTCAGCATTTGCATTGAAAACATGTTTCCTGAAACGCACGGGCCAACAGAGGCTGCTGATTTCGAAAATATTTTTCAGAAATACCATGATCTTAAATTAACCCTTGATATCGCCCACGCCCATATAGGGACCAGCAGGAACAGGTCATCCCAATTTATCGAGCGATATCCGGACAAGCTTTCACACATTCATGTCAGTGATAACTACGGCAGGGAGGATAATCATCTGCCGATAGGTGCCGGCATGATATATTTCGGAAGGATTTTTAAGGAGCTTAAAATGATCGGTTATGACGAAACCATGACCATTGAGGTGTTTTCCCGCGATCGGGACTACTTGAAGATAAGCAGGGACAAGGTGGCTCAGATGTGGCGTTCGGCATAGCGGCTCTTGATCAGACACGCTCATACGGCTCGAACAGCTTCTTATACTCATCAAGCGCGTAGCGATCGGTCATGCCGGCAATGTAATCACAGATTACCCTCTCGCACTCCCCTTCTCGCACCCGTTCGCGATATTTCGCGGGCAGCAGGGTGGGATGAATGAGGTATGTTTCAAACAATACCGTGACATACCGCTCCGCCTTTATTCTCATTCTCTCAACCTTGTAATGGCGGTAGACGTGTTCATCCAAGAATTCCTTGAGCATTCTTGACTCTTTCTCGACCTCCGGAGAGTAGGCTATCATAGCCGCATGAGCCGATCTGACATCCTCCGGCGTGCCGACACGATAGCGCCGTATCAGACCTTCAGAACAGGTTACAACATCATTGATAAGATAGCCGATAAGCGTGCTTATGGTCTGATGCTTCTTCTTCTGTTCTGAAATTGAAGGATATTTTTTTTCCACCCGCTCGATCATTTCGCGGCAGAGATCAACCGTCCTCAGCCGATCAAAAGTAATAAAACCGGCCTCCAGCGCGTCATCTATGTCATGGTTATTGTAGGCAATCTCATCGGCAATGTTGATAATCTGTGCCTCGAGGGTCGGAACCGTACCGGGGGAAAAATCAACGCAGCAATCAGGCGGAGGATTATCGCACCCGGTGCTGTGTTTCACAAGCCCTTCGCGCGTCTCCCAGGTTAAATTCAGCCCCGGAAAGCCCGGATACTTGTCTTCCAGCACCTCGACCACCCTTAAGCTCTGCAGGTTGTGTTCAAATCCGCCTTTGCCTTCCATCACCCGGTCGAGCGCCCGCTCACCGGAATGGCCGAATGGTGTGTGGCCGAGGTCATGTGCCAGAGCTATGGATTCCGTCAGATCTTCATTGAGCCCTAATCTCCTCGCTATCCCCTTGGCAATTTGGGCTACTTCCAGCGAATGGGTCAGGCGGGTTCTATAATAATCCCCTTCGTGATTGACAAAAACCTGCGTCTTGTACTCAAGCCTCCTGAAGGCAGAGCAATGTATAATGCGGTCGCGATCCCGTTCAAAAGCAGGGCGTTCATCCTTGAAGTCTTCGCTGTATTTTCGCCCGCGGGTTTCGGCGCTTTTCGCTGCATAAGGGGCCAAATCAGTTCTTTCTCTCGAGTTCATGGCCTGCGACCGCATCCTCAATCAATCCGCTTCGTATCCGTCTGAGCCCTGTTCCAAGCGTGTCACGGTTTGTTTTAACACCGCCCCTGACGCTTCAAGATCTATGGTGCGGAGTGGAGTAAATCATTACACCGCTTCAAAATCAAGCATTTTGTTTCAGGTGCATGCAAAGCCGCATGGCACACGCCCCGCCATAAAAAACACCCTGCGATAATTCAACCGGGCGTTTGCGCTCACATGTTGATGATGAAAAGCACTGTGCTTCTGATAGAAAGGGGAATACCGGTGACAGCCTACTGCAGGGTATAGGTGCGTGATTGAGAACGATAAGAAAAAGTCATCCCCTGGCTCTTGTATATCTCCCCGGTTGTCAGCAGACCTGATTCCACCAGGGTCTCCAGTCTGTCAGGATAGCTCCCCTGCTCCCAAAAATACACCTGCAACGCGTTTCTGATCTTAACCGACTTGCCCGGCTGCAGGCTTTCAGACGTCAGATTAATCAGGGCATTGGGTGACATCTGCCGGAATGCAGTTTTTAAATCCGGCGGCGCCATGCTGAAAAGACCTATGGCAATCAATGCCAGCGCTGCGTACCACCCTGCCGCAAAAATCCGCCTGCCCAACAGCTGCTGCCATGAACGGGCAGTGCCTGCCGCCAGATTTTCCTTTGCCACCAGTTCGATCAGTTCCTTGTCGAGAAGCGCCCTGAGCGCCTGCGCAGTGGCAAAATTGCCCAGCAAGGATCTATCCGTCAGTGCTGAGACACTCAGGCAACCATCCAGAAGGTTAAAGACGATTTTCTGATCCTGGGTCATGGCGGCTTCCGCATCCTCAGCGGCAGTTCCGCCGGCATCACGATCCGTTTTTTTAAACACCGCATTTAGCGACGAAATGCTTTTGAGCAGGAGGGGCCATTCATCCATCATGCGCAGCACATCCAGAATGATGTGCTCCAACCCCAGCGGCGTAAATACCCGTTCATTAAAGTTTACCGGTGCCGGCTGAAACACGTAACTTCCATCCTTCCACTGAAACAGCTCCGAGAAGGTGTCATAGATCTGGTTGTGGACTATGCGGTCCAGGGTTTCTCTGCTCATGATATTCATTTCAACCAGCACTTCGCCGATATGCTGGCGATTTTTCCGCTGAATGCTGAGCGCCCGCTGAAGCTGCCCCTCGCTGACAAGGCCGGATCGGAGCAATCTCTCTCCCAGCAACTCTTTATCATCCTTGGCCACCGGATGAGCGCTGACGATCATTCCGTTCCAAAAAAGCACCTCGATGCTCTCAGTTCCTCGCTGAACCAGCAGCACACCGGTCTTCTGCTGCTGGCTGATGAGCTGCAGTATATCCGCCACACCGAAATCAACTATTTTACCCTCTAAGGCCACAACGGTACTCCTTTCGACCTTTCACCCGCTACTCCTTGATCTGAAGCTCCCGACGGGTAACGCGAATCAATGAAATAAACTGAAACAGTTTCATGGAAGAAAAATTAAAATGACCCAAGGAGTAGAGATAGAGAATGCACAGCGGAATGGCGATTAAAAGCAGGTCCAGATATGCAGACCCGCCCATGAGCTGCCAGGGGTTGACCGCCAGCCTGTTCCAGAGCAACAGTTTGGAAATCAAAACAAGGAAAAGGAAAAGAACCGCAGTGCCCCTGAAGGGATGATCAAAAAGAAGATGTCCGGAACCCGGCATCAGGAGCGACAAAAGCTTGCCGACAAAAATCTTACGGCCCTGATATCTCTCAATGGAAGCCACCTGAGACTCTTTCTTCGAGATACTGATCATTATATCACTGGCATTCTTGAAAATGCCCGCGCATTGCTTGCAGAGCTTGTACTCGGCTAGCAGTCGCTTGCATTTCCGGCATACCGCACAACCACAATATTCACATGCCATTGAGCGGTTTTGACTGTGACGGTCGGCAAACAGCAAAAGGACAAACAACAGGAATACCAGAAAGGTTCCGTATCGGTATTTATATGAAATGCCTGAAAAAAAACCGTCCCAAAGACGCGCACCAAAGCGGTCCTTTTCCTTTGAGGCGGTAAATGTCTTCTGCCAGAGTTCCCCCGTGGTAATTGTCTGGTCCACTACCTGCCGGTTCATGTGTGTCGAATATATATTTAAAAAGGAGTCAACGCGGCCAGCGTTAAGCTGCTTGGCCTTGTTAAAGCTTTTTGTACTTTCAGCGAACATATACTCTAGCAGCTGTACGCGGCTGAGATTATAATAGCCTTCCACGCTGTCAGGACAGAGCTCAAGAGCGCGTCCGTAATTGGAAATTGCGGCATCAAGCTTTTTCTCAGCCACATACGCGTTGCCCAGGTTGCACCAGGCCCTGCAGTTGAAAGGCTCCTGCTCCAGAAGGGCGGCATATAACCGCTGAGCCTCTTTGATGCGCCCTTCCCGCTTATTGAGCAGGGCCAGCGCAAACAGGGCATCCGCATCGTATGGTTGCTCTTGCACCTGTTGTGCCAGCATCCGCGCCGTTTCTTCTCCCCAGTTTTCCTGATTGACCTGGCTGGTATAATATTCTGTTCCCGAGGATTGGGCCACCATGAGCTGCGCAAGGGTCTGCATGATGATGGGGGACAGTAAAAAAAATACGGCAAAAATGATGATCAGTTGCTGTTCCCGGCGGTTATGATACAGGAAGAGCAATAACAGCCAATAAAACGAGGCCAGAAATATGCTCCATTGTAAAAAAAGAGGAAGCAAAAAAATAAGCACGGCGCAGCAAACGGTAAAGTGCCTCGGCAGTAAAACAGGCAGCAGATGACCCAGGTCATGGGCGAACAGCTTGCAATACTTATAAATTGATATCAGGGAATAAACCGCGATAGTCAGCAGCAGGGCATATATAACCACGAACAGCATCCGGGTAAGCGGAACGGCGGCTGGAACATAATTGGTAACGGTTGCATAAAGGTATCCATAGAGTCCTTCGAACAGCGTATCAAGTTTAAATTTGTTTTCCGTCCAGCAAACCGCTGCCAGGTTTATGTGTGCGGGTGGGTAATCAGGCGCAATTTTAACGGCATATTCAGCATATGCCCGCGCTGTTTCGCCATTCCCATCCCGCAGAAAACGTTTGCTGGCCCTGATGAGAAAGCAGGAGGCAACCGACAAATTCGCTGCGCCGCGATCAAGCTTAAACTGGTAGAGACGCTCAAGGTCATCCCGGCTGAGCGGCGTCTTCTGTGACAGAATGGCATCAACCGTGGTAGAGGCGTGAACGAGCGGCGACACTGTGCACAAAATCAATGCTACCCAGAGCATCGCAGCTGCTCTTATCATATGAGGCACGCCGCTGGTCACGTGTTTTATCTCTCCGGTTCTGAGGATCAGGTCTGCCTGCGGCAGCAGTGGTCAATCACAGAACTCTAGATGCGATGATTATTCGCAATATTGTTAATGCTGATGGTCAACTCCACCTTCAGCGGTGTATTGTTTCCCTTGAGCTTCATAACCATTGGAATGGTAACAGCATGATCAGATGCCTTGCGCGGCTGGTCGCAGGAGACTATTTCCAGCCCCTGCGCACCATTCCCGTCATCGGGAGCGTTGTTCACCGGCAGATCGGCAGGCACTCTCAGCAGATTCGCGGCGGCGACAGGCTTCAGCAGCACAGGGCCCGTCGTGCCGGCAGCGGTTTTGATGACGGTCATCTGCTCCTCGGATACGAGATTTACCCTGCAGATGGGGCATTGTTTAACATTGGGCTTGAATTTTAATGAGCACCTCGGGCAGGTCCGCTTCCCGTCCTCGATGGTAACTTCATTGGGTTGGGATATCTCTCCCGGAGCCGGCACATGGCCTTCCTGCTCTTCTGCTCCCGCGTCCTCCGTGGTGCATGTACCTCCGGCTGCTGCTGCAGCCGGCTGGCCTTTCAATGGATCGGGCGCCGCATGCCCTGCCTGAACCGCGCTCCCATCCATCTTTGCGGTGGCCCCGATTGCGTCAGCACCTGTCTGTTCCCCAGTCTGTGATAAGGGCTTATCATTCAGGGTATCGCCTGCAGGAGCAGCATCATCAGCCAGGGTCAACTGCGGCAGCTCCGCTCCGGTCTGGCCTCGGCCGGGCGCCGTGTCTGCGGCAGCTCTGCTGACCGGCCTCTCCGATTTAGATTTGTTCTGCATTTGATTAAGAACCAGCTTACAGCACATGGTCAGGGTTTCCATCACTCCTTTGCCGCTCAGGGCACATGCTTCAAAAAACGGGGCCCGCATGCTGTTAAGCTGTTCGTTCATGACAGTGATCGGAACCAGGTCAGGCAGGTCCCGCTTATTATACTGAATAACCAGCGGAATGGATTCGAGGGTCTTGTTGTAATATTTTAAATTGTCCCTCAGATCGTTGAGGCTTTCAATGTTCTCTTTCATCATGCCGTTTTGTGAGTCGGCCACAAATATCACCCCGTCAACCCCGGTTAAAACCGCCTTTCTGGTAAGGGTGTAGAACACCTGTCCGGGAACGGTATAAATATGGAACCTGGTTTTAAAGCCCCTGATGTTTTCCAGCTGAATGGGCAGAAAATCAAAGAAAAGGGTTCTGTCGTCTTTGGTCGCAAGGGAGATCAATTCACCCCGTTGCTGGGGATTTAAATTGAGGTGAACGGACTTAAGGTTGGTGGTTTTTCCGCACAGTGCGGGACCATAATACACCACCTTGATATCGATCTCTTTTTTTTGTGGATTAAACACTACCATAGGATGTCCCGCCTTTTTGCTGTTAACGAGCGTACATGGTCAGCCGGACTGCTGAAACCTTTTTGCGCGACAGATGCCGGTAAAGGTCATGACACTTCAGCCAGCTCGCGCTTGACTTCCCTGAACCCGCTATCCGCGTCACATATCTTTTTAAAAAGCTTGTGAGCCTTCCTCAATCGGCCCTTCATTTTGTAGGTCACGGCCATTTCGTAGAGCAGGGCATTTTTCTTCTCTGCGGTCAGGTCTTTGTTCTTCAAACCCTTTTTGAGATATCTGATGGCATCCTTGAAAAGCCCGCGCTCCCGGGCGCAGGCAGCCAGCATGAGATGGCAGTCAGTGCTCCTCAGAGGATTCTCCATGGCCTTGCTCAGTTCGTCTACGGCATCTTCGTAGCGGCCGATCGTGTGATACGCGGTACCAAGATTGTAGTGGTACAGACTGTCATCCTGCCCGCTCGCCGCCGATCCTTCCTGACGTATCTCCCTGAAGATTTCCTCAAAGCCCGACAGGGCATCCCGGGCGTTGCTCTCATCGATGCCATCCCTTTCAGCCATAGCCGGCAATTCCGTTTCCCAATCGCATTCCAGGGCGGCGCCAAGGTCAAAAAATGTATCCAGCTGCTGCTCTGCCTCGCGAGAAGGCTCGGCGGGACGGTTTCCGGTTACGGCATCCGATAACTCCCAATCCATGCCGTGTGACTTATGGTCAACCGATTCCGGCGCAATCCTTTTTTCCGCATAAAACTGCGCTATCTTCTTCTTTACGTAGATGCTTTGCGGATCAATGGAAAACATCATCTCCAGTGTCTCAGTCACCTTTTCCCGCAGGCCGCGGTCACAATAGTGACGGGCCAGCTTTTCACAGGTTGCTACCGCATCGCCCATGATGCCCTCCCTCCGGTACAGGTCCGAGAGCACATGATAGGTGGAGATCTGCTCCGGGTCAATGCTGATAACCTGCTTGTAAATTGCGGCGGCTATCTGGCACAACCCGTTTGTTTCATATAATTGCGCCGCATGAAGATATTGTTCTATCGCCTTCTGACGCTGCCCCATTTTCAGCAGCACGTCAGCTATGCGAAGATGAACCCTTATGTCGTCGGGGTGCTGTTCGGCGAAGGCATAAAACTCGTTGAGCTCATGTACCAGCTTCTTTTCAGGGGCGGATTTAAAGAATAATCCAGATACCTTCATCTCGGTTCCTCACGGATGCTATCCATTGCTTGTTGGCGTATACGCTCATGCCTTCTGCTTTGCCTTTGCCAGCCGGCACCGCTCTTCTTCCAGGGCCCTTTTACCGGACGCGATGGCCTCCAGAATTTCCTGTTTCTTGAGTTCGGCAAGCTCCCTGCCGTCATCCATCAGCCGATCCGCCTTATGCCTGATGCCCTGTATGACATCGCTCATGGCCTGTTTCAGATCATCTTCCATGCGGTGCATCTTGATGATGGTTCTCTCGGCCTTTTCCCTCATTTCACGCCTGGTGTACTCACCGGACTGCGGAGCAAAGAGCAGTGCAAGACCGGCCCCTATCGCGCTCCCGGCAAGAAATGATACCAGAGATGCTGTCAGATAATTATCCTCCCCATGCTGGCGCATCATGCTCCTCCTTTCCGGCTTGTAAGCATATTCTTCAGGTGCCGCCCGGCGGCAGTCATCGCTTTCTGTCAAAAAAGAAAAAATTGAACGTCCGGCTCAGCCCCTTCATAAATGCCGCCAGATCTATCAGTGGCTCAGCAATGGCATTGTGCAGCACATATCCCGTTTTGGCGTATGTATCAACCAGGGAAAGAAGGCTTTTGCCGATCTGATCCGCAACCACATCAACCCGCTGCACCTGCACGCGCACGGTGTCCGTGACACCGGCCACATCCCGGCTCACTTTAGTCAGCATGGTGAGCACCGGATTGACTCCCGTTTCCAGGTGCGTTATCAGGTTTTCTGTTAACCTGCCCAACCGCCTTACTTCCAGCAGGATAAAAACCATCGCCGCTATGAGCACAACAAGGGCTGCCGTAATGATGATAAGACACACGCATATAACCATATCCGTATTCATAATTCTGCTCCCGTCACAGGTTAAAGTATCGGATAAAAATAAAATTTCTTTAATGTAGTTTTAAACTTTTTCACGTTCACACCGTTACACTTGAATTTTGCAACCCGCAAAACCGCAGGAAACAATCCGGGTCCAAAATCTATCGACGTCTGCGGTCAGGCCGCTGAGCCTAGCAGTTAAGTGCTTTTATTCTGACAGAAACATAATAATTTGTAAACTTCAAATGTGGCACTCTATGCAACTCAATGCTCTACAAGTTATAGGTTAAACAGAAAGATCGTGGAGTGTGACGCCAAAATCATAAACCACTCATAGGCGTGATTTTATAATTTTCAGATTTGACGTAAATAGTGGACATGCATTTTTTATCGCTGTATCATGAGAATGCTCAGCAGGAATGTTGAAACTGACAGCGATGGTACCGGGCTGCCGCATTTCTTTTCTCTTGAAATAACTCCGGCTCTGTGACATCATGTGCCCATCAAAGGCGCATGCATTCCTGTTATGTGCAACCGACACAACCTTCTTCAAAGCAATGCGATTCTGCCCGAAATGCTCCTTAAAAATTAAAGGAACCATAACCCAGTGCCCTATATGCAAGGTAGAACTCTTATCCTGCGCGGAGGATGACGAAATGGATACCAGGCCGCCGGAAAATGAGCAGCAACCCCCTCTGAAGTCAGATGCTTTCCAGCAAACGCCCGAGAACCCCACGGCATCGCCGGCAGACATTTCCCGGATGAAACCCAGTCCCGTTTCCACTCCTGCCCAGCCGGCAGACCACCCCGATCATTCGGCAATAATTAATAGCAAACTGGCAAAGCTTGAAGAACATCTGAAGGGCATCGGGAAGGCGCTCAATCAGCACATGGCAAAAGAAGAGGTTTTAACACGCTCGCTTGTCGAACTTGAAACAAAAATCAACAAAATTGAAAAGTCATTCCTTGAAACAGCGCAATCAAAGGAATCATCTCAAACGCCCGCAGTGGCGTCGGCAAAAGATTATGATTACAGCGCATCACCAGGAGGCCAGGCCACTGGCACGAAACCTCAGCGGCAGTCATTCGAAATGGACCATTCATCGACTTCCGGGTCGGGCGACCCATCTGATGCATGGGGTTCAGCACGGGACGTTTTTGCCCCTGGTTCAGCTGACAGTGAAGAAAACGCATCTTTTTTCTCTGCGCCGGCTGACGGCTTTGAGGAATCTCCCGAAAGCGAGGCGATGCTCAGCAATGACCAATTGTACCGCTCCGGCAGTGAACGAAAGAAATCATTCATCATTATCATTCCTGTGCTTTGTCTTCTCGCGCTCTGTCTTTTCCTTATTTATTATTACAACAATCTGCAGAAAGATTCGGACCGGCAGCTCACCATCACTGAACCGATCAGCCTCTCATCCATACCGGTTGATACCCCTCCGATTCAGCCGGCACCGGCAGGCGATGTGAAGCCTGAACCCAGGCCCGACATAACAGACGCCCCGGCGCCCTCTCCGGTAACCATCCCGGCAACAGACATAAAGGAAGATGCTGCGATAAAAACCGGCAGTCAGGACGGCGCGGTTACGCTTCCGGGCGGGTTTACTGTTTCAGTCGGATCATTCAAGGAGAAAAAGAACGCAATGGATTTAACCGCCCGGCTGTCTAAAAAAGGCTATGCGGCGCAGATGGCTCCGCTCACGCAAAAGAAGCTTTTCCGTGTGACGGTAGGTGCCTATGCAAAGCGGAGCGATGCCCTGGCAATGGCTTCACAGCTCAATAAAAAGGAAAAATTACAGACAATGATCATAGACCTCAACAAGCCTTAAATCGCCTGTCACCAACCTTCCTGCATCCGGCAGTTTGCTTCTGATTAGTGTAAACATTGCATCAATACAAGATATGGTGTTTAATATGGAAACCATACATTTTATGGTATTTTTTTCTTTACAAGCGCTTTAGATTCTGCTAAAAAACATTTTATACAGGCTTTTTTATCAGGCAATCATCAGTCGACTTTTTTACGGTGCTGTACACCAATGAAAATAAAATCAGCAGAAATCACAGGTTTTAAATCTTTTTCTGACAAGGCCAGCCTGAATTTCCTGCCCGGCATCACTGCTTTGGTCGGCCCTAACGGCTGCGGGAAAAGCAATATTGTTGACGCCTTCCGCTGGGCCATGGGGGAACAGAGCGCAAAGCAGCTGCGCGGACAGATCATGGAAGATATCATCTTTAACGGCAGCGAAACAAAAAAACCCATGGGCATGGCCGAGGTCTCCATCAGCTTTTCCAATGAAAACGGTCAGGCCTCTCATCGCTATAGCGCGTATAGTGAAATTACGGTGACCAGGCGCCTGTTCCGGTCGGGCGAGAGCGAATACTACATCAATAAAGTTCCCTGCAGGCTCAAGGATATCATAGAGCTTTTTCTCGATACCGGGGCAGGTCCAAAGGCCTACTCGATCATAGAACAGGGCAAGGTGGAACATGTCATAAACGCCAAGCCCCTCGAACGGCGATTGCTTATTGATGAAGCTGCCGGCATAAGCAAGTACAAAAGCCGGAAAAAAGAGGCCCTTGCCAAGATGGAATCAACCAAAAGCAACCTGCTGAGGATCGACGACATTCTGGTTGAAGTGACCCGGCAGCTTAATGCCATCAAGCGGCAGACGTCAAAACTGAAGCGGTATCAGGCCTTGAAGGCTGAAATACGAACCGTTGAGCTTGCCGTTTCTCATGCGAAGTACCGTGCGCTCAAGGAAAACAATCAATCCCTTCACTCCCTCTGCGAGGAGAGCAAACGGGAGGAAATCAGGGAAAGCACTGAGCTGAGCGCGCTCGAAGCCGCCCACGAGCAGGACAATCTTGAGCTTCACCAGTCCGAAAAGCTTTTTCAGGCGCTTCAGGCCGAGCTCTATGAGGTCAACACGGCATGCCAGAAAGAAGAGAGCACTATCGATTACCTTGGAAAAGAACGTGAGTCCGTCACCCTCCGTCAGCAGCAGCTGTTGAGAAACATGGAGACGCTGAGCCACCGCATAGCAGAACACCAGGCGGAAGAAAAAACCTTACAGGAAAAAAACGCCGATTACTCCCATGCGATCGCTGAACGCAACATCATGCTTACGGACAGGGAAAAGCAGCTGCTCGGCTTAAAGGAGGCCCACGCCCTTCTGCGATCCAGCATTGATGCTGAAAAAAACGATCTCATCGATCTGCTGACCGGGCTTGCCGGCAGGACCAATCATCTTACCCAGCTGGAGAAGAACCACCTGAGCCTGCTTCGCAAAATAGACTATTCCAAGGACGAGTCGCGCAGGCTATCCAACGACCTTGTGGCCGTCGAAGACAATCTGGCACAATTGCTTGAAGAGCACAAGCGCTGCCTCCAGCTTGAAAACGAGCATCTCACTGAAAAAGCGAGCGGGGAAAGCCGGATCGCCTCAATTGCTGACGATCTGTGCCGAACAGAGCTGCTGTATACCGCCGCCAGGGAAAAATGGGAGAAGCTCAATTCGCGGCTTGACTCGCTTCAGGAACTGCGCGACAAGTTCGAAGAGTGCGAAAACGGAGTTCGTTCCATTATGCTCCGGACCAGAGGCAGTCAGGACGAGAGCAACGGCATTTGCGGCCTGCTGGCAGACTTCATCCAAACCGATCCGCAATACGAGACGGCGGTCGAGGCGATATTAGGCGACAAACTCCACTACATTGTCGTTGAGAGCCATCTCACCGGCATCGAAGCCCTTGACTATATAAAAGTGCAGGCGCTCGGCAAGGCAAGCATTGTTCCCCTGAACCTTAGAAATCCCGGCCCCGTGCCGTCTCCTTCCCTGAGTGCGGAAACAAAAGCCCTGCCGCTTGGCGATCTGGTGACCACCCGCGATGAATACCGCGTCATCATCGACCATCTCCTTGCGGACGTGGTCCTGGTCGACTGCCTGGCCACCGCTCTTGCCATCTGGAGCTCTAACGGAAACAACTATACGCTGGTTACCCTGGATGGCGAAATCATAGACCCCGCCGGCATCATCACCGGAGGCCGCCACAACGGAACCCCCGCAGCTCTTCTGGGTAAGCGCAGAGAAATAATGGAACTGCAGTCCCGGCTTGCCGATCTCACCCCACGCTGCGAGCGGCTCAGGGCCGAAAAAGAGAACCTGAGCAGCCTGCTCTCAAATGCACGGGACAAAAACGAACAGCTTAAGGAGCAATCTCACCGCGAGGCCCTTCAGCTTATTGCGCTCAAGCGCGACATTGCCCAGCTCCAGAAGACTAAAGAAGACATCAGGCAGCGCATTGACATGCTCCGCCAAGAAAAGCAGGAAAGCGAGTCATCGCTTGCCGCTCTGGCTCAGGAATCAGAAATGCTGCAGCATGAAAAGGAGGCCATGCTTGCTCAAAAAAGCGAAAAAGAGCAACTCCTGCAGCAGCTGCAGCAGCGGGAGCAGGATGGGGCAATGGAGATTGAGAGTATTAATGACCAGATCACCTCGCTCAAAATTGCCATCGCCTCCGAAACAGAGAAGTGTGACAATACCGTTCATGCCATCCAGCAGGCCCGAAGCAGCCTCTCCCGTCTTTTCCAGGAGCAGCGCCAGGCGCATGAGCAGCTTGAGGAATTAAAAGTCAAGGAGGCCGGGCTCAACACTGCTCTCATGGAATCACAGTCCGCGGCCGAGGCGCATCTGGCTGTAAAGTGCGATCGCGAGCAGTCTCTTGAGGTCGCCCGCCGGGATATCGTGCACAAGGAAGGGGTGCTCCGCGCCACGGAACAGCTGCTCAAGGAGGGCAAGCGCCGTCTTGAAGAGCGACGGGCGGCGGTGCAGGAGCTTAACCTGCGCCTGACCGAAAGCAGCCTCACCGTCAGCCACCTGCTTGCCGATATAGAGGAAAAGTATCATCTCCGGCTTGAAGAGTTCACGCCTGAACCTGGCGGCGGCGGTGATGAAACACAGTCTGTTGAGCTGCTGCACGACCTCAGGGATAGGATTGAGAGGCTGGGAGAGGTTAATCTTGCCGCCGCCCAGGAAGAGGAGGAACTTTCCGGCCGTTTCCAATTCCTGACGGAACAGCGGGAGGACCTGATGAAGTCCCTGGAATCACTTCAGCAGGCAATCAAAAAGATTAACCGGGCAACCCGCGACCGTTTTCTCGAGGCCTTTAACGGGATCAACGAGCAGTTCAAAAACGTTTTTTCAGAGCTGTTCCAGGGAGGCAGGGCCGAGCTCAAGCTGACCGATGAAGAAAACATCCTGGAAACCGGCATAGACATTGCTGCACAGCCGCCCGGCAAAAAGCTTCAGGATCTCGACCTGCTTTCCGGAGGGGAAAAATCGCTGACCGCATTTGCCTTGCTCATTGCCATCTTTCTGGTCAAGCCCAGTCCTTTTTGCATTCTCGATGAGGCGGATTCCGCCCTTGACGATACCAACGCCAACCGTTTCAACCGCTACATTCAAAACCTGTGCCATGTCTCGCAGTTTATAATCATCACCCACAACAAGCTTACCATGCAGATCGCAAACACGCTGTACGGCATAACCATGCAGGAGCCCGGCACTTCCAAAATTGTCTCTGTACAGCTTCACTGAGGGCTTCCCCGTTCAGCATCTGCTCCTCTCCCCAATCTTGACATTTCACACATATTGACATATAAAGAGCTGCAGCCGGCATGCCGCAGGGGCATGCATACCTGATGGTCACCACATAACCGGGGAACATCGGCATTCATGAAATTACCATTTTTCAAAAAAACAGCAGATTCAGATGATCAGCAGTCCGATGCCGCCAACGATGCCGCACCGGCTGGTTTTCTGTCGAGCCTGAAAAAGGGCCTCACTAAAACACGCAGCATTCTTAACCTGCGCATAGACGAGCTGATCCTGGGAAGGAAGGAATTCAGCAGCGGCCTTCTGGACGAACTCGAGGAAATACTGATCACCGCCGACATCGGCGTGAACACGGCACAAAAGCTCATTGCTCAGGTGCAGACAAGGATCGGCAGAGGTGAGGCAGACAAGCCGCAGCTGGTGAAACAGTATCTGAAGGATTCAATTTATTCAATTCTCAGCACCGCTGAAAAGCCCCTTTCCTTCCCGTCACAAAAACCCCGGGTTGTCATGGTGGTTGGCGTCAACGGCACCGGCAAAACGACCACCATCGCCAAGATGGCCCATTACTACCGGTCGCGGGGGAATCACGTTCTGCTGGCGGCTGCCGACACCTTCAGGGCGGCCGCCATTGAACAGCTTGAAGTCTGGAGCAGGCGGATCGATTGCGCCTTCGTAAAACAGAGCCCCGGCTCGGACCCGTCGGCGGTGGTTCACGATGCCATCAATGCGGCGCTCAAAAGAAACAGCCATATGGTCATCATAGACACCGCGGGACGAATGCATACCAGGGCCAATTTGATGGAAGAAATAAAAAAAATGCGCCGCGTTGCAGGACGGGCCTGCCCCGGCGCCCCCCATGAAACGCTTCTGGTCATTGATGCCACCTCCGGCATGAACGCCCTCTCGCAGGCGCGCCTGTTCCAGGAGGCGATCGAGATCACCGGCATTGTCCTTACCAAGCTTGACGGCACTGCGAAGGGAGGTATCATCGTTTCCATTGCTGACGATTTCGCCATACCCATATCATTTGTCGGCATAGGAGAAGGACTGGATGATCTGAAAGCCTTCAGGGCGCGCGAGTTTACCGATGCGCTCTTTAATGAGGCGCGATAGAGTGGAACGGTATCATGAACGGACACGGCTCTGCTGCTTCCTGGGTGCGTTTATCCTGTGCCTGGCAAGCAACGCGGGTGCAACCTCTCGGCAGGAGGAAGAAATGGGAAAAAAAGGAACAGATGAAGCATCCATTAGACCTCCCGCAGTTGCAGGAACCTTTTACCCGGCGGATGCTGATGATTTGACAGCGCAGATCCGCCGATTCCTGCAGGCAGTCCCGTCCCGACCGCTTCCCGGCAGCATTAAGGCCCTCATTGCGCCTCACGCGGGATATGTCTATTCGGGTCAGGTTGCCGCCCACGCCTACAAGCTGCTTGAGGGGATGCGCTTTGACACCGTCATTGTCATTGCCCCCAGCCACCGCCATTCATTCCGCGGCGCATCCGTCTATCCCCGCGGCGCCTATGAGATTCCCCTCGGCCTCATACCGGTCGATCATGCCCTCGCGGACCGGCTCATCAGGGATTGCCGTCTTATCACCGCCATTCCCGAGGCTCACGCACGGGAGCACTCATTGGAAGTGCAGCTCCCTTTTTTAAAAACGGTGCTCCCTGATTTCACCCTGCTTCCCCTGGTGATGGGCTCATGCGATTTTGCCGACTGCGAGGCAATCGCATCGGCGCTGTACAGGGCTGTAAAAGATAAGCGCGTACTCATTGTGGCAAGCTCGGACCTTTCACACTACCATCCCTATCAGGACGCGGTCGCGCTTGATCAAAAAGTCATCAGCCACGTAACACGCTTCGACGCCCACGGACTCTACCAGGCTTTCACCGCGGATACCTGCGAGGCATGCGGCGCCCTGCCCATCATCACCGCCATGCTGTGCGCCCGAATGCTCGGTGCCACAAAGGCGGAGCGGCTGTTCTATGCCAATTCCGGGGATGTCAGCGGTGATAAAAGCGCCGTGGTGGGATATTTTTCCGCCGCCCTGTACGCCGCATCGGGCACGACCCACAACCGCGCCGCGGGAATTGACCTTGGGCTTACTGACAAGGAAAAAGAGGCGCTGCACACCATTGCCAGAACGGCCATAGAATCAAGCTGCAGGGGAAAAGGACTGCCGGAACCACCTCCTCTCACCGAAAGGCTGCGGGAAAAACGCGGGGCATTCGTTACCCTGCACAAGGGGGGTAATCTCCGGGGCTGCATCGGCTACATTCGCGCACAGAAGCCTTTGTTTCAAGCCATACGGGAAATGGCCCTCGCCGCGGCTTTTCAGGACAGCCGGTTCAGACCGGTTACCGGTGATGAGCTTAAGGATCTTTCCATTGAAATTTCGGTTTTGACGCCCTTAAAAAAAATTTCCCGGCTCGATGAAATAGTGGTGGGAACTCACGGCATTTACATTGTCAAGGATTATCATTCGGGCCTGCTCCTGCCGCAGGTAGCAACCGAAAACAAATGGGACAGGGAAACATTCATCCGCCACACCTGCACCAAGGCCGGACTGCCGGAGAACGCATGGCAGGAGAGCGATGCTGAAATCTATATCTTCTCAGCGGATATTTTTTAGCATCATGAGCCCGTTATCCCCAACACGTCATCGCAGATTGCGGTGCGTCCTTCATCTCTCTCATTATCATCAGGTTCCGGTCGCATGATGCTGCGCAGGCTGCTGCTTTTATCAGCTCCATTCATACTAACCGCAGGATGTCAGAATCCGCTTAACAGCCCATACCGCCAGGCGGAGGGCACAGAGCGCTTTTATTATGCAACCTTTTACGAGCAGCCGAAAACGCTGGATCCCGCCAGGTCCTACAGCGCTGATGAATACCGAATCATCTGCCAGATTTATGAGCCGCCGCTTCAATACAACTATCTCATGCGCCCCTACCGACTGGAACCGCTTACCGCCGACGGCATGCCCCGGCCCCGATCCTATGAAAGCACCGGCAGTCCGACGAACCTTCCGCAGTGTGCATCGGGATGCGTCTGTTATGACATACGCATAAAAAAAGGTATATCCTACCAGCCCCACCCCTGCTTTGCCAGGGATGATCTGGGCCGCTTTCTGTACCACCGGCTCTCCCCTGAGGCCGCTGCTGAAATTCATGCCATAACCGACTTTTCCAGGACAGGATCCCGGGAGCTGAAAGCGGCTGACTACATATACCAGATTTACCGCCTGGCCGATCCGCGCAACAACTCTCCCATCGCTCCGATCATGTCAAAATACATTCTCGGCTTTGCCGAACTCACGCAATCTCTGGCTTCGGCACTCGACCGGGAACGGTCCGCGAGAAGGAGCCGGGCGGGAACAACCTATAATCAGCAGGCCGATGAGCAGGAACATCCCATCCGGCTGGACTACGGCAGCTTTTCATTGCCCGGCGCCGTCCTGAAGGATGATTACGCATTTCAGCTCCTTCTGAAAGTAAAATACCCCCAGATCCTTTATTGGCTGGCCATGCCTTTTTTTTGCCCCATCCCCTGGGAGGCCGAGCAGTTTTACAGCCAGGGGGCCTTGATACGGAAAAACATCACCCTGCAGTCATACCCGGTTGGGACCGGACCCTTCAGGATGGACACCTTTGATCCCAACCTGGAGATTGTTTTAAGGAAAAATGAAGCATATCACCCCGACGCCTATCCCGTGAGCGGTGAAGCGGACGACGGCGCCGCAGGATACCTTGATGACGCTTCAAAGCCGCTCCCCTTCCTTGACAGGATTGTCTTCAAGCTTGAAAGGGAGTCAATACCCCGCTGGAACAAGTTTCTGCAAGGATACTATGATTCATCGGGCATTGCCTCCGACAGCTTCGACCAGGCCGTCACCTTTTCCCCGGAGGGGGTGATTGACCTTACCGAACGGTTTAAGGACAGGAAGATCCTGCTCCTGTCCTCCATCATGCCCACCACCTACTATTTTGCCTTCAACATGGACGATCCCCTCGTCGGCGGCTATGCGCCACACAAGCAGAAGCTGCGGCAGGCCATATCCATCGCCATCGACATGGAGGAGCAGATTGAGCTCTTCGCTAATGGAAGGGGTGTGCCCGCCCACGGCCCCATTCCGCCCGGCATCTTCGGCTACGAGGAAAGCTCATCCTCCTTCAACCCCTACGTCTACCGCATGAATGGCGGGAGTTCCCGGCCGGAACGCAAAATCATTTCCGAGGCGCAGAAACTGCTTGCGGAGGCCGGTTACCCGAACGGGCTGGACCCTGCCACCGGGAAACCGCTCATCATCGGCTTTGACAACGCCTGGACCGGCCCTGAATCCCAGGCTCAGCTCAAATGGTTTCAAAAGCAGTTTCAAAAGCTGGGTCTCGTGCTTGAGAGCAGGACAACCGACTACAACCGTTTTCAGGAAAAAATCCTGGGCGGCAACTTCCAGTTCTTCTCCTGGGGCTGGCATGCCGATTATCCCGACCCCGAAAATTTCCTTTTTCTCCTGTACGGGCCGAACGGCAAGATTCGCTACGGCGGAGAGAACGCGGCAAATTATGACAACCCGGAATTCAACCGGCTTTTTAAAATCATGGAAACCATGGATAACACCCCCGAACGCGCCGCCCTTATAGGGCAGCTGCTGGAGATCGCCCGCCGCGACGCGCCCTGGGTGTGGGGATATCATCCCCAGGAATTGAGCCTGTACCATCAGTGGGTTTATAACGCCAAACCCCATGCCATAGCCCAAAACATTTTCAAGTATATACGCATTGACCCGAAGCTGAGAAACGGCAATAGAATTGAGTGGAACCGTCCGAGGCTCCGGCCGCTTGCGGCGTTCTTTGTTTTCCTGTCAGCTCTCTTCATACCGGCTTTTATTAAAAAATTGAAAAAGAACCGGATGACCCGGAGCAGCGCGTTAAAAACCGATACCGGGAGACTTGCATGACAGCCTATATCATCAGGCGTTGCCTCTATGCCATCCCCATAATTGTAGGGGTAAACCTGATCATATTTTTTCTCTTTTTTTACGTGAATTCCCCGGACGACATGGCCCGCAAAATACTGGGAGAAAAAAATATCAGCCGGGAGGCCGTCGAACAATGGAAAAAACAGCACAACTATCATCTTCCCCTTATCTTCAACCGCGGGGAAAAGGGGATGGCGCGCGTTTCTCAAACCATCTTTTACCAGAAATCCGTCGGCCTGCTCTGGTTTGATTTTGGAACCAGTGACCGCAACAATATTAACATCGGCTACCAGATCAGCCGCCGCATAAAGCCGAGCCTGATCATTGCGCTGCCCACCTTCATACTCGGGGTGCTTACCGAAATCATTCTGGCCATGCTGCTTGCCTATTTCAGGCAAACCTATCTTGATTACCTGGGTGTCATCCTCTGCGTGGTCATGATGTCCATTTCATCGCTCTTTTACATTATCGGGGGACAGTATTTATTTGGAAAAATTTTAAAGCTTTTTCCCATATCCGGCTATGACACCGGCCTGCTGGCCCTCAAATTTACCGCCCTTCCGGTCCTGATCGGGATCGTTGCCGAGCTGGGAGGGGCCATACGCTTTAACCGCACCATATTTCTCGAGGAAATCAACAAGGATTACATCCGCACCGCCCGATCCAAGGGGTTGCCCGAGGAGCAGGTGCTTTTCAAACACTGCCTCAAGAATGGGCTTATACCCATACTTACCACGGTGGTAATGACCATACCCTTCCTTTTCATGGGCAGCCTGCTGATGGAGTCGTTTTTTGCCATACCCGGGCTCGGCTCATTTACCATTGATGCCATTCAATCACAGGATTTTGCCATTGTCCGTTCCATGGTGTACCTTGGTTCGATCCTTTACATATGCGGTCTCATACTGACCGATATCAGCTACACGCTGGTCGATCCGCGCATCCGTTTTGAATAGGCACCGATGATACGCATCCTTCCCACTGACGCGTTTGTATTCCTGCTGGTTCTCGCCGGCGCCCTCTTTGTTTATTACGCCCGCCGCAAGGAGTACTGGCGCAATGCCTGGAGCCAGGTGCGGAAAAACGGGGTGGCTTATTTTTCGCTCATGGTGCTTTCCTTTTACGGCTGCATTGCACTGCTCGACACCATTCATTATGAAGACAGGCAATCCGGCGTCACCTTGAGCGCTCTTGATTGGATAGCCGCACCCTTACGACTGCAGGTTGAAAAAACCTACTCCGCGCCCTTTGCCAGATACCAGTATACCAAAGAGTTTCAGCAAACCGGCTCGGGGGAAATGATTCGTGCGTATCCCCGGCTCCTTTACGGCGGCGCTCATCTGGGAGAGGATGAATCCGTCTTTATGGATCTTGCACGGCGCTTCCTCATAACCCTGGCTGAGGGATCGGTCATCGGATTCCTGCTCGCCTGTATCATGCTGTGCGGCAGAAGTCTGCTGGCCGGGATTTTCTCGCCCGCATCCTGCCGCTCGCGCTTCGAGATGCCTTCCCGGAAGGCATTCATGGCCACACTGTTCATCTGCGCCGCTGCTTCCCTCGTGATTGCCTTTATTATCAATTTTGCGCCCCATTATCACCTGCTGGGAACGGACAAGGTCGGCGGCGATGTTTTCTATCGCTCACTCAAGAGCATCAGAACCGGTTTGGTGATCGGGAGCGTAACCACCCTGATCGTGATCCCCTTTGCCGTTTTCTTCGGCGTCGTGGCGGGATATTACGGCGGAATTATCGATGACTGCATCCAGTATATTTATTCCATTTTTGCATCCATCCCCAGCGTGCTTTTGATCGTGAGCTTCATGCTCTTGATGGAAGTCGGTGAAACGGTGGGAGACATGGTCTGGAAGGCGGACCGCCGCCTGCTGTCGCTCTGCGTGATTATGGGAATAACCACCTGGACCGGCCTGTGCCGGCTCATCCGCGGCGAAACGCTGAAGCTTCGGGAGCTGGACTACGTGCAGGCGGCTCTTTCCTTCGGCCTCTCACGTCCGCGCATCATCATTAAACACATTGTTCCCAACCTGATGCATATTGTGCTCATCTCCTTTGTGCTCCGGTTTTCCGGTCTGGTTCTGGCCGAGGCCGTTCTGGCCTATATAGGCATCGGCGTTGATCCGTCCATGGAAAGCTGGGGTAACATGATCAATACCTCCCGCCTCGAGCTTGCGCGCGAGCCGGTGGTCTGGTGGAATCTTATATCCGCCCTCATTTTTATGTTCGGCCTGGTTCTCCCCGCCAATCTTTTTGGCGATGCCCTGCGCGATGCGCTTGACCCCAGGCTCAAAACATAGATCATCCGCCGAGACCGGTATGAACCGACAACTTCTCACTGTCTCCAATTTAAAGACCTATTTTCATACCCCGGAAGGAGTGGCAAAAGCGGTTGACGGAATATCCTTTTCCATCAACCGGGGTGAGGCATTCGCGCTGGTGGGTGAATCCGGATGCGGAAAATCGGTTACCGCGCTTTCCATAATGAGATTGCTGCAGGGGCCGGCCGCATTTTACGCCGGCGGAAGCATCAATTTCAACGGCACTGATGTAACCGCCCTCCCCGAGCACGAAATGCGCACTATTCGCGGCAACAAGATCTCCATGATTTTTCAGGAACCCATGACCAGCCTGAATCCGGTCTTTACCGTAGGCAATCAGATAATCGAGGTCTTCCGGCTCCATCAGGGCCTGAGCAAAGCCGTGGCACAGGAAAAGGCCATTGCCATGCTCAATCGTGTCGGCATAGCCGACCCCGCCATGCGATACAACTCCTATCCTCACCAGCTGTCAGGGGGAATGCTCCAGCGGGTAATGATCGCCATTGCCCTTTCCTGCCATCCTGAGCTTCTCATCGCAGATGAGCCGACCACAGCCCTGGATGTAACCATCCAGGATCAGATTCTCAACCTGCTTCGCGAGCTGCGAAGTGATTTTGGCATGGCCATGCTGCTCATCACCCATGATCTCGGCATCATTTATGAAAATGCAGACCGGGTTTCTGTCATGTATGCGGGAAAAATCGTTGAAACGGCGAACACCGGACGGCTCTTCAAAGCGCCCGCTCACCCCTACACCGTGCAGCTCTTCCGCTCCCTGCCCGCGAGAGGAAAGCGCGGGGGAGCTTTGCAGACTATTCAGGGCGCCCCGCCCCGCTTCCTGTACGAGCCTAAGGGGTGCCGTTTCGCCGACCGCTGCCGCCATTCCATGCCGGTATGCCGTGAAGTCAGCCCGCGCCTTACGCAAATTGCTGATAATCACCTGGTTGCCTGTCATCTGCATGATGCCCACATTTCATCTTCTGCCATCGAAGAGAACGCACCTGAGGGCGGTCACGGTGCCGGTTTTTCATCAATTACAACCCCTGAGTCAAAAACACTGCTTTCAGTCAGCGGTCTGAGCATGCACTTCCCCGTCAAAAAAGGTATTTTTAAGAAAATTGCAGGGTATGTAAAGGCGGTTGACGGCGTGGATCTGACGGTCTCAGACGGCATGACCATGTCACTGGTGGGCGAGTCGGGATGCGGGAAAACAACCTTCGGCAAAGCTGTGCTCAGGCTGCTGCAGCCCACCGGCGGTTCGGTTATCTTTGACGGAGTCAACCTGGCACGTCTTTCCCGGAACAGGCTTCGCCATTTCAGAAAAAACTTTCAAATTGTCTTTCAGGACCCATTTTCATCGCTTAATCCCCGGATGATGGTCAAGGATATCATCATGGAGCCCATGCTGCCGCACGGCATTGGAGGCAGCCACGGCGAAAGAATGAACATGGTCAGCGAGGCTCTGGAGTCCGTCGGCCTGGACACGGATATGCTCTACCGCTATCCCCATGAATTTTCCGGCGGGCAGCGCCAGCGCCTTGCCATAGCTCGGGTGCTGACGCTCAAGCCCAGGCTGCTGGTTTGCGATGAAGCAACCAGTGCCCTGGATGTTTCCATCCAGGCGCAAATACTCAACCTTTTTAATGAGCTCAAAAAAAAGTACGCCTTGACCTATCTTTTCATAACCCACAATTTATCGGTTGTAGAATATCTCTCCGACATGGTGGCGGTCATGTACCTGGGCCGCATTGTTGAGCGGGGCACAACTGCCGATGTGTTTGACCGCACCAGGCACCCGTATACCAGGGCACTCCTTTCTGCGGCGCCGTCTGTTGCCGGGGAAAAGGGGAAAAAATTCATCTGGCCGGAGATGTGCCCTCCCCCCTCGCTCCGCCCCAGGGATGTCATTTTCATCCCCGATGTCCCTATCGAATGCCTCGCTGCGAAGTAACCTACCCTTCCTCTTCGTTTTTTTCGAAAACACACTCCTGCAGCTGCTATCTCTATTCCGGCTCCTGAGGCAGAAAAAGCCCCGGCATGAAAAAGACCGGGGCTGGCATGTACCGTATAATAAAGGCACCACAAAAATCAGTCGAAATAATAACCGCATTCGCCGCCTATATCCTGTAAATCCTTACGGTCGAGCGGAAAGGTTTTACAGTGCCTGAACCTCCCTTTGTGGTATATCGTGCATCTGCTCTCCCGGTTCAGGAATGGACATCGGAATACCAGGGAACAGCACTTTCCGCATTGCATGCAGTTTCCCTTTCTCACATCCAACTGCCTGGTTACGTATCCTGTTTTCACGTAATTAAAGAAAATTCTTCGTATCTCACCCTTCAGATTCCGTAATCTCATGTTGGTTCCTGTGGTTCTAATCAGTTGCAGGTTGGTTTTGTGATTTATTCAAGCATTAACCTATGCATCTTATGACGCGACGGGTTCAATCTTCTGCTTTTCCTTTAATCGTTTTAAAAGCTCACTGTATGATGACTGCCTGATAATATCGTAAAATTGCGCCCGGTAATTTTTGATCGAGCTCACGCCCTCGATAATCAGATCGTATACCAGCCATTTATTATCCTTTTTCATAAGCCGGGCGCCTATCACAATACTTTTTTCAGCTTTGTTCACTATGCGGGATTCCACCTGCGCCCGCTCTCCTTGAATGATTTCTTTATCAAAAATTACGCTTTCTCCGGAATAGTTGTCTATGATTTTTGTAAGATATGAATCGAGCAGCAGGTCTTTGAGCAATCGGGTAAACTCCCTCTTTTCCTCTGCAGTTCTCTCCTTCCAATACAGCCCCAGCGAACGCTCAGCTATTTCCTCCCAGTCAAACCCGTCCTGAGAGACCTCAGTGAGCTTCGACAGCAAGGCATCCCTTCCCAGGCTCTCACGCAGCGCCTTATCATCAAGGACGCCGGTAATCCTGTCGACGGTGCATTTGAGTTCTTCAAGAGGAGTGCCCGCCCCGGCGCTCAATGGCACAGCTCCGAGGCACGTCAACAGAAGCAGGATAGCAGGCAAACAGCGTCTCATTTTTTCTCTGCGAACGTATTGGCAACATGCCGGTTTCATAATCTTATACCCCTTTCTATAAATTCTGTCCACTTTTGTTGCAAGATTACACCTTGCCGAATATAAACTTTGAGATCAGAGACTCCAGATCAATCGGGGGTTCAGTGTCATAAATAACCCCGCCCGCGCCTATCATTTCATCCGCTCCACCCGGTGTTATATCCACGAACTTTTCCCCCAGCAACCCCTTGGTCTTGATCGATGCCATTGAATCATCCTGCAGTTTCACTTCAGCATTAATATCCATCACCACCCGTGCCTGATAATCGTCATTAAGGGTGAGGCTTTTTATCCTTCCCACTTCAACGCCCGCTATTTCAACCACCGCCCCAATCTTCAGGCCGCCCGCGCTGGAGAAGACTGCCGCTATCTGGTAACCTCCGCCTCCAACCCATTCCATCTTGCCTAATTTTACTGAAATAAAGCCGAGGGCAACAATGCCCACCAGGAGGAACAACCCTACCACCAGTTCCAGATCCATTTTTTTCATGCGAGCACCTCTTGGTCACTGTTTGTGCCCGTGCTTCCGCCATCAACCCCTCCGGAAAGAAAATGCCTGAGCACGGGATTATCGCTTGTCTGAATTTCATCGGGAGTCCCTGCGGCTACTATTGTGCCGTCTATCAGCAGTGCAACCCGCTGCACGATGCTGAATATTTTGGGAATTTCGTGGGTTACGATCACGCCGGTAAACCCCAGGTGCGCGTGGGTTGACCTTATGTACTGGAACACGTTATTAACAATGATGGGGTCAAGACCGGTGGTCGGCTCATCGAAAAGCATTATCTCCGGATTGGTTGTGAGCGAGCGGGCAAGCGCGGCCCGCTTTTTCATGCCCCCGCTTAATTCAGCCGGGAATTTATCCCCTTCATCGCGCATGCCCACATGACCCAGCATTTCATTAACCCGGCTCCGTATTTCCTTCTCCTTCATCCGCGTTTTCTCGCGCAGCGGAAAAGAAACATTTTCGTACACGGTCATGGAATCAAACAGCGCGCCTCCCTGAAACAAAAAACCCAGACGGCGACGGTAGGTTTCAAGCTGTTTACCCCGAAGGCCGGGAACGGTTATGCCGTCTACCAGTATGCTACCCCTGTCAGGCAGCATCAGCGCGGCAATGTGCTTGAGCAGCACGCTTTTCCCCGCCCCGCTGCCCCCTATGACCGCAAGAATTTCACCCTTTTTAACCTGAAGGGTGACACCCCTGAGCACCTCACGGCCGTTAAACGATTTATGAAGGTTTTCAATCTCTATCATATTGAACGGCTAGAAAAAAAATGAGGCCATGAAATAATCCCACACCAGTATCAGCACGGAGGAAACCACCACCGCCTCGGTTGTCGCCTTGCTGACGCCCTCCGCTCCATATCCTGCATGATAGCCCTTGTAGCAGGAAATCCAGTTCACGATGAGGCCGAAGCACACCGCCTTATACATTCCCACGGTAATATCATTCATGGTTACCATGTTTTCAATTTCTCCGAAATAGCTTCCTTCGCTTAAGCCCAGCAGTTTGACACCCACCAGATAACCGCCATATATGCCGATCAAATCGAAAAAGGCTGTCAGAATGGGAAAGGCGATCATGCCCGCTACCATGTTGGGCACCACAAGATACCGGATGGGATTGAGCGCCATCATTTCAATGGCATCAATCTGCTCCGTTATCCTCATGATGCCGATTTCCGCCGCGATGGCGGATCCCGCGCGGGCATTTATCATGAGCGCAGAAAGCACCGGTCCGAGTTCCCGAATCAGGCTCAGTGCCACTATTGGTCCCAGCAACGAGGCCGCGGCAAATTTATTCAGCGAGTAGTAACCCTGGATGGCCAGCACCATTCCGGTAAAAACACCCGTTAACAGGACAATGAATGTCGAGTTGACGCCGGTAAATCGCAGCTGCTTGATGATGCGATTGATCTTGTAGGGCGGCACAAATATGAGCGCCATGGCGGTCACAAGAAATATCCCCGACCTCCCCAGCCCTCGCATCAGGTCAAGCGAATACCCACCCAATTGTCTGATTGGCAGCACAATGGCATCAATCATAAAAACTCTCATCCATCAGCCGGTGCGGCAAGACAGTGCATGAAACCATACAGATAAAATATTTGAGAGGAGTATAGCGAAATTGGCAAAGCAGGTCAAGGAATTGTGTTGGTTTAACGAAGCACCTCATGTACAATTCATTGCCATGAAAGGGCCGCGGCCGGACCGGTAAACATGAGATAGTGCTTGACTCTTGATGCTGAATCAATTATGGTATGCGCCACTGGGGGATCGTCCAGCGGCAGGACATAAGACTCTGGATCTTACTACGGGGGTTCGAATCCTCCTCCCCCAGCCACATGCAGTGAAAACGGGGTAATCGGAGTCATTGTTTTACTGGAGGGATGGAAATTATATCTCCAGTACTCCATCACTCCATACATCATTACTCTTGCCTTTTGGTCCCATCGTCTAGCGGCCTAGGACATCGGCCTCTCACGTCGAAAACACGGGTTCGATTCCCGTTGGGACCACCAGTACATTCAAGGGGTTATGATTCGTCATAACCCCTTATAACTTAATGGTGGTTCAAGGCACACACATGACGGGAAGAAAAATATTTTTTGTTGTCCTGATTAGTACCACTCAAGGGCATTACTTCCCCCCATACGGCCTATAGTAGATCAGTTTTTGTCCCAGGTAAATCACCTCCGAACCGGCACTAACATTCCACTGTAAAAGCTTTTCAAGCGGGATATCAAGCTTTGCTGCTATGGCGGAAAGGGTATCCCCTTTTCTTACTATGTAGATTGTCCTCATTCCCTTATCAGCTTCAGCAAGTGCCGCTGACAGTCTCTGCTTAAACCCCTCAACAGCGCTGCCGGGTATAAACAGCCTGTGATTGCCCTTGGGGAGATAATAGCCCCGCAAATCAGGATTGAGCTCCTTTATGGTTCTGTAATTTGTTTTCGCAGCCTCCGCGATGATGCGCATGTGTAACATTCCCGGCAGGGTTATTTCAACCTCCTCTGCATCACCGGGCATATATAACTCGCTCTCCTCCAGCACAAATCCGTACTGCGCCGGGTTGGAAAGAATTATTTTTATAGCCATAATTCTAAAGAGATATTCCTCAGTTTCCTTTGGAAGAGAAAGATCGACATACTGTTCAGTGTTTTGTTCTTCAATTTCCCGTGCCAGCCTCTCTTCACCGCAATTATAAGCCGCTGCTGCAAGCATCCATTGCCCGAATTGTTCATGAAGCACGCTGAGATAATTGAGTGCCGCGGCGGTCGATTTCACAAAGCTGTAGCGCTGATCGGTCCATTCTTCCCGTGCCAGGCCGAACCGTGTGCCGGTCTGTTTCATGAACTGCCATGTACCCGCTGCGCCGCTGGGAGATAGCGCGTATTTGTTGAGGTCACTTTCCGCAACCGCCAGGTATTTGAGATCATCGGGCAAACCCTGTTTTTTAATCTCCTCTTCAATATAGGGAAAGTACTGCCTGCTTCTCTTGATCCAAAGGATTACCTGTGCCTCTCTGTTGAGCGCAAGCAGGAATTGCTTATCAAGGCGCTCCCATACCTCCCTTCTTTCCAAAGGAACCGGTTCTCCGCAGAAGTCAAGACTGCCCGGTGTTTTAAATTGCAGCAGCGGCTGCTGGAACACATTTTGAATTTCCGGAATTGGCGGTTCAGATACCACTTCGGCAGAGGCCCCGCAGCCTGCAACATAAAAAACAATAGATACAATGGCAGCACACCGTATCGCATTTCTCTTTTTTCCTCTGCTTTTCATCATTGCTCCTTCTTCGTGTTTCTCACCAGATGAAAGATCACGTTATTATCAGTTTTTCAAGCTGTCCTATAACACATAACCTGTACTTCGGCAAAACATATGATGTTGAACGTGCCATGTATGATTGTTATTGCATCATCGTATGATTAAATCCTGACCCCTTTTATCATTGTTTCCGAAACAGTAATGTAGTATTAGACATGCGTTGATAAATGCGGAATCATTTTCGGAGGAACGACATGAACATTGATACAATCATGCAACAACTGCGCACTATATTTAAAGAATATTTTCAAGCAATGCACAAGGAAGAACCGGTGTTTGCCGAGAGCGGAAGGGAGCGGCTGCGGATGGAGATATACCGGTCAAAGGATGGAGACCGCTTTCCGGTTAAAAAGGCCGCGTTCATGATTCTTGATTACGGCCTGGTCTGGAACAAAGACGACAAAACAGCACTGGATGAAGACGAGCTTGTCGCCGGGTCCATCATCACCTGCGATGATCTGCCGCTGCCTATTCTTGCCCTCGAAGCATCCATGCATTTCGATAAATATGACCACATGAACATTGACCTGTTCCCCGTATCCAAAGATCAGCGCTATAGGGAGCTTTTTTGCAAGCCGGTTCAGGACATATGCCAAAAATACAAAAGCATGCCCGGCGTAGCCCCCGGTGTCATTACACCAAACCTTCCCCAAGGTTCCACCTCGGGCGGGATGATGTCGGGTAATTTTGATATTACCATGAGAGGTAACACCTTTCCCTGGTGGTTTGAGTACGTTACACTGTACAAGAGCTTTCTCGATAACCGTGAAAGCTATCCCATTCTTAAAGACCCGGCCATCATTGAGGAAGGCAGAAAGATCAGAGAAATGTTCCTGTCAAATTTCAGAATGTCGACTCCTAAAATACTGGCTGATATCCCTCACCTGAACAGTGAAGAAGGGGGAAGACGACTGGGAGAAATCATTTTTTGAACCGGAGATTACTCATGATGGGCGGGCACATTGCTCGCACCGGTATCAAACAGGGTAAGCGCGACAAATGCGATGGCTGCCGCGGTCATGGGATAAAAGAGATAGCGGATGGAGGAAAGCTCCATCACCCAGCCGGTCACCAGGGGGCCGATAACACATCCTGCTCCGTAGGCGAAGCTGAATGATGCATTTGCCGTTCCCATCCTTTCCGGGGAACAATTTCCCCGATCAGTGCAAGCGCTACCGGATAGAGTGCACCCGCCACCACGCCCACGCCAAAGGCCAGTGCACAGAGTGCCCAGTACTGCTGAAACAAATTGAAGGCAATGGTAACCGCCGCCAGCAATACACCGCACGCTTTCAATACCGGCCTTTTACCCCAAATATCGGCCATTTTGCCGGCAGGAAAAGGTGAAACTGCGCCTCCGACCGCAAAAAAGGTAAACACCATTCCCAGCGCTCCGCCCCTGATTCCCAAATCATCCAGATAGAGCGACAGAAACGAACCGATGGCGACTTCCACCACCGCGTAGCACGCGGCGGCAGTGAGGGGCAATTTCAGAGAACTGATAATCCGTGCGAAACCCCACTCGGTTTTTTTCACCGCTACGATTGTTTCATCAAATCCGAATAGCAGGACCATCAGCGCGCCCAATGAGCTTGCCGCCGCAAAGATGAAGGGAGCTTCGGGTTGTATGGCGTAAAGCCAGGAGCCTATTCCCGGCCCCACGGCAAAACCCACCGCGAACACCACCCCGTAAAGGCCCATGTTTGAACCTCTGCGCCCGGGAGATGACAGTATATTGATTGCCGCCTCGGTCGGCGCAAAAAGCAGCGCAGATCCAACGCCCTGGATGGTGCGCAGCAGATAAAAGAACGCCGGGTCCGGCATGTAGGGCATTGCGAGTATGGCCAACCCGAATATGGCCAGACCGCACATGATCATCTTTTTTGATCCGGCCTTTTCAATCCATCTGCCCAGAAAGGACGTGGTGACGGTAAAGACGAGAAAATAGGTTGTGGCTATTTGTCCAATGGTGGCGGAGGAAGCCCCCATCCCCTGAAGCAAAAGCGGTATAAGCGGGGAAACAAAGCTCATGCCGAAGGCGAGCAGGAAGACGGTCAATAATATGGGAAGAAGACCTTTGTCCATAGCAAACGCTGACATTTCCTTTTTGGCGGCGGACGATTGTATTCACGCTGCTTTCATTGCGCGGGAATGGTGTGCACCGATGCTCGTTACGCAGCACTCCTTACCGCTTCCTGCAAAGGTTTGACTTTGTAATACTTAAAGAATCCCAGGAAGGCAATGACCAGATAGGCAATGGTTTTAGGAATCATTAACATCCCTATAAGAGGCACCTTATGCTGCAGGAAAATGACCGGAGCGTAACAAACAAATGATACAATAACCATAATGCCGATCCATATGAATGTTTTATCCCTCTCCTGAACGCCATCCCGGAGAATCAGATAGGCCGATCCAAGCTGCATCAGCATCAGCGGCACATTCCGAATGATTGCCCACTGATGCGGTTGCTGAAGACTGTTCCAGTTATTTGCCGGGTGGGTCATAATGAGCAAGCGGAGTATGGCAAGGGCAAAGAGAATACATCCCAGAACACCGTAGCTCCTGCCAAACCGCTCTTTCCAGATCATTACCAGTATGACGTAGAAAAAGGTGAAGGTAATTGCTGTCGCGAGGGAACCCATGGGCGCCAGCTGTAACTCACGCCCGAACAGTGTAATCGATGCATCAAGACCGCCCATCGCAAAGGCAATCACCCTGAACCCGACATGGCCGATATCTCCCAAACCGAGCAGGAAAAAAGCCCACATGACTAAGCCGGCAACCTTCTGATCCTTGGCATCCACCAGTTCCCGCCGGTTAATCATGGCAATAACCAACCACCAGACAACAATGAGATAGGCAATATTAAATATGGTTTCTGTCCAAACGCGTGACGCTTCAGGCATGTCCACTCTCTCCTTGTACTGATTATGAAACTGTAGTATGGGTAATGGTAATCCTGCTTCGTGTTGCGTATTGTAATAGCAGATTCAGTCTATTTTTTCAATACATTCAGAAAGGATTCTTATTATGGACATGGAACATGCAGCCCTCCTCATAATCGACATGCAAAATGATTTCATACACCCCGACGGTTTTGTAAGAAAATCATCACAGGGTATAGGGCTGGCAGAAGATGCCCTTGAACGGCTGCAAGCCCCTATTCCACAGATTAAGCAGCTCACACAGAAATTCCGATCCACCGGACGAAACGTCATTTATGTCTACACCGCGTGGCAGCCGGATTATTCGGATATCGCCCTTCCCCTCCGTAAAATGGGACCGAAGGCCAAAGAACATGGTGCACTGGTCATCGGAAGCTGGGGAGCGCAGATTATTGACGAGCTGACACCTGATAAAGGCGACCTGATGCTTATGAAGAAAGCGTATGGCGCATTTTTCCAGACCAGCCTTGACCGGACGCTTAGAAACCGAAAGATCACAACCCTGCTTTTTACCGGCGTGGCAACCAATTATTGTGTTGAGACCACCGCCCGTGAAGCCGTTGCCTACGGGTATGACATCATTCTGGTCAAGGATGGTTGTGCCACCTTCGACCCTGCCGGTCATGAGGCGACATTGAAAGTTATCAGCATGGGATTCGGCGAAGTAATGTCGGCAGAGGAAGTTCTGCAGCTGCTTTGATGGAAATCAGGAGAAACTCCTATGGATCTGGTTGAGTTAATTAAATCACGTAGAAGCATCCGGGCCTTTGATAGTAAAATGCCGCCGATAGAAATCTTAAACGAGTGCCTCGAAGCGGCCACATGGGCACCGAGTGCCACCAACCGGCAGCCCTGGGAATTCATAGTTTTAACCGGCGGGGCACTGAGCGAAGTGAACCGCATTATTAGTGATAATTTTGCCCTGCGGATGAATGCTGGAGATGCCTTCGGCAACCCTCCCGAACCAATGAAAGGTCGGCAGCAGGAGATCATGGAAACCCTTATGCGGGTTGCCGAGGAAGACGGGATCGATCCGGGTGAGGTGTTTGAAAAGAGCCTGCGGTTTTTTGATGCCCCGGTGGCGGTCTACTTTGTAACCTACAAATCCAAGGACGAACAATACCGGCTGAGCACCGCTGCAGCCGTCGAAAATTTCCTGCTGGCTACCCATGCGCGAGGGCTTGGAACCTGCTGGCTTACGGTTACGGTTATCTGCCAGGAGGACATCAAAAAGCACCTTGAAATAGGCGATGACAAGGAGCTTCTGGCGGGAGTTGCCCTGGGATATCCTTTAGCGGCGTGCCACCTTAACACTTTTCCAAAGAAAACGGGAATCCCTTGATACCATCACCAGGTGGCTTGGTTTTTAACCTTAACATAAAATAACTTCTGGCTTGTAGGGGCGACCGGCCGGTCGCCTCTACAGCGGTAATCCAATCTGTTTTCATTAATAGCGTATACAGGGGGCAAAGTTCCCGAAGGACAGTGCTTCGAGCGGTACGCCCAGTTTTTGAGCCACACTGAAAGACAGGTCTTTTAAAAGATAAAACTCCATAATCCTCGCCCTCACATTGTACATGATCGATTCATGTCGCGTGGCGAAACGCTCTTTTTTCCTTCTTTGGGCAATTTCAAAGTAAGTTTCTATCCAACCGAGTGCGCCATCCCTGAGCAGGGCGTATTCTTCAGCTTTTAATTCGAGCCGTATACCGATTTCCGCATTGAGTTGCGTATTCCATGTATCCATGTAATACAAATTCCTGAGCTTGGATCGTAACATCTCATAATTCTGATCGTGGTCCCGGGTAATCTTCCGAATTCTGTTCTGCAGCAACCTCAGGTCGGCCGCGGCAGTTGATACAGGAGCAACATCAAGGAAACCCGCAAAAATGTCCTCTTTCCCGACGCGATTCTCCATGTTGATGAGCAGGATGGGAATTTTCGGGTTTGCCGGATACACCATGACCTGAAACACATTAAAGCGTGTGGCCTCACCGGTAACCGGGTGTTTGGTATTAAGGATAATCTGCGTGACAGCCGCCTTCTCCAGAACCGGTCCGCGTACAACAGACACATCCCAGCTTCCAACCGGCAAATCCCATCTTTTACGTTCCACCCGCCTGGTTCTATTGATGCGCTTAAAGTTTCCGATAGCCAGCTCTCGTACCTCTTTATGCAACGGTGTCATTTCCATGGATCAATCTCCATCAATTGCCTTTCGGTACACAAAGGTGTCAGTGATTTAACACTTATAATAATGTAACCTTCCTAATGTAAATGGCATTTTGCGTCAAGTGTTTTTATTGCCTCTTCATACATCGTGAATAGTCAAACCGGTGCATTCCGCACGATATTCAAGTACTGTTTGGGATTGACATACGTGCTCATGATTTGATTAAATAACTTAAAGATTCCTGCATGCGGAGCAGATTATGAAATACAAGGGTTATACCGGCTGGTTACTTCAGGTTGATCTCACCACAAGGAAAATCACATTTAATTCATTGTCGGAAAAACTTGCTGAGAAATATATAGGCGGCGTCGGTATTGCTGCTGCACTCATTTCCGAAAAGATTCCACAGGCAATTGACTCATGTGCTGAACAAAGTCCGCTCATCTTTATGGCCGGACCGCTTACCGGTACCATCATTCCCTGGAGCGGCAGGCATTGCGTGGCCGCCATATCTCCCCTTACCGGCATTTGGGGTGAATCATATGCCGGAGGCACGTGGGGCAGAGAACTCAAAAAGGCGGGATTTGACGGTCTGGTAATAACCGGCATATCTGATAGTCTCGTTTTTATCAAGATTGTTGATAGCCGTGTTTCAATCGAAGATGCAGCCCCTCTTCGGGGAAAAGACACCTATGAAACCGAGACCATGATAAGGCATATCTGTGGATGCGATGTAAGCGTTGCCGCGATCGGCCTGGCAGGTGAAAACCGCGTCCGCTTTGCCTCAGTTATGCATGACGGTAAAGCCGCACGTGCTGCCGGACGCTGCGGTCTTGGCGCTGTAATGGGAGCTAAAAACCTGAAAGCAATTGCGGTCAAGGGAAGCGGTGTTATCCCCCTGTTTGACCGGGATAGTTTAAACAGTTCCATTAATGAGGCGATGCCTGAACTTTTCAACAACGCTGACCACCGCCTTAAAAAAGCAAACAGTGTCTTTTCCATGTTTCTTGCCGACAGACGTTATGGTGTAAATAACTGGCGTGACGGGAACCTTAATGGATTCAGTGATGCTTTTCTCAAAGAGCTGGAAAAGCATGTGCGAAATGGAAAGCCCTATCTCTGTGCCGGCTGCAGGACAGGCTGTGTGGAGTCGCATGTTAAAGACGGCGAACGGCAAAATGTGTGGGAATCGGTTGCCCCGCTCGGATCGCAATGTGGTGTTACTGACATGGACATTGTGCAGAAGGCATACGCACTTTGTAACCGCCACGGCATTGACTCAATCTCTGCGGGAGGGGTTGTCTCATTTGCCATGGAATGTTTCGAGGCCGGTATTTTGACCGGAAAGGATACCGGTGGCCTTGACCTTTCCTTTGGCAATGGTGAGGCCTTGCTATCCTTACTACAAAAGATATGTGTAAGAGAGGGCGTGGGTTCAATTCTTGCTGAGGGAACGAGAAAAGCCGCACAGTTGCTCGGTTCAAAGGCAGAACAATATGCAATTGAAGTTAAGGGCCTGGAGGTTCCGGCTCACGATCCCCGGGCTCATAACTTCCTGGCCCTCGCCTATGCGACTGACAATCGAGGTGCTATCCATACGGGAGCGGCAGATCCCAAAGTTGAAGGATTTGATTTGATCAGCATGGCAGATATCAGGTTTAACGTTGAGGGTACTGCTGAGATGGTGGCACGGGGACAGGACTACGGGGCGGTTTTAAATTCCCTGGTCCTATGCGCCTTTTCCCATGCCGGTTACGCCCAGTATAACTCCGCCATGGGCTTTCCCGGTATAACTGCCCGCGAGGTTATTACATGGTTCAAACTGGCGACCGGAATGGATGTAACATTTGAATCGCTCATGGAGGCAGGAGAAAGGATAGTGAACCTTAAAAGGATCATTAATCTGAAGCTTGGCATGAAATCCGGAGAGGATACCCTGCCCCAACGTTTTCTGACGATTGGCAGAAAATCAGGACCTGTATCAGACCCCATTCCACCCATTGATAAACTGCTGTCTGATTATTATCAAGTAAGGGGTTGGAACAGTGATGGTAGTGTAGGCGACAAGAAGATATCTGACCTGGGTTTAGGGCCACATTTATTGGATACTACTTAAAATTGCAGTCGATGTCTGCGAGCGGGAGTGAAGCTATCTCATTAGATTGCCGCGTCATTCGTCTGAGCAACACTGCTGTGATTTTCACCCATATAGTTAACTCTTTATTATGTATGCTGCACAGATGTTTTGCATTCAAGATACTTAATTAGCTATTTTCATCCCAGCCGAGCTTTATCAGCTCGATGTTCTGCGGATCAGCAGTCCCCAGATGATAACGGGTATCCGCCAGGAAAACATGCTTGGGCGGCGGATTGAGAGGGCGCTCTTCACCAAAATGCTGCCTGCGCTTGGCCAGAAGAATCCGCACACCCGTCGCATCCACTGCAACCGGGTCAAAACCCACCAGCATCCCCTTATAAGGCCAGGTATAATCGGGACTATAATGATGAGGCCCCATGCCATGAAAAAGCGGCGCAAAAAGAACCAGGATATTTAGTCTGGTCTTTCCCTTGACTATCGGAAGCTCCCAGATGGAAGCAAGGTCGGCACAGCTGTCATCATGGTAGGAAGAAGGGTCTTCAGTAAAGATGATATAGTTCTTTATCAGGCTGCCCACGCCCGACCAGTGGTGGGTCCGAAGGGGTCTGACATTAATGAGCGTAGTTGCTCTTTTAAACAGAGGATCAGCAAGCACACCGCGATCATTAATTCCGATGTTTGACTCCGTCACACCGGCATCCTTGTATCCGTTGCTTAATGACTTCTTCCAGTATCGGGGGTGTGCATATAGGCTGCCACTCATTTGATTTGATGCCTACCACATCAGCGGGTTTAACGAGTTTCTTCCATGCCTTTACAGCATCTTTCTCATCCAGAAGCGCTGTTACCGCCTCATCGAGCATCTTCAGGACAATCTCTTTTCTCGGCTTGTCATGATCATCAAGCAGATCCTTGTTTCTTATCAATACTACCTTGGATATTTTTGACTGCTGGGCAAACAGGTCAACCGGCTTGTTCCAATAGAGTGCTCCAGCTATGGCTGCAGCGGCGCTATCTTTCAGGAATTCCCTTCTTGTCCTTTTTCCCATTTTTATCCTCCTTTTGCAGCAACTGCTTTTTCTCAACAGCATCCAAAAGCTGTGATGCATCAACGGCTTGGGCTGCATTAAATACCGCAATAAACAGATTCCCCGAGAGTCGACATGCAGTCCAAGTGCCGTCTTCAATCTGCACCGGCTCTTTTCCTGAAACATTCGGCAGGTAGGATTTTAGAAAATCGCGGTAGGCCAACTGCGCAGATTGTTCATCGGGATAGGACACCAGCAGAAGCAGAGATCGCCTGTTTTTTTCTCCATACTTCGCCAGCAACGCCTCGGTGGTATCATTAATATGGAGAAGATTGTGATCGGCTATAAAATAGTGGGCATTGAGCCATGCATGATGGCGGAAGTAGCGGATGCTTTCTTTCACGAGCGACTTCTCAGGCAGCAGACTAAGAATGGCCGGCAGAGGACCTTCCTTCTCAATTGCGTTATCTATCAATGCTGCAAGAGTATGGATCGCCTTTTTGGATTCATCCGTTTCAGGATAAGCCATCATGGAAACATAGTAATGGTCCTTCCAAAAAACAATCAGCCCCTTGGAAACCTGTGATCCCTGGCCGAAGCTCTCATCCACCGTTTCCATGGATTGTGAGAAAACCCCGAATGCATTTGGTGCGGTTGCCATATCAAATATGTCAACGACTATATCGGGTTGCCCCTCGCGTTTATACCTGCGGTTTATAACTTCCTTGAAACCATATGACAGGTATAATTCCGCACCGCCGTCAATGTAATTAAAGAGTGTAGATCTGTTATAGATGCTGTCTTGGCCTGCAGCTTTCCAGCCTGATACCGCGGATGGTAACAAGGAGGATAGTTCTTGAGGCGCATTTGCCACGGTTATCCCTGTAATGACAAAAACACAACAAATAATTCCGCAAAGAATCTGCGAGTGTCTAAATGAGTAAATGCTAACCATTTCTTAACACGAAAATAAGGTCTCTGTAGGGGCGACCGGCCGGTCGCCCCTACAGGTGAATACGAATCACATGAAGGGACGCGCTCCGTCGCGTCCGAATAGTGTATGCGGCCATGACAGAGCATGGCCCTCCATCTTTTTAAACCTCTGCTGCTAAAACTCCAGGGTCTTGACCGCCCGGGGGAAGGGAATCACATCCCTGATATTCTGCATTCCGGTGACAAATTGAACCAGCCGTTCAAATCCGAGGCCAAAGCCGGAATGGGGAACACTGCCGAATCGGCGTAATTCAAGATACCACCAGTAATCCTTTGGATTAAGACCGCACTGCTCAATCCTGGACTTCAGTGTTTCGTAATCGTCCTCCCGCTGGCTTCCTCCGATAATCTCACCCAATCGCGGCACCAGCACATCCATCGATCGCACCGTCTTCATGTCCTCATTCAGTTTCATGTAAAATGCTTTTATATCCCTGGGATGATTAATGAGGATAACCGGCTGACCATATATCTTTTCGGTTAGAAACTTTTCGTGCTCGCTCTGCAGATCTGAACCCCAGGCCACAGGAAACTCGAAATCCACCTTGGCACGCAATAGCTGCTCAATAGCTTCATTATATGTAACTCTTTTAAACGGACTCTTTGCAATTGCTGCAAGATTATCAATAACTCCCTTGCTGATTCTGGTATCAAAAAAGTCCATATCGTCGGGACAGTGTTCAAGCAGGTAGCTCAAGAGGTATTTTATAAATTCTTCAGCCACCTCCATATTTAATGAAAGGTCGCAAAAGGCCATCTCCGGCTCAATCATCCAGAATTCCGCCAGATGGCGCGAGGTATTGGAGTTCTCAGCCCTGAAGGTTGGACCGAAGGTATATATGTTTTTCAGGGCACAGGCATAGGTCTCTCCCTCGAGCTGGCCGCTCACGGTGAGCGACGCCTTTTTCCCGAAAAAATCGCCACTGTAATCCACCTTGCCTTCAACAAGGGGCGGATTCTCCAGGGGAAGTGTGGTAACCTGAAACATCTCCCCTGCCCCTTCGCAATCACTGCCGGTTATGATCGGCGTGTGAATATAAATAAAACCTCTTTCCTGGAAGAAGGTGTGGATTGCATAGCTCAGAGCATTTCTGACCCGCGCGACAGCGCCAAAAGAGTTGGTTCGGGGACGCAGGTGGGCAATCTCGCGCAGAAACTCAAAGGAATGCCTCTTCTTCTGAAGAATAAAATCAGGTGGGGCAGCACCAACGATGGTAATTGACGATGCCTTCAATTCAACATTCTGCCCTTCTGCCGGGGATGCAACGAGATTTCCCTTCACCGAAACACTGCAGCCGGTAGCAATATCCCGCATGATTGACTCATAACCGGGAAAACTTTCTTCAACAATGATCTGAAGATTTTTTATGCTGGAGCCATCATTGAGTTCCAGAAATGAAAGCCCCTTTGATTCCCGCTTGGTGCGTATCCACCCCTCTACAATCAGTTCCTGCCCCTGCCCTTTCAACTGCAAAATGTTCTTAACGCGTGCCTGATTCATGACTGACCCTTATTTCTATAACTCTATGTTAATAAATTGTGGTAAGTAATAGGGCGGCATTCGTACACTTATTCGCGGCATAAAGCAGCTCCTACCGCTATTCTTTTTTAAAACAGAAACTGTTTAAATCTTATTATATTGCCTATTGTTGTCAAGGTGAAAAGCAATATTAAAACATTGACTTCGCATCATGTATCATGATATAAACATACGAAAAATACATTGAATTACAGATTTTCAGCAGACGATTCATTTTATATAAGGAGATGAAAATGGTCAGTAAAATAGTACCACTTTTTCTTTCCTTTTTTATTTTGTTCTTCTTCTGCCCATTAACCAATGCAGCGGTGACCCTTACTGTTGAAAACAGCGTGGGATACCCGGGTTCTAATGAAAGATCGGTGGATGTACGCCTTGATAATCCGGATGACAACATCCGTGCAGTAACGATAGATATTTGTGATGCGGATAATTACTTAACCTGTACAGGCTGTGCCTTATCAGAAAAGGATGATAATCAATGTTTTACATGCTCAGCTACTGAGCAAGTCAATGGTTGCTGCAGGGTTGTATTGTATGCTTTGAACCCTGACGAGCTTATCGAACCCGGAACTGATTCTCTCATAACGGTCAACTACAGCATCTCCAATAGCGCACCTGTTCCGGTTTGCAGAAATCTCAATTTGCAAAACGTTCAGGTGTCAAATGAATTTAATTTAGATGTGGATGCCATACCCATATCAGGAAACATGTGCTTCCAGAGGTGCTCCATAGATGGAAACTGTGTTGACAGCGCCTGGTGTAATGGGGCTGAGACGTGCAATACCGCAACCGGCATCTGTGAGGATGGCATAACTCAATGTCAATCTCCAACAGAAAATTTCTGCGAAGAGATCACTGAACAATGTGTGCCTCAACCACTTCAACCCATTGCTCTCTTTCTGGGCAGCTTCACGGCACCCCCCGGGTCACAAGGTACTACCGATCTTATCCTCTATAGACCAGACAACACGCTAACTGCAGTAGGGAAGATTGATATGACCATCTGCGATGTTGGTAACTATTTATCTTGTGTTGACTTCATCCCGAACTGCCTGTGGTATTATGATATTTCTGTGCAGGAACTGGAAAATGGGTGCTGTCAACTGAAGTTAGTACAAAACATAGAAACCTTATTTATACTACTAGACAGCAAACCTCTTGATATTGGCAGTCTCTCTTATACTGTTTCCGAAGGGGCTCCTTTAGGTGAATCGATAGAACTCAATCTTGAAAATGTACGAGTATTTGAGTATGACACTAATAATGAGTTGGGGGTGTCAACATATCCAGGGGCCATTTGTTTCTCATCAGATCCTGATAACGATGGTGTTTCAGATTGTGAGGATAACTGCCCTTCCGCCTCTAATCCCGACCAGGCAGATATCGACGGTGATGGCATTGGGAATGTATGCGATATCAAGAATAATGCCATCCCCACCCTCAGCGAGTGGGGAATGATTATCTTTATGACCATCATCATGGGAACGGAGTTGTTTTTATTTTGAGACGAAAAACAGCTTGAAGGTGAAAACCTTTTAACTAATTATGCAGAAGAAAAGCAGGGCTGATCGCCGAAGGGAAACACTCAAGACAAAAGATGCATTATCTTTAGCAGAAAAAATCAAACCTTTCCTTTCATTCAAACATCCCGTTACCAGATTCTGCCTCGTTTTTGCAGCACTTCTTATACTCTTCTCAATTATCATGTTTCAAAAATCAGTGGAACAGTACTTTGTCCATCCCTTCACCGTTGTTATTGCTTCCCTGTCGGCCTGGGTTCTCAAAATGCTTGGCATGAAGGTCGCTGCAGGGGGAATTACCATTACAGGTGAGGGCTTCAGTGTGGAGATTTTGGGTAACTGTAATGCCATATTTGAAATGGGGTTATTCTTTTGCGCAGTTCTCGCATTTCCTGCAAAAGCAACCGAGAAGGCATTGGCTGGTTTTCTGGGTATCATCTTTATCTATTGTCTGAATCTCCTGCGTGTGGTATCTCTCTTTCTGGTTGGTGTCTACGCCCCTCAGCATTTCGATGAGTCCCACGTCTATGTCTCGCAAACCATCTTTATTGTCCTTGTCTCCTTTTTCTGGCTCCTCTGGATCGGGAAATGGGTCAAGAGAAGCACATAGTACCATTCTGCAGTTCCTGGTCCGATTCCTTCTCTTTTATGTTGCCTGCACAATCTTCTGGCTTCTGGTACACACATACTATGAATCATTTCTTTGGTTTGTTACCATTAAAGCAAGCCCCTTGCTCGGCCAGCCGTCTTTTTCCAATCCTCAGATAATCGGCAATTCCTATTATTATCGATTGCTGAATGCCACATTTGTCTACGATTCCATTTCAGCAATTACGCTTACTTTTCTGATTACCCTCCCCTTGCTCCTTGCGACTTCCGGTTTTTCACTGCTAAGGAGAACCCAAGTCATTTTAATTGGGCTTGTTTTGCTTTTTACCTTTCATTTGATTTCCCTTCTTATTGCACTCCATGCCAACTTATATAATCAATATCCAATGCTTTTGCAAAAAGGCGTGAACTTTGATCCAATCTTTTCCTACAATCCGGCAAAGGCTCAGATTTTTTCTACAGTTCATCGATTCTTTAACGTTATCTTTAAATTTGCCGTGGCAGTGAGTATCTGGATTGGCCTGGTGAGCTGGTATAAAAAATCGGCTCCACAGCACTGGGTAAGGAAATTGATGTGAGGTGGGAATTTATATGAGTGTAGGGGCGACCGGCCGGTCGCCCCTACAAGTCTGACATTATTTTCGTGTTAAACCGACACGCATCAAAAGAACCATTCCTGATTGATGACTTTACTCTTAGAGGATGGTTATCTTACCATTCCTGGAAACATACTCCGCTACCGCTTCAGCTCCCATGCAGGTGATTTCAAATGGATAGTCTCCCGGCGGCATATCCTTGGGGGGCGTCACGGTAAGTGCAAAGGCCTTGGTTTCATGGGGAGCAAGATCCAACGTAACATCATTGGGATTGATCCAGCGGCTGGGGGCGGTTAGCCCGCCGATACGTATTCTCTCTCTTTCAAATCCCTGGTTCTGAACCGTAACGTTAAACTGTGCTGATTCTCCCGCCTTGATTTTTTGGCAGAACGGCTCAATCCAGAGTGCATGGGTATTGCGCGTGACATTCATACCCTGCGCCACCGGTCCTATCATGCTCATTATCCCGCCGACTATCAGATTTGGCCCGCAGATTTTATCCCGTATGGATGGCGTCCACTCCCTGGTAAACGATGCATAAACACCCGCATTATCCGGATCGAAACATTTATCCTCAATGGTTTTGATCGCCTCAGCGCATCTTTTCTGGAAGCGCGGTGCCCCGGTCAGACGGTATGCCACATTGAGAGCTAGAAGGCAATTGATGTGGGTTGAGATTTGTTTCGTAGTGTCCTGCGGTCTTAAATCTTCACTTAAGCTCGAATAAAAACCTCCCTGCTCTTTGTCCCAGGCCTGATTAACAAGTATATCTCCGATTTCAACAACCTTTTTCCCAAACTGGTAGGCATAGTCGCTCACCGGTTCAACACTCGGCGCCGGACCGCGGAAGGAGTAAACGGCTGGATACGGTCTGCCGGTAAAGGCATGGCTGCCGCGTCGCGGACCCCAGATCGAAGGACCGAGATTGTGATAATGAAAATAGAGGGTCAAGGCAAGCGATGCCATCTCACCGACATCTTTTTCTTTGGAAGCGGGTTTCCAGTCCCTGGTAAATGACGTATAAAACCCGCCATGCACCTTATCTAACGCCTTATCAAGGATTAGATCACCGAGTTCCCTTGCCCGCTGTTTGTGGTAAGCTGCCTTTGCCCCGAAAGGAGAATCCATTCCGTCCTTCCAGGAACCGTTCAAATGCTGAAGCATGCTGCATTGCGTGGCCAGGTCCTTAAGATCGCTCGCAGCATTCCAGTTTTCGGTGTAGAGAGAGAAAAATCCTCCATCTTTCATATCCCAGGCATGATCAAGGGCGACATCCAGGAAACTGAGCGCCCTGAGGAGATACTTGTCCTCATAACTAACTTCATAAAGATGCATCAATACACCGAATATTTCTGATGTTTTGTCAAGGTTCTTTTCCCGGCGGGTGATGTTCCAGTTTTTATCGGCGGCAAAAAAGTAACCGCCATTGCGCTTGTCTTCAAATCGGGCGATGACTTGATCAACCGCCTTGCCGGCATCGACAATGGTTTCGGGATCATGGGTTATCATCGCTCCGATGACATGAATCCTGGCGGCAGAAAACTGCTCTTCGGATATTTTCTGTTCATCGACTACGCGCGACCAGTCCTCTGAAACTGCATGAAAGAGACCGCCATTGACCTTGTCCTCAAAATATGGCTGGAACATTTTTTAATCCTTTGCGCGAAATTCGCATTTGTTTGTTCAATACATTCGCGGCTGAAGCCGCTCCTACCGTTTTTTTAAGGCGCTGCCCAGCTTTTTGCCGGCTTCCTCTGCAAGCTTCATCACCTCCGGCATGTCGGCAACATCATTCATGCCGATTGGAACAGCTATCCTGTCAATAATATTCATGCGGTGCGATTCACCCATGCACATCGAGAGTATCTCCATGGTCTTCTCATGCCCGGCACCCGCAACCGTGGTGACCAGGACACCGGGTTTACCTGCAAGCGGCCTTTGTCCCATAAAGGGCATGTTTGGATCATACTGGGGACCTATGCCGCGATAGTAAAGCGCCAGGCTCCGGTCAATCAGGCATTTAACCACGCCGGACACATTCATGTAATAGGTGGGGGAGCCAAGAACAATCGCATCCGCATCAAGCATCTTCTGATAGAGCGCCTGCATGTCATCCAGCTATGGGACACTTTCCTTCATACATCATGCACTCCGAGCATCCGGTACAGGGCTTTATTTCAAGTTTTCCCAATTCCGCGATGTCATATTCGCAGCCGGACGACTCCGCGACTTTTCTCACCAGTTTATTGGTATTGCTCTCCTCCCGCATGCCACCGCAAATAGCCAGGATCTTCATACACGCTCCTCCTCGTCAACATGGATTATGCTCGTCGCTTCTCTTTGTCTCTTTTCCGAATCCCTTCCAGTACACGTTCCGGAGTCAACGGAAACTCCGTTATGGTGTACCCGATGGCATTGCTCACCGCACCGGCTATGGCGTGAGGGTTACAGGCAATCGGTCCCTCGCCGACCTCTTTTGCGCCAAACGGCCCATACGGGTCATTGGTCTCAACGATGATATGTTCCATGCCCGGTACTTCAAATGTTCTCGGCAGCCGGTAGTCCATGCGGGACTGGTTAATAATCTGCCCTTGTTCAAGCAGGCACTCTTCAAAAAGTGTCTGCCCCATGCCGCTGAAAACCTGTCCATCCATCTGTCCTTCCACCGCAAGCGGATTGATGGCCCGACCCACATCATGGGCAACGGTCATCCTGATCAGCTTCACCATGCCCGTCTCCGGATCCACCTCCACCTCGGCAATCTGGGCGCCGAATGAATAGGCAAGCGCGGGCTTGCTGGTCGGCGAATTATAAAAGCCCCTGCCCATGATAAACCTGCCTTCGGCAGAATGGAGGGTGTCAAACACCACGTCTTCGAAGGAGAGTGTCTTCCCGGGATCAGACTTGGAATAAATCTTGCGATCCCGGAATACAAGCGACGCAGGTTTAACTTTGAGCTTCTCTGCAGCGGTTTTAGCTATCTGCTGTTTTGCGTCAAGGCTGGCATTTTTAACGGCGTTGCCGGTGGTAAAGGTTCCTCTCTGTGAGAAAGCCCCCACATCAAAGGGCGCAACATCAGTGTCTCCCGACAACACCGTAATATCATCCGCTTCTATGCCCAGTGTTTCAGCAGCAATCATGGCCATGGTGGTATGTGAACCCTGCCCCATGTCCGGAAGACCGGTAAAGAGACACAGCTTGCCGTCTTCGGCAATTTTAAGAAAGGCGGCGGATGTATCATGCTGGAACAGTCCTTTCCCGCCTGAACTCATCACCCCGCATCCTATGCCGATGCCACGGTATGGCGGCAGCTTGCCGTATTTTTTCTTCCATCCTGATTTCCGACCCGTCTTTTCAATGCATTCCTTCAACCCGCAGCTGGCATAGTGCGTGTCACCGATGGTGGTATAGCCCTTGTCGACCGCATTCTTGTAATGCAAATCCAGCGGATCAAGTCCTATGTCCTGAGCGACGGCATAGAGGTGCTGTCCCAGGGCAAACTGCGAGGGAACCAGACCGCCTCCGTGATGAAAAAAGTAAGGCACGTTATTGGTATAGACAAGCCGTCCCCTGTAGCGCATGGCCTCAATCTTGTAAAGCATCTGCAGGGTTGAAGCCACGATGATCAGCTGGATGAACTGCGTCTCCACATAGGCGCCGCAGTCATAGAGATGATCGGCTTCAATCACCTTCAGCGTCCCGTCCTTCAAGACGCCGGACTTGAAGGTAAGCTTGCTTCCTCCGGCGGAACGGCAGACGATGAATTCTTCCTCTGCGGTCATACAGATCCGTACCGGCCGCGAAGATTTCCGTGACAGTACGGCGGCTATCAAATGATGTGGACGGACTGTACCCCTTCCGGAGAATGCTCCGCCGGTGTTGAGATTTAACACCCGCACCTGGCTTTCCGACAGCCCCAGGCTCTGCGCCATTCCCTTCTGGATGAGGATAGCCGTCTGGCTGGGGGTCCATATGGCGAGCTTCCCGGGAAGGGAATAGTCCACGATGGTTCCGTGCAGTTCGGCAAAACAGTTGTGCGAAGGAAAGGTCTCAAACTCATCGGTTCTCACGTGATCCGACTCTGCAAAAGCCCTGTCCACGTCACCATAATTGACAACCCTTTCATCGGCATAGTTGTCATCAAAGTACTGGTGAAGTATCGGAGCGCCGGCCGCCGTGGCCTCTTCCATGGTAAGCAGCGCCGGCAACGGCTCGTAATCAACCCTGATAAGCTCTGCGGCTTCCAGGGCGGCGTCTTCATCGAATGCTGCAACTGCCGCCACTTCATCCCCGATGTAATAGACCATGTCATCGCACAGCAGCTGCTGGTCAGGACCCACCATTATCCCGGCCGAGTCCTTGTGGGTTATCACTGCCTTCACGCCGGCGACGCTTTCAGCGCGGGTTGTATCAATGTTTACGATCTTCCCCCGCGGTATGGTACTGCGGACTATCTTCCCGTGAAGCATGCCCGGGAGTACCACATCTTCCGTAAACTGTGAGCGACCGGTGGCCTTGAGCGGTGCATCAAGCTTCGTTTGTCTCCGGCCTATCACATTGTATTTATCAGCCATTATTCTTTTTCTCCGGCAGTATGCGATGCCTTTTTAACCGCCTCCATAATCTTAATATGCCCTGTGCATCGGCAAAACGTGCCTGCAAGGGCTTCCTTGATCTCGTCGTCGGTGGGAGCGGGGTTTTCATCCAGAAGCGCTTTCCCGGTCATGATAATACCGGGAGTGCAGTAGCCGCACTGAACCGCCCCGTTTTCAATAAACGACTTCTGGAGGGGGTGGAGTGACTCGGCTGTACTGATGCCCTCGATGGTGGTTATGCTTCGACCTTCACACTCCACGGCCAGCGTAAGACATGACAGGATGGCCTTGCCGTCGATGATTACCGTGCATACCCCGCAGGTTCCAATCTCGCATCCCCGTTTTGACCCGGTAAGCCCCAGCTCGTCCCGGATGACTTCGAGCAATGTCTGCCAGGGCTTGACCGCCACCTCGTACACAGTATCATTGACCGTAAGCGATATTATTTTCTTTTCCATCATTTGCTCCTGTTTTTACGGGACAGTTCATTCAGCTCATCAAGGGCTCTTTTTACCAGCACCTCGGCAAGATGCCGCTTATATCCGGCCGAGGTAAAAAGATTGGTCAGCGCCCCCAGTTCCGATCGGGCGGTTAATGCCGCCCGCTCAACAGCGGCATCGGTAAATCCCGCTTCCGCAATTACCTGCACTGTTTTCTTCAAATTAATGGGAGCCGAACCAATGCAATTAAGCACCAATCGCAGTTCCCCCGCCCCCTTGTCATTCTGTGCAAAAAAGCCGGCGATGCTTCCCATTGAAAAATCAATTCCCTTACGCATGGCTATCTTGATAAATGATGTACGGGCCGCACCCGCTTCCCGGGGAATGAGAATTGCTGCTACCATTTCCTCCGGGGCAAGTACGGTCGGACTCGCTCCGTTGTCCTGGAAAAAGTCTTTAAACTGAAGGATCCGCTCCTGTCCCTTCCTGACAACCTTTACCCTGGCCCCGAGGGCAATGAGAACAGGCGCCGTATCCGAACTGTTGATCGCGTGGCACCGGGGCGATCCCTTAATGGCGTGGCACTCCCTGCCTCCCATTTTATGGCAGACTTCCCGTGCGTCCCGCCACCATTTCGACTTATTGTAGTACCAGCAGCGCGTATCGAGACAGATATTCCCGCCCAGAGTTGCCATGTTGCGTATGTGCTTGGACGCGACTGATTGCACCGCCTTATGGAATGCAGGAAAATCGGAGGCAATCTGCTTATGGGCCACAATCTCTGACAAGGGTAATACCCGCTCCTATGCTGCAATAACCCTTATCATCCGTTACAATCTGACTTAATTCCGGTAATCCCTTTATGCCAACGACCAGTTCCGGGCTTGCCACCCGGTACTTCATGTTAATCAAAAGGTCGGTCCCACCGGCAAGGAGTCGGGCCCTGCTGCCCTGTTCCTGTAAAAGATTAAGGCATTCTTCAATGCTGGACGGCTTTCTGTATTCAAATCGGGGAAGTCTCATTTCGTCAGCGCTCCTTCAGTCGTGGAGTATACATTATGCATAAACAGGACTGTAACTATAAGGTAACTCTTCAAAAAGTGTCAAGCATAAAGAAGATTATTATCGTGTGCCTCCTTATCTAACTGCTACACAGGTCCACCTTTCATATTTATCATACGCTTCATCGGTATCAACATCCATCGCCTCCCTCTCATCCTGTATCACTACTACGCTAATCAGATTCTTCATTATATCGATAACTGCCCTCCCCCCCATGTCCCCCTCCAGTAAAAGCAGTTCGCGTTTGGCCGATGACGGGAAAATGACCGGGTTCCCTCTTCTGCTCCCATACACCGGGACGACAATCCTGTTCATGTCTTTTTTGAATGCCGTTATGAGCCGGTCGATGGTGACTGCGCTTACATAGGGCTGATCACCCACCAAAAACATGAAGCCGTCACTTTCCGGACATGCACATTTCACCCCCGCCTTTACGGCAGCGCTCTGCCCATATTCAGGATGTGAATTGTGAACCAGTGACAGACGATACTTTTGTCCCAAATCTCTTATCTCATCCTTCTGATAGACAAGCAAAACCTCATCAAGGGTGGATGCCATTGCCGCGCGTATTACCCGTTCAAGCATGGGAATGCCTTCGACAGCGAGGGTAAGCTTTTCCCTCTTCATTCTGCTCGAAAAACCGGATGCCAGTATAATACCGGAAATCATACTTATTCCCTCTCCCGGCCGGATGATTTCTGCTCTGACTGGAGCCTCATTATTATCAGCACGACCACATAAAGAAAAGCAGAAATAATAAAAAGGCTTCGCGGCGCAGTCACATGCATAATGATCGAAGGAAGCGAGGGGGCCTAAAATGCTTCCCATACCATAGGCGGCAGTTATCATTGCGTTACCCCGGGGCAGATCTTCAGATGGCAATCGCTCTCCGATGATGCCTACTGCCAATGGATAAAGGGCCCCCACCGACATTCCTGCCAGCATTAAAGGGACCGCAAGACCCATCCTGAAAGTGCCGGCCACAATGATCAAAAAAACGGCAATGCCCAGAAGATAGACAAGGGCCAGCACACGCCTGAGGCCTATGCGGTCAGCAAGCATACCGATGAAGGGGGGACTCCCTCCATGGCCGATCATAAAAGCGGAAAGGAGTATGCCCGTTTGGGCAGGGTTAAAACCCTCCCGTAATGTATAGAGAGGAATCAGCGCAATCAGCGAACCTTCCATGAAACCGGCAGTAAAATTTGTCATCAGTGAAAGTGAAATGCGCGTGAACAACCGCTGAACAAGCGATGGCGCGGCGGATGTGTCGCGCCGGTCAACCCGTATTGTAGTGCGCATGGAAAAGGCAGCAGCAAGGCAGGCAAGTCCTCCGAAGATAAAAGGCACACCGGTACCAAATGTCACAAGCCACAGCGCCACAGGGGTAATCATCAAACTGAAAGAAAAGGCGAATGCGTACAGGCCCAGATTTCTTCCTCTGTTGTCATCGCCGCTGAACGGTTTATCAGCACTTCGGAGGAGATTATTACGGCCCCAAAGGTAATGCCAAGGGCAAATCGTAATGCGATCCAGATCGGAACCGAGTTGAAGAAAGACAGAATGATCATGAGCACCCCTGAAATGGTGAGGCCGGACAGGAGCACCGGTTTTATTCCGAAGCGCTCAATCAATTTTCCCACACCGGGCGCGCCTAGTGCCATTCCAATAAATATGGCGCTCGCCATTAAACCGATCACCGGTGTGGCGACTGCCATTCCTTCAAGAATGACCGACGTCACTGGAATGATGATGCCCCAGCACAACCCAACCGTGAAGACGGCAATGATGGCATTGAGCAAGGGCAGATTTCTAAAATTCATACATATACCGTTAGCGATAGCCTTGACCCAAAACGAGATTGCCGCGCGGAGTTTATCCTGAGCGAAGAACGAGATTCTTCGCGTTGCTCAGAATGACAAGCGAAGGGCTCGCAACGACAAAATCAAGGAATGACGCACCAATAGGGTCGTTGCGAGGAGCGTAAGCGACGAAGCAATCTCATGTAAAATATTTAATAAAATCAAAGGATAATTGTCTTGTTTTGGATATAAAGATGATTAATTTCAGGCACATCATTTCGCAATAGACCATAAAACACATGCACAAACTGAGTCAAGTTCTTAATCGGTTATGATTTTCAATTAAACTTCTCCTTTGCTCTTGTACTCACTCCAAGGCTATGTTATTTTGTCTGTAACCTTTCCACAAATTATTTTAATGGAGGTATTCATGAAAAGCCTATTCTCATTTCTGCTGTTTTCTCTGCTTGCGCTTACACTGGTAACACACACAATGGCAGGACCTGCTGCTGAAAAGCTACCACCTCCGCCCGCTGCCCCGGCATCAGAAACTGCCGGATTCCAGGGTACGGTCATGGAAACCATCAACAGCGCGGGATACACGTACGTCAATGTGGATACCGGGAAGGATAAAATCTGGGCGGCGGCACCTGAAACACCGGTTAAAAAAGGTGACACGGTAACTATTCCACCTGGTATGCTCATGCGCAACCATCATAGTAAAACCCTCAACCGCACCTTTGACACTGTTTACTTTGTGTCCGCCATATCAGTGGCAGGGGCAAAGCCGACTGAAGGAAAGCCTGCATCTGACGGCGCGGATATGGTTCACGGCAGGAACATCGCCGCTGTGCCGTCTGATATAAATTTCTCAGGAATTGCTAAAACCGGAGGGTGGCAAAACGGTCAATGAAATCTATCTTCAGCGGGATTCGTTGTCTGGTAAAGAAGTCATTCTGCGTGCTAAGGTGGTCAAATTCAGCCCCCAAATCATGGGCAAGAACTGGCTTCATGTCCAGGACGGTACCGGCGAAAAAGGAACCAATGATCTCACCGTCACATCCGCGGCCGCAGCAAAAGTAGGGGACACCGTTCTCGTGAAAGGTGCCCTTTCAACAAACAAGGATTTCGGCCTCGGCTACAAATATGATCTGATCATCGAAGACGCTCAGGTCACCGTTGAGTGAGCATTCGTTAGGCTCAACGTACGGCCTGCTACACAGGGCTTTTGAAATCGAATGGATTTTGAAAGAGGAGATACGGATGACAGCTGCCGGAAACCGGACCATGACAGTGGAAGCGATCATTCTGGGAGCGTTTCTTCTCATCGGACTTGCTCTTGGAGGATACTTTATCGGAACGGGTGTGGCCCGTTTTAAGTCTGATACGCGAACAGTCACGGTCAAGGGTCTTGTCGAAAAGGAAGTTAAGGCAGACCTGGCAATCTGGTCACTTCGTTTCAGGAGGGCCGGCGAAGACCTTCAGAACGCCCATTCATTGATCGTCTCCGACCGGGACACAGCGCTCTCGTTCCTCCGGAATCATGGCTTTAAAGACGATGAGATCAGCCGGCAGCCCACACGCACTATTGATAAACTCGCACGTGAATATGGGCAATCAGAAGGCAATGAACGGTATCGTTATTTAGTGACTGCTTCACTTGTCGTTACAACCACAAATGTCGATCTCGTCACCAAGGCCATTGGGGCGACTGAAGAACTTCTCAAGTCAGGCGTGGTGCTGGATGGGCAGGATGATGGGGGGAAAGCCAACCCGCGTTATGTGGTTACGACCTTTAATGCCCTCAGGCCCCAGCTTCTCGCTGAAGCCACAAAGAATGCCCGTAATACAGCACAACAATTTGCATCTGATTCGGGTGCACGGGTTGGTAAAATTCGTTCCGCAAATCAGGGTACGATCCAGATCTTTGGCAGCGACGGAAACGATGAATCCGCCCCCTATAGCCCCACCAGCACACCAACTAAGAAAATCAGGGTTGTCAGCACTTTTGAATTTGAGCTCAGATGATCAAAAGACGGGGAATACACATTTACCGGATTTGGTCCAGGTCGTAGATGAAAATGGAATAGCCTATTTTAGCAATGGGCTTATATTGCTTGAGCCAATCATAAAACTGCTTGTCACTGAAATACACATTCTGCAAATTGGTTGCGCTGATGGCCAGCATCCCGGTTGTGGGAAAAGTAAACGAGCGCATCCTGGCGCTGCCCTCGCGATAATCTTCAGGCAGATAATAGCTTGGCATCCAGTCGTAACGGACTCCATAATAACTGGGATCTGCAGTGCCGAAATAGCTTAAATGAACCCTGTCTATACCCTTTTCCTTCATGTAAAATCCTAACCCCTTCAGGTCCTGTCCCCAGTCCAGATTTGAATCCACCAGATAGCGATAACCGTTATCCGGGCCTCCTGCAATTTCATTAAAGTACGCCAGATAATGGGGGTAAATGGCAAGTGATCCTGCAAGATACCAGCAGGAGAGTATAACCATGGCCACGGATCTCCATACCCTGCCCTGGATTATATTAATACCTTCAACCGCCGTCCCTGCCAGCACAAACAAAAAAGGGTATGCGGGCAGTATATAGCGCAGCCCGATGCTTTGATGATTGATGCTGAATAAAATGAAATATGCTGCAACCGGTGCGCACATAAAAATCAAATCTGGCGAGGCACGAAGGACACCCTTGAAATAAAAAAACAATGCCGTGAGAAGCAGAACAAAAAGCGGAATGGGCGTTTTAAGCAGAAAGGCGATGAAATAGTAATACCACCATCCGGATGTTGAATACATGCCCAGCAAAAAAGAAGGGTGACCGCCTTCCGCGTGAAGCAATTGATGGGTCACTCCTCTGAAATAATGATGCAATTGAAATCGATAGCCCAGGCTGAGTACGAAAATCGCCAGTAGAACAATAAACAGCAGCAGGATTGACAGCCTCATCCATTTGAATTGGACCTCTTTTTTGTTCAGCCACCGGGAGAAAGGAAACCCATCTGGAAGCCTCGCATCCTCCGATGAAAAGAAAATAGAAGCAGCGGCTATGACGAATACCGGCACCTGAAGCAGAGCGCTGTATTTTGAGAGCAGGGCACAACCCGTTGCCAGGGAGCAGGCAATAATCCAGCCCCAACCCCCATTCCTGCGGAGTACTTTCCAGAGGCAGTAGAACGAAATAAAAGTAAAACAGGTAAGTGCCATATCCGGTGTTATAAGCCCGGAGTGGGCAAGCATGTTGGGGCAAAAACTGAACAGGAACAAGACACACAGTGCGGATGGATTGCCATATAGTTCCCGTGCCCATCTAAAAAGGAAATAGCCAAGGAGCAAGGCCAGTAAAAGCGTTGGCACCCGTGCCAGCATGAGCAGGCGGTCCTGCGGATATCGACGATCGGTGAGCAGCCTTAAGCCCGCGCCCGGGATGCTCAAATTTGATTTATCCACACCTTTGAGAGCCGGGGGCAGATTCCAGGCGCTTTCATCGGCTTCATACCAGAGAAACGGGAAGCTGTTGAGATAATATGAAAGCGGCGGGTGCAGCGTGGATGACGGGATGTCCCAGGAGGGGTGCTTCAGCAGATAATATCCCAAACCGAAATAATTGGTCTCATCCCAGGTGGGCGATTTCGACCGTATGGCACCATAAGACTGCAAAACGAAGACGGCCAGAAGTAGTACGAGAATAATTTTTGCCTTACGGGTCATTCCAATTCACCGCCTGTGATATCCCAAACATGCTTCAGAGCCTTGATCCAAAAAGCGCGCAGACAATTTCACCTGCGGTTACCCATATCCGGGCAAGCAATGAGATAAGCACGGCAACCGGACTGACCACATAGTTTGCCAGCAACAGTGCCAGTATCCCTTCCCTCACCCCGAGACCGCTCGGTGCAAAGACGCTCAGTGTTCCCAGGGCGCCTGCCACCGCAACGCTGGCGGATAAACCGAATATGCTACTGAGCGGGATAAAGGTGATGGCATTGACAAAAAAATAAAAGGCAATGCCCTGCACCAGTACCAGTATCATATAATTAGCAAAGAGATAAATCATGGCGGTGTAGCCTAACGATTCCTGAACCGTTTCCTTCTTCATCCAGCGCAGTACACTGTTAATGACGGCATAAAAAACTTTTGGGTGCAGCATAACCATCCCCGCCGCCACGGCACATACCAGGATATAGAGCAGATTATCTGAAAGGACGGTCAATTCAGAACGGGTTGTAAAGAAGAGAAGAAAAAAAACGATGCTTGCGGTCAGTTCAAGCACCACTTCGAGCACGGCGCTGGCCAACGCTATCGGTTTGGGCATGCCTTCCTTCCCGGCAAGATAAACCTTACCGAGTACAAGCCATACCTTGCCGGGAAGATATTTCCCCATGGTGCTTACAAAAGAGATTTTCAAACATTTGCGAAGGCTGAGTGACGCTTCCATTTTATGGAGCATCACCATCCAGATATAAACCCTGAAAAATAGATAGCCGAGTAAAATCAGGAAGGAAATCAAAAGTGAACTCCAGGCAAAGCTGAAATCGAAGTCTTTAACCTGGGTCCAGTTTTTGTAGAGAACCCGGATCAGAAAAAACAAGATGAGCGATACCAGCAGGCAGGAAATAAGATTTCTTGCCCCAAGTTTCTTCATAGGCATTACCCGCAATCCCCGGTGCAATTAGAGCCGGTAAGGCTTGAATAGAGCTGTTCCTGCTGCCTGAGCATTTTCCATATATCGAACTCTTGAACCATTTCTGTGCCCTTTTCCCCCATGCTTCGCGCTTCTTCAGGGTGCTTTAGCAGGTACAATATCTTACGGGCCATGCCCTGAATATCATGCGGCTGCGTGACAAAGCCGTTGACCCCGTTGTGGATGGCCTCACGTGATCCGTTAACATCACTGGCCACAACCGGAACGCCGGCAGCCATTGCCTGTGGTAAGACCCGGGGCAAGCCTTCCCAGAGAGAGGTAAGAACAAGAATTTCAATGGAGTGCATTATCTCCGGTACATCCTTCCTCCATCCCGCCAGATGTACTTTATTCGATATTTTAAGTTGTTCCGCCAATTCCTTAATGTCTGATCTCAGCACACCATCACCGACCAGAAGAAATTCCACCTGATCATGTTCGTCAATGACCAGTCGCGCTGTTTTTACAAAATCGAGCGGGGCTTTTTGCGGCTTAAAACAGGCGACCATCGCTACCACGGGGTCGCCGTTGGTGATGCCCAGGCTTTCTCTCACGGCCGTACGGTCGCACTGCACACTTTTATATTCGCTTATGTCAATGCCGCTTCGGATGAGTACGGTTTTATCAGTGGTAAAAATTTTCTCTTTCATTCCCTCTTCCAGGTTGGCCCGGGAAACAAGGATAAAAGCCCTGGTTATAGATGCGGTCAGCCGCTCCAGAAAAATATAAAAAGCCCTTACCAGCGGGGGCTGAAATTGATGGAAGCTGAAACCGTGCACGGTATGAACAATGTGCCTGATACCTGCCAGCCTGGCAGCCCATCTTCCCAGGATGCCCGCCTTTGAGCTGTGGGTATGCACGATAACCGCGGCATCAGCGTTTACCTCCCTCTATAGCGGACGTCCCTTTTAATCGTTCTCAAAATACCTGCAATTTTAACAAGAGCCGTGATATCCTTAAGGGCCGTCATCTCCCGCACAAGCTCAGGGATAAGAAACAGGCGAACCCCGTTCAGATGCCGCGCCTCGTCGACCAGCATCCCAGCGGCACCGGATATCAGGACAGGCTCATACCTCTCAGGTCAAGATGCGCGACAGTAAAAAGGGTGTTCTGTTGCGCGCCACCCAGCTCAAGCTTGGTAATGATGTGCACCACGGTTATTTTACCCACGGAGCACCTCTGCTGCCGCCTTGCCTTCAAGAATGGTATCCTCCATGGACATGTACTTCCAGCTCCCATACCGCCCGATGGACCATACCCCATTGCTTTTCAGGTAATCAATTATAGAAGACAGGTTTTTCCTTCTGAACGTATCATAGATTACATAGGCATAGGGAATATCCACCGCATCTTCGGCAATGACTCTGTCGCTGCCGCTCAGCATGCCGCAGCGTTCAAGACCTTCTTTAGCCGCATCTATCATTGCCCTCTTATCTAACGGCATCTCCGGCAGATGTGATATTTCAAGGTACAGAGAGGTTGCATTGGACGGTGCGCTTGCTGCTGCAAAATTAGAATAGTTTCCTGATCGGTAGAAGGGGAAAACGGCCTCCGGGAAATATATCCAGTGCTGGTCGGTTATGCCATCCCGGTCGATTCCAAGGTTAACATCCAAAACCGATATATGACGAAGCCCGCGTTTTATCTCTGCGATATCCGAGGGAAGATGACGAATCATGCCGAGCAATTCCGGCAGCGGAATGGTAGATACAAGCGTGTTATATGCAAGCGAATCGCCGTCGCTAAACCAGACCCGTTTTTCCTTGAGATCAACCGCCGCCAACTGCTTCTCATAGAGGACTTCATTAACATGGGGCAGAAAAGATTGCGGGAGGATACCGATGCCGCCTTCTATAGGGTAGAGAAACTGCGCGCTGTAGCCCATGTGCTCATTGGTTATTCCCAGCGCTCCCCCCACCACCTCGTCCAGGGTCGGCACCGGAATAGACCACTCAACCCAGTCACTGGAAAGGAGGTTTAGATCGGTTCGCCATAATTTCTCATTATAGGGCAGCATAAAATAGTTTGCTATACCCTCACCAAAATCGCTGATAATCCAATCTTTAAATGATGGTCCGCCATTGCGTTCAATGGCCAGCTTTTCAGGTCCTGGCTGCAGAAGCTCGTCTTTCCATCGCCTTGCAGAATCCCACCAAACATTCCTTTATCACTTCCCGCGGCAGCTTGTACAAATTTGCCTGAAAGGGATAAGGAGTAAGAACCCCCTGCGCGCAGATGGAGGCGCGACGCCTGTGGGCAGATAAGCGTCCGGGCATGAGTTGCTTCATCAGCCCTCGTGTATAATCCTGCCGGGTATGCAGCAGGTGTCCGGTGTAATCAAAGGTAAATCCATTCTTTGTATATGAGCGGCACAGACCGCCTGCCTCCTTCTCTTTTTCGAAGATCTGATAGTCCACCGGTTTTCCGAGATGAAAGGCGGTGCTTAATCCAGCCAGGCCCGCGCCAATAATCAAAATCATAATCCCTTACCCCTCTTTCACACCGGGTTAGAGGGTCATATCAATTCTTTTTAAAAAATATCCCGTGCCCAGGCCTGCGGCAATAAGACATAAAATAATTGTTAGCGCCACAGAGTCACTTACATTCATGATCAACAAAGCGGCAATCCCGAGCAGGATTGATATGGCATAGCTGATGGTAACCGTTTGTCTGGTTGACAGCCGCCACTTTCTCAGCCTCAGCGCGAAGTGGTCGGGGCTTCCGGTAAGAATGGACATGCCTCTGCGGTAGCGGATATACATCACAAACATGGTATCAAAGATGGGAACACCTAAAATGAGCACCGGTGCAAAGCATCCCAGATTATTATGCGCGGTGAAATTTCCGATCATGGCCAGGCTTCCCATCATCATCCCGATAAACATGCTCCCGGTATCACCCAGGTAAATCTGCGCCGGTTCAAAATTATAGCGCAGAAAGCCCAGCAGGCTGCCGCCCAAAGCGGCGGCAATAATGGCAATGATCATGCTGTGATTAATCACCCCTACCAGTATAAATATGATCGAGCACATGAGCGCCACGCCTGACGAAAGGCCGTCCATCACATCAATTATATTCAAGGCGTTGATGATGCCGATGAGCCAGACATATGAAAGGGGCAGGCTGATATACCAGGGTATTATATCCAGCTTGATGATAATTCCCGAACGCATGAGCACCAACACGGCAATGCTCTGCCCGCACAATTTAACGGCCGGGGAGAGAACGCCGAAATCATCAATGAGCCCCAGAATAACGATTATGGTACCCGCAAGCAGGATTCCCAGCATTTCCTGGTCAAAGCTGAAGGTAAGAGACAGGCTGATCAGAAATGCAAGGTATACTGCAAGTCCGCCCAGATACGGTACAGGGGATCGCTGGTTCTTGAGCCTTCCGTCAGGCCGGTCCACAATATTAAATTGCAGGGCAGCCTTTCTCATCAGCGGTGTCAAATAGATGGAAAGCGAAAACGCCAAAATAAACGTCAGAAGGTATATAAGATACAGTCTCATGCAGGCTGTTTTTGCTGGAGCAGTTCTTGATAGAGGGCTTCTGTTTTTGCAATCATGGCGTCAATGCTGAAATGCCGCTGGACCCGCTCCCTGCCGGCAGCTCCCATGGAAAGTGCCCGAGGTTCGTCTGAAAGCAAAGCCTTGATGGCCTCCGCCAGCGCGTGGACGTCCTGCGGCGGCACGATCATACCCGTTACCCCCCGGACCACCAGTTCAGGGATACCCCCGACTTCTGTGGCGACTACCGGCTTACCCGCAGCCATCGCCTCCAGTACTGCGTTGGGCAAACCTTCCCATCGGGAGGGAAGCACAAAGAGGTCAATGCAATGCAGCAAACGATCAACATCCGGTCGCAGGCCCAGAAATTGTATCCTGTCTGTTAATTCGAGCGAACGGGCTAATTTCTTTAGATTATTCTCTTCCTCCCCTTCTCCCAGTATGAGCAGCTTTACACGGGGACAGGCAGTATGAACCACGGCCATTGCTTGAATAAGACAATCAAAGCCTTTCTGACGGTGAAGCCTACCGGCAGTCATTACCAGCCTGTCATCAGCATTCAGCCCGTTACGGCTCCTCAACTCCCCATGATCGCGTATATCGCCCTTTGCAACCGCAATGCCGTTATAAATGGTCGATATTTTTCGTTCTGCTATGCCTGTTGAGCGATGCACATGAGCTTTTACCTGTTCGGATACCGCCACATAGTGATCCGCCATGAAGGCCGTTGCCCGCTCGATGAAGCGGCTATACGGCTTCTCACCGCCCATCACCCGGACAGAGCATATGACAACCGGAACACCGGTGAGAAATGCGGCAATTCTTGCAATAATATTTGCCCGGAAGAGAAACGAATGCACAATAACCGGCTTCTCTTTGAGAAAATAAAGTGCAAGCAGCATGAGGACGCGAAGCGAATCAAACCAGCCTGAAAGTGTATCCTCATCCTTCATGTCGAGGGAATACACATTCACACCCTCAGTTTCCAGCATGTTTGCGTAGACACCTTTCTTTTTAAGCGAGCAGAGTCTGACGCTATAGCATGCCGGATCCAGACCTTTGATGGTGTGATACAGCATCTTCTCCGCGCCGCCGACGCCGGTGCCGGTTATGACATAAATTATTTTTTTCTTCGATTCAATTGATCCCATTATGCCGCTGAAACGCCGTGATCTCTTATCGCATCGCCGTCAACAAACATCCTATGCCACAGTTCCAGAAAAAGCAGCGCCCAGATGCGATAGCTGTGATCGTACCGCTCCGAGGCATGTTCATCAAGAATTTTCTGCAGGGACTCGGGCTTGAAGTAACCGCGCTCAGTGCATTTTTTGGCCAGAAGGACGTCATAGGCCATCTCTTTCAAATCGTTTCTGAACCACATGTCAAGAGGAACGCCGAACCCCATTTTCTTTCGCTGCACAATAGGCCGGGGAATCATGTTGCAGAGCGTGCGCTTCAGGAGGTACTTCGACTCAATACCCCTGAGTTTAAGATCATCGGGCAGGGAGGCGGCAAATTCCATGAGCTTATGGTCAAGAAACGGTGAGCGCGCCTCCAGGGAATGGGCCATGGTGGCAATATCTACTTTTACCAGCAGGTCTTCAGGCAGGTAGGACATTACGTCTACAAAGAGCGTTTTATCGATAAAAGCCTTTCCGTCCGCCTTGCCGTACCAATTAACCGTCAAATCAACCGAGTCGGTGCATTTGCATAAGATCATGAAATGAAGCGGTATAGAGATCCCGCTTCATTTCATTGTCAAAAAAGCAGATCCAGCGGACATAGCGCCTTTCAGGCACCTCAGAAATGCCTTTTATAAATCGTTTGAGCCGTCTCACAAAGCTTTTACGGTTCGTGCTGTACGGCAGGCGGTCGATCACTTTTTGGAAAATTCCATCTCGGATGAATGACGGTACATACCGGTAGTAATCAGCAAGCTTGTCCGCCACATACCGTTCGTACCCGGCAAATGACTCGTCTCCCCCGTCCCCGTTGAGCGCGACGGTCACATGCTCACGGGTCATCTTGGATACGTAATAAGTCGGTATCGCCGACGAATCAGCAAAGGGCTCGTTATAATGCCATACCAGCTGCGGCAGGATGGATAACGCGTCCGGTTCCACCACAAACTCATGATGGTCGGTTTGATACTGCCGGGCCGCCATGCGCGCAAAGGCCAGCTCATCATAGGCCTCTTCTTTAAAGCCGATGGAAAAGGTTTTTACCGGCTGGTTCATCAGCCGCTGCATCATGGCCACCACCAGGCTTGAATCTATGCCCCCGCTTAAAAAGGCGCCAAGCGGCACATCGCTTCTCAGCCGTATTCTTACCGCCTCTTCAAACAGTTCCTCCAGTCGCTTTCCATAGTCTTCAAGTGAAGGCAGCACCAGCTTGTTGCGGTAGCTCAAATTCCAGTAACGTTTAATCGTCAGCGTATCATCTTCATATATGAGTATATGCCCCGGAGGAAGCTTTTTGATAGTGGCAAAGATGCTCAGCGGGCTGGGGACATATTGATAGGTTAAATAATGGTGCAGCGCGCTATAGTCGAGCTTTTTGTCAATGGATGAACATGCCAGCAGCGATTTTATCTCTGATGCAAAAAACAGCCCTTCCCCGGTATGAGCATAGACAAACGGCTTTTTCCCCACCCGGTCACGGGCGCAAAAAAGCCTCCGCTTTTTCGCGTCCCATATGGCAAACGCAAACATGCCGCGGAGGTCCTGCACACAATCATCACCCCTCTCTTCATAAAGATGAATGATTGTTTCCGTGTCGGTATTGGAGCGGAATCTGTGACCCTTGGATTGCAGCTCACGGCGGATGTCCGGATAATTATAAATCTCGCCGTTAAAAACGATCCAGACGGACTCGTCTTCGTTGGGCATGGGCTGATGACCGGCCGGGGTGAGGTCGATAATGCTCAGCCGGCGATGTGCAAGCCCTACATTGCCCTTCAGATATATGCCCGCATCATCAGGCCCCCGGTGACTGAGCAGGGATGACATCTGCTGCAGCACATTCTCGTCAACTGCTCGTTCCTGGTCACGGTACACGATACCGCAAATCCCGCACATAGCCTGCCTTTCTTCACCGCCCGCAACTGACCTGATAAACCCTGATTCCCTTCTGTCCCCTGGTAAAATCCTTGATCAACTCAAACCCCGGTTCCATGGCGTGAAAATAGCGGTTGGTGACGACAATATAGTTGTATCCCTTTTCACAATAATATGAAGGCGGCTGGCCTATCACATCGGTATCCTGCCATAAGCGATAGCGCATGTAATCATCGGAGCGCGAACCGGCCGAAGTATCAATCTCAACAATGTCATAATACACAGTGGGTTCTATTTCCAGCTGCAATTTTAGAAAGTCCGCTTTGAGCAAACCATGCGCCCTTGCCCGCTCATACTGGCGTTTTACGTTATCCGGAGCGTTGAAGAGCTTCGGCCCGGCATTGCCCGCATTATCAAGGAGTATTTTTGAGCCTGCCGGAATGTGCTGTTCAATCCACTCCTTGCTTTCAAGGGTTATGCTTTTGCTTCCCCGCTCCGCATCCCATTGAAGGATCAGATACGCAGGATGCACAATAAGCAGCAAAAGCACCACTAAAACCATGGGTGAACGGTAACTGATGCTTATCCGGGATAAAAGATCTTTTAACAATACGGCACCGAGTACCGCACACAGGGGAAACGTGCAAAGAATATATTTTGCTTCAACATAGCGATGCAGGGATGCAAAAATGATGACGCATAGAGCAGTAAAAGAAAGTACGCGGAGACCGACCTCCCTTGTTACCAGGTAACGTGTCAAACCTATAACACAGAGCGCTCCTGCCGGCATTCCCCAATAATCCCGAATGATATCCCGGATATAGAACCAGAGGTTAAAACCTGTTGTCGCATGAAATGATTGCAGTGCTCTTATCTCACCGGATGCCGCTATAAAGTCAATATAAAAATAAGGGCATGCAAGCGCGTGCCCTCCGATCACAGCAGCAAGTCCGAGCAGCCATTCCCTGGAAAATAATTTATCCGCAAGCCTGCCCCTCCCGGCTTGTGAAAAATGCGCCGCGGCGAAGGCAACCAGGGCAATGACGCCGTTAAATTTGGTGCCGGCTGCGAGACCGGTGAAAAAACCGGCATAAAGATACATGCTGAGGCGTCTGTCTGAAAGGAGTATCAAAGAGCGGTAAACAGCACAGCTGAATACAAAGGTAACGGCGGCATCCACCGTCGCATAGTGGGAATGAACCACATGCTGGTAGCAGAGTGCAAGCAGAAGCGCTGCTACAATGCCTGTGCCTTCACCCTTTACCCTCTTCCCAATCGCATAGGTTATCCAGACGGTCGCGGCCCCGAAGCAAGCCGATAAACCCCTGGCAATGAGATAAAAGGGGGTGGGATCGCGTACGAACTGAACGGCAAACTGATGCACCGAATCATGCCAGCCGGCTATAGCGCCCACAACATAGTAACATCCATAGATGATGAACAGCAGATATTGAACCAGCGATCCGTATTGAAAGCGGTGGGGATTAAGATCACCGCTTCCGAAACGAACGGCGTGATTTACCACCTCGGATTCGTCTCCGTGGTCTATCCCCGGAAGACCGAAAGAGATGCCCCACATCCGTATGGCAAGTGCGAGCAAGCATACAAGCAGCACTAACCAAAAGGTATTGTTTGTGTAGGGGATGCCATCCGCAAGCAGGCGCTCTCTTTGCATAACCACATGACACCTTTACTTCTTTTGCTTACCAAGTCTCATGGTAATCAATATCAGATACCCGGGAATAACAATGGGAATAATAAAGCTGCTGATAAGTATGGGTAGATAATAAAACATCAACAGTTGCCAGATCTGCTTAACCCTGTTGTATGGGGGATTTGATTCATCAACGTAGCGGAGGAAACGGATTTTCGAAGTAAATAGATCCAGAACGCTGGTAAACGGCGTGGTTAAAAAATCGTTTGCATTGACAAGCTGAATATCCTGAAAAAGGTTGGCATAGTCCGGCGAAGGCACCCCAATTTTTACTACCGCACCTCCCCGTCCGTGTGTTGTTACTTCGCCCATCCTGTCCTGATTCCATAAATTATGGAGCTCGATGGCAGAGAGTGGTGTGGCCTGCAGACTAAAATGGCAGTCATAGAGCGGATCCATAAAAATCCACTTTCCGTGTTCATCCGACCAGACCTCTGCCGCATAGTGCCCGTTGTTGCTCGCATCGCCCAGATGTATCATCCTGGCATTCAAACCCACGCTGGCGCAGCAACTGACATATGTCGCGGCATAGGCATCACAGAGAAAGCCGATGGAAGGATCCTTCCTGACCGCCTGCAGAATCCTCTGCGCGTCCCACCGGCTTTTCATCACCGGAAATTTGTTGGGGATCTGCCTGCTGACCCAGCTTCTCAAGGCAATCAAGGAATTCCATTGATTGGGGCTGCCTCCAAGTACCGGAAGTGTATGCTCTCTCAGCCACTCAATTTTTTCCGATCCCGGTTTCTCAAAGCGAAAGCTGTAGCGGCCGTTTTTAATTGTTTCTTCAGCGGGAATGACCGTAACCGACACTGTCGCCAACATTGAAAACCCATACCCTGGAGGGCAATTCTCCTCCCAGGGTATTGGAAGCCTTAAGTTCAATGGTATGCACGCCCTGCCCTGCTCTTATATTAATGCGGCCGTCTTTTGATCCCTGCCATTGCTCGTCTCCATCTATCCGGAAATAATAGCTTTCAAAATTGGGAATGTTATTACTCAAGGACATCCATACGCTCTGATCCTCCTGATTGATGAAGCCCTTGTAGTTCAATCCGGTTGATGTTCCAATAGAGGTCGGATGGGTCCTCCGTTTCAATGCAGGTGAGACTGCTGACAAGAGGATGCCTGACGCGGTCAAGCACCTGTGCCGCCTTGCTCAAAAACACAGCGCTCAAAAAACAGATTGCAATGGAAAGAATAAACTTTATTTTCCGGTTCATGTGCTCAGATTACGTTCCATTAATCTATATTCACGGCAAAATAGTTCTATTATGCTTATTCCGTGCGCATTCGTGCTGATAAGGTTCTGATCACCTCTCTTGAAAAATAGCGAGCAGACACAAAATCCGCAGCAGAGGGCAATAAGCGGATAGGAATGAACCGTCAATCGTTCATCAAGTCCCAGAAATGCTAAAAAAGATGTGTGTGCCTGAAATGCAATCAGGTAGACATAGAGCATCCAGTGGCGGCATACGCCAATCAGCACCAGTCCGGCGATAAACGTAAGGAGCACCGCTAGACCCATCAGGTTTGACAGCCACCGTTCCTTAAAGAGTTTGGCGGCAAGACGTATCACGTTCACCACCGCTCCTGCGCCGGGATTGTTTTTAATTTTAACAGCTTCATAGATCACCGTTCCGGCATTCCCCCTGCCGGAAACGAATGCAAAAGGCATTTTCAGGTGAATCGTGGCAAATCCAATTAGGCTGCCATAGAACAATTGCCAGGGTGAATGGTATTTTAAATAAAAATCCAAGGGTGTTATCTTCGGTCCGTAATACATGCCCTTGAGCATTATATCCTCTTCCGACGGGAATCCGGGCTGACCGGCAAATTCCCGGTTCGCATAAAACCGGGCATATTGGTTTGCGGTGTAGAAAACATCGCCGTATTTTTTATACATGCTGTACTGGTGGGGAACCCAGATGGCAATGCACAGCACAAGCGCTGCGGCGGCCATCGCATAATTCCAGCGCCTCCTGGCAAGGAGAGGATAAAGAAACAGCACGATGGCAAGCACAGGAAAAAATTCCGAGCGAGTCAGCACGATGCATCCGGCAATAAGCCCGCTCACGGCAACCCTTGCCCACGCGCTCCTGAATACTGTTACATAGCTGAAGTACACAAAGAGCAGCAGAAGCACGCAAAACCATTCTTCACGCAGCCCTCGCGCGCTCAGCCTTATAAGATACGGGTGCACGGCAAGGATAAAGGCAGCGATGAGCCCGACCGCTCCTGAAAACCACTCCTTGCCGAGCCGGTAGGTAAGATACACAACGGACAGAGAAAATGCGCATGAAGCAAACCGGAGATGGGTGGCCGATACGCCGAACAAGGTGAAAAAGAGCTTTACCATGAGTAAAAAGAGAGGTTCTCTTTTTTCAAATTGCGCCGAGTAAAATCCCCCCTCTCCGGCCAGCTGTATTTTCTGCGCATAGCTATAATAACCCCTCGCATCTTCATCAAGCATGGTGCCTGAAATTCTTTCAATCTCATTCCACCTCAGGTACAGAGCAAGCAGCAGGATACAAAACAGCAGGGTTTGTAAAATCTTTTCCTTATTGGATAGCCTGTTTGTGAAGAGACTCACAATAATCACATAGGCGATACAAATCAGCCCCAGAAATGCCGGCAGGTTCGGTAACGATGGTTTTACCTGCGCGTACTGTCCTGTCACCAGCTCAATCGCATCAAGAACCCGCGCCTGAAACGGTCCGCGGTTCTCTGCCTCAAATAAAACCTTAAAGCTGCTGCACCCCTGAAGTCGTTCGCTTACATCAAATACGGAGCCGACATAATTCCCGCTTCCTGCCAGCTGGAACGCGGTTCCGCCTTCCGGATAAATTGTAATCGCATTAGGCCGCTTGTCACCCGTGTCTCCATAAAACCATATCCGGAGAAGGCATCCCTGATTACTTTGCTTATCAAACTTAAAAGCCAGCCTGCCTGAGGAGGCAGGCGGTAACTCCAGCCCCTGCCCGGCGGCCACAAACCCCGTGCGTTCAATAATCCTTCCGTCACGGCAAAGCTGCTCCGCGCTAAAAGAACACTGATAAAACGATTCAACCGGGGGATCGGGCGCGAAAAGCAGCCTCAGTTTACCCTGGTAGACCATTACGGCAACAGTTACAAATATAAAAAAAAGGAAGTACCTGAGTGCGTCCTTTTCTCCATCCTTCAATGGCTTCATTGTAATCCCTCAGTCAACTGCCGACAGCATGAATTCATGGGGCCGGACGCCGGCGCAAGGCATTGAATGCCGCAATTGCAACCAGCAGAACAAAGATTGTGACATTAAAAGCCAGGATTGTCCGCAGGATGATTTCTTTTCTCCCGATCTTTACCGAATTACTGTCCAGGTACTGCAGCTTGGCGACAGGCAGGGAACGCTTGCCCGCAATATAACTGAGTATCTGCGGAGTCTCCAGGTGCTGGTTAGAAACAACGGTAAAACCGTTGAGATATATCTCTTTCAAGGATTTTTCATCAGCAGCACGGTATATACTGTCATCTCCTCTTTCCGATGCAAAAACAGCTGCGTTGGTCTGTTTGCCCTTCCTGTATGCGTTGATAATTTCAGCAACCGAGAGCGGCACTCCGTCGCTTGAAATATGATATCCCAGGGTCGGGTCCACCATGATCCAACGGCCGGATTCCCGAAGAAACGCCTCCGGAACAACATGCCCGTTCAGTTCTATGATGCGAGCCGGTATTCCGGCTGACTGACACGCCGCGGCAAAATACCGTGCGTATCGGTCGCACAGTCCGCTGTATGTGCCCCTGGGAGATGGGGATTGAAATGCATCAGCACTGCCGGTGTATGGCCGTCTCGTCACTGATTCCGAAAGTCATCTTTGTCCGGACCCATTCGGCAATATCAGTCAGCATCGTCATATCAGCCTGTTTCCGGTCCCCCAACATCTGCTTAATCTCAACCCTGTCTTCCTCGGTAATACTAAGCGGTATCCGGTAGTCAAACACATATCCGTCATACAGAACGGTCATATCAGCAGTCGGGGGCTTATTGAAATCGTCAACATCCTCAGTGTAATAGACTCGTACCAGCGACCCGGGCAATGATTTTAAATACAACGCCTGAATTGTTATTACGGCTAATATGGCTCCCAGGCTGACAAGCAGCGATTTAGAATACATTGTACTCGTCCTGCAACATTAAACTCTGATTTCCGGGTAAGCGGATTGGGTCAGCAATTGCTGATATAGCTTCTTATAGCAATCGGCAGTGCGTGCGAGCCCATACCGCTCTTCGACGGTTTTTCTCGCCGCCTTACCAAGGCTTCCCGCCAAAACATCATTCCTGAGCAATTCAATCAACGCGTTGCTTAAAGCCGCCGGGTTGCCCGGCGGAACCAGCATGCCATTGACCCTGTCACTGATCATATCCACTGCCGCGCCGACTGCAGTAGCCACAACCGGTAAACCGCAGGCCATGGCTTCCAGCAAAACATTTGACATCCCTTCCGACAGTGAGGGCAGTACAAAAATATCCGTTTCAGAAAGTTCCTTCGCCACATCCTCCTGCCGCCCTCTAAAAATAACCTTTCCCTGTATCTGGAGTGCCTCCGCCTGTCGCGTCAACTGCAGTGCGTCTGGTCCATCGCCGACAATCTTGAGCTTCACATCAGGGCAACCCTGGATTATCTGCCTGAAGGCCTCGAGCAGACAATCCACGCCCTTGTATCCGTCAAGCCTTCCGATAAAGGTGATCATTTTTTGATTGTTGCTGTGCCGTGTGCTGATGGTGAACCTGCTTGTGTCAACACCGTTGGCTATTTGCTCTACTCTGTCCGCAGGTATGTCCTCCTTTAAAAGCTCGGACGTGGCCTGACTGCAAAGAGAAATAATCCTGTCTGCGTTCCTCATCAAGCGGATGGTTACTCTTCCGGCAAGCGTATTTTTCATGAGCTTTACATCACTGGTCAGGCCCGACGAGGACATTTTAGCAATCACTTTTTTATTAAATAATGACTTAAATACAAGCGCTACATAATGTTTGATATTCCTGCAATATATGACAATGGATTATCGAATATTCCTTTCTTTTTTTATACAGAAACCAGGCGGTTGATATCACGTAAAGCAATCCAAAGAGAAATGGTATGTTAACCGACCTGATGGCTCGATACACCGGGATGCCATCCACCGTTTCATAGGCGGGAACATTTTTTATCCTTCGGGTCAGAACAGAAATCTCCACTCCTCTGGCTCGAAGTGCCGATGCCAATTTCTGTGCCTGAATTTCTGCACCTCCAAGCAAGGGATAAAACTGTGCTATAACCATGACTACTTTTTCCGAACCCATATATATCAACCGGTGTCAGATCGTCTTGCAAACACTGGTGTAAAGATCCTGATAGGCGCTTACCATGCTCTCATGGGAACAGGATTTCACTACAAAATCACGGGCGCGCCCACCCAGCAGCGTGGACAGTTTCGTATCCCTGATCAACATCCCCAGCGCCTCCGCCAGACCTTTTTCATCGTGGGGATTGACCAGTATTCCCCTCTTGCCAACGTGGCAGTGCCCCCGCGGCAGATCATTTCCTGACAACTCCGCACCGACCAAATCTTCACTTGCGCCAACCCGGGTAGTTATGACCGCCAGCCCGCAGGACATGGCCTCGAGCAGCGCGGAGGACATTCCTTCAGAGAGAGAGGGTAATACAAAGACACGTGCCTGCTGATAATAAGGGCGCACGTCCTCTGCAAAGCCGGTAAAAACTACCCGGCCATCGATTGCCAAATGCCTTGACAAATCTTCCAGCAGGGTCTTTTGCTTTCCGTCGCCGACGACAAAGAGCTTTGCATCACAGCCTTCCTGTATCATAATCGAAAACGCCCTGAGCAAATAGCCCAAGCCTTTCTGCGCTTCAACTCTGCCAACAAAACAGACATTCGTTACAGGCACTGCAGAAGGAACGTAGCGTTCAGTATCAACCCCATTCGGAATAAAGGCCAGCTTTCGTTTCCGGAAACCGGTTCCGTAGCAGCTCTTCCTTCATGTCCGCTGACATATACACAATGCGGTCAAAACGATGTGCGCAGGCTGTAATAAGATTTCTGAACCTCAGCTCCTCTGCATTCGCAAAATCACCATAGGGACCCGAACACAGCAGCCGCAGAACCAGCTTCTTCTTAAACAGATTACGCATGATCAAAGCAGGCGGAAGAAACAGGAAGAGGCCGAAACAGTGAATGATGTCGTAACTGCGTCTGTAGCGGACAAGAAATATCAGCACCGATAGCATATAAGCCATGCCGAACGGGTGCCACCACTTCATCTTTCGATAAACAGGTATGCCGTCAATTACGCCGTAATCCGGCATGCCCTTGAGCCGCTGGGTCAGAACGGCAACCGGTGTCCCCCGTTCGCTGAGACTTTTCGACAAGGCCCGGCAGACTTTTTCAGCCCCGCCGACGACAGGGTGGTACAGGCCGATTACCATTAATACCCGACAGCTCTTTTGCTCAACCATGAATCACACAGCCCGTCGTTGAAAGAACTGCTCTTCTACCGCCTCTGCCGTCCCCGAGGGACGCATACAGCGACTGATACTCATCCGCTATTTTGTCCAGGGCATAGTTATTTTCCACATGCCGTCGTGCGCTGGACTGCAATTGATGCGACAGCGCATCATCGTTGACCAGGCGTACCATTGCGCTTGAGAGTCCATCGACATCACCCGGGTTCACCATGATGCCGTACTCGGCAACCAGATAGTGACCCGGCGGGATGGCTGTATCCGCTCCATGAGGATCAAGCACCTCTCTATTGCCTTCCACATTGCTGGCGACCACCGGAAGGCCGCACGACATCGCCTCAAGCAATGACAGTGACAGCCCTTCGGACAGAGAAGGCAAAACAAAAATATCTGATCCGCGATAGTATGTCAGCGCGGACTTGTTGCCGATAAAACGAATCAGCTCCTGTAAATGTAAACTGTCACTCAGGTTTTGAAGCCGTTCTCTCATCGGTCCGTCACCGACAATAAAAAGCTCTACCCCCGGGTCAGTAGCGTTTACCTTTTTCATGGCTTGAATAAGGCAGTCAACCCCCTTTTCTTCAGCCAGTCTTCCGACAAAGCAGATGCGTTTCCGATCCGCCCGCCCCCTTTTATTTTCAGGCCCGATAGAGCTCCTGATCAACGCTGTTCGGAATGGCAACTATAGCCCGGCCGGGGAAACCCTCTTGCTCAATCTCGCGTCCGACATGTCGTGCAATGGATATGATTCTGTCGAGCCTGCGCGCGCTGGCCAGAATTAACCCGCCGCACCTGAGCTGCCTGATTCTATGAAAATCACCATAGGCACCCGATCCTTCAATGCGGCCGACTGCCTTTTTGCCCAGGAAGTATTTAACCAGCACAACCGGAGGAATAAAAAGATACAGGCCAAAGCACTGGACTACATCATAGGCTCTCATGTTCCGTAGCAGAAACCAGAGCACCGAAAGCATGTAGGTGTATTCGTACCAATGCCACCCTTTCATCCTCCGGTATACAGGTATTCCATCGATTACCTCATAGTCAGGCAATCCGGCACAGTGCTGGGTCAATACCGTGACGCCCACACCCCTTTTCTGTAACCGTGATGCCAGCTTTTGGCACTCTCGCTCGGTACCGCCGGTTATGGGGTAATACTGCCCTACTATCATCAACACCTTCACAGCAGCACCTGCTTATATCTGTATAAGTGAGCCTGATTAACGGCACTGCACATACAATTCCTTACTTGTCCCGATGCCCGGCACAAACTGTTAGCACGCATGTGCCTCACTATCCGCAAGCTTCCATAAGCACCGCTTCTGTTTCTTGAGCCACACGGTCCCAGTTGTAATAGCCGATGACATCATTTCTGGCCTGCTTGCCCAGCCGGACGCCCTTCTCCCTGTCCGCTTTCAGTGTCAGCAGCGACTCTGTGATCGCCCCGATATCATTGGGCACCAGAATCCCATTGACCCCGTGCCGGATAACCTTTGAAAGCTGGCCCATATCGGAGGCGATGACCGGTTTTCCCGCAGCCATGTAATCGAACAGCTTCAGTGATGAGCCGTAGAAGCCGTAGCTGAGCCAGTCATAGGGCTTGTAAAGACACAGGCAGGCATCAGCGGCGGCAAGGTAGTGCGGAAGGTCGTGGTAGCTCATCTGCCGCAGAACCAGCACATTGCTGAGCACCGGGAGCGGCACCAGGCTTTCCCCCGTCACAAAAACAAACAAAATCTGCCTGTCGCGCTTCGCCATTTCCCGGGCGACTTCAAGCATCAATTCTATCCCCTGCCAGGGAGTGGCCGCATTGCCCATCCAGAACACCTTGAATGTGCCCTGAAAGCGATGGAGCACTGTTTCATCCGCGCGCCCGGGATCGAATAGATTGGGATCGGATCCATTGGGGATGGAATACGACTTCCTGATGCCCAAATCATCCCCGATATAGTCCTTGAGCACTTCCGACACACCGATGCCGGCATCGACCAGACGTGCGAGTGCCTTTCTTTTCCTGTTTTCCCGCTTAATCAGTACATCCCGCTCCCTGCCCGGCGGATAGCTTCCCTGCAGCTCTTCAACCGGGGCATTTACCTCCCATACCACGGGGAGGGAAAAGGGGCGCAGAAGTTTGAGCAACGTTGCGCGTTCCAGATATGAATGCACCGGCCTTCCGGCAATCCTGATATAGAGCACGTCGGCTGAACGGGCCAGTCTGATCGCACCTGCCTTGCTCCGCTCATAGTGAATGCATTCCGGATCTTCGTCTCCCAGGCAGGACAGGATGGTGTGTCCCCTTTTTTTAAGAGCCCGCACCAGGTTGTAGCCATGGACAGATCTTCCCATGGTCAGCGGGTAGTACGGAACGTAAAATAATCCGATCTTCATAATCACACGTCCTGCCGGGGGCGGGAAAATTATCCGATTACCTGCCATAAATACTGTTGCCAGTCTCTGCCCCACTTTTGTCTGAACAGTTCCCGGTTATGTTCGAAATCAACCGTTATCAGGCCGCTTGAGCGGGTCTTCTCTTCATGGTGTATGAGGACCGATTGCGGCTGGTAGAAAACTATTTTATTTTTTTGTTTTAATTGCACGCACAAATCCGCATCTTCACATCCGTACCAATACCGCTCATCGAAGCAGGCATCCTCTCTCCTGATGAGCAGGCAGGCCCCTGTCAGGTTAGTCACCGGACCCGCAACATTTGCTTCCTGTGTTGAATGATGCACCCTGCCATCCCTGAAGCGGTGCCTTTGAAATCCGGTCTCCGGGTTCATTTCGTATCCGGCAAACTGGATGCTGCCGTCCGGGAAAATCAGTTTTGGTCCCACGGCCCCAACGTTCACATCTCCAGCGATAACCTCATACAACGGAGGCAGCCATCCCGGCAACACCTCTACATCATTATTCATAAAACAGATATAATCGCCCCGGGCAGACGCGGCGCCCCGGTTGTTGGCGTGTGCATATGAGGCGTTCTGTTCCAAACGGATGAGGACAACAGGAAAAGAGGTCAGCGCCATCAGTGTATGCAGAGAGTATTGAATCCTTGACCCATTATCCACAATGACCAGATCTGCTACCAGATCTCTCTCCGTATGCTCATCGATGCTGATGAGACACTTCTCAAGATATTCGCTAAGATCGTGCGAGACTATAACGATTGAGACCTTTTTATCCATATGCTCATTCATCATACGGTTGCCGCCGCTGCGTCCTTCGGATGCTGATGCAACATTGTTTTTATCAGATCATGCACTTTATCGACCGTGATCGAATCCCGGCATTTCCAGTTTGCACATTGATTCCACGCCCTATCGTTCCCGTAGCAGGGATAGCAGGCCAGCTCCGGCTTTATGACCCGGGCATGCGGATTATAGTAGGGACCGCTTTTCATATCACTGGTGGCGGTAAAGATGGCAACCTGCTTTTTTCTCAGTGCGGCGGCTAGATGCATAAGGCCGCTGTCATTGGACACAAACAGGTCGCATTGATGTATCAGCGCGGCCGTTTCCTGAATGGGCAGATTGTTGTATGCCGTGACTTCCCGGTGCCCAATTATTTCATCTCTTGATCCGCAGCAATACACATGGCATCCATCTTGTACCAGCAGGTCCACAAGCTCCTCATAATGCGTCCATTTTCTTCGCTCCCAATAGGTTCTTTCCGTGCATCCCGCATGAATCAATACGCTCAATGGGTTTAAGCTGAAGTTCCTCTCTGCAATATTCAATCGCGGGGTTTTAAATGCCTTCGCGCCCAGCTTTTCCGCGGCCCGGCAATACTGCCCGTATTCCGAATACTTCTTCCAATCCCGCGTGAGCTTGAGGTATTTTTTTGCGTTGTCCACCCGGTGATCCGACAGAAAAGAGACTATGCACACATCATATTCCTCTTCCCGGCTGACATAGTTGTTTTCATAAATGTCGCGCACATAGGGTTGACCCCTGACCGCATCGGCAATACCCGCGTACATAAACCCGCTGAGGAAGAGATCGCAGGTATTCCCCAGCTCATGCAGCGCTTGAACGGCTGTAAGGGCCTGAAGCATATTGCCCAGGCCGCATCCGTCACCCAGGCAAAATGCGATTGTTTTAACGGTCTTTTTCCACCTGAGATTCATGCGCGAATGCCCTGATTGATATCCGGGTATGTCCCTGTTTAGGAAAAATCGGCCAATCGTTTACGGTTTTAACGTCCGGCGTGCTGAAATCTCTTGCGCGCCCGGTGAACAGAATCGGCAATTCCTTTCCCCATGAAGGATTTGAAGAAGGGAACGGCCAGGCGAAGCGGCATCTGCGGAAAGGAATGGCGGCAAGCCAGGATGACGCAGCGCCGGAAATTCTCCATGTCGTCCTGATGATAATATTCCCAGGCCAGCTGGCGATAGTGGTCGCTGAATACAGTGCCCCGGGCATGTCCTTTCCCGTGACCCGAGCAGTTCCAATATTCCCGTAACGTACCCAGGGCCAGCGATTCCCTTTCCCGTAAAGCATTGCCGCGAATCGTGAATCGGTTTGAAGGATCGCGTTCAAGCGCCTGAAGGAGCAGTTTCCTGAACTGTGGTGCATCATTCCGCTCAAAGTATTGCCACGCAAAGTGGATCAGATGATTGCTGTAGATCCTTTTTCGCAGATCGGCACTTCCCCCGCCCTTTTCAAAGAGCGGCAGGTATTTATCCAGAATGGCAAAGGTATCCTTTGCCATGCCGCTTATATCGCCATGCATGTTATTTTCATGAATCACGTATTGCACCAGGGGGCGGTTAACAAAATCGACCTTACCATTCCGCGCCATGCGTATCCACAGGTCCCAGTCGGCACATGATGAAAGGCCGGCGTCGAACATGCCGCTCGCGCGGAGAACCGCACGGGGGAAAATCGCAACCGAAGCGGGACCGAGGAGGCAATTCTGATAAAGCATGGCCTCGAAGATTTGACCCCTCTGTGACGGCCTTATCTCCTCGATCAGCTCACCGCGGCTGTTCACCTTCATGGTTCCGCAATATGCCAATGACAGCTCCGGGTCCTTTTTCAGCAGCTCCACCTGCAGCGCCAGCTTTTCGGGAAGCCACAGGTCATCATCATCGAGAATGGCAATATAAGTCCCCCGCGATGCTTCTATTCCCCTGTTGCGGGCATTTGCCAGACCCTTATTAACCGATTGAGAGATATACTGTATCCTGTCCCCATAGTGCTTCTTTAAAAATTCACCGGTATTATCAGTGCTGCCGTCGTCAACAACAATGATTTCATAATCAGTAAAGGTTTGCGCTAAAACGCTGTCAACTGATCGCGCTATAATATGCCCGCGATTAAAGGTCGGGATGATTACGCTTACCAGGGGTTTTTGACTGCTTATATTTTTCATATATATTAGATTGTTACGGGCTCACAGCTGAGAATTATCCTGAAACATTGATAACCGGTATGAGCGGCTTGAAGCCGCGAATGCATCGCGCCTGAAGGCGCTCCTACGAAAATTCAAATATGTTTGGTTAGACATCAGTCCTGCAGATACCGAAATTTTTCACAACCCCCGAGCATTTCAAGCGGTGACGCGTAATAAAATGATCCCAGGCATTTGACATCAGAATGTCATGTGAACAGATAACACCGCCGGCTTTCCCCATATGCCGGTAAAAAAGCTCATATTCAGCCGTCATGTGCTCATAGGTGTGCAGGCTGTCGTGAACGAAAAAATCAATGCCATTTGCTATTGCTGCTATCTCCGGTATGAGCAAGAGGCTGCTGCCGTAACGGAGGTTGAGCCTGCTTTGCAAGTCATCCGGCACCAGACATCCGATGTGGGTGCGATCCGAGGCAGCATCCATTGAATGGAGGAAACCGCAACCGTTTTTCTCCATGGCGGAAAGTATGTACGTTGCCGAGGCGCCGGCCGCAGTCCCTGTTTCCAGCGCTACCATGGGTTTACAGATGCGGATTGCCGCGTAGAGGGTGATACGGTCGGTTCTGCCCATGGGGTTGCCGATCTCATCCGGACTGACTTCCGGCTGCCGGATCCGTTCGTTGAAATCAATCGCCTCCGCTTCCGCCACGTAACTTTTTATTTCCTCAGTTTCCCTGCCGAAAATCCGGCTCAGCTGTCGCTCCCGTTCCTCAGGAATATGAGAGGCATGCATCTTCTGCTTAAAATATGAAAATTCAACGTCTGTGTAGCTCACCGGAAGTCCGAGCTTATTTTTAAGACGCTTCGTGTTGAGAGCAACCCGCTGATTGAAAGTAAGGGTACCCTGGTTCATAGAATGTGCGTGGGGGAGCATAAATCCCTCTCCCTCTTTTTTGCGCTCATGGAAGACTGCTCTACAACTGATTGTGCATACGCAAGAAACGCGCGAACGGTCTCTTCGGGGGCATAGGCCTGCACAGCGACCTTCGCAGCACGGCCAATCGCATCCAGGCGGGGGTGTATCCAGGCCTCGCACAGCTTGTGGCCAAGAGCGTGGCTGTCACCCGGAGGAACCAAAAAGCCTGATTCCCCGTCCGCTATCATTTCCTCAAAGCTTGCCCCCCGCGTCCCCACAACCGGCTTTCCCAATGCCATGGCTTCCAGGCAGGCGTTGGGCAGGTTATCAATCAGCGAGGGCAGAACTACCATGCGTGCCCCCTGGATAACCGGGTAAAGCTGCTCGTGGGGAATCTGGCCTATGAAGATCAGCCTGTCCGCAAACCCGGCGCAACGGGAGATGACGTAGTCTTTCATGGACGAAGCCAGCCGGGTAGGAATATCCATCCCGACAATGGCGACATAACCTTCAGGGTTGGCCTTGAAAAATCCGGGCAGTGCCTCTGCCAGTATGTGAATACCCTTGTGAAGCTGGAGGCGGCCGAAAAAAAGGAGGTACTGCTTACCCTGCAGCATTCCTTCATACACCGAACTATCCCAGGCATCGGTTTCCAGAAAAAAGGGCGTCCTCAGCACACGGACCGTTCCGGCAGATGTCTTTTCTTCCAGTATCCTGCTAAGAGCATGGCTCGGCGCATAAATGTTGCCGCTTACCATCAGCTGCAGCCGTTCCAAAAACTCAACCGCCCTCATATCCATAGTTCGGCGTACTCCCTGATGCTCATGCCACGCCGGGGTAAAGGTTGAAAAACGCAGCATGAATGGAATCTTCAGCAGGATGCTGGAGACGAGTCCGCAGGAGTTATAATTAGCGTACTGAACGATGTCAAAGGGTCGGCGTGTGTGCAATTGCTTCAGCTTGGCATAGAAACTGTAACTGAGTGCCAGCAGCTTCATGGTCGAGCGCAGTTTAAAGAAGCTGAACCTGTTTAACCATGAAATCCGCTTCGCACTGTTGTTGATCCGTGAGACATATATACCTTGATGCTCAAATTCTGCCGGCGGCTCTTCCGATAAGGTTATGACATGAACCTCATGTCCCATGCTGACCAGTGCCAATGAGATTCTATAGATATAATTCGCCAGGCCACCGCTGAAGTAGCGCTCGGTCACAATTCGGGTGTCAGAAAAACGATCCTCATGCCACCGCCCTCTCAGCGACCGGCCGGCCGGCGCAAAAGCGGCGATAGTACGGCACGCGCCCGATCCCTCCATGAATAGGGAGATACGTCCCTTCGTGCAGCCTTCCCCAGGCTCGTGGCATATTTTTCGTCAGCCATGATGGTTCTGATAGCCGCCGTCAGTGCCGAACCATCTCCGGGCTGTATCAGACAGGCATTGCAACCATGCTGCAGATGCACCCTGATCGCCGGAAGGTCAGTTGCCACAATGGGCCGGCTCGAGGCCATATACTCAAACATCTTCATGGGCGACATCCATGCGGCTGTTTCGCAGTTTGCAGGATAGGGCATGAGCAGCACATCACTCGCCTTGAGGTACTCGGGTACCCGGCAGTTGGGCATAAAGCCGGTAAAATGAAGATTGCTGAGTCCCGCCGCTTGCGCTTTGATTCTGGCAATATCCTCTTCCCAGCCGCCGACAAGCAAAAAACAAACAGATGGCAGTTCCCGGGCGCTCTGCACTATTTCTTCAATCCCCCGATCGCGGTATAAATGCCCACAGTAGGTGGCGATATATGCGTCATCCGGTAAACCGAGACGCTTTCTCAAAATCATCCTGTCGGGCAGCAGGTCAAAGGCATCAACATCAACTGCATCAGGCCATACAAATATTTTATCAGAAGGAATGCCTGACTGTGCATAAAGATCCTTTAATGTATCAGTAATGGTAACGACACCGACCAATTCCGGCTTATGCGCAACTGCCAGAATGTGATGCAGCTCTGAATGCTCGCCGCCCATATGCAGTTCAATGACTGTCTTCAGCCCCAGGTTGACGCACAGCCGGCCCGCGTTGGCTGAACGGGTGTACACCAGATCAGGTGACTTAAACCATGCATAGAGCGATGCTGCGCGGTCAAACCGTGGACATTTCCACCAGCTGAAAAAAGGCTCACGCACTCTCCAGAAAAGTGGAAGGCGTACCATGGCAAAACTGTTGTTGATGCCGTACCAGTCAGCGCAATCGGGTATCTCACACCTCGCTGAAAGCAACCCGCCTGAAGTAACCAGGGTAAGAGAATCCACTTCACCGGCAAGCGCATCAGCCATCTTCATGGCCTGGAAGGTGTGCGCCCATTTGGAAGGGATGTTTCCCTGGGAAACGTACATGAGATTCATATACCCGCTTCCTTACGAGCTCAACCACACTGTTCAAGTAACTTCCGGTGGAAGCCTTTTGACCGCCTGTAACATCAGCTGAAGCATAACCGTATTCGATGTTGAGAGCACCACCGATTTTCCGGAATCGACGGAGCTGGCGGGGGGTCAGTTCCTTTTTCCAGCGTTCATCCCGGAAGGATGCCGGGTCCTGACTTCCATAAAATTCCTTATCCTTGGGGTTCCCCTCCTTCCCGAAATAGCGCTGAACAAATGACATGGTCCCACGGTTTCCATCAACGATATGATGTTTTACCTTCCAGTACTCAATCATGTCCTCTCTATAATCAATACCTAAAAAGGCACATATACTTCGAAGTGTAGCCGGCGTATGCTCAAGCAAATTCTCATATTTTACCACCATGCGGTTTTCCGGCGGAATCTGCAAAAACCACTTGTCGTTTTCACGCGCGCTGAATACCCATTGCCTGACGATTTCATCATATTGGCGTGAGGGATATTTTCGCGCGTAGCTCGCGGTAACCGCCCTGCCATCCCGCAACAGGCGTATCACTTTAAGGCGAATCCGTTCATCATCAATCTGCCCGCGAAACTTTTCCAGCTTGCTGATAGAAAGGATGCCGGCACCGCTATAATCAGCGAGCTGGGTAAACATATTGCGCTCCGGCGACCATGCCTTGTTGAATTCGCTCCAAAACTCGCAGCTTTCACCGCAGAGCATACAGGCATGGTCCAGGCTTGAAAGGCCATACAGCTCGTCGACTTCACCCAGCGATATTGCCCGCGGGTGGGAACCGATCAAAAGCGAGAGCCAGGTCTGTCCCGAATGGCCCGGTGAAGCTATGACGGCAAGGGTGACGGGTTGATTCATGCGCGATCACCACATGAGGAGTGCGCCCAGCGCGAGTGCCAGGCATCGAAAAGGAGAATCTGCCACAAGCGATTTATGGCCACCCCATTTGCCTGCCTGGCAAGGCCAATGATATATTCTCTTCTGATCAAACCGCTCTTCACGCCCGATCCGTCCATAAGAAAATTAAGCAGCATGTTTTCATTAAAAAAATGATGGAGCGGGATGCTGAAGCCGCGCTTTCTCTTGGTGATCGTTCTTTCAGGCAGCCTGCCGCTCATCAGCTTCTTGAGCATGTATTTTCTTTCACCACCCGGTGCGTATGCATCGACCGGCAGGCTAAAAACAAGCTCAACCAGGGGTTTGTCCAGAAAAGGAACTCTCAATTCCAGTGAGTTGGCCATGCTTGCCCTGTCCACCTTGGTCAGGTATTGCTCCGGAAGAATGGTCAGGAAATCGAGCGCCTGCCATCTTTTAGGAGAGGGCAGATCCGGCCGATAATGCTGGTCAAGAAACCATTCCTGATGCGCATCTATTTCAGCATGGATGTCGTCATGCAGCAGGTGCTTCAGGTCTTCACTCTCCAGCAAAGGATGCATGCCTTTCTGGTATTCCCTTGTCGCCCCTGGCCCCGCAGCGGAAACGCCCAGCGCTGCTCCCAAACGGTTTATCCAGGTTCCGCCTGCCATGACCGCAGGAGGTTCAAAATAGCGGTTATATCCCGCAAAAAGTTCGTCCCCGCCATCCCCCGCCAAAGCCACCTTCATGTGCTTTCTGGCAAGCCGCGATACCAGGAAGCTCGGAAACATGGAACCATCGCCGAACGGCTCATCATAGAACCAGCTGAGTTCCGGCAGAAGCCCAAGGATATCTGGTTTAACCATCTCTTCGTGCAATTCCATCGAGTATTGTTCTGCCACCAAAGCGGCATCAGGCAGTTCGTTATACCAGTCATCGTCAACCTCAAAACCGGCCGCGAATGCGCTGGCGCGCCTGCCCGCATGATGCATATAGTAGGCAATGGTGCTGGAGTCCAGTCCGCCGCTTAAAAGCAGGCCCAGGGGTACATCACTGACAAGATGCATCTTTACCGATTCTGCAAGCGCTTCGCTGACCCGGTTGAACGCATTTTCATCCATGCCTTGGGACGCATCAAAGGACGGCTCCCAGTATCTCCTGACCGTGCTGCGGCCTTCCCTAAAGGTTAGAAGCGATGCAGGGGGGAGTTTAAACATCCCCTCCCAGATGGTTCGGGGAGAGGGAATGTAGCGGTAGAAAAAGAAGTCGCAGAGTGCATGCGTATTAATCTTTCGCTGAACCTGTGGACAGGCAATAATGGCCTTGAGTTCCGATGCAAATATGAGTTGGGCAGGATCTTGGTAGTAATAAAGCGGCTTAATGCCGAAATGATCTCTCGCCAGCAGCAGCTGGTTCCTGTTGCTGTCCCAGATGCCGAACGCAAACATGCCCCTGAGTCTGTGGACGCATTCCTCACCCCACTCCTCGTAACCATGAACGATTACCTCGGTGTCTGATCGGGATGCAAATCGGTGGCCTTTGGCCTGCAATATTTCACGCAATTCTTTATAATTGTATATTTCACCATTGCAGGTAATCCAAATGCTGCCGTCTTCGTTGCTCATGGGCTGCTTGCCGTTTTCAGTAAGATCAATGACTGCCAGCCTGCGGTGGCCAAGCGCGGAGCAGCCGCCAGAAAAATAGTAGCAGCCCTCGCCATCAGGACCCCGGTGCGACAGGGTATTGAGCATGCTACTGAAACATGAGGGGTCAATTTTTGTGCGGCAGTTAATCTGCCCGAGAATTCCGCACATTCTAGTTATCTCTACCTACGCCGCGCATATTGTTCTGGATTATGGTCCGCAACACCGTGATTGTCGGCATCTCCACCACCTCAAAGGGCATATGCAACAGCTTGCCTGCGGTGTCTTTCATGACCTTTGCACTTAACGGCCGGTCATATCTCGGACTCAGCGAGTCAAAGGTGTCATGTATGCCGTATTCGATAAGCTGCTCAGAAGACAGCTTTTTGAGCCTTGGGTGGTCCCGGTGATTACGGAAGGGAATTAAAAAATGATTAACAATATGACCCTTGGGAAGCCTGGCTATGGCGGAAGTAAGCGCGAAAGCGGCAGGCGCGTAATTAGTAATAATAGTATAGAGCACTTTCGCGTTCATACGCGTGGTGATGGGCCTGATGAGGTATTTCCAGGTAAAGTATTGGTAAAAAGTCCGCGCGTAGGAATGGACAAAAACCGCACCGTCATGCTTAACGAACTGCAATATATGTCTCAGGGTATAAGCAGGATCCGGGGTATGCTGCAGCACCCGATGGCAAAAAACGATATCAAATGCCATTTTCTTCAGGGGCAAATCTGTGATGTCCGCCTGGACCATGCAAAGGTTTTCACATAATCCCAAATTGTCCCGGGCAATATCAAGGCCGCTAAGGTCCACAGCAATTACACGGGCCCCTAATGAAAGAAGTACCTCTGTATCAGGGCCGACGCCGCAGCCGCACTCCAGGACTGTTTTTCCCCGGAAATAGGATGGCGGCCAATTAGTTCTCTCAAGAATGGTGTCATATCGATCGGCAGTTCCATTATATGAATCCAGCTGGAGCTTCGGATGATGTTTCCTTAGCCTTGAAAAATTGCCGCTGGCATAGCTTCCATCCGGGGTAAAGCGCGGAATGCCATTTCGCACGAGAACCCTGTGCTCGCCAAAGGCAAGAGCATCCGTCTCCATGACAGCCGGCAAACCCCTGTATTCAAAACATTCGACAAAATGCTCCATCATTGTGAGCCCATCCTGGCAGGAGCGCTGATGACTGCGGCCTCGGGACGATCGTGGGCGGAGAGGCCGATCTTCGTCTGACCCGGCCGCAGCGGCATCAGGGCAACGATTTTATCAAGATATCCTATGCGCACTCCCGTCTCACGAAAGCGTATAGTCCTGTGGTAATCCCCGGTCAGACCAACCCGCCAGGCATTGATATCCGACCTGAACAGCTTAACATAAGATCGGAACAGCATGGTGGAATTCTGGATGCTCATATGCTTGTTCACCAGCCCTTTTTCTTTCCAGCGCCCGGCTGCTTCTTCTATTCTTAATCTTCCGTAGACAAGCTCCAGATCATTTTCCTGTGCATAGTGAAGAAGCGATTCAATATGGTCGGGGGTGAACATATCATCATCATCAAGTGGGGCAATCCAGTTGCCTTTGCATAAATCGAGGCCTTTATTCTTTGGCACGCTGCCCGCTACCTGCCAGAGGGCCTTCTTCCCGGATGGATACTGACCGCGCTCCGGCAAATTCAAAAAATGTATCCTTGGATCATTGAGTGACGCAAGCAGCTGAGCGGTATTATCAGTACAGCAGTCTCCCACTATGATTATCTCAAGCTGCGGGTAGGTCTGGGTTAAGACAGAGGGTATTGTTCTGGCAGCCAATAACTCGCCGCGATTCCAGGTGGGTATTACCACACTCACCAGGGGCTTACGATCATTCGCCCAACGAACGACCTTATGCTGCTCTCTGGAATCAAGGAGCAGACGGCGCTCATTTTTAATCAAAGGTTTTAGACGCCGGCAGTTACTCCAGTAACGGTATGTTCCTTTTGCCCTGGAGCACATGCTCTCGCTGCATACAGCGCGGCATATCGCCTCCCGCAATCTGCGAAGAGCATCAATGCCCTTTCTTATCAGCATCCCGGCCGGCGCGCTTTTAAGGTACTGCCGTAAGGCTCTCATGTCGACTCTCCGGGTCCCTGAATTGTCTTCGAATTGCGTCCGCGTGATCGAATATAAATTTTAAGAGTTCGCAGATTTTAGATATATCCCCATCACCCACCTCAGTACCTGTGGGGAGGCACAGAACGCGCTCCGCGAGGCGTTCGGTTACCGGCAGCAACAGCCCGGCGTGGGGAAAATATGAACGATATGGCTCCATGCGGTGGCAACCCGGATAAAAGTACCGGCGCGCGCGCACCCCCTCCGCGTGGAGAATGGTGAGCAGTTCATCCCTGCTAATGCCGGCCTTCTCCCGGTCAATTTCAACCACCACGTACTGGTAATTGTTTTTCTCGCCTTCGTCATAAGCCATAACGTTCATACCCCTGCAGCCTGCCAATCCCCTGCTGTAGGCATAATAGTTTTTCCTGTTACAGTCGATGAAGTGATCCATGTCTTCAAGGGAGGTGATACCCATGGCCGCCGCTATCTCACTCATTTTGCCGTTGGTACCGATGTAAATCACGTTGTCCATACCCTTAAATCCAAAATTCTTCATCAGGCGCATCTTGTCCGCCAGTTCATCATCGTTGGTCACCACCGCCCCTCCCTCGAAGGTATTTATGAACTTCGTGGCGTGGAAACTGAAGGTTTCGGCACAGCCAAAGCCGCCGACCATCCTGCCCCGGTGCGAACAGCAAAAGCTGTGAGAGGCATCAAAAAGCAGTTTGAGATTATGCTTCGCGGCGATCGTTTCAATTTCATCCACGCGGCAGGTGCGGCCCCAGAGATGGACACCGATGATGCCGGTGGTGCGGGGCGTTATCAGCGCTTCAATGCGGGCAGGGTCAATGGTGTAGTCATTGGGATCAACATCACAGAATACCGGGGTTATTTCCTGCCACTGTAAACAGTGGGCGGTCGAAATAAAGGTGAAGGAAGGGATGATGACTTCACCCCTGAGATCGAGGGCGCGCGCGGCGATTTCAAGGGCCACCGTGCCATTGCACATGGCCACGCAGTGCTTCACCCCCAGGATCATCTCTATCCTTCTCTCAAAATCGTGCACATAGGGACCATTGTTGGTCAGCCAGTCCCTGTCAAGCATATCGTTAAAGCGTGACAAGAAGCCTCTCACGATTGCCTATGTTGGGACGCCCCACATGAAGCGTCCGGGCAAAGGCGGGAGCTCCGCCGAAAACTGAAAGATCTTCAATCCGGTTTTTTACCATGTCGGACCCACATCCCGGGAAAAATCTGCATATGCCTTCATAATCTCTTCTTTTTCTTCCGGACCGATCCGGAGCCGGTTACCGCAATCAAAACGTTCCGGACCCTTGTAGTTACAATCCAGGGTTTCAGCCTGCTGCGAAAACTTCTCTTGTATGGCGCTGAAGACTTCTGTTGGGTTTGCGCAGAAGTCTTCATACCTCACCCGCATCCACAGTTTTTGATCAATAGCTTGGAGTCCTCTGGAAATGGCATCATTGGTAAAGTATACCTGTCCCGCCACCTGTGCCCAGGGAGAGCATAACTTGAGCGCTTCGAATTCGGGTGGTTTGAAGGAGTACCAGGTATCTATCGTGCCGAAGTATTTCCTCCTTGATTCTAATAGCGACTGGGCCGTATACAGCGGATCACGGGTGATGTGAATGAAAAGCACCTTTTTGATGGTGCGCGCTATAAAAGGTAAAATCCAGTTAATAATGTGCGCCTTCATCAAAAGTGGCCTGTCAAATGCCGCCTCCAGTGCAGCAAGCTCGGCTAAAAAGTTCACCGTGTCTACTTTTTGCAATGCGTTCATCATCCAGCGTTTGGATTTCGCCGAATTGAAAAAAGCGCCTCCAGAAATACCAGAATTCATTGGGTGCGAGTATTCCCCTGGTTTTACCAAGATCGGAGGTAAACGTGTTCTCCGGAACATAATCGGCAAACTCGTCCCTGAAGTTGTAGCGCGGATCCGTCAGCAGTTGTTGTATGCGGGCGCCGAGGTAAGGCGCCCCATAGAAACGGGACAACAGATTTGTAGGGTAGGCAAAGCAGCCGGTTCCCGCCAGCCATTGAAGCATTAGGGTGGAACCTGCCCGGGCGCAGGCTACAATGAGGACCACAGGATACTTAGGCTCTGAGTACCCTGCGACAATGGATTTTTCCGCTGCACAGAGCGCCTCATTCAGCTCCTTAAGCAGCATTTCAAGCTGCTCATTTCTTCTAAATGCCTGCTGCCGGTCCTGCATCATAGCACATTACCATTTAAGCTATATAAACTCTCCCCGGCGATAGGCGGGGAAATAATTTGTGGCTTCAATGCCCTTTGCCCTGGTAATTTCATCATACTTCACCCGGTTAAAAATCCGGCCGCACAAATAAGCGGTGCGCGTTCCGGTTGACCATCCTTTTTTAAAACTGTCCAGGCCCGCAGCGTTGTTGCTCTCCACTCCTGCCGCACTGCCTAAATCCAGCCAGCGTACTTTTCCCGAAAAATACTCCATTGCAAACCAATAGAGAGCGTATGAAGCCATTAGTTCGTAACCGAGCGGGTTCATGGCAGCCAGGTGGCTGTATGCTATCTCTCCCTGTTTATACCAGAGATGCGCTCCCACAAGAGTGCCCCGTGTAAAGGCTTGAAACATTACAATTCCAGGAACCCTCAGTTGCTGTTCAAATGATTGCCGAGAAAAACACTTAATCCCTGTAAGATGATGCCTGCTGATTAAATGGCCATAGAGACGCGACCATTCATCAATAAATCGTGCCGGTTCGGTGGTGCAATCTACGCTCACATCCTGTCCTGCCTTCCTCGCATAATAACGGTGATGCTTGGAAATGAAAGTATCAGCCGGACGACAAAGATCAACGATGAAATGTTCTTTGAATTTCAGCACCCTGTCAAAACATTTTTCAAGCAAGGTGCTGGTATATTCTCCAAAAGGGTCAGTAACCAGGGAAAGCGCCACTAATTCGTGACCTACACTTTCTAGATCCGCACTGGATCATCGACCAATCATGACATGTAAACAACGGATAGCATCCCATACCATCATAGCTGGAAAATCCTGGGATCCGGCGCTTCAAAATCCATCCCCCGCATGCGCTCAATTGTTTCACGCTGCCGAATTCAGCTAACGATGCTGCATAGCCGGGATGTCCATACCCATCCATCATGAATCACCATCCACGTGTTCCCATTCACCGGTCAACAAAACAGGGGCCCAGCTCACGGCTATATTTTTGACCTGGAAGAAAGCGAGATAATCGCTCCGGTAGAGTATTTCATGATCGGGCAGATCAAGCACGACGATTCCGACAGAGTACACGCCGGAGTGAAACCGCAAGTTTTTCAGCCTGACACGTATCTGTCTCTCTGATGCCTGGCTACCGACTCGCCATCCATTTTGCTCGGACCAGCAGTCCGCGACCGGCTGCATTGCCTGATTATATATAAATATCCTGATGACCGGATCTCTCACTGCAGACACTATCTTTAGCCGCATTTCAATTTCCAGGTCATCCCCGCAATTAAGCTCCAAGAGTGTATCCCCTGCCGCCTCAATGCCCCCATGATACAGATGAAAATCCGACACCGCTGCCTTTCCGGTTCCGGACACCCTTTTTTCCACAAGATTAAATTGAGAGTGATAGTAGTCAATGCCCTGCTGCACATCGCTCCCATGGTGGGCAATAATTCCCCGGTTCAGCACCATGACCTGCGTGCAGATGCGATAGACATATTGCATGGAGTGTGAAACAAAAATGACCGCGGCATTTTCCATCAGCTCGTTTATTTTGTTCAGGCATTTTACCTTGAAGCCCAGGTCACCCACGGCAAGCACCTCATCAATGAGCAGGAGATCCGGTTTCATGGCCATGGCAACGGCAAATCCCAATCGTACGCGCATGCCTGAGGAGTAGGTTGCCACCGGGGCATCGATAAAATCACCCAACTCCGAAAATTCGACAATCGCATCAAATTGCGCATCGAGCTCATCCCGCTCAAGGCCGAGGATTGCCCCGTTGAGATACACATTTTCCCTGCCGGTAAAATAAGGGTGAAAGCCTGTTCCCAGGGCTATCAGCGCCCCCACCCTTCCTGCAATCATAATCTCGCCCGTATCCGGCGGGAAAATGCCGGTGAGCAGCCTGAGAAGGGTTGTCTTGCCTGACCCGTTAATGCCGATCAATCCGAGCACCTCTCCCTTCTTTAACTCAAAGCTGATATCCTGCAGCGCCCAGAACTCGTCTCTCCGGAGGGATGCAGAATCAGGTCTGAGCCCAACCAGGTTTCGTGCCAGATCCGCTATGCCATAGGACATGCTCCGCCTCAGTTTCTTGCAAAACTTCTTGGAGACGTTGCTCACCGAGACAACGGTTTCTTTATCTTCACGCCCCGGCGCCCGGATCAGTTCCTTTTGTAAATGCTGCACCTATTGCCTTCAAATCATCCTCTCTATGATCTTGTCTTCGGAGATATAAAAAAGCCTCCACGATATCATAAAAAGCAGAAACGAAAGGGAAGCACAGATAACATATCCCCCGGTATGATACAGATAACCGTGTATAATAATGTCCCGTGCCGAGCAAACCAGATAGGTAAGCGGATTCCACTTGATGATCATGCGGACCAGGTCGCTCCCGGCATTTTCAGAATAAATCACCGGGGTCACCCACATGGTCAATCCCAGAAGCACATTTGCCACTTTGTCGACATCCAGCGAGAGCACCGACAGCATGGATACCACCAGGCCAATGGCGGCCGCCAGGAAAAAAAGGGGAAGAATGACCAGGGGAAAGAAAACCATTTTCCAGCTCGGCACGACACCGAAGAGGAGCAGCACAATAATATTTATCAGAAAAGTTACAATAAAATTTGCCAGGTGCTGGGCGGTCTGCATGACAAGTAGCGCTTCGTGCGGATAATTGACCTGAAGAATCAACGCCTGCCCCGATGAGAGGGTATCCTTTGCTGAATTGAAAAAACCCATGAACAGCCCCCACATTGTGGTGCCGATCAGAACATAGGCGGGATATGGTATGCCTGACTCGCCGGGCTTAAGCATCCCCGTCTTCTGCAAAAACACCCATGAAAGAATGCCAACAATGGGCGATATCACAATCCAGCTCACGCCGATAAAGGACTTCTTGTAGCTCCCCCAAAAGTCCCGCTTAAACAACTGCCAAATCAATTCCCTTGCCTGGATTATATTCCGCAGCATAATCTTCCAGGTCATGAAGAACCCAAGTTCGTGCCTGAGATTGGGCCTGTAGATGGTGATCGTTCGATTATGATTTTTGCTTTTTCTCTGCATGATACGCTCTCAGGCGCGCCCTCGGGCACTTAAGCCATTGGTTTCAAGTATTGGTATCATACAAAACACCTTTACCTTTTCTCCCCGCAAGCATAAAAGCCACTATACCAAGGAAGGTACAACAGGATAAAACTGCGCCTATTTTAAAGCTTAATGGGTCAAATGTGAAGGTAACTTTGCTGTTTCCCGGGGGAAGATAGACACCTCTCAGATTATAAAAAACTCGCAAAATATTCTTTTCCCTGCCGTTGACGCGAACTCTCCAACCCGGATAGTAGTTATCGGCCAGAACCAAAAATCCTTTGTCATTTCCAATAGTTTCTATTTCGACCTCGTTGGGAGAATACTTTAGAATTTTCACCTCTGCCGGATCGCCCGCCGCTTTTGGTATTTTTTCGCCAGCCGCCCCCTCCCCTATCTTATGATATTCCTCCCTGGTAATCAGAACCGATGCCCTCGGATCAAAGTCCTTTCCCTGCATCGCTTCAAGAACCTCATCATCATTAGTATATACCGAGGCGTTCGAAACAAAAAATGCCCGTGGCAGCACTTCCCTATTCTCGTATACCTTGACCGGACCTCCCTGTACAATCTTGAATGAATCATCATCCAAGCGGTAGGAACTTATCAGATATTTCACATTGAGTAAATTAAGCATCTGCCTGGAGAAATGAGGCGGCGCAATAATAATCTTCTCAGGTTTGTAAAATTCTTTGACCGGCTGAAAAAGTGCATAATAGCGGGTCACCAGCATTTCCGCGTATTCATCAATCGTGTCAATCCCGAATATGAGCGATAGATTGGGCATCATAAAGGACTTAAGGGTTTCAAAGGTCCTTTCAAAAGGCACGTTGGGAATATGCATGAAGCCTTCAAATGTGGCGTAGGAAAGTGAAAAGATGCGATATCGGGATGAATCCGCCTTCAGAAGTTGTACTGCTTCATTTGGATTTGAATAGTCCGCAGCTTCGAGCAGCGCATCCTGAGGCTTGCCCACTAGTATGAGATCGGCTAACAGCAGGAGAATAGCCAACACTTTTGACACCCTGACGGCTAATTTTCCCCTGATGGTGAGGATTATGAGCAAACCGGAGGCCAGGAGAAGGAGCACAAAAACCGCATATCCCTTAAAGACAGACAGATACGCTGCCTCGGCAGTGACAATTTTATGAAACAACGTTCGGGGATACATACGCTTGAAACGCTTTAAAGAGCACATCATCAAGGAGCATCGCCGCAAACAGTATAACTATTGCCATGCACATTTGTGACGAGCAAAAACAGATCGAGCCCCTTTGTTTGCCCCTGATTAAGCCTTTCGAAAAGAGCGCTGAATCCCATCCCCGCAAGCACTGCAAGTGAAAAGCCTGCCAGGAAAAGGTATTTAACCGGGTAGTGTATCACATTCAGGCCCGGGATGTATCTGATGAGCAAAAAAAGCGGGGTGTGCTTACCGAATGCCATGACGCAGGAACAGACAACAACACCGATAAAAAAATAGGTCATGCCGTTCCTGGACCACCGGAGGGAAAAAATCACCAGCAGGATCGGCAAAACGCCAATATAAAATGTATCCAGCCAGAATTGCCCGAACCACCGGTTCATGGGAACGGTGGATCCAAACAGGTAAGGAACAAGCAGCTGCAACAGCTCCAGAGGATGGTATGACCACTTGGTCAGCTCCTCATAACTGAACCCGCCCGCTCGTGTCGAAGAAAAGACATATTCTGCAAAAGGGATAAGCACAATGGCAGAAAGCAAAATGCCAATTAACCAGACACACGGGATATACCAGAGTGATCGGGGTTTTGATCCGAGAGACTGATATTGTCCTGAACGCAGGCAGAAAAGATGATAGGCGATCATAAACATGAATGTCGACAATCACATAGCAGGATGCATCGCCCGCTAAAATCTGAAGTCCGATAAGGACACCGGTGAGGACCAGATAGAGCTGATTCCTTCCTTTTAAAAAGCGGGCATACGCTAACACGATGAGCGGCAGCCACACCGCCGCAGTGAGAAATGCGACATTATCCAGAATGGAAATCATGTAACCGCCGAACATAAATACGATGGCTGAGCACATGCCGGCGTAATTATCATACTCCCAATGCCTCATGAGCAGAAACATCCCTACCCCTGCCAGAAAGTAATGAAGCACAATGAAATACTTAAAGCCCGTGCCAAACGGCAGGATGTAATAGATAAGGCTTAAGGGATAGAACACAGAACTCTGCAGATTTGCCAAAAAGGGAACCCCCGAGGCAAGATGAGGATTCCACAGGGGAAGAATCCCGCTTTTTATGCATTGAGCGGCGAATAATTGCCTGGGATAAAAAAAGGCATACATATCCCTTGAAGCAAATGTTTTGCTGCTGAAAACAACCGGGAAAAAGTAAAGGGCCGTGATGCACAGAAGCAGAAGGCCAATGACGATAGATACCTTTTTTCTCTTATTGCTATCTGCCATAGGTGACTACTTTTATAGGCCGGCAGGAGCGGCTTTAAGCCGCGATGCATCGCGCCTGAAGACGCTCCTACGAAATTTCAAATATCTTTGGCTAACATTTGCAAGCCGTTTCGCAGCACGCCCTTCAAACCTACCTTGGGGATAAAACCGTGTTCCAGAATTGAAACTACTTCCACTCCTGCCTCATCAAACCATCCTTTTACTTCCTTCCGGGTATGATGACTCTGGTATTCAGGAGAAAACCAGTCAAAATTTTCCTGCAGCCTCACCCGCCAATTCGGATGAACGGATGCAGTAAGGTACTTGATCAGCGGTATTTTCCCCATAGCCGCCAGCGGGTAACAGAGCATATACAGCAGCGGGACATTCATCCTGGTGGTAACCAGTCGCGCAAATTATATATAATTCGCGTAGCGAAACGGTAAGCCAGTGATCTGTTTGCAAAATTATTACTGACATATTTCTCACGATCCGGCTTCAAGGGGTTGGTCTTGAAATCGGCAAATGCCCAGCAGCACCATACAGCCAGACAGAAATGATTCCTTCTTTTTTGAGGCAATTCACTAAATTTAAAAATGCCTGACGGGGATCAGGCGTATGATGCAAAACGCCCAGGCTGTAGATTACATCAAATTGCCTGTTTCTAAAGGGCAGGTGCAATATGTCAGCCTGTATGATGTGCGCTAACGGATGAATTCTGGTTTTCTCACGTGCCTTAAGTATGCTCCGGCTCAGATCCAAACCGATGATTTCATCCGCCATGCCCGCGGCAATGGCCGTATATCTCCCCATACCACATCCGGCGTCCAGAACCACCTTGCCTTTTAAGCACTCTTCCGACAGTTGCGAGTCATCAAGGAAGATCTTTCGGTCTTCAAACGCATCATTAACATTATATCTGAGCCATTGATACCCAAAGCTTGCTTGTGTCTTTGGCTGCGGCGCCAAAGGGCGTTCACTGGCTGCATCGTTACTATAAGCCTTACCGGCTTGCACCCGGTCAAGAAAATCTTTATATCGTTCTGAAAAATTCCCCAATTCACTGAATGCATCTGGAAGCATCCGCGGGATACCGTCAGCAACCGGGTACTCATTTCTGCAGTTACAGGAAAGCATACCCTCTTCAATTTCATATGTCAGACAAAGTGCGCAATCAACATCCTTATCGGATACCCCATTCTTATGACCCTTAAATGCACATACCCGGTCGCACCTTTTTATCTGATCGATGTGAACTGATTGAACCCTTTTTTCCCTGAATACGGTAATATTCAGTTCGCCGCCGCACTCAGGACAGACCAGATAATTGAGCAGCCTGTATTTCATATTTCCCTGTCTTCCTGCTGATCGATGACTTACCCTTTCTTCTGACCCTGTTCCCTGACCCCTGAACCCTGTACCCTCTCCTCACAGCATCTGCCCTATCTTATAATACTTGGGCTTTGAATCAAACAGCATGCAGCACCTGGTGCAAGCCGGATACATGCCGACTTTTTCAAATTTCTGCGAAACTGTTTGAAGGAGGTTCCATTCCAGAGTCGGAAAAAGAATTGCTTCTTAATATTCCCCAGTGAACCGGCAAAACAAAGCGGGCTTATGATTACTTCGCCATGAGGGTTGATGGCAACATTTCTCCAGGGCGCCAGGCATTTATTATAAAAAACCGGTTCAGCGGGTTTCGTATAATAGAGCTTTGCTTCCTCACCTGTCAAAGGAGGATTTTCAGCTATGTAAAAACGAAAGCGCTTTTTCTCCCTCTGTATGGCATGAAGCTGTTCATGGACATACGCCATATCTATTGCCGTGACATCCACGGCCGCAATATTTTCCTGCTGTACGGGAAATTGAGCACCGAAATGCCTGTTATGATTTTCCACAATTGAGCCGTCTTTAAACCACAGGTGTGAAAAGGTTATTCCTTGCAGCTGAGATTCATATTGATTAAACCATTCGATGAAGTCCCGAATGTGCATATGGTTATGATTGGAAATGGTATGGTTAATGGTAATTTCGGGATATCGCTTCTTGAGCTTCCTTTTTATTATCGTCAATCGCCTTTAATCCTTCCAGTGCCCTGTTGAAGGTGCCTCTCACTCCCCGTACGGTATCGTGGACCTCGCCGATGCCATCAAGTGAAATAGTAATGCGCAGCGAATCAGGTTTTGTGCTGAGCTCCACCAATCGGTCTGCAAACCGCGATAAGAGCGTACCGTTCGTCGTGATGTGAAATTGAAGGTTGAGGGAAAGCCCATAATCCAGAAGGTCCAGTATCCCAGGATAGAGGAATGGTTCTGTACCTGTCAGCAAAACCAGCGGACGACCATTTAATCCGGCTATGTCATCAAGCAGCGCTTTCCAGTCATTCAGTTTCATGAGCTCTTCACCTCTGGCAATGGCATCAGTCAGCGGTGAAAACCCGTTATCCTGCTTGCGTTCATTTTTCTGCCCAATATCACACATGAGACACTTCAAATTGCATGACTCGGTCAGGATAAGGCAGATCGACTTCGGTGCAAAACTGAATCCGTCAAGGAATCTATAATCATAGTCAAAGAGTCTGAACTCCCGCCGTAACTTCCTCCAGCAGGTTGCCAGATATGCCGGGTCCTGCACCATATTGTTGAATGGTTTAAGAAATTCCATCAGTGGCCTTAACCCGCTTTTCCGCCAGAAGATTCCTGTAGAGGACAATGTAAGCTTCAGCGATCTTGCCTATATCATGCTTTGCCTTTACAGTTTCTCTGGCATTTTTCCCAAGAGCGGCTGCCAGTTGCCGGTCTCCTAAAACACGACCCATGGCACCTGCCAGCTGTTCCTCATTATCTACGTCAACCAGCAATCCATTTACGCCGTCCTCTATCAGGTCTTTGCTCCTCCCACCCTGGTCGATACGACCGGCAGGCCACAGGCCATTGCCTCAAGCAGCGCATTCGAAAGGCCTTCAAATCGGGAGGGAAGCACAAACAAATCTGAAGCCTCAAGATACGGTACAACATCTTCTGCGACGGAAACAAGCAGTACGGAATCACCTGCCTATGCACTCCTTGATGAGCTTCACAATATTTTTCCGCTCCGGACCGTCAGCAATGATTAACAAGCTGACAGGGCGTCGTTTTATCGAGCAGCGCAAAGCTTCTGATAAGAAAATCGACCCCTTTTTCCGGGGAAAGCCTTCCTGTATAAATGATGGTGTTTTTCATCGGGAATGTTCATGCGCTTGCGCATTTCAGGTTTATCCATATGCCGGTTCATAAAGAGTCAAATCGACACCATTAGCAATGGAAGAGATTTTGGCGGGAGGCACTTGTCTCTTCCATCAACTCCCTCTTAACAGTTTCACTTACCGCAATGATGCGTGATGCCCTTTTTAGCCATCATCAGGCACAGTCTTCCCCAGGCAGTCCTTTTTGCTCTCTTGATATCTCCGCCGCTACCGCTGCTCGCCAATTTGAGCAGTGATGGTTTCATTAATAATACGCCGAGCAGAATGCTCATGAAGGAGGTGTAGCCTATTTGAAAGGTATGAATGATTGAATAGTTCTTCTGCTGCCTTATAAGATAGGCGGCCAGGCATGAGAGAAAGATCAGCGCCCCTATCACCTTGATCCTGGGTGAACAGAGACGAACCACCTTGACATTCCCAATGCATTCACGGCATTGCCAGCTTCTTTGAAAGCGGCTGGTCAGGATGGTCACGTCAATCCCCTTTTCGGCAAGATGAGATGCCAGGGTTAATGCCTGCTTCTCTGTCCCGCCGACAAAGGGATGGAAATACCTGATGGTAAAGATAACTTTCATGTTATGGTCATACCAATGACAGTCACGTGCGATTTTTGATCTTTGGGCTGTACAGTTTTGCCATTAGCACGAACAAGCTCTCCAGCCGCTATCGTTAGGCCCATTAAAGACCAGAAGGTCGGAGAAACTGAAACCACTGAAAAAATAAACAGGTCATTAATCAGATAGCCGCCAACGGCAGTCAAGATGCTGAGAAAGAACAGTTTCCGTGATTTATCATTCACCTCTTGAAGAATCTTCCAGACATGCGCCAAAAATAAGACAAGAACAGCAAGATAAGCTGCCAGACCGGCAAGTCCCATTGCAAAAGCCGTATCCAGATAGGTGTTATGAGCCCTGTCGATTATTACCCGGTCATGAAAAATATCCGTATATTCCTGATTGAAGTCCTTAAACACCAGCATAAACGTTTCCAGACCATATCCAAACCAAGGTTTCTCTTTGATTAGCTGCACGGTTTTATCCCAGACATATAATCTTGTGGCAACTCCTCTGCCCTTATCGACATCAAAACTGGTCACCGCTTTCCGGACTACCTCGCCGCGAGTCTTCTTGTCAGGGAAAGATGATTTTTTTTGCCTGGTTCTGAGCGTGTGGAGATTAAAAAGTGTACACGATTAAAATAAAAGTTACGATAATGCAGGCAAGCCGCGGTAATTTTCCGCGCATTAATGAATTTTTTAAAGCTAAGAACAGGAATAGCGTCAGTCCAACCAGCAATCCAAGCCAGCTCGCTCTGGTAAAGGTAGCAATCATCGCGGCAAAACAAATGGCCGCGGAACAAAACAAGGCTCATCAGCCTGAACCTACCGGTTTCACATATGTACAAAGCTAAGACGACGGGTATAATAAGGATCAGATATTTCCCCAAAAAGTTAGGATTGCCAATTGTGCTTCCGACTCCGTTCCCTTTGGGAAAATATTTATAAAAAAAATGTTCTGTGGGATTGTAATAAAAGTATTGAAATAAAGCATATAAGGAGACAATCGTCGCGCAGAGGACGAAGCCGAAAAACAATCGTGCAGCAAATTTCCGGGGTTTGCACATTATGTTTAAAAAGAAAAACTAATGCGACATAGGTTACAATGGTACAAAGTCCTTCCAGGCGAAGGGGATCACCATAGAAGCTCAATGCCGTGTTTATGGAAAATATCGTTGATACAGCGGCGGCAATCACGTAAGCAAGAATTGAAACTGGTCAGCGCGTTCCACTGCCAATGCAAACCTTTTTTTCTGAACAGGGCCATAGCCAGCCATGCTATACCAGCTATCAGCAGCAGGACCTGCACCGATGCAATTTTAGGACGGTACCACACATCAAAGGCAAGGGGATTGATAATAAGCGGGACTACCGCAATAATAAAAATAAGAGACCATTCAATTGTCTTTGTGCATATATAGGTTAGCCTGTCACTCATCTCAGCACTTCATATCTAAGAACCGAATCAAATGTATACCAATGTGTAAGCATAATGCGTAATGCACACAATTTATATCCAAATAAAAGATGTATCGCTTGACTCGAATGAAAAGCAAGGAACATAAAATATTTAATGGCTCGCAGCTACAACAGATTAACTCTAACGGTTTAAAATGCCCAGATAATTTTATTCATCGTGCAAAATCAATCTTATGATAAGGAATTTTTAGCGTATTGCAAAGAAAAAGAGCATTATTAAAAACTTGCGACACAAAAAAGGAGGCATTTTATGCCTCCTTTTTTCAGACTGGCTAAATATTGTTCCGATCTTGATTAGTAGGTCTGTCTCTGAATCATCGAAGGACGAACCTCGATCTGTGCCCCGGTTAAATCTGTAGGCACACCATTTACCCTGAAGATGTAATAGTAATCATCATCAACCAGTCCGTCACCGTCCGAATCAAACGTATCATAGGTGAATGTCTGCTGAAAATTCTGGTCAATCGGGGAACCTTTCAGGGTAACACCATTGCCGGCCATGGTATTGCGCATGTTGTCCCAGTTATTATTAAGATCACCTTCAAGTGGAAAAACATTTCCAATGGAATCAGCCGCGAATCCCGCCATACCTGCCCTTATGCCTTCGGTGGTGGACACGCATGATGCGATTCTGGATTTGTTTCTGTACGCAATGAAATTAGGTACGGCAATTGCGGCCAGGATACCGATAATGGCGACAACGATCATTAATTCAATCAGCGTAAAACCTTTTTCTTTTCTCATTCTCATTTTTGACATCATAGCAACAACCTCCTTTTAATTGAATAGGTTAATGAAAAATTATTTCACTAGCTAAGACCAACTTCACCTCCTTCCTTTCCTATTTTTGTTTTTTCGCTCATTGTGCTTCGGTAAATGAGCAAGTATTGTGCCATTAACAGATGGAGCGCGTAAGTCATTGTTTTTTATAATACGTGCATTTGTCGGGACAGTTAATAATCATGAATTTTATTGGCCAATAACAAAATTTATATCCGGGGTGACAATTTTTGTAAGCATAGCTGCACAGCACGACGTGCCGCCGGTCAGGTGTGACGGTCAATCGCTCTGTTGTTACTTCGGCCGCAGGAAGAATCGCGAACCATTTGATCCTTCGAGATGTGCCGGTTCAATCTCAATGACTCTCTGAGGTAGTATGCGGCCCGTTCACTGTCATGAAAGCCTCGCAGATAAACCAGGGCAAGATTAAAATATACCCCGGCATTATTATTCTGTCCGTATGACAGCACCATCTCTAATTGCTCCAATGCTTTCTGGTACATGCCCCGATGCAGATAAACGAGCGCCAGATTATTGCGCGCTTCCAAAAAGTCATGCTGCAATGATATGGCCCTGCTAAACTTCTCCTCTGCGCCATCATAGTTCTTCAAACCATAATAGACGAGACCCAGATTATTATAATATTGAGCGTTGTCCGGATTATGCTTCAAAGCCTTCATGTACTCCTCTTCGGCATCAGTGTAGTTATTCATTACATAAAAAAGATCTCCCAGATTGTTATGAACGTCGGCGTTGGCAGGATTAATGCTGAGCGCGCGTTGATAATAAGCGAGGCTCAATTTATAAAGCCTCTGCGCATCATCTCCTTTCCAGTTCAGAATATTGTTTCATCAGCCTTAAATGCCGGTATTGAATATGCTTCAATCTGCACATGTTTTCGCAGCAACTGATAGTAGCTTTGTCCCAGATTATTGAATAGCTTCCCCTGCTCAACTTTCCTTCCCCCGGGAGCATACATACTTCCCTGATCAGCCAATGCCAAAGCCTTTGTAAATTCCCCAATCGCCATCTGATGTTCCCCCGCCCGGGCATAAACAAGTCCCAGGTTGCTCGTCGCAACAGATGAACCCGGGGAATCGTGAACGGTTTCAGTCCAGAAAGAAAGCTCATTTTCCCATACAGAATTTCTCGCTACCGTTTTGGCTGAATAGAAAATCAATACCGCCGGCACAATAACTAACGCTATCGCTTTGTTAATTTTCTTCGTCTGTGTTTGAAGACATGACAGCCGGACGGCAGCAAGCGGCAGCATCATGCTGAAACACACAGTCCCCAGGTAGAGTCTGTGCTCCTGAGCCGGAATAGACAAAGGGATTATGCCGCAAACAGGAAGAAGGGAGACAGTGACCCAAAGTATGGCGAAGGACAATTCTTTAAATCTTTTACAACACAAAATAGCAAGGGCTGACAAACAGAGGACAAGGGCAAAAGAACTGACACTAAAAGAGGATGCATTTATAACAGGTGCTGCAGATTGAAACAGCGGTAATAAAAGCATTTTAAAATAGTATGCATAGGATCCAATAACACCATAGAGCGTATGGACATAATCTCTTTCACCCACTTCAATGCCTATCTGCCCAATAAAACTGGCCCTTACTACAAAATATAAAACGGTGACAAGCGCCAGCCCGCAATAATCTTTTGCTCTGCTTTTACCACGCTCAGGGAAAAAATAATCTAGCAGCATAAACAACAGGGGCAGAACGACCCCGTTTTCCTTGGTCAGCAGGGCACATGCGTAGGAAACAAGATACCCCGAATATGCTAGTACCCCTTTTATTCCCTTAAGGTACCGCCGTTGAAGATAAAGAATTGTGCTGATCAGGACAAAAAGAGTGAGCAGCATATCATTCCGGCCGCTTATCCAGGCAACCGATTCACTTTGAACCGGGTGCGCCGTGAAGAGCAGGCTGGTAAAAAGAGCAAGTGTGGCCTCTTTAAAAAGCAGCACAATAAAAAGATATACCAGAAGAGCATTGACGGTGTGTACAATAAGGTTGGTATAGTGAAACCCGAAGGGGTTAGCTCCCCACAGTTGATAATCAATTATAAACCACCATGATATCAGGGGCCTGTAATAAGGAATGTCTCCAAATAATGGATTGACGAATGCAGCAAAGAGGTTTTTCCAGTCGCTCAAATAGTCGGCATTACCAATAATAAGCCCTCTGTCATCCCAGATAAATCCTCCCTGGAGGGAATTCCAGTATGTGCCAACTGCAACCAGCACAATAATCGCTGAAAACAGCAGATGACTATTAATTTTTCTTACCGTTAACAACATAGTTGCGCATGTCTCACTGGGGACTTAAATAGTACCACCCATCGGAACCAATACCATGCTTTTAAATGCAAAAATGAAACCATAAAACAGCGGGAGAAGTTCTGAAGTGGCAACCGGGCAGAAGGGTATTGAATGGTTTTTGCTAATCAGCTTTAATGCCGTCTTCTATTCCTATTCGTCTTCCTTTCGAACAACTTTAGATATAAATCTGACCGAGGTATTATGGGGTGCTCTTTTTTTTATTAAGTTATTGTTTTCAGAAGTCGATGCAATACTATGAAGTATCGTATGCGGATATCGCGAGTCGCAACTCTGCTCTCCCGAGAAAATCCTTTATAAGGCAAAAATTAATGTTCCGAACGAATGTGAGGAACCTTTAGTGCTTGACTGGACTCTATCCAAGATTTTGTAAGTTATGAAAGGTCTCTCAATGAATAACCGGTGGCAGATATTAATTATTGTCTTTCTAATTCTGCTTTCCGCGGGCGTATACTGGAACACTCTTTCCAATGATTTTGTGGCGGGTGATCGTCAATTTATTTTGAGAAACGAACACATCGGAGACTTTCAGACTGTCCTGGCCTCTTTTTCCTCAGATTATTGGGGGAAGCTGGGCGGTGAATCCTTCATTTACTACCGCCCCCTGGTAATTCTGACACATTATATTAGACTTTCAATTGTACGGCTTAAACCCGGCGGGTCATCACTTTAGCAATATAATTTTTCACAGCATGGTGACACTTTCTGTTTATTTTTTATTTCTGAATCTGCTCTCAGGCAATTACCGGCCCGCACTTGCCGGTGCTTCGCTCTTTGCCCTTCACCCCATCCATACCCATTCCGTCTCCTATGTCATGGGAAGAACGGATGTTCTGGCAACGCTCTTTTTTATCTGGGGACTTACCATTTTAGTCAACATCAGCCGTTATGATGGAAATCGTACCAGGATACCGGCAATCATTGGCGCATGTCTATGCTATTTCCTGTCATTACTCTGCAAGGAGATGGCCGTCACGCTTCCGCTCGTATTCGTTGCTTACTTATTCTGCGTGGATAGAACTAATTTTCCTTGGAAGGACAGGGGCTTTATAATTTCCTTGTTGTTGTTTGGCATGCACGCTTGGTCTATACCTTGTCCTGAGGGTTGCTGCCGTGGGGATGAGCAGTGACCAAAGCGTCCCTGCCGGGTGGTACACCGTGCCCCAGAAAACAGGACTGATCATCCACACACTGGGCTTTTACCTGCAGAAGCTTCTCTTTCCATTACAGCTCAGCTATTACAGCAATATGGTTGTTCCCGGCTCATGGCAGGAAACGGTTGCATCACCCTTTTTTGTGACCTGCATTGTGTGGCTGATAACCTTTGCGGTTTCTTTAAGGTACTGCCGTACCCTCAGTTTTGCGCTTGTGTGGATTGCGATTACCCTGCTTCCCGTGCTCAACATTGTTATGCTCCCCGCCCTGGCAAAAGAAAATTATCTGTACCTGCCATCCATCGGCTTCTGCCTCATCTTTGCCGTGATTATTTTTGAAGTTTGAAGCATGAAGACGCGAGGAAGGCCGCGCATCTCAGAATTGCATTCGGCGGATGCGCTCTGATCGGTCTTTTGTATGCCGGCGGGACAATTATGAGAAACCATGATTATCGGACTCCGCTCTCATTCATCGAAAGGACACTGAGGCAGATTCGCCGGTTGCACATCCAACAGCGTGAAACTCCCGCTATTTTGAACCGGTAAAAAATATCTATACAACTTATAAAAACCTTGGAATACTCTATCAGCAAAACGGACAGACGGAAAAAGCCATCAACGCATATAGATCCGCCCTGGAATATACGCCCTCATACTTTTCCGCCTCGTATGCAGCTTCCGTTCAGGTCACCCCTGGGCATGCTTTTAGAGAAAAGCGGAAATGCAGATGAAGCCTTGAAGATACTTCATCAGGCGCGTCCCTCTGCCGAGAACCCGGCCATGGTTGACAACCTGCTTGGCATTATTGCCGGCAAACAGGGAAACAGCGCTGCAGCTGAGTTTTATTTCAAGCGGGCCATCAAGGAAGACGGCAGTTATGCGCCCGCACATTACAACCTGGGAATCATGTATTTGAAGTCGCAGGCACAACAAAAAGGGATTGATGAACTTCGGGTGGCTGCCGGTTTACATAACGGGTATGCTGCTGCGCTTGCCCGCTACGAAACGGCATCAGCCTCTGACCGTCACAAGTCAATCGGCATGGTAGGATGAAGGCAATAATGCAATCCAATCCTGCAGTGACATCAATGAAATTGAATTCCTCGCGCTCACTCACTGAAGGCGCGGCCTGGGAAAGCATTGCTTATAAGCGTATTCATAATTCCCGCACTTGTTTTTCTCATCTCTTTTGTCCTCTTTGCACTTTCTTCTCCCGGGGCCCTGCCCAATGGTGACGCCGCACTATATCTGCAGCAAATTCTATCCCTGGATGTATCACAGAGGACTACCCATATCGGGTACTACCTCATTGGCATTCCTTTTATTCATTTTCTGCCTTTCGCTTCCGATTACTCCTTAAATCTCATGAGCTGCCTGTGCGGAGCGCTCTGCGCGTCACTTCTGTTTGCAATTACCTTATGCATAACCCGCAGCCGTTTAATCTCTCTGCTGGCATGCTTCATTCTGGTTACAACCAATGTGTTTGCCCATAACGCGGTTTTTGCCGAAGTATACGTGCCGCAGCTTTTCTTCTTCCTGCTTGCGTTGCTTCTGCTTCAGCGCAACAGCCCCATTGCCGGAGGCGCTTCCTACGCATTGTCCTTTCTTATAACCCCGAGCGCTCTCTTCGGGCTTGCCATGCTGTTTCCATTCCGAAGAAATAAAAAGCAGCTTGCGAGATTCGCCGCGGCATTCCTTCTGCTAACAGGCATTATAGTGGTTCCACACCTTTCTGACTACGTGTCAGGGGGCCGTGGTTTGCTGAAGGCATCCCATGCTGCCATGAATGCAGATGAAGCCTTCGCGAAGGAATATCGGGAATTTTTTTTCGGCATGCTCTGGTATCTGCCGTTTCTGTTTGCCGGCTGCATTCATATCATGAAAAACAAAATGACGCGGGATTGGGGAATAGCGCTTTTTAGCATGTGGCTTATCACTTTTGTTGCCGGTGAGCGATTCGGGGATGTTCCTGTCCAGCTTCCCGCATATGCTTTTATCTGCATCATAGTCGCTTCAGGCATGAAGGCTCTTTTGTACGCCAGCCGGCATAAAAGCCGCATGCTTGCTGCGGCTGTAGGCCTTTATTGTATTTTGGCCCTGACTGTATCCGGAGGCATTACCGGCAGGCAAATTAGCATGACTGCCTCTCGCCTCACAGAGTACCGGAATTCAATCCTCGCCCTCAAGCAGGCGGCCCGTCCCGATTTTCTCGCGGCAGGGGAATGGACGCAGGGCATTCTCTTCGAGCATTACCTTTACGGCACATCATATACGGGCTTGTGGCTGAATACAGAATGCCTTGCCGGGGAGTGGGGATCACGCATGCGCGAGGAAAGCGAGGAAAAGTTACAGCAGGCGTTGCTTTCCGGCCGGGAGATATGGCTTTTAAATTACGACACGGCGCTTTTCAATGAATTGGCCAGGCAGGGCTATTCCATTGAACCCTTCCACACCATTTACCGGGCAGAAGAAAATCCGGCGTTAATGGTCGAAACCGTGTGCAGGAATCGCAGGATGCATTAGTGCCGGGCTAGGAATGCAAGGGAAGAAGAATGGTGAAGGCAGTTCCCCGGTCTTTTTGACTCTTTACGGAGATGTGGCCCTTGTAGCTTTCAATGATGCTGTACACAATCGCCAGTCCCAGTCCGCTTCCCCGGGGTTTGGTGGTAAAGAAGGGATCAAAGACCTTATCAATATACGCTTCATCAATGCCGCACCCGGTGTCAGCAACCTCCAGCCGGACCCATTCTGCCGACCGGTAGCCGTTGCCTGCAGCTTGAAGCACATCGCTGATTGTCTCCTCCGCCGCTATTTTTGTAGCTACCTGCAGCTTCCCTCCCCCGCTCATTGCCTGGTGCGCATTGGCAAACAGATTCCAGAGCACCTGCTTTATCTGGTTCGGATCCGCCTCCAGCATGATTGATCCATGCAGATCAGCTACCAGGTTGATGGAGCCGTGATCGGGGTTGCTCAAGAAAAGCTCAACGGTGTCCATGATGACCGAGTTCAGCTCAATCACTTTCTTCCTTCGGTCATCGGGATGGGTAAACAGCACAAAATCCGACAGCAACTGGTCCAGACGGTTGGTTTCCCGCAAAACAATGTCCATCAATCGCTTGTTATCAGCATCGAGCTGCAGCGTCTGCCCGAGGACCTGAATTGAGCCGCTCATGGATGCCAGCGGATTGCGAATCTCGTGAGCCATGCCCGATGCCAGCCTCCCCACCGCCGCCAGCCGGTCAACAATCTTAACCTGCTCTTCCATCTCCTTCAAGCGTGTGACATCCTGGAAGGTGTACACCTCTCCCTGGCTTTCCCTTTCTCCGTCCTTAAGCGTTGACTTTGAAAATCCCAGGTAAATCTTTTTATTGTCGTTCCTCAGATATGCAATTTCAAAGCGGGGCCCGGGACCGCTGTTCCCGTTGCCGTTCCGGGATGGGATGGCCGCGGCCTTGAGGAGTCCCGGGAAAATATCCTCGAGATGCCTCCCGCTCAATTCAGAAAATCTAAGGCCGGTGATTACCTCGGCTGCCCGGTTAAAGAAGGTGATATTCATTGCTCCATTGACCGTCAGCAGTCCGCTGTTTATGCTTTCGATAATATTCCTGTGCAGGGTTTCCAGCCGGGTATAATCGCTTTCCTTTACCTTCAGCGCCTCTTTTGACTGTCGAACCTGCTCCGACAGGAAACCGCTTAAAAAGGCGACAAGATAAAACGCGGTTATTTTCATCAGAACTGAAAACAGAAGCGACGCCGCTCCATCCACCCTGGCCGGCGCCATGGCGAGGTCCGCGGTATGGATAATACCGCTGTACTCGAGGGCGATTATCAGGGTATAGCAGATGCTGCCCGCCGAGGCCAATATCACTCCGCCCCTGCGATAGAGGATGATTCCCGCCGCAATAATGGATAGATAATAGAACAGGGAAAAGTCACTTCGCACACCGCCGGTGACGCTAATCAGGCCGCTGATGAGAAGCGTGTCCAGGATGAGCTGCAGGTAGGCAAACGCCTCCAGATTCTTAACCCGCCTGATGAGAAAGGCATACAGGAGGCTGAGGCAATATACGATTCCAACCAGGCAATACAGCCGCAGCAGATACGCGTCGAGATAGGCTTTCCCCTCGGTAATCTGGACCAGCGCTGCCGTACCCAATGAAAAAGTGGCTAACACGAGACGAAGGCTCATGAGCCACTTGATCCTCGCCATCAGCACCTCGCGAGGTTCTTTTGTCGTGTGCTCACTCATCATGGTTTACACCGTCCCCGCATCCTTGATTCCATATTTCTCCAGGCGGTACCTGATTGCCCGATAGGGTATATGCAGCAATTTAGCGGCCTTTTTTATTTCGCCATTGGTTTTCTGCAGCGCCTTGCGGAGCAGGTGCTTTTCCAATGTGCCCACTGCCTCAGTCAGGTCAATGCCTTCAGGGGGTATGTCAGTATCAATCAGCTCGTTTTTCTTCATGTCATTTTTGTAGCGGGACAGGGTCAAGCTCTCGGGGAGTATGATGTTTGAGGTTTCCAGCGCGACGCTCCGCTCTACGATATTTTCAAGCTCGCGCACATTGCCCGGGAAGCTGTAGTCCAGCAGCATCTTTAAGGCATAGGAAGAAATGGTGCGGATTTCCTTGCCCGATTCCTGTGCATACTTCTTGAGAAAATGGCGGGCCAGGAGCGGTATGTCCATCTTCCTTTCCCGCAGGGGAGGGATGCGTATCTGAATGACATTCAGGCGGTAAAAGAGGTCTTCCCTGAAGGCCCCGTTGATGACCATCTCCTCAATATCGATATTGGTCGCGGATATGATCCGCACATCAACCCGTACCTCCTGCGTGCCGCCTACGGGCTTGAACGACTTTTCCTGCACGATCCTGAGCAATTTCACCTGCAGCGGGAGCGGCAGATCTCCAATTTCATCCATGAAGATGGTACCCCCGTGGGCCGCCTGGAAGAGGCCTATTTTGTCGCTGATAGCGCCGGTAAACGAGCCCTTGGTATAGCCGAACAGTTCGCTCTCCAGCAGCTGCTCGGGAACGCCGCCGCAGTTCATGGTCACAAACGGCCCCTCTCTCCTCGGGCTGTGGTTATGAATGGCCCTCGCCACCAGCTCCTTGCCGGTGCCGCTTTCGCCGGTTATGAGCACGTTCGCCTTTGATGAGGCGGCCCTGGGAATCATATCAAATATTTTGTGCATCTCCGGGCTGACGCTCACGATGCCCTCGAAATATTCAAGGCTGCCTTTCTCCCGCTTTCGCGGTACGGCATCCTCCGGAACCCTGACCGACTGCAGGGCATTGCTGACCGTTCTTTTTACCTCGTCCACGTTAAAGGGCTTGGCAATGTAATCATAGGCGCCTTCTTTCATCGACTCCACGGCGGATTCAAAGGACGCATAGGCGGTAATCATTATCACCTTGGTTCCCGGGGACAGCTCTTTTATGCGGTTCAGCACTTCAAAGCCCGAGGTTTTCGGCATCCTGATGTCCGCCAGGACCACGTCGAAGGGGCTCTTTTCAAAAAGGGTGATCGCTTCCCGGCCGTCTTCGGCGCAGGAAACTTCATAGCCTTCCCGCGCGAGCATGATCTGCAGAAATTCCCTGATGCTCGGCTCGTCGTCGACTACTAAAATACTATGCATGATTAACCCCTCACTGGATGCCCCGCGCTAGCCGGGCGCGCACCCATCTTCTACCACCCTTCCTTTTACGATGGTATAGCGTGCCCTGCCTTCAACCTCCCAGCCGTTAAACGGGGAATTGCGGCTCTTTGATTTGAAGCGGCTGACATCAACGCGTCCCACGGCTGACGGGTCTATGATGGTAATGTCGGCGTCGCATCCCCTGCCGAGCGTTCCTTTGGGTATTCCCAGAATTTTTGCCGGGTTAACGGCACATTTTTCAATCAAAGCCTGCATTGACAGCACCCCTTCTTTAACCAGCCTTAATGTCAGCGGCATTGCCGTCTCCAGCCCGACGATGCCGGAAGCGGCATAGTCAAATTCCACGTCCTTTTCCAGGGATGAATGAGGCGCATGGTCTGTTGCGATCACATCAATGACGTTTTCTTTGAGGCCTTTTTTAATTGACTGAACATCCCGCGCGCTTCTGAGCGGCGGATTCACTTTGAAATGCGTGTCAAATGTTTCCAGGCTTTCATCACTCAGGGTGAAATAGTGCGGGGCGGTTTCTGCGGTCACGTTGACTCCCCGGGATTTCGCCTCCCGGATAATATCCACGGATCCTTTCGTGCTTACGTGAGCGATATGCACAGGGCAGCCGGTAAGTTCGGACAGGCTGACTTCGCGCGCCACGATTATATCTTCGGCAGCATTGGGAATTCCCTTGAGCCCAATTCGCATTGAGGTGCATCCCTCGTTCATGACGCCGTTCCCGACCAAATCCGAATCCTCGCAGTGGCAGATGACCGGCATTCTAAAATTTTTCGCGTATTCCATGGCCCGCCGCATTAATTCGCTGTTTTTGACCGTCTTCCCGTCGTCGGAAACGGCCACAGCTCCTGCTTCCTTGAGTTCCCCCATGGGCGCCAGGAATTCGCCCTTGAGTCCGGCGGTTATGGCGCCAACCGGATAGACATTGACGCACCCGCTTTTCGCGGCGCGGTCAAGAATGTACTCGGTCACCGCCTGGTTGTCATTCACCGGGCTGGTGTTGGGCATGCAGGCAACCGAGGTAAATCCACCCGCCGCCGCCGCCCGGCATCCGGTCTCTATGGTTTCCTTGTACTCATGACCGGGCTCGCGCAGGTGCACATGCATGTCAATGAGGCCGGGAACCACCAGGCATCCTTCCGCATTGATAATGCGCGCGTTGGCCAGGTTATGCTTGTGCTGACCGGGATCAGGAAACAGGTCAACAATCTTACCGTCTTGCACGAAAATTGAAAGCTGTGCATCCACGCCGTTCTGCGGATCGATAACCCTCCCCCCGCGTATCAGTAGCATCTGCGCCTCCTATTTGCCTATTAAGAGATATAACAGGGCCATTCTCACCGCCACGCCGTTGGCGACCTGCTCCAAAATAAGTGCATATGGACCGTCGGCAACTTCAGGGGCTATTTCAACACCGCGGTTGACCGGGCCCGGGTGCATAATCAACACATCCTTTTTTGCCCTCTTGAGCCGCTCCAGGTTCAGGCCGAAAAAGGTCGAATACTCCCGCAGGGAAGGAAAAAGAAAGGCGCTCTGACGCTCCATCTGTATCCTGAGCATCATAATCACATCTGCATCGGCGACGGCATCATCCATGCTCGGGGCGACGGCTGCACCCAGCTCCTCAACAAAGTACGGAATCATGGTTAAGGGACCATAGACCTTCACCCGGGCTCCAAGCCTGGTGAGGCAGGCAACGTTCGACCTGGCCACCCGGCTGTGGGAAATATCCCCGATAATCGATACCGTCAAACCCTCAAAGGTTCCCTTCTTTTCGCGAATGGTAAAGGCATCCAGCAATGCCTGGGTGGGATGCTGGTGGGCGCCGTCACCGGCGTTAATGATGGACGCCGGAAGCGCATCAGCGAGGATTTTGGGCGCGCCGGCGGCAGAGTGCCTGACGACTACCAGATCGGGACTCATGGCCTGCAGGTTTTTTCCCGTGTCCTTGAGTGTCTCTCCCTTGCTCACGCTGCTGCTGGAGGTGGAGATGTTGACCACGTCCGCGCTGAGCCGTTTGCCGGCAATTTCAAAGGAGGTGCGGGTGCGGGTGCTCGGCTCGTAAAAGAGGTTGATGACCGTCTTCCCCCGCAGGGTGGGAACCTTCTTGATATCCCTGCTGGATATTTCCTTCATTGAATCCGCGGTGTCCAGGATAAGCTTGATTTCATCCACGCTGAGCTGCTCAATGGTAAGAAGATCCTTGCTGCGTAAGGGCATACTATGACTCCTCCTCTATAATGACCTCATCCACGCCGTCATCCTCGGTCAATTTCACTTCCACCACCTCGTTGGCCGAAGTGGGTATGTTCCTGCCCACGTAGTCCGCCCTGATGGGCAGCTCGCGGTGGCCACGGTCCAGGAGCACGGCCAGCTGGATGGAGCAGGGCCTTCCCAGATCAATAATCGCGTCAAGCGCAGCCCTGACCGTCCTCCCGGTAAACAGCACATCATCCACCAGCACCACCTTGGTGCCTTTAACGCTGAACGGCACATCTGTTTTTCTCAGCAGCGGCTGTGCGGCTATCTCGGACAGGTCATCCCGGTAGAGGGTAATATCAAGGGCGCCGATGGGTACTTCAACCTGCGCGATGTCCCGGATCAACCGGGACAGGCGGCGGGCCAGGGTAACCCCCCGCCTCATGATGCCAATCAGGACGAGATGCTCCCCCTCCCTGTTTTTCTCAACAATCTCGTGGGCAATTCTTTTTAAACTTTTCTCGATTTCTTCCCCGTTTAAAACCAGCTTTTTCCTGCGGCTCATGATGGTGCTCCTCACAAAAAAACCTCTTCACCCGGTGGGCAAAGAGGTTTCACCTGTTACTGACGGTAAAAGACATGAATGGACACCTTTCTAATCTCACGGGATTAAATTAAAGGTTTAAGGTAATCATACCGAATATTCTATAAAAGTCAAAGATATTTTTTTACCTTACGCTCCTTCCGGAGATACGTTTCCTATTCGATCTAAAACTCCTTCCCGCTAATCATTGTTCATCAGGGGATGTCATTAAAATATGCGCTATGTCCAATGCTTAATCAATGCATGTCTGTGTCTTGTTCTGGGTTGCTGCTCGAACATCACCTCCAAGTCGCCTGCCAGACATGTAATCATTATTTCCCTGGACACAACCCGGCCCGACCACATTGGATGTTACGGCAATCCCTGGATCAGCACTCCTTATCTTGACCGTCTCGCCGCCGAATCCATTCTCTTTACCCAGTACATGACGGTAGTACCTACCACCCTCCCCTCCCACACATCGCTCTTTACCGGCACATTCCCCCACAATCACGGCAACCCGCAGAACGGGTACATGGTAAACAATAAAAATGTGATGCTGACGGAGATACTGAAAAGCACTGGTTTTCAAACCCTGGGGTTCATTGGATCATTTGCACTGGACAGCCGGTTCGATTTTGCGCAGGGGTTTGACCATTATGATCAAACCTACGAACGCTTCGTCGGGGAGGGAAAGCTGACCGAGCACGAGAGGTCTGCCCAATCGGTAACCCGTTCGGTCATCAGCCATATAAATTCATTGCCATCTCATCAGTCCCTCTTCCTGTTTGTCCATTACTTTGACCCCCACAAGCCTTTCGAGCCGCCGGCCCCCTATGACACCATGTACCGCTGGGATAAAGGGGATAGCGCATCCCCGGACGGAAGAATCACCGTCAGCTACTCGTGTCCCCACTCGCTGAGTGAGGACAATTGGCAGCTTTCCAAAAAAGCGGCCTTGGGGTATGCCGGTGAAATTTCATACATGGATCATCATCTGGGAGAGCTTCTTGCCTATCTGAGACAGAAGGGCATACTTGACGATGCCATCCTGATTGTGACAAGCGACCACGGAGAAAATTTCTGGGAGCACATGCCCTATTTTCATCATGGTACCTCCACCTATCAAACCAGCATGCGCGCCGTGTGCATGATCCGTCTGCCCCGTGCCGCACACGGGGGCACGGTTGTAAAAAATCCTCTTTCAAGCATCGATATTATGCCGACTGTTCTTAGCTATCTGAATATTCCTGCGCCGCCGGGAATCGATGGAAAGTCGTTTGACGTAAACAACGCAGCCGCATCTATTGGAGACCGTTATGTCTACGGGCAGGCAAGTCTGACAAAGCCGTGGAAGGTTCCCGAGGTATCTTCAGGATGGCCGCACGCCAACAAGGCACGCTGCATAAGAAAGGGAAACATAATTTATATGCAAACGCCCTATACACAAACTGAGGAGTTCTATGATCTCTCTGCTGATCCTTATGAACAGGAAAACCTTCTTCGCACCCCAACGCCCGAAATAAGATCCCTGGCGCATGGGCTCAAAGAAAAGCTCGAGGATTGGGTATCAGCAGCACATCCGCTCCCATCGTCCCCGGAAAAAGAAAAGCGGCAGGAAACGGTAGAAAAACTGAAGGCGCTGGGGTATCTGTAATCTTATCTTCACGGCCCCTCACTGTTACTGCAAGTATCCCAGACTTTTGAGGGCATCTTCTGTTTTGGTATCAAGCTTAAGCTGCATGGCAAGATTCCCGGACTTGTACTGCTTTCTCCACTCCTGGTAGTATCCGGCCAGCTCCTGTTTCCTTGTATCATCTACTTGAACCGGCCGTCTTTCTTTCGGCAGCTCCCGCAGATTAAAGAACACGTCTTTCCCCGTATTCCAGTTATTATGAATATATTTGATAGTCCCGGTCCGTACCGCTATTGACTGCTCTTCATCTTTCACGCCAAAATCGTTTGTTTCGCAGGTCACGTAGGTGCGAACCGGGGCCGGGTCAGCCGATTCCATCAGGCCGGCCAGGCTGACGCCGTCGCAGCCCTTCATCTCAATCCCCAGCAGGTCGACCAGCGTCGGCATCACGTCAACGATGCTGGCAAGTTCAGCGATCCGCTTTCCCGCGAAGCCCGGCAGATGCATAATACAGGGGATCCACATCACCGTGTCATAGACAACCCTGCTGTGGTCAAGGTACCCGTCGTGCTCATAGAGATTTTCGCCATGGTCCGCAACCAGGACAATGATGGTTTTCTGCGGATCAGACAGCCGGCCCACACCTTCCAGAAGCTTCTTCACCTCCGCGTCAACGAACCTGACTTCCCCGCTGTAGAGTTCCTGCAGGCTGGCAAGGTCCGATTGGCCGGGCTTAAGAAAATATGGAAAATCAGTGCGCACAACCTTGCCCGGATCGTAAAAGCCCGCAGGGGGCTCATAGGGCAGATGGGGATCGTAATAATGAACCCACATGAAAAACGGGGCGGCCGGCTTCTGTTTCTCCAGCACGGCAATCGCGCGGCGGGTGGTCTCTTCAGCGTTACAGTCAAAAACGCCGTAGTCGTGGTCAAACCACTTCCTGTTTTTCAGATTGACGCTTCCCCGGCAGGATGAGAAATCAGCGTCATAGTACGAAAATCCCTGCTGGATATTGAAGCGGGGATCGAGGGGCAACGCGCTGACGGCGGCAAGGCAGGTGTAGCCATGCCGGCCCAGCACTTCGGCCAGGGTAGTGACCGAATCCTGCACCGCGTACCCGTTTCTGCAGTCGCGGGGATATTTCGATGTCATGAGCGACAGATGGGCAGGCAGGGTGGTCGATGACGTGGTAAACATTGATTCAAAAAGAAAGCTCCTGCCGGTGAGTGCATCGATGGCAGGAGTTAATTTTTTATTACCGTACGCACCGACGTAATCAGCCCTCAGGGTGTCAATTGAGATGAGCAGGAGATTGTATTGACGGAAGCGAGCCCGCATTGACGGTGCATCCTGATTGCATCCCGCGAGTGCAAAAAGGCTGATGCAGAGTGCCAGCGTGTAAGCTGTGGAATAACGAATCATGCAGGCAGTTTTTTATCCTTTTGCAAGAAGGCCGGCACGAATGCCCCCCGGTTGGTTTTCGTAGTGTAAAGTCAATGTATCAACTTTCCTATACGACTCCACTTGATGTCCCGCATAAACCCGCTCCAGGACCAGTAAATGAGAAAGGCCTTGCCTTTAACCTTGCTCAGCGGCACAAATCCCCAGAAACGGCTGTCCGCACTCCTGTCCCGGTTATCTCCCATAACAAAGAGCATGTCTTTGGGAACCCGCTGCGGTCCGAAATAATCCCTTTTGGTCACATGCGCCGGTATAACGGCATTATCCTTGTGAACGGCAAAAGGCTCGTTTTGCAGGGTATCGTTGACATACACCTTTTTTTCCTTTACCTCGATGGTATCACCTTCAACAGCAACCACTCGCTTGATGAAATCCTTGCTCTCGTCTTCAGGGTAGATAAACACCACAACATCGCCCCGCTGCGGGCGTTTAAAATCAAAGAACCTCAGATCCGTGTACGGTATCCGCTCCCCGTACATGAACTTGTTGACCAGGATGTGGTCACCCACCAATAACGTATCTTCCATCGATCCCGAAGGTATTTTAAACGCCTGCACCACGAAGGTCCTTATGAGCAGTGCAAGCAGAATTGCCACCGCGAAGGCCTCGATATATTCCCTGACCATTCCTTTCTTTTTCATAAATTATACGTTCCCTCCCGTCACCACCTGTTCAGATCGCCCTTTCCCGCTCTCCGGTTACTATATGTGCCGGCTGCGCTGAATACATCTAATTTTTATAAAGGTATGAAATTTATATCATGACGACCTTTATGTAAAGGAGAAAATAACTTTATTGCATGACGGCACCTGAAAATTCAGGGACGGCCGGGATCCCCTTCCCTGATAATTACCGGTGCAGCAAAGAAAATATGTTGACTTTAATGAAGTATTTCAGGTATATATTTGTCAGAGCGGGCATAGCTCAGTTGGCAGAGTACAAGCTTCCCAAGCTTGGGGTCGCGGGTTCGAGGCCCGTTGCCCGCTCCATTATTCCACTGGATTTTTCCGCTTGCATCGGGATTAAATCTGTGCTATGGTTGCACATCACTTAGCAAAAGTGGGGATTTCCCACTTTTTTTATTGACCGCGTTTTATGGTTACAACCCTTATTGAATCCGTAAGAGAGCTTACCGAGCCGATTATTGTGTCGCAGGGGCTGGAGCTGGTTGACATCGAGTTCTTCAGTGAGCCGCGGGGTTGGGTGCTCAGATTTTATGTTGATAAGGAAGGCGGCGTTGCCCTGGAACACTGCAGCCGATTAAGTGGACAATTAGGCGATGTGATCGATGTAAAAGACATTATTCCTCACCGATATATTCTTGAGGTATCATCTCCGGGCGTGAATCGTGTTTTAAAGAAGGAAAAGGACTTCATACAATTCCGCGGCGAAATTATAAAGGTCAGGAGCTCCGAGCCGGTTGACGGAAGGAAGCACTTCCAGGGCACGCTTGTTGGCTGCAGGGATGGAAACATTATCATTGACAGTGATGCGCAGCAGTACAGCATTCCCATGGCCCTGATATCCAAAGCCAACATCGCATATCAATTTCCCGAACTTACTAAAAAAGGCAAAAAGACCCGGTAAAATCAGTTCGCCGGGCAACAGAGGTGTTTACTTATGATTAATGAGCTTGACCGCATACTGGAAGAAGTCAGAAAAGACAAGGACCTTGACAAGGAAACGCTGATTAAGACCCTGGAGGCGGCGCTTCTCAAGGCCGCGAAAAACAGGTACGGGCACAACAGCGAAATCGAGGCCCACTTTAACCGCGAATTGGGAGAGGTTGAACTTTTCCAGTTTAAAAATGTGGTCAACGAAGTAAAAAATCCAAAGAGTGAAATATCGCTTGAGGAGGCAAAAACAATTCTGGATCCGGATGCGCAAATAGGTGACAGCCTCGGCGTCAAACTCAACACTGCTGATTTCGGCAGAATAGCCGCTCAAACCGCAAAGCAGGTGATCATTCAGAACATACGAGAGGCCGAACGTGAAAACACCTACCAGAACTACAAGGACCGCAAGGGCGAGCTGGTAAACGGCATTGTGCAGCGCTTTGACCGCGGTGACATAATCGTCAATATGGGCAAGACCGAGGCCATCCTTCCTTCCAAGGAGCAGGTGCCCAGGGAGCACTACCGGCTGCGGGATAGGGTCAAGGCATACATTCTGGACATTAAAAAGACCACCAAGGATCCTCAGATCGTGCTTTCCCGGACATGCACGGGATTCATCAGGGAACTCTTCAAAACAGAGGTTCCTGAAATCAATGAGGGTATTGTCACCATTAAGCACATTGCCCGTGAACCGGGCACACGGACGAAAATAGCGGTTGATTCGTCCAACCCTGATGTCGATCCCGTCGGCGCCTGCGTCGGCACCAAGGGAGCGCGTGTCCAGAACATCGTGCAGGAATTGAGGGGGGAAAAGATTGACATCATTCCCTGGTCTGAAGATCCGGCAAAGTTTGTCTGCAGTGCCCTGGCACCGGCAGAAATCATGGAGGTCATTTTATACAATGAACAAAGGGCCATGGAAATCATAGTGCCCGACAATCAAACCTCCCTGGCCATCGGCAAAAAGGGCCAGAATGTGAGGCTGGCGGTCAAACTGACCGGATGGAAAATTGACATCAAGAGCAAATCCGAGGCTGAGGGCGAATCAAAGACCGCTCTTGATAATCTCATGCAAATTCCGGGCATTGGTGAAACCAGCGCCCAGGCCCTGCTCAACGAAGGATACGGATCTGCCCGGGACATTGTAAAGGCGGAGGTGGAAGAGCTTACCAAATTGCCCGGATTCGGTGAGAAAAAGGCGCAGGCCATAAAGGAGGCGGCGCAGGAAATAATTAACCAGCAGGAGAACGCGAAGGAAGTGCCGTCAGACGCTCCCGCCCCTGATGAACCCTAAGCAGGGGGGTTATCGATCAGGCCTGCCTGCGCCGGACCATATCATCACCTGAGCATTGGCACATACATTTACCAACAACAACGAGTATTATGAGACTTCATCAGTTAGCCAAGGAACTTAATTTAACCGCCAAGGATCTCACCCCGCATCTCAAGAAGCTGGGCATTCAATTCAAGAACCACATGAGCGCCCTTTCTGAAGATGACGTGGCACGCATCAAGAACCTTTTGAATCCGCCGACAGCTGAAACCGTTGTCGAACAAAGGCTCAGACCGACCATCATCCGCAGGCGGAGAAAAGAGCACGAAGAGCCGCCGACGGCTGAGGTGACGGAAATCGCCGCTGAGGAGGCGGCACAGGCCTCCGGGACGCCGGTTGAGCCCGCCCCGGAAGAAGCACAGGAAATCGGGGAGACAAAACCTGCCAGGGAAGCAATAACCGCAGAGGCTGCCGCGCCGCAGGAAAAGCAGACTGCTCCCGCAGCGCCTGGCCCCGCACAAGCAGCCGGCGCCGAGAAAAAAGAGGAAGCCAAGCCTTCCAAGATTAAGATACTTCCGACCAAGATCGTCCTCCCCGAAGAGGAGGAGGATGAGAAGAAGCTCCCCGCGAAAAAGAAGAAGCGCGGCAGAGAACGATTCTTCCCCGCGGAGGACATTGCGGTCAAAAAGAACATTCCTCTCTCATCCAAGGAGCTGGAAGAACAGGATACTGTGCTGCCGCTTGAGGAGCCTGCCAAAGTAACCAAGATTTTCCCTCCCCGGAAGAAAAAGAGCATCTCCCTGGTCAAAGGCAAAAAAACCGCCATTACCGTGCCAAAGGCCATCAAGCGGAAGATCAGGATCGTGGAGAGCATAACTGTCGGCCAGCTGGCAAAACGCATGAGCGTCAAGGCGGCCGAGGTTATTAAAAAGCTCATGCAGCTCGGGGTCATGGCTTCGCTGAATGAAATCATCGATGCCGACGCGGCCTCCCTTGCCGCGCATGAATTCGGTTATGAAATAGAGATGGTAAAGCGGGAGGAGGAGCAGATCCTGGTTAAAAAGCAGGACTCGCCCGATGCCCTGCTGCCCCGCGCGCCCATTGTTACGGTGATGGGCCACATTGACCACGGCAAAACCTCGCTGCTCGATGCCATCAGGCAAACCAACGTCACCGAAACCGAGGCCGGGGGCATCACCCAGCATGTCGGGGCTTATAACGTGCGCCTCGACAAGGGAAACATTGTCTTCATCGACACGCCCGGCCATGAGGCGTTTACCACCATGCGCGCCCGTGGAGCAAAGGTGACCGATATCGTGATTCTGGTCATTGCCGCAGACGACGGGGTCATGCCCCAGACCATTGAGGCCATTGATCATTCAAAGGCGGCCCGGGTGCCGATCATTGTCACCATCAACAAAATTGACAAGCCCAATGCCGACCCCGAGCGTATCAAGCAGGCGCTGACTGAATATGAACTTCTTCCTGAAGAGTGGGGGGGAGAAACCCTGTATGCTCAAATCTCGGCCAAGCAGCGCACCGGCATCGACACCCTCCTTGACACCATTCTGCTTCAGGCGGAAATGCTGGAGCTGAAGGCCAACCCCAACAAGCCCGCGGAAGGAACGGTCATTGAGGCCAGGCTGGATAAGAACCGGGGCATTATGGCCACCGTCCTCGTCCAGGAAGGAACGCTTAAAGTCGGGGACACCTTTATTTCCGGTGTTCACTTCGGCAAGGTGCGCTCCCTCATCAACGACCTGGGTGAATCAATTCAGCAGGCGGGCCCTTCCACACCGGTGCAGGTGATCGGACTCACCGGCATGCCGGATGCGGGAGATACTTTCCTGGTTATTGATGAAGAGAAAAAAGCACGGCAGGCGGGTATTTATCTGCAGCAGAAGCAGCGGGAGCAGGGCCTTGCGGAATCAGGCAGGCTTACGCTCGAAGGGCTGCAAAGCCAGATAAGTGATGGTTCCGTCAAAGAGCTCAACGTGATTATAAAGGTTGACGTGCACGGCAGCCTCGATGCCGTCACCAAGTCCCTGGCGGAATTGGGAAATGAAAACGTAAAAATATCGGTTATCCACGGTGCCGTCGGTGCCATCAATCAATCGGATGTCATGCTCGCTTCCGCCTCACAGGCCATCATCATCGGTTTCGGCGTCAAGCCGGACCCGAATGCAAAACAGCTTGCCGAGCAGGAAAAGGTGGACATCCGCTACTACAAGATCATTTATGACGCAATCTCCGACGTGAAAAATGCACTGGAAGGGCTGCTCGCCCCCACGGTGGTTGAAAAGCTCGCCGGCAGGGCGGAAGTGCGCCAGGTGTTCAACCTGTCCAAGCAGGGCACCATCGCCGGGAGCATGGTCACCGAAGGAAAGATCAGTCGCGGAAGCATGGTTCGCCTCACCAGAAACGGCAGCATGATTCACCAGGGAAAGATCAACTCGCTCAAGCGGTTCAAGGATAACGTGCGGGAAGTCGAGGCGGGGCATGATTGCGGTATCGGCATAGAGGGCTTTGATGCATTTGAAGCCGGGGACATAATCGAATGCTATACCGTTGAGGAGTTCGCCACCAAATTATAACCGGCTGACCGAGTTCCTCCGCGCTCGGCATGGAATACCACCATGGTCATCGGAGTATGCCGTTTAGACCTGTTGATGCGCGAGAACGGGTCGCTCAAGGAGAAACGGCGCATCGTCAAACAGATTATTGACCGGGTGAAGCACCGTTTTAATGTTTCCATAGCCGAGGTGGGCAACAATGATCTCTGGCAGAGCGCCCAGTTGGGATTGTGCCTGGTAAGCAACGACCGGCGCTTCACCAATTCGTCGCTGGATACGATTCTGGATTTTATCGAGACCATAAACGTTGCTGAAGTGGTCAAGTCCGACATTGAGATCCTGACGCTGTAGGAAACGCGCTCTTCATCTGCGGCGTCCGGTTCGGGTGATCCGCATATGCTTAAACAATATGCCCGGTCAGACCGGGTGGCCGATGTCCTCCAGAAAGAAATCTGTGAGATGCTCCATAAGGAGGTCAAGGATCCTCACCTCGGTTTTATAACCATTACCGGAGTTGAGGTGTCCCGGGATCTGAAGCTGGCAAAAATTTATTACACCATTCTCGGCCCGCCCGACCGGGTGGAAGATTCAACCCGGGCGCTGCGGCGCATAACCCCGTTTCTCAAAAGGGGGCTGGGCAGGAAGCTGCATTTGAGGGCCACACCTGATATTGTATTCATATATGATCATTCACTGGAGTATGGTACAAAAATTGATCACATCCTTGACAGCCTCAGGGAATCCTCCGACCCGACTGCCCTTGAAGAGTGACCGTGCTGGTAATCCTGACATGGCTGATGAATTGTATCCTACCCATACCGCTTGGCTATGGACGGCATTCTGATTATTGACAAACCGGACGGCATCACCTCCTATCAGGTGGTGAACACAGTAAAACGCGTTACCCGCGTCGAGAAAGCGGGGCACGGCGGCACCCTTGATCCGCTGGCTACCGGTGTTCTGGCCGTTTTTCTCAACCGGGCAACCAGGCTGGTTTCCTATCTCATGAACGACATCAAAAGATACCGTGCCACCATGCTGCTCGGCATTGAAACCGACACCCAGGACCGGGAAGGCCGGGTCATTGCCGAAAGCGCTTCGTATCCCCTCGACCCTTTGGAAATCACCCATGCGGTGCAATCTTTTAGCGGCGTCCTTGCGCAGGTTCCGCCCATGTATTCGGCACTGAAGCATCGCGGAACACCGATGTACAAGCTGGCCAGAAAGGGCATATGCCTCGATCGCCAGGCACGCAGTGTGCATATCTACCGCATGCAGGTGCTCGACGTTCGCCCTCCCCTGGTAACCTTTGAGGTTGACTGTTCCCCGGGAACTTACATCAGAACCCTGTGCGATGATATCGGTCACCGATTGGGATGCGGAGCGCACCTGGTTTCGCTTACCAGGCTCAGCTGCGGTTCATTCGGACTGGATGATGCCATATCGTTTCAGGATGTGCCTTCGCTGAGCGAGCGGGCTGTGCTCAAGCGGCGGATGGTATCCCTCCGCCGATCACTCGGACATCTGCCCATGGTAACGGTTACCGCCCCGGTTATGGACCTCCTCCGGGCAAGGAAAACCATCCCGGCATCGCAGCTGAAAAGTGTGCACCCCCCCGCACCGGAAAAGGCGGGGCTGTTCCAGGCAGCGTGTGACGGAGAGAGCGAACTTGCGCTTGTCCAATCCCTGGTCAGCCCTGACAGGCTGGCGACGCTGCCCGAGGGCGGAGCTGCATGGAAACGGGTCTGTTTTTATAATCCGCAGGAAAACACCATTCACTAATCACGAGAGGCGCAGGAGGTATACATGCCGCTGGCAACAGAACAAAAAAGGGACATCATCCAAAAACATAAAATGCACGATAAGGACACGGGTTCGCCCGAGGTGCAGATCGCGCTGCTGACTGAACGGGTCAACTACCTTACCGACCATTTTAAAAAACACGCCAAGGACCATCACTCCCGCCAGGGATTGCTTAAAATCGTCAACCAGAGGCGGCGTTTGCTTAACTACATCAAGCGCATAGATCCGCCGCGATACCGGAAACTTATCGAGGAGCTGGGCATAAGAAAGTAGCAGCCTGTTTCCCGGTTCGCGCACATACATTTAAAAAAGGAGTCAGACCATTATGATTAAAAAAGTTACCTGTGAATGGGGTGGCAGGGCCATCTCCATCGAGACCGGCAAGATAGCAAAGCAGACCAGCGGTTCAGTCACCGTTCAATACGGGGACAGCATCGTTCTGGTCACCGCGGTCGCCTCAAAAGTGCCCAGGGAAAATGCCAGCTTTTTCCCCCTGACTGTTGATTATCAGGAAATGACCTATGCCGCGGGCAAGATACCTGGCGGCTTTTTCAAAAGAGAAGGCCGCCCCAGCGAGCGGGAAATTTTGACCTCGCGTTTTATAGACCGCCCCCTGCGCCCCCTCTTCCCCGACGGATTCGTCAACGACGTTCAGATCATCGCCACGGTGCTTTCCGCCGACCCGGAAAACAATCCCGACATACTGGCCATTATCGGCGCCTCGGCGGCCCTGACAATTTCCGACATCCCCTTCAGAGGCCCCATCGCCGGGGTGCGCGTGGGCAGAATCGACGGCCGGTTCATCATCAATCCTTCCTGGGACCAGCTGGCGCAAAGCTCGCTTGATATCATCGTGGCGGGAAGCCGGGATGCGCTGGTAATGGTTGAGGGTGGGGCAAGCATTCTCTCCGAGGAAACCATGTCCGAGGCCATCTCCTGCGGTCACAGCTCCATCATGGACATCATCGCCATGCAGGACGAGCTCAGGCAGGCGGTGGGCAAGCCGAAAATGACCTTTATTGAAGCCAGGCCCGATGAAACGCTCCTGAAGGAGGTTGAAGGCGTCGCCCGCGACAAAATCAACCGGGCGATTCGCATTGACGGGAAAAAGGAGCGCCGCGACACCCTCCAGGAGATTGAAAAAGAGACCATTGAAGCGCTCATTCCCGCCCATGAAGGCAAGGAGTCGGCCATACGCGACATCCTCGATTCCATCGAGGCGCGGCTCATCCGTGAAATGATCTCCCGTGAAAAGATCCGCATCGGCGGGAGAGGCTTTGCCGAAATTCGCAGCATCTCCAGCGAAGTGGGCATCCTGCCCAGGGCGCACGGCTCGGCCCTCTTCACCCGCGGCGAAACCCAGGTCCTGGCCTCAACCACCCTGGGCACGACCGAGGACGAACAGCGTATCGATTCACTCATGCAGAACGGCGGATCAAAGGCCTTCATGCTCCATTATAACTTCCCCCCCTTCTCGGTGGGCGAGGTCAAGTTCCTCCGCTCTCCCAGCAGGCGCGAAATAGGTCACGGCACGCTGGCGGAAAGGGCCATCTCCAGGGTGCTCCCCTCCAATGTTGAATTTCCCTACACCATCCGCATTGTCTCGGATGTGCTGGAATCAAACGGCTCCTCCTCCATGGCAACCGTCTGCGGCTCGATACTGTCGCTGATGGACGCCGGCGTTCCCATCAAGACGCCCGTTGCCGGCATCGCCCTCGGCCTCATCAAGGAAGGCGACGACTTCATCATCCTCTCGGACATCCTGGGTGATGAAGATCACATCGGTGACATGGACTTTAAGGTCGCCGGCACCCGGGAGGGGATTACCGCGTTGCAGATGGACATTAAGATCACCGGCATCACCCCCGAGATCCTGCGCAAGGCCCTCGCCCAGGCGCGGGAAGGCCGCCTTTTCATTCTGAATAAAATGGAAGAGACCATCAAGGAGCCGCGTACCGAGCTTTCGGTGTGGGCGCCCCGCATTGTCACCATCCAGGTCAAGACCGACCAAATCGGCGACGTCATCGGGCCGGGGGGCAAGGTGATCAAGGGCATTGTTGAGCAGACCGGGGCAAAAATCGATATTGACGATACCGGGAAAGTCAACATTTTCTCACACGATCTTGAGTCGGTGCACAAGGCCATCGCCATGATCCAGGCCATCACCCAGGAGCCCGAGCTGAACAAGATTTACCGCGGCAAGGTAAGGCGCATCGTCGATTTCGGGGCATTTGTGGAGATTTTCCCCGGCACCGACGGTTTGGTACACATCTCCCAGCTGGCTGAAGGGCGGGTAAAAACGGTCCGCGATGTGGTCAAGGAAGGCGATGAAATCATGGTAAAAGTCATTGAGATCGATAGGCAGGGGAAAATCCGGCTGAGCCGGAAAGATGCGCTGGGTCAAAAACCGGAACGTGAAAACAATTAACCACTGCGGCGTGAACGGTTATCCTGCGATATGTACCAGAAATCAGTCCTTGAAAACGGTGTTACCATCGTCACCGAGCAGGTTCCTGCCGTCCATTCAGTCTCGCTCGGCGTCTGGATCATAACCGGCTCACGTGATGAGGATACGGCGCAGAACGGCATTGCCCATTTCATCGAACACATGTTTTTCAAGGGCACTGCCAGGCGTTCAGCGCAGGATATATCAAAGGAGATAGATTCGGTCGGCGGCATTCTCAACGCCCTTACCAGCAAAGAATATACCGGGATCTACGCGAAAGTTCTGGACAGGCATATCGGCGTTGCGTCAGACATCATTTCCGATGTCTTTCTCAATTCAACCTTTGACCCGCAGGAGATTGAGCGCGAGCGGGAGGTGATCGTTCAGGAAATTCTCCTCTCCGAAGACACCCCCGATGAGCACATCCAGGAGCTGTTCAGCAAGTCGTTTTTCCGTGACCATCCCCTTTCCATGCCCATCCTCGGCAGCAGAAAGACGGTAGGCGGCATCAACCGCGACACGCTGCTCGATTTCCTCAGGCGCCATCACTACCACCCTTCAAGAATCATCATTTCCGCGACCGGTAAAGTCAATCATGACCGGATTGTCGGCATCTTTCATGACCATTTCGGAAGCATACCCCGGTGCAATACCTCCCCTGCACGATTACCGCTCAAGGCCGGATCCGATGTGGCCATTTACAGCAAGCCCCTTGAGCAGATACATATCTGCATCGGCACGCAGGGAGTAACCCAGGATGACACTTCCCGTTACGCGGGATATGTGCTCAATACCATCATCGGGGGCAGCATGAGCTCTCGATTATTCCAGGAAATCCGGGAGAAAAAAGGTCTCGCCTATTCCGTGTATTCCTACTTTTCCTCTTACTTTGACGCGGGAATGTTCGTGGTCTACCTGGGAGTGAGCAGGAAGGCGGCGCGTGAGGCCATCAAGCTGGTTATTGCGGAACTCAACAAGTTCAGGGACCAGGGCATAACCGAAGGGGAGCTCAGAACCGCCCAGGAGCACCTTAAGGGACATACCCTTTTGGCCGCCGAAAGCCCCGACAGCCGGATGACCCGCCTGGCCAAGTGCGAGATTTATTTTAACCGCTTCATTCCCCTGGAGGAAATTTTGACGGCCATCGACGCGGTTACGCCCCAAGACGTGCAAAATCTTGCCCGTGAGATCTTTGACCGGAAGTACCTCTCGCTGGCCGCCCTTGGACCGGTTTCATCCCGCGACATCACCCCCGACCTGCTGGACGCGTAAAGAATCCCGCTTGTTCAACGTTTATCTTTTCTTGTTTCTGCAAACCGCGCACTACGAACGTCCAACATCGAACGCTCAACGTTCAACTTCCAATCATACACTGCTTCTCAATCCTTCAACTTTGGATAGTTGGATGTTCAACGTTCATTTTTAAATCATGGTCATCCATCGTCAGATTCTCTCACCCTTCTTCACCAAATAAATTAAAAACTCCCGGTTCTTTTTCGGGCCGGCAAGCGGGGATTCAACCACACCCTTAACGGCAAGGCCTTCCTTTTCTGCAAACGAAGATACTTCATTGACAGCCTTTTCCTGCTTTTCGGCGTTACGGACAATCCCGCCGCTTCCCACCTCTTCACTGCTCAGCTCAAACTGGGGTTTTATCAGGGCAATGATCTCGCCGTCGCTTTTGAGCAGGGGGACCACCGAAGGAATGACCTTAATGAGGGAGATAAAGGAAACGTCGATGACTGCGGCGTCAGGCTCATCCTGCAGGCTGGTGCGGTCGAGGTATCGGATGTTGCTGCGCTCTATCAGCACCACCCGCTTATCACACCTGAGCTTCCAGGCCATCTGACCATAGCCGACATCCACGGCATATACCTTTGCCGCCCCGCGCTGTAAAAGGCAGTCGGTAAAACCGCCGGTTGAGGCCCCAACATCCAGAAAGACCCTCCCGGCGGTTGTAATATTGAAGTAATCCAGCGCTTTCTCCAGCTTGATACCGCCGCGGCTGACGTAGGGCAACGGCTCGCCCCGGATTTCAACATCGGCACCGGGAGCCACGCGCGAGCCCGCTTTTACTTCCTTCCTGCCGTCCACGAACACCGTGCCGGCCATGATGCAGGCCTGCGCCTTGTGCCTGCTTTCAGCAAGGCCCCGGGCCACCAGCGCGCTGTCAAGACGCTCAGACCCGCCCCGCGAAGACTTTCTGTCTGTCACCGACCATCTCCCGGACCGCAGCGGCAATGCCTTCAGCGTCCAGCCCGTACTTTTTGCGGATTATACCCTGGGACCCGTGTTCCACGAACACATCATTAACACCCAAACGCCGGACGCTCACGTCCGCAACGCCCCCCTCCGACAGGGCTTCCAGCACAGCGCTGCCGAAGCCGCCGGCGATCACGTTCTCCTCAACGGTGATTATTTTTTTATGAGCCCTGGCCACATCACACACCATGTGCCTGTCCAGTGGCTTGATAAATCTGCAGTTCACCACACAGGCATCAATGCCTTCCTCTTTCAGGCGCTCGGCCGCCTCCAGCGCCGGATATACGGTAACGCCGATGGCCAGAACGGCCGCATCACGCCCCTGCCGCAGGATTTCAGCTTTCCCCGGCTCAAGGATGCGCAGCTCATCGTCGAGCTTCACGCCGTAGCCGCTGCCCCGGGGATAGCGGATGGCAACCGGGCACTCATAGGACAGCGCCGTCCTGAGCATGTGCTGAAGCTCATTTTCATCTTTGGGCGCCATGATCACCAGGTGGGGAATGGTCCTCAGAAATGAGAGGTCAAAAAGGCCGTTGTGGGTGGCGCCGTCCTCTCCCACGATCCCGGCCCGGTCCAGAACAAAGACCACGGGCAGCTTCTGGTAGCAGACATCGAGCACCAGCTGATCATACCCCCGCTGCAAAAAGGTCGAATATATTGCCGTGACCGGGCGCAATCCCTCCGTGGCCATGCCCGCCGCAAAGGTTATGGCATGCTGCTCGGCAATGCCCACATCGAAAAATCGCTCCGGGAACTCCCTGCTGAAGGCGTCCAGGCCCGTGCCGCCGGGCATGCCGGCGGTTATGGCCACGATGCGTTTATCATCCCGGGCCAGTTTCAGCAGCGTCGAGGCAAATACCCCGGTATAACTGGGCGCGGCAACCCCCGTCTTCAACGGGCTGCCCGTGGGCACATCAAACGGGCCCGTGCCGTGAAAGGTGATGGGATCCTGCTCGGCCGGCTTGTAGCCCTTGCCTTTGCTGGTCAGCACGTGGAACAGAATCGGGCCCTGGAGCCTGCGCAAATTAACCATATTTTCCAGCAAATGATCGAAGCGATGGCCGGAGATGGGTCCGATGTACCGGAATCCGAGCTCCTCGAAAAGGATGCCGGGGGTAAACAATCCCTTCAAAAATTCCTCGGACTGCCTCAGCACCTTCAGCATCGACTTCCCGATCCCGGGGATGGTTTCGATAAAGGTGTTAAATTCATTCTTGAAGCGGTTGTAAAACTGGCCGGTGATAATCCGCGAGAGGTAGGCTGAAAGCCCGCCGACGTTGGGGGAAATGGACATCTCGTTGTCATTAAGAATGACAATGATATCCTTCTTCAGGTGACCGGCGTGGTTTAATCCTTCAAGGGCGATTCCCGCCATCAGGGAACCGTCACCGATGACGGCAACAACCTTGTGGCGCTCGCCTTTAATGCAGCGGGATTGAGCCATGCCCAGCGCGGCGGAGATGGAGGTGCTGCTGTGACCGACGTTGAAGGTGTCATACACGCTTTCTTCCCGGCGCGGAAAGCCGCTGGCGCCGCCGTATTGCCGGAGGGTGCGGAACTGCTCCCGCCTCCCGGTGATGATCTTGTGGGCGTACGCCTGGTGGCCCACATCCCAGACGATTTTATCATCCGGGGTATTAAACGCATAGTGCAGGGCGATGGTCAGCTCGACCACGCCCAGGCTCGATGCCAGGTGCCCGCCGGTTCTGGAAATGGTGTCGATAATTTCTTCCCGGATTTCCTGCGCCAGCTGAGGCAGCTGGTCCGGTTTCAGCAGGCGCAGCGCCGCCGGGCCATTGATCCCGTCAAGAAGTCGCGTCATACGTGTTTATTCTTCCCCTTCATCCAAAAATGGTTTCGTTTCCGGCGTATCGCCGTCCCCCTGCAGCAGCATCTCCACCCTTTTCTCCGCTTCCTCCAGCTGCTTGGAACAGAGGCGCGAAAGCTTTATGCCGTCTTCAAACAGCTTGAGCGATGCCTCCAGGGTCAGGTCACCCTGTTCAAGCTGCTTCACAATCTCCTCAAGCCTTTTCAAGGATTCTTCAAATTTTTTTACGGCCATGATATCCTACCTCGGGATTGGTGTTAGTCCTCAGCGTCCTCCACCCTGCATGTGATGGCCCCTCTGGACAAACGAACCCTCACCCGGTCTCCCGGGGCAACCATCGAGCGCTCCCGCACGATCCGGCGGGATGGCAGGAGCTGGGTAATGCTGTAGCCTCGATTCAATACATTGAGGGGGCTCAATCTGTCAAGACCCTGCGCGTATCCCTGGACGGCTTGCCGCAGAGTGGAGATCGTGCGACGCGCGGACCCGGTAAGGCCCCTGCCTGCCAGGGAAAGACCTTTGCCGTACTGTTCGATTGCGCGTCCGGGGTTTCTGCCCATCAGCACCGCCCGCAGCCCTTTCAGCACCTCCCGCTTCAAGCGCAGCAGCTGCATCAGGCGCGGCGCCAGGCGGCCCTGCAGATCGTCCACGCGCAGCTGCCGGTCACTCAGGAGCAGGCGCAGGTCAGGCATTCTCTTTCCCAAAAAGCGCAGCGACTGTTGCTCCATCGCCAGAAGATGGCCCATGCGATTTTTAAGCCGGTCTGAAAAAACCCGCATGCGCTTCACCAGTTCCGCCTTTTCCGGCACCGCCAGTTCTCCGGCGGCAGAGGGAGTCGGCGCCCGCAGGTCGGCTACAAAATCCGCAATGGTGAAATCAATCTCATGCCCGACCGCCGAAATGACCGGGACCGGGCATTGATAGATCGCCCGCGCGACTATTTCCTCGTTGAAGGCCCAGAGGTCCTCCAGAGAGCCGCCGCCCCTGGTCACGATGATGACATCGATCCCTCCCATCCGGCCCAGCCGATCTATGGCCTGCGCTATTTCCCGGGCGGCACCTTCGCCCTGAACCCTCACCGGGCTGATCAGGATGTCCATGGGCGGGAACCTTCTCCCGATCACTTTGAGGAGATCCCTGATTGCCGCCCCGGTAGGCGAGGTGACGATCCCTATTCTACCCGGCAAAAAGGGAATGGGCCTTTTATGTTCCGGATCAAACAGGCCTTCAAGTCTCAGCTTCTCCTTTAACTGATCGAATGCAAGCTGCAGCGCGCCAAGGCCCTTGGGCTCCATGTAGTCTATGATTAACTGATACTCCCCCCTCGGCTCATAAAGGCTGATCCGCCCATGGCAGATCACCTGCATTCCGTCAGCCAGCTCAAATTTGACCTGCCTGCCCATATATCTGAACAGAACTGCCCGAAGCTGGCTGGTTTCGTCCTTGAGGGTAAAATAATAGTGGCCTGACGCGGCGGGGCATCGCACGTTCGATAATTCACCCTCAACCCAGACCTCGCCAAATGTGTTTTCCAGGTTCTCTTTAATGAGCCGGGTAAGTTCACCGATGGATAAAATGTTTTTATATTCTGCGGACATGACGGAGTGAGCCAACAATGCGCAACATACGGGTTTTATAAGATACGGAACGCAACAATCATCGTGTTGTTGAGCTGAACATCTCCGCATCGACGATGAATCGCCTGCCATCGAAACTGTTAACCATATCAGGCCGCCATTATAATGAAAAACCCTTTAATAAGCAACAGCATATTCAATAAGCGCCATCAGCGGCTGCAGGTGTGCCTCGAACTGGTATGGCTTTTGCGAAAAAAATGTTATGACCATGGACACCCCTACGACACACAAGACGGTGCGGCGGCCCCTTGTTTTTGTTTTACATGCCTACCTGTGCGGAGTAGTCTGGGGCTACTATGTACCCATTCCGCGGCCGGTTCTCATACTGATCATCATTCTCCTGCTGCCGGCTGCCCTGTTCTCCTTCCGGTATAAGATGAAACAGGGAAGCGCGCTGCTGCTGCTTGGATGCTGTACGATTCTCGGACATTTGCACTTCACCGGTGCGCTGTCACCGCCGCTTCCCGCAAACCACGTAACCAATTTTACAGGGAACTGCAGGCGCATCATTGAAGGCATTCTCTATCAAGCCCCGCAGGTCTTTCCCGCCAAAACCAGATACTATGTTCTGGCAAAAAAAATCATTGAACGGGAACGGGAAGTCCCGGTAAGCGGAAAGCTGTTGCTAACCGTAAAAAACCCGCCGCCGCCGCTCGGCTATGGAGACGTGGTTCGTTTCTCCTGCACCCTCCGCCGGCCCAGAAATTTCAACAACCCCGGGAGCTTTAACTATCAGCGGTATCTGGCGTTTCAGGGAATTTTTGTCACCGCCTCACCGGATGCCAAGCATGCCATTGTCAAGGTCGGTGAATATCCGCTGAATCCGGTCTTGTGCCTGGTGGAACGCTGCCGGCGGGAGATACGGGAGTTTTTTACCGCTCATCTTGCCTCTCCGGAAGCTGAAATTGCCATCGCCCTGATCACCGGGGAACAAAGCGGCATCCCCCAGGAGATGCGCGATCAATTCTCAATCACCGGGGTGGCGCACGTGCTGGCCATTTCCGGTCTCAATATCGGGATTATCGCCCTGATCAGTCTTTACCTGATCAAGGGGCTCTGCCGATGCTCGACCAGGCTGATGCTCATGACCAACATCACCAAACTGGCCGCCTCCATGACCCTGCTGCCGGTAATCATTTATTGCCTCATTGCGGGAGCGGGAATTGCCGCGGTACGCGCGACGGTCATGGTAATCGCCTACCTTTTTTCCATCATCATCGACCGGCAGGATGACCTGTGGAATACTTTTGCGCTGGCGGCGTTTTGCATTCTGGTTGTGTCACCAGCATCACTTTTTGATTGCTCATTCCAGCTTTCATTTGTATCGGTGGCCGCCATCCTGTACTTCAATCCACGGTTTTCCATCTCCTCTTTTAAAAAACCGCCTGATTTCCCCGGCCTCAGCAGGCCATGGTATCATGCCCTGGCATTGCAGGTAATGGCGGTGCTGACTGTCACTCTTTCCGCCACACTGGGCACTGCTCCGATTGTTGCCCTGTACTTCAACCGCTTCTCACCGTGGGGGATATTCGCCAACCTAATCGTCGTCCCCCTCACCGGCTTTCTGGTGGTTCCACTGGGTCTTCTCACATCTTTTTTAATCTTTGTGGCCACGCCGCCGGCTGTGATGACTGCATCTATCATGGGGCTTCTTCTCCGCCTCTCGAACGCGGTGGTTGCCTTTTTTTCCACCCTCCCCTGTTCCGACTATCGTATCACCACCCCTACTCTGCCGGAGCTATTCCTCTTCTATGCCGGCATATGGCTGCTTTTCATAAGCAAACACAGGCGGTGGGCGCGCTTTTGCCTGGTGCTGGTCATTGCCGCCTCCGTTATTGATTACGGCTGCTGGTACTACCGGAACAACCTGAATCCCCGTCTGTGCATTACTGCCATTGATGTGGGACAAGGCGACGCCATGCTGCTGCAGCTGCCGAAGGGTAAAACCATACTCATCGATGGCGGGGGATCATACGACAACAGTTTTGATATCGGCGGCATGGTTGTCGCTCCGCTGCTGTGGAAGAAAAAGATCAAGCACATTGACGTCCTGGTGCTCTCTCATCCCCATCCCGATCATCTGAACGGGCTGATATCGGTGATGAGGTATTTCAGCGTTGGAGAGGTGTGGACCAACGGTGACTCTATTGATTCAGAGGCATTCAAGGCTCTCGAGTCCCTGATAGCAGAGCGGGGAATCCGCAGGGCGGTCATCACCAGGGGCCATCCACCCGTATATATCAACGGGGTTGAGATTGAATTTCTCCATCCCGGCATGCGTGCCATCGACAGGCCGGGCACGGGCACTGATGAACACATCAACAATAATTCACTGGTCCTAAGGCTTGCATACCGGCAGGCTTCCATCCTCCTTACCGGGGATATTTGCGCGACAGGCGAGGCCGAGATCATGGCCGCATTTCCCGGTCTCAGGAGCACCATACTTAAGGTCCCTCACCACGGCAGCGCCACATCAAGCTCGAAACCGTTTCTTGAAATGCTCCGGCCGCGCATAGCACTTTTGAGCGTGGGGAGCGGTAACAGCTTCCGGCTGCCCCATCCGGATGTTGTCAAGAGGTATGAAGAGGCGGGCTGCATGATTTTCAGGACTGACCGGGACGGTGCCATCAGTTTGGAGACAGACGGCTCACAAGTATGGATACAAACCCATGCCCCTGCGGGGGCACCGCCATGCATCAAAATTGTTAATTTCCCTCGCCCCACCGGGGGAGAGGGTTAGGGTGAGGGGGTATACTGAATCTATTTCCATATTAAAACAGGCAGACTCTGATCTGCCTGCCTGTTTACAAAAAAATCCGGTCAGTTCTCTAATAGAACGAGCCGGGTCTTTTTAAGCATGGCGGAGAGAGAGGGATTTGAACCCTCGGTTGAGCTTTCGCCCAACACTCGCTTAGCAGGCGAGCGCCTTCGACCACTCGGCCATCTCTCCGTTTATTACACTTCACACAAAAAAAATCTGGCGGAGGGAGTAGGATTCGAACCCACGTCACGTTTCCGTGAAACGGTTTTCAAGACCGCCGCCTTCGGCCACTCGGCCATCCCTCCGCTTGCAACTATAGCAATTTTTTACCGCATCTGATCTCTCTTGTCAATCCTCCCGAATCACAGATTTTTCGCTGCAAATTCCCAGTTCAGCATTTTGTCGATGAGGGCGGTGACATAGTCCGCCCGGCGGTTCTGGTAATCAAGATAATAGGCATGTTCCCATACATCGATGGTGAGCAGGGGTACCCTGCCCGCGGTGAGCGGGTTGTCCGCGTTTCCCGTTTTAACCACCTTGAGCGTGCCGCCGTCGCTGACCAGCCATGCCCATCCGCTCGCAAATTGGGTGACCGCCGCGTCAAACAGCTGCTTTTTGCATGCATCCAAGCTGCCGAATGATGCTTCGATCTTCTTCCTGAGTGACTCAGGCGGAGTGCCTCCTCCCGCCGGCTTCAGGCTCTTCCAGTAGAAGTTATGATTCAGTGTCTGCGCCGCGCTGTTGAAAAGGGCCGCCTGGTCCGGCTTGCCGGCAACAGAAGCGATAATCTTCTCCAGGGAAGCATCAGCAAGCGGGGTGCCGGACACGAGCTTGACCAGATTATCGGCATATCCACGGTGATGCTTGCCGTAGTGAAATCCAACCGTCCTCGCGGAGATGACCGGTTCCAGGGCGCTCTCCGGATACGGAAGCGGCGGCATGAGATTCGGGATGCCTGCCGCTGGGTCCGCTGCCTTCGCATTATTGCAGGCAAACGCCACCGCAGCAGCCGCACCCGCCATGAGGAACTGCCGGCGGGAAAGGCTACTGCTGCTTGATGCCATTTTTATTGTGTTCATAATCCATCCTCCCCTCTTCTGGCTTCTCCTTCAAAGTGTGTCTTATTAATGCCCCCGAACGTTATACGACCAGGCGGTTACCCCTTCTCCAGCAGACGAACCCACTCAATTGCGCTCTTGTTGATGGCCACAAATCCCAGCTCGATTTCGGTGCTGCTGGTTTCCTCGCGGGTATTCACCACCGGCACAAAATGCCTGGCATCATTGATGACGTTGCTCAGCCGTTCGAGATGCGCGGGCACAAAAATATCCCCGTAGTAAATCTTACCCCCCGCCTTCAAACAGACCTTCACATATGTCCCCTTCTGTTCCCTGGCGCTGAGCACTATATTGTTGTGGCAGTACCTGCAGACAACGGCCTCCAGTTTGATTGATTCCGCGCAGAAGGGGCAGATTTTCATCGGCTCCATGGCATCTCCTGTGCGCTGCTCACGCCTGTTTTTCGGCAGGCTCAGCGATCAAAAAGGGATTTAGGTTGTGCGCCCTTGACCAGTTCCCGCGCCTCGATAATCTGCGTGTCCTTGTTCCATCGGGTATCCATCTTTCTGCCCGTGTCCTCGATATCAAAATATTTAAAGAAGGCTATGCATGAAATCGAAGCGCTCTTTCCATCGTGGGCGACCGTTACCGGGTACACGTTAGGCGATTCCTCACGGACCGGTTTAATGCCGATGATCCGCTTGTCGGGATCATAGAAGAGTTTTATAAAGGGATACCCTTTGAGATAGTCGGTCAGGCACCGCTGTGAGAAAACAATCCTGCCGCCTTTATTGATGGATACCGTCGCCTTATCCAGGTTCCTGGTGTGCTTTGCCGTAAATTCAATAAATGACATGGTTGTTCACCTCTCTGCCGTGCTGTTACTCATCCCTGCGCTCAAACCGTGCGACTCATCGCATCAGGCATGCTGTCAGTACCTCCGCTCCTTTGTTATAACCGTCATGCCGTCCATATACGGCCGTAGGGCATCGGGGATGATGACGCTTCCATCTTCCTGCTGGTAGTTTTCCAGAATGGCCACCACCGTTCGTCCCACGGCAAGGCCCGAACCATTCAGGGTATGCACAAATTCTGATTTTTCCTTCTCACCGGTTTTGTAGCGAATGTTTGCCCTTCTGGCCTGGAAATCCTCAAAATTGCTGCAGGAGGAAATTTCGCGGAAGAGGTTCTGCCCGGGAAGCCAGACTTCGATATCATAGGTTTTGGCGGCGGAAAATCCCAGATCGGCGGTGCAGAGATTCACCACCCGGTAAGGAATGGCCAGCCGCTTCAATACTTCCTCCGCGTCGACTGAGAAGCGTCTCCAGCTCATCATAGGAGCTGCCGGGCGTGGTAAATGTTGACCAGCTCAACCTTGTTGAACTGGTGCTGCCGTATGAGGCCCCTGGTCTCCTTGCCGTAGGATCCCGCTTCCTTCCGGAAGCAGGGCGTATACGCCGTGTAGCGCAGGGGAAGGCTGCCGAAAGGCAGGATTTCTTTCTGGTGGATGTTGGTAACCGGCACTTCGGCAGTGGGAATGAGGAAGTAATCCATTGTGTCAATTTTAAAAAGATCTTCCTCAAATTTGGGCAGCTGTCCGGTTCCGGTCATGCTCACCCGGTTTACCATGAAGGGCGGTAGCACTTCCAGATAATGATGCTCCCGGGTATGCAGATCGAGCATGAAGTTAATCAGCGCCCGCTCCAGCCGTGCGCCGGCACCGGTATACAGGGTGAAACGCGCACCGGTTATCTTGGCGCCCCGGTCAAAATCGAGAATGCCCAGCTTTTCTCCAATGTCCCAGTGCGGTTGCGGCGTAAAGCCAAACTGCCGAACATCCCCCCATCTGCGCACTTCCTGGTTGTCTTCGCTGCTCCTGCCGGCGTTCACGGATGCGTGAGGGAGATTGGGAACGGTAAGCATGAATTCCTGCACGGCCGCTTCCTTTTCCTGCAGCAACGCGTCGAGCTCCTTTATGCGCTGGGACACCAGCCGCATCCGCTCTATCTCATCCGACCCGTCCTTCTTCTCTCTCTTCAACTGCGCAATCTTCTCTGAAACGGTGTTCCTCTGGCAGCGGAGCGTTTCAACCTCCACCAGCAGCTCCCGCCTCGCCGCATCAATGCGCAGAAAGCTGTCCCAGTCTATGCTGGCGCCTCTTTGCGCCAGCCGCTCCCGCACCATATCCAGATGATCGCGGACGTATTTAAAATCCAACATATGCCGGTGTCCCTTTCTTCTTCACCGCTCCATCACACGCTGCGCGAAATTCCTTCCGTCTCCCGCTCCGCGCGCACCGGTAAATTGATTGTTTTTAACATCTTAACAACATATCGTCAATAAAATAGTTTTTTCGGGATTACCGGTCTGATCTCCGATATCAACCACCGGTGAATTGCCTCGCAACAGCGCTGCGGGGTATTCCGGCACGTCTTGATTTATCAGTAAGCCGGGCTTTACAAAACAGCTTTTTATTGATTACCTGGTCAAATGCGGCTATCATACCCCATGTCGAGCAGTGTTGAGCAAAAAATACACGCGGTGAGTGCCGAATGCCTTCGGGAAAAAGAAAAAATCTGCACGGATTGATAGGGCTGGCCATTCTGGTCGCAGCCCAATTGCTCCTGATGAAGAAGGTTGAACCTGTTGCATCCTGGTTTTACTACTTCGCCTGGTGGCCCTATATTTTAATCGCCGACAGCCTCATTTACCGGATGAAAGGCAATTCCCTGCTCATGGACAGACGTGGTGAGTTCCTGGTACTGCTGCTGTGGTCGGTGGTCATATGGACCCTGTTTGAGGCTGTCAATCTCTTCCTGCAAAACTGGTACTACGTCAACGTCATACCCCTGTGGGTGATTCGATGGCCCGGTTACGCGCTGGCCTATGCCACGGTTCTGCCCGGCCTTTTTGAAACCGCGGAACTTCTGGCAGCGCTGGGGCTCTTCAAATACAGCCGAGTCAGGCCTCGATCCATCAGCCTATCGATGCAACAATGCCTTTTCGCCCTTGGTATCGTTTCTCTGGCCCTCGTCTTCCTGTTTCCTGATTACTGCTATCCGCTCATATGGGGTTCGCTTACCTTTATTCTGGAACCCGTCAACTATCGTTGGGGAACAAAATCGATCCTGCGAGATTGGGAGCGGGGTACCACCCGCATGTTCTTTCTGCTGCTCACTGCGGGGATTGTCTGCGGCATGCTGTGGGAGTTCTGGAATTTCCGGGCAAGGACCAAGTGGATTTACACTGTCCCCTTCTTTGAAGAATTGAAGCTCTTCGAAATGCCCCTGCTTGGCTTCCTGGGCTTTCCGCCCTTCACGGTGGAATGTTACTGCCTGTACAATTTCATAAGCATCTTCCGCCATGGGCGGAGCTGGGAGGAAGATAGTTATAGACTAAATCAACACAAAAAGGTACACTCCTCTTTAATTATGTTGACGATTATAGGGGGAATTTTCTTCTGTGCCGTCACCTTTCATGCCATGGACAGTAAGACGGTCAATTCCTATTGGTCTTCAGTATCTGATCTGCAGGGCATACCGCCTGCCGCTGCCGATTCGCTGGCGGCCTCCGGCATCCGCACTCCCGGGGCACTGCTGGCCGTCTCTTCCTCCCCGGCTGATCGGGAAGGGCTCGCGCAGCGTCTTTCCGTTTCGGCGGCAGATATCGAATCCTGGCGGCACTGCGCTGAACTCTCTGAGCTGAAAGGGATGGGTGCCCGGAACGCGAATATGCTCATACAAGCAGGAATAAAAGATAGCGCAGCGCTTGCGGCTCAGGATCCGGCAGCCCTCCATGCGCGGCTTGTCCGGGACTATGCTGTCTCCGACGGCAATCACACGTTTCCGCCCCGGACGGCAATCCTGCGCATCTGGATACGCGAAGCACGAAAGATGACCGGGCATAGCGGATGAAAAAACTCGCGTCTTCTCAAAAGATTCGCGTTCCTTCGTTCCTGCTGACGGCATTTCACCTGCTTTCCCTCTCAGTCAGTGATTTTTTCAGAAACAGATGCGTCCTCTGGGCGGCCGCGCTCACCTACACCACGGTATTTGCCCTTATTCCCATGCTGGCCGTGACCTTCTCCCTCTTCCATGCCTTCGGCGCGCTTAAAGGGCTCGAAGATAAGATCCGCCCGTTTATTCTTCAGGTTCTGGTTCCCGGGGCCCAGGAAAAACTGATCGGCACCATAAACACCCTGATTGAACGCCTTAACGCCGGTGCAATCAGCGCCGTAGGAACAGTGCTGGTGTTTCTCGCCGCCGTCTTTCTCATGGCGCAGCTGGAGGTTATTTTAAATGAAATCTGGGGTCTCAAGAAGCACCGGCCCTTCTTCTACCGGCTTGCGCTTTACTGGACGGCAATCACCTTCGGTCCGCCCCTTATGGCCCTGTCCATCGCCATTCCCGCCACCCTGAGAAGCTACCGTGCCGCCGCGTGGCTGGAGCATTACATCAGCGTCGACCTGTTCCGCTTCCTTCCCTACGTGTTCGTCTGGCTGATGTTTACCGGCCTCTATCTGTTCATGCCCAACACCCGGGTCAGGTTTTCGGCAGCCGCGCTGGGCGCCGTCGTGGGGGGCACGCTCTGGCAGATTGCGGGCGTTGGATTTACGCTCTATACCTCGACCGTGCTGGTCTATTCCGCCCTGTACGGCTCGCTCGGCGTCATCCCGCTTTTCTTCCTCTGGCTGTTCATCAGCTGGATCATCTTTCTGCTGGGGGCGGAACTGTCATTCGTGTTTCAAAACTATTCCCTGCTCCGCAACGGCCTGAAGGTATACTCGCCATCCTATAAGGAGCGCGAATACCTCTCGCTGCGCATCATTCTTGTCATCGCCAAAAATTTTCTTGAGGGCAAGAGCCCCCTCGGTCTCAACGCAATCGCCGAGCGCCTCAGGCTGCCGCTTCATCTCACCGGCGAGCTTATCGATTCAATGGCGCGGCAAAACCTTTTAATCAAGCTCAACCAGGGCAGGCAGGACGTGTACCTGCCCTCAAGAAATTTAGACGCCATCACCATGAGCGACATCATACAGGCCGTGCAGGGCAACCAGAGCCTGGCAACGGAAAGCGCCGAAGACCGCGTCATACTGGAGGCGGTGATCACCAGCGAAAAGACGTTTGCCGCCTGTGCCGGAAACAAGAACCTGAGAAGCATTCTTGATGAACTGGAAGCGCTGGGAAAGATGTAACGGGGAGCTGTTTCCCGTTCACATCCCTCCTATGTTTCAACAAAGGTAAGACCCTCACGGATGGCGATTTTGGTGAGCTCCGCCACGCTTTTTACCCGCAGCTTGTGCATGATGTGGCTGCGGTGCGCGGCGACGGTTTTTTCGCTCAGGCTGAGAGCAAGGGCTATGTGCCGGGTGCTTTTCCCTTCGGAAATGAGCTGCAGCACCTCGCGCTCGCGCCTGCTGAGCATGCGGGCGGGCCTGGCGGCGGCATCCGGTTCCGCGCGCTCAGCGCAACACTCCTGCTGCGGCGCAGCCAGGGCCGGGCTCAGATAGGTTTGATTGCGGCTCACGGCATGCAGCGCGTTTTTCAGCTCTTCAAATGCGTCATCCTTGAGCAGATAGCCCGACGCTCCTGCCTCAAGCATCTCCCTGACAAACCTCCTGTCGGAGTGCATGGACAGGGCTACGACCTTTACCTGGGGCATGTCGGCAAGAATCCTGCGCGTGACTTCGATACCGCTCAGGTCGGGCATGGTAATATCCATGAGCACCACATCCGGTCTGCGCTCGAGGGCCATGCGAACCGCCGTTTCTCCCCCGTCCGCTTCGCCGATCACCTCGATGTCCGGCTCATTTTCAAGCAGGGCGTGAATGCCCTCCCTCATAATTTTGTGGTCATCAGCCAGCATCACCCTCATGCTCATGGGACAGCCCCTTTTACATGGCCCTTCATTTTCATTCCACGGATGTCAGGCCTTCCCGGATGGCATACTTGGTAAGCTCGGCGATGCTGTTGAGGCCGAGTTTATCCATGATCTGCTTCCGGTGGGTTTCAACCGTCTTAACGCTCACATATAATTTTGCGGCAACATCCCTGGTGGACTTTCCTTCGGCAATCAGTTGCAGCACTTCGCGCTCCCTGGCGCTCAGCGCCGTGGAGACAATGGAATCCTTAGGCACATGTTCATTGACGTAATCCTTGACCACCGTATCCGTTATCTGCGGGCTCAGGTAGGTCTTGTTTTTTAAAACCGTGGCTATGGCCATGCCCAGCTCTTCAAACGCGGCATCCTTGAGCAGATAGCCGGAGGCGCCGGCGGCGAGCATTTCTTTCACGTATTTTTTATCGGAATGCATGGAGAGCGCAATCACCTTAATATCAGGCGCCTGCCTGGTAATCTGCCGCGCGGCATCAATGCCGTTCAGGTCCGGCATGGATATGTCTATGACAACCACATCGGGGTGAAGCTGGGCGCACAGTTCAATCACTCCCCTTCCGCTGTCCGCTTCCGCAATCACCTCAATTTCCTTCTGTTTTGCCAGCAGGGCCCGCAAACCCTCACGCATGATTTTGTGGTCATCAGCCAGAATAAGCCGCACGCTCATAGCGCACCTCCTTTTAAGCTCCGTGCTGCACCAGCGGCAGATCCAGGGAGATCCTCGTTCCATGGCGCAGCCTCGAGTCCACCGTGAGCGCCCCCCCCAGGTGCTGAAAACGCTCCTTGATGCTGAAAATCCCGTACCCGCCGCCGCTGCCTACCTGGAATCCATCAGGACTGATCAAAAATCCCTGGCCGTCGTCTTCGACACATACATGTACCTTCCGGGCGTTTCTGTCAAGGGAAACTGTTGCCGTTTTCGCATGAGCGTGCTTGACCACATTGATCAGCAGCTCGCGAATGCTCTGATAGAGAAGGACGCGCACGTCATCATCATAGCCGCCTTGACTGCCGCTGTATTCCAGATGCACCCTGATGCCATGCTGTTTTTGGATATCCTCAAGCAGCCACTCCAGCGCCTTCTCCAGCCCGAACTCGTACAGGAAGGGCGGGGACAGGTCAAAAATGAGCGAGCGCGTGTCCTTTATGCATTGCTCCAGAAGTGAGCGGATGGCCGCCACATCTTTCGCCTTTTCCACGGATTGCACTGCCGCCCCCAGCGAGCCCAGCTTGATTTTAGCAAGCGCAAGGGATTGCGCAATGCGATCATGAATTTCCGTGGCAATACGCCTTCGCTCCTGCTCCTCGGTAAGGGTCAATTGTGAGGCCAGGCAGCGCAGCTGATTCTGGTATTCAAACAGTTTTTGTTCAGCAGCCTTGCGATCGGTAATGTCCCGCACGCATGCCACCATTCCGGTTGTATTGCCTGAATAATCCTGTAAGGTGCTTACGCTCATTCCCAGATCTACTAACCGGTCGTTCTTTCCCTTCCATTTACTTTCATAATAATACACGGAATCCATCGCCGTTGATGACGTATCCACAAAATCATCCCGCATTTCCCCGTCAGGCACCACCATAAAATCATGCGTGTTTTTCCCCAGCAGCTCTTCTTTTGAATATCCTAATATCCGTTCCACCGCCTCGTTAACCAGGGTTATGGTGCCTACGGTATCAGTGACCACGATGCCATCCGCGGATGTTCTGATAATATCCCCCAGGAAATTTTTTGTATCAATAATTGTTTTTTCAGCTTTTTTCCTTTCACTGATGTCCCGGTTAATGGATATGACCGCCTGCCGATTCCCCTGCTTGTCATATGAATAGAACATGGTCTGCTCCACGGGAATAATCTTTCCGTTTTTGTTGAAGCAGTAGGAATCCCAGGCTGAGATGTGTCCGCTTTCAATCAGTGTAAACATCTGTTCATATGCCCGGTCGTAAAAGCTTTCTTCCACCCGGTAGGTAATGCCGTCAGTTGAATCATAGAGTCCCGCCTGCGGAGGCACAAGCTCCGCCAGGTGCTTGCCGAGGAGTTCCTCACTCGTAAAGCCAACAAGCTGTGCAAATGCACTGTTAACCCTGGTAATATTTCCCAGTTTGTCACCGATTATTATGGGATCAAGAGAGCTTTCTATAATATTTTCCAGGAAATCCCTGGTTGCGGTCAATTCCTGCTCCGCCTTTTTTCTATCGGTTATATCCCTTATGATACCAACCGCGGTATCAACACCCTGTTCATTGAAAAGGTAGGTAATATTGGTTTCAACCGGCACCGCCGTACCGTCTTTACGCACAAGATAGCTCTCCCAGTTGGCTATTTTTTTCTGATCCATCAACTGCTCAGCCATGCGTAGCGTATAATCCATATATTCCTGGCTCATCTTCATATGCTCGCCGGTGGTGAGATCATATGTCTCTCCCATGACGGCGGAAAAGTCGGCAATGCGTTTGCCAAGCACTTCTTCCTCGGTATAGCCGGTTAAGGTAAGAAACGACTTGTTAACCCTTTTAAAAAATCCCCGGGGATCGGCCATAACAATAGCATCAATTGAATTATCAATAATCTTATCGAGAAAGCTCTTTGTGGCATTTATCCTGTCTTCGATCAGCTTGCGTTCCGTTATGTCGGAGATAAGCACATAACCGGTCTGCTTCCTTGTATCACTGTAACTGAATGAAAAGCGGAGGTTTAAACAACAGGGCGTGCCATCTTTGCGGTTTATCCAGATATCAACCTGTTCCGGATATAAGCCCGTTTCATGGATTGATTTCAGGATCTGATCCCGTTGATCCCCGCTTTGTGCGGCAGTCAGGTCGGGCCCCCAGATTGAGATCATCTCTTCTCTGGTATAACCGCATAATTGGCATGCATAGTTATTGGCATAGATGATTTTACCTTCCTCCATAATGACGATACCGCTGGTTATATTCTCAGCCATGGTTCTAAAACGGCTCTCACTTGCTGCCAGTGCCTGCTCTGTTTTTCTCTGCGCGGTGATGTCGCGGGCTACGGAAACGATTGATACCACTGCATCATTTTTATAGATAGGGGTGCTTCTTATTTCCGCAACTCTGATCCTGCCGTCTCTGGTGACAAGCTCATATTCCGCCGTGGGAACCGCCTCTCCTTTGAAAATGCCAATGGTATTGGAGATTGCCCTGTTAAGAGATTCCTCCGTCAATAGTCCCAGTTCTGTAAAGGGCCTGCCTGTTAACTCTTCCGGTACATAGCCCAGATGATTCTTTACTGATGATGATACATATTCAATTCTGAAATCCCGGTCCACGGAATAAATGACGTCTGCGGCCTGCTCAAGAATCAAACGGTAGTCTTCGATTTGCTCCATCGATGCCGCAGCACCGCGTTGCGGCGAACCGGTCTGCTCCAGGAGTCGTTTCTCATACTCATGAGTAGCGGCAAAGGAGATGAAGGATGCGAGCAGGGATGCTTCCTGCTTCCCGCTGACCCAGCCCATGACGGACCCATTACATTCCACCGGATATGTCTCAGGCTGGTCGTCTGTTTCCCTGCCCAGAAGCAGGGTGAAGTTTTCATCCTTGACCGCGAAGGGGCTATCACTCGCAGCAGCAAAACGTGATATGATGGAAGCGACATCCTGCTGCGCCAAAACATGCTCAAGCTCGACCGTCTTCATGGCAGCACCCGTTAACATAAAAATCCTGTTTAATGAGAATCTGCGGTTAATCGTGTACGCTGTGTACAATTTTAAAACTTCATCCATTTTATACAATCAGGAAATCCCTGATTTATGACTTCGAAAAACCTTATTTTTCATCCCATGCGACAACTAAATCCCAAGCTATTGATTATGTTGATTTTTGTGGCGGGTATGCGATGGGCGGATGGATGGTAACGGTAATGATCCGACAAAAAAAGGCGGAAACAGTGAGGAAATGTGCAGAAGATGGTTTCTAACCGGCTATCGAAAAAGTAGTGGCGTAGGCTGATAAAGCTTGCTTAATAGTATGTGGCTCAAAGGGGGAGGGGCTTTTTAGCCACGAATCAGGTGGGTGTTTTTCAACAGCCTGCTAACAGAGGTTATACTGCTTGCAAAGGAGGAACAGCTCTTTTTCCCTAGAGGCCATTTCCCTGGCTTTGCGGAGCGGGCCTTCGTGATCGTATCCCAGCAGATGGAGCATGCCGTGTATGAGCAGGAAGGCAAATTCTTCCCGTAAGGGCTTTCCTGAGCGGCGGGCCTGACGCCGGGCGGTCTCGAGCGATATGACCACATCGCCCAAAAGGGTGCTGTCTGCGTGAGCACTTACGCCGTCGTTCTGGGGGAAGGAGATGACATCCGTGGGCCGGTTTCTGTTGAGATAGGTCTTGTTGAGCGCTTTGATCTTCTCATCATCCAGCAAAAGGATGCTCAGCTCAGCTTTTTGACAGCCCGAGTCTTTTAAGATCGCGCTCCCCAGCGCCCTTATCCACTTTTGGCTTATCCTTATCCGCTTCTGACTGTTTTTTATCCTTACCATTTGTTTTTCTTTTTGAGCCGCCATCGTCGGGCAGGGAAACGGGATATTCAACGCGCTGATGGAAGACGCCCCCCGCAAGCACCCGGTTGAAGCAATTGGCAATGGCGTGAAGGTTCTTGAGCGTCAGCTCACACTCATCAAGCTGTCCGTCAATAAAAATGCCGTTGATAATTTTCTGGACCATGCCCTGTATGCGGGGAAGCGTGGTTTCCGCGAGTGTTTTGGAGGCAGCCTCCACCGCGTCTGCCAGCATAACCAGCGCCGCTTCCTTGGTTTGCGGTTTGGGTCCGGGATAGCGGAAATCCTCGTCGCTGATGGACTCATAGCCCGGTTCCTGCTTGCTCCGCGCCTTGTGATAAAAAAAGCTGATCACGCTGTTGCCGTGGTGCTGCCTGATGATGTCGCGAATGGCGCCTCCCAGCCGGTACTCCCTGGCCAGCTCGACGCCATCCTTGACATGGGAAAGAATAATCAGGCTGCTCATGCTGGGGGAAAGCTTCTCGTGCTTGTTCTCTCCATGCAGCTGGTTTTCCGCGAAATAGCTCGCCATCCTTATTTTCCCGATATCATGATAATAGGCGCTCACCCGCACCAGCAGCGAATTGGCCCCGACCGTATCGGCCGCGGCATCGGCCAGGTTTCCCACCATGATGCTGTGCTGGTAGGTGCCGGGGGCTTTCATGCTCAGCTCCTTGAGCAGCGGCTGGTTGAGGTCGGCCAGTTCGAGCAGCTTGATGTTGGTTGTGTAGTCAAAGGCGATTTCCAGCAGGGGGACCAGGCCGGTGGCGATAACCCCGGTAAGCACCCCTCCCAGAAAGCCGCAGCTCACATCAAAAAGCACCTCCGGTTGCAGAAAGCTCTTTCTCACGATGGCAAAGCACAAAATGAGCAGTATGTTGACCACGCCGGCAATAAACCCCGCGCGGATGAGGGTTGTCCGCTCCTTGCACAGCACCACCTGCTGGGCCGCGACAATGCTGCCCATGAACGGGTAAATGAAAAACTTGAGCTGGGCGTCAAGCATGATTCCGGTTACAATGGCCAGCACCACGGAAAACATGGCGGCCAGCTCTCCGTTAAGCAGAACGGCAATGAGCATGGCCCCCAGCGCGAAGGGCGGCGCGTACAGAAGTGAATGCGCCGGCAGGAAGGGAAATGCCTTGCTGAAGGCAGCCGATAAGAAAACGGCGAACTTGATGAATAAAACCATGCCGATCAGCACCGTGCTTAAGAGCAGATAGTCTTTGCCCCTCAGGTTGTAGCGCCTGATGCTGATGGGGGAAAAGGCATAAAAGAGAGATATAACGATGAGCACCAGGAAAAAGACACCCAGGGTGAAAACGAGCGGGCTGCCCTCTTTTTTTAATTTAGCAAGCGCCTGCAGCTTGAGCAGCGATTCTTCCGTCACCCGGTCACCCTCGCGGATGATCATCTCCCCTTTTTTAAGCCTGAAATAAACGGGATTGGTCTGCGAGCGCGCCAGCAGCTTCCGGCTTTCCGTCTCATTCATGTTGAAGGTGAGCGTGGGGCGTATCATCCCGACGGCAATCTCCACAACGGCAGACGCAACCGCTTTCGGCATGGCGTCACGTTTTTGTCCGGCAGCTTGCAGCAGTTCCTGCCTGACCTCTTCAACATCACGCAGGGAGGAAACATCGGCCACGAATATCTCCTCCTGGGTCCGCACGTTGCGTATGATCATGCCCCGCGCGCGATTTGATTTGAGCAGGGCCTTGTTGCCCACGATTCTTTCGCTGAGCGGATTTCGTATCAGGGCGAGAATATGGTCAATAATTTCAACGGCAAACTCACTCTTCACCAGGGCGGCGTAATTCGCATTCCCGACGGACACGCCGCCGAGGTACTCTATAAACCGCTCCCGCTGTTCCTCGCCGGCTGCCTTTGCCGAAGTATCAACGGAGATGGTCCGCCACTGGGAAAAAGTCGTCGTCAGTCTCTGCGCCGTTTCTTCAGCGGCATTGGCGTCATAATCAAAGACCGGGGGGCTTTTTTCCTCATTTTCCATCATCTTGTTGGCGGTGGACACCGTGTCCTCAACCAGCACATCCTCAGTTGCCCGTATGTTCTGGTCGGCAATATCCCCGATCTGGTAGGCAGGTATGGTTGAGGGCATGCTGGGCGCAATCAGATAGGCGATGATCAGGCAGGTCGCCACCAGCAGAAGACCCTTGTAAAAAGCCGGCCCGCTGATCACGGGCGCCTGCCGGTCATTCTGCTGAAACACCGCCTTGATTTTTTTTCTGCCCAAATTTATCATACCTCTGTCCCACCGCCGCTCATGAACCCGCTCCCCGCAACCCTCCGGTTACCGGGCGTCGGCACGCTCATACGCCACTATTATCTCCTGCACCAGGGGGTGCCTGACGACGTCCTTTTCTGAAAAGTATACAAATTTTATTCCCGAAATCCGGTCGAGTATGTTCTGGATCTGAACCAGCCCGGAGGGCCTGCCGGCCGGCAAATCAATCTGGGTGATGTCACCGGTTATGACCGCCTTGGAATTGAACCCCAGCCGGGTGAGAAACATTTTCATCTGCTCGGCAGTGGTGTTCTGGGCCTCATCGAGAATGACAAATGAATCGTTCAGCGTGCGACCCCTCATGAAGGCAAGCGGCGCCACTTCAATGATGCCCTTCTGGAGCAGTCGGGAGGCCTTCTCCAGGTCCATCATGTCGTGCAGCGCGTCATAGAGAGGCCGCAAATAAGGATTGACTTTTTCATAGAGGTCCCCGGGCAGAAACCCCAGCTTTTCGCCGGCTTCAACCGCCGGCCTGGTTAAAATAATGCGGTCTATCTCCTTCTTCACCAGTGCGGCTATGGCCATGGCCATGGCCAGGTAGGTCTTGCCGGTCCCGGCCGGACCGATGCCGATAACGATGTCGAAGGTGCGGATGGCATCAATGTATTGCTTTTGAACAATACTCTTGGGAGAAATCAGCTTTTGCTTCGGGGAAACATGAATGGCGTCGAGGAATACATCCTTGAGATGAGCGCTTTCATCATTGCGGAGCATCTTGAGCGCAAGATCAATTTCCTGAGGGTATACCGGGTGGTGATTGGATTCCATCAGAAAGTAGAGATCCTGCAGCAAACGTCTGGCCAGGTGTATGTGCTCCTCCCTGCCGTGCATGCTGACGCTGTTGCCGCGCACATGGATGGTGATCTGAAGCACTTTCTCAATGTGCTTCAGGTTCTGATCATATTCTCCCAACAGGGCTTTCAGCAGGTGGTTGTCTTCAAAAACCAGCTGCGCGCCCGTATCTTGTCCCTTTCTGACCAACAGGGTCCTCCGTCTTCCGGTTTTATCCGAACCTCTATCTGCTGCCTGTAATCTGAACCTGTATCTCCCGTCGCCGGGGGCGGTTGTCGAAATCGAGCACGACGATCTGCTGCCAGGTCCCCAGCAGCATCCTTCCCCCCTTCACGGGTATGGTCATCGAAGGCCCCAGCAGGGCGGCCCGCACGTGAGCGTAGCCGTTGCCATCTCCCCACCGCTGATCATGACGGTACGGCATCCCCCGGGGCGCCATCCGTTCAATGGCCTGCCGCAAATCTTCAATTGCCCCTGATTCATATTCAATGGTGGTCAATGCCGCCGTCGAACCGGACACAAAAAGCAGAACGCTGCCGTCCTTCACGCCTGAGGAGGCTATCTTCGACTCCACCTCCGGCGTTATATCGATGACATCCGTTCCGCCGCCGGTGTCGCAAAAAATAGTACCATATACCGGTTTCATCGTGTATGCTGGCAGGCACGTTCCATGTAAAAGTGAATAACCCCGTTGCTCAGTACAACGGGGATAGCGCACACCATCATTAGTTGGGTCATTTGTAGCACACACTGCTGTTTATTGCAAGCATTTTATGGGGCAGGCACTATCGCGCCGCCATGCCCCGGCTTCCTGCCGGAAGGAGGAAACGGAGTTGAACAGGAAAAGAAATCTTGAAGATTTAACCGCCCTGGTGCAAACCCTGCGCGGACCCGACGGCTGTCCCTGGGACAGGGAACAAACCCTGTCCGATCTCAGGTCGTTTCTTATGGGCGAGGCCTATGAGCTTCTGGAAGCCATGGACCGGGATCATCACCTGCACATACGGGAGGAGGCAGGTGACCTTCTGTTCATCATCATATTCATCGTTGACCTTTTCCGCGAAAAAAAGACCTTTACCATCTATGATGTCATCGGGGAGGTGATGGATAAAATGGTCCGGCGGCACCCCCACGTTTTCGGCGACGTCACCGTGGGCAGCGCCCGGGAGGTGAAGGAAAATTGGCACGCGCTTAAGGAGCGGGAGGGAAAACCGGCCCGGGGGCCATCATTGCTTGACGGGGTGGCTGAATTTCTGCCGGCTCTGGTCAGGGCGCAGCTGCTCACTGAGCGCGCGTCCCGTGTGGGTTTTGACTGGGAAGGACCGTCCCAGGTGATGCAGAAGATCGAGGAAGAGATGGGGGAGCTGAAAGAGAGCCTTGACCGCAAGGAACAGGATGCCGTAGCGGGGGAAATGGGCGATCTGCTGTTTGCGGCGGTGAACCTGGCGAGGACTCTTGGTGTCGACGCGGAGCAGGCCCTGCGCAGAACCAACAGGAAGTTTGTTGAGCGGTTCCATTTCATCGAGGAGGCGGTGCGCGACGCCGGAGGAACTATTGAGCAGGCAACGCTCAATGAGATGGATTCACTCTGGGAGCAGTCGAAAAAAGTCTACCCTTGAGGGCGGGTATACTGCAAAAATATTATCTGATGCGTAGGGGCGACCGGCCGGTCGCCCCTACGTGCTTCTTATTCACCCACCTTTATTCCCTCTCCGAAATCTCCAACAGGATACCCCCGGTTGCCTTGGGGTGGAGGAAGGCGATTCTGGCGTTGCCCGCCCCGTAGCGGGGCTGCATGTCGATGAGCTTGAAATCTTTTTCCTTCAGCTCCCGGAGGGCCTCTTCTATATTCTCGACGCGCAGGGCTATGTGCTGGATCCCCTCGCCGCGCTTTTCTATAAACTGAGCCACCGGCCCGTCAGGGGAGGTCGATTCCAGCAATTCCAGTTCGGTATCGCCCAGCGGCAGGAACGCCACCCTGACCTTCTGGTCGGCTATGGTTTCCGTCCCGGTGGCATTGATGCCCAGGATATCGCGGTAAAATGCCAGGGAGTCATCAATGCTTTTGACTGCAATGCCGATATGATCCAGCTTGGTAACTTTCATCATCAGCTCCTTTCGTGAGTTGCGGGTTGATGGCGGCGGACTCCCGGTGCTACGGCCGTTTGTCGAGCAGCTTGAGCATGCGCTCCGCGCAGGAATACGGATCGTCCCTGCGGCTGCACACCAGATCGATCATGCTGCCCAGTGACTGCATGCCGCGCATCTGCTCATAGACGTACTGCGCCAGCCTGGCCTCAACCAGCTTGGTTATATCCCGCTCAATCCGCTCCTTCCGCTTCTTCTCCAGCAATGAGCTCTCCGCGAGGTAGCGGCGGTGATCCATGATCGTATTTACCAGCTCCTCGATGCCCCGGCGCTCGGTGGCGACGGTTTTGATCACCGGCTGCTTCCAGCCGCCCGAAAGGGGAGCCAGGCCCAGCATGGAGGTGAGCATGGCCACAACGTTGTCGGCTCCATCGCGATCCGCCTTGTTGACCACGAAGATATCACCGATCTCCATTATGCCCGCTTTTATGGTTTGAATATCATCACCCAGGCCCGGGACGGAAAGAAGGACGCAGCTGTCGGCCACCTTCACGATCTCCACCTCGTCCTGCCCGATGCCGATGGTCTCAATCAGGACAAAATCCTTTCCCGAGGCGTCGAGTATTTTGATCACATCAGAGGTGGCACGGGAAAGCCCGCCCAGCCCGCCCCTGGTCCCAAGGCTCCTGAAAAACACGTTCTCCCTGACCAGCACATCATGCATCCGTACCCGGTCCCCCAGGAGCGCTCCACCGGTGAAGGGACTCGAGGGATCGACGGCAACAATCCCGACGCTTGCCCCCCGACCGCAAAGCAGGTCCGCCACGCGGTCAACCAGGGTGCTCTTTCCGGAGCCGCCGGGACCGGTAAAACCGATGGTATACGCGCTGCCGGTATGTGGGTAGACCGCCTTCATGCAATCCATCCATCCCGGCAGCTCATTTTCAACCAAGCTGATGGCCCGCGCTACCGCGCGCTGGGATCCGCTTACAATGTCATTAATTAAGTCCATATGCGTTGCGGGCTGACTGCGCGAAGATCAGGCAGGAAGGCGCTCTTTGATGAAGGAGATTATTGTTTCGGTGGAAGTGCCGGGGCCGAAAATTTCCGCTATCCCGGCCTGCTTGAGATTTACAATGTCTTCCTGGGGAATGACCCCGCCGCCTATGACAAGAATGTTCGACAGCCCTTTTTCCTTGAGCCCCCTCATGATTGATGGGAAAAGATGGTTATGGGCTCCGGAAAGGATACTCAACAGCATGACATCAATATCCTCCTGCAGCGCGGCAGTGACAATTTGTTCCGGGGTCTGCCGCAGACCGGTGTAAATGACCTCTATGCCGGCGTCCCTGAGGGCGCGGGCTATGACCTTTGCCCCCCGGTCATGACCGTCCAATCCCGGCTTTGCCACCAGCGCCCTGATCCTTTTTTCTCCCACACAGGCCTCCTTATACAGATATGCAGTTCATCTTCATATGCGATACAAAGTCCTTCGCTACCTACCACAGTAACTTTTTGACTGTCAAGGACTTTTTCGACGGCTTGCTCCCACATGCACCTTGACATGCAACCCCGGATTTGCTACTTAACTCTGGCAGGTTGTTGAAAAATAGTTTCCCTCATGCTGTTCAAAAGCATGCTCAGTAATATGTGGCTCATGGGGAGGGGGCTTTTGACGCCACAACAAAATTATCCCGCTGCCGGCTCTATCTGCGGCGCGGTATGGAAAGGGAATGGTATGGATCTTTTTACGGCAATCAAAGGGCGGCGAAGCGTCAGAAAATTCAGACCGGATCCGATACCCGCTGAACTCTTACGTGAAATACTTGATGCGGCCCGGTGGGCGCCCTCCTGGGCCAACACCCAGTGCTGGGAACTGATCGTTGTCAGCGACCCCGAAACGAAGCGGAAGCTGGGGGAGGCGGTGCCTCCCGGGAATCCCGCCCATGCCGCCCTCGGCCGGGCCCCCGTTGTGCTCGCGGCATGCGCACGCCTGGAGAAGGCCGGGTACTACAAGGGAAATCCGGCAACGGACAAGGGTGACTGGTACATGTTTGACGTTGCCCTGTTTATGCACACCCTCACCCTGGCCGCTCATGCCCGGGGACTCGGTTCGGTGCACATAGGGCTCTTTGACGCACGCGCGGCCGCGGAGGTCCTTGAGGTTCCCGAGGGGGTCGCCGTGGTTGAACTTCTTCCCCTTGGTTATCCTGACGGAGAGCCATCACCCACCTCGCGGAAGGAAGTTGGTGATTTTGTTTCATACGGCACATACGGCGGCAGGTAGCGCAGAGCCCTGCCACCGTTCAGACAGGTTTTACTTCAGGAACCGTCCTGCGCTTCAGTTGCATAACCGGGAGCGGCATGAGCAGGGGATTTTTTATTACCTTTGAGGGTGTTGAAGGGTGCGGTAAAACCACCCAGCTGCATCTGCTGAAGGATTTTTTAATCAGCAGGGGCTTTGAGGTTACCGCCACCCGGGAGCCGGGAGGAACGACGCTGGGCGACAGCATCAGGAAGCTGGTTCTCGCCTCCGCTGCTGATCCCATTGACCACAAGGCGGAGCTGATGCTCTACGAGGCCTCGCGCGCCCAGCACATGTACGAGGTCATCGGGCCGGCGCTGGCCCGGGGGGATGTTGTTCTCTGCGACAGGTTTGGCGATGCCACCCTCGCCTACCAGGGTTACGCGCAGGGCCTGCCCGTGGATTACATTGAAACGCTCAACCGGTTTACCACCGGCAACCGGAACCCGGACTTCACTATTTTAATCGATTGCCCGGTTGAGCTGGGGCTTGAACGGACCCGTGACAGGGCTGCCCGCACCGGCCAGGGAATATCCGAAGACCGCTTTGAGAAAAAGGACCTCTCCTTCCATGAGCGGGTGCGTCACGGCTATCTGGAGATTGCGCAGCGCAACAGGGATCGTTTCCTCATCGTCGACGGGAGCGGTGACCCGGCCGTCATCCAGTCGATGCTGCGGCCGGCGGTGCTTGAACGACTGAAACATCTGTAGCAGGGGTTTTCCCGACCATGGCGTTCGGATCAATTAAGGGACACGCGCAGCAGATCACCATGCTCAGAAGTGCGTTACAGCGGGGAACCGTTGCCCATGCCTATCTGTTCACCGGCATTTCCGGCATCGGCAAAATGACCGTGGCGCATGGACTTGCCAAGTCGCTCAACTGCAGCTCCGGGCTGGAAGCCGACTTTTGCGATGACTGCGCATCGTGCGTCATGATCAGCGGAGGCACCCATCCCGACGTGCAGGTGATTCAGCCCGACGGCGATTTTATAAAGATCACCCAGATCAGGACCATGCAGGAGCGCCTGCTCTATGCCCGCTTTTATGAACGCTACCGGGTGGTACTGATTGACCGGGCTGAAACCATGAACCTCCAATCCGCCAACTGTCTTCTCAAGACCATCGAAGAGCCTCCGGGAAACACGGTCATTATTTTGATTACCCCCCTTCCCTACCAGATTCCCGCCACCATCCGTTCCCGCTGCCAGCGGGTCGCCTTCCAGCCGCTCCCTTCAAACCAGATCGAGGAATCGCTGCGGGAGATGCTGGGGGCGGATTCATCCGGCACCTACCGGCTTGCTGCCGGCATGGCCGGCGGCAGTCTGGGCCGCGCGCTCCGATGGCAGGAGACCGGCATGCTCGCCAGAAGGCAGCAGCTGCTCGCCCTGCTTTCGGGACCCAACCCGCCGCGCTTAAACGCCCTCCTCGACTGTGCTGATGAGCTGGGCGAAGACCGCGGTGAGCTCCTGGAGCTGCTTGATCTCTTGCGCTTGTGGATGCGTGATGTTATGATTGCCGGGGAGACGGGAGCGGAAGCGGATATTTTAAACATCGACCTCGCCGGCGAGGTCATGGCGGCTGCCCGCCGGCTCAGCCTGCCCCATCTCTTCCGGCAGGACATGCTGATCGCGGAGGTTCAGGCGGCACTGAAGGGACCGGCGAATCCCAGGCTGGCCATTGAGCGGCTGCTGCTCGCGCTGGCCCTTGCTCCCGGCGGCAGCGAAGCCGCGACGCCGGTTAACAATCCTACCATGCCTGCCAATTGAGGTTTTTATGATAAAGCGAATGGCACAAATCAGGTTTTTGAGGGGCAATCTCGCCGCCATGTGCGACGCGCGCGACCTTGACCTGGCTGCAGGCGACAGGGTGATGGTGGAGTGGGAGGATGCGCTTAAAATGGGTTCCGTCGTCTCCTTCAAGGAGGTTGAAACCGGAGACCCCCTCCCCAAGCACTATGCCCGGGTGATACGCAAGGCAACCGAGGCCGATCTCGATTACGAATCGCGGAAGGAGCCCAAGGAGCGGGATGTATACCGCGCCTGCGTCCAGAAGATCAAAGAGGCGGGGCTCCCCATGATCCTGATTGACGTGGAGTACGTCCCCGCTTCCAACAAATTCATCTGCTCCTTTACCGCTGACGGCAGAGTGGATTTTCGCAACCTGGTCAAAACCCTCGCATCCGATTTTCATGCCCGGGTTGAAATGAAGCAGATCGGCGCGCGAAACCGCTCCAAGCTCATCGGGGGAACCGGGCGCTGCGGCCGGGTGCTCTGCTGCGCCTCCTTCCTCCAGGATTTTGATCCCATAACCGTGCGCATGGCCAAGGACCAGGGATTGTCCCTGGACCCCACGAAAATATCCGGCGTCTGCGGACGCCTGATGTGCTGCCTTTCCTATGAGCACGAGACCTACTGCGGCTATAAAAAGCACCTTCCCAAGTGCGGGAAAAAGGTGACCATGGAGTGCGGGGCGGGAAAAATCACCAAGCAGGACATTTTGCGGCAGCGGGTCTGGGTTAAGCTTGATGCCGGCGGCAAGGAAGTGGAAGTAACGCTCGAGGATCTGAAGAAGGAGGGGCTGCTCAAGCCCGCGAAAAAAAAGTGAGGCATCACTAGCCATGTCCGGCACCTTTTTTGTCACCACCCCCATCTATTACGTCAACGATGTCCCGCACATCGGCCACGCCTACACCACCGTGGCCGCCGATGTGCTCGCCCGCTACCACCGCCTGGCCGGTGACACCGTGCTGTTTATCACCGGCACCGATGAGCACGGGCAGAAGGTGCAGGATGCGGCCCGCAGGCGCGGCATATCCCCCCAGCTGCACTGCGATGAAATGGTCCTCCGCTATCGCGAGCTCTGGTCGGCGCTCAACATTTCCAACGATGATTTCATCCGCACCACGGAGGACCGGCACAAGAAAATCGTCCGGGAGGTCCTGGCGGAACTGCACGCCCGGGGAGATATTTACAAGACCAGCTATGAAGGGTGGTACTGCGTCCCTGATGAGCGCTTCTGGACGGAAAAGGATCTTGCCGGCGGCAGGTGTCCCGAGTGCGGGCGCGAGGTTCAGCAGATAGAGGAATCAAACTACTTCTTCCGCATGAGCAGCTACCAGCAATGGCTCATCAGCTACATCGATGAGCACAGGGATTTCATTCTGCCCCGGACCCGCCGCAATGAGATCCTGGGCTTCCTGCGGCAGCCGCTCACCGATCTCTGCATCTCCCGCCCTCGTCAGCGCCTCTCCTGGGGAATCCCCATTCCCTTTGACGAGGAGTACGTCACCTACGTCTGGTTTGACGCGCTCATCAACTACGTGAGCACGGCCGGCTACCGTACCCGGGACCGGGAATTTTTTCCCTTCTGGGAAAACGCCGTCCACCTTATCGGCAAGGACATCCTCACCACCCATTGCGTGTACTGGCCCACCATGCTCAGGGCGCTGGGCTTAAACCCGCCCCGCACCATTTTTGCGCACGGATGGTGGACCGTCGAGGGACAAAAAATGTCCAAGTCGCTCAATAACGTTGTTGACCCGGGCAGTCTCGTCAGGGACTTTGGCGTTGATGCCGTCCGCTTCTTTCTCCTGCGGGAAGGCACCTTCGGCCTGGATGCCGACTTTTCCCGCACGGCCTTCATTCACCGGGTCAACGGCGATCTGGCCAACGACCTGGGCAACCTCTTCAACCGCACACTGGCCATGACTTCAAAATACTTCGGCGGCGTCATACCCGCGCCTTCAACCCCCGGGGACAGTGACCGGCGGCTGCAGGAAACGGCAGTGGAGGCGGTCAAAAAGGTACATGCCGCCATGGAGGAAATCGCCTTCCACCGGGCGCTTGACGCCGTCTGGGAGCTGGTGGGCATGACCAACAAGTACATTGATGAAAGCGCCCCCTGGTCCCTGGCCAAACGGGCCGGCGGTGAAGAGCAGCTGGCAACGGTCATGTATCACGTGCTTGAATCTCTCCGCTTCATCGCCGTTCTGCTCTTTCCCTTCATCCCCGCATCTGCGGAGCGCATGCGGGAGGCGCTGGGCATACAGGAGCAGCCGGACAGCAGCAGCCTTGACTCCCTCAGGCAGTGGGGCGCCATGATGCCCGGAAATCCGGTAACCCACATACCCCAGCTCTTTCCGCGCATTGAGACGTAACCCGCACAGCCATGGCTAAACCCATTTTTAATCTCGCCAATAACATAACCCTCTTCAGGATCGTTCTCGTGCCCATCCTGATCGTGATTGTGCTCGATTCCAGCAGCAGGTCCTCCTGCCTCATCGCAGCGCTGCTTTTTGCCTTTGCCGCGTTTACGGACTGGCTCGACGGCTACATCGCGCGCCGGCAGAACCTGGTGACCTCCCTGGGGAAATTTCTTGATCCGCTGGCCGACAAGCTGCTGGTCAGCGTCACCCTGATCATGCTCCTTTCACTCAAGCGGGTGCCCGCGTGGATGGTCGCGGTCATTATTGCCCGGGAAGTTGGCGTGACCGGCCTGCGCATTGCCGCGGCGAGTGACGGCATCATCATGGCATCAAGCAGGCTGGCCAAATACAAGACCGCCTTCCAGCTGGTTGCAGTCGTAGCGCTGCTCATCCACTACACCTATGCCGGCATAGACTTTCACCTGGTCGGAATGATCGTGCTCTGGATTGCCCTGTTTGTTACCCTCTGGTCGGGTATTGTCTATTTCATCAGGTTTTTCAAAAAAACCCTCTCCCCCACCCAGGGGTCGCAGTGATGCTGCGCAACATAAACCCGCCAGGCTCATCAGGCGTGGGGGAATCATGTTCTTCCCCTCGGGAGTGCCGCACATCATGATCACCAGGCGCTGCTTGCATGGATAACCAAGGAAATCAAGCTGCCGCGCGGGTGTCCATCTCCCGCTGCCCCGACTATCAGCCCGATCACGTCTACCGCAGTATCAAGTCATCCATCGAGCACCTCGGGGGCATGGGAAAATTTGTATCCGCAGGCGACCGGGTGCTGCTCAAGCCCAATTTTCTCATCGGCAGGTCTCCGGAGCGCTGCGTCAACACCCATCCCGCAGTGGTCCGGGCCGTGGCCAGGCTGGTGCTCGAGGCGGGCGGAAAGCCTTTTATCGGCGACAGCCCGCAGCTGGGCAGCGCGAAGGGTGTGGCCCAAAAATGTCATATTGACGAGGTCGCCCGGGAGCTTGGCATAGACATTGTCGAGTTTGAGCCGGTTGAGGTTAAAAATGAACGGGGGAAATACTACCGCCGGTTCGTCGTCGGCAGGGAGGTGCTTGATGCCGACGTGCTCATCAACCTCCCCAAGCTCAAGACCCACAGCATGACCCTGCTCACCCTGGCGGTTAAGAATCTGTTCGGCTGCATCCCCGGCCCCCGCAAGGCGCAGTGGCACTTCAGGCTCTCCCGGAACGGACCTGAATACTTCGCCAGGATGCTGCTGGACCTGTACAGCCTGATCCGGCCGCCGCTCACCATCGTTGACGGCATCGTCGCCATGGAAGGCCGCGGGCCGGGCTCCGGTGATCCGCGCCGCCTGGGCCTTATTATCTCCGGCACGGATGCGGTCGCCGTGGACGCGGTCACAACCGAGATCCTCGGGGTGGATCCGCAGGACTACCCCACGCTCCGGCTCGCCCTGAGCGAAGGCTACGGCATACCGCGGCTGCGCGACATTGACGTGGCCGGCGAAGAAATTGATGCGGTCAGGGTTAAGGACTTCATCCTGCCGGTCATGATTTCGGCACCCGGCTCCGCGCGGGCGCTCCTCATGAAGGTGATGAAAGGCCCCCTTACCACCAGGCCGGTCATAGACGGCAAGCGATGCCGTGGCTGCGCCGGCTGCATGCAGGCGTGCCCGGCAGGCTGCATTACCGAAGATGGAGAGACGTATACCATCAGCCCCGGGAAGTGCATTCAGTGCCTGTGCTGCATGGAGGTCTGCCCCGAGGGCGCCATTGACCTCAGGGATGGATTCCTGCTTGCGGCCTTTAAAAAACTGTCTGGGAAACATTGACGCGTTCTCTCAGTCGATCACTTCGCCTGAATGAAAGACTGGGACCCTTGTGGATGGAGTTCCGAAGGTCACATGAAGAAGCATGTTCTGTTCACGATCTTTCTCCTTGCAGGCAGCTCCGGGCTATTGAACTGCTGTGCGCAGCAGGGTGACGAAACGCCGCCCGCGGAGGGCGGCGCTCAAAGCCGGCTTACCTTTTCAACATCCGCCAGGGACGGCGCATTGATGGTGCTCATACCGGAGGGTAATTTCTTTATGGGCGATCCCGCCGGGGAGGAGGTATACTACGACGAGAATCCCTGCCGCACCATACATCTCGACGCCTTCTGGATCGATTGCTACGAAGTTACCAACAGGCACTATAAGCGCTTCGTTGATGAAACGGGACATCGTGCCCCATTCGTGGATACCGACTGGGCCCGGCCCTATAACTGGATAAACAACACCTACCCGCCCGGAACGGCCGATTTCCCCGTGGTGCTGATCAGCTGGGAGGATGCGGCGGCTTACGCCGGGTGGGCGGGCAAGCGCCTTCCCACTGAGGCGGAGTGGGAGAAGGCATCCCGCGGCGGGCTGGAAAAAAAACGGTATCCCTGGGGCGATGCGATTGATGCACAACATGCCAACCATTTCACCAGCATCACCGCCCGGAATGGGCTGAAGCCGGTCGGTTCCTTCCCCGCCAACGCCTATGGCCTGCATGATATGGCGGGGAACGTCTGGGAATGGTGCAGCGACTGGTACGGGCAGACCTATTACCGGGGGGCTCCTGAAGCCAACCCCCGGGGACCGGAGTCAGGCTTGTATCGTGTTTTTCGCGGGGGAGCATGGGTAAACCGGGGAGAGCAGCTGCGATGTTCTGAACGCGCCAGAAATGTCCCCTCTCACCAGAGTCACATCATCGGGTTCCGCTGCGCCCGCCCGGCTGAAGCGGGAGAGGCACCTGCAGGAGGAATACAGGCGCGGCAGGATGCAAATCCATCCTCGTAAAATGGTTTTTTATCATTGTATGATGGATGTGGGGTGAAATATTTTTCGCCCATACAAATAGAATGGCATTTCTGTAGGGGCGAACCTGTGTGTTCGCCCTTATTGTACCTGTGCATTCAGGGCAGACACATAGGTCTGTCCCTACGGATACAACGGTACCATCATTTGGGCAGACACATAGGTCTGCCCCTACCGAAACAACATTGTGATCATTTGGGAAAACACGCATTCGGGGATTCTGTCCAATTCGATATCATTGCAAACCATTGAATGATTTCCTGTGCATTCAGGGCAGACACATAGGTCTGCCCCTACGGATACAACGGTACCATCATCTGGGCAGACACATAGGTCTGCCCCTACAGAAACAACATTATGATCATTTGGGAAAACACGTGCCAAATTTGGGGTTTTCTGTATCCAATTCCCATTGCAGGGGATTGTTCACAATGTATTCGCGGATTTTGTCTAATTCGTTATCGTTGCGGATAATGTGTTCATAATAATTGCGCTGCCAGAGACGGATGTCGAACGAGGGCCAGCCTGATGTTTTCACCCCGCGTATATATTCGTTTGTGGTCATTGTTTTAAACCATTGTATAATTTTCTGTAGGGGCGCACCTGTGTGTGCGCCCTTATTATCATTATTTTGTGTGCCGCCTGAATTTGGGCAGACACATAGGTCTGCCCCTACAGAAACAACATTACCATCATTTTGCGGGTCTGCTCCTACGGTAATCACGATTATTCCGTGCATGTGATTAGGCATTACAACGAATTCATCCGTTCCTACGTTTGAGAATTTACGATTTAATTCATTCCACCATTTTTCGATCATCCTCCCTGCATTATTCAACCGCATTCCCCCATTTATAATTTCCCCAAATAAACATGCTCGATGCTGTGTGCAAATCGTTGTAAAATAGGCCCCTGATCGGGAGTAATCATACCCTTTCAGCCGTATGGAGCGGCGATTTTGTTTATCCGGATCGCACATTGCTATTGTCTGCTAATTATCCTGCCCAACGAGGGTACTACTTCTGGCACTTCGGGCAGTAGTGGGAGCTGCGGCCGCCGAGCCGCATCCGCTCAATGGGGGTGCCGCATCGGAGGCAGGGTTCTCCCCGACGCTGATAGACGCGGTGATTATCCTGGTAGCTTCCGTTCTCGTTAAATGCAGTACGGTAATCGGAGACGGTATCTCCGTTGCAGGCGATGGCTTCGCGCAATATCAGGCATACTGCCTGATGCAGTTTATCAAGCCTTACTCCCTTAATGCTGCACGAGGGTGTGCAGGGATGTATTCCCGCCTCAAATAATATTTCATCGGAATAGATATTCCCGATCCCGGCAATCCTCTTCTGGTCCAGCAGCAGCTGCTTGATCCGCACCCTGGAATTAATCACTCCGTTCAGCACGGCAGGGGTAAAATTCCTTTGCAGCGGTTCGGTACCCATGCGCAGTATGCGTTCAATATTCCCCTTGCCGGTCAGGTATATCTCCCCGAACCGCCGGGGATCTCTGAAGAGGATGCGCTCACCCGCGCCGAATTCGATGATTACATGGGTGTGTTTATCCCTGCGCACGGGACGTCCGGGGCTGCTCCATAGCATTTGGCCGGTCATGCCCAGCCGGAACACGATCACATCCGGGGAATCAAGAAATATGAGCAGCGCCTTGCCGCGCCTTTTTACAGCGGTAATGAACCGGTTGCGTGCCCGCTTGACCAGCATGGGCGGGGTAATCTCACGCTTCACCATGGCCGGCTGCAGAATGGTTACACGGCTTATGCGCTTTCCTTTAACCGTCCTTGCAAGGTTCCTGCGTATGGTTTCAACTTCCGGGAGTTCGGGCATAGGAGGAGGGGTCAGGGTACAGGGTAAAGGGTTCAGGGTACAGGGTTCAGGGTGCAGAAGATGCTGGATACGGGGTTAAAGAATAGTTGACAGTTAGCCAGTTGACGGTTGACAGGTTTCCACGTGCATCCTGTATCATGCATCGTGCATCCTTCCTTCTTTCTTCGTGCTCTCCTTCGTTTCTCTTCGTGAACTTCGTGGTTCTTTTTCTGGAATCAAACTTTTCGTTCCGCAGCGCGCTCCTTGGCCTCCTTGCGCAGCCTGCTGGTAAGCAGCTCCCGCTTCAGCCGCGACACCTTGTCAACGATGAGTATGCCGTCCAGATGCTCCATCTCGTGCTGCAGGGCGCGCGCCAGCAGGCCTTCCGCCGGAATGGTGACCTCTTCGCCTTTCTCGTTGCGGCCGCGCACGGTTATCTTTTCGCTTCGCGTCACCTCGACCGTCACCCCGGGCAGGCAGAGGCAGCCCTCTTCCATCTGCCCCTCTCCGCTTCGCTCAAGCGCCTCGGGATTGATCAGCGCCACCAGGCCCTCACCCACGTCGACGATGATTACACGGAGATGAACGCCTATCTGCACCGCCGCCAGGCCGATACCCCGCTGGGAGTACATGGTTTCAGCCATATCATCGATAAGTTTCCGGACCTCTTCCGTAACCGCCTTAACCGGCTGAGATTTCTTTCTCAGCAAAGGGTGGGGATAGGTCACAACCTCGCGCAGTGCCATGCTGTCATCCTCATTGCTGTATCACAGGGTACTCAGGATAAGGGGGCCGCTGCCGGTAATGGCAATGGTGTGCTCAAAGTGGGCTGACAGCTTTCCGTCCCCGGTCACGGCCGTCCACCCGTCAGGGAGAATTCTCATTTCATGGGTCCCTTCATTGACCATCGGCTCTATGGCCAGCACCATCCCTTCCCGCAGCCTGGGGTTGGGCACCGGAATGCCGTAGTTGGGTACCTGCGGCTCTTCGTGAAGGGACATCCCGATACCGTGACCCACAAAATCCTTCACCACTGAAAACCCATGGCCCTCAACCCACGACTGGATAGCCTGGCATATGTCGGACAGCTGGTTGCCGACCAGCGCCTGTTCAATGCCGCGATACAGTGACTGTTCGGTGACTTCAAGCAGCTCCCGCGCCTTTTTGCCTATCTCGCCGACGGCAACCGTCAGCGCCGCATCGCCGTAAAACCCGTTCAGCTTGACCCCGAAATCAAGGCTGACGATATCGCCCTCCTTCAGCCTTCTTCCGTCGGGGATGCCATGCACGATCTGTTCGTTCACGGAGGTGCATACGCTGGCGGGATATCCACGGTAGCCTTTAAAGGCCGGCTCTCCCCCGTAAACTTCCAGCAGTGCCTCGGCCCGGTCGTTCAGATCCAGGGTGGTTATGCCGGGACCGACCATTTCCCCGAGCTCCCTGAGGACCTGCGCCACTATCCTGTTGCAGCGCTGCATTTCAAGAATTTCATTTTCCGTCTTTAAGAATATCATCTCTTCTCAGTGCCCGCCCCGGCTCAACCGTTTCACCGGGCCAGCTGATAAAATAGTTCACTTCCGTACGGTCGTGCCGTAACCCTGCCCTGCTCTACCAGATGTGCCAGATGCTTGCTGATCATCGCGGCGGGGATGCCTAAGGAGTCAACAATCTCCGGGAGGTTAAGGGGACGGCGGCGTATGACGCTGACGATCCGCTCCTCAATATCCGATTCAACGCCGCGCTGCGTTTCCCTGACACCGGCGATCACTTCGCAGTTCGCGCCCATCCGCTCCCGAATGCTTTCAAGCTCGAGTGCGGAAAGCTGCTTGATGCCGGTGTCCCACGCCGGTCGCACGGGTGTATTGAGCTGCACCCGGTCGAAGGCGATCGGAGCAATGGCCTCTCGTATGCGCTCTATCTCTTCGGGGCTGTCATTGACCCCTTTGAGCAGCATGATTTCCAGCCAGAGCTGCCCGTCAAACTCCTTTCTGAACCGAGTCAGGCCCGCGAGCATGTGCGAAACGGTTATGCCCGGGTGCGGCTGATTGACAACCCGGAAAATCTCCTCGCTGACTGCGTCAAGTGAGGGCACCACCAGATCGGCGGCGCGAAGCTCCTCCCGCACCGGCTCTCGGTGAAGCAGGGTTCCATTGGTGATCACCGCCACCGGAATGGAGGTAATCCCCTTGACGCGCCTGATAATGGCCCCCAGATGCGATGAGAGCGTGGGCTCACCGGAGCCGGACATGGTTATGTAATCAATTTTCTCCTGCCCCTGCAGCACCTGACCGAGTTCATCGCAGATGGCATCCACATCACCAAATGGGGAGCGTTCAATCGTCTTAACCGTGGTCCTGCCCAGCTGGCAGTAAGGACAATCGAGGGTGCAGGTTTTATAGGGGACCAGGTCCACGCCCAGGGAAAATCCGAGCCTGCGTGACCTGACCGGGCCGAAGATATGGTTCATTGCCCGTGTAAATCCTCCGAAAGAAAAACCCGGTACGCCTTGCCGGTCATGTAGGCATCCGCCTTGCTGGATATTTCAAACGGGGAATGCATGCTCAACAGCGCCGTGCCGCAGTCAATGATCTCCATGCCGTAGCTGGCCAGGAACTTTGCCACCGTTCCACCTCCCCCCTCATCGACCTTCCCCATTTCGCCGGCCTGCCAGACAACGCCATGCCGGTTGAAAAGCCTGCGGATCATCCCCACATACTCGGCATTGGCGTCGCTCGAGGAGTATTTGCCCCCGGAGCCGGTGAACTTGCTGATACAGACACCGTAGCCGAGCCTGGCGGCATTGCGCTTCTCATGCACTTCCTGGTAATCGGGATCAAGCGCGGCGTTCACGTCCGCGGAGATGGCATGTGAATTCATCAACGTTTCCCTGATGAGCTGCTCGTCCGCCGCCTCCCCCCTGCACCTGAAGAGCGAGGCAACCATTTCCTCGAGAAACCTGGACTTGGCGCCGGTGTTCCCCTCGCTGCCGATTTCCTCCTTGTCCAGGAAGAGCGCCAGGGCGGTGGTCCGGGGCCGTGAAAGGCGGCAGATGGCGGCAAGACTGCCGTAGGCGCAGATGCGATCATCCTGCCCGTAGGCGCCGATGAGGCTCATATCCCAGCCGATGTCCCGTGCCTTCCCTGCCGGAACCAGCTCAATCTCCGCGCTGATGAAGTCCTCCTCAACCAGCTTGTGGGTTTTATAGAGGTGGTTTAAGATCTGCAGCTTGACCCGCTCCTGGGCCTTCTTGTCCGGATAGGGAATGCTCCCGGCCAGGGCATTAAGTTTTTCCCCGACGATGGCCTCATTCAACTTCTTTTCATACTGCACTTTATGCGCCAGGTGCGGCAGAAGGTCCGCAACGGTAAACACCGGGTCCGTCTCGCTCTCTCCCACGGTGAGGTCAAGCTCGCTCCCATCCTGGCGGATTATTTTCCCATGCATCGCCAGGGGGCGGCAAACCCATTGATATTTCTTGATGCCTCCATAATAGTGGGTCTTGCACATGGCCAGATCCACCTCTTCGTAAAGCGGGTTCTGCTTCAAATCCAGCCGCGGCGCGTCCACGTGGGAAACCAGTATCCTGATCCCCTCCCGCAGGGGCCGCTTACCCATCACGGCCATGCCGATGGCCTTGCGCTTGTTTACCTTGTAGCATTTTTCCTGCCCGGAACCGCCGTCAACCGACGTGAAGCCGCACTCCAGGGCCCGCCGCTCTATTTCACGCACCGCCTCCCGCTCCGTTTTTGCCCGGTTTAAGAAATCCTTGTAATCCTCGGCAAAGGCATGAACCTCTTTCCGCTCCCGGGGAGACAACGCGTCCCAGACCAGCCTGGGCTTGAACACAATCTTTTCGTTAAGACTTTTGCTTCCCTTCTTTCCCTTCCTCGCCGGCATAAATGTCCTTTACTGATGGCAAACGCAGAATATACAAATCCCACCGCCAGATTATTACAGGCACACATCTGAGAATTTTTCTCTCAGAAACATTGGCAACCGGTAGGAGCGGCTTTAAGCCGTGAATATATCGCGCATGAATGCGCTCCTACCTAATAGTACAATTTCATAATTTATGAAACGATAACAAACTTAACGTTGCAAAGTCAAATGCTTTCATCCGGTCATTAAGTCTGAAAGAGCTATTGTAAAGCCCGAAGTGCAAGGATGGTCATACGCGGAAGGTTAGAAGAGTTTTTTCTCGAAAAGCGGGGTTTCGATGCCCAGGTGCTGGTAGGCGCGCTCGGTGGCTTTCCTGCCTGCTGAGGTTCTGTTTAGAAAACCTATTTTCAAAAGAAACGGCTCCACCATGTCCACCAGCGTATCCGATTCCTCCTGCAGGGTGGCGGCGATGGCTTCCAGGCCGACCGGCCCGCCTTTGTAGAAATGAATGATGGTCTGCAAATATTTTCTGTCCAGACTCATTAAACCCTGCCCGTCAATCCCCTCAAGCTGAAGTGCCTCGTCAGTTACCTCCCTGGTAATAAGCCCCTCTGCCCTCACCTGGGCGAAATCCCGCACCCGTCTCAAAATCCGGTTGGCAATGCGTGGTGTTCCCCGGGAGCGGCGGGCTATCTCCATGGCGCCGCCCTCATCAACCGGCACCTGCAGAATCGAGGCGGAGCGCTTCACCACCCTGCAGAGCTCTTCAACCTGGTAAAATTCCATTTCCCTCAAAATGCCGAAGCGCTCGCGCAGCGGTGCCGAGAGCAAACCCGCCCTGGTTGTGGCGCCGACCAGGGTAAAGTGCTCCAGCCGGGAGCGATAACTGCGCGCGTTCATGCCCCGGTCAAAAATGACGTCAACCGCGAAGTCCTCCATTGCCGGATAGAGAAATTCCTCCACAATCTTGGGCAGCCGGTGCATTTCATCAATAAAGAGCACATCGCCTTTTTCGAGATGGGTGAGGATGCTGATGAGGTCACCGCCTTTTTCAAGGGCAGGCCCCGAGGTATGGACAATCCTCACCCCCATCTCGGCCGCGATAATATGGGCGAGGGTCGTTTTCCCCAGGCCCGGCGGTCCATGGAAAAGGACGTGATCGAGCGGTTCGTTTCTTTTTTTTGCCGCCTTCAGGGCAATGGAAAGCGAATCGACCACCTGGGTCTGACCGATGTACTCCGAGAGGGTTTTGGGCCGCAGGTTACAGAATGCCCCCGAATCCCCGTCCAAGCCTTCTGCATCTGTTTCCTCTCGCTTACACAGATCAGAGATATCAAACCCGTCTGCAACCATGCAATCTCTCCTTACTTTCTCTGGCCCCGGTACACCTCTTCAAACAGCTCCTCGGGTGAGGTGATCGCCGGGTTCTGGGCCATGGCTTCACTCACCATGCGGGCCGCCTCGCTCCTGGTATGCCCCAGCTGCTTCACCAGCACATCCTCCACCTGGCGCCGCAGGTCTTCAGGCTCAACCGGCGGCACAGGCATTTGTTCATCCCGCACCAGGGCGAACTTGCCCACCTTGCCCTGCAGCGTGGCCACAATTTTATCCGCCGTCCGCTTGCCTATTCCTTTCAAGCGCTGCAGGGTTGAAGTGTCCTTCTCCTCTATGGCCATGGCTATGGTGCTGACCGGCATGGTCAGCGCCTTGACCGCGGCGGTGGGACCGATGGCCTCCACCTTGATAAACTTTTCAAAAAATTCCTTTTCCACCTCCGTGTTGAAACCAACCAGCACCGGCTTGGGCTGATGCTCGCTCTGGTGATAAAAGATATGGAGCTTGACGCGGTCCCCGTCTTCGCCGGACCTCTTGCCGGCAAGTGCCTGGCTCACAATGGAAGGCAGGAGCACTTCGTACCCGACGCCCTGGGTGAGAACAACCACCTTATCACCTTCTTTCTTGAACAGAATGCCTTCCAGGAAGCTGATCATATCACCGGATCACTTTCATTAAAACTCGGCAGAAGCACTTTCCTGCGCGATTCATTCGCGGCCCAAACCCGCTCCTGCCTGCCGTGCATTTCTGCACTATAGGTTTCCCGTCTTGCACATGTAAAAATCCATCACCACCGGAACAAGCCGCTGCGTGAAAGGCCGGTAACTGCCAGGGCCATGGCATCAGAGACGTGGTCGGAGATTTTGGCATCATCGAAATTGAGAATCCGCCTGGTCATGCTTCCCACCTGCTCCTTGCCGGCCCTGCCGCTGCCGGTAAGGGCGCTCTTCACTTCCGTCGGCTTGATCTCAAAAACCTTAACCCCCTTAAGCTCTGCGGCAAGCAGAACCACCCCGCGCACAGCCCCCAGCTGAATCGCGGCCTTGGGAAACTTTTTATACACGTAGACATCCTCAACCACCATAAGGCGGGGATGCCAGCGCGACAGAATGTCCGAGAGATTGAGATAGATGCTGCTCAGTCGTTCCGGCAGGGAGCGGCCGGGAGGTGTGGTGATAGTGCCCCACTGGCAGACCCTTCCGCGTTTCTCCAGGGGTTGGATGACGGCAAAACCGGTGCTGGCAAGACCCGGGTCTATCCCGATTGCTGTGACCGGCACCGTCATGGGCACTATCTCGCTGAAACAGAGGGCTTGATTAAGGTGTGGAAAGGCATCTGATCAGGTGCTGATCTTCTCCAGGATTTCATCAGGTATATCAAAATTGGCATGAACATTCTGCACATCATCCAGGTCTTCAAGCGTCTCGACCAGCTTCAGGGTCTGCTCCGCCTCTTTTTCACCCAGCTTGACCGTATTCTGTGGGATCATGGTAATCTTGGCCAGGCTATAGGTAAGCCCCTCTTTATCAAGCGCCTCTTTCACCTTCTCAAAATCCTTGGGGTCGGTAAGAACCTCAACCGTTGATTCCTCGTCATTTATGTCCTGGGCGCCGGCATCAAGGGCGACTTCCATCAGTTTTTCCTCATCCACTTTTCCTTTTTCAAACGAGAAAAGGCCCTTTTTGTCGAACATCCAGGCGACACAGCCCGTTGAGCCGATGTTGCCGTTACACCTGGTGAAAGCGTGCCGCACTTCCGCCATGGTCCGGTTCTTGTTGTCGGTCAATATATCCACCAGGATGGCAACGCCGCTCGGCCCGTACCCTTCACACAGCGTTTCTTCATAGTTGGCGCCCTCAAGCTCCCCGGTGCCCTTCTTGATTGCCCGGGTGATGTTATCCTTGGGCATGTTTTCAGCCTTCGCGGCCAGGATGGCATTGCGCAGACGGGCATTACCGACAGTATCCCCGCCTCCTTCTTTCGCGGCAACCATGATTTCCCTGATCAGCTTGGTAAAAATCTTGCCGCGCTTGGCATCAGCCGCCCCTTTTTTATGCTTAATGCTGCTCCACTTGGAATGTCCTGACATAGGCCATACTCCCTTGAGGTGATACAATTGATCTCACGTGTCTGTCCGGTTTTTTAAAATATCACAACCATGCTATTTTTGCAAAATGAAAAATTAATGGTTTTATACCGCTGCCGGGGAATAAGCAAAGTGCCGAATCGCACGCAACCCATCAATCAACATTCTTTTTTATTGAAGCAGGTCACAGCATTCTGCCCAAATGGTTTGACTTGTTCAACCATCGAACAGACAAGATATTCTTTTGTTGTATCACATGCTTTCGTCTGACTGCCCAACGCGGGTGTCCACATATTTCCCCATTCCGCCTGCGCGAGCACATTGAATTTCCGCCGGCCGATGATATGTATCGGCTTTCCCCTCATCAATACACATCATGGCCGGATGGCACTAATGTTGCTCTTGTATTGAAGGCGACGATGCAGCAGCAGTTCCAATCCCCTTTTGTGATCATGGCCATGATCGTATATCAACCGTCACCGTTTAAACAAAACTACTGCAAGGAGGTACCAATGAAAAAGAACATGGTATGGCTGCTTCTTTCCCTGATAACAGCATTTTCATTCCTTGTCCTCACCAGTCCGGCCATAGCCGCAGATGCACCTCAAGCACAGCCGGCCGGAACACTCAACGCTGATGCGACGACCGGTACAAAAGTTAATATTAACAGCGCCGATGTTGAAACCCTCTGCACGCTCAAGGGCATAGGACCTGCCCTCGCTCTCAGGATAAAGGAATTCAGGGAGCAGCACGGGCCCTTCAAGACCCCGGAGGACGTAACCCAGGTGCGGGGCGTGGGCAACACCATCCTCGAGTGGAACAAGAACATGATTGACGTAAAATAACGGACGATCCTGCTTGAAACGCATCTTGTGTGATTGTAGGGGCGTATTGCCATACGCCCCTACTTCTCATGACAGGATGCCGTTACCATGTCATTCTGATCGCACACGAAGGTCCCGGCATGACATGCGAAGGGATGAGGGTGCAACATGGGACAGATATTTACCCCGATGTTAATCTGTGTTATACATGAAGCATGCAAGGCAAAAAAGATCAGCGGCAACCGGGGCAGTTAATGGCTGCGGGGACGGAAGGGAAGACGGATCTCAAGAACTATACCCTGCCGGAACTCGAGGAGTGGATTGTTTCCCTGGGTGAGAAGCCCTACCGCGCTCGCCAGATCATGCGGTGGATGTATGAAGAGCGCGCCGCTTCCTTTGAAGTGATGACTGATCTTCCCCGGACACTGCGGGACCGGCTTTCCGACGCCGCCTACCTCAGCCATTTCTCGGTTAAAACGGTCTCACGCTCGGCCGACGGCACCGACAAATTTCTGTTCCTGATGGAAGACGGCAACTGTATTGAGACCGTTCTAATACCTGAAAAGCGCCATCACACCATCTGCGTGTCAACCCAGTTAGGGTGCGCCATGGGCTGCGCTTTCTGCCTGTCGGGAAAAAAGGGGTTGCTGCGCAATCTTTCTGTTGCGGAAATCCTCAATCAGATATTGATTATTCAGAAAGATTACCTTCCTCAAGCGCCGGTGATTAATCTGGTTTTTATGGGCATGGGAGAGCCCCTCGCCAATTACGACTGCCTTCTCAAGGCGTTGCGCATCCTGACCGATCCTGCCGGAGGTAACATTTCCCACCGCCGGATTACCGTTTCCACGGCAGGGCTGGTTCCCCAGCTGGAACGGCTGAGCCGTGATCTTCCCGTCAACCTGGCCATTTCACTCAACGCGGCAAGCGACGCTCTTCGTACCAGGCTCATGCCGGTTAACAAGACCTATCCCCTCTCCGAACTGGTGGCCGCGGCATCCGGGCTTCCGCTCCCTGCACGAAAACGAATTACCTTTGAATACATCTTAATGAAAGGCATTAACGACTCGCTCGACGACGCGCGGCATCTTGCCTCGCTTCTAAAGCGCGTTCCGTGCAAGATCAATCTGATCCCTTTTAATGAACATGAGGGGGCCTCGTTCAGAAGACCGCACGATGTTGCCATAGAACAATTCCAGCGACACCTCATCGCAAAAAACTTCACCGTCATGCTGAGGCGCAGCAAAGGCAGGGACGTGGCAGCCGCCTGCGGCCAGCTGGGTTTTACGCACCTGCAAAACGACTGAGAAATCTTATTCTCTTTTCCTAATAAACCCCCATGCCCCTTTGCTGCACCACGAAGTATGAAAATTGGTTCCAGTACTTTGTTTCCCCCTCACCTCAATCCTCTCCCCCAGGGGAGAGGAGGTTAAAAAAGTTCCCTCTACCCTTTGGGGAGAGGGTTAGGGTGAGGGGGCATGCTCAATCTTCTTTTGAATCACAAGCAGGGATGGTTACGGTCTAACGGTAATCGGAGGGATGAAAGGCATCGGGCGGCGGATCGTATGGTTCCTCGGCACCCGCCTGCCTGCGCGCCTCCCGCACTTCCTCAATGGAAAGTTTGCGCGGAATGACCAGCCGCTGGCCGACGAAGAGAATCCGGGGATCACGTATCTGGTCCCTGTTCGCCTTGTAGATGATAGGCCATTGATATAAATCATTATAGATTTCTTTTCGGGCAGCGATAATTTGCAGCTTATCGCCGTTTTTGACGGTGTAGGACGAAGGATACCTTTTTTCCAGGGCACGGGCGGTAATGGCGTCCGCCTCCCTCTTGGCGTCGGCTATTATATTCGCGGCCTCGAGCTGGGCATTCTCCAGCAGTCTTTGCGCCTGACGTGATATCTTTTCCATCTCAGCCGGGTTGGCCCCGGTTTTCTGTTCCTGCTGCTTCTTCTCTTCCATCAGCCTGGGCAGTTCCTGCGACAGTTGAAGCGAGAGCTCCGCGTTTTCCCGGGCCAGCGCGTAGTTCTGGGACTTAAAGTCGGACTGAGCCTGATCCAGCGATTTTTCAGCTATGGCGCAGACATCGGTAATGTATTTTTTTAATTGCCCGAGGTCTGATCCATACAGCTGGTCCTGAGCCTGCTTAATAGCCCTGGCCGCCTTTGCCTTGTTCAGGGCGGCATCGGCATCCCGCTTCGCGCTGTCGAGCAGCGCCTGCGCCTTCTTATAGCGATGCCTGTCCCTTTCCATTTTGCTCAGGTGGAGGCTCTCCTGGGCACGGGCATATTCATCCGGCGCGTAAACGGGGGCCTCGGCATCAAGGGCCCCCTGAAGCATGGACTCCGTCTCTTTTATGTCTTCGGGCGGGATGTGGGCGGCACACGCGGCAAACAGCAGCCACACAATGCACGGCATTACCGTTCTGCGCCGACTGTTAGCGACTTTCATCACCCTTACTCTTCTGTCCCTGCATGATGTTAGCACATTCTTCATACAATGATTATCATGATTACCCCTTCGGTTGTCAATACAATTGTAGAAAAGCGGCTGATCCTGTCCAGCGGGGTCAATTTGCTTTCCTGCAGGGCTGTGCCGTGATATAGTGCCTGTAAAGCCGCCGCATGTTCTTTGGATGCACACATTTTAGCCGGAGCAAGGCATCGTGGAGCACAATCATCGTCGAGAGAAATTTCCTGTGGCAGGGGTAATCCTGGCCGGAGGGAAAAATATCAGAATGGGGGTCAACAAGGCCTTTATCAAGGTTGACGGCCGGAGGATTGTTGACAGAACGGCCGCATTGTTCAACGCCATGTTCCGCCAGGTGATTCTGGTCACCAACACCCCCCTTGAGTACACACTGCTGGACCTTGAAATTGCCGTCGACCTGATACCCGCAAACAGCCCTCTTGTGGGGATTTACACGGGTCTTCGCTATTCCTCCCATCCTCACGCCTTTGTTGCCGGCTGTGACATGCCCTTCATCAGCAGGCCGGTGCTTGAGTACATGCTCTCTCTCTGCTCTCATCACGATGTGATTATTCCGTTGCTGGACGACGGATACCACCCGCTTCATGCCATCTATTCCAACCGCTGCATTAAGCCCGCGGAAGAGCTTATCCGCTCCGGGAGATTTAAAATTACCGAACTCTTTTCCCGCGTCAGGGTGCGTGAGATAACTGCCGGAGAGCTGAGGCCGCTGGACACGCAACTCCGCTCATTTCTCAATCTTAACACTCCGGAAGATCTCCGGCAGCTGGCGGAGAAACCGTAATCATCCCGCTTTATTGTACCGGGATGATACCTCACTGCGCGTGGCTGTCTTGACACGCGCCATAAAACAGGATATTTTAGTGCGCGTCCATAAACCGCTGAGGTGCTTATGAAGGTAACCGTTGGGACGATCCGTGATCGAGCTGGTAGAGGGAGATATTACCCTGCAGAAGGTTGATGCCATCGTCAACGCCGCCAACACCACCCTGCTCGGCGGAGGGGGCGTAGACGGGGCGATTCACCGTGCCGGCGGTCCCTCCATACTGCAGGAATGCAGAAAGATCGGCGGGTGTGCCACCGGGGATGCAGTCATTACCGGCGGCGGCAATCTGCCGGCCAGGCATGTAATCCACACCGTCGGGCCGATATGGCGTGGGGGCTCGCACCGGGAGCCGGCCCTGCTCGCCGGCGCCTATGCAAAATCTCTCTCACTGGCAGCCGCGCGCAAGCTTACAAGCATCGCCTTTCCCTCCATCAGCACCGGCGCCTATGGATACCCGCTTGACCGGGCAGCCGACATCGCCCTCGCCACTGTCCTTGAACACCTCAGGGGCCCCACGACACTGTCAACCGTCCGCTTCGTGCTTTTCAACCGGATGACATGTGAGGCTTACACGCATGCGCTGCGGGAATTGTGCACCGGTACCGTCGACATCAGTTACACATAGCGGTTCATAACCCTGTCATTCAAACCGCAACCATCTTATGAAAAAATACTTTTACATCATCCTGGGCTCCATCGGGGCAGCGCTTTTGATTGCCCTCATCATACTATCCTATGTTGACCGAACCGTGCTCTCCCCCTCCAAAACCGCCCGGGAAGTCAGCGCGCCTGAAAGCGCCGGCGGACCGGTTGGGCGCGTTCCCGGGCAGCCTGTCGCGGCAGATAATGAGGCTGCCGCATCCCGCCGGGGAGGCTTTTCCGAGGAAGGGGGCTCGATATCTTCTCCCTCGCTCAACCTGCGGCTTATCGGCACCACCGTCTTCGGGGAAAAATCCACCGCCATCCTTGAAGACACCATCAAGGGAACCCGCGGGGTCTACCGGCTCAGGGACAGCGTGCGGGGATTTACCCTGGCCGCCATCGACAGTAACAGCGTCACCCTGACTGCGGGCGGCCAATCTCATGTTCTGACCCTCTCCCCCGGTGCCGGTCAGCCGGATGCCGATTCATTTTTTACAAAACTTGATGATAATTCCTGGCTGGTATCATCTGCCAAGGCAACCGACATGGTAAGCCACATCGACCAGTATACGGGACAGGTGATCGCTTTTCAGCATCGCGAGAACGGCGAAGCCGCCGGCTTCAAGATCCGTCACCTGAAGGAAGGCAATGATTTTGAAAAACTGGGGCTCAAAAACAATGATATCATAAAACGGGTCAACGGATTGGAAGTAAACGACCTCACCGATGTGCTTCAGGCAGTGTATCAGCTGAGCGACGAGACAGAGTTCACCCTTGAGGTGCAGCGGGGGGACGGAATGCAGGACCTTAATTACCGTCTGGATAAAAATGTGAACGCGCTGGCGCCGATCATATCCCGCATGCTCAACATCCCGCTTTCCGCCGTCGGCATCCAGTAGCTTTGCATACCTCACGTCCGGCCTGGATCATGTGCCGCAGGTCGGACATTGACATCTTTTTTCCGGCGTCAGGCGCATGCACCCGCTTTTCCTCACCGAAACCGGTGCATTTACCGTATGCATCCTGAAGATGACAGCTTTTTTCATGAACCGGTGAAGATCCCCTTGGAAGATTGGCTGGACCTGCACACGTTTTCACCCGGGGAGATTCCCGGGCTGATCGAGGAATATCTGGGGGAGTGCCGTACAAAAGGATTCGCCAGGGTCAGGATAATCCACGGAAAAGGGACCGGCGTGCTGCGGAACCTTGTGCACGCGTGCCTGAAGAAAAACCCCCTCATCGAACGGTTTTACCAGGCTTCGCCCGCAGAGGGGGGATGGGGCGCAACCATTGCCGTCCTGAAGGAGACAGCCCGCTGACCTGCTCATCAGCGCCGGCGCCAAACCGACTCTCGAAGCGGGCACAATGCCGCAGGGCCGCTCGCTTCCTCACCGGCTTTCAAGGGGAACATACGTATTGTTGAACTCACCGATGTACATGGCCCGGGGGCGGAATATCCGGTTGTGCTGCAAGTATTCCATCACCCGCGCCGTCCATCCTGCAGTTCGGCTCACCGCAAACATGGTGGTAAACATGTCCGGGGCAATATCCAGGCAGCTGTAGACAATGCCCGAGAAAAAATCCACGTTGGGAAAGATCTTCTTCTCGGCGCCGAGTCGCGAACTCATTTCCTTTTCCAGATCCTGCGCAATGTCGAAGAGCGGCTTTTTGTCCCGCCGCTTTTGCTCGACCAGAAATTGCGCCAGCGGGCCGAGAATGCGGGCCCGGGGATCATAGGCCTTGTAGACGCGATGGCCGAAGCCGGGAACCCTCCCTTTTCGGGCCATCACCTCGTCCAGCCAGGGGTTCACCCGCTTCGCCTCCCCAATTTTCATGAGGGTGCGAATGACCTCTTCATTGGCGCCTCCGTGAAGCGGGCCGTGAAGCGCCGCGATACCCGCGCCGACCGACAGATAGATGTCGGACAGGGTGGAAGCGACCACCAGGGTGGCAAAGGTGCTGGCGTTCATGCCGTGGTCCGCATGCAGAATCAGCGCCACGTCCATGACCCGCTCCTCCAGCGGCGACGGCCTCCTGCCGCTCATCATGTAGAGCAGATTGGCGGCGTGCCCGAGCTCGGGATCCGGCTCAATCGGCATCCGGTTCTGCCGGACCCGGCCGATGGCGGCGGTAATGGTGGCAACCCCGGACAGAATATGCAGGCAGGCCTCAAGCCCGCCCGGGTCCTGCAGCCGCGTATCCCCCGCTTCCCGTTCGGCAATGACCGGGCGGTTGAATTCGTAAATGGCCTTTTGCTCACCCCGGGGCACGGTCTCCATGGGAATGGAATCTTCATCGCTGCTGATGGCATCGCCCGTGCCCGGCTTTCCCTCCTCCTGGTCGGCATAGGTAAATTCCTGCCGCATCAGGTTCGTGCCCAGCCGCAGCGCGGACATGGCGTTCATCGATTCCACCTCAAAGCCCATCAGCATGCGCAGCGTCTTGTTGAGCAGGCGGTACCCGACCAGCCTCTTTTTATAAGCGGCGAGCTGCGCGCTGCTTGGAAGCGCACCATACATGAGCAGGTAGCTTACCTCTTCATAGGTTGAATGGGCACAGAGGTCGAATATGTCGTAACCGCGGTATATGAGCCAGCCCTTGGTTCCATTGACATATCCGATTTTGCTTTCGCAGGCGATGGCACCTTCAAGGCCTGGCCCCACCGTGCAGGTCAGGGGCCATTCCACCGACCGCGTCACCGCCGGGTCCGGGGCATCTTTGGTTTCGCGCCGGGCCTTTTCCCCCGCCGCCTCTATCAAATCGGTAATCTGCTGCAAATCGTCGGTCATAATTACTCCACCCGTTGGTTAACCCTCACCGGCCGTTTCCGGCCGGGCGCCCGCTGCCTGCAGCGGTGATTCCAGGGGCAGCTTTATGACGAACATGGTACCCCTGGGTATTCCCCGCATCACTTCGATCGTACCTCCATGATTATTGATTATTTGCGCCGAAACAGTAAGTCCCAGACCGGAACCGGTGGACTTGCTGCTGAAAAAGGCGTCAAACAGTTTGTCAATATTCCCCTCGTCTATGCCCACCCCGGTATCCGCAATTTCAATCTTCACCCACCCGTCCTCCTGCCGGGTAGAAACGGTAATGCACCCGCCGTCAGGCATTGCCTGGATGGCATTCCTGATAATATTAATGATGACCCTCCTGATCTGGTTTTCGTCCAGGCAGAGCAGCGGCAGCCCCTCGGCAGGACGGCACTCAACGCTTACCCTGTTTTCCTCCAGCTCTACCGCCAGGATCTCCACAATCTTGGCGATGATGGCGTTGCAGTCGGCAAGGGTACACGTCGGTTCCGCGGGCTTGGCAAAATAGAGAATGTCCGCCAGGATATTCTCGAGATTGCTGATTTCTTCGATGATGATTCTCAAATAGTTCCTGTTGAGCTCTTCGCCTTCCATGTCCTTTTTCAGCAGGCGGCGCGCAAAGCCCCCGATGGCCACCATGGGATTTCGTATCTCGTGGGTAACCTTGGCAGCGAGTTCCCCGACGGCTGAAAGCCGCTCGTAGCGAATGAGCTTATCCCGGTTTGCCTGAAGCTGGTTGTAGGCGCTGCTCAGCTCATCCAGCTTCTCCTCAAGGGTCTGATAGAGATTCGAGTTTTCAATGGCAAGACTGGCGTGATTGGCAAAGGCCCGAAGCCGCTCCACATCCTCATCGGTGATGGCCTCGCGGTTGATAAAATTGTCCGCCAGCAGCACACCCAGCGGCTTGCCGCGTGATGCCAGGGGCACCAGCGCGAAATCACCGGTCCCCAGGAGCGCGAGCAAGCCCTTGTCAATGAGGGGATTTTCGAATCCGTTCATGACATTAAATGATTTTCCTTCCTGCACGCACACGGTAAAGATGGACTCGGCGCCGGTGAGCGATATTTTCATCTGCCTGACCAGACTGTTGATGGGCTCATCCTCCTTCGACAGCCCCCCCTGCCGCGACTGCAGGAGCGCTTTGAGGGTGTGCTTCTCGTGCGATAAGCTGTCCCAGATCTGATATGCCTCGCCGGCGCTGAGTGAGCCGGTGGCCACCCTTCCCTCGAGAACCGATCCGTCGCTGTTGATCAGAAAAAGGAAGGCCCGATTGAAGCCCAGCGCCTGGTACGCGGTTGCCCCGATCAGGATCATGTGAAGGATTTCATTGAGCTCGCGGGTGCTGAGGAGCACCTCGCTGATCTCGTTCATAATGAAGAGCTCGGTGACCTTGTTCTGCAGCCGCTCTTCCATGCGTGCTTTTTCCTCGAGCGATTTCTTTCTCTCGCTGATTTCACGAATTATGGCCACCGCGCCTATTCGGGACCCGTTCTCGCTTTGCAGGGCGTGAATGTTCTGCTCAACGGGTATTATTCTTCCGTCGCTGTGCACATAATAGCTTTCCCAGTTGGCAATCCTCCCTTCCCTTATCAGGCGGGTCCTGTGCTCTTTCATGCGGTCCAGATACCGGTCATCTATGTCCACATACTCCCCGGTGACGGATTGATACCTGCCCTTCCGGGAGGGGGTGAAGTCAAGGACGTGCTTATTGAGTATCTCCTGCTTATCCGTGCCCACAAGCTTCATAAACGAGTTGTTCACCCTGGTAATGATCCCCTGTTCATTTGAGATGACAATGGAGTCCAGGGAGCTTTCTATGACATTTTCCAGATATTCATTCAGTTCCCTGAGGCTGCTGCTGGTGCCGATGGCGTCAGCCCTCAGCTGCCGCTCCTTTATGACCCGGTTCAGTTTTGCCTGCACCTCGTTTTCGGTGAACGGCTTGAGTATAAAATCACTGGCCCCGGCATTGATCACATCGGTAAAGGTAAAGTCGCCGGCGTACCCGGTGACGCTTATCACATCAGCATCAGGATGCCTTGTCTTTATCTCTTTTATCAGCTCTATGCCGTCCATGCCCGGCATTCTGATATCGGTAATCACCAGCGAAATGTCACCCTCCTCATGAAGCATGGTCAGGGCCTGTAGTCCATCTGCTGCCGTCCGGCATCCGTAGCCGAAGCGGGTCAGCATTTCATGAAAGATTTCCCGTATCTGGGGATCATCATCTACGACTAGTATCTTCAACGTTTACCCCGTCATAAACCTGTTGGGTGACACTGTATTCCGGCGAGAAGCGCCCATCCCTGCGAGGGATCATTGCCGCATGCCCATAATGGCATGGTGCGGCTCAAAATAAAAAAACTCACTTTCATCGCAGTCATCCTTAAAAAGCGAGGTCATTCTCACGTGCTTACATGACAACCCTTAAATAGTAAATAATATAAATGCCGGGTCACGTCAATTAAAAACAGGTTGAACGCTTGTAACGAGGAAAACAATGTGATCGGTCCGTGCGGGCAGGTATAATTTTATATGTCGGCCTGTATACTAATCTGTAACCATCCCCCGCAAAATTCGATCGTGAGCGGCTGAAGAACATGGCGGCTACGATTGTGCCCGGTATGTTGACAGTCCCCCGACATCGCCGCCGCATTACCAGCACATACATGTCGAGCGCGCGCGCCGTCGATTTTGCATCAGGTGAACAGGCATAGAGCATGCTGGTACAACTATTGCATTTGTAGTGGTTTGAAGGCTTGTTCATCGCCCGCTCAGGCCGACTCGCTTACAAATCAGCGTGATGCACATACCCGCTCGCCTTACGTCCGGTTAACGGCAGGCCCTGCAATGCAAAAGAGAAGCTTTACCCGCTATGATGTGCATATCGAAGGACGATATTGCGCAGAGGACGGGAACCGGGAATGGAAACCATGCCTCATCACCAAGATAAGCCGCAAAGGCATCGGCGTGGTGTTTCCTGCCAACGGACTCCCTGTGCCGGGTTCATTGCTTGTGTTCAGCATATCCCCCTCGCAGGGGTCTGAAGCAATACATCTGCGGGGAGCGCTTAAATGGCTTCAGACCATCGACGGCAGGCAGAGCGGCGGGATAGAATTGAACCGGATAGTGGACGAACTGCAATGGCTGCAGCTGATTTACTTTATCCGTCAGCCGGAAGCTGAAAAGCGGGTTATCGACCTCAGAACCATGCCTGAGCATCGGGCCTTGAAAAACAACCGTGCACCCTCCCCCGGCGAAAGTAATAATGCCCACCAGGCTGGACTATATAAAAAACATTCTCAATTACAAGATTCTCTAGTCCAAACCTCCTCATCTACCGGCAGCACGCAATCCCCTGCCGGGACTCGTTAAAACTGCGGCTCATCAATCAGTGATCAATTAATAACTGCACCACGGTACTGTCGCGCAGGATGGACATGGGTTGTTGAGCCCGTTCCTTCCAAAATCAGACTTGAACCGTGCCGCATCGCTTCCATCCACGTTGCCGTTGCATGAAAAATCTCCGTTGCACGGATCTCCGGCATTGCATGGCCTGGTCATGGTATTGCGGCCAAAATCCACTTTGAAGATCGCTGCGTCCGACCCGTCACAATCATTATCGCCGTTAAAATTACCTTCGCAATCACAGGCATTGCCGCACCCGTTCCCACCCGGAGGTAAAGTGTCTTCCTGGGCGGAATTAGTGTCAGCAGGACAGTTATCGTCACAATTCTCTGTTGCCCCACCGGCACAAAAATTATCGCCGGGAATGCCGCTGTAGTCTCCATCAATAAAAATCCCATCGTTATCAGAAACCACCGTTTCCTCCGCGACCTTCAGAATCTGGACATCTTCGTCGAAAACGGTGTACTCCGGTTGCTTGGCGGTAAGCAGTTGAAAGCTTTGATCGCGCTGGATGTTGTTCACGCTGAAGGTTTCAGTCGTATCATCGGTGTAATGTACGGTAAACTCAACCGGCATAATGTAGTAGTTGCGCAGCGGTGTCCCTGCAATATCCAGCACCGAATGGCCCTGCGTCTGACGGAGGTTGACATCAACCTCATAGCCGCCTTCGCGACTCGAATTCTCATAGGTCACTTCGTAGGTCGGCCGGTACGGGGTATAGATCCACTGGTTGAAAAAGTCTGTGAGTGAACTGCCGTAATACGTTTCAAGAACGCTTTTTAAATCATCGGTGGTCGCGTTTCCGTATGCATGAGCCGCACCAAAGGCCTTCAGCGCATTTATGAAGCTCACATCACCCATGATATAGCGCAGCATATGGAACACCCATCCCCCTTTTTCATAAATCGCACCGGTTGGCAGAAAGGGCATGAGAAGGTCTTCATCTTCAACATAGACCGTTTCAGCCAGTTCACCGGCATAAAGGCCATCATCGTAATTTACTGCCATGAAGGGGCCGGCAGGCTCTCCCGAGTCATACTCGTGGAAAAGAACTTCAGAGTAAGTCGCCAGACCTTCGTGGAGCCAGAGGTGATTCCAGGTAGCACAGGTTACCCAGTCTCCCCACCACTGGTGTGCAAGCTCATGAACAATCACATCCCAGTTTACTGCAGCCCTGGCAGCCCTGTAAGCCAGGCTGGTCATGGTCTGGTTCTCCACGCTTCCCATGCTGTTGAGTGTCTCGGCAAGAGCATATTTCTCATTGATAAAAGGATATTCTCCATAGATCTGGGCAAAATATTCCATAGCATCCTTGGTCACGGGAAAATCATTCCTGGCCTTGATTTCATCCTCCGGAAATGCGTAGTAATATATGGTCATTGTGGTCGCATCCAGAGGAGATACGTAGGTATCCGTCCAGGAAACATAATCTGTCATAGTAACCGCCAGCACATCAGTATATAAGGGGTTATTCTCAATCCAGTGGGCAGTTTTTGTCCCATCACCATTATTCACCTCGCTTTGGAGAAGCCCGTTGGCCACCCCTACCATCCAGTCAGGAAAGGTCATGTATATATCTGCAGTCGCCTTGTCACCGGGAACATTATAACAGGGAAACCAACCCGGAGCCATGTACGGCTGGTCAACGCTGCAAATACCCGGAGTGCCCGTAAGCGTCGTACACGGGGGGGTGGCACAGTGCAACCTGAACATCAGTCCCTGATAGATCTTTCCATAGAGATGGGTATAATCAACCACGATCACAAACGCCTCATCCGGCGCAATGGGATCAGCACTCAGATCCATCAAGATCTTATCCTGCGACCTTGTATAACTGGAAAATGGATTACCGTTCAAGGTGAGCGAATTGATGGTGATGTTGTCATACAAATCTATAATCAGCTGATTCAGTGTCTGCGCCTTTGCCTTTCCGCTTATAGTTGTCACCGCATCAAGATATGCAGTATCAGGATAAGAGGCTCCCAGGTTAAACTCCGCCTCAATGGTGTAGTGGAGCATATCTACTTCCTGATAAATGGGGGGGTATGTCTGACTGGCCAAGGAGAAGGGTGGATATTCAAACTCTCTCCAGGCATGGTCGAGGACCGGTGCAGCGCTCATTTGTGAAAAGAGCTGCGCGTTCGGGTATGCACTGAATGCAACTGTACATGCGACGATCAGCAAAGATAGCTTCTTCACCCGATTCATCATTGTCTTACCCTCCTCTCGATTGCATTTTTTAGTATATCAATCATGCAAGCAACGACTCATGATCATATCCCCGGACAATATCTGAAATTTCAGTAGGGGCACACTCATTCGCTATACATTCGCCGCATAAAGCCGCTCCTACCGACTATCAATGTTCCTTCCTGAGAAAAAAATTCCCGGATTTGAGCCTGTACAAATCTAATACGTGCACCAGGGCACGGTCGCGCAGGAGGGACAGGGGGTTTTGTATGAACTTCTGCCGAAATCTGACTTGAATGATGCAGCGTCAGATCCGTCAACATTACCATTGCAGGCAAAATCGCCGTTACAGGGGTCAGCATTGGTACAGGGTCTTTTGTACGAACTTCTGCCATAATCTGCTTTAAAAGTTGCTGCATCACCGCCATCCACATCCAGGTCATTATCAAAGTTGCCTTCGCACTCACAGGCATTGCCGCACCCGTTCCCACCCGGAGGTAAAGTGTCTTCCTGGGCGGGATTGGAGTCACTGGGGCAATTATCACAGGCATCCCCCGGTCCATCGCTGTCAGCATCCTCCTCAAGCATGCTGCAAACTCCCGAGGTGCCGCACCATTCATTACTCAAGCACGGCTCACCAATCTTACCGCTCGTGCAGGTGCCTACAACCGGGCCATTTGCCGCTGCAGAGCAATTATCATCGCCATCGGCAATCCCGTCACAATCGTCATCGGTTGCTGAAGTGACTGTAAATACATATCGCTTTAAATCATTATTGTACTGGTTGGTTTCACCCGTGGTGAGGGTTATACTATAATCTTTACAGCAGCCTGCATCCTGAAAATTATAATCGTAGGTAAAAGTCTTTATGTCTTCGGGTGCAACGTCTGCCTGGGTTAAAATAGCGCTCGTCGGATTCAGACAGCCGGGATCATCGGTGGTGTTACAGATGGTAATGCCACTATTAATGGTCCTTAAACCGGTTCCGTTATTCTGCACATTCCAGCTAATCCGTTTGGAGCCTGATCCAAGGGTATCTCTGCCGTAATCATTATAGCCAAAGCACCCGGGGAGTCCCGTTCCCACCTCGCTTAACTTTGCCCCTACAATAGCTAAATCCGTTGCCGGTGCCTCCGCACGCGGGGTCATATCCGCATAATTGCGAGGACTGAAAGGATAGCGCGACTGCTTGACAAAGTAGGTGTTGATCTCCTTGCTCTTATCAATAACCCATTGATTGGCTTCACCGGAGGAGGGATGAAATCCGTTAGATCCATCGCCGAGCTCATATTGCCCGATTTTCCCCTCACTGGGGTGTCCATAGGCATATATAGATGAATCATCATAGGGCATTTCATACATAATCATCTGGATGGTCCGCCTGGAATGATTGTCGGGGGCAAGAATGCAATTGATTTCAGTCCATGCCCAGTTATAATACTGTCCCGTAAACCTGCTGCCGCCGCATATTCCAGCAGCGGCTACATAACCATCCGTCTGATTGTAGAGGGGAGGATCTGGCAACGGAACTTCAGACTCATCGGCCGACGCAGCGCTGGCTGCCGCTATGGTCGTAGTGGTATGGGTAAAGGTTGTAAGATACATGAGCGGACTGGGAAGAGAAGGGTCATTATTATACATATCCGCAGATTCATGAGCCAGATAGTCACCTAAGCCGGTCGCTTCGGATATAGCCAGCATTGCCTGGGCATTGGAATGATGATGGAGAATCAGGCTGATCATATGGTTATGGATGAATTGTTTGACAACCTTGCTTTCGGGGGCGGCAAAAGCGACGCCACCATTATAAGTAGTTGATAAACAGTCGGAAGATTCCCAGAACTTGTAGGAAAACGTACGGTTGATGTCTATGCCTATATTGGTGCCTCCCGGTTTTGCCGCACAGCTTACGTCCTGTAGATTCATTCTCCATCCCACGTAATCATCAGCGTGGTAGGTCGTATCAGTCCAGAAGCTTCCCGGGTCGCCACTATTCAGATCATCCCTTACCCTCCCGTCCGGATTAATCATCGGGATGAACCAGATTTCAAAATTGTCAACCAGCTCCACCACGTCCGCATGGTCGGGATGAAGGTCATCATAGTAAGCATCAAACAGGTATTGGATATACGTTACGGTGCCCTCTGAACCTAACCATTCATTGGAATGGATACCAGCGTCAATAAGAATGTCGGGTTCGGTTTCATCATCGGTTGCGGGATCGTCAGAGATTTTTACTGCATAAATAGGGTTACCAAGGAAGCTCTCTCCTATTATTTGCAGCGAAAACACATCGGGTGTTTTCGATGAAGATTGCGCCTCGAGATTCTCGAGCACCGCTACCATTTCATTATAATCATAGTAGTCGTACTTGTAATCTGCAGGCGCATCAATTACCGTAAACGCCAGCAATGAAACCACCATCCCTCCAATTACAGCCAGAATGAAACGTATTGTACCCATCGAAGCACCTCCTTGTTTTACCACAATGTCAATAAAAAACCCTTTTACGGGATACAAAAATCCTGTAAAAGGGCAATCGAGCAATGTACAATTACCACGCCACTCGGGGTCATAATAATATAATACCCCAACTTAATGTGTGAGAAATTAATAATCTTTCTTTGTATATATATCAAATGATATTAATCGTGTCAAGCTGGTAATTGCTGATAGCAATAAAAACAAGGATTTATCCACCGGATATATAAAAACTCCGTTATTACATTCGATAAAAGAAGAAAGACGCTTTCTATTAAAATGGCTGTTTAATTAATTGATTTCGATGAATACTTTCAGTATTATTTTACATATTATGCTGGCGTTGATAAACATTTGATGTGTGGTATGAATATTTTAATACTTAAAACAATATCATGCTGCACGCATAACTCTCATCATATGACAGGAGGATGAAGAAATGCATTATGATCTTGTAATAGTGGGGGCCGGACCGGCCGGGTTGATGGCCGCACGCACTGCCGCCCGGGAGGGGCTGAAGGTGCTGCTGGTGGAGCGGCGAAAGCAGATCAGCCGCGTGAGGCGCTACTGCAGCCAGATGATCCGCGTGGGCAGCGGGGGGTTCAGCTCCCGCAAGATACCAACCGACATGGCGATCAGGAGCATCTTTGTCACCTTTGACATCGACTATCGGAAGTGCGTGCTCCGTCTGCAGCATGTTGACGATGATGTTGCCGTCAGTTACCGGGGCATGCTTGCACCCTACTGCAACGAAACATGGGTGTCCCCTTCCGGCTGCCATTTCAATACCGAGGAGTCCGACGGGCACATTTACGGCTTCCAGATTGACAAGGGCGCCCTTCTGGCCGGACTCGCGGAAGAATGCGAGCAGGCCGGCTGCGCTGTCCAATGCGACGCCGTTTGTTGCGATATTGCGGAAAGCTCAAAGGCGGTCACGCTCATGCTTAAGGGAGCGCGCGGATCGGCAAGCATAACGGCAGAACGGGTTATCCTGGCGGACGGGGCATTTTCATCCCTGGTGCAAAGGATGGGTTTTAACCGGGACCGGTCTGAAGGAGGACCGCGGCTGAAATTTCTTACCTACATTCTTGACCGGGTTGAGAGCCCTTTTTCTCCCGACCACTACATGCAATTGTGCGCGCCCTCCGTCTTCCCCGGTCTGATCAACCTGGGGCTCTGGACGAACCGCACCTTTCACCTGGGCATTGCCGCGCCTCTCTTTACCCAAATGGACCTGCCGGGAATCCTGAACCGCGTTATGACCGCTTCCCCGTTCGCCTCCTGGTTCAGATCATCACAGGTGATTGACCGCCTGGGGTGCACCATGTCGCTGCGGCCCGCGATTTGGGAACCTGCCGGGGGAAGGATCATTTGCTGCGGTGACAGCGCGGCCTTTGCCGAAACGTCCATCAAGGGAGCGCTGGGGTGCGGGTACAAGGCCGCCGGGGCGAGCAAAACCGCCCTTGAAGGCGGTGACGGCAACGGGGAGTACAACAGGTTCTGGCAGCAGGCATTTTATTTCCACAGCCGGCAATATCTCGGTTTCAGCAAAGAAACCTATCCTGTTGCCCGTGTCCTGGCCGATGACGAGGTGGACACCCTTTACGGATGGCTCCGGGACAACAACCTGCATGGTTTGCCGGGGGATGTGCTTTCGGATAATCTGAACCGCCTCAGGGAAGAGCTGCCGGCCATTGCGGGAAAAATAGCGCAATAATCCTGTTCAACAAACTGCCGTGTTACTTGAGCCGTGTAACCGCTTCGGTGGCGGGATCAAACCAGGGGCTGAGCACTCCCTGCAGCTCTCCCGCCAATTGCAGATTTCCCATCTCCTTAAGATTGGTATAGGCATTGACTGCAAGGTCCTTGTTGTCCGTGACGACGGCGAGGAGGCCTGCGTCAAAAAAGGCACCGGACGCCTCGGCAGTGTTGCCGTTTCTCCGGTAGGCAATACCCAGTTTGTAATGAGCGTTTGCCGCCTCGGGATTTAAGATGACCGCTTTATTCAATGTTTCGATGGCTTCATCAAGCATGCCTTCGGCAAGATAAAGACCTCCGAGATGAAGGTAAGAGCCGTCGTGATTGGGGTTTGCCTCAATTGCTTTCCTGAATTCGGTTATACCTTCATCCGCTCTGCCCTGCATTTCATAAATCCATCCCAGGTAAAAATGGGCGGTCAGATTACCGGGATCAAGTGTCAGCGTCCGCTTAAAGAGACGGACGGCTTCTTCCTGATGGGCGGCCATAAATGCCTTTCGCGCTTTTTCATTCAATCTTCCGGCATCATCCCCGCAGCCTGAACTGCCCAGGAAGACAACGGCCATCGCCATCCAGCAGACCATTCTGTTCGCCGCATTATTCATCTTTGTGTTTCCCCCGCACCGCCCCCGCTAATATTTTACCACCGGGGGAAAGCTTGACGCCTCGATAACGGCAATGGGAATATTGTTTTCCCGCATGATCCTGGTGCCCAGGCTTTCAACCAGCATCCACTCAACCAGCCTGGCCCTCGTCGCGTACATTCTGGTGTAGTCATCGTCCCGCATGCGGTCCTGGGCATGAAGTTCAATGATCCTCCGGTAGGTGGGAACGGCCATGTTCATCACGTCATCGATGAAGGGAATGTCCTTTTCTTCAAAAAATCCCATCAGTCCGCAGGCACCGGCACTGCCGCCAAAGGTGCCGCGGCCCTGAATAAACGCATTCAATTCTGCGAAATTCTGCCCGTGCCTGGTAGCACAGCGATTCTGCCGCCCTGGAAAACAGTTCCTTTTCAGCCTCCCGCGGCTCCCCGTCCTGGATGATGAGATCAGTATACAGGATGATATACCTGCCTGAATCCTCAACGTTGGTCAAATCGGTCATGATAAACAGGGCGGGGATTTTTGGATTGGCCGGGTAAATAATCGCTTCAAAGCGGTTGATGCTCCCCGGCGCCCCGTTAATGGTACCATGAGTTATGTTCAGGAAGGAAACGGTAGCCTTTTCCAGAAACAACCCTGATGAGCGGCTGATGCTTGCCGACCACGCGTCCGAATGATTGTGCTGCAGATGCTTGAACGAATCTGCCCCGTTCAGCTCGGCGTAACAGTCCCTGAAGGACAGCGCATAGCCCTCTTTTGGAAACTCCGCGTCATTTCCCGCAACGCCCTCCATAGCTGGAAGATCTCCTTTCCCGGCCCGGGCATAACACGCGAACGGTGAGAATGCATCTGCCGCCGCCGCTCTTCCACGGGTTACGCTTTTCATGCGGCGGCGAAGACGATGAGAAATCGAAGCCCCGGCGCGTATACACTTGACGAATTTTTGCTATGTGATAGGATAGCCGAAAAATTGCATCAGATCGAACCATATCAAAAACGACCGGCATGTCAATATCTTTACTTTATGACCATTAAAGGAGGCGATGGAAATGTGAGCAGGCAATCATTACTGCGTATCTCAGATTAAACAGTACCGCACAGAGCCGCTAACAATAAGGAGGTTTACATGAAGCCCCGGAGCATTCACATCGTTAAGCTGGTTGCATGCATCACCATTATACTGGCGGGCAGCCTCTTTGCCCGCGCTGCGAATTTCTCCCCCGAGAAGAGCATTATCGACAACCTGAGCGGGGATGCTTCATTCACCACCCTGATGAAAGCGCTTCAGGCCGCCGGCCTGATGGAGACCCTGAAGGGGAACGGCCCGTTTACCGTTTTTGCCCCCAATGACGCGGCATTTGCCAGATTGCCCAAAGGCATGCTTGATGACCTGCTGAAACCGGAAAACAAGGCCAGGCTTGCATCCATTCTTACCTACCATGTAATGCCCGGCAAGTTCACGGCTGCCGAGGTGGAGAAGATGAAGCAGCTGGATACCGTCAACGGCGATCAGCTCATCTTTACCGTCAGCGGCAATATAAAAGCCGTTGATAATGCCAAGGTGCTGCAAACCGACATTGCCTGCAGCAACGGTCTTATACATATCATCGATACGCCGGTCATTCCTCCTACAACACAACCCTGAAAGACGAACAGGGCCGGGTGTGTCTCCTGCCCGGCCCTTCTTTAAGCAACTACAGCGTTTCCTTTCCCCGCCGCAGCTTCCGCTGAAGCCTCCTCAGGCGCACCATGAGACTTTCCTTCAGCAGCTCCCTCACACGTTCCGGATGCAGTTGCTGCATCAGTGAAAACTGTTCCAGCGCGCGCTCGGTATAGTTTCGCGCCTTGTGCAGGTCGGCGAGATGATGCTCGTAGATCTTCGCCAGCTCTTCATACGGTTCCGGGGAAAACCCCCGGCAGGTGAGAGCGGCCTCCCAGAGATGGACAGCTTCCTCAAAGTTCCTTTTCCGCTTGTGCAGCCTGGCCTTCCCCAGCATCAGCTGCTTTCTTTCCTCCTCCCCGCCGCTGCCCTCCATGAGCCTGTCATAAAAGTCGGGGCTCATCTCTTCCCGGTCCACCTCCTCTACCATGCGCGCCATTGAGAGCCGGTCTACGGGAAGGTAATCGCCTGCCCCTTCCCGGGAAAAGAGCATAAGCATCACATCGAGCAGGGCCACCATGCTCAGGATATCCAGCTGATTGTGGTAGAACACGTCCTGCAACGGGCTCGGGTCGGAGGTGCGCAGGTAGCGGAAATACATTTCCGGTATAAGATATGCCGGCACATCTCCATGCCGGGTTACCCCCGCCAGGGCGCCCTCAAGGGTCTTGAGCGCGCAGTCGGGAAGATGCCTCCGCCAGAGGCGCCGTGAGGGATAGAGAAGGTCAATGTGGACTTCGGCCGCCGGGATATGCGAAAATCGCTGCAGCACCGCGCGGTTGTGGAGCAGGGGCAGATCGTAGCATTTGCCGTTAAAGGTTACCAGTGCGCCATGGACACAGGCCGTGCTTTCCAACCGGTTAAAAAATTGCCCGAGCACTGCCCGCTCCTCTGCAAAGCGGCGGACAAAATATTGCTCGATCACAAACTGATCGCGATCAAAATAGCCGACGCCCACCAGAAATGCCATGGTGCCCGCTCCGCCTGCCAGGCCGGTGGTCTCTGTATCCATGAAGAGCAGGTTCTGGGGGAACATCTTCCCTGACAGCTGCCGCCTGGCGGTAAAACGAAGATGCTCAAGGTCTCTTTCCAGGAAATTTCCCAGCAGGAAATTGCCATGGCGGTGCGACAGGCTCAACTCCGTCCTGATGTGCCAGTATGAGCCGCAGGCATTATTCTCCACATTACCCGGGATCAGGCGTGCATAATCAAGCTCGGCCTTCCCGCTCACCGGCGGATTTGCCGCATACCTGTTTGGATCCAAACGCGCGAGCCTGTCCTTGAAATCCATAAGATACCAGTTAAGCAAATATTTCTAAGTAACTGTTATATAAGCTCTTATAAACCTGACCTGCCCTCTAGAAGATTGTTGAAAAAATAGTTTTTCTCAGGCTGTTCAAAAACATCCAGATGCAAGGCACGCGAAATCCTGAGGAATGAGGCGTACACGCGAGTACGCTGCAATGACGAAGGATGAGCGTAACGCAGCAGATGGGTGTTTTTCAACAGCCTGTTAGGCCTTTCTCGATAATGCGCAGAGTACTCGCCTTACCCAAGGGCCCCACTTCCAGAACCGGGCCGACACAGGACGGACATCCGGCTTCGCAGGGACAGGTGCGGATAAGTTCCCGCGCCGCCTGGAGCAGGTCCCCATGCATCTCATACAGCTTTTCGCTGAATCCAACCCCGCCGGGATAGCACTCGTACACGAAGAGCGTGGCCTGCCGGTGAAAGGGTGATTTGAGCATGGGAACGGCCCTGATGTCCCGGGGATCGCACATCACGTAAAGCGAGGCAACCGTTCCCATAACCGTGCCGAGACCTTTCATGGCTGAGGCGAAATCAAGACCCTCGCGCTTCATTTCAATCTCGATCGACTCATCAAGCTGCCACATGTAGGAGGTGGTATGCATCTCCAGCTCCGGAAGGTTGATCCTGCCGTACCCGATGTTTTCATGGGAGCCGAACTTTATCTTCTTGTACTGGGTGGGGGTGGTGGTGACGGACACCTCCCCGTGGGCCTGCGCGGCCGGGCCCTGCCGCTTCTCCTCAAAAATATCGAGCACTTTTATGTCCGTTTTCGCCTCGGCGTCGGTGTAATAGTCAACGTCCACCCGGCGCACATAGGCCTTGCGCCTCTCCCAGTCCAGGGTGTCAACGTGGCACTGCTGACCCTGGTGCACATAAATGGCCTCCTGGTGAAGCAGCAGGGGTGTGCTGAACAGGTCCATTTCCCCGATGACCCTGTGGTCCTTGGTGGTGGTGTCGATGATGACAAAATTGTCGGTGCTGGCGCTGCGCAGGCTGACCTGCTCAGCGGGATACACCTCGCTGGTCCAGTGAAATCTCCCGTCCTGGTGGTGAAGAACGCCGTGCTCCTCAAGGTATTCGAGAAGCTCACCGGTGGCTTCAATGCCGAACCGCTCCGCGTCCTCAAAGGGCAGCTCAAAGGCGGCGCATTTCACGTGGCTCATCAGAATCACCAGGTTGTTGGGATTGATCACGCCCTTTTCCGGCGACTGCTTGAAAAAATAGTCGGGGTGGTTCACAATGTACTGGTCGAGGGGGTGGCTTGAGGCGACCAGCAGCGCGGCGGACACGCCGGTCTTTCTCCCGGCGCGGCCTGCCTGCTGCCAGGTGCTGCTCACCGTCCCCGGGTAGCCGACCATGACGCAGCAGTCAAGCTGACCGATGTCTATGCCGAGCTCCAGCGCGTTGGTGCTCACCACTCCCCGCACGCTGCCGCTGCGCAGCCCGCTTTCTATTTCCCTCCGCTCCCGGGGCAGGTAGCCGCTCCGGTAGCCGCGCACGACATTGGCCGGCTTTCTCTGCCTGGTCATGGCTTCGCGCAGATAGGTTACCAGTATCTCCACATTCAGGCGGCTTCTGGCAAACAGGATGGTCTGTATGCCGCAGGTGAGAAACCGCAGGGCGATCTTCGTCGCCTCGTGTATGACGGAACGCCGGATGCCGAGCTGGTGGTTGACCACCGGCGGATTGTAAAAGATAAAATGTTTCGTTTCCCGCGGCGCGCCGTTGCGGTCGATGAGACGCACCGGCTCCTCAATGATCTTCTCAGCCAGCTCCTGTGGATTGGCAATGGTGGCCGAGCAGCAGATGAACTGCGGGCGGGCCTTGTAGAAGGCGCAGATGCGCTTGAGGCGCCGGATGACATTTGCCAGGTGGCTGCCGAACACCCCCCGGTAATGATGCACCTCATCAATCACCACGTAGCGCAGGTTTTCAAACAGTTTCACCCACCGCGTGTGATGGGGAAGTATGCCCTGGTGGAGCATGTCGGGATTGGTCACCACAATATGCCCCGAGGCGCGAATGGTGGTGCGCACCGCCGGCGGCGTATCGCCGTCAAAGGTGTAGGTTTTTATGTCCTCCTTAAGCAGGTCGACTATCTCCTGCAGCTCGACCACCTGGTCCTGGGAGAGCGCCTTGGTGGGAAAAAGGTAGAGCGCGCGGGCTGAAGGCTCCTCCAGTATGGACTGGATCACCGGCAGGTTATAGCAGAGCGTCTTCCCCGATGCCGTGGGCGTAACCACCACCACATGCTCATGAGCCCGCACCGATGTGTAGGCTTCCTCCTGGTGGCAGTACAGCTTCTTATATCCCATGTCGGAAAGGACGGATCGCAGCTTTGGAAAAATATCCCCGGGGAAATCCCGGTACCGGCCCTCCTCCGGCTTGATCTCCTTCCAGAGGGCCACCTGACGCATAAAGTCCCGGTCCTTCCGCAATTCATCAAGGACCACCTTCAGTTCCCTGGGTGGAAAGTCAAGAATGGTCATGTGATTTCCATCGCCCTCCGTTTAAATTATCTTTTAAATCAGCCCTGTTTGATATAGGATGCTGCGACTCATCATAATACATAACCAAAACGCCTTCAAGTTAATTGGCCAAAACGATTTGATGAAGGATTGCTATTCATGCCGCGTCCGATTATACGTGACGGCCGTGACAGCTATGGTCCCTGCATAATTCTTTTGTAGAGAAGATACATTCCGATGTCTCAACGGATTTCATTAACGGTCGGCACGTAGCCATGCCTGATACGCATACCGCTGCAAACGGCACCTCATCGATACTGCTGCCGACGCTTATCATGTCGGCGAAGAACTTTCTCATTTTTTCCATTCTCTTTTACCTGCCCCTTTATTTCGCCGGTCTCGGTTTTTCAGGCTTGCAGATAGGATTCCTGCTGTCCCTGTTTGCCATCACCTCACTTTTTTCTTCATTTCTGGTTGGATTCTTAAGCGACCGGCTGCCGGCACGGTATCTCTCATCATGCAGCTTTGTGCTTTTAATTATCTGCTTCATCTCCCTGAGCATGCTGCAGCATTTCTGGACCATGGCCGCGCTTTTATTCATCGGCGGTCTGGGCAATAACATTGCCGACATTTCCATGACCAGCTTTGTTTTGAAGGTGAGCGACCGCAGGGAAGGCGGGAAAAGGCTGGGCACATTCAACGGGTTGAAAACGCTCGCCGCCGGACTGGGAGCGTTAAGCGGCGGGTTGCTGGTGGCGCAGCTCTCGTTTCAAAAGGTCTTCTTTTTACTGGGCTGCGCGTTTTTTCTTCCCATTCTCCTGACGCTGCCGGTTAAAAAAATCGCCACTTTCAGCTATGCCCTTGGACACTACCGGGGGGATCTTTGGAAAAAAGAGATACTTTTCTTTCTCATGCTTATTTTCGTCTTTACCCTGCACTGGGGGGCTGAAGGTACGTCTTACTCCCTGCTGCTCAAAGAGCGCTTTTCCCTCACCCAGCGTTCGATCGCGCTCTACATGGGATCCATCTGGATCCTGTATGCCCTCTTTATTTATGGGGTAAGCAGGATTATAAAAGAATCAACCCCCCTGCACTGGATCATCTATCCCGGCTTGATACTGTCGGGCGCGGGGCACATATTATTCACCTATCCCTCATTACCCCTGTCATATGTTTTCCGTCTGGTTCATGAATGCGGCGACGCGGCATTTGAAATGTATCTCCTGGTGGGGATGCACCGATATTTTCCACTGGAGAGGGTCGGCGGGACTTCAGGGGTGGTGCTGACCGTAACGCTGGCAGGAAGGCTCCTGGGCTCGCTCATCTTCGGCCCGATGGGAGAACACCTGGGCTACCATTATCCTTTCATACTTTCGGGCATCCTCACCCTGCTCTGCCTGCCCCTGGTCTATAACGGCAGGCGCTAACCAGTTCTTGAATGTTGGACAGCTATTTGTGATGTGCCATCCGGCTGTGACGGATGCCGTATGAAAAATAGATGGCCAATCCTATGATGAGCCATGACACAAAGCGGATCCAGGTCAGGCGGGGAAGCGAGAGCATCAACCCGGCGCAGAAGCTGATGCCCAAAAGCGGCACCCAGGGCACCAGGGGACATTTAAATGAACGCTTCAGTTCAGGATGAGTATATCTTAATACCACAATCCCTCCACAAACAATGCTGAAGGCGAACAGGGTGCCGATGTTGCAAAGCTCCGCTGCGGTTCCAATGTCAAGAAAGCCCGCAAAGCATCCCACCACGATACCGGTCAATATCTGCGACACATAGGGGGTGCGAAAACGGGGATGCACCCTTGATATCCAGGGCCAGAGCAGACCGTCCCGGGACATGGAAAAAAATATCCGGGGCTGACCCATCAGCATTACCAGAAGCACGCTGGTGATGCCGGAAACCGCTCCGACAGAAACCAGTGCCGAGCCCCAGCCGTACCCGATGAGGTTGAGCGCGTGCGCAACCGGAGCCGGATGATTGAGGTCCTTGTAGGATACAATGCCGGTCAGGATGCCCGATACCAGGATGTAGAGGACCGTGCACACAACAAGCGAAATCATGATGCCGATGGGCATATTTTTCTGGGGATTTTTGGTTTCCTCGGCCGCGGTGGATACGGCGTCAAATCCGATGTAGGCGAAAAATATGATGGCCGCGCCGGTCATGACCCCGTTAAAACCATAGGGCAGAAAGGGAACCCAGTTGGAAGGGCGAATATTAACTATTCCCACCCCGATAAATATTAATACCGTCACCAGCTTGACAAACACCATCAGGGCGGTGAAGCGCACGCTTTCCTTGATGCCGATCACCAGTATAAAGGTGAGAAAGAACACGATCAGTATCGCGGGCAGGTTGATGACGGCACCGGGTGACGTTCCCGGCGCGCTCGCGCACCAGGCGGGAATGGTAATGCCCATGGTCTTGAGGATATTGACAAAATAGCCCGACCACCCGATGGCAATGGCGATGCAGGCCACAACGTATTCAAGGATGAGATCCCAGCCGATGATCCAGGCAATCATCTCTCCCAGGGTCGAATAGGCATAATTATAGGCGCTGCCCGATACGGGTATGAGGGATGCAAACTCGGCATAACAGAGGGCGGTGAAGAGGCAGGCTAATCCCGATATCACAAAGGAGAGCACAACCCCGGGACCGCTGAAACGGGCGGCGGCGGTGCCGGTGAGGACAAAAATGCCCACGCCGATTATGGCTCCGATTCCCAGCACCGTCAGGTCAAAGGCGTTAAGGGACCGGTGGAGCCGGTGCTGCTCCATGTCAATTTCTTCCACCACGTGATGGATAAATTTCCGGCGAAAAAGCCTTTTCACTGCGTTCTCTCAGCACTAACAGGTTGTTGAAAAAGTGGCTTTTACTAGGCTGGTTAAAAACACCCAGATGCAAGGCGCAACTCATTTCCTGCCGTCGGCAGATATACGATAGTACGATACATCAGCTTGCCGGCACTTGTAAAGTTTTTAGTACCCGCGCTGAGGGGGTTTACGGACATTCAAGCAGGGTTCTGGAGGGCTAACGAGCAACGGCAGGTCCGCGGAATGACATGGTCATTCGGCTCGTCTGTATTTCTCAACTTCTTTATCATCACCGAAGGTGAGTGTCAGCTCATCACCCTTTACGCACAATACCGCGGATATGATCTCGGGAGGGGATTCGGGATGGATGATTTCAAAACGTATTCCTCCATCCTTCTGCAGAACATAGTGCCCCTTCACCTCCATTGCCATGTCGTCAACAGCAGTGAAGGTGCCGTCCCGGAAGAACTCCATCGTCGCGGTTGTCCCTGGCTCCTGCCATCTTCCAATGATGCCGGGCGCGCCGGCACATGATGTGAGCAGTATAACAAATACTACGGACAAAAAGGCGCCTGTCAAAATTTTAGAATGTGTGTTTTGCATGGATGTTCTTTCCCTGCGCCTGAACACGCATTGCTATTTGAACATGCCGTCTTTTATGGCCGATGGCAGCGCCATGGAGAAACCGACGACTAAAATGCTCCAGAGAACATAGATGACTTTTTGTTGATGCGCCTGAAGCCACCTGATCACAAAGAACCCGCCATGGCCTATTTTGATTTGCATGAAAATAAAAAGTTTTATTACAAACGGAACGATGGTAAAACAGAGCAGGCAAAAGAGGAGGAAAAAGGCCATTTGTACCATGTTCAGGCCCTTATAGCGCACGGCGTCGTCGGTCAGCGTTCCGGAAGATTCGAGCATAGCGCCGATAATCGCGCCGGCAACGATTACAGCAAAGGTTGATGCGCAAACCAGCGCCCAGGCCTTGAGGCTCATACATGTTCCCCCGACGAGAGGTTTTTCATAACCGATCTTGCTGGAGTGCGGTATGCCCTCCCCTGCCCTGGCTGCATTATTGCACAATAACTCCCCGCATCAAGAAAAATATTCATCTATCAGGAGCGCCCCATGATCAACCTGCGTGATCCATATTCGCACCATCGTATATCACTGGGCCTTCTTGCAGTTTTGTTGATTGCCCTCGCCAGTAACCGGGCAGATGCCGCCGGTCCCGCTGCCACGCAGCACCCGTCTGATGAATGCAGAACAGCTGAGGTTATGGTTGAACGAAACGCGGATTATGCTGAGACGACATACGGCATCTCGTGCAAAAACTGCAGGATTGAATGGATTGCGCGCGATGCCGAGGTTGGGGTGGTAAAACTGTGGTCACAATGCTCGCTACCCCTGTCGGAGCAGATGCCGCTCTTGAACAGGATTTACGATCACTTCCTGCGAAGGGACAGAAACGCCCGGGCATTGCGCACGCTTTTCATGGGAGAAATTGACCCTGATGCAGAAGCCGGTTCGCGGGAAATGTCAATCAGACTGGCGCTGGCTGCGCACAAATCGTCCGGATGGGATGCCCGGAAGGGAGAAGCCAAAAGCGGTGATATGAACGGGTTTGTCAAGGATCTGGCAAACCGGGAGATGATTTATTCCGAGCTGAAGGAATTGTTCACCCGTTTTCAGCAAGACGTAAAAATTTCCTGTGTGGAAAAGGTGCTCGTTCAGCAGGCCGATAAGCTTCCGTATTTTGACCAGCTTAATAAACAGGGCGTGCAGGCGACTGACAAGCTGCCGTTTGACTGCATGACCTGGTTTGCAATAGCAGCAGAGCAGGAATAGGAAGGTGGCCGGTGGTTTTACGTTGCCGGACAGATGGAAGCTAACGGATAATCAGTTGATCCATGGGGAACAGTGGTGTTTGCCTGAGGAATTGAAAAAAGAAGAAAGCTGCAGAACCACATTAGTAGGTTTGCCCGCATAAGCAATAATCACAGCAGTTTATTCTCCCCGCCGCTTTATCAATTATTACCAGGGTATCAAAGATGTCCATGTCACCGTCACTCTCGCAGTTCGGAATGCCTGATGGATTCCCGCAATTGGGAGGCACACCGTTTGGTACGTCTCCTTTACTGATCTGGCAGGAAGTCGCAATCTGAAGACCCTGGGCGATATCATCCATTTCAAGCAAGTCTAACATATCAATGACACCATCACCGCAACCGGTGTCTGCACAGGAACCGGCCAAACAATCCTGAGGATAAATATCACCGCAGGTTCTCAATCTGTAATTACACCATGTAGCCACATAATACTCCGGACAGGGGTTGCCGAACATCCCTCTGCCGAAATCCCCCTTAAGCTTTACCGCGTCGGTCCCGTCACAGTCATGGTCACAGTTAAAGTCGCCGTGGCACGGGCTTTCGGTTGTACACGGGTTCAGTACAGGACTTCTGCCAAATGATTGCCTGAATGAAAAGGCATCCGAACCATCCACATCCCGGTCACAATCAAAGTCGCCCTCACAAACCTCTTGTGCCAAAGCAACAAACGGCGACAATAAAAATATAGCTGCCAGCAAGACAATTACATGTTTCATAAACCCTGCATCGCTGAAGTATTATGTACGCCCGACCATTAGCATGTAAATATTTTATTTGCAAGATCAAAAAAAGGGGCCTTAAGCCTGCCACTCGTCGGGGGCTATTGCATAGTAAACTCCCCTGCCTCTGAAGGGCATCGCGAAGCATGTTAATCCTTAATTTCCCTCCGGGCTTGCCCGCTGCAAGTTCAATGATCATGGGTTTATCCGGCCAGGAGACTTCTTATCCATATGTAGGGGCGACCGGCCGGTCGCCCCTACAACGCAGACCTCATTTTCGTATTAAAGAAAAGCGGACCTGGTCGTCGAAGGGGGAGTAAGATTACAGGCAGGAGCTGTTTTAACTCCTTCCCTGGTTGAGCAACCGCCTTTTATGCAATGAGACCGTTCGGTGTATGATCTTTGAACGGGTTTAGTATATTTCCCCTAATAAGCAATAATCGCAGCAGTTCATCCTGCCCAGGGCCTTGTCAATTATGACCAGCAGATCAAAGATATCGATGTCGCCGTCAGCATCGCAGTTGGGAGTCCCCGGGGGATTACCGCAATATGGCGGCATGCCGTTAGGCACATCACCGTTTCCAATCTGGCAGAGGGTCGCTGTCTGCAGATTCAGCATGATGTCAACCGCTTCGAGGATATCAAAGAGGTCGATCACGCCGTCTCCGCAGCATGTAGCGGCACCGCAGGTCCCGCCGATGCAATCCTGGGGATACATATCACCGCAGGTCCTGAAACAGACCTCGCCCGGGCTCGGGCAGGGACACATATCCTCGTTGAACTGGTCTAATACGGAGATGTTGACCGGGCACAGATCAATACAGGCGTCCCCACCACAGGTTTCCAGCTCCGGCCCTGCTGTATACACGATCTGGGCAATGGTGCCCCTTCCCTCTGTAATCAGGGCTGAGGGGTTGGTCGTGTACAGAACTACCCTGCAGCTCCCGTCCGCCTGCTCATGAGCTGAACAGGTGAAATAAAGGGTGCGGTCGGGATCAATGATGCACTGGGTGCAAATCAGGTTGTCCTCACCGTCACAGGCGGCAACATCCAGTGAAACGGCGCGTACCGAGTGATCAAGGTTGGTCAGGTTAATATCAACTGTTGCCGACTCGGAGTTGGGCTGAACAGTGGTTTCTCCGATATCTACAATGACCTTGCCGAGGTCGATCTCTACACTGTCAGCCGTATCGCCGTGGCAGGTGTCGGTTACCGTAACCGCAAAGGTAACGAACTTATCCAGCTGATCGCAGATACTGCCGACGGTGAGCCTCCAGCAACATTCATCGATCTGCGCAATGGTCCCTAATTCTGCGGGAACGTCCCATACCAGACATGCCGGATCGAAGTCCGGGCAGTCTGAGCAAATGGTGAAGTCAATAATTTCGCCGCATGTCGCCGCAAGACCGCGTCTCCCAGGCCGGTTGAAAGCGGGATCATCAATCGCTTCGCCGGGGCAGTTTCTGCCGAGGGCAATTTGAACGGCACACTCCGGTGGAGGCACAAAAGCCAGAATGTGTATGGGCAGTGTGCAGACAACGACATCACCGGTGTTAATGTTGGTATTGGAGGTATCGGTTGCAGTTACGGTGCACGTCTCGTCAGCTGCGCCGGCAGTCACGGTCAAAACACCGGTGTCCGGTTCAAGGGTGCCGCCCCCACAGTCGGTAGAGTACACGTAAACTGAAGGGTTGTCACATTGCGCATCTCCGGCAGCCATATAATGTGCCGTCACCGAACCGGTCTCAGGTGCCTGAATCGACGCAGGACCGGCAATGGCACATTCACACGGATCTCCAAGAACCCTCGCATTGAGGGTGACAGCAGCAATGGTGGAATCATAAACGACAGAATTCTGGTCAACCCAGGTATCAAAATCAGGAACAGTGTCGACGGTAATGGTGGCAGTGCCCGCCGCTACACCACAAAACGTCACATCGCAAACCAGTATATTGGCATTCGGGAGCGCCACACCAGCGCCTAAATTCGCGGCCGCAACAAATACACCACCGGGATACCCTATGGGATCGAACACCGGTGTCACGCCTGCATCCCAAACAGCCGGTGTTAATGTCCCGTCATAACATTGGCAGCCGGTAATAGCAACCGTGGCGCCACTGTCGGATTGTGAAATAAGAAAACCGCCCGACACCAGTGGTGACGTACCAAAGGAACTTCCGTCAACGGCTATGGTGTCTGTTACACATTCACCTACGGTCAGGTTAAGGAGGATAGATCCGGCTGAACCTTCAACCAAATATGTAGCTTGCGCGAAGGCCGGCCCGGCTGACAGGGCAACAACCATGACCATGCAAACCATTGATAGTTTTCTCATATCATGCCTCCATGCATGGGGTTACCTGTTTCAAAAAAATAAAAAACTGCCGTTGTACTTGTGACTCATACATTCGGCAGTCCAGCCTTCTATTGAACCAATAAGAAAAGCGCGTTCTTACTACGATTCAACAGCAGCAATAGAACTGTGGCTTTCCGTCCCCCGATTACTCGGGGTTTGGCTTTGTCATGTATCTGATTGTAATGTATAATTCTTTTATCAGGATACTGCTACAATTGTCAATAGGCAAAACCCTGATTTATTACTTCGAAAAACCTTATTTTTCAATGAACAAACAGTCCTCGGATTATTGGAGTCCAAGGGGCTCGTTCGCGATGCAACATGATTTTCAAAAAAGACAGAGTTTTTTTTGCTAAAAATGCATATTCATTTGTTATATGCATTGTACCGGTCACTATGTGGACACAAAAAAGAGAAAGGAGCTAGATACTATCTAACTCCCTAAATTTACTGGCGTCCCCAAGGGGATTCGAACCCCTGTTGCCGGCGTGAAAGGCCGGTGTCCTAGACCGGACTAGACGATGGGGACACTTAAGTTTGAGGGCAGTTTACTACCACAACCATGAATTATTATCAAGGAATAAATGATGGCGGCGGACACATTTAGCAATGAGATTGCCGCGTCGCTTTCGCTCCTCGCAATGACCGGCGTGTGAGTAAGCGCCTAATAATAGTTACCGCTCCTCCGGTTTGAAATAAACCGCTGAAAGCGGTGGGAGGGTTATGGTGATGGAGTGGGAATAAATAGAAAAAGGAACGTCCTCAGCTTTTACGCCGCCGCCGTTACCGAGGTTGCTTCCACCGTAATACATGGAGTCGCTGTTTATGATCTCCCGGTAATAGGAATCAGCGGGAACGCCGATACGATAGCCCAACCTGGGCACCGGCGTAAAGTTAAACACGCAGATGAGGTGGTTGCGCCGGTCCTTGCCATAGCGGACAAATGACACGATGCTCTTTTCCCAGTCATGGAAATCGATCCACTCAAACCCTTGGTGATGATGATCAATCTCAAAAAGGGCCCCTTCCTCGCGGTAGATTTTTTGAACATCCCGGACATACAACTGTACGCCGCGGTTGAGGCCGTCCCGCTCCACCAGGTGCCAGTCCAGGCTCCGGGCATGGTCCCACTCCTTCCACTGCCCGAATTCGCCTCCCATAAAGAGCAGCTTCTTGCCCGGCTGGGCAAACATGTAGCCGTAAAGCGCCCGCAGGTTGGCGAACTGCTGCCACTCATCGCCCGGCATCCTGTTCAGCAACGATCGCTTGCCGTGCACCACTTCATCATGCGAAAGGGAAAGCACAAAATTCTCGTTAAAGGCATAGAGCAGGGCAAAGGTGAGCAGGTCGTGCTTGTACTTCCTGAAGACCGGATCCGAAGAGAAGTACTCCAGCATGTCGTGCATCCAGCCCATGTTCCACTTGAAATCGAATCCCAGCCCTCCCAGATAGGTTGGCCGTGAGACGCCGAACCAGGCGGTTGACTCCTCGGCGATCATCAAAGTACCCGGATACTGGGCGTGGGTCAGCACATTCAATTCCTTCAGGAAATCTATCGCCTCCAGGTTCTCCCTTCCCCCGTACCGGTTGGGAATCCACTCCCCTTCCTTCCTGCTGTAATCCAGATAGAGCATGGAGGCAACCGCATCCACCCTGATTCCGTCCACGTGGTATTGCTCCAGCCAGAAAAGGGCGTTGGAAATGAGGTAGCTTCTGACCTCGTGGCGGCTGTAATTAAAGACCAGCGTTCCCCACTCCTTGTGCTCCCCCTGCCGCGCATCAGCATGCTCGTAAAGGCAGGTGCCGTCAAAACGGGCCAGACTGAAATCGTCCTTGGGGAAATGGGACGGAACCCAGTCAATGATAACCCCGATGCCGTTCTGGTGCAGGTGATCAACAAAGAACATGAAATCATCGGGTGTCCCAAAGCGGCTGGTGGGGGCAAAATATCCCGACACCTGGTAGCCCCATGACTCATCAAGGGGATGTTCGCTTACGGGCAGCAGCTCGATGTGAGTAAATCCCATTTCCTTCACGTACGCCGCCAGCTTTACTGCCAGCTCCCGGTAGTTTAGCCAGCGGTTGCCCTCCTCGGGGACGCGTGCCCAGGAACCCAGGTGGACCTCATAAATGGACAGGGGCTCTGAAAACGGATGAGCGCACAATCGCTTTTGCATCCATTCCCGGTCATTCCAGCTATAACGGTCAATATCCCAGCTGACGGAGGCGGTTTTCGGCCGCAGCTCCTTGGCAAACGCATAGGGATCGGTTTTATCAACCCGCCTGCCGTCGGGGCCAAGCACGGAGTACTTGTACAGCGCCCCCGGCCTGATGCCCGGAATGAAAATCTCCCAGATTCCCGAGCTGCCCATATTCCTCATGGGATGTACTCGATAATCCCACCCGTTAAAATCAGCCAGCACGCTCACCTGCCTGGCATTAGGAGCCCATACCGCGAAAGAGAAGCCTTCAATCTCATCGTATCGTTTAGGGTGCGCACCCAGCACGCGGTACGCCTGGCGGTACTCTTCGCCCTGCAGACCGCCGAGATGAAAGTCACCAATGGTCGGTAAAAACCGGTATGGATCTTCCCCCCGCGCAACATGCTGATCCCTGACAACCTCAATGGTGTAGGGAAAGAAATCAGTTTGACCGCTCACCATGACCTCATACAAACCATCACCATGAATCCTGGTCATGGGCAATGCCGGTGCGTCATCACCACCGGCAACCAGCAACGCACGCTCAGAGCCCGGCAAAAACGCACGAACGACAATGCCTTCGCTGTCATTGGCGCCTGTTCGGTGATTCCCCAGGTAGGCATGGGGACACGGATGCTCACCTTTTATTATTTGCTCAATGTGCCGCCGGTCATGTTCAGGCCTATTCTTCATCAGCACCTTCCTCTGCCGCTTCATCGGCCTCTCCTTCTCCCGGCGCGGCTTCCTCTTCCGCGGGGATTTCTTCTTCCACCGCCTCTTCATCATCGGCAGCGGCACCTTCACCGGTCACTTCTTCGTCCGCACCTGCATCCCCCTCCGTCGCGGCGGCACCTTCTTCTGCCGATCTGGTTACATCGATGCCGGACTCCTCTGTCGCTTGACCTGATTTTTCATCAACTACCGCAGGCGCGGCGGCATCACCGGCGGTGTCGGCTTCAGCCGCAGGCTGTTTTTTGTCGTCCTCAGCCGGAGCGGCTCCTTCCTGAGCATCAGCTCCGCCAGCCCTTTCAGTACCCGGCACACTTTCCCGGCTCTCCGACCCCGCTTCCGGACCAAGCGGCGTCGTTACATCTTCGATGGGAGTGGTTGCCGGCCTGACAGGAGCCGCACTTTTTTCTGCCGCGGTTATGTTTGGAGCAACCGGGGTGGTCGTGTTAACGGCTTTTCTGCCTGCGGAAACAGGCATCCCCCGGGATGCGGATCCCGGTACCGCGGTTTCAGCCGGAGACTGCTGCATGCCGCCTGATACCGGCGGGACGGCAGCTTCCTGTCTCATCGGGCGCAAAGCCTTCTCAGCCTGCTGCGTCCCCGGTGTCGCCTGACGGAGAGAACCAGCGCCCCTTGAAGTTCGTTCCTCTGCCTGCTTATCCCCCACAAACTGTGCCTTGATGAGTTCAATCTCCTGCTCTATGTACCGTGCGGTCAACGTGACAACAGCCAGGAGAGAGCAGATGGCAATCAGTATGATGGTTCTTTTATTCATTACCCCGCCTTTAATTGCTCGTATGCCTGGGGTTGAAGTCCGTCAAATCCGCAAATCCTTAAGCATGCCCAACCCGCTTTTGCCATTATAACAGGCCCCCCTTTAAAAGGAAAGCTCATTTTTCCCGGATGTTGAAGGGGCCGGCGCATGATGATTAATATCAGTAAAATGTAATGATGGCAGCATAAAAAGTCCCGGCAAACCCCGGTCACTGCCGGTTCATGAATTATCTTGACAGGCAGCACCTGTCCCACTAATATGGTGCCGCAACTGTTTGATACTCAATGGAAAGCATATGCAGGACATCATCATAGGAAAATTCAAGCAAAGCGCGGCTCTGCAAACAGCGTTTGCATCAAAAAACTGGTCTAAAATCGAGGTGGTCGTACATCTCTGTGCTCAAATCCTGAAATGCGGCAATAAGATTATGCTTTTTGGCAACGGGGGAAGCGCGGCAGACGCCCAGCACATTGCGGCGGAATTCGTCAACCGCCTGCGCAAAACTCGCATGAACAGGCCCCCGCTTGCCGCGCTGGCGCTGACCACGGACAGCTCTGTTCTGACCAGCATCAGCAATGACAGTGATTTTTCCAACGTCTTTTCACGCCAGATCGAGGCCCTTGGCAAAAAGGGCGACCTCGCCTGGGGAATCAGCACCAGCGGCAATTCCCCTAATCTTATCAAGGCGTTCAAAATCGCCCGTGATATGGGTATTACCACCGTCGGTTTTACGGGTGGCGGAGGGGGCTTGATGGGTACTCTGGCGGATCACCATTTCACGGTTGAATCCTCCGACACAACCCGCATACAGGAGGTTCAAATCACCCTGGCCCACATCATCTGTGAACTCATCGAAGCAGAACTCTGCACCTAAACGGCTGCGTATGCGAAGGAAGACGTCGCACCTCGACCCTGTGGGGATAAAAACCGTCCCGCTCCAAAAAAGACGGAGCAAGGTCAGCGTCAGGGATTGTTCCATACCCTACCGCAGGGGCAGCACATTCAAAGTCTTCCTCGACACCCTGCCGAACACGCTCGCAGCCCGTGACCTCAATAGCATCGCCGGAATAATAGCCGGGGCCCATCGCGCTAAAAGGCAGATCATCTTCGGGATGGGCGCCCATGTCATCAAAGTCGGATTAAGTCCCCTGATTATCGACCTTATGCAGCGCGGGCTGCTTTCCTGCGTTGCCCTGAACGGGGCCGGCGCCATTCATGATGTGGAGATGGCCCTGGCCGGTAAAACGTCCGAGGACGTCGCGGCAGGGCTTGCCGGCGGGACATTCGGCATGGCAGCCGATGCCGCGGTATTCATCAACCGCGCGGTTGCAGAGGGACAGCAGGGAAACAAGGGGATGGGCAGGGCCGTGGGAGAAGCGCTGCTTCACCGGAGGGCCCCCCATGCGCAGATGAGCATCCTCGCCGCGGCAGCACGCCTGGGCATACCCTGCACGGTCCATGTGAGCATCGGATCGGACACGATTCACATGCATCCGACATTTGACGGAGCGGCAACCGGCAGGGCAAGCCATAATGACTTCCTTACCTTTGCCGACCGGGTGTCGCGCCTTTCGGGAGGGGTATTCGTCAACATAGGTTCGGCGGTGGTGCTTCCCGAGGTTTTCCTGAAAGCGTTCAGCCTTGCTGCCAACCTGGGAAAAGCACCGCGAAAGCTCACCACGGTCAACATGGATTTCATCCGCCACTACCGGCCTTCGGTTAACGTGGTGGAGCGGCCCACCCTGCATGAGGGAAAGGGATTTAACCTGATCGGACACCACGAAATCATGCTGCCCCTGCTCACGGCGGCGGTACTTGAAAAGCTGGCCAACAATATTTGATGTTTCGGTAGGAGCGCGTTCACGCGCGATACATTCGCGGCTGAAAGCCGCTCCTGCCGGATAGCAATAGATAGAACGGTGAGATCACAATTACATGGAAAGAAAAATAAAAATTGTTGCCGGCGGCGTGACGGCGGAAGCAATGCTGATCCCTGACAACCCCACGGCTGATGCCGTCTGGGATGCGCTTCCCCTGGAATCAACCTGCAATCTCTGGGGCGATGAAATCTATTTCACCATTCCCGTTTCGCGCGGCCTGGACCGGGATGCAAAAGAAATCGTGGAAAAGGGGAATCTGGGTTACTGGCCCGACGGACCGGCATTCTGCATCTTTTTCGGCCCTACCCCGATCAGTCGCGGCGGCGCCATAAAACCCGCGAGTGCCGTGAACATTTTTGGTAACATCATCGGCAGTTCCGAAGTGTTCAAGCAGGTTCCCTCCCGTGCACCCATCCGGGTGGAAAAGGTCATGTCATGAAACCGGCGGAAAGAATCGTTGCCCTCTTTGCCACCGGCTTTTATACCGGCCATTTCCCCTTCGCCCCCGCCACCTTCAGCACGCTTGTACTGGGAATCCCCGTCTACCTTCTCTGCTCCCTGCTCAGCACATACTGGTATGTCATCCTGCTGCTGTCCCTGATTGCGCTGGCGGTCGAGCTCTCGGACAGGGCCGAAAGATTTTTCGGGAAGCTGGATTGCAGCTTCATAGTCATTGACGAGCTGGCCGGATTTTTAATTACCATGTTCATGGTCCCTCCCGGCCTGATCACCATCACCCTCGGGTTTTTTCTCTTTCGCTTTTTTGACGTATTCAAGCCCCCTCCCGCAAATTTCTTCAATAAGAGAAAAAAGGGCGGGTATGATGTGGTAATGGATGATGTCTTTGCCGGGATTTACGCCAACTTGGTATTGCAGGGTGCAGTGTATTTCTTTTTATCGTAAGCGTATGAGGGCTTAACACGAAAACAATCTTGTAGGGTGGATTCGAAATAGATCATATGTAGGGACGCGCTCCGTCGCGTCCGGATATTGTAAGCGGCCATGACAGAGCATGGCCCTCCATGGGCCACATCATTGTAAATAACAGACCCGGTTTTCCAAGCGGGGTGTTTTAAAAAGTGAACAGCATCGGTACTCAGGTTTTGCTGAAACGCTTCAATGCCAGGTGGCATGGTTCCTGCTATACACAAAGGGCGTGACACGAGCAGAGTGCTCACGTGCATTGTATAAAGGTGTGTGCATTCTGACTTACACCGCGGGGAGAGTAAATACATGAAGGCTCAAATCATATCCATCGGGAATGAGCTGACCTCAGGCAGCGTCCTCAACAGCAACGCCACCTTCATTGCCAACCATCTTTTCAGCAGCGGCATCGAAGTCGCGGGCATTATCACCGTGGGAGACGACAGCGCGGTAATCATTGAAGCGCTGCGCGGCGTCAGCTCCTCGGTCAGCTTCGTCGTGGTCACCGGCGGCCTCGGCCCCACCGTTGATGACATTACCACCCACGCGGCGGCCGAGGCCTTGAGGAGAAAGCTCACCTTGAACACGCAGGCCCGGCAGGCAATGGAGGAGTTTTTCAAGCGCATGGGCCGAACCATGGATCCTCACAACCTGAGGCAGGCCTACCTCCCCGGCGGCGCAGCGGTCATTCACAATCCCATCGGTACCGCCTGCGGCTTTTCCGTCATCCGCGGCAGCACCATGTATTTCTTTCTGCCCGGCGTTCCCCGGGAGATGATGAGGATGTTTGAGGCCGGCGTCCTGCCGCTCATCAGAAAGGAAAGGCCGGACGACACCATGGTCAGGACGGCGGTACTGAAAATTTTCGGCAGGACCGAATCGTACTGCGACCAGGCGCTGGCAGATCTCATCAGGCAGGAGCAGGAGATCAGCTTTGCCTTCCTGCCCCATTATCCCGAGATTACCATCAAGCTGACCATCCGCGGAACGGACAGAAAATACCTGGAAAAGAAGCTGAAGGCAGTTGAGCGCAAAACAAAGCGCCTCCTGGGTGATATCGTCTTCGGCAAAGACGAGGAGACGATGGAAATGGTGGTGGGAAACCTCCTGCGAAGCACCGGCGCCACTCTTTCCCTGGCGGAATCATGCACCGGCGGCCTGATCACCCACCGCCTCACCAACGTGCCCGGCAGTTCTGACTACCTCGAGCGCGCTCTAATTGTTTACAGCAACGCGGCGAAAAAAGAGCTGCTCGGCATGCCGGCCTCCATCCTCAGCAAACACGGCGCCGTGAGCCCGGAAGCGGCGGCACACATGGCCAAAGCGGTGAAGCGGTTGAGCAAAGCCACCATCGGACTGGCCGTCACCGGTATCGCCGGTCCCGGCGGCGGTACGGCGGAGAAACCCGTGGGAACGGTCTTTATCGGTCTCTCGCACAAGCGGCAGGTCACCACCCACCGCCACCAGTTCTATGGCGACCGGGATCAGATTAAGAGCATAACCTCACAGTATGCCCTGGACCACCTCAGAAAACTCCTGATCGCCGGGGAGATGCGCGGTTGAAATTGACAAGCGTTCCGTGCTGTGCTATCTAAGGCACGCATGACGCCCATTACGGCGGAAGACTGCGTCACAATGTTATTCTGAGGCATCCGCCGAAGAATCTCCGTTCTTAAACTGATTGATTCCATGAGATTCTTCACTGAGTGCGGAATGACACAGTCTCCCGGGGCGATGGGACAGAGAGGGTGCAATGCCGCCGATAAGATCCTTTATCGCCATTGAACTGCCGACCGAGACCAGGTCCGGCCTGGAACGCATAACCGGCAAACTTAAGGCATCCGCCGGCGACGTGCGCTGGGTCAAAACGGACGATATTCACCTGACCCTCAAATTCCTGGGCGACGTTGAAGAAGAGCGGATTGCCGAAATAGGCGGGTGCATTGAGCACTGTGTGCAGGCAATAAGCCCGTTTCCCCTCGCGGTGCGCGGTCTGGGCGCGTTCCCCAGCGACCACAGCCCTCAGGTGATCTGGATTGGCGCCGCTGATGAGTCGGGCAGCCTCTCCCGCATGCAGCGCACGCTCGAGGACGGACTGTCCCGCCTGGGTTTTAAAAAGGAAAAGCGGCCCTTTTCGCCGCACCTCACCCTGGGGAGGCTCAAATCCCCGCGGGGGAAGGATGCGGTGCGCAGGGCGCTGGCTGAATTTAAAAATGCCGACTGCGGCTCATGCACGGCTGAAGCCGTCTGCCTTTTCAAGAGCGAACTGAAGCTGGGCGGCGCCGTGCACACCCGCTTGAAATCGTGCGTGCTCCAGCACCCCCGGCTGAGCGGATCCGCCCCGTGACGGGGCTTCACAGGAGGACCATATCATGTCTCAGGATATCAACAAGAAGAAGGCCATTGACAGCGCTGTAAGCCAGATCGAGAAACAGTTTGGCAAAGGGTCGATCATGAAGCTGGGCGGCGAATACACCATTCCCGATATACCCGTGATCTCGACCGGCTCAATCATGCTGGATGCCGCACTGGGCATCGGCGGCGTCCCCCGCGGCAGGGTGGTGGAAATTTACGGCCCCGAGTCATCCGGGAAAACGACCCTGTCGCTGCAGATCGTGGCTGAAGCCCAAAAGACCGGTGGTTCCGCCGCATTTATCGACGCGGAGCACGCCGTGGACATCAGCTATGCCCAGCAGCTGGGCGTTAAAACCGATGAGCTCCTGGTCTCCCAGCCGGACACCGGGGAGCAGGCGCTGGAGATTGCCGAGGTTCTGGTGCGCAGCGGCGCCCTCGATGTAATCGTGATTGATTCGGTTGCCGCGCTGGTCCCGCGGGCCGAGATTGAAGGCGACATGGGGGACGCGCACATGGGGCTGCAGGCGCGCTTGATGTCCCAGGCGCTCCGCAAGCTGGCGGCCGCCATCAACAAGTCAAAAACCTGCATGATCTTCATAAACCAGATCCGGATGAAAATAGGCGTCATGTTCGGGAATCCCGAGACCACCACCGGCGGAAACGCGCTCAAATTTTATGCTTCCATCAGGCTGGACATCAGGCGCATGGAGGCCCTGAAGAATGAGGACGGCGTGTACGGATCCCGGACAAAGGTGAAAGTGGTGAAAAACAAGCTGGCCCCCCCCTTCAAGGAGGCTCAGTTTGAGATCATCTACGGAAAGGGCATCTCCAGGGCAGGCGAGCTCCTTGATATCGCCACCAATAGCAACATCGTTGAGAAAAGCGGCACCTGGTATTCATACCGCGATGAGCGCATCGGCCAGGGCCGGGACAACGCGCGCAAGTATCTTGAAGACAATCCCCCGGTCGCGGAAAAGATTGAAAAGGAGATAAAGGAGCACCTTGGCTTATCCGGCAAAGAGAAAAAAGGAGATGCGAAAGAGGGAGGTAAAGGGGAACATTGAGGAGGCAAAAAATCTTGCCTTCCGGTTCCTCTCCTATCGCTCCCGGACTTCGGAAGAAGTGAGGCGCAAATTGTCCGAGTCGGGATTTTCCCCATCCGCTGTAGAGGGCGCAATTGCCCGGCTGGAGGAGCTGAAATATCTCAACGATTATGATTATGCCCGTGCGTCCGGACGCTCCTGTGTTGAGCACAAATGCTGGGGCCCTGCCCGCATCAGGGATGCCCTTTTAAAAAAAGGGGTTGCCCCGGCGATCATCACCTCAGTTGTGCAGGAGCTGGCAGATGAACACGATTTCAGCCGGGTCGCGCGGCGCGCGCTCGAAACACGGTTCTCCCCGGTCGGAGATGCAAAAGCTCGCCGAAAAGAAAACAAGGCAGCGGTTGATCGACTACCTTGTTCGGAAGGGATTTTCCTGGAGCATTATTGCGGATGTTATCCATATCGACCAAAACACATGCATCTGATATGCGCCCATGATGACCGCGGCAGAGATTAGGAAACAATTTCTCTCTTTTTTCGAAGGCAGGGGACACACGGTTGTGCCCAGCTCGTCGCTGATCCCCTTTCAGGACCCCACCCTGCTGTTCACCAATGCGGGCATGGTCCAATTTAAGAACGTCTTCACCGGCCAAGAAAAATCCGCCTACACCCGGGCGGCGTCCTCCCAGAAGTGCATGCGGGCGGGGGGCAAGCATAATGACCTGGAAAACGTCGGCCACACCGCCCGTCACCACACCTTCTTCGAGATGCTGGGCAATTTTTCCTTCGGCGATTATTTCAAGCGGGAAGCCATTGAGATGGGCTGGGAGTTCCTGACCTCGACCCTTCGCCTGAACACCGACCGGCTCTGGGTGTCGGTCTTCCATGACGACGACGAGGCATTCGACATCTGGCACCGGGTGATCGGACTTTCAAAAAGCAGCATTGTAAAGCTGGGCGCGGCCGACAACTTCTGGTCCATGGGCGAAACGGGCCCCTGCGGCCCCTGTTCAGAAATCATACTCGACCAAGGAAAGGACGTGGGATGCGGGAGGCCCGACTGCGCGGTGGGCTGCTCCTGCGACCGGTTCCTGGAGCTGTGGAACCTGGTCTTCATGCAGTTCAACCGCGATGCCCGGGGAGAGCAGACCCCCCTGCCCCGGCCCTGCATAGATACCGGCATGGGCCTGGAGCGGATTGCCGCGGTGGTGCAGGGGGTCAGCAGCAACTACCTGACGGACCTCTTTCAGCCCCTCATCAGGCAGGTCGAATCGCTCTGCGGCCGCCGCTACGGCCATGACGCCAACACCGATGTTTCCATGCGGGTCATCGTCGACCACCTCCGCGCCATAACCTTTTTGATCACCGACGGCGTGCTTCCCTCCAATGAAGGCAGGGGCTACGTGCTCCGCCGCATCATCCGCAGGGCTGCCCGACACGGCAAAAAGATCGACCTCAGCGGTCCATTTCTGTCACAGTCGTGCGATGTCGTTGCCCGGACCATGCATGATGCCTATGCCGACCTGGCCGACGCCCGGGACTATGTGGCCAGGGTGGTTCTCGCCGAAGAAGAGCGCTTTGCTGAAACCCTTGACGGCGGGCTCAGGATCCTCCAGGAAGAGGTCAAAAGCCTCAAGCAGCAGAACCTGAAACAGCTTCCGGGCGAGGTGTGCTTCAGGCTGTACGACACCTTCGGATTTCCCATCGACCTCACTTCCGACATCGTGGCCGAGGAGGGTTTCTCCATCGACGAAGAGGGATTCCACCATGCCATGGATGAGCAGCGGGAGCGCGCCCGCAAATCGTGGAAAGGCTCCAGGAACGAGGAGATGGATGCCATCCTGAAGGACGGCCTGCTTGCGGGAATGGGGTCAGTTTTCACCGGCTATGAAGCGACGGAAGCTACCGCCACCGCCCTCGTGCTCTTGAAGGACGGGCAGTCCGTCACCGCGGCGTCTGCCGGCGACACGGTGCTGCTGCTCACCGACACAACGCCCTTCTACGGCGAATCGGGAGGACAGGTGGGAGACACCGGCATCATCGAGGGCCGAAATCTCACGGCCATGGTGCAGGACACCATCCGTCCGCTCCCCGACATCATTCTGCACCGGGTGCTGATCAAAAGCGGCACCATCTCGCGGGGCGATACGCTTCGCCTGCAGGTGGATGCCGGCAGGCGGGCGGCCACTGCCGCCAACCACACCTCCACCCATCTGCTGCAGGCGGCCCTGAGAGAGGTGCTCGGAGACCACGTCAAGCAATCAGGGTCCCTGGTCACGCCGGAACGCTTCAGGTTTGATTTCACCCATTACAGCGCCGTAAGCAGCGAGGAGCTGGAACGGGTGGAAGATATGGTGAACCGGCAGGTGCGTCAAAACCACCCGGTGCATACCAGCCTGCTCCCCTATCAGCAGGCGCTTCAGTCCGGCGCGACGGCCCTGTTCGGAGAAAAATACGGTGAAACGGTGCGCATGGTCACGATCGACTCCGTCTCGTCGGAACTCTGCGGCGGCACCCACACCGCGCGGACGGGAGACATCGGCATGGTCAAGATTCTCGCCGAAAGCAGCGTGGCTGCCGGCATCAGGAGAATAGAAGCCGTCACCGGCGAAGGGGCCGGCCGATTCATGAAACATCAGGAGCAGGCGCTCCTCGACGCGGCCAGACTGGTTAAAGCACAACCTGAAGAAATAGTTCCCCGGATAGCAAAGCTGCTGGATGATTATAAAAAGCTGCAGAAAGAGCTGGAGACGCTCAAGAAGAAGACGACCGCCGGCACAACGGATAGCGTGCTGACCGGTGTGCGGGAGATAAAGGGCATCAAGGTCATTGCCGCACCCGTCGACGCGCACGATGCGGTAAGCTTGCGGGAGCAGGCCGACCGCATCAGGGACAGGATCAAGTCCGGCGTCATAATTGTCGGGGCCGTCACGGAGGAAAAGGCGCTGCTGGTGGGCGTGGTCACGCCGGATCTCTCCCCCACATTACATGCGGGCAAAATCATCCAGGAGGTGGCCAAAGGCATCGGCGGAAGCGGCGGCGGCAGGGCGGACATGGCGCAGGCGGGCGGAAAGGAAAAGGACCGGCTTGCGGACACGCTCAACAGCGCCTATGCAATTATCGAAGGCATGATGCCGTAGGCCTGTTCAGCGCTGCGGATTATTTCTTTTCCAGGTCTGCTGCGTCTTTTACGGCTGCAGCATCCGCAGGGGGCGCGTTGAGCAGGGCCTGCATTGCCGTTCCGTAGGGGCTGTCGGGATAGTCCTCCTGCAGGCTTGCCAGCACCTCGCGGGCCCTCTCCGGTTCATTAAGCTGGTGGTAGGAAAGTCCCAGATAGTAAAGCACTTCATCGCGGTTCTTAATAAACGCATACTGTGACAACAGGTTCACAAACCGCTCTTTTGCCGCCCAGTACTTTTTGCTTTTGTAATAATACCGCCCGATGGAATAGTCATGCTCAAACATGCTCCGGCGGCAGATCTTGTAATATCCCATGGCGCTCCCGGTGAACGGGCTTTGGGGATAGTTCTTAATCAGGAACTCAAAGAAACCGGACGCCTTCTCGGCGGGTATCTGATCGCGGTCAAAGGTTTCAAGCTGCTTAAAGTGGCACATGCCCAGCTGGTAAATGGCATAGGGAACATCCGGATTGCTGGGGTGCAGGCGCTTGAATTCCTCGTAGAAATGAATTGCTTCCACATATTCTTCCTTGAAGTAGTGGATGTCCGCCAGCCTGAGCTCGGCGATGACTGCGTAGGGGCTTAAGGGAAATTTATCCCTCAGTTCCGTGAAGGCCGGCTTGGCGTCGTAGTAGTTTTTTTGGCGGTAGAGTTCCATGGCCTTCTGGAAAGCCTGCTCATCAGTCCCCGCGTTCTTCGAAACATCCGGGGTTGACCGGCAGGCGGAAAGCAGCATCATCAGGCACAGCATCAGCAGGGTGTGAAGTTTCATAACATGCATGGACAGCACCGATCGGGTAGAATGGCATTCACTGCACAAGGAGAAGGGCAAGCAGGCGCTTTCCCGTCATTCCGATTTAGTCCATACACCATAGTTACCTGCAAGTCAAGCACGTCCTTCGGCAATCGCCGTCACTTTTTGCATCGGGTGCAACAAGCAGGTGCTGCATCAGCGGAGCCTCACCATGTCCTTTGAACCACGATGCCTGGCCACCACTATCGGCAGCCTGCCGCACAGCGATGCCCTTGAGGCAACCCGGCTTATGCTGCGCTTCACCCCGCGGATACCCGCATGGGCCCAATTGAGCAAGCGGCCCCAGGAAGGCATGCTGGTGCAGTTCACCGAAGGGATGCCGGGCTTTCAGCGGCCTCTTCAGGGTGGGAATTATTTTGACGTGGATGCCCCTTCGTTCCAGGCCGGCGTCTCGGCATTGTACGAAAATTACCTGGCAGTGTTTGAAGAGCATTCCCTCGCCCGACTGGAGTCATACGCAATCAGCCGCGATCATGCCCGGGGGTTTCACGCCCTGCTGGAGCTGCTCACAAGTGAAGGGCACCGGCCGCACGCGCTGAAGGGGCAGGTCACCGGCCCGTTTACCTTTGGAACCAGCGTAACCGACGGGCACGGAAAAAGCGCCTACTACGACGGCCTGCTCAGGGACATCATCGTCAAGAGCATTTCGCTCAAGGCGGCGTGGCAGATCGAGCAGCTGCGACCTCATGCCGCTTCGGTGCTCATCTCCATCGATGAGCCTTCGCTGGTCGGCTTCGGCTCCTCGGCCTACATCGGCATAACCGCCGATGACATCCAAAAGGATTTGAACGAAATCATCGGGTGCATCCACCAGACCCACGGGTATGCCGGCCTGCACTGCTGCGAAAACACCGACTGGTCGGTGGTCCTTGGCACCGGCATTGATGTCATCAGCTTCGATGCCTACAGCTATTTCGACAAGCTGCTGCTGTATGCCGACGCGCTCGGCGCTTTTCTTGCCCGGGGGGGCATACTGGCCTGGGGGCTTGTCCCCACCGCGGATCCGGCACTGCTGCATGCAGAAAGCGCCGGGACCCTTCTCGACAAATGGCACTCCCGCATTGACCAGCTTGCGCACCGCGGCATTGACGCCGAGCGGATCGCGGCCCAGTCGCTCATAACCCCGAGCTGCGGAGCGGGCCTCCTCTCACCCCGGGACGCCGAGCTGGTGCTGCGGCTGCTGAGCGACCTTTCACGGAGTTTACAAGACCTCTACTTTGGCTGATGACATTCATGGCGGGTACGAAAGACTTTTCCTCAGCACGGTCACCTGAAACCGTTGACGCGGTGCTTCTTGCCGGCGACAGGGGGGCAAGCAGGACCGTATGCGGCAGAAACAAGTCCTTCCTGCACATCAACGGAATCCCCCTCTTCGTGTATGTCCTCAAGGCGCTGGAGGGGGCGGAGCTGGTCGACCGCATCTGCATTATCGGCCCTCATGAGCAGATAGAGCGGACGCTTGCCGAGCATTACGGCCCGCCAACCCGGGGGAAGGGGCTTATCCTCTGCGAACAGAGCGAGTCTCTTTTCCACAACGTGTGGAAGTCTTTTCTTGAGATCACGCCCGAGGCCCGGTCAGCCGATCCCCCCTCCCCTGCCGTGCGGGAAAAATCAATTCTGTACATTTCAGGCGATGTCCCGCTGGTTACCCCGTTTGAGATTGACAGCTTTCTCCGCGGCTGCGACCGCGCCCGGTACGATTACAGTCTCGGCATCGCCGCCGCCGAGCACCTCACCTTCTTCCGTCCCCACCTGGGCACACCGGGCATCAGCACCCACTTCTTTCACATCAAGGAGGGTAAATTCAGGCAGAACAATCTCCACCTGGTCAAGCCGCTCATGGTCGAAAACAGAGGCTACATTCAAAAGGTTTACGACTTCAGGTACCAGAGGGACTCGCGCAACATCCTGCGGCTGGCGCGGGAGTTTTTTAAAGTGCACGTGGGATGGCAGGGATTCTGGTGCTACGGGCTGCTTCACTGGCACCAGTTTCTGTCCCGGATTCATTTAAACCCGCTCACCCTGCCAACGCGGTTCCTGCTGCCCCGCTCATTTATTGAAGGCTGCGTTTCCAGGGTTCTGGGGACCCGGTTCGGGACCACGGTGACGCCCCTGGTCGGCGCTGTCCTGGATGTTGACAACGAGCGGGACTACCGGGCAATGTGCGACATGTTTTCAGTCTGGCAGCGCCATCTCGCCGAATGCGAGGACCGGATGCGGAACCGGCTGTCGGCCACCATCTCTTCCGGAGCGCAACAGCCGGGATCTCGCGTGGCATAGGAAGCCGTAAGCCTCATACACGTTCTTTCCATAAAGGATTTTTGGATGCGCCATAAAAATCTCTGCATCAGATTCTGGGGAACACGGGGATCGGTACCGTCTCCCGGAAGAAGCAAAACCAGGTATGGCGGGAACACCTCCTGCGTGGAGGTGGCCCTCCCCGGCAGCCGGTTAATCATTCTTGACGCCGGAACAGGCATCAGGGAACTGGGCAATGACCTCATCAGGAGAACCGGGAAAATCAATGCCACGATTCTGCTCTCCCATTACCACTGGGATCATATACAGGGGCTTCCTTTTTTTGCCCCGGCATATCACCGTTCCCACACGCTCACCGTGTGCGGCTGCCGTCACACGCAGTTTCCCCTGGAAAAAATCTTTTCCAGCCAGATGGAGTCCATACATTTCCCGGTCAAGTCCAGCTCCCTCGCCGCGGACATCAGGTTCAGGCAATTGACTCCCGCTTCTGCGAGCATCGATGATGCCGACCTCGCGGTCATGCGCGCCAACCACCCGGGCATCACCCTTTCCTTTGCCCTCGGCTTCGAAGGAAGGAAAATTATCTACATGACCGACAATGAGCTGCTCCCGGCGGCGCGGCTGGCCCGGAGCCATATTCCGTACGACAGGGGGAAGTTTATTCGCTTCATCAAGGGTGCGGATGTGCTCATCCACGATTCACAGTACAGCGACCGGGAGTACCGGTCAAAAAAGGGCTGGGGGCACTCTTCCTGGAAGGAAGCTGTCCGGCTCGGCGCGGAAAGCGACGTGCGGCATCTCATCCTCTTTCACCATGATCCGGATCACGCCGACAGCGTCATTGACGCGCAGGTTGAGGAGTGCCGGGCGATGATCGGAAGACTGGATGTTCCGATGAAGTGTTCCGCGGCGCAGGAAGGAAAGGAAGTCCGCCTCTGACCCGGGCACCGGCGCCGCAGCCGGCTTTCTCTGTGCCTGGTCCCGGCATTATGTGCTTGACACCGGCTCTGAAAAACTGATTTAATCAGGCTTGCGTTGAAGAGTGTGGACGGTTAATCTCGCTTCCGGCTGTAAAAGTTTACCCGCACCGATATCCGTGTACGGCAGATCCGCTCAAGGGAACGCAGGGCACAATCATGCTCGATACCTTTACCCAGAATCTTGAAAGCGCAATACACACCGCACCGATTATTGCCATATTCATCTCGCTGGCAGCGGGTATCGTTACCAGCTTTACACCCTGCGTGTATCCCCTCATACCCATCACCGTGGGATTCATCGGTGCCAAAGGATCACCCACCAGAATAAGAGGCTTTTATCTTTCGCTGATGTACGTGATCGGCCTGGCGCTGGTGTATTCCTGCCTGGGCGCCTTCGCCGCACTCACCGGAAAGTTTTTCGGCCACATTCAGTCCAATCCCTGGATGCATTTCGTGGTTGCGAATCTCTGCATCATTTTCGGCCTGGCCATGCTCGACGTTATCACCATTCAATTCACCTGGGACCCGCTGCACAGCGCCTTCCGGATGGAGCGGAGGGGCGGCATAACCTCCCTGGCCATGGGCGGCGCCTCCGCCCTCATCGCCGCCCCCTGTACGGCGCCGGTACTGGGCGTATTGCTTACCTTTGTCGGAACCAAGCAGAATATACCGCTGGGTATAACCATGCTCTTCGCCTACGCCTTCGGCATGGGGTTCCTGCTCATCCTGATCGGAACCTTCACCGGTCTCCTCACCTCGCTCCCCCGTTCCGGAGAGTGGATGGTCAGAATAAAAAAAGGGTTCGGGGTGATGATGATTGCGGTCGGGGAATACTTTCTCATCAAGGCTGGTCAATTGATGTTCTGAAGGAGCACGCATGAAACGCACCATATTCAACCGCTGGATGCGCCCTGTAGCGGTGCTGCTTTTTATGGCAGCCCTGCCCTGCTGCTCGCAGGAGGGGGAAATCTCGCTCCGGGGCAAACCGGCCATCGATTTTACGCTGAGGACCATTGACGGGGAACAGATTCAGCTCTCGGCATACCGCGGGAAAAAATTTGTTCACATCATCTTCTGGGCAACCTGGTGTCCGTCCTGCACCATGGAGGTGCCGAAGCTTAAAATGCTCCATCAGGAAGCAAAAGACAAGCCCTATGAAATTCTGGCAATTGACGTGGGCTACAATGATTCCCTGCCCAGGGTAAGGCAGTTCCAGGAAAAGTACCAGCTGCCCTATAAAATCATCTTCGATGAATCAGCGGGAATGGCCTCAAAGTATGGTGTTATCGGCATACCGACGCACGTGATTATAAACATGGAGGGAATTATCGTAAGCACCTTCAACCAGCTCCCTGAAAACCTTGCAGGATACCTCGCTCAGCTGTTACCCGCCTAGACGCTCCCCGATGGAGGGCCGTTACCCCTACCAGGGATGGCTTTTCCTGATCACCCACCGTGCGGGCTTTTTCCTTTTGGCGAAGGGGAAGACCATGAGCAGTCCGCACAGGAACCCCCCGATATGCGCCCACCAGGCAACACCGCCCTCCTGACCCGGCGCCGTGAAAGCGCCGCTGAAAAACTGCAGCACAAACCAGAAGGCCAGGAAGAAAAAGGCGGGGATCTGAACCACGTCGATAAAAATGAAAAAGAAAATCAGCGTGACCACACGCCCGAAGGGATAGAGGAGCAAATAGGCGCCCATAACGCCGGCAATGGCACCGCTTGCCCCTACTATGGGGATCCGCGAAGCGGGTGAAATGAAAAGCTGCACCAGCCCGGAGACGGCGCCGCACACGAGATAAAATACAAGATACCTGAAATGGCCCATCCGGTCTTCCACGTTGTCGCCGAAAATCCAGAGATAGAGCATGTTGCTGATGACATGCAGCCAGCCCCCGTGCAGAAACATGAAGCTGAAAAGCGGCGCTATCATGTCGCTTATCATCCGGGCATTAAAAAAACGGGCCGGTATAATGGCGTAGCTGTCAATAAACGAAGCAAGACCGGGGCCCAGCGACAGCTCATAAAGGAACACCAGGCAATTTACCGCAACCAGCGTTATGTTGACCGCGGGAAATGTTCTGGAGGGAATGGTGTCTTTTAAAGGAATCATGCAGGTCCTTTATCCTGGATACATGGTGCCGGCGTATGCCGCATTTCATGCGGCATCATATACTTATGGTAAAAGGGTGGAGGGCCACGCTCCGTCGTGGCCGCATAAAATAATCGGAGGCAACGGAGTGCGTCCCTCCATCCCACCTATGATTGTTATATTTTAAACCCGTCGCGCAAGAATTGCATAGTATCCCAGAAAAGCGGCATGGTCAATCGTCATATAACCGATCCATACAAAAACAGCACCTTTGCGCATCGTCACGCCGTATGACACACAAAGGTGCTGTTGCGTAGCCGCATGCCTTGTTCAGGCAACCGTCCCGGCGGCTGCCCTGGAAAAGATCATGTTTTTGGTTTTGGGATCTGCCGTCACCTTTATCCGGTCACCTTCAGCAAATTCCCCTTCCAGGATCTTCATGGCCAGCGGGTTCTGAATCATGCGCTGGATGGCCCTCTTCAGGGGACGCGCTCCATACACCGGGTCGAAGCCCTGCTCAATCAGCGCCCCCTTGGCGGCGGCATCAAGCGTGATGCCCAGCTTTTTATCCGCCAGCCGCCTGTTGAGCAGATCAAGCTGTATCTCAATAATTTTTTCTATCTGGGATCTGCCCAGGGCGTGGAAGATGATGATCTCGTCGATCCGGTTTAAAAACTCCGGCTTGAAGGTGCCGCGAACCACCTCCATCACCCTCGACTGCATCTCATTATAATCCTTCTCGCCCAAATCCTGAATCCACTGGCTTCCCAGATTGGAGGTCATGATGATCAGGGTGTTTTTAAAATCCACCGTCCTCCCCTGTCCGTCGGTCAGCCTCCCGTCATCCAGAATCTGCAGCAGAATGTTGAACACCTCGGGATGCGCCTTCTCCACCTCATCCAGCAGTATCACCGAGTACGGCCTTCTGCGGACGGCCTCGGTAAGATATCCCCCCTCCTCATATCCGACGTAGCCGGGGGGAGCTCCAATCATGCGGGACACTGAATGCTTCTCCATGAACTCGGACATGTCGATGCGCACCATGGCCTGCTCGTCATCGAAGAGGAAAACGGCCAGGGCCCTCGCCAGTTCCGTCTTGCCCACGCCGGTCGGCCCCAGGAATACAAATGAACCAAGGGGACGGTTGGGGTCCTGCAGCCCCGAGCGGGAACGCCTCACCGCGTCGGCAACGGCCTGGATGGCCTCGTCCTGCCCGACCACCCGCTTTCGTATCCTGTCTTCCATGGTTATGAGCTTTTCCAGCTCGCCTTCCATCATTTTTGACACGGGAACGCCGGTCCACTTGGCCACCACCTCGGCTATGTCCTCCGCGTCCACTTCCTCCTTGAGCATTTTCTGATCTTTCTGTATCTCATTGAGCCGGGCGCTTGCCGCTTCCAGCTGCTCATTGAGGCGAATGAGGGTTCCATAGCGGATCTGGGCCACCTTTTCCAGGTTCCCCCCTCTCTCGGCCTTTTGTTCCTCCAGGCGGTTCGACTCCATCTGCTCTTTTAATTCCTGTATTTTCTTGATGATCTCCTTTTCCCGCTCCCAGTGAAGCTTCATGGTCGAGCTTTCCTCTTTCAATCCCGCCAGTTCCCCCTCCACCTTCTCCAGCCGTTCACGCGACTGAGCATCTTTTTCCCGCTTCAATGCCTCCTTCTCAATCTGCAGCTGAATTATTTTCCGCTCCACCGTGTCAATTTCGGCGGGTAGGCTGTCCATTTCAATTCTCAACTTCGAGGCGGCCTCATCAATCAAATCGATGGCCTTGTCCGGAAGAAAGCGGTCGGTAATGTAGCGGTGCGAAAGCGTTGCCGCCGCAACCGTCGCCGAGTCCTGAATCTTGACCCCGTGGTGCACTTCATAGCGCTCCTTTAAACCCCTTAAAATTGAAATCGTGTCTTCAACTGAAGGTTCGCCGACCAGCACCGGCTGAAACCTCCGTTCCAGGGCAGCGTCCTTTTCAATGTGCTTTCTGTACTCATTGAGGGTGGTTGCGCCGACGCACCTGAGTTCGCCCCGTGCCAGGGCCGGCTTGAGCATGTTGGAGGCATCGATTGCCCCTTCCGCCGCTCCGGCGCCGACGACCGTATGCAGCTCATCGATAAACAGGATGATTTCCCCGCTTTTTTCCTGTATTTCCTTCAGCACCGCCTTGAGCCGGTCCTCGAACTCTCCACGGTATTTCGTCCCCGCGACCAGGGCACCCATGTCCAGGGCAATGATTTTCCTGTTGGCGATGCTTTCAGGGATATCTCCGTTTATGACCCGCTGGGCCAGGCCCTCAACAATGGCGGTTTTCCCGACGCCCGGCTCGCCGATGAGCACCGGGTTGTTCTTTGTCCTGCGCGAGAGCACCTGTATGACCCGGCGGATTTCGTTATCGCGTCCGATCACCGGGTCCAGCTTGCCCTTGCGGGCCTGGTCGGTAAGATCGCGGCCATACTTTTTGAGCGCTTCATATTTATCTTCGGGGTTGGGGTCGGTGACCCGCTGGTTACCCCTGATGCCGACCAGTGCATTGTAGAGGGCGTCCTTGGTAACCCCCGAAGATGAAAGTATGTCTGAGGCCTTCCCGCCCTTTTCATCAACCAGGGATATGAGGATGTGCTCCGTGCTGACGTATTCGTCCTTTAACCGTTCAGCCTCCTTCAAGGACTGGTTGAGCACCCGCTCGCTTCGGGGCGACATATAGATCTGCCCTGCCGATCCGTAGACTTTGGGAAGTTTATCCAGGACCTCCTCCAGCTGCCTCAACAGCACCAGTGGATCAACCCCCAGCTTTTTGAGTATGGGAATAACGATCCCGTCCTGCTGCAGGGCCAGGGCGGTCATCACGTGTTCCGGTTCCATCTGCTGATGCCCGTATTTTTCCGCAACCCGCTGCGACTCCTGGATTGCCTCCTGGGCTTTAACGGTAAATTTGTCAAATCTCATTGTCTTGTTCCTCTGCAATAGATGTTATGTGTTGAGTGGAACCCAATATTCGTTTTTCAATTCATGCCGGATGAAAGGGCAACGGACATAAAACTGGTCAAATCATAAACATTTTTTCCCTTCTGTCAACCTCAGCACATGGTATGTTCTGATAAAAAGCGGTTACGCGCAAACATTATTTACTGTTGACTACGCATGCGCTCTCCCGTAATATCATCTGCATTGCGCCGCCGGCCGGCAGAAATTCCTCAAAAAGGACCGGGGCCGCTCATTCAGGTGACATCGACAGCATCTTTATGGCAAGAAAAAAGTCAGCAATCATTTTGATGGTCGTGACATCTTTTTTGGCGCTGCTTGCCGTCGTTGGCATTGAACTTACAAGCGGGCTGTCTCTTACCAGGGGATTGCGCAACCTGCCGGTTCAGGAAATCTATGTTATGGCCGATACGGACAAGATCTATCTGAGCATTGACCTTGACCCATCGGCGACCGGCTTGAAGACAATACGGGTTCCCCTGTCTGAAATAGCCTTTGAGGTCAATCCCGCGCTGACAAAAGATATGGCAATAAGCAGCACGGATGTCTATATCTGGGGTGACCGCTGGCCCTGGGTGGAAAAGGTAACCATCACCCTCAAAACCGAGCAGCAGAAGGAGGGCTTTTATACCCTGTTTGCGCCGGAAAAATTACCGCAGCTGCAGGATGATCTTGCAAAGGGCAACGCCGTAGGGGTAACCCATTCCGGCCATCTGACCAGCGGCGGAAGAATTATGGAGTAGTTCGCACCAATGGCGTTGCTGCTGGAATGGTCTTTGGCCGGCATTATGCGGAGGTGGATAGGTTCTGGTGGGCCTCCTGGACTTCAAATCCAGTGTGGGGTGTGAAGAGCGTCCCTGGTGGGTTCGATTCCCATGCACCTCCGCCATTGATTTTAGCAGCGCACATAATCGAGACTATGATGCCATCCGCAAAAGGGGCGGGACAGGTATGAAGCATAACATCAGCGGCATTTCGATAACCATTCTGTGCCTGCTCATATGCCTCAACGGATATACAGCATATGCATTAAACCCGGCGCACCCTGGAAAGCAGCCGGCAGAGGAGAAAAAAAATACCCCGCACACTGACCTGCACAATCTTAAACGGCTTAAGCCCTTTTCGGTAAACGGTACCATCTTCACAGCCCATCATGCGTTTCCCGCCGATACTATTTCAACCTCTGCGCCCACGTATAAAGAAGGCGAGGTCCTGGTAAAATTCAAGAAAGGGGTGGACCGGGCGTATGCGTCACGCACAGCGGCAGTGCAGGGAATGTCAGTTATGAAAGAATTTAAGCTGCTATCAGAACGGAAAGGACAGGCATATGCTCTGTTAAAATCCGACAAGCTGAAGGCGCAGGAGATGGTGCAGAAGCTCGAGAATGACCCTGCCGTGGACGCAGTCAGTCTAAACTATGAGAGAAAATTTTTAACAGTACCCAATGACCCCTTTTTCAACCATCTGTGGGGGTTGAACAATACCGGTCAGGATGTTCCTGATTATGGCACAGGCACGCCTGATGCCGATATTGACAGCCCTGAGGCCTGGGACATCGAAACCGGCTCTCCGGAAGTGGTGGTGGCAAGTATTGACAGCGGTGTCGATTATGCGCACGAGGATCTCGCCGAAAACATGTGGACCAATTCAGGAGAGATTGCCGGGGATACCATAGATAACGACGGCAATGGATACGTCGATGATATATATGGTATCGATGCGGGTGATGATGATTCCGACCCCATGGATACTGATGGCCATGGGACCCACACCGCGGGGACCATGGCAGCAGCGGGCAATAACGCTTTAGGGGTTACCGGTGTCAACTGGTCGACAAAAATCATGGCCTTAAAGTTCTTCGCAGCAGATGGTTCTGCGTATGACGATGCGGCCATCGCCTGCATAGAATATGTAATCCATCAGAAGCTCTTCCATAATGTAAACGTGGCGGCAATCAATGCCTCCTGGGGCGGTCCCGGTTACAGCCAGACATTAAAGGATGCCATTGAAGATGCGGGCAATGCCGGGATTCTCTTCTGTGCCGCAGCCGGGAACGACGGTGATGATAACGAATTGCTCCCCACTTATCCCGCATCGTTTGACCTTCCAACTATTATCACGGTTGCCGCATCAGACCATAACGATCAGCTGACTTCCTGGTCTAACTATGGTGCGACAACTGTAGACCTGGCAGCACCAGGGGACTCCATTTTGAGCACCTATCCGGGATGCGCCCCGGATGATCCTGTTTTCTTTGATGACATGGAGTCAGGTTCTGGCAACTGGACAACCGGTGGCACGAACAACACCTGGGCTCTCTCCACCGAAACATCCTACAGCCCCATCAGCGCCTGGAGCGACAGCCCCGGCGGCAATTATACCATTAATACAGATTCACGGCTTGAACTCGGCCGTGATGTCGATCTGTCGGTTTACTCCGGCAATGCGACATTTTATTTTTACGGGGCATTCTTCCTGGAAGAAGACTATGATTTTCTTTTTGTTGACATCTCAGCCGACAGCGGCGGCAGCTGGGTACCGTATGGATATCTGACCGGCAACATGGGAGGCTGGTATTTCCTTTCCGGTAATGTTCCAGACGAATTTATGACCCCTCATTTCAGGTTGCGCTTCCGGCTGGAAACCGATTACCTGCTCAACTATGACGGCGTGTACATTGACGATGTGGGTATCTCTACCTGTCAGCAGTCCAACAACTACACGTATTTACAGGGAACATCCATGGCCACACCCCTCGTGACCGGGGCATGTGCGCTGGTAGCCGCGCAGTACCCGGATGATTCTGCCGGGGACAGAAAAAACAGGATCCTGAACGCCGTCGACCAGAAACCGGCGCTGACAGGAAAGGTGCTGACGGGCGGCAGGCTCAATCTGTATAATGCATTTTCCATTGATGCTTGTCCCGACGATCCTGACAAAACCGACCCCGGCGTCTGTGGCTGCGGCATCGCAGATTCAGACAGTGATGCTGACGGATTTCCGGATTGTATAGATAATTGTTCTGCCATTGAAAATGTCGATCAACAGGACTCCTACCCCTATCCACAGGGCAACAATTGCGGGGATGCCTGTGAATGTGAGGGAAATTTTGACGGGGATGCTGATCAGGACGGCACAGATGCCTTTACCTTCAAAAATGATTTCGGAAGAAGCATATTACAAAACCCGTGTATAACCATAACACCCTGTAATGGAGACTTTAGCTGCGATGGTGATTGCGACGGGTCCGATGCCTTTACCTTCAAACAGGATTTCGGAAGAAGTACTATTGCGAATCCCTGCCCCGATTGCGTGACAGCACCGTGGTGCGCGTATCCTTAATGTTACTGTGCCTGAATTGTGCCCGCCATGACTAAATCCGCCCCCATATAAGCCAACCCCAGCTCACATACGTTTACAAGCTAATACATTGACAGAATTGTATTTTTCAGTTAAATACCATCAATAGTTCATAGTGCAAAAATCATCTGTTGCGAACCTCAACGACCTTGTGGGTGTAAAGAGTGTCCCTGGCGGGTTTAATGCTCGTGTATCTCCGCCAATGTTTTTTCTATTTTTTCTATTTTACGGAAGGTCCCGCAATTTTTAAAAGAATGTACCTGTCATACAACCAAGGAGGAACATAATGAAAAAAAGATCCATATCTTTTGCGCTGCTGCTGGTCCTTACCTGGGCGGTGTCTTCCGCTTCAGGCATTGAATATGCCGTTGACCAGCTCGAGAAAAATAATCCCGGAGGCAGCACGGCCAGCCTGAAAACCTTTGACAAGAAGGGCATTAAAGATACCGGCAAAGAGCTGACGGTCGATATCTGGCTTAAAGACGTCCCCGAGGAATTAATCTCCGCCGGCTTCTGGCTCTCGTATGACCCCGACAAGGTGAGTATCGTCAAGGTCGAGATGTATGACGGCAAAACAGTGCCTGGTCCCTGGGACAGTGAAATGACCCGATATCATACCAATCCTAATGGGCCTGGCACGTACTCGGCATTTACCTGCAATCTGGGCTGTGTCAAGCCTGATAAGAAGGGTGATGTGATTGTCGGCAGGGTTCAATTAAAGTGTGCGGACAAGTGCACCAAGCCCATTGAAATCAAATCCATTGCCGCTTCCATTAAAGATTTTGACTCTGTGGTGGGATGTAACGGGAAGCTGTACGATGCTGCAGCCAAGCCGGCTACTTTTACCATCCATTAATCGTGGGTGAATGTTCGGGCTGCTGAGCGCAGTGGACGCGACCGTGAGGCCGGTTGGTTTTGCCGGAAATCTCGGCGGCTGACACGAAGCGGCACTCAATGTGACGTTTAGTAGGTTGTTGAAAAGGTAGTTTTCCGCAGGCTGTTCAAAAACATCCAGATGCAAGGCACGCGAAATGCTGAGGAATGAGGCGTACTTTCAGGTACGTCGCAATGACGAAGGATGAGCGTGTAACGCAGGGGATGGGTGTTTTTCAACAGCCTGTTAGTATTCCCTGACGTGCACGACCATGAGCGAATCATTCCCGGGGACCCTCACGCCTACTGAACGGTATATTGCCGGCCTGCGGACAGGCTGACCGGACTTGCCGGGCCCATCATTTGTTTTGAATCCAATGGTACTTTCCGGTTTATGGCCGTTCATCTCTACAGCTGTTTTCCTTTGCATTATAACTCTCCTGGAAATAATAGATTGAATGAAAGAAAGGATTGGACCGGGTGCATCAGGGCATTGCTTTAAACCGCGATACTTTTTTCTGCAATTTTCTGCATAAATCATACCGTTTTGGCAGAGCCTCGTAAGGCGCTGAAATGTGCGGCCAGGCAGCATACAATGACAATTATCGCGGGTTTACAACAAAAAATTGTCACTCATATGGCTTGAGGGGAGGTGCTTACGGCAGGACCGGATGCAGGTATCAGGGCAATTGCGCCACTGTAACGGACAATGCCGGAGGCGCAGATTGCTTAACCGTATGGCGGGAAGGCCAAACCGGCAATCAGGGTTTTTTCTTTTTAATTTTTCGCAGTTTTGGCACAAACTGCAATATGCTCCGCTTATCCTCCTGAAAAAAGGTTTTTGTACCCACAGGTTTCAATGTGCTCTTTTTGCTCATCAGTGCTGATCTCTTCACTTGATTGACGGCTGCAAGGCATCATGGAGCAGCTGCTTAAGCCTTTCATCTTTCGTTTCCTGCAAATGCCCGTAGGCCTTCAAAGCATCATTTCTGTTCCCCTGCTTGATGAAAAGCAATCCGGACTTATAAAAATGGATTGCGGCCTTATCAGTCTCCCCTTTTTCCTGTAATATCAACCCCACTTTGAGCTGCGCCTCTGCATGGTCCGGTTCCACGGCAAGGCCTTTCCGGTATTCTGAAAGCGCTTTTCCCGGATCACCCTTTGCATAATAAATATTCCCCAGTCCGATGCGGGCAGGGGCGTTATCCGGCTGCACGGTAAGCGCCCTTTCATAGGCAGACTGTGCCTCGGCATGCATACCCTTCTGAAAATAGGCGTTCCCAAGGCCGACATGGGCGGGTACCATTTGAGCCTTTGAATCCAAAGCTTTTTTATATGATTCAATAGCACTGTCCGGCAGGCCTTTTTTCATGCAGGCATCACCAATAAAGCGGTGGGCATCCGTGAAGCCTGGATTTATTGAAAGGACCTTTTCAAAACACATAATGGCTTCATCATAGCTTCCCGAAGGCCATGGCTTGTTGCCCTTTATCGAACCATTCCCTTTCCCGCTGCTGCTCTGTGCCCCGCTCAGCACCCATGCCCTCCGCCCAACAACTTCCTGTCAATACAAGAGCCATAAAGGCAATGAAGCTCACAGCTGCTTTCTTCACCATTGCTCTCCTTTTACGTTTCATGAGACGTGATGTGAATTGTATACCACGAAACCATATTGAAAACAAGGCGCCGCGCGAGGAAAAAGATGTTGCCTGGCCCGCAGTAAGCGAATATAATACGCAGCCTGACAACGAGCACCGTTCCACAAGAAAGCGCTACCACACCAATTGAAAAAATGCACGGCAGAACCGCGATGACAGCTGCAACACCGGTAGTCGATCACCCGCGCCACACCCGGAAATGCATTCCTGCCGCCGGTGACAGTGCGTACCTGCTTTGCATAACCGCCCTCTTCATAGTATCCCGCATCATCTTTTCCATGAAGGGAGGGGAGTTTATCTCCTCGCCCATCGACTTCGCCAAACAGTATCTTGACCCCCTGCTGCTCAAGCATGATCTTATGCGGAGTCTCTATTATCTCCATGCTCAGCCGCCGCTTTTTAATGCCTTCCTCGGGCTTGTCCTGAAATTTTCATCCCACCCCGCACTCTCCTTTGAGCTCGTTTATAAAACCGCGGGCATTTGCATGCCGCTGCTTTTCTATGGCATACTGACCTCTCTTGCCATAAGACCGGCAATTTCTTTCATCGCCACAGTCATCTTCATGTTCAATCCCACGCTGTTACTCTATGAAAACCTTCTCTACTATACGCACATGGAGGCTTTTTTTATTCTCCTCGCCCTTTTTGCCCTGCTTCGCTGGGGCATTGATCGAAGGAGACGGTTTCTGCTGATGTTTTTCCTGTCACTGCTCTGCCTGGGCATGATCCGTTCGCTCTTTCACACTGTTTTTTTCCTGCTGACGGCCCTTCTGTTTTCCTTGTATCTTGGCTACTGGCACCGGGAGCGGCGTCTGGCCGGACAATTTTTCCTGTACTCGCTTATCGTACTCATTCCCATGGTCTCGTTGTCTGTGAAAAACGGTCTCCTGTATAAATCCTTCGGAACGTCATCCTGGGATGGAATGAGTTTGTGGATAAAAGCCAACGGCTATGCACCTGAACAACTTGACTACTTTCGTCAGCAGGGCATCATCAGCGACATGGGGGTAAAAGCGGCCTATGACCCTTTTCAGCCTGTAGACAACTTTTTCGATGATGCCGACCTTAAACAGATCCCCTGCCACCACCCGGCCGATTGCAGGATTTCGCGCAGCTCCGGCTACCCGAATTTCAACCACAGCGGTTATGTCTCTTTGTCAAAACAGCTCTGGAAGGATGCGGTGGCGCTCATTTTACATGACCCCGGATTATTCGCCTATTACACGGCAGGATCATATTGCCTGATGCTCTGGCATGCGTCTGATTCGGTAAACGCGCTTTTCTATAATAACGCAACAATTCTTGATCAGATTGAAAACGCATACCGGTTCTTACATTTTGGATTTTTTGGAATAGAAAGCAAGCAGGCGAGTCATTACCTGTGGTGGGTCAGAACGGTCTGCATCAGTCTGCTGTTTCTCTTTTTCTATATCAGCACCCTGGTTGCGGCATTCCGGAAAGCAGAGAGATCGAAGCTTCCGCTCTTACTGCTCTCTCTCTTCTGCGTTCTCATTCACGCGTACACCCTGTGCGTATCCTCGCTTATTGAATTCGGAGAAAACAACCGCTTTCGCTATCCCGTTGATGCCGCTTTTCTGGTATTGATCGCCGCCACGATTGCACGCTCAAAGCGCTCATTATTTAAAATCAGCACATCCCCGGCCCGATAAAATACCTGCACATAAAAAACTGGGGAGCACGATTCGCCCCCGAGACTCATGGCCCCGGGTGCCGTTGCTCCCCAGACATGGAGGAGGGAAAAATGATACTCTCATTTCCCCTATCCTTATATCGGCAGCGGGGAGAAAAACTTTAACTTCTTTCAGGTGGCATACGGTTCCCGGGCAAAACCCCTTTGCCGTTTCAGGATGATTGAATATCTTCAGCACTGAGGGATGCGGCAGGACATCACACCTGGTAACGCTGATAGATCGCGTTCCGTGTGGGGCAGAGACAATAGGTTAATTCACCATAGCGAAAAAGATAAGAGCAGGGCCCAATGCACGTGGGCTTTATTTCAATGAAGGGATATTTGCTGGCATAGGCCGGCCGGCAGGTGCAATCAGCTTTACCGGAAAGACAGAAAAATCCTTTTTCGCATTTCGTGGTAGCACTTAAAACCGGTTTGTCCACCTGCATTTGCACCGCGGGTACTCCTCTTGCCCGGCATGATATGCTAATCACCGAACCGCGACAAAACTTCTACACGGCCCTTCACCTCAGGCATCCTCGCTCAATGAAGGCTTTACATCCTGAAATATGTTGCCGCAAATCACATGACTCTTGCCGCTTATCCTTATGGTGAAGACGGGTTTCACTTCCAAAATCCGGGCATCCTCTCCTTTGTAGATAATATGCTGTCCCGGCCGGTACAGTTGATCTGCTTTGAGATTAGATACAATAGGCCCACTGTTCTTAATCATGCCCCACCTCCCGGGTCGTAAAATAAAAAACTGCCGCGTAATTTTCGGCAGTCCAGCCTTCTACAAAACCAGTCAGAGAAGCACGTTCATACAACGATCCAGATGCCGCGGTAGAACTGTGGCTTTCCGTCCCCTGATCACTCAGGGTTTGGCTTTTTCGAATTACACTAATCTTTTTTTTGTTACAGGTTATATAGTAAAAAAAAAGTGATTTGTCAAGGGATGAATATGTCAATCATTAAAAACTGAAGCACCCGGCATTATGGCCGAAGTGCTTGATTTTGGTGGCGGGGACGACGGGACTCGAACCCGCGATCTCTGGCTTGACAGGCCAGTGTGTTAACCAACTACACCACGCCCCCACCTGTCTAAATTTTACGATGTGCTCAATTTCTGGTGGGCGGGACAGGGCTCGAACCTGCGACCCTCTGCTTGTAAGGCAGATGCTCTCCCAGCTGAGCTACCCGCCCGAGTTCGGTATTTCTAACAGTTTATTCCTCGCCTGTCAAGGAAATAGTCGCACAGGTGAAGTGGTATAGAATATCGGATTGACAGGTTTAGAGCTTTACATAAAATATGTGGCGGAATATTATGAGTCGAGGTGTGACCTATGCCGGTAAAACAGAGAAGATGCCCGCACTGTGGACAGAAGATTCAGGAGTACCTGCATCCCTTTCCTACGGTTGATGTCATCATTGAGATGTCCGGCGGAGGCGTTGTCCTGATAAAGCGGAAAAATCCTCCGCATGGCTGGGCACTCCCGGGAGGTTTTGTTGATTACGGCGAATCACTGGAACAGGCCGTGATAAGGGAGGCAAAGGAAGAAACGTCCCTCGACATCATTCTCACATCGCAGTTTCACACCTACTCGGATCCAAAAAGGGATTCCCGGAAACACACCATCAGCACTGTTTTTATTGCCCGGGCCTCCGGCGCACCCGCCGCCGCCGATGACGCCGAAGGGATCGGAATTTTTACCGGCAAAAACCTCCCCTCCCCCCTTGCCTTTGATCATGAAACAATAGTGCGGGATTATTTCAATACGAAAATAAGGTCTACGATTAGTAGGGGCGACCGGCCGGTCGCCCCTACATCTGGATAAGATTGACTCGAAAATAGTTTGAGGATACCCCCTCCCTCTCTCCGGAGGGTAGAGGGAATCTTTTTTAACCCAGCTTTAAGCCCGCTTCACACACCCGTTTCAAACGGACACCACTGACTTGATTTCGGGTATTTCCTCCTTGATCGCCCGCTCAACACCCATCTTGAGCGTCATCTGGGCGCCCGCGCATCCCGCGCATGCCCCTTTCAGCCGAACCGACACCACGCCGTCAACAACATCAACCAACTCGATATTGCCGCCGTCAGCCTGCAGCGCAGGCCTGATTTTTGCTATTATCTTTTCCACCTGTTCTCTCATCCTGTAGACTCCTTTCCTTTCGGATTGCTATTGAACTCAACATCAGCTACAATACTATAACTTAATGATGGTCCTTTGTCACCTTATTTCAGGCGGGTAATTTCTCAAAAAGATATGTGACATTTTGGCAGGAGCGCATTGAGGCACGATATATTCGCGGCTTAAAGCCGCTCCTACCGGCCCTGCACATTGAGAGAGTGCCATACTCAGGTCTACATTATTAATTATAAAACCGCGTGGTACAGGGCATGAACCAAAAACTGGGCATTGTTCTGGTAAGCGGAGGATTGGACAGTTGCGTTACGGCTGCTGTCGCCCGCCGGGACCATGAAACGGCGTTCCTGCATGTCAACTACGGGCAAAGGACCGAGGAACGCGAATTGCGGGCCTTTCACGCCATCGCCGATCACTATGGTGTCGCGCGAAGGCTGGTAACCGACATCGGCTACCTGAAACTGATCGGGGGGTCAAGCCTGGTCGATCCATCCATGCCCATAGAGACGGCGACATCCGCCTCCCAGGACATTCCCTCAACCTATGTCCCCTTTCGCAACGCGCACCTCCTGGCAATTGCCGCGTCCTGGGCGGAAGCAATCGGAGCCGCGGCAATTTTTATCGGCGCCGTGGAGCAGGACAGCGCCGGCTATCCCGACTGCCGGCCCCCGTTCTTCGATGCCTTCAGCCGTCTTGTCCGTGAGGGAACGCGGCCGGGAACGCGAATCACCATCAACACGCCGGTGATCAACCTGCGGAAAAAGGAGATTGTCCTCCTGGGAAACAAACTGAATGCGCCCCTTCAGCTGACCTGGTCATGCTACCAGAACAGCGAGCGGGCCTGCGGCCTGTGCAGCAGCTGCCTGCTGCGCTTGAAAGGATTTCAGGAAGCGGGAATCAGCGACCCCATCCCTTATGCCATTCCTGTGTGAATCTTCGAAAAACACCCCTCCCCGCGGTGCCCCTCCCTACTGGGCGGCCCGGTCGTAATGCGAAAAATGCATGGAGAAGCTGCCCCGCCCCTGGGTGAGGGAACGCAGGCTGGTGGGATAACCGAACATGGGCTTAAGGGGAACGTGGGCATCGACCATGCTGATGGTCCCCTTGGCGGTGATCATTCCCACCTTGCCTCCCCGGGCATTGAGATCACCGATCACCTCTCCCACGAACTCATTGGGCACCACAATTTCGATGGACATGATGGGCTCAAGCATCACCGGGCGGGCCTTATGACAGCCTTCCCTGAGCGCCATCGACGTGGCGATCTTATACGCCAGCTGCGATGATGCGCCTTCCCGGAAGGAGCCGTTTACCAGGCACGCTTCCAGGTCCACCAGCGGGTACCCTGCCAGGACGCCGCTCAAGGTTGCCTCCTTCACTCCCTCTTCAACAGCGCCCCAGAACTGAGCAGGAATCTTGTCTTCCCCGATGTCGGTGGCAAAGCGTATGCCCTCTCCCCGTCCAAGAGGTTTCAGCCGCAGAGCAACATGTCCGAAATGAGTCTCACCGGAAATTTCCCGCTCAAACTTCCCCTCTGCGACGGTTGATTCAGTGATGGTCTCGCGGTACACCACCTGCGGCTTTCCGACTTTGACCTCCAGGTTGTAATCCTCTGAGAGCCTGGTCATGGCAACTTCCAGGTGCAGCTCCCCCATTCCGGACACAATGGTCTGTCCTGAATCCTGGTCAAAGCTGACTTTAAGGGTGGGATCTTCTTCGGCAAGCTTGGAAAGGGAAAATGACAGCTTTTCCTGGTCGGCGGTTGCCCGGGGCTCGACGGCGATAAACATCACCGGCTTGTATACCCCGATGGGCTCCAGCACCAGGGGATGCGCCTCGTCGGTGAGCGTGTCTCCGGTGGTGGTGTCCCGCAGCCCCGCTGCCGCAATTATATCCCCAGCCCGCACATCGGCAATCCGCTCCTTCTTGTTGGCGTGCATCTTGAACAGGCGCGCCACTTTCTCCTTCGTCTGCCTGGTGGCGTTATAAACCTCTTCACCGGTTTCCAGCTTGCCCGAATAAACCCTGAGGTAGGTCAGCTTTCTCCCCTCGTCCATGGCAACCTTGAAGGCAAGCGCCGCAAACGGTTCATCGCTGCTGCTGCGCCGGGATTCTTTTTCCCCGGTTTCAGGATTGACGCCTTCCACCGGCGGCACATCCTGGGGAGAAGGCAGATAATCGACGATGCTGTCGAGAAGGGGCTGAATGCCCTTGTTGCGGAGGCCCGCCCCGCACAGCACCGGCACCACGCTCATGTCCAGGGTCGCCTTTCTCAGGACCGATTTGATCTCCTCCTCGGAGAGCTCGCTGCCCGAGAGATATTTTTCCATGATGGCATCGTCCTTCTCCACCACCGCTTCCAGGAGCAGATGGCGGCAGTGGCCGGCCTGCTCCCGCAATTCGTCGGGAACGGGCAGCAGCTCGAATTCGGTCCCCAGGGTGTCGTCATGCCAGATGACCGCCTTATTTTTAATCAGGTCCACCACCCCCTGAAAGCCGTCCTCCCGCCCCCAGGGGATCTGCAGCGCCACCGGGTGCGCGCCCAGTTTTTGCACCATCATCTCCAGGGCATTGAAAAAATCGGCGCCGGGACGGTCCATCTTGTTGACGAACGCGATCCGCGGGACCCGGTACCTGTCCGCCTGGTGCCACACCGTTTCCGACTGTGGCTCCACGCCCTCAACGCCGCTGAAAACCACCACCGCCCCGTCCAGCACCCGCAGCGACCGCTCAACCTCGATGGTGAAGTCAACGTGCCCCGGGGTATCAATCAAATGAATCTCATGCTTGAGCCAGTTAAGGGTGGTCACGGCGGAGGTAATGGTAATGCCCCGCTCCTGCTCCTGGTGCATCCAGTCCATGGTTGCTTCGCCGTCATGCACCTCACCCAGCTTGTATGACCGGCCGGTGTAGAAGAGCATGCGCTCGCTGACCGTGGTCTTCCCCGCGTCAATATGAGCGATGATGCCTATGTTTCTGATGGTGGATAATTTAGCTTTCGATGCCATGGGTATAATTTTTTCAACAACCTTCTACTGTATGACCGTTTTATCCGCCGCAAACGGCTCCCTGCAATCGATATGGCCGGCAAGGGAGTCAATGGGCTTCCCGTCAACCAGGATGCCCACCTTTTTAACTTCACTGAAATTGAGGGAGACCGTGTTGACAATTGAATAGATGGTCATGATTTCAGCGGTGCTGCCCCCCGGGTGATCCGAAACAAACGAGGGACTGAAGTTGAGCCAGGCAACGCCGTCTCCCTTCATGCGCACGCCCTTAAGCTCGACCGAAGCCGGGATGGTGCGTCCCAGCGGACCGCGGGGCCCCTTCAGCAGTTCCCTGACCGCCTGCCCGATGCGTTCTTCAAGGGAGGAAGCCTCCGCGACGGAACGTTCCTCGGCAATCAGGCGCTCCCCCTGGGCATCGGCAAAATAGAGACTGAGCCTGCTTTCCGGCGGCTTCCGGTAGGTGTCCGCGGCGCGCTCCGGATATCTTCTGATATCACCATACCGGAGAAAGACGTAGGCGGCAGCGGCGACAATGACGATGACCGTAATGACCGCCCCCCAGGGGAATCTCCCGGAAGCAGGTTTCGTGCTGCCTGTTCCCCTTCCCTTTTGCCTTCGTTTCGTTTTTGCCACAGGGCTTTTATCTTTCCTCACGCGGTGAGCGCTACATTTCCACCTGCTTCACCTGTTCAACAGCCGTTCCTAAAAATCTCGTTCCCAAATGGGTAAAGCGGTCCGGCGCATCAGTGACAAAATAGAGGGGAGGCACCGTGTCCCTGCCGGAGGAGAGCAGCTGCATCCCCTGTAAAACGCCGTGCACTTCGCGGGCCGTCTCCTGCGCTGAATCAACCAGGGCGACGGCGGGGCCCATGAAGCGGGCTATGGTATCCTTGAGAAGCGGGTAATGAGTGCATCCCAGCACCAGGGTATCAATGCCCAGCTCTTTGAAGGCACCCAGGTAGCGTTTGACCGTAAGCGATTTCAGCTCCTCAAGATACGCCTCGTCTTCGGGACCGTTCCAGTTTTCCTCAACCAGCGGAACGAAGAGCGGGCAGGACCTGCTCAGCACTTCAATCCCGGGGTCAATCCGCTTGATCTCGGCCGCGTAGGCATTGCTCCTGACCGTGGCCTCCGTGCCGATGACGCCGACCCGGCCCGCGCGGGTTGAGCGGGCCGCCTGCCTGGCGCCGGGCCCGATGACCTCCACGATGGGTATGGAAAGCTTTTCCTTCAAGTACGCGGTGGCGTTGGCGGAGGCGGTATTGCAGGCGACAACCAGGAGCTTGATACCCTGCTTGAGGAGAAAGAGAGCGTCCTCCAGGGCGTATCTCCTGATGGTGTCTGAAGACTTTGTACCGTAGGGCACGCGGGCGGTGTCCCCCAGGTAAATCAGCTTTTCATGGGGCAGCACCCGGCACAGCTCCTTCAGAACCGTCAGTCCGCCGATGCCGGAATCAAAGATCCCGATGGACTTGTCCACCGATTCACATCCTTTCCCAATGGGTAAACATGATCACGCTTAGCGCGCTTAAGTGCAGGATAGTAGGTTATTACCCCATAATTGTCAAGCAGTTTGCCTCCCTCTGAACCGTAAGGACGGCCGCGTGGAAGCGGTTAAAACTGTTTGCATAATCGGCATGTCTATATTAGTATCTTCCTGCCGGTGCACTGGTTGTAACGCCCCGTTCGCAGCGATCGGGCAGAATGTGAGGATTCATGGTCATGAATACCGTCGGCTTTACCACCACTGTACCGCTGGAGATACTTCATGCCGCGGGGAAGGTACCGGTTGATCTTAACAACCGGTTCATAACCCATCCCGATCTCAAGGGCCTGCTGAGAAAGGCGGAGCGGGACGGCTTTCCCCGCAACGTCTGCAGCTGGATCAAGGGCATCTACGCGGTTGCGCTTGAGCTTGAAATCGATGAGGTCATTGCCGTAACCCAGGGAGACTGCAGCAACACCCAGGCCCTCATGGAAACCCTGCAGTGGAAAGGGGTCAAAACCATTCCTTTTTTTTATCCCTATGACCGGGACCCGCAGTTTCTCTCGCTGAGCATGGAAAAGCTGATGCGCCATTTCTCGGTAACCGGCGGGCAGTGTCTCGAGGCAAAAACGGAACTGGACGCCGTTCGCAGGAAGGTCCACCGAATCGATGAGATGACCTGGAAGGAAAACACGGTGACCGGCCGGGAGAACCACTACTTTCAGGTGTCAACCAGCGACATGAACGGTGACTGGCGCCGCATTTGAGGCGGAGGTGGATCGGTTTCTCACGTCCCTCGATGGGCGTCAGCCCTTCGGGGAGGACATCCGCCTGGGATACATCGGGGTGCCTCCCCTGATCAGCGACCTGTACAGCTATATTGAAGGCTTGAACGCGCGGGTGGTTTTCAATGAAATGCAGCGGCAGTTCAGCATGCCCTGCCGGACGGACTCGCTCGTCGAGCAGTACCTGCGCTACACCTGTCCGTATGACATTTTCATGCGCATCGAGGATATCAGGCGGGAGATCAGCCGGCGGAAGATCGACGGGATCATTCATTACGTGCAGTCATTCTGTTTCCGGCAGATCGAAGACCCCCTGTTCAAGAAATCCTTCACCATCCCCACGCTGACGATCGAGGGTGACCAGCCGTCGGCCCTGGACAGCAGGAACAGGATGAAGATCGAGGTGTTTATCGAAATGCTCCGCCTGCGCAAGGCCGGGCCTGCCTGAGCGGATTCCCTCAACACGCAGATTTTTCATGTGCCCTCGATCAGCCCTTCCAGATAGCGCATATCCAGACGCGACCGGATGAGGTCGGCCAGGCGGTCGAGCTGCTGCTCCTTGAAGGCGGCGTATTGAAACGCCGCTGACCCGTCGCCGGCACGGAGTCCATCCCGCTTCAGCCCATCGATGAATCGCCTGCGAAAGCCGTCATTGTCAAATATGCCGTGAATGTAGGTTCCCCAAATCCTTCCGTCCCGCGACACAGCCCCGTCATAGCGCAGGCACCTTTTCCCGGACCGGCTTCGGATCCGGAAGCGGTTCTCCTCGCCGCGGAGCACGCTTTCCCCCGCATGAATCTCGTACCCCCGGAGCTTTTCGCGGGTGCGCCCCCCTGTGGGTCCACGCATGTCCTCCGCCTCCACCTGAAAGGTGGCCTTGTGCCGCAGAAATCGGGTTTCCACCGAAAGCAGTCCCAGGCCCTTTATCTCTCTTTTCCTGCCCTCCACTCCCTGCCTGTCCCTGATCATGGTTCCCAGCATCTGAAAGCCGCCGCAGATCCCCACGACGACACCTCCGCGTTCATGATGTCGCAGGATTGCTTCGCCGCATCCGCTTTTCATCAGCCAGGAGAGATCTGCAATGGTATTCTTGCTTCCCGGAATAATGATTGCCTCGCAGGAACGCAAATCCCCGGGGCGCTCAACGTAGCGCAGGCCAACGTCCGACTCCCCTTCCAGGGGTTCAAAGTCGGTAAAGTTGGAAATGTGGGGAAGCCTTACAACAGCGATGCTTATGTCCCCGGAAGCGCCTTTCCCATTCCTGCCCTCGAGGGAGACGCTGTCTTCATCAGGTATGACAATATCCTTGAAATAGGGGATGACCCCCACCACCCTCACCCCGGTTTTTCTCCTGAGAAAGGTAAGCCCCGGGGTAAGCAACGATGCGTCGCCCCGGAACTTGTTGATCACAAATCCCTTGACCCGCTTTTTTTCCGATGGGGAAAGCAGCTCCATCGTCCCCACCAGGGAGGCAAACACGCCTCCGCGGTCTATGTCCGCCACCAGCAGAACCGGGGCCCGGGCCATGCGGGCGATTCTCATGTTGACGATGTCGTTTTTTTTGAGATTAATTTCCGCCGGAGACCCCGCCCCCTCGATGAGGATCAGATCATAGAGCCGCGCCAGCCGCTCGTAGCTTTCCTGCACCGCCTTGAATGCCGTTCTCTTGAAGCGATGATAGGCGACGGCGGAATAGGTGCCCACCGCCTTTCCATGAATGATTACCTGCGCCCCGCAGTCGGTCTGGGGCTTTATCAGCACCGGGTTCATGTGCACCGAGGGCTTGATGCCTGCCGCCTCGGCCTGCACAGCCTGGGCCCGCCCTATCTCGCCCCCCTCCCCGGTGACAAAGGAATTGAGGGCCATGTTCTGCGCCTTGAACGGGGCAACCCGGTATCCTTCCTGCCGGAAGATCCTGCACAGGGCGGTAACCAGCATGCTCTTGCCCACGTGCGAACCGGTCCCCTGAACCATCAGTGCCTTGGCCACACTTGCCTCGCTTATTTTTTTTCGCCCGGGACCAAATCGTCTCTGAAGAGACGCGACGAACCCTCATTGGCGCAGAACTGCCCGCACATGGTGCAGGTGCGCCCGTCGGCCGGCCGCCGGCTTTCCCGGATAACCCGCGCATCATCAGGAAAGAGCGCGCAGCGAAACTGCTTCTCCCAGTCGGAGTCCCTGCGGGCCTTGCTCATCTCCCGGTCCCGCTCCCTGCCCTTTTCCTTGTACTTGTTCATGTCCCCGATGTAGGCGGCTATTTTTGCCGCCTTCACCCCGATGCGGACATCATCCTCCGTGGGCAGCGCCAGGTGCTCGGCGGGTGTGATATAGCAGATCAGGTCCGCACCGTACCGCGCCGAACTGGCCGCACCGATGGCCGCGGCAATGTGGTCAAATCCCGGCGCGACATCGGTTGCCAGGGGGCCCAGCATGTAGTACGGGGCCTCGTTGCTCATGCGCTTCTGCAGAATGATGTTGGCCTCGATTTCATCCAGCGGCACATGGCCCGGGCCTTCCACCATCATCTGGCAGCCCATTTTTCTTCCCTCCTCGGCCAGCTCGCAGTTGAGAATAAGCTCCTGCACCTGCGCCCGGTCGAAGGAGTCGTGTATGGCGCCGGCCCGCAGCCCGTTGCCCAGGGAAAGCACCACATCGTATTTTTTCAGCAGCGCCGCCACCCGGTCAAACTGCTCGTAGAGGGGGTTCTCTTTCTTATTGACCATCATCCAGTTCACCATCGAGGCGCCGCCCTTCGACACCAGCCCCCCGTAGCGGTATCCCTGCTTCTTCAGGCGCTCGATGGTGTAGAGATTGATTCCGCAGTGTATGGCCATAAAGGAGATGCCGTCGGCGCACTGCATCTCGATGATGTCAAAAAGCATCTCCCCGGAAAGCCTGGCGGGATCATTGATACTTGCGGGCGGCTTCGCAGAACGCCTGATAGAGCGGCACATTGCCCACCGGGATGGAGACCGATGCCATGACTTCACGACGGATGCGGTCGAGGTCGCCGCCCACGCTCAGCTCCATGAGCGTATCCGCACCGCACTCCTCCGCCGCCCGCGCCTTCCTCACCTCCGCGTCAATGTTAATGATGTCCGATGAAGTCCCGATGCTCGCGTTCACCTTGGTGGAAAGCCCCTTGCCGATGCCCACCGGGGAGCACCTGCCGTTCCGCCCGCCGGCAACAACCATCTTTCCCCCCGCGATCATGGCGCGGACATAGTCCGCCGTCACTCCTTCCCTGTGGGCTATCTCGTTCATGACCGGTGATAGTGTACCCGCGCAGGCGGTTTCCAGGATCGTCGTCATTTCCTGCCTCCTCGAATGGTTTTCTTTGCCCGTATGAGAGACGTGCCGAGCCCGATGGGCACGGTTATAACTTCCGCCGCATGCAGGCGGGTCAGCATCACTTTCATTTCATCCACGCTGTAACACCGGCCGCGGGGCGTTCCCACCAGCATGGTCAGGTTAAAAAGCGAGGCATAGAGTGTCTGCCCGCCGCCCGCGTCAAGCAGGTAATCGTGGATGACCAGCTCTCCGGGGACGGCAAGGACACGCCACAGCTTTTCCAGAATCAGCTCGACGTCTTCCTCACCATACGCATGGATCAGGTTTGAAAGGAAGACCAGGTCGTAGCCGTCACCGGGAATGGGATCTTCGATCACCTGGCAGGCGCGGCAGGTGATTCGTTCCCCCCATCCGCGTTCCTCTATCGACCGGCGCGCCGCTTCAAGCGACGGCTCCAGGTCGATCAGGGTGACTGAAAGGTCCGGATTCATCCCGCAAAAGGCGATGGCATAGCTGCCGGGACCGCACCCCGCGTCCAGCATGCGCCTGAACCTGTTGATTCCGATGGCATCAGCAATGGCCAATGCTTTTGCCGACGCGCCCTCATCCATCGCGGCCAGGTAGTCACCGAGCCGGTGCGGATAATCCTCAAGGTACGCAGGTGATGGCATTTTAGGCGTACCGCTCTTTATCTGTTGGTCCAGGTTTTCCCAAAAAGGCCAGAGGTTTGCGGCATGATGAACGGTGCTGCCCCAGAACTCTTTTCCGCCTTCCACCAGGAAGCGGGAAGCAAGTGCTGCATTCCGGTAACGGCCGTCCTCCTGCTGCTGGACCAGCTTTAGATCGACAAGCACCTTAAGCATGCGCTTGAGCGCCGCGGCGTCGGCACCAGAGCGCGCTGCCAGTTCTCCCGGGTCTCCCGCTCCCTCCTCCAGCACGGTGAAGAGCCTGAGATGTAAAGCGGCAAAGATAACTTGCGACACCTGGTAGCCCAGGGCCAGCCCCGTGATGTAGCTTCTGTCCTCCGACATCTTTTTACGCTTGCACCTTACCGGCAGGTCCGACCCGCGGGGGAAAGGACACGGTCAATGTATGAAAGTGATTCCTGGATAAAACGGTCCTGCTGCCCGTACTTGCATAAACTGCTGTCCTTCTCAAGCCGCTGAAGCACTTCTTCAAACAGGCTGACCAGCCACCGGTTGAGCTCCTCTGCCGCACCCGAGGCGGGATGACCGGCTTCCCGTGCGTAGAGATTTTGCCAGTAGATGGGCGAATCAGGCTTCTCCATGCGCTTAAGCAGATGACGGCAGACCGCCCCGAATATGTCGGCGCAGACTTGCACCTTTTCATGCCTGAATGTGTAGCTCCCGTGATAGGGGCCCTCAGGCAGGGCTTTGAGCCGGCCTCCCGTTAGCAGCCGCTCATACATGCCGGTACCCATCAGCGCAATCCCGGGGTGATAGAGCAGATCGACGGTCGCCGTGAGCCTTCCCAGCAGGCCGTGCGACCGGAGGAAGGAAACGTTTTCCCGCAGGTCTGCAATCGTCGAGTCAGGCTCAAACATGATGAATCCGACGTGCGGCTCGATACCATGGCTGCGCAGCAGTGCCACTGCGGCGATATTCTGCTCCACCGTGGTCCGCTTGTTCATGCGCTCCAGGCAGTCCTGCGATCCGCTTTCAATGCCAAGAAACACATCGCGCAGCCCGGCCCCCGCCAACCGGCGCAGCGACCGCACGCGCACATCGTTCACGCGGCATTCAAGACCGAAGGAAAGTCCCGCTTCACCTTCCAGGCATGCGGCAATCGCCTCCGCCCGCTCCTGCCCCGCCTCACCCGGACCGAAAAAGTTTGCGTCAACAAAATAGATGTACTTCCCGGCAAGTGCCGGGAGCAGTGTGGTTACCTCAGCATGAATATTCTCCGGGGATCGGCCCCGCCACAGGGGGTTCGCCCCGTAGAAATCATTGATGGGACAGAACGAGCAGCTCCCGTAACAGCCCCGGCTTCCCAGTACGGTTCCGCCGCTTCTTGCCAGCCCTGCCCGTGTCCGGCGGGGAAAGGGCAGCGCATCAAGATCACCGATCACTTCCCGGCGGGGGTTCACCACACATTCCCCTCCCCGCCTCCATACAAGGCCCTTAACACTGCCCGGATCGACACCCTTCCACCCGCTCGAACAGATATCGAGAAAGGTCATTTCAGGCTCGCCCCTGATGACCGCCTCGATAAAAGGATATGCGCGCATGAGGTATTCGGCGGCGACGGTCGGAAAGAATCCGTAGGCTATGACCGGCACGCCCCTGCGAGCGGCAATTCCTGCCAGCATCTCCAAAACAGCGGGTGTGTGCTCCCAGCTATACACCAGATGCACGCCCAGGAGGTCGCACCGCATGCCGGAAAGCGCTTCAGCCGCCGCGGAAAAGTCATCCTCCCCTGCGGTGCCGTCATGCAGCTCCGCATCAATACCCCGGCTCTGGAGAAGGGATGCGAGATACCCCGAGAGCAGGGATGAGGAAAGGGGCGTATTGGCGATGGTATTAAAATGCAGGGCGGATCTGCCCCGCGGATGCTCCAGCAATAGAACTTTCATACCCTTATGTCGACTCAAGCACGTCCGGCTTTACCGCGCAGGTCAGCCGAATGTTTGCGGCACGATTCCACGAATCTTTTTGCAAAATGAGGGTTTGAGCCAAAGTGAAGGTGGACATACTGGGCCAGGACATTTTTATAGCGGAACCCGTCCCGGGATGCCCTTCCGGCCGTGCCTTTTCTGACGCTGAAGGCATCACCCTGAAAGAGGCTTCCTCCCGCAAGAGAGGAATACCGGAACTGGTGGCCGCGAGCACATTCGCCCCTGCCGGCGATGATGGTATTCCTCATCGCCCGTACGCTATGGTAACCGAGATGAGTAAACCGCGTGTGCATCACCGCGATATAGGGGAAGATGCCCGCCATTTTATGTGTTCTTCCGGCAAAGGTTTTGATCCCGCTTCCCAGATACATCAACCCGCCGCACTCCGCGTAGACAGGGCCGCCGTCTTCGGCAAATCGCCTGAGCTGCCGGCGCATGGCCGCGTTCCCCTCCAGCTCCGGGGCAAACAGCTCGGGATATCCGCCACCGATATAGATTCCGTCCAGGCGCGGCGGCAGTGCCCGGTCGCCAAGGGGACTGAAGGGAATAAGCGTCGCGCCCCTCTGCCGCAGCAGATCGAGATTATCCTGGTAGTAAAAAAGAGAATGCCCGGTCACGGGCAATGCCGACACGCACCCCCGGCCCGGTTGGACGCAGCCCATCATCGTGATGCTGCTCTTCCCGCGAATGCCTTTGCGTCACCGGTGAACTTACTCTGAGCAGCAGGTCAAGGTCAAGGCAGCGCTCAAAGAGCACGGCCAGGCGATCAATGAATCTCCGTGTTACCATAAATTCCGTCGCGGTCACCAGGCCCAGGTGCCTCTCGGGGATGGTGATGGACCCTTCGGCGGGCAGGTAACCGATGACGGGTATGCCGCACCGTTTCTCGATGATTGCCTTAAGCCGCCGATAATGGTCGTCGCTTCCCACCCGGTTGAGGACAACACCCGATATGGCAACTCCCCGCCGGTAGCGATTGAACCCGCTGATCAAAGCCGCGGCGCTTCCCGACATCCCCCGGGCGTCAACCACCAGCACAACCGCTGTCTTCAGCCAGCGGGCTATCTGGGCTGTGCTGCCCTCATCATCGGCCCCGAGGCGCCCGTCGAAGAGTCCCATCACCCCTTCGATAACCGCCGCATCCTTCCCCCGGCAGTGCCGCAGGAAGCTGCCGACCGTGTAGGCCCTGCCCAGCATCCAGCCGTCCAGGTTGCGGGACGGCAGCCTGCAAACGGCCTGGTGGTGGCCGGGATCGATAAAGTCAGGCCCTACCTTGAAGGGCTGGACGGCAAGCCCCCGCCGCCTGAGCGCAGCCATGATGCCCAGGGCAACGGTTGTTTTCCCCACGCCGCTGTGGGTGCCGGCAATAATCATGGCTTTAGTTTTTACCGTCATGGCGGTCCGCAATTGTTTTAAGCGCGGCAAGCAGCCGCCGGTTATCTTTTCTGCGCTTCACCGCCACCCGGATATATTTATTGCCCATGCCGGTAAAGGAGCGGCAATCCCTGACCAGGATGCCATTTCGCGCCAGCTCTTCATAGAGACGGGTGGATGAGAGGCCCCTGCCGGTAATCTTCAGCAGCAGGTAGTTCGCCGATGACGGCCGGGGCTGCAATCCCGGTATTGACCCCAGCCGCGAAAAGAGGCGGCCCCGCTCGGCAGCCACGAAGCGCCTGGTTTCGTCGGCAAAATCCTTGTCTGCCGCGCAGGCAATGCCGATTTTTTGCGCGAGGGCATTGACCGTCCATGGTTCCTTGTGCCGGCTCAGCTGTGCCACCAGCTGCGGCGGGCCGACAAGGTAGCCGAGGCGTATCCCGGGAATGCCAAAAAATTTGGTCATTGACCGCAGCACCATCACCGTGCGCCCGCTGACGGCTTTTCCGGCAACTGAGTGACGGGGTGCAAAATCCACAAATGCCTCATCAACCACCACCAGCACCCCGTTTTTCTTCGCGGCCGCAAGAAGCGCCCCAAGCACATCCGGCTCCATCAGCGCGCCCGTGGGGTTATTGGGATTGCAGAGAAAGAGCATGTCCATCCGGGGAAGAAGTGCGATGGCCTGCTCGGCGCGCACCCTGAACCCATCCCCTTCCTGCAGGGGAATCGTTTGTACCGCGCATCCCGCCTCCCGCAGGCCCCTTTCATATTCAGAAAAGGAGGGCGTGAAGACCAGTGCCCTGCGCGGCTTAAAAGCCCGGGGAATGAGGTATATAAGTTCCGTGGAACCGTTGCCGGCGATGATGTTTCGCGGGGCACACCCCAGTGATGCCGCCAGCGCCTCCCGGAGTTGGTTGCAGTGACTATCGGGGTATGAGGACAGAAGTGCGGCCCCTTTTCTCAAGAGCAGGCGGACGCCGGAAGGACACCCGAGAGGATTAATGCTGGAGCTGAAGTCTATAATAGCGTCTTCATCAATGTGGTAGAGCCGGCTGATTTCCCGGAGATTGCCTCCGTGTACCTGCATCATGAAAGCGCCTCCCGGTACAGCAGGCAAAGCAGCAGCATGAGTGCCGAGGCAAGATACATCATGGTAACCGCTTCCTTAATGGTATTTCCGGTGAGGGGCCTTTTTTGCTCCCCCATCGTGGCGGCATTCCTCAGGACGCCATGGTACAAGGAAGGTCCTCCCAGCTGCACCCCGAGGGCGCCGGCCATGGCCGATTCCGGGTAGCCGCTGTTCGGGCTCAGGTGCTTGCGAGCGTCACTGCGCATCATGGCATAAGCGCCCCGCCAGTCCCTGCGTGCGATAACGGCCGCGGCAATCAGCAAAAGCCCGGTCAGACGGGCGGGAAGATAATTGACCACATCATCACAGCGAGCGGAAGCCCATCCCATATCACGGTAGCGCTGATTCTTATAGCCGACCATGGAGTCAAGCGTGTTGACTGCCTTGTAGGCCATGCCCAGCGCCGGTCCGCCCAGCGCCACGTAGAAAAGCGGCGCCACAATGCCGTCAGAGGTGTTTTCAGCCACTGTTTCCACGGCAGCCCTGGCCACCTCTTCGCCGCTGAGGCCCGCGGTTTCCCTGCCCACAACCATGGCCAGACTGGTCCGGGCGCCGGCCACATCGCCGGAGGCCAGGCGGGCAAGCACCGCCCGCGCCGCGTCCCCCAGCGCCTTAACCGATATGGTAAAATATACCAGCACCACGGAGACACAGAAGCCGGCGTATTCGTGCACCCGGAAGGAGGCCATAAGCAAAAGCCAGACAGCGGCGTACACCAGGAGGACCACCCCGGCACAGAGCACCACACCGCGCGCTTTCTCACCGGCCCGGCTGAAAGGATGGGCACGCAGCACTCTTTCGAAAACGGCTATCAGCCTGCCCACCAGGCGGATGGGATGAAGACCCCACTGGGGATCACCCGCAACCAGGTCCGCGGCATAGGCGATGGTGAGCACGAGGGGGGAAGTCATTTCATCCATTCACCAGTTTGACCACCGGACCGCTCTCGTAATAATCAATGATGTTGATGCATCCATAGGACTGATCCATGCGCATCAGGTGTGCCAGATCCAGATTGAGCGCGTCAAATAAAATAACCCTGTTTACCCCGCCGTGGGCCAGCAGCACAATGGTGCCGCCCGCATGCTCGGCGAGAACGCGGGTAAGCTTGCGCATTACCCGCTCCCGGACATCACTGAAACTTTCCCCTCCATCGACGCGGCGGTGAACCAGGTCCTGCAGGCGCGCAGCGTAATCCTCAGGATGGCGCTCCATGATTTCTTCCCGGGTCATTCCCTCCCAGATGCCCAGGTTGATCTCACGGAACTCCGGACATGAAACGGGTTCGATGCCGTGACAGCCGGCAATGATCTCCGCGCCCTTCCTGGCCCGGATGAGATCGCTGCTGAAAAAGGCATGTATCTCCTCGTCCCGCAGGCGGTTCCTGATCCGCTCCATCTGTTCAACGCCGTTCCCGGTAATGTCCACATCGGTGTGACCAATGTAGCGGAATTCAGCGCTGGCCGTGGTTTCGCCATGCCGCGCAAGGTAGAGTCTCGTTCTTGTTTCCATATGCACATCCTCAGACAGGTGCCGCAGCAAAACCTGTTAGAATTTGACCAGCAGCATTATGAGAGCCGCCGTTTCGGCCAGCTCGGTTACAGCCCCCAGAACATCGCCGGTGACCCCGCCCAGGGTACGCCGGAAGTAACCCGCGTAGGCGAAGCATGTGGCGAGGCTGGCGACGGCCACAACCGCCCCCCTGAGCGAGAACAGGTAATACGCTAAGGCGCCCACGAGCAGCGAGGTGGCAAGCACCACCGTCAGGGTAACCTGCCGGGTAAAGGTAAAGCCGACGCCGCGGGTCAGCCCGGCATAGTCCGCCCGGTAGGCAACAAGCACCTGCGCCCAGCGCCCGATCACCGGTATCAGCAGAATGGCTCTAAATTTAAGGTGCGGGGGCACGGCCAGCAGCGCGACGTATTTGAGCATGATAACCAGGATAACGCACACGGCGCCGATCGCCCCGATCCGGGGGTCCTTCATGATGCGCAATCGGTCTTCCCGGTCTTTTCCGCCGGCAATTCCGTCAGCCGTGTCCGCCAGCCCGTCGAGATGGATGGCGCCGCTCAGGGCTGCCAGCAGCGCGATTATCATTCCGTCAGCCACGCTCAGCGGCAGCAGCGCCGCCAGCGGGATGTGGACCAGGGCGAGGCATGCACCCATGCACAGGCCCACCAGGGGGAAATAGCGCATGGACCTGCCCACTTCCTCCTCGTTGACCTTCATCCCCGGATCAAGGGGAATGCAGGTAAGAAACTGTAGGGCGATAATGAACGCGCGCATCAGTGAACGGCCTTTTTTACTCCCGCCTGCTCGAAGGTCAGGACTTCGCGGAGCACCCTGATTCCCGACTCGATTAAAAACATTCCCAGCGCCGCGCCGGTGCCTTCGCCCAGCCGCATCGACAGATCGAGCAGCGGGTCAAGACCCAGCCATTCAAGCACGATGCGGTGGCCCTGCTCTGCGGACCGGTGCCCGGCGAAAAGATACTCCCGTATGGCGGACTTCAGGGATACGGCAACCAGCGCTGCAGCGCCGGAAATAAAACCGTCAATCACCACCGGCATCCTGTTGAAAGCGGAACCGATGATCAAACCGGCGATGCCCGCTATTTCCAAACCGCCCAGCTTCGCCAGGACATCCACGGGATTGCGCGGATCTGGCCGGTGGAGGTCGATCGCTTCCCGGATGACTGCCGCTTTATGCCGCAGCATGTCATCACTAACGCCGGTACCGCGGCCGGTAACCTCATCCACGCTGCGGCCGGTCAGGACGGCGGTTATGGCGCTGCTGGCGGTGGTGTTGGCTATGCCCATGTCACCGGTACCGATCAGGGTTACATCTTTTGACGCCAGGTCCTGCGCAATGTCCACCCCGACCATAAGGGCCTTCAGCGCCTCGTCCCGTTCCATGGCCGGGAACCTCCTCATGTTCCTGGTCCCGTGAGCCACCTTTTTTATGAGCAAACCCTCCTGCGGCTGCAGGTCAACGGCCACGCCGATGTCGACCACCACCACACTCGCCCCCGCCTGCCTGGCCAGAACGTTGATTCCCGCGCCGCCGCGCACAAAGTTATAAACCATCTGCGCGGTTACGTCCCGGGCAAACGCGCTTACCCCCTCTTCCGCCACTCCGTGGTCGCCGGCAAAAACGGCAATGGCCTTCTTCCCCGGGACAGGACTGAGGGTGTTCCTGATGCCGGCAACGCGCTGGGCAAACTCTTCAAGCCTGCCCAGGCTTCCCCGGGGTATGGCCATCAAATCAAGCCGGTCGCGGGCCTGCTGCAAGAGTGCCCGGTCAAGCGGCTGTATGGCGTTAAGCATGTCTTCCAGTCTGTGCATCATCTGTCGATCGTCACCTTTGCGGCGAAGCGGGCTTTCCCTTGAGCTGCAGCGGGATACCCGCCACCAGAAAAAAGACCTCATCCGCCGCACGGGCTATCTCCTGATTCGTTTTCCCCAGCACGTCGCGGAACAGGCGGGAGAGGCTGTTGTCGGGAACGATGCCCATGCCGGTTTCGTTGCTCACCATGATTATATCCGAAGCGACTGCCCTGCACTGCTCCAGAACCGCGGCCACCTCCCGCAGGATCTCATGCTCGCCCCTGTCATCCAGCAGCAGGTTGGTAATCCAGAGGCCGATGCAATCGATGAGCACCACCTCATAAAATCCCCGGCAGCTCTCCAATGCCTGAACCAGGCGGCAGGGTTCTTCAATGGTATGCCAGCTTTCCGGCCGCTCCCGGCGGTGCTGTTCAATCCGCAGCTTCATCTCATCATCGCCCGCCCGGGCGGTGGCAATGAACACCTTTCGCCCCTCCCGGCCCTCCGCCATCCTCTGGGCAAAGCCGCTTTTCCCGCTCCTGGCGCCACCGGTTACCAGCGTTAAGCTCGATGCCATGTCGCCTTTCACAAAAAAACCAACCTTTTGAAGGTTGGGTGAAAAACCGCGGTTTGCAATAGTACCCTTCCTCCCGGAAGGCCTGCACGGGTCTGCGCGCTGCAGGATGGGCGGCCCGGTTAGAGCCGCATCACCGCATCAATGATCACACCCTCTCATCTATCATGCGCAGCGCAGCAAATACCCTTATTTATAAGCATTGCTCTATACTGCATGGCGTCCCCTTTGTCAAGCGATTTAAAGGCTGGATGCAAGCACTCGGGTAATCCGGGGGTCACCATACTTATTTTATCTCCTTCCGCCTGGGACACTGAGATGCTATCTTTTTGGAACGGAATATGTTGATGATTAAGCGGTGGTTGCCTGCAGCTGTGCTGGAATTTTGTTTAAAATAACTTCTTTGAGGTTAATTTTACGGCTGGCGTTATCAATATCGATTCCGGTAATATTTCCTGTGTCATCATAATCAATGACAACACCTTCAGAAATTTCAACACTCTCCTTACTCGGTTTTGACGATAGATCAATATAAAGCGAATCGGTTTCGGGGTAGTAATTCAATTTCATGGTTCGAACCTCCTGTCCGGGAAGGCATTATGGATGGTCTTTTTATCATCAAGTGTTATTACTCTTAAAATTCTGCCGCCCAACTCATCAATTCTTCCCCAGAATCGATAACGGTTGTGTTCTTGGCGTTCAACTGTAATCGGATTTTCAATAACCATAATGCACCATTCCTTCTTTAAATAGGGGCGTTTCCGCAAGACCTCTTTTTCAAAATATGCTGTGTACTTATATTCTAACATGCGTTAATGATAACTTAGTTACGTTAATCTGTAAATATGTTCTTTTGGTAAATTGGTTATGCACCTATTCACCACCCCCTTTCTAAAAAGCCCCGGTGTTACCTTGACAAAGCTAGGCATCTTGTTAATTTCAGATATTCCACCTGCGAACATTAACGCTCAACTTCATGAGATCACTATGACAGAACCGGTCATCCAGGTAAACATACCTTACCGCATGCTTATTGAAAATCTCGATTTTGTGCTCGAGAAAGGGATCAATCCGGAAATTTACTTCAGCGGTGAGGCGCTGGACACCTGCCGGGAAGAAGATATGCGCAGGGCGGCCGGGGCGCTGCGCTCCCGCGGCCTGAGCACAACTGTTCACGCCCCCTTCATGGATCTCAGCCCGGGCGGGGCGGATACCAAAATCAAGTCAGCGACGGTTGAGCGGCTGCATCAGACCCTGACGGCCGCCGCCTTTTTTTCACCCCGGATGATTACCTTTCACCCCGGGTACAACAAGTGGTATTTCGACGGCAACATCCCCTTCTGGCTGGAAAGCAGCCTTCACACATGGCGGCCCGTCGTTGAACGGGCGGAACAGCTGGACATGCATCTCGCGCTGGAAAATGTCTTTGAAGAGGAGCCTTCGGGACTGAAGCGGCTGCTTGATGAAATAGGATCACCACGCCTCGGGTTCTGCTTCGACATCGGCCACTTCAACCTTTTCTCCACCGCTTCCATGGAGGACTGGTTCACCGGCCTGGGGGCACACATGCGCGAGGTTCACCTGCACGACAACCGCAAGACGGCTGATGATCACCTGCCGGTGGGGGACGGGGAGATCGATTTTGATCTCTTCATAGCGTCTCGTACATGACTACCGGGTGTCACTGATCTATACGGTTGAACCTCACCGGGTGGAGGACCTGGATAGAAGCATTGAGGGATGCAAACGGATGCTGGCAGGAAAATCTCGGGAGTAAGTCAGCCGCGGTCTGCAGACGGGAGGTAAAAAAACCATTGATTGTATCTCGTTGCCGCGTTGCTATAGCTCCTCTTCAACCTCGAGTTTCATCATCCGGTTCATGACGAACACGGCTTCTGATTCAGGAACCGCAGTTCAGTCAAGGGCACGGTTTTTTCAGGGCAGGATTGCCGGTTTCGGCTTCCGGCACCGCCCATCAGTTTTGCTTGACGGCTTCGTCGCACTTTAATAAATCGTCAATCTTTTCCTTGTCAAACCTCCATCGGCTTCCGATCTTGAAGCCGGGAATCTTGCCTTCATTGGCATACTTGTAGATGGTTACCTCGGTAAGCTTCAGATATTCAGCCAATTCCTTGGTAGTCAGTATTTTACTCACAAGAGCCTCCCTGAATAAAAACAGTGCATGCTTATCTACTCGGGTCAAGATTCATTAATCCTGCGCAATATAAATATCTTTTCGGCAACGCCTATAAAAACTTGAGAAAAACCATAAAAAACTTACTACCACGATTGCACCTCCGCCGCATGACCAGGAAAAAACCCGGTTTCCGCACTGAACAGGAAACCGGGTTCACTCTGCTGTAAGTTATTTAAATTACGGTATAAAATTAAGGTATGCTCAGGCGGCGATTACACGCAAGGATTACATTTTGTTTTCCGTTTTCCACCAGGCTTTCCATTGCTCCACTATGTCCTGCTGAACGGCTTCAGAAGAATCTTTAACCGATTGGATTGATTTGTCGGTTATCCTTTTCAACGCGGCCAGCGCCCCTTTCACCACCTCCTTGTCCCTGTCATCCAGGGATTTGATCAGGTAGGGCACTGATGAGGCATCCTTGATATCCGCCAGCGCGTATGTTGCCACCTTTCTCACCAGCGCGGAGGTATCCGCAAGCGCTCCCGCGATATAGGGAACCAGATCTTTTTTCCTCATCCAGCCGAGATAGATGAGCGCCCTTCTTCTCACATCCGGGTGCTGGTCCTGCAGCGCCCTGATAAGCTGGTCAGGCACCATGTCACCGCCGCATTTATACAGCCCCCTCAGCGCACCCAAACGCACCCGGAAGCTTTCGTCTCCCAGGGCCCTGACAAAGGCGTCACCAAGAGAGCGGTCGCCGATTTTGAGCAATGATTCTATCGCCTCAATCCGCACCTTCTCGCTTCTGTGGCTGAGCATGCCGATGATGGCATTGGGAGCAGCCTGCGCTCCATACCCCGCCGGTCCCCTGCTTGCAGAAGCAGGTTCGTGAGCCGCGTTACCCGCCCCGTCTTCGGGCCGGTTGTCAATGACACCTGCCTCGTTGTTCTCCCTATCCTGCATACTCTTTCTACCCTTTCCCGTTATAGCCTATGACATCTGACCGGTCTTTTACTCCTCAGACAGTTCAAAGCGGCCCCCGGTGGTTTGTCCATCACTGTCGGCAAGGGCTCCGCTGATGCTCTCAATGGCTTCTTTGAGCTGATGTACTTCCTCCTCCAGCTCTTCCTTCTGCGCGACGGTGCGCTCCAGGGCATCGTTTAATTCCTGGATTTTCTCCAGGGCCTCGGTCCGCTCGTCCTCAACCGTCTTAAGCTCCATCTTCATTTCTTCCATGATGGCAAGTTGTGCCTTTAAATCATCAACAACGGCCGCACTGTCCTCCTTTTCCTTCCTGGTGCGATCCAGTGATACCAGGGCGGATTCAAGATCAGCCTGCAGGGACTCCTTGAGGGCCTTCTCGGAATCGATTTCCGCTTCCATGCTTTCTATCCGCTTTTCCGCGTCATCCCGCAGCTTTATTTCTTCCTGCAGCCGCTCATTGAGTGCTTCAAAATCTTTCACCTCTTCCTCTAAATCCCCAATGCGCTTCCGGTACTCATCGCACAAATTCTTCTCGTTTTCCAGATCTTTAAGAATGCTTTTTAAATCCATTTCCAAAGCATCCTTGAGCGAGGCGCTGGTCTGCAGGCTTGCCTCCAGATCGCTCAGCCTCTCCTGGGTTTCCGCCTGTTCTTTTTTGGTACGGGCGAGATCCCTCTTGACCATTTCCAGGGATTCAACTTTTTCTTCCAGCAGCCCCGCATGGTTTTTCAGGTCGGTAATGACATGGTCGCGTTCTTCCAGTGTTTTCAATATAGTCTTCAATTCTCTCTCAAGCGATTCTTTAGCACCGGTAATGTCCTGCAATCTGGATTCGGCAATCTTCAGTTTGTTCAGATCATCCTGGTGGGACTTATCGTTCCAGGCTATTTTGTCCTCCAGGAACCTGATTTTGCCTTTCAAATCCTCCTGTGCCTCCATGGTGTTGAGCAGCGTGTCCTTGGTTGTCGCCAGCTCAGATTCCAGGCTTCGCCGCTGCTCGTCAAGTGAGGTGATCTGCCCTTGCAGAGATTTTATCTGTTCAAAGGCGTCGGCCTTTTCCTCTTCACTGTACTTAAACTCGGATTTTACCCCCTGCAGGGCGCCTTTCAGGCCGTTGACTTCATCAAGCAGTTTTTTTCGCCCTTCCCGCAGTTCCGCCAGTTGCGCATTGGCATTTTTCAGATCGATGGCCAGCTTGTTGCGCTCCCTGGTGACCATTTCCAGCTGCGACTCGAATTTCTGAATCCTGGTCAAGGTGTTGCTTTTGAAGTCATTGATCCAGCCGAGCGTCTTCCCGCGCCTGTTTTTATCCGAGCCGGCCGGATCACCCTGCGAGAGATCTTTCCTGGGATTGGCGTCTTCCATCACGTTCTCCTCTTAAATAAAAATTTGAAAAATGCGAAGCGAGTGTCAAGACCGGCAGCGTGTTGCGTAATATGCCGGGAAAATGAGATGCGCGCCCAGTACCGCGACACGAAAACCACCTTTGCGGCACACTATATACTGACTTATTAATTTTTACAAATATTTTCTCTGGCAGGTTGTTGAAAAAGTAGTTTTCCTCAGGTTGTTCAAAGGCTCAAGGGGGAGGGGCTTTTTAGAGCCACAAATCAGATGGGTGTTTTTTAACAGCTTGCTAAAATCATGCGCCTTGCCCCTCACCCTCTCACCGGGTCATATTCATAACCAAATGTCACTTTACAACCGCCCGTTCAAATGGTACAGTCTCATCTCATTCAAAAGACGTGCGTAATATGGTTCAAGCCCGGTCATCCCTCATGATCAGCGACACATGCTTCCTCCATCACACCTGTTTTTCTTCAAGCTCCTGCCATGATTAATCTGCGTCCGCTCGGCACCCTCGGCGTTACTGTTTCAGAAATTGCATTCGGCGGCGCCGCCATCAGCGGTGAAGGCCGCGGCTACGGCTTCGGCCGCATCGGAGAGGAAGAGGCCCTGAAGCTGCTGGCGGCATGTTTCGACCGGGGCATCAATCTTTATGACACCGCACCGGTTTACGGGTTCGGACTTTCTGAAAAAAGAATCGGCAGGGCCTTCCGGGGAATGCGGGACCGCGTCCTGATTGCCACAAAAGGCGGCATCGTCTGGGATGACCGGAAAAGAATAAAGATTGACAATCACCCCCAAGTGATGCAAAAAATGCTTGAGCAGTCCCTCAAAGATCTGGAAACAGGGTATGTTGATCTGTACCTGATCCACTGGCCCGACAAAAACACGGACATCAGGAAACCCATGGAGTACCTCAGCCGGGCAAAGGAGGAGGGGAAAATCAGGGCCATAGGTCTGTGCAACTCGAGCCGCGAGGACATTCACAAGGCAGCTCAAATCGATACCGTCGACGTGCTGCAGAGCGAGTTTAATCTTTTCAACGCTTCTGCTTTTAGTGACCTCCGCGAAATCCTCGGAAACAAAAAGACCGGTTTCCTGAGCTGGGGCACCCTGGACAAGGGGATCCTGACCGGGCGCGTCACGCCTGAGCGGACCTTTGATGACGCCGACGCCCGCTCCCGGGCTCCCTGGTGGAAGCATGAGGACCGGACCCCCAAGTACCTGGCCATGGAGAAAATAGGCGCCCTTCTGGGCGATGCCGGCCACTCACCCCTGGAATTGGCACTGGGGTTCGTGTTACAGTATAGCGAGGTAAGCGCAGCCCTCTGCGGGATAAGAAACATCGGACAGCTGACGACCGCGATCGAGGCTCTCAGCCATCTTCCTCCAAAAGAGATACTCGACGAGGCGAAAGCGAGCGCCGATGAAACATTGCAAAGCTGCGCGCAGGACAAGAAAACAGCCGGCGGGAATTGAACGTGTGTATCCAGAACAGCCTGCATTGAACCCCCTTCTCCAGGGTGAACTCATGAAAAAACGGGTACGCTGCAACGGATCAAAACTTTTCGCCCTCTGCCTCCTCTCGATGCTCGCATTTTTTTATGCGGCTGCCGACCGGGCATGGGCGGAAAAACGGCAGCCGGTCGTGAGCCCTGACGGCTTTTGCCTGAAAAGTACGGAGGGTGAGTACGTCTCGCTCAAGGATTTCAAGGACAAGAAAGTAGTCCATCTGGTGTTCTGGGCCACCTGGTGCCCCCATTGCCTCATCGAGATGACTAAAATCAGGGATCTGCACAAGAGCATGGACTGCGCCCGCTACGAGCTGCTGGCCATCGACGTCGGAGTCAACGACACCCTGCCGCGCATCAAAAAAATACAGAGCCAGTATCAGATTCCCGGTACAATACTGATTGACGGGTCCGGCGAGGTAACCAGAAAATACGGCATTATCGGCGTGCCCTACCACATCATCATCGGCACGGATGGAAGCATTCTCGATCGCTTCAACGAACTTCCCGCGGACTATCTGAACTATTTCAAAAGGTTCTTCCCCCCCGAAAGCTGAACAATTTGAACATTACCGCCATTGGAGGAGATGCACATGACAGAAGGTCGAAACCGATTTTCCGGCAGGCATGTTATTATAACCGGAGCGGGCAGCGGCATAGGCCGAGGTGTTGCTCATCGCTTTGCATCCGAGGGCGCGCGGGTTGTCGTCGCCGACATTGACGGGGAAGGAGGCAAAGCGGTGGCCCGGGAGCTGACGGACAAGGGCGCTGAAGCCGTCTACCTTCCGGTGGATGTTACAAGCGAAGACTCCATCAAGGGGCTGATCGTTGAAGCCGTGAAACGCTTTGGACCCGTGCATGTTGCGGTTTCCAACGCGGGCATCTCGGAGACACAGTCCTCCGCCCTGGAAATTTCTTCTGATCAGTGGGATAAGGTTTTTGCGGTGAATACCAGGGGATCATTCATGTTTTGCCGGGCGAGCGCCAATAATATGATGGAAAACGACATCAAGGGTTCCATGGTAACCGTATCATCCATCATGGGGCGAGGCGCAAAAAATATGACCGGTGCCTACGCCGCTTCAAAGGCCGCGGTCATCATGTTCACCAAATCCCTGGCAAAGGCACTGGCCCCGATGGGTATCAGGGTGAACTGTATTGCGCCGGGGATGGTCAAAACCAACCTCTACCGGCCGGTTGAAAACGAGATGATGATGGAACGGGACAGCTTTGTACCCTGGATTATTGAGCAATGTGTGTCAAGCGGGCAGCTGCTCATCGGCCGTGAGGGAACACCTGAGGATATGGCCGCCGCGGTGGCCTTTCTCGCATCGGACGATGCCTCGTACATAACCGCACAGGTGCTCTGCGTGGACGGCGGCATGGACTGGTGCTGGTAATCACCGGTACACGGGCACAAAAATATTTTTTGCCCGTCGCGCGGCGACGGCGGATTCATAAAAGGCATACTTTCGTACCGCCTGTATCAGCTTCATCAGGCTTATGCCCCTGATGGTGCCCCCCGGGCGGTTTTCCAGCATTTCGGCGGTTGTCTCATCAATGCTGAAGCTGCCTGTTTCCAGGTACCGGGCATAACCGGCGGCATCCATCCGAAACACGCCTGCCTCCAGCAGCGAGGCCAGCAGCTCCCCTCCCCCGTCCCCGGCCTCCCTGGTTTCAATGAAATTATTTTTCTCCATTCCATGGAGGATGGCATCAACTTCCCTGCTCCGGCAGGTGACATCGTTCCAGCCCCACTCTTCTGACATGGTCTTGCCGAAGGTAACGTCAGACAGCCGTGCGGTGTATGACGGGTAGCAGAGCAGGCATCCCAGATTGAGAGCGGAAAAGTTCCGGTTCGCGTCAGGCACCCGTTTAACCGTACCGTCCAGAAGCTCCACCGACGGATTACCATGATCGTAAAACCACCTTTTAAGATCTGATTCCTTAAGATTCATCCCGGCCAGCAGCAGGTCCACCCCGCGGGGGCTGTTGCTGAAGAAGCAGGTCAGGCCCACCAGGAACCGTATGTTGCCGACCAGCTCGCGGCACCGCCTGCCCGCTGGAGAATCCTCAAGCGCTACAAACTGGGCCTTGCGCAGTGCCTCAATGTGACAGGCATTGCCCACGACCGCAACCCGTTCACCTGCAACCGGAAGCCGGGACAAAAGGGGATTTACCGTCGGCTTGGTAAAAGCGCATTCCAGCGCATCCTGCGCATCCTCGGCCACCCTCGGCTTGGGATGCGCGCAATAGGGCAGGTCATGCATTTTGTCCGTCAAAAGGGCCGCATCGATCAGCTTCCGCTCAAACAGGTGCCGTATAAAGGCGGTGGTTGTGCCGCCGCTGTAGCCGGCTTCGCGCACCTTCGCGTCAGCGGCGCGCGCTAAAAATATCCGGGTGAAGCACCCCAGGAGCTCATCGTGGTTAATTGCCCCGTTTCTTTCCGCCAGGCTTTTTTCGATGGCACTGTAGGGCATTTCCACGCGGGGGCATACCTCGTAGCATATCTCGCAGCCGCTGCAGCTGTCTGAAATGACCGGACGGTATCCCTCCTCAATCGTAATTGCATCCACCGGACAGGCCGCGGCACACATCCCGCACCCGCTGCACGCTTTCGTTTCGACGACCGTCGCTATGGTATTCATGGCATTCATCCCTTTACCGGTTTGGGGCTATTGTAGTGCGTCATTGTTTTCTTTATTTATATGTGGCTAAAGGGGGAGGGGCTTTTGACGCCACAACAATTTGTCTTTAGGCTTACGGCACGACCCGGTGCCTTACGACTTAAACCGCAGACAGGCAGCTTTGCGGAGACTTCGATACGGCTGTTACCATGCGGGTCTGTCGGACAAAGTTAGAGAGATGCTGCCGTTCTACAGGTTCCGAATAATTTTGTTGTGGCTAAAAAGCCCCTCCCCTTTGAGCCACTGAACCTCTTCTACAGCATGGCATTCGAAACGCACAGGAGCCTTTTATAAGTAAAGATGTGCTGGACGCACTACATTAGTACGATGCCTCAAGGTTTTGGAGCATGGTGATGAGGTGCACAGGAGGGGTCACCAGGGTCAGTTCATCAGGTGAGAGTTTCAGCGCCCGCCTCCATGCCCGGTCACTCACGGTAAACACAGGCTCATTGTCGATAAAAGCGCGGGGCAGGAGCATGCGGCAGGCGCCCATGCCCGCAAAGCCTCTGATCACGCTGCCCGTGGCGTAACAGTATGCCCGGGTCAGCCGGTGCACCTGCTCGGGGGTGGCCAGGATCACCAGCACATCCGGATGGGGAACGCTTCCCAGGGGCCCCATGAGAATGGCCTTAAACACCTCAGGGAAGCCGGGGAAAAGGGAGCGCGCCTCCCGCTCCGCCTTCTCCTGGATGGCCTCGGTCGGGAAAATGTTCACCGCATTCACATGGTAGCGCTCACTGTCCCGGCGCTGGTCTTCTGTCATGATGGAAAGGGCCGGATCAAGCCCTGTCGCCGCGCAGCCCAGGAGGCACACGTGATCTTCCAGGACGGTATAAAATGTCTTTCCCTCTTCGAGCACTTCCCCCATCATGTAGCAGATGTTGTTCTTGTCCCCGTATGCCTGGAAATCAGAAGGCACCTCCTTGCACTGTCTTAGGGCTACTACCTCCTTGCGGATTTTCAAATCTTCCTTTAATCGGTGCCTGAGAGACAGATCTTCCATGTGGTATGCCTTTAACGGATTGGAACCAGGGTAATCTCAAAGAGCTTGGGCCACAGCTTCCCGGTCACAAACATGCGGTCATGCTCATCATCATAGGCAATACCGTTGAGCACATCGACAGGCTGGTCGTAGTCTTCAGCGCTCAACAGGCCGTCAAGCTTAATCCAGCCGGTAACTCTTCCCGTTTCCGGATCAATGCGCGCGACCTTCTCGGTTTTCCAGACATTGGCATACACCTCGCCCTCGATATACTCCAGTTCATTGAGCATGCCCACGGGACCCGTTTCGTCATGAACTCCTACCTGCCCCGTCAGCCTGAAGTCTGAAGGGTCAAGAAAATAGAGGGTTGCGCCGCCGGTGCTCATGATCAGGCGCTTTCCGTCATGGGTAAGCCCCCACCCTTCCGTCCCGTAGACAAACTGCTGCAGGAGCTCAAAGCTTTCCTTATCATACACGAAGCCAACGCGGGATCTCCAGGTTAACTGAATGATCCGGTCCTGGAAAATGGTGATCCCCTCCCCGAAATACAGTCCCGGAAGGGTGTGCAGCTTCAGCACCTTGCCTGTATCCAGCTCCACCTTGCGGATCGAGGAGTTTCCGTTGAGCCCGGTTCCTTCATAGAGAAAGCCGTCTTCACATACAAGGCCCTGAGTAAAGGCGCTCCGGTCATGGGGATAGGTATTGACCACCCGGCAGGCATACCATGGCGTGGCATCATGATCCGAGCATGAAGGGAGGGGTAATAAAAGCAATACAACCAGGCAGGAGCGGCAGAAAAGCCTGGCAATAATGGACAACTTCACTTCCCGGGTCATAGTGTTTACTGTCATTGCTATTTCCTGCAGGTTGTCTGACCGGTATGGTTCACAGGACATGCATACAATAACCAGCTGATGTCTGCGTGGTCATTGCGAGCGCAGCGAAGCAATCTCAGTCTTCGTAACACGCTTCTTTCATTGTTAAAACATAAGATTGCTTCGTCGTCCCGCCGAGGAGGGACTCCTCGCAATGACTGGTTAGAACTATTATTCAAACGAGGAAATGTCCAGCAAACCATTATGAAACATTCTACCCTGTTTGGGGTTGGTATGGCAAATAAAAGTTTTCTTTATGCCTGCGGCAAGAAAACCGTTTGACCAATCGGGTTCATTACGATACTCTTTTACAACCAGCATGACCATGAGAGGGACAATTATGGAACTGCATTCCCCGGCGTCAGAACTTGTCCGGATTCTCTTTACCGCCCTCAACAGCCGCGATCTATCCCAGCTCGAGCAGCACCTCGCTGAAGATGCCGGTTTTGATTTTCCCGGGCCCGGTCTCATCCGCGGACGGAAGAAAATTATTCTCTTCTTAAAAATCCTTTTCAGAAAATTCAGCCGACTGACTTTTTCTTTGCAACGGATCATCGCGGAACAGGATTGTGCCTGCGCGGTCTGGACAAATGGGGGTGAAGATAAGACCGGGAAACCATACAGCAACCAGGGCATTACCCTGATGGAGATTAGGGAAGGTAAAATCACCTTTCTGAGCGATTATTTTAAAGATACCTCTTTTACCACCGGCGCATAGAACCGGGATTAAAAAATAATTAATTATTTAATAATATCAATTATATATATCTATTACCTTAATAATAACATGAACATTGTAGCCTTTCATGGCAGCCCCCGAAAAAACAGCAACAGCTCATACATGCTCCGGGAGTTTCTCAGGGGCGCTCTGGAACGGCAGGCTCATGTTGATGAAGTTTTTGCCGACCGAGCTACGGTGACTAACTGCAGGGGCTGCCTGAAATGCAATCTTATAAAGCGATGTTCCATAAAGGGGGATGACTGGGAAACCCTGCGCCTGAAAATTCTCAATGCTGACGTACTTGCCTTTGCGTCACCGATTTACTTCCATCATCTGACCGCCCCGCTTAAAAAGATCCTGGACAGGTTTCGCTCTTTCATGCACGTGCAGATAACCGGGGAGGGCCTTAATCATAGACCCTGGCAGGAGTGGAAGAAGCACTTTGTGCTCCTCCTCTCCCAGGGATCCCCAGATGCCGCCGACGCAGAGCCGGTGATTGATCTTTTTACCTTCCTCACCCATGCACTGGGTCCCGGAAACAGCCTCCACACCATCGTGGGCACACGGCTGGCGGTCAAAGGACAGGTGACCATGAACGGGGAAGAGCTCAGCTCCCTGTATGCCAAGCTGGAGCTGCCTGCCTCCCTGGCAGACACAGACCGACAGCGTAACCAGGCACTTTTACAATCGTGCTATGAGCTGGGACGCAGGCTGGCGGGAAAAAATGGTGTCTGACTTGCGTAATCGGGTTTTGTTTGGTAGATGTTAATCAACCACTTTTAACAAATCTGGCAAGGAGGTAAAACGATGAAATCATCAAAACGAACCACCATCATAGTGTCGCTGCTTGCTGTTTTTGTGCTGGCCGGCATTTCCGCTGCAGTTCAGGCGGCACCTCGCAGAGGAGACGGGGCGCTCCACAGGCCCGGTCATTTTATGAACATCATCGACTTCCTGCTCGATCTCGATCTTACCCCGGAGCAGAAAAACGACCTGCAGGCAATTTTCACCGAAGCGCAGGACACCCTCAAGCCGTTGATGGGGGATATGCATGAATTACGGTCGGCAATGGATGAAACGTTTTTAGGGGAAGAAATCGATTCGGCAAAGGCCTCGTCGCAGATAGAAGAGATGTCCCGGCTCAAGGCGCAGATAACCACGGCCGGTCTCAATGCCATGCTGCAGGCGGCGCAGGTCCTCACTCCCGAGCAGCGTCAGACCATCATTGATACAAGGAATGAATGGAAAAGCTGCTTCACCCGCCTGCGGAATATGATGCTCGGCCTCTTTGGCCAAGGCCCCGCGGACTAACCGGCTTTTATTTATATAAAAGCCTGGGCTGGCCTTCCAGCAGCTGTATCCAATTGTCAGCGATTCTTTTAAAGGCATCCTTTACCGCACCGGGATCGGCAGAGGCCACCATCGGTGTTCCGCTGTCACCGCAGTCGACCATCTCCGGATCGAGGGGAATGCTCCCCAGGAAAGGAACCAGCATTTCCCTCGCCGCCTTTTCTCCCCCTCCCTTCTTAAAAAGATCGATGCTTGTGCCGCAGTGCGGACACATAAAGCCGCTCATATTTTCCACAATGCCCACCAGCGGAATCCCCAGGTGCCGGGCAAAGGTGACCGACTTCCTGCTGTCGAGCAGGGCCACGTCCTGCGGGGTGGTGACAATGATCGCGCCGGCAACCCCCTTGATCAGATGGGCCACGCTGAGGGCTTCATCACCCGTTCCGGGAGGGAGATCAACAATCAGGAAATCGAGCTCGCCCCAGTCCACCTCACCAAGAAACTGCCGGATCAGGTTGTGCTTGAGGGGGCCGCGCCATATAACCGCATCGTCTTTTGACTGCAGGAAAAAACCGATGGACATGACCTTGAGACCATAGGGGGTGGCAATCGGCGCCAGCCCTTCGGCCGCGGCGAAGGGGCGTTCGTCTTCAATCCCCATCATCTTGGGAATGTTGGGGCCGTGGATATCAGCGTCCATCAAGCCGACCCGGTAGCCCTCCATGGCGAGGGTCACCGCCAGGTTTGTGGCCACGGTGCTCTTCCCCACGCCGCCCTTGCCGCTCATGACCATGCACTTGTGTTTTATCGACGCCATCCTCTGCCGGAGCAGCCCCTGCTCATGGTCATCCTTCTTTTTGCTGTCACAGACATCACTCTTTCCGCAGTCTCCGCAGCTCTGTTTGTCATCGCAACTGTTTTCCGCCATACCTGCTCCCTGTTTGGATGAACTATAGTATTGATCTGACGCGAAGCATTGCATCACCGGCCTTATCGAAACCCCATCGCCGCATCCGTATGCGCCGCCGGTGCGCTCCGCAGCCGACGCTTTTCCATGCTCCCGCCCCACTGCCCCGCGGGCGGCAAAAAAGTACTCAAGCCGGTGAGCGGCATTCCGATACCGTCCGTGTAATCCCCCTGCTCTGACCGATAGTATTTGACAAAGGTGGCATATTTTTTTATTATGTCTTCCATTGTCAGCAGCAGAAGAGCTGATCCGCGCACATCCGAGAATGCCCCTCATTGGTTACTTCATCCATCTCCGGAAGCGAAGGGTGTGGGTCGTGCCTCATGGAAGAAGATGCGCATTGGATGTGAGTGCGGGACGGCAAACACCGGCAAAAGGTATACTCCACTCTTATGCAAATTGCAAATCATACTGACAGGATAAAAATTTCCCTTGATGCGATGGGAGGGGATTTTGCTCCCAAAACCACGGTCGAGGGCGCTGTGCAGGCAGCGCAGGAATTTAATATCGCCACCATCCTGGTGGGCAACGAATCCGTGCTGGCGGAGGAATTGTCATCCTACGATCATTCGGGACTTCCCATTGAAATCAGGCATGCCCCCGAAATCATCACCATGGATGAGTCTCCGCTCAACCTGATACGAAAAAAGAGGAACTCCTCGATCCGCGTCGCCTTTGATCTGGTGAAAAGCGGCGAGGCCCGGGCAGTTGTCACTGCGGGCAATTCGGGGGCGGCCTTAACCGCCGCTCTTTTCGTGCTGGACAACATCAGGGGCATTGACCGGCCGGCGATTGCCACCATCATGCCGACCCTCACCGGATCGGTGATTGTGATTGACGCCGGTGCAAACACCATCTGCAAGCCCTTCAACCTGGTGCAGTTTGCCCTCATGGGTTCCGTGTACGGGCAATGTCTGCTGGGCACAAAGAACCCGCGCGTTGGCGTATTAAGCAACGGCGAGGAGGATTCCAAGGGCACCAAATTGACCCGGGAATCCAGCGCCCTGCTCAAGGACAGCGCCCTCAATTACATCGGTTACGTTGAGGGCAAGGAGGTATTCAAAGGCGACGTGGATGTTGTGGTCTGTGACGGCTTTGTCGGCAACGTTCTGCTCAAGGTCAGCGAGGGCATTGCGGAGACCATCATAGCCGCCCTTAAAAACGAGATTCAGAAAAGCCTCTCCTCCCAGCTGGGCTATATCCTGGCAAAAAAGTCCTTCGATGATTTCAAGAAATGGTTTGACTACGCCAACTACGGCGGTTCGCCCCTGCTCGGGGTCAACGGGGGCGTCATTATAAGCCACGGCCGGTCAAACGCGAAGGCCATAAAAAATGCCATCCGCGTAGCCAACGAACTGGTCCAACAAAAGGTAATAGAACATCTCGAAGACCAACTGAAAGAGAGCCGTGACCTCCACACCGTGGGGAAAAAGCACGGCATTTTCGACAAGGTGTTCGGGAAAGAACCACACTAAAAACCGCACCCACTTTCACAGCCCGCCCCGCTTGAGCACCTCATCAGTCCGGCACAACAAATAAACGTTCAGGATGATAACCATCCGTGGTCGGGGAGAGGGTTCGCTTGACATGCACAAATAGATATGTTAAATAATTAGCGATTTTTTCGGACTTAAGCCCGATAGAATAAGGACTAAGACTATTCTCATGAAAAACAGATGCATCATTTGCATAGTTGCCTGCCTGATAACTTTTTCTGGGGGCATTAACAGCTTCGTGCTATGCTTCGGCCCTGACGGCCATATGCATATTGAATCAACCGTCAATGGGGTTGACTGCGGACACCGCGCGCTCTTACCCGTTACGGAAGACGACCTCCAGCATCTTACATCGGATTCACCCGCTTCAACTGCACCCTGTTATTCCTGCACCGATATTCCCCTTGCATTCCCCCGTTACCTGTTTGGACAAAACAGTTACGCGAGGTATCCAGATACCCATAAAACGGCAATCATGCTAGTCCTTCCTTCTGCTGCTTCCCAACACAGCCTTCAAGGCATGCCTCCGGACTCTCGTCTCAAAGCGCCCATACGAAGTCATCACACCCTCAGTGATCTCTTAAGCATCTCTCTTCGCATTTAAGAGCAATCTTTCCGGTACCTGTCCCAGATCTCTTCCAGTATGTATCGATTGCCCGCGCACGATCGCGGGAAGCTCATCTTTTTGGATGGTACAGTATTCTGCAGGAGGTTTCCCATGCGCTACACATTATGCAAAACCGCCCTCACCATATCTGTGTCGGCCTTGTTCATCGGGTACGCCACAGCAAAGGCTGACCGGCCATGGCCTGAACCGCGACCGCTTGGTTCAGGCATTCCAACCTTCTCGGCTTCCGCACAACCGCCGGTAACCGACAACCGTCAGCGGACAATCGGAGCACCGGTTGAAACCATCACCATCGATGACGCTCTGAAACGCGCCCTCATGAACAATCCGGAACTGGCTGCCTCGTCATGGGAGGCGCGGTCAGGAGAAGCACGAACCCACCAGGCGCGGCTCTACCCCAATCCCGAGATCGAGGTTGAAATCGAGGAATTCGGCGGATCAAAAGAGCAGGAAGACGGCGGAAAATCATCCGATTCACTCAAGCGCTTCGACGGCGCGGAAACTACCGTCAAGATGAGCCAGCTCATTGAGCTGGGAGGGAAACGATCCAAGCGCACGCGGGCTGCAACACTTGAACACAGTGTGCTCGGATGGGATTTTGAAGCCAGGCGCCTCGATCTGATCACCGAGGTCAGCACTTCCTTCATTGAGGTGCTGGCCCTTCAAAAAAGGCTCCTGCTGGCAGATGATCTGGTTCAACTATCGGAGGATCTTTTCAAAACCGTTACCGAGCGGGTCCGCGCCGGCAAGGTAGCACCCATAGAAGAAACAAATGCACAGATAGCGCTCTCCAACGTCCAGATCGGACGGCAACGGGTTATGCGAGATTTGGAGTCGGCACGCAAAAAGCTCGCGGCTACCTGGGGAAGCACAGCACCTGACTTTAAACAGGTAACCGGCGAAATCGAAAACGTATCCTCCCCGCCGTCATTTGAGCAACTGCTCAACGAAGTGTCACAAAATCCGGACATCGCACGCTGGAAAACCGAAGTCGAACAGCGCGAAGCCGCCCTTGAAGTAGCCAAGGCAGACCGGATATCGGACCTCACTCTCGGGGCCGGCATTAAATACCTTAATGAATCCGACGATGAAACGTACCTGATGGCGTTATCACTTCCGCTGCCCCTTTTAAACCGCAACCAGGGAGGAGTGCTGGAAGCATCATACAATATCAGCAGGACAAAAGAGGAAGCCGCCGCTGCCGAGGTGAAAGTTGCCACAGCAGCGCATGAAACCTATCAGAACCTTTTGAGCGCTTTTGACGAAGTAACCACGCTTCGAAATATTGTCCTTCCCGGCGCTCTTACATCATTCAACGCCGCGCGCGAGGGTTATAGGGAAGGCAAGTTCAGTCACCTGATCGTCCTCGATGCCCAGCGCACGCTCATTGAAACGGAACAGGAGTATGTAAATGCACTGGTCGATTACCACACGTCAAAATCTTCATTAGAGCGCCTTATTGCGAAGGAGCTCTAGACAAGGGAGGTAGTAGATGAAAAACATAACCAGCAACGGCAAAACGACACTCCTTGTTGCCGCCACGGTCTTGGTCATTGCCACTATAGTAGCAACGGGCAGGTGGCGCGCTGTTCCGGAGAACAGCAGCGCTGCTTCAGACAGCCATGCAGCCGAGGAAGTATCACCATCCCCCCATCAACATGAAAACGATGCTGCAGATGGAGAAGAGGTAATTTCAGATCTTGACAGGCCGGTGGATGAGTTGTGGAAGGCAACATGCGAGCACGAAATGCCGACCCATGCCTGCAGCGAGTGCAGGTACGAAATTGGCGTTGTCAAGCTCTCGCCTGAAGTGATGGGAAACGGCGGCGAGGCCGGCCTGGTCACTACGGTAACCGCTGAAGCGAAGGACTTTTCGAGAATCCTTTCTCTCATTGGCGACATCAGCATGAATGAATCACAAACCGTCCGCATCTCAAGCCCTGAGGCCGGTATAGCGCGCAGCTTTATTGCAGATATCGGGCAAAAAGTTGCACCGGGTGACCGTGTCATCGAAATAGACAGCAAAGAAGTGGCAGAAGCCAAGGCGGATTATCTGAAAAAGCTTGCGATGGTGAAGCTGGCCAGGAAAAATGCCGAGCGCGAAGCATCGCTTTTCGCAAAAAAAATATCCGCAGAAATTGAAGTGCAGGAAGCCAGGGCAAAGCTGGCCGAGGCGGAAATTGAATGGGCGAACGCACAGGGCCATCTGAAAACCCACGGCCTCACCCAGGCTGACATCGACCGGCTGAGTCAGGGAACGCTTCAGACCATAGACGGAATATTTTCTCTGCGCTCACCGATTGCGGGTATTGTTCTCAACCGCTCCGTCAATGCAGGCGAGCAGGTGGAACCGGGTAAAGAGCTTTTGCTCATATCCGACCTTACCAACGTATGGGTCTGGGCCAACATTAAGGAAGAAGATCTCGTCCAGCTTCAACAGGGGGAAAAGGTTGTGGCTGAAATCGAGGTGCCCGGCATGGGCGGGAAAAGGCACAGCGGCACCATGGACCTGGTTTCAGGCGATATTAATGCGCAGACCCATAATGCACGGGCGCGCATCGTCGTCCCCAACACTGACGGCCTGTTGAAACCCGGCATGTTTGTCAATATCCGTCTTCTGTTGCCGGGAACAGAACCCTCAATCATCATACCAAAAGTGGCGGTTTTGTCTGACGAGGGCCGCCAGTTCGTATTTGTTCATAAACAAGATGACTACTGGATCCGCCGTCCGGTTACCACGGGGGCCGGCTTTAATGACCAGATATCAATCCTCAGCGGTCTCTCGATGGGTCAGAAGATTATAGCAGACGGATCGTTTCTTTTGAAATCAGACGTGTTGAGAGAAAAAATGGGCGCAGGATGCGCAGACTAGGAGAGAATAATGCGAACATACATAGAATATCTTCTCCGGTGGCGTGTAATGGTGCTGTTTCTCACCTTGCTGCTGGTAGTAACGGGAATAGTTGCGTGGATTTCACTCCCCATCGATGCCTTCCCTGATGTCACCAATATACAGGTAATGGTTTTAACCGAAGCGCCCGGACTCTCCGCTGTCGACGTGGAACAGCAGATCAGCTATCCGATTGAATTACAGATGGGGGGCATCCCCCGGGTTCTGCAGGTTCGTTCGCTTTCCAAAGCCGGACTATCGCAGGTAGTGGTGGTATTCGATGATGATGTGGACATTTACTTCGCCCGGCAGCAGGTCTTCGAGAGAATACAAACGGCACGAGAAGTCTTACCCCCGTCTGCCGACCCGGAACTGGGACCCATCAGCACGGGACTGGGTGAAATTTATCAATACACGCTTGAAAGCAGCACGCTCTCACCCATGGAGCTTCGAACCATCCAGGACTACATGGTAAGTCCCCAGCTCAAGCCCATACCCGGGGTAAATGAGGTCAACAGCTTTGGCGGGTTCGTCAAGCAATATCATGTCCTGGTCCGGCCCGAATCCTTGTTGAAATACGACCTGACACTCCGCGAGGTTGTTGAGTCCATCGAAAATAACAACGCCAATGCAGCGGCAGGCTTTATTGTGAAGGGCTGGGAGCAGACCTATATCCGGGGCATGGGACTTCTCAAGGGAACCGAGGACATAGAACACATCGTTTTGCGAGCGCGGGACGGCATTCCCGTCTATGTTTCCGATATCGCAGAGGTAACGGTGGGGCATCAGCCCCGCCAGGGCGCGGTAACCCGTGACGGTAAGGGAGAGTCTCTGGCGGGGATGGTGATCATGCTGCGCGGCGCAAACTCAAAAAACGTTGTATCAGCGGTCAAGGGAGCCATCCCGAAAATCCAGCAGAGCCTGCCCGCAGGGGTCACCATCAATCCCTTTTATGATCGCACCGCACTCATCCAGGCCTGCATTAAAACAGTCACTGATGCGCTGCTTGAAGGCGGTATCTTCGTCATCCTCATTTTGTTTATCTTTCTCGCGGAATTTCGCACGTCGCTGATTGTGGTCATATCCCTGCCCATCACTTACTTGCTGACCTTCCCGGTGATGCAATGGGTTGGACTGACATCAAATTTGATGAGTCTGGGAGGGCTGGCGTTCTCGGTGGGAATGGTGGTAGACGCATCCATTGTTATTACCGAAAACATACGCCGGCATTTCTCTGAAAATAACGACCGCACCCTGCGCAGGGAAATAACCATTCAGTCCGTCTGTGAGGTTGCCAGGCCGGTGGCATTTTCAATCCTGATCATCGTGGTTGTCCTTTTTCCCCTTCTTTCACTGCAAGGGGTTGAGGGAAAGATGTTTATTCCTCTGGCGCTCACCATGCTCATCGCAATATTTCTGTCGCTCATTGTCGCGCTGACCATCATTCCCGTGGTTTCAGAAACCGTTTTGCACCAGAAACCGGAGAAGGAATTCAGAATCATAACGCGGCTGCATAGCGGCTACCTCAATTTTTTGGCCCGCGTGCGGAACAGATCGCAACGCACCCTCATCATCTCCGTGATCGTGCTCATCGTCGCCGGTGGTATCGCCACCAGACTGGGAACCGAATTTATTCCCAACCTGGATGAAGGATCCATTGCCATTAATATTGTTCGACTTCCCAATGCATCGCTTGAAGGTTCCAAAGCGGTGTCCACCTTTCTGGAAAAGCGGATTATGGCAAGCATGCCTGAAGTGTCTGCCGTTGTTTCCAAGACCGGCCGTGCTGAAATATCCGAAGACCCCATGGGTCCCGAGCAGACGGATATTTTTATCATGCTCAAGCCGCGCAATGAATGGAAGAGCGGGCGCAGCAAGGCTGAGCTGGTTATGGCGCTGCAAAATGAGATTTCAGCCATTCCCGGCATACGCGCATCATTTTCTCAGCCCATCGCGCTGCGGGTCAATGAACTCATTTCAGGGGTGAAAAGCGATCTTGCCGTCAAGGTCTTCGGTCAGGACATCGCAACGCTCAAGTCGTTTGCAGACCGCGCTGCCGCGAAGCTTTCAAACATCCGTGGCGCCCAGGATGTAAAGGTCGAACAGGTATCGGGCATGGAACAGATCGAAGTTGAGCTCAACCGCCGGGAAATGGCGCGTTTCGGCATTAATGTTTCCGATGTAAATGAGCTTATGGAAATTGCCGTTGCCGGGAAAACGGCTACCACCGCCATCGATGGGCAAATGCGCATTGCCACGGTGGTGCGTTTCCCTGCCGGCGAGCAGACGGGCATTGAGGATCTGAAACAACTGCTGGTTCGTGGAGCGACCGGGGAAATCGTCCCTCTTGCCCGCATCGCCCGGATAACCCTGGTGGAAGGTCCTGCCCAGATCAGCCGTGAAAAGGGAATACGCCGCGTCGTCGCCGAAGTAAACATCCGGGGGCGTGACCTGGGAAGTTTTGTTGCTGAAGCGCAAAACACACTCTCGGAGCTGGAAAAGGAACTTCCCCCCGGTTACTTCATGGAATACGGCGGGCAATTTGAAAACCAGCAGCGCGCCATGAAACGGCTTTCCATTGTTGTTCCTATTGCATTGCTGCTTATCCTGCTTTTTCTCTATCTTGCCCTGGGCTCGATCAGAGATTCGCTGCTGGTTTTGTTGAATCTTCCCTTTGCGCTGGTCGGAGGCATAGTGGCCATTTGGGCATATCGCATGCCGCTCTCGGTGTCGGCTGCCGTATCCTTCATTGTACTCCTGGGCATTGCAGTTCAAAACGGTGTTGTTCTGATTGCCTTCTTCCGCCAGCTGCGGGATGAGGGTAAAAGCGTTGCGGAAACCATACATATCGGCTGTAAAGTGCGGTTCCGGCCGCTGCTCATGACTGCGCTGGTAAGCTTTATAGGCCACCTGCCCATGCTCTACGCCACCGGATCCGGCGCCGACATTCAAAAGCCTCTCGCCGTTGTAGTCATGGGGGGACTCATAACTTCCACCTTCCTCACCCTGGTGATACTGCCGACCGTTTATGGATGGTTCGAAACGCGGAAAGAAAGGCGGCAACTCAATCAATAAACCCACTGATGCGAGGAGAGAATTGAGATGAAAATGATAATAGCTTACATAAAACCCAACATGCTTTCCAAAGTAGCCATGGCCCTGCATAACCTTGAAGAGCTTACCGGACTCAGCGTGACGAAAGTGCAGGGGTTCGGCCGGCACAGGGCCAAGGGTGCCCAGGACCGGATTATTGAAAACATGGTGGAATATGTCCCCCATATCAAAATCGAGATTTTCTGTAAGGACGCTCTTGCCAACCGGATCACCTCCGTCATTATGGAAAATGCGCACACCGGGCTTAGGGGTGATGGGAAAGTGTATGTTATGCCCGTTGAGGAAGCGATCCGTATCAGTACCGGTGAAAAGGGTGAAAACGCAATCTGAATGATCCACACCTTTAACCGCAGCGCTTCAGTAAAAGCGTCTTTTTCATATTTTTGTAATTTCATTTTGTTCCCCGCCTGTAGTAGTATTACATGGCAGGTTGTTGAAAAACACTGTTGTGGCTAAAAAGCCCCTCCCCCCCTTGAGCCTTTTAACAGCTTGAGAAAATACTTTTTCAACAACCTGATAGAGTAACCTTCTTTTTGTGCGAGGCCCTTTGCTATGCGGCAATGCGATCAGGAAAAAAATCTGAAAGACTGTACCTGTACCTATACTTCATGCTCGAAGCAGGGCATCTGCTGCGAGTGCGTGGCCTATCACCGGTCCCGCCGCGAATTGCCCGGATGCTTTTTCCCCAAAGAGGTGGAGAAAACCTATGACAGAAGCATAGAGAGATTTGTAAAAGCCTGGAAGGCGAAAGGCTAAAAACAGCCTTTTTAAAAAAATCATCATTTTGCAAAATAATATTTGATTTCCTTTTTCGTTTGGTTATTATCATTTACCAAACGGGCTCAAGGGAGATGCGTCGCCCTTTGAGCATACGCATTAAAACAGGAAGTTTTTATCGAAGGCAAAAAACATGCAGAATGTACCCAAAAAAATCTTCTTTACCAAGGGTGTCGGCAGACACAAAGAGGAGCTTCGTTCCTTTGAGCTTGCCCTGAGAGACGCGGGGATAGAAAAATCCAACCTGGTGTCGGTTTCGAGCATTTTCCCGCCGAAATGTAAAGTAGTGTCCCGAAAGCACGGGCTGGAAGCGCTGACGCCGGGAGAGATCACCTACTGCGTTCTGGCACGGTGCAGCAGCAATGAATTCAGCCGGCTGATCGCCGCTTCCATCGGCTGTGCCCTTCCCAACGACAAGAACCTGTACGGTTACTTAAGCGAGCATCACGCGTACGGACAAACTGAAAAATATGCCGGCGATTACGCGGAGGATCTGGCCGCGGCCATGCTTGCCTCAACCCTGGGCATCGAATTCGATGACGACAAGTGCTGGGATGAAAAACAGGAAGTGTACCGCATCAGCGGTAAGATTGTTAGAACCACCAATATCACCCAGTCAGCCATCGTAAAACACGGCTACTGCACTGTTCTTGCCGCCGCCGTGTTCCTCTTTTAACCTGCCCTGTTTTCAGGTTGCCTTAGCAGCACCGAAATTGCGTCACTATAATCAGCCAGCCAATCGATCCCGGTCGACACTTTGATAATCGCATTCTCACGAGAAAACGGAGCGCAGAAAATATCAATTATTCTCTGTTGCTTTAGCAACAAGATTTTCGTATAATACCTATCGTTCCTGGGACACAATCTTTAGGGGCATCGTGCGGGGTAAAACCCTGAAAGTTATCATCCTGGTTGCTCTCGTCGCCCTGTGGCAGCTTGTGTCATCTTCCTCGCTTTTTGTGCACCGGGTCATCCCCTCCCCCTGGGAAACCGTGCTCAGCATTAAGACCCTCTCCCTTGCCGGATTACCCCAGGGCTACAGGCTTATCACACACATAGAGGAAAGCCTGTACCGGGTCCTTTCCGGATTTTCCCTGGCCCTCCTTGTAGCCATCCCGCTGGGCATCATCATGGGCTGGTCGAAGGTCTTGAGAGAGCTGGTTACCCCGCTGGTGGAAATCCTCCGGCCCATACCCCCTCTTGCCTGGATTCCCCTTGCCATCTTCTGGTTCGGCATCGGCCTGAAATCAGCCGTCTTTATAATCTTTCTGGGCGCGTTTTTTCCCATACTTCTGAGCACCGTGTCCGGCGTGCTCTCAGTTGACACCCTGCTCATCGAGGCCGCGCGAACCCTGGGTGCGCGACGCAGGGACATCTATGTCAAGATATTGATACCGGGCGCGACGCCCGCCATTTACACCGGCGCGAGAATCGGCATGGGAATAGCCTGGATGACGCTTATCGCCGCCGAGTTTACCGGGGTCAAGAGCGGCTATGGCCTGGGCTACATGATCATGGTCGCCCGCGACATACAGCGGCCCGATCACATTGTTGCCGGCATGATTATCATCGGCGTCATCGGGTACACGCTGGACATTTGCCTGAGGGGAATTGAGCACACATTGCTCAGATGGCGATGAGCGGGGAAGCTGCGTATCGTTTACCGGCAGCGCCTCATTGCACGATTGATAGTAAACAGGACTACCGGTCGAAAAACACAATGAGTCTTGAGCTGAGCGGCATACATAAAGTTTATTCGCAGGCGCATGCGGGTGAAACACTGGAGGCCCTGCGGGACATCAATCTCACCGTCGAGGCCGGCAGCTTCGTTTCCATTATCGGTCCCAGCGGCTGCGGCAAGACAACCCTGCTTCGGATCATCTGCGGACTGGAACAGCCCACCCGCGGTACCGTGCTGCTGGGAGGAAGAAAGATCGATAAGCCGGACGGCAGCATCGGCCTCATCTTCCAGGAATTCGCCCTGTTTCCCTGGCGCAACGTCATTGACAATATCGGATTCAGCCTGGAGGTGCAAAACGTCCCCAAGCAGGAACGGCGGAGAACGGGCATTGTTCTACCTCAAGAAGTTCGGTCTGGATGAGTTCGCGCACACCTTTCCCAAGGAACTCTCCGGGGGCATGAAGCAGCGCGTGGCCATCGCGCGCACCCTGATCAATGATCCCGGGCTGCTGCTTATGGACGAGCCGTTCGGATCGCTCGATTCGCAGTCGCGCAATGCCATGCAGGAATTCCTGCTGCAGGTCTGGCAGGAAACCGGTAAAACCATTATCTTCATCAGCCACAACATAGATGAAACCGTCTTTCTGAGCCAGAGGGTCATCGGTTTTTCCCAGCGGCCCGGCGCCATCAAACTTGATCTGCCAATCGACCTGCCCTATCCCCGGGAGCGGACGGGCCAGGATTTTAACCGCTACCGCAAGACAATTCTGGATTACCTGTCACAGGAAAGGAACCCGCGTGCCGGCCGGCAGTAACCAGGGTGATGTGAACCGCCATCTTTCCGTTCATCTCCAGAGCATGGGGCTCAGGATAGAGGCGCCCCTTGAACGCAGAAAGGGAGGCGCCGGACCCGCGGAGGGCGTTACCGTCATTCTGAATGGAAGGCCGTTAACCGTTCCCACCCTCGGCAGCTTCGTGGCACAATCATCCTATTCGCTTCAAAGCCGTAATGGCGAGCACCACATCTTCAAAGATGGAAGCCCTCTCAGTCAGGTTACCGTGCCCGGCATCCCTCGCTACTATCAGCTGACAACAGCTCAAGGTATACCCTACAGCTCCATCGCGCTGCTTCACGGCGACCGCTGCCTGGGCTCCACTGTCTTTCAAACCTGCAGGTACTGGAATTCACCCCGGCGGTGCGCCTTTTGCGGCATCGAGCTCTCCCTTCGGAACAGTGCAACCGTTCACACCAAGAGCCCGGAGCAGCTCCTTGAAGTTGCTCAGGCCGCTTTACGGTTGGACGGCATCGAGCACATAACCCTGACCACCGGCACCCTGGCGGACGAATCGGAGGAAATTACCCATCTCGCCTCGTGCTGCAGTGTCATAAAGTCCCAAACCTCGCTTCCCATTCATGTGCAGATCATGCCCCCGACAGATCCGGGATTGCTGGAGCTGCTCAAGGCATCAGGAGCCGATACCGTGGGCATTCACATTGAGAGCTTTGATGACGATGTGCTGAGAAAGACGGCGCCCTGCAAGGCCGCACTTGACAGGGCCCGCTTCATCAGCGGCTGGAAGGAGGCTGTGGCGATCTTCGGCAGAAACCAGGTCAGCTCATTTCTCATAGCCGGGCTGGGTGAAAAGCCCGACTCCATCATCAAGGGAGCGGCCCTGCTCTGCGATCTGGGTGTTTATCCTTTCATCGTCCCCTTGCGGCCCATCCCCGGCACACTGCTGGAATCACAGTGCCCACCTGACCCCGACGCCATGATAGAAATATACCGGCACGCATCCGCCCTCCTGCGGCAAAGCGGTCTATCCTGGAAAAAAAGCAAGGCAGGCTGCGTGCGCTGCGGCGCCTGCTCCGGCCTGCCCGATTTTGAGAGGTGGTAAAAACCCGTCATCGCAGAAATACCTGACCATTACCTTATGATATGAATGGAGAATGTCTATACCATGGAAGAGCTTATCAGGGTTGTTGACGTATGGAAAAATTACCATGATGCCGAGTCGACAAACGGGGCGGCCCTTCGGGGGGCCTCCATGACCGTGCATTCGGGTGAGCTGATTGCGGTATACGGCAAAAGCGGTTCGGGCAAAACATCACTGCTCAATATTTTGGCTGGACTCGATGCTCCCAGCAAGGGCCTGGTGGCAATCGGAGGGGAAACGCTTGCATCAATGACTGAGCGAAAAAAAACAGACCTGAGGCGCTCGCATATAGGCTTCATCTTTCAATTTTTCAATCTCCTTCCCACCCTGACAGTATTTGAAAACGTGCTCATTTCCCTGGAATTGCTGGGGAAGGGAAACCGGGGCACGGTCATCGATGCCCTCAAGGAAGTCGGACTTGAGGGAAAGGAAGAACGATTTCCCCATGAACTTTCCGGCGGGGAACAGCAGCGGGTCGCTATCGCACGGGCGCTGGTTAAAGACCCGCTGATTGTTCTGGCGGATGAACCGACCGGCAACCTTGATTCTCAGACCAGCAGAGAGATACTCGATCTCTTGTCCCGGCGTTGCCGGGAAACCACGGCAACCCTCATCATGGTGACCCATAGCCCTCTCTCCTGCACCTATGTCGACCGGATTATGAAGCTCGTCGATGGGGTCATCCGGGAGGAAGCGGTATCGCCGGAGTCGGACACATGAAGGTTGTCACCAAGTCCTTCCTCCGTTATCTCGTTCGACGCCGTTCTCTCAGTTGTCTGCAATTGCTCGGCATTGCCTGCGGGGTTGCGGCAGCTGTCGGCATGTTCTTCTCCTCCCGAACCGCCCTGTTAAACTTTTCCAATGCGGTTACTTTTTTAGACGGCAACACCACCCATACCATGCAGCGACCTGCAGGTCCCCTTGAAGAGGTAGTTCTGGTCGATCTCATCCACGATCCTGCCGTCGAAGCACTCTCTCCGGTTATTGACCGAATGATTCTTCTCAACACGGGGGAAACGGTTCGTATCATGGGTTTGGATGTATTCCTTGATAAAGACATCCGGTCCAAATTCGCGGCGTTTTCTCTTTCTGCAGAACAGTCCCGCGAGGCAACCCTTGCTTTCTTAATGGAAGAGCGAGCCGTACTCATCGAAAACCGTCTGGCAGAAAAACTCGGTTCAGAACACGGTGATACGATTGGGACAAACCGTGGAACCCTGGAGGTAATTGGCACCTTCTCAAGCCCTGCGGCTGAACCCCTCATGATAATGGACATAGGTCATCTGCAGAAATTGTTCAATCTGGGGGGGAAGATAGATCGGGTTGATCTCGCCCTTTCAGACGACGGGGGTTTTCGCTCACGCTTCAACCGGGGCTTTCTCATACAGTCGAACAGTGAGCGCAAATCTTCTTCACAAAATCTGCTCAGGGCGTTCCGGTTAAATGTGGAGGCGCTTTCACTCCTGGCCCTCTTCGTGGGTGTTTTTCTAATTTACAATACCGCTACCTTCGCCGTTGTAAGTCGCAGCAAAGATGCGGGCGTTTTGAGAGCGCTCGGGGCGCGAAAGAGTGAAATTGTTTTTGCCTTTCTTCTTGAAATCCTGGCCTTGGGGATGGTGGGGGGATGTTTGGGCGGTATTCTGGGATATTTTTTGAGTTATTTTTTTACCGCCCTGTTGGGCAAAACGATCAGCAATCTTTACTTTTTTCTGAATGCCGGTTCGCCCGCATGGTCGTGGTGGGTTCTTCCCTACGGCATATTGATAGGTTCCGTTGCCAGCATGCTCGGGGCCTTATTCCCCCTCGCCGACCTGGTGCGTGTGGAGCCGGTCAGAGCACTCTATGGACGCCGCGCACATCGGGCTGCGTCAAAAATAACCGGCCGGGCTGCTGGTGCCGGTCTTGTAGTGTGCGCCGTGAGCTTTGTCCTGTTTACCATTGCATCACGTCATGTCTATGCGGGCTTTGCGGGCGCTTTTTTTCTTCTCACCGGGGCAAGCCTTCTAACCGGACTGCTGATCGTTCTGCTTGTTCCTGTCCTCTCCCGGTTTTTTGAAAGATTCGCGGGGATTACCGGAAAAATCGCCGCCACCAATATCGGGCGAAATTTCAGCCGGACTGCCGTGGCAATAGCGGCCTTTATGGTTGCCCTCTCCATGCTCATCGGCCTTGGTTCCATGATCGGCAGTTTCCGCAGTTCCCTCATCTGGTGGATGAATTGCCAGCTTAAAGGGGATTTCTATCTTTCCTCCCAGGGCATAATGTCCATACCCGAACCGCTCTATGCAGAGCTTGCCGGGGTACCCGGCGTCGCGGGAGTCGACACCTATCGAAACGTACCGGTTAACTATCAGCAAACGACGGTCAATGTTTCTATGGTTGACGCATCGGTTCTCCAGCAATTCTCCGATTTTGCATGGCTGAGCGGTGGTAATGAAAATTGGGAATCAGTCAAACAGGGGGCAGTCATTGTCTCGGAAAGTTTTTACAACCGTTTCGGGCTCGGTACCGGCGATACCATTACGCTCAATGGAATTGATGGTCCTCAGACGGTAACCATTGCAGCGGTTTTTTACGACTATACCACCGAACATGGCTTGATTATGATGGACCGCGCCACCTACCGTGCAATTTTTAGAGACCAGACCATAGACAGCCTGGCCGTTTTTCTGGATCATGCTGCGGACCGGAACGCCACGGTTGAAGCTATACAACGGATAGCCCGGAGCTTCGGAATACCGCTCGCCAATCAGAAGGAACTGCATGACGGTATTTTAGAAGTATTTGACACAACCTTTGCACTTACCAGGTCCATGCGTTTTCTTGCAATTGTGGTGGCCTTCTTCGGCATCGCCGGGGCACTGCTCACCCTCTTCATCGAACGCCAGCGGGAGTTCGGAATATACCGGGCACTGGGATTTTCGACCCGACAGGTCGCCGGCATAACCGTTATGGAGGGGATTGGAATGGGGATCATCAGTTTTATCCTCTCGATTTTTGTCGGAACGCTGCTTGCCTGGGTTTTGATAAAGGTAATAAATTTTCAAAGCTTCAACTGGACAATTTTTTATCATTTTTCTTTAAGCCATTATAGTGTGGCAGCCGCCACTTCCATTGCGGCAAGTGTGGGTGCTTCGCTGTATCCAATCCTGAAGATATGCCGCACCTACCCGCAGATACAAATTCGGGAAGAATGAGATCCACGCGCATGTGTCGTACCGGTTTAAAAAAGATTGTCAGCAAATCCTTAACAGCAGGTTTTCTCATTACGGTTGCCGCGCTCTGTTTTCAGCTTCGTTTCTCTCACGCGCAATCCGGGAGTGAGTGGCAAAAGGCAATTCACCCACACAGCTGGAATTTTCCGCGTGATCACGGGGCTCACCGGGAATACCGGACAGAGTGGTGGTATTTCACCGGCAACCTGTCTGATGCCGCAGGCGCACGTTTCGGATACCAGCTCACCTTTTTTCGCTTTGGAATAAGCAGATCCACCTTGATGGATGATAATCCCTGGCATCTTCGTGATCTTTTCATGGGACACTTTGCCGTTACTGAAGAAGCAGAAAACAGATTTCGCTTCGCCGAACTGATTTCCCGGGAGGGTCCCGGCCTGGCGGGTGCATGGAGCGGGGGCATGAAAATCCGGCTTTTAAACTGGTCCGCTGTAATGGAGGACTCAAGTATTCACCTTGAGGCAAAAGACGGTCCATTAAAACTCGATTTGGTACTCAAACCACGCAAACCCCTTGTGTTTCATGGTAATAATGGATTAAGCATGAAGGGAGAAGGCACGGGACAGGCATCCTTTTATACCTCCTTTACGGATATTGCCACAGAGGGGTCCATCAGGATTGAAACCAATGGTCCCGCCACACCGGTTCGGGGTACAAGCTGGTTTGACCACGAATTCGGATCAAACCAGCTCGCTCTCGATCAGGAAGGATGGGACTGGTTTTCGCTGCACCTGTCGGATGGAAGTGAGGTAATGCTCTATCTGCTTCGCAAACAAGGCGGATTAACGGAACCGGTTGCATCGGGAACATTTGTCAACCCCGACGGCAGCACACAGCACCTTTCTCTCAGCGATTTTTCTCTCGTGGTATTAGACCATTGGGAAAGCCCGCGAAGCGCGGCGCACTACCCCTGCAAGTGGCGTCTTCTCATTCCCTCGCGCGGCGTTGATCTGCTGGTTACCCCGCTTATTGCAAATCAGGAACTCATTACCACAGTCTCGACAGGCATTATCTATTGGGAGGGAGCGGTTACGGGAGATGGATTTGCAGGGAATACAAAGATCACCGCTGAAGGTTACATTGAACTCACCGGATATGCAGGCAGCCTGGGGGGTCTTTTCTGATTCCCCACGTGCATAACGGAGGGAGACGTTCGTGTGGAAATTGCTTTACGGCAAAGAGGTGGCAGAGGAAGATACAGAGTATGCCACGCCATCTGAACGCTTTTATGCCTCACTATGGTAATGTAATGTTTAGCTCTTTGCATGGAAAAAAGAAGAATCGTTCTGGAGGTAAGCTGCGCAATCTCTGCACGAACGTCCCCTCTTTTATAGAAGATTGAATTTTTTAACATTACTGAATCAATGTGACGGTAAATGTTTTCTTTACACTGCTTTCGGTAATTGCAAGTAATATCAAACGCCCACGATACCACAGGTTACATACTGTAACATAAATTGTTTTGCCTCTATATAAACAACCATCTGGCAGTAATATAAAATGTGAGGAGATTGCTGGGTTGACACAATGTAAAAAAGATGGTCAGTGGTCACAGTAATACCACGAATGATGTTGGTACTAATTTTTCTCCGCAGCTAATATGTCCTGCAATTTTGTATAAACAAAATCATAATATAGCTGATGTCCTGCTGGATTAAGACTGAACCCCATCGTACTGGTATACACCAGAGAATTGTGACACATGAGAGCCATATATTTCCTTAATGTGATTGAAAAAATCAATTATATATACACCTTGCTGGTCATGTATCCAGGGAATGAACTGTTGGTAAAAGTATTCAGCATTTGAGTTAATGGCAAAAAAGCAGCTACTTGTGTTTCTACAGGGCACTCTACCCCCGCCGAGATTTCCGTATCCAATTGGGCTATAAGAGATCCATATAACAGTCCTTCCCTGCCTGGTTAGACTCATGACAAGGCTTTTTGCCGCTTCAATCACAAGCTTCACATCTCCATGATAGAAAGTATCGAGGTAATTGAGATCATTATTGAGTAAAGCTAGTATGACATATTGAGCATCTGATTGTTCAATACAGCCTCTCCTGAATGTACAGCAGCACTCTAACTCTGTCATATCGCAGGACCAGTTGCAAACCCCATTCCCGGATGAATCTACACATTCTGTTGCCCAATCATAAATCTTCAAACCACCATAGCCACTCTCATTTGGCTTAAATGGATTGCATGGTAGTATGGACTTTATATCACGGTCCGGCTCGATACTCATTCCGGCCGGGGGGTTGGCCCTCAATCTGTTGAACAGTGATTTCTGATATAGGTCTCCTCCGTTAATTGATTCATAACAGCATGTTCCCGTACTGTCACCGGCAAAAAATATTTTTGTGTTGTCGAACCCAGAGCTTTCTGCCCGGTGATCATCAAAATAAGGGCAAGCAATAGTGCACTATTGAAAAGAGTCCCTCCGGAGACGTTTCCTTTTCCCACGATGCTTCTCCTTTGATAGAGTGAATGTTTTCCAAGTGACTCCGAAATGCTAGAGATTGTATTGCACGTCCAGTATGAGCCATTGGACTTTTTATGCCTGCAAATAAATGCCAGATGGCAAAGATCTTACTATTCGCAGAACCCATACTTTGTACTAACCTTTAATGTAGAGGTCAAGCGCATTCCACCCATTATAGCTAAATTAAGAATCTTGCAAGCTATATATAACAATCATGCTGGGTAGAAAGATACATCTGCAAACATGCATAAATTGAGGATGATGATTATGTGATGTTACTACCATCTATATGAACCTAAAATATCCGAAGCACCATTCAATGTTACAAAATCAATTCCCGTTACACTGAATCCTTTATAGACATCCCTCCCTCTGCAGAGTAATTTAGCACCTGCCGTATATTCCTATCTACTTATAATTCCTTGCTCTAAATTAAGCACTTGCTTCGTTGTATCATATTTCTGTATAATAATTATCAGTGATACTTAACATTTTTTCACCTACGGGAGGAAGTAAAATGAAATTTACCCGAATAACTGTTGATCCCCACCAGATGGATGGCGTTCCCTGCATAAGAGGACTTCGAATACCTGTTGCAACCGTTGTTGGCATGGTTGCTGACGGTATGTCAGAAGAGCAGATTCTCAGTTCGTATCCCGATCTTGAACACAAGGATATCCAGGAAGCCCTGCAATATGCATCGGAAGCTGTTCGCGAGCGCGAAATCCCATTGCTAAAATCAAATTAACCCCGCGGCGCCCGAAGCTTAATCACATCCACAATGTTACATTGCAAGCCCTTCCGTGAAATACGATTGCATAGCGACAAACCGCCTCAGGAATTTTCATGCGATCTATTGCATCACCAAGAAAAGTACGCGGTGCTGCGCTACGTCACACCCGGTTCTAACACTGTCGGCGCCATCGCCATTGAAAGAGGCTCCGTCACCATCGCCCATTACTGGGAGGACAGAAACTATATCCTCTGGATATTTAAAAAACCGGATACTTCGATCATCGGTTACCTCTTTCACATCGCCCGCGATGTTGAAATCGGCGAAGACTTTGTCCGCTATGTGGATCTTGAGCTGGATATCTGGTTCAGTCCCGATGGGAAACCGACGGTACTTGATGAAGACGAAGTAAAGGATTATTATAATAAAGGCATCTTTGATGATCGGACAATCGCCTTAATCGAGGGGCAAAAAGCGGCAATCCTGGAAAACTTTCCGCACCATTATAAAAGATGTCTGGTCCGGTGAGGAGCCTTCCTGAGCCATGGCCAAGATAATTGTTGCCGCTGTGCAAATGAACAGCGGCTCCGAGAAAGATAAAAACTTGAGGCTGGCAGCTGATCTGGTCACAGAGGCTGCCCGTAAGGGAGCCCGATTGGTAGCCCTGCCTGAGCTCTTTAGCTGGCAGGGCAACTCACGCGAGATTCCCCTTGCTTCTGAATCTATACCGGGGGCAACCACGATGCGCATGGCTGAGCTTGCCGCCAGGCTCAAGATATTCCTGCTCTGCGGCTCCATCCTGGAGATAAACCCACGCGGTCCCAGGCCGTTTAACACCAGTTTCCTGATAAGCCCATCCGGCAGGATCACCGGTATGTACCGGAAACTCCACCTCTTCAGGGTAAGATTACCTAATGGGGCTTTTATAAATGAAAAAGCCGCTTACTCTGCCGGAGCCGAAATCGTCACCGTGCCGACTCCCCTGGGCAGGATCGGTTTCAGCATATGCTATGATCTTCGCTTCCCGGAGCTGTACCGCGCCCTGGTTGATTGCGGGGCAACCATCATAGCAGTCCCCTCCTCATTTACCTTCGCGACCGGCAAAGCACACTGGGAGGTGCTGCTCAGGGCGCGCGCCATCGAAAACCAGGTGTATGTAATCGCAGCCAACCAGCACGGCAAGGATCCCCAGGGCACCCAGCGCTACGGCCATTCCATGATCGTTGACCCCTGGGGAAATATTCTGGCATCACGCCGGGAGGGCAATGGAATAATCTATGCGCAGCTCGACCTCACATACCTGAAGCAAGTGAGAAAAAACCTTCCCTGCCTCCGTCAGAGAAGAAAAGATTTAATACGACAATAGATTGAGCATACCCCCTCACCCTCTTCCACGGGAGAATGTGTCCTATTAGGAAGTTTTGTCATTCCGAACGAATGTGAGGAATCTTATATAATTGATTTTGTTATCTTAGAAGATTTCTCGGTTCCCTCGAAATGACAATTTAGTGAATTGTGACACAGGCCCCGTCGGGGAGAGGGAATGAGCAATTTTCATGCATGGTGGTGCCTAATTGGCTACGGGGGGTTGTTTAGCAAAGCGAGGACGTCGTCATGCAAGAGGCGCTTTTTTACCGCAAGGGAAACAATCAGGAAGTGCACTGCTTTCTCTGCTTTCACTGCTGCACCATTCAGCCGGAGAAGACGGGTATCTGCGGGGTCAGGGAAAACCGCGGCGGTGTCCTCTATACCCTTGTTTATGGGAAGGCTATCAGCGAGGCGGTTGACCCCATCGAGAAAAAACCCCTCTTTCACTTTTACCCTGGTTCAAGATCCTTCTCCATCGCAACCGTCGGGTGCAACTTCAAGTGCCTGCACTGCCAGAACAGCAGCATCTCCCAGATGCCGCGGGATGAACGACGCATCGCCGGCGATGACCTGCCGCCCCAAACCATTGTCTCACTGGCCGATAAGTTTAGCTGCAAAAGCATATCCTACACCTATACCGAACCCACCGTCTATTTTGAATACGCATACGATACCGCACGCCTTGCACGGGAGGCCCGGCTCACCAATGTGTTTGTCACCAACGGCTACACCGGATCGGAGGCGCTCACGGCCATAGGCCCATATCTTGACGCCGCAAATATCGATCTGAAAAGTTTTTCCGAGTCATTTTACCGCACGGTGTGCGGCGCGAAACTGCAGCCGGTACTTGATACCATCGCGCTGTACCACAAGCTGGGCATATGGATAGAAATCACCACCCTGATCATTCCCGGCCACAATGACTCGGACGATGAACTGCGGGAGATTGCGCAATTCCTCAAAGGACTTGACGAACGAATACCCTGGCACATAAGCGCATTTCATCCCACCTACCGCCTCACTGATGCAAGGAGAACGCCGGTCAGCACGCTCACAAGGGCCCGGGAAATAGGTTTGAGCGAAGGTCTCAGGTATGTGTACCAGGGAAACGTGCCGGGCGAAGAAGGCGAGAACACCTTCTGCTACAGCTGCAAAAAGCCCTTGATTCAAAGGCTGGGATTTACCATCGCCGAGAACAGAATAGTGGACGGCTCCTGTCCTTACTGTAAGGCAAAAATTGATGGGGTGGGAATGTAGAGAGAGGGAACAGGGGTCAGGGAGCAGGGTCAACGAAACGGTCCACAGCAGGCAGTCCACACTCGACAGTAAAGAAAAAAAAGAGCCTTACACTCTTCGTGTGTTTCGTGGTTTAAAGCCCTTCCGGTCAGGGGTGTGGAAGTTAAAAATTATGAGGCGGTATCCAAGACTCCAGTACTCCATAACAGAAGCCACCCGCTATGCTTGAACTCCTTCGCAACTCAGCCCCCATCAAGACCGCCTATGAGATTGCCAAAAAAAACAATCATGAGATTTACCTGGTGGGTGGTGTTGTGCGGGACCTCCATCTCAAGGGTACCATAAGCGAAGACATCGACTTCCTGGTCGCACGGGATGTGGAATCAATCGCACGGCAATTTGCCCGGGCATTTAATGGCAGCGTTTTCTGCCTTGACGAAATCCGGGGTAATTACAGGGCCATCATTCAGGATAACGGTACATATCACACCGCGGATTTCGCCCCTTTGCTTGAGGGCGAGATCATCCCTGATTTAACCAACCGGGACTTTAGCGTCAACGCCCTCGCCCTTGGGCTCAGTGACATCTTTGAAAAAGGTGAGTTGACCCTCATTGACCCAACCGGCGGCATGGAGGACCTGCAAAGAAAACGGATCCGGTCTTGTTCACCGCGCGCTTTTGAAGATGATCCGGTGAGGCTTCTGCGTGCGATCAGGTTTTCAAAACAATGTCATTTCACTATTGAACCGGAAACCGAACGGCTCATCAGAGAAACAAAAGCAAGGCTTCTCACCTGCTCTTGGGAAAGGATCAGAAATGAATTCTTTATGATACTTTGCCGGCCGGGAGCCTCTGAATCGCTTAAGCAGCTTGACAGGCTGGAACTCCTGTCCATCCTCCTGCCGGAAATTGACGGCATGCGCGGCATGGATCAGGGCTCACACCACGCCTACACCCTTTTTGAACATGCCCTTCGAACAGTTGATTACACGGAGATAATCCTATGCAATCCGGAACGCTTCTTTCCCCGGCACAGGGATGCGATCCAAAGCTATTTTTCACAAATAATCGAGGGCAACATTCCCCGGATAGCCCTGGTCCTTTTCATTGCCCTGCTCCACGATGTCGGAAAGCCTTCAACCTGCCAAAAGCATGACGGGGAGATACATTTTTACGGTCATGAGCAGGCCGGCATGAAGATAGCCCGCCGGATTGCCGCCAGATTCAAGCTGGCAAACAAAACCACAACCATTATATCAAAGGTTATTCAGCAACACATGCGGCCCCTGCAGTTGCAACTTCTGCAAAGGGTCACCGACCGTGCACGCTACCGGCTCATAAGGGATTTGGAGGGCACGCTTCTTTATACACTCATCCTGGCTCTTGCGGATACCATAGCCACACGCGATGGGAACATTGCTGATCCGCAGTCGATCCCGCTTTACCCGGTTATTGCTGATCTGTTGGACTATTATTACTGCAACCGGCCCGTAAAGGGTGAAACTGCTCTGCTCAGCGGGAATGAAATCATGGAAGCCTTACAGTTGAAGCCGGGTAAAAAGGTGGGTGAGGTAATCGAGGAAATACGAGAAGGCGAGCGGCAGGGCCTCATATCCACAAAAGAGGAGGCACTGAATCTCATTGCGGGTAAACATTCCCGCAATTGATTTTTATAATTATTGCTTATGGGCAAACGTAGGGGCGACCGGCCGGTCGCCCCTACATGATCTTACTCGCGATTTCCACATTAGAAAAGCAGCGTCAGTCAAACACCCATAAAGGGGGGACGCCCTTAAAATTCTAAGTTACCAATGCGCCAGAGAGAATGTTAGAATTTTAAGGGCGTCCCCCTCTCAGGGGAACAGGGGGGGCTGGTTGATTCCGGCGTCCTCCGGAAAACCGGCCATAATGTTCATGTTCTGGACGGCCTGCCCTGCCCCGCCTTTGAGCAGGTTATCAATGGCTGAGACGATAATCAGCCGGTTGGTCCTCTTATCAATGACAAAACCGATATCGCAGTAATTGGATCCGCGCACCTGATGAGTTGAGGGAATTGTTCCTGGAGCGCATATCCTGATAAAACCGCTCCCGTCGTAAAAGCTGCGATAACACTGCAGCACCTCTTCCTGAGTCGCTTTGCCGGCCAGGGTTGCATAGATGGTCCCCAAAATGCCGCGGTTCATGGGAATGAGGTGAGGTGTAAAATTGATGACCACCGGCTTCTGTGCCGCACATGAAAGCTCCTGCTCGATCTCCGGGGTGTGCTGATGAGTGCCCACCTTGTAGGCCTTGACCCCCTCGTTTACCTCGGCAAACAGCGAGGTCAGCACCGCTCCCCTTCCCGCCCCGCTGACGCCTGACTTGGCGTCCACGACTATACCCTCGGCAACCACCAGCCCGCTTTTGATCACGGGAATGAGCGGCAACAGCGCAGCGGTTGGATAGCATCCCGGGTTTGCAACCAGTGCCGCGCCACGGATCCTCTCCTGGTACACTTCAGAAAGACCGTATACAGCGTCCGCCAGCAACTCAGGGGCCGTATGCCCCTTGTACCATTGTTCGTACACTGCTGCATCGCGGAAACGGAAATCAGCGCTTAAGTCGACCACCCTGACACCCTTCCGGAGGAGCCCGGGGACCACTTCCATGGCCTTCTGGTGAGGAAGGGCAACAAAGGCATAATCAGCCTTCTCCAGATCCGTGTGCTGTGAGAGGGATTGGAAGGCAAGTCTGATCTTGCCGGCAAGAAAGGGGAAGACCTCGCAAGCCTCTTTCCCGGCAAACTGCTCCGAACTCACCGCAACCAGTTCTACACGCGGGTGCATGGCCACCAGTCGCATGATCTCTATACCGGTATAGCCGCTTGCCCCTATGATCGCAACCTTTTTCACTGTGTGTCCTCGTCAGCGCGTCAAAACAAAAAGAAGGCCCAAAGGCCTTCTTCGAAGAGAAATCGAGACCTTTTAGCGTTTTGAATACTGGAAGCGGGCACGAGCCTTACGCTGGCCGTATTTCTTTCTTTCCTTGACACGGGAGTCCCTGGTCAGGAGCCCCGCCTTTTTCAGAACGGACCGGAAATCAGCATTGAGGATGAAGAGGGCCTTGGCAATGCCGTGGCGGATGGCGCCCGCCTGGCTGTTCATGCCCCCGCCCTTTACATTCACATACACATCGTATTTGCCCGTGGTTTCGGTCAGCTCGGAAGGCTGCTTGATGATCATCTTGGATGTTTCACGCTTGAAATACTCATCAATGGTCTTCTCATTGATGCAGTACTTCCCATCTCCCGGCATCATTCTCACCCGGGCAATGGAGCTCTTTCTTTTTCCTGTTGCGCTGTATACCGCCTGTTCAACCATAATTAAACCTTTTCTCTCCTTTAGGCATTCAAACCTTGAGCTCGCTCGGCTGCTGCGCCTGATGAGGATGATCCTTACCGGCGTACACCTTGAGTTTCTTGAACTGCTGCCTGCCCAGCTTGGTTTTGGGCAGCATGCCCTTCACCGCGTTCATTATAATGGCTTCCGGCTTTTTCCTCAAAAGCTCGGCGGGGGTGGTAATCTTGAGACCGCCCGGATAGCCGCTGTGACGATAGTACTTCTTGTTTTCCATCTTGGTGCCGGTCAGATGAATCTTCTCCGCGTTGATAATCACCACGAAATCGCCGGTATCCACGTAAGGGGTAAAAATGGGCTTGTGTTTACCCCGCAGGACATCCGCCACCCTGGTGGCCAGCCTGCCCAGCACCTTGCTCTCGGCATCAACCACAAACCAGGATTGCTCCACTTCACCTTTTTTCGCATCGTACGTCTTCATATGATCCTCAGAAAAATTAATTTGCGAACGATACTATAGGATTGCATTCTTGTCAACCTTTTTTCTTGATATTTTTAGCGTGATTAAAAGCAGAGCTTGCCCGGATTCATAATGCGGTTGGGATCCACCTCCTCTTTTATCTCTTTTAATTTCCGGGTGTAGGTGCCCGACCGGCGGTACATCATCTCCGCCCAGGGCCCGTAGGGGCGGCTGAAGTAGGCGCCCTTGTTCATCAGGGCCTCGCTTGCCTCAAGCCAGGCCCGCTTCACCCCTTCCGTCTCCTCCCGGTCAGCCGGATCGCAGTGCAGGTCGAACTCGCAGTGCACCGCCCTGCCCCGCTCAATGGGAAGCAGGTAGCCTCCCACGTCCGCCGGGCTGCAGCCATGGGACAGGCAGGTATCCTTTATGACAGATTCCATCTGATTAATCTTCTCAAGCGGCACCGCGAAATTGAGGTCGTGCACCGAACCCCGGTAATTGAACTTCTTCAGCACCCGCCACGGACGCAGGATCTCTTCAGCCATCATCCTCGCCAAGCCTGGAATGCCGGGGAGCGATTCCGTGAGATGCAGATTCATGCGCTCGCATTCTTCCCGCAAGGCTTCCTCTTCGTAGGCAATCTTCTCCCAGGGGTGCCGCAGAGCGCCCTGCAAGGCGATGACCATGGTCCAGGTAGGCAGCTCCGCTTTCAGACGGAGGAAGGCATCTGAGTGCCGGGGAGCGGCAGGAAACGATGCGGGAATCTCCCAGCCGTCCGCCAGCATGGCGGCCAGATTAAAGGCGTTAATCAAAAAACATTCCAGTCCGATTTCCCGCCGCTGGATGCTCGCGAGCGGGCCGGGCACATCTGACAGGTTCTTAAATGTCAGAAAGAAGATCTTCCTTTCCCTGATCAGGGGATTGATCTGAACACACATTTTGGTCATGATACCCAGTGTACCCTGGGCTCCGGTCCATAGCCGGTAAAGGAGATGGCGTACCGGGCCCATGAATCCCCCGGGCTTGTCGCCCGTCGACCAGACACCGGTCCTGAGCAGCTCGCCCGTGGGGAGAATAATCTCCGTGTCCATAATCAGCGCGTTGCCGTACTCAAAACTCGCCGCCGCCATGACCGGGTCACGCTCCAGGTAGCTGGTGAGCACGGACCGCCCGGGGGCGGCGCCGAAGGGTATCATCACCCGGTATCCCCGCTCCAGCAGATACTCCTGGAGCTGCGCGTAGGTTACCCCCGGCTCCACTGCCGCCAGGAGGTTCTTCTCGTCGATCAGCACTATTTTATTCATGCGCGACAGGTTTAAAAGTATCCCCCCGTGGTCAGGCACCGCCGCGCCGTGAAAATTGAGGCCGGAGCTGAAGGGAGTAATCGGGACACAAACCTCATTGGCATATCGAACGATCGCCTGTATTTCCTCCACCGTTTCGGGATAGACAACCACATCCGGTCTCCGTGATGGCGCAAAGGATTGATCGCGGGAGAATTGTTCAAGCGACGCGTGATCATCCCGAACCCGGTCATGGCCCACAATTTTTGCCAAGCTGTCTTTTCCCGGCATTATTTGTTCCTTCCTCCCTTTTGCCGCATGACGCGTCGCGCGGCCGGTTATTTTTTTCAACCGGCGGCATGCCGTGCATCTGCCTGAGCTTGTTGAGAGCGGCCAGGACCGCGTCGGGGAAATTTTCATATTCCTCGCGGCTGAACACCTGTCTGCCCGGCGCGCACAGCCCCTGCGGATCAAAAACCTTCCTCAGCTTGCGGAACAAGCGATAGGCATCGGGTCCCTGCTCGGGGAAAAAAGAGGTGAGCGGCTCAAAGGACGCGCCAATGCCCGTGGGCGCGAGGCCCAGCTTTTCGGCAAACAGATTCACCGTCCCCGAGAGTATCATGGCGTTGCCCTTTTCCAGCGAGGCGGGATCCATGGGGTTGGGATATACGTCAACCTCCGCAAGCCAGGTTCTGCCCCCCTTGTTGATGGAGTAAAGAAACGGGGTGTCCTCAACACCTCCACGGTCGGTAATGTATGTCTCACCGCCGAAGGTCTTCAGCGCGTTCCCCCATATCCGCTGGGTCTTGCAGGCGATATCTTCCAGCGCCCCTCCCGGCACCATCGAGCCCGCGTAGTTGTAGCGGTTCATCCTGAAGCCGGTTGAATGGCGAATGCAGTCCAGGTTCCAGGGAGCGAGCGCCTCAAGGACCTCCGGCCTGTGCGTTTGCGAGAGGAAGGTTCCCCCCGCTTCCGCAATGATCTCCCGCATCACCATTTCTTCATATTCGATCTGCCTCTGCGATACCATTCCCTGAATGATCACATAGCAGTTGAAGGAAGGGGAAAAAGTGATTGTCCACCCGCTCCAGGGTAATTTTTTGGGTGGGAGAGCAGTAATAGGTGTTGTAAACACCCGTGGCGTTAAGCCCGATGCCGATCCCCGAGGAGGCTATTTCCCGGAGGGCCCTCAGTTCCGTCTCCATGTCGGGGAATTCCACCCAGAGCAGCTTGTGGCGTTGGGGAGGCGGAGGGGTATCGTAGCGAGCGTCGCCGTAGGTGGGTATGCTGGGGCGTCCCGCCTCCGGTTCGGGCAGCTCGGCGCCGCCCGGCCAGGGGTGCAGCTTGACCGTTATTTCCGTAATGATTCCTGTGGTCCCGAGGCTGCCGCGTATGAGAGAAAGCAGGTCAGGACCCGGTCCATACTCGAAGAAATCGTCAACACCGGCAGTTGTCCCGGAGCCTGTCTCCAGGATCTCCCCGTCGGGCATGACTACCTGTATGCTGATAATGTTGCGCGAAAGCGTTCCATATTTGTGGTCAGTCTGCCATATGCCCACAAATGCGCTCTGAGAGGAAAGCTTGCAGAGGGTGGTGGCAAGCGGGGTGCCGCCGTTCCAGAGCCCCTTTTTCATGGCCTCCGCCTGCAGCTGCCCGTAGTCGGCATAGGCGCCGAGCCGCGCCGACATGGTGTCTTCATCAATGCGCACCCGGTTCATCCTGCTGACATGGACGCATATGGTGGGGTCCCCGGTTGTCTGCGCGGCAAGCAGAAACTGGCCGTTGGTAAAGGGATTGAGCCTGATGCCGTAACGGCTCGCCGCCCTGCATATGGCCTGCACCTCTTCGGTGGTCGCGGGCAGCACCACACAGGCGGGAATGTTGGAAGGGTCCCGGGCGTGCTTTTTCAGGAAGCCGGGGCAGTCAACGGAAAACTTACTGTAGGTCTCAATGATCGCCCTGTCCTCGGTAATGAAGTCCGGGCCTACAATGTCTTGCAAAGCCCGGTACACTTCCCGGGGGATGCGGGCCGGTATGACCTTTTTCCTTTCAGTCATTCAACACTCCTTGTAACATCGCCGCCATTACAGATGGCGTCTTTGAACGATGCATTTTTCCACTGCTCACGGGAAATTATCATGGTATTTAACAATTATTGCAAGCACTTTATCCTGTGCCGGCACCATACCCTCCCGAGAAATACCATTTGACTCATGCGGTTATTTTTACTATAGTGGGTCCTCAATTGCAAATACTGGAAATATCAGCACAAGTTAAGCCGATGATCAAATGCGTCATGAACTCCTGCCGGTGAATCATGCGTGTAAACAATCGGCCCTGAATGAGAATCATCGCCCGGAGAAAACCATTTAGCAATGAAGAAGGAACGACGCCTGCAGCTCAAGCAGCTGCAGAAAAATCTGAGCTATAAATTCAAAAAGCCGGCTGTGCTTAATCAGTCTCTCATGCACAAATCATACGCCAATGAAAACATCTCCGAGGGGCTGTCCGACAACGAGCGGCTGGAGTTTCTCGGTGACGCGGTGCTCGAGCTGGTGATAAGTCACATCCTCATGGAAGCCTTTCCGTCCCGCGCCGAAGGAGAGCTTACCAAGCTGCGCGCCGCGCTGGTGAACCAGAGAAGGATCGCTGAGATCGCACGCGACCTGCACCTGGGGGACTTTCTGCTCCTGGGCAGGGGGGAGGATTCAACCGAGGGACGGTACAAGAACTCCATTCTTGCCGACACCTACGAGGCGGTGA
>CAWCBP010000002.1:0-181721 GCA_963793865.1 uncultured delta proteobacterium
CTGCCCCACTGGCGCCAACCCCTATGACCTGATCCTGAGACTGCAGGAAGAGAAAAAGATGCATTTTGTGCAACCCGGTGTTGCAGATTTTATTGAGCAGACACTGACCGCTGTCCCCAACGAAATTATCCCGGGCGACCCGGACAAGCCGGCCCTGAACCTCTGCGTCATGGGCCACGCGTATCCCCTTGGCATCACCGATAGCAGAATGTTTGCCGGGCTGACCCTGGTCCGGGGAAGTGATTACTTTTCGCGCGCCGTCTTCCTCCACACCGGCATGGAAAGCAGGGTACGCTCATGCACCCAGCGCTACATCGATAACCTTGCGAAGCTCAACAAGCCGGAAATCGTCTTTGTCCATGATGACTGTTATGCCATGGTTGTCAGGAAGGCCCCTGAGTATGGAATCACCGTGCCCTTCAGGGCTGTCCACATCATTGACTATATGCTCGGCTACCTTCAGGAGCATGAAAGTTCTATCAGTAAGCTCAACAGGAAGATAGCCTACCAGCGGCCCTGCATCTCCCGCTACACGCCTGAAAAAGAGCCCTCCCTCGATAAGCTGTTTGAGCTTATAGGAGTGGAGCGGGTGGCCCGGCGATATGACCGTAAGAACGCCCTTTGCTGCGCTTTCGGCCTGCGGGAAACAGACCCCGAACGCGGCTCACAAATCCTCACAAGGAACCTGGATGACGCGCTCGACTATGGCGCTGAAGGGATGGTATTTTTATGCCCCGGCTGCTACTGGCTCACCAGCGAGGTGTGTGAGAATCGAGGACTTGCGGCAATATTTATAACCGATCTCTGCCGCATGGCGCTGGGCGAGATACCCTTTTCCTCCAGACCCTGGAAGGCAGCATAATCGCTAAGGGATCGCAGCTCATTCCATGACCATTGCATGCGGATATAAGTGGATAGCGGGCAAACCTCATTCCATAAAGTCTCTATGCATAACCGGCCGCAATAGCCAACTGGACTCCCAAATCAAAAGCTTTCTCAAGATCCTCTTTATTCTTGCCGGCGTCTCCTTTTGCCAAATTGTTCATGCTGATTATGTTTCCTGCCCTCTGCAATCTGAAATCCTTTAAATTGTTTTCCAGAACCTCATAGACAAGAGAAGAGCAGAAATACGGTTCGCCCTGGTTGATAACCACAGCCACCGGCTTGTTTTGAATTGCAGTACTGATCTCACCTCCGATTCTATTTCCTTTATTGTCATAGAGAGCTTTAAACTCCATCAGGGGGAGCATTCTGCTCAGGAAATTTAAAAGAGGAGCGCTTACGGTCCGCATATGATTGGGTGTTCCAAAAATGAAAGCGTCACTTTTTTTCATATTTTCTAAAATGACTGCCATGCCATCCTCTATCACACACCTGCCTGTTCCCGGTGAAGGCATGATGCATGTCAGGCAGCCACTACAGTAATCAATCCGTTTATCTACAATGAGAATTTTTTCCAAATCTATATCAGTCTTGCTCCTGCATCCTGCAACAACCTGCTCTACCAAAAGTTCAGTATTACCGCCCTTTCGCGGACTGCCAATAATGGCCATAAGCCTCATAAAGCCTGCCTCCTGTGTCATCCAGTAATAAAACCTGCTTTGTACCCAATGCTACCGACTGTCCTTATGTTTGCAAGAGTATAAGGGAAAAATAAGCACGCGTCAATACAGGTGCCGATTCAACTCGAGAATATTGCCAGATGCAATTTAAAAAATCAATTTACATCAATAGATGGGTGAGGGAAATAGTGACAAGCCTCATAAAATGGAAAGAGGGCTGAATATCAGCCCCCTTTCTCCATTAAAACAATCTGCTAAAGCTTATTCAATTTTTATTTCGGCGGTTTTCGGCTTTTCCGCTTTCGGAGCAGGCATGGTCACTTCCAGCACGCCGTCTTTGTACTGGGCGTGTATGTCCTTCTCGGTTACACCCTCAGGTACGCTCAGCGTCCGCTCGAAAGTGCCGTACGACCTTTCAACCCTGTGATAGGTATCCTGCTTCTCCTCGTGCTCCGACTTCCTTTCTCCCCGCAGCCTCAGATATCCGTTCCGCAGTTCAATATGGATATCCCCTTTCTTCATCCCCGGCAGGTCAGCCCGCACGACATACTTTCCATCCTTCTCTTCCACGTCAATCGCAGGCCGCCACAGCTTCTCAGGCATATCGGTAAAGAACCCCGTATCGAACCACGTGTCGATATCATCGAACCACCGAGTCAGACCCTCAAAAGGTCTCCTATCTCTCCACAGTGTGATTGCCATATTCATTCACCTCCCTTTTATATTTGCTCTCTTGTGTGGCCAAACAATAACCATGGATTAAAGCCGGTCAAGGTTTGAGTGAGGTTGATTTTTATTTTTTTTTGTACCTGATCGACGGGGGTGTGCCGGCCGGGTAACACAAAGCCCCTCAAAGGTTTAACCAATGAGGGGCTTTAAGATGAATCCGCAATGCCGTTTAGTTTCTTTGGCTTAAATCTCTCTTTTACTATTGCCCTACCAAGGGTTGCTGTAACCAAAGGGCATGTTCACTGCTCTGTTAGATTTTGCCAAATTAACTTATGAACGAACATCACAGACCATTTATCAACTGTAGGCAAATACTAAGCATCAATAAGCCTTAGTCAAGAGCATACCTTGTACACTCAGATAATTTTACCTGCTTGTTAGAAAAAAACAAATAATTTCATAAAACATTCCCCGTATGGCAGGCCCTTCAGGTAACTTTCCCCATAAACATCGGTATTCCAATCCGCTGCCTCCGGTTCTCCCCTTTTAGCAAAAGCTTTTTCCGCTCAGGGGTATCGCCCCGTTCCCGCTCGTGCTGGGGACGGTCATGGGCCAGAAAACTGCTGCCCAGAAAAACGGTATGCTTGCCGAACCTTTGATTTATCTCATCTACGCTTTTGTAGATTTTTTTCATTTCCAGGGCCTTCAGGGCCTGGTTGAACAAATCCAGCTGTTTGATCTTGTCTTCTTCCAGTTTGAAAAGCGCTATGCCCGTAGCCCGGTACAGGCAGCGGCTGTCATAGACGGTATCAAAGTGAGCGTCTATGAGCTTGATGATCTCGCTGGGTATGGAGGTGGGGCGGGAAAACCGGAGCTCGAGACCTGCGTAGCGGAACGTCTGGAGCTTGAGAAAAAATGCCCCCCTGCCCGCGGCCAGATCATAGCGCCTCAGTTTTATGCAGGCATTCTCAACATTTTTGGAAAGCTGTGAAAACACAAAGTCACGGTCGCTGGAAGGAGGGGTAAAGGTCTTGACCTTCTGCACCGAGGTGTAGGTGGTTCTCCCTATGGTGTCGAGCGGAAACACGAAAATGCCCCTGAGTTCCTGCCAGGTTTCAAAAATGGGCTTGGTAAATCTGCCCTTGACCCACTCCTCGCTTTTCCGGGCAAACTCAAGCGCGGTACGCACTCCGGCCTTTTTGAGAAAGGCGCTGGTTTGCGGGCCGATGCCCCAGACATCTCCGGCGGGCTTGTGCCGCAGAAATTCATGGATCAGATAGCCGGGGATGGCAGTGAAACCCGACGGCTTTTTCCATTTGGAACCGATTTTGGCAATGGTTTTATTCGGGCCGAGCCCGATGGAGAAAGTGAAGCCCAGCTCCGTATCCACATCCGTTTTTATCTTCTCGGCTATTTTGCAGTACGACAGGCGAAGCGGGCGGCGGAGCCCGGTGATATCGGCGAAGCACTCGTCAATGCCATACTCCTCGATTTCCGGCGTGTAGCGGCGCACAATTTCGAAAAACCTTTTGGAGAGCAGGCTGTAGGTTTCATAGTCGGAAGGCAGCAGGATGGCCCCGGGGCATATCTTTTTTATTTCGGATATGCGCATGCCCCGCTTCACTCCCAGGGCCTTGGCTTCGTAGCTTAAGGAGGCGGCTATGCCGCGCTCCCTGCCGGTGATTACCGGCCTGCCCTTAAGGGCGGGGTCTCTTGACTGCTCGCAGGCGGCAAAAAAGGCATCCCCGTCAATATGGAGGATGGCCCTCTCAAATGAGCCGATGGAAAGCGGCTGTTCGTTCATTATAGATTGTTGAAAAAGTGGTTTCAGGTGTTAGTAATATTTCCTGATCACCGCGATAACCACGGCGGCAATTTTCAGCTCGTCTCCGGGAACAATGGTTTTGTACTTCTTATTGGCGGGCTCCAAAACCAGGCGGCCGTTTTGTTTTTTGAGGTACTTCATCGTCCACTCCTTATCAACCTCGGCAATAACAATATCCCCTTCTTTCGGGCTTCTGTTCCTCTCAACCAGCACCATGTCGCCGGGATGGATACCCGCCTCGATCATGGAGTCGCCGCTGACCTTGAGCATGTAGGTGGCCTCTTTATTGGTGATCAGGAACTCGTCAATGGTGATGGTGTCAACCAGCTCCTCTTCCGCGGGCGAGGGGAACCCCGCCGCTACCGTTCCCAGAATCCTGGTTGCACCCGGGAGCCTTTTGGGAATTAATTTGCCCGCCGCGTCCTTCTTGATGATCCCCCGCGCAACCAGCCTGTCGACCAGCTTGCTCACGGCGTTGGTGGATTTGAGCCCCGTGATCCGGCCGATTTCGCGAAAGCTTGGCATCCGCTTGTTTTTCTGGTAGAATTTGTATAATTGCTTTTCGTGATCTTTTTGCATGGGCTTTCCCTTCATAAGTGTGATAGATTGATTATAGTGAACGAATGTTCACCTGTCAAGCCCCAAGTTACATTCCGTCAATAAAAATACGGGGGGAACGATAAATTATGTGCGGCCGGTTTTCCCTGACCTCTCCCTGGGAATTGATCAAAAAACGGTTTGATATCAACATACCGGCAGATGATTACCGCCTGCGCTATAACGCGGCGCCGGGGCAGGAGCTGTGGGTCATACCGGAAGAGACTCCCAATGACGCTCAATTGTTCCACTGGGGGCTGGTTCCCTTCTGGGCCAAAGACCCGAAAATCGGAACACGCATGATCAACGCCAGGGCGGAAACCATCGCGGAAAAGCCGGCCTTCAGGACCCCCTTTAAAAAACACCGCTGCCTGGTGCTGGCGGATGGATTTTATGAATGGGACCGAAAAGGTGCCAGGAGAGTTCCCTACCGGGTGGTTCTCAAGGACGAACAACCTTTTGCCCTGGCCGGGATCTGCGATTACTGGAAAGATGAAACGGGAAAGGAGCTGAAATCTTTTTCCATCATCACCACCGATGCCAACCAGCTCATTGCCGGAATTCACGACCGGATGCCGGTGATCCTGTTGCCGCACGATGAAAAAGTATGGCTTGATCCCGGGCTGGACATAATGAAGGCAATGAAAATGCTGCGGCCCTATCCGGCCAGTGAAATGAAGATGTATCCGGTTTCCACGCTGGTAAACAATCCCAAAAATGACCTTCCTCAGGTTATAGCGATTGAAAAGGAAACAACAGACCTCTCTCTCCTCCCGGATCACCCCAAAAAAGAATAAGGACATTTTGCTTTGTTCCCCCGGTACCCTTATGTTATCATTTAAACATTTCAACCACACTATACTCAGGAGGAATAAAACCATGCATTGCTCTAACATCGTGAAATCATTTTTTAACATGGCAATGATTATCAGCACACTGTTAAGTGCTTCGATTGTGTCTGCCGCCCCCCCGGACGGCAAGACACTTATCGTGTGCTCTTCTTATACGGGGAATACCAGGGTTGCCTGTGAAGCTATTCAAAAGAGTCTGGGGGCCACGGTTCTGGAATTGAAGGACGTAAAGAACCCTCCGGAAAATTTAAAAATGGAAAAGGATGCGAAGCCCAAATGGGTTCTGGACACAGAGATAGAACCAAAAAGCGCAGACCTTGCGTCCAGCGACTGCATTGTCCTCGGCTCACCAATCTGGATGGCAACGCTCGCTCCCGCCATGCGCAAATTCATCGAGCTGAACAGATTCGATGGTAAAAAGATCATACTTTTAACCACCACCAACGCATCGTTAAATGAGGAGCAGCGACAGAAGATTAAAAGCCTGGTCACGGCCAAGGGAGGAACGGTGGTGGGGTACTACGAAATTCTGGCACAGGAAAAGGTACAGGAAAAGAAAGTAGAAAAGACAAAGGAGCAGATTAAAGCGGAAGCCTTAAAAATAGCGCCTGAAATAAGCAAAGCCTTTGCTGCGGGCAAATGAACCTCGAAAGGAATATTTCCCGGGAAACCGCCTGCACCGCAGTGCGGCTCATGATATTTCCTCAACCATTGCCGCAACATATTTTCCTATAGCCGGAGACGAGGTAAGCCCGGGAGATTCGATGCCGACAAGATTAATGAAATTCTCAAGGCCGCGATCCGCTTCATGCCTGACTATGAAATCCTTCATGGGTTCCCCCTCTTTCTGAACTTTGGGATGAATGCCCGCTATGTCAGGATTGATCTGTTCCATTTTCAGAAATGGCAGAAATGATACCGTGGAGCGGTAAAAATAGTCGCGCAGCGATTCGTCAACCGTATAGTCTATTTTGTCAACCCATACGTCGTAGGGCCCCAGGCGCATCCCCCCGCCGAGATCGGGGGTGGTGTGTATGCCCACAAAGCCCGGCCACGGCGGCACAGGATAGATGAGCATTGTGGGAAACCGGCTGATGCTGCCGCTCACCCGGAAGTACATCCCCTTGCAGTAGCTGATCCGGTAGCCTGCCTCATCAACATCTATGCCCAGCATCGCCGACACGTTCCCCGACTCGAGCCCCGCGCAATTTATCAAGATCCTGGTCCGGAACTCATAATCCCTGCCGGCCGTGTCGTTCACCCGCACGAGGTATCCGCCGCCTTTCTTCTCCACCGCCCTCACTTCGGTGTTGTAGACGACGGCTGGCGCCTCCCTCGATGGCAGACCGCTCATAGTATTGCATCAGGCTATGGGAATCCACAATCCCTGACGTGGGACAGAGGATCGCTGCCCGCGCGGACACCTTCGGCTCTTGGATTCTCATTTCCTCCCCGCCGATGATGCCACGCCTTTAGCCCCGTTGTTCCGTGCGGTTTGGAGCAGCTGCGGCAGCTGTTCCTCATCCTGTTCACTCACGGCAACAATCAGCTTCCCGGTCCTGCGGTGAGGGATGTTGTGCCGTTCGCACAGCTCATACATCAGCTCATTTCCCTCCAGGCAGAATCTGCCCTTCAGCGAGTTCTGCGGGTAATAAATGCTCGCGTGAATCACCTCGCTGTTCCTGCTTGATGTCTCCTGCCCGAAAGAGGCATGCCTTTCAATCAGGACCACGTTTCTGCTGCCGTTGGCAACGCAGGAGGCAACGGAAAGCCCAACCGCCCCTGCCCCTATTATGGTTACATCCGCTTGTTCCATTACCTATCCTGGATTGAAGTTACGGGTCAGCCTTAAAACAGTTTGTGACGTCAGGCTAGCATCCTGACATCACTAGACATGCGTGGGAATCATGCTTGTGCCCGATTTCATGCGGTCCCGCATGGTACCGGCGTTGTAGCCGCTTGCCTTTAGTTTTATCAGGTATGCTTTAAAGGTATCATTTCCATACGGAGGCGAAAAGTGGCTGACAACTGACCAGTATTTTGCGGCTTCCAGGTAAAAAGCCATCCGCTTAAACATGGGAGCACCATACTGATAGCCTTCATGATCTTGATCCGCCGCTCCCAGGATTCCATGGATACAACCGTAAATTTCTCCGGCTTGCCCAGCACCTCGAACAGCAGCTCATTGGCCCGCCTTAGAGTACAAATATTGTCTTCCACCCATGGCCCGCCCACCGGAAAGATTCTTCCGTAATTATTCTCATTAAAAAGCAGGTTGACAATGAACTCAGAGAGGTTTTCCCGTGAAATGGGGTTGCTCACCGCCCACTCGCCGTGATCAAAAATACGGCAGGGCCTGTCGTTCTGCACTTCGCTGAAATTGATGGCCAGGTGCGGGTAATAGGAGGTGGGCCGCACAATCGAATAATTTACCGGCCCGTGAAAATGGCCGATGAGTTCCCCTTCAACCTGGAGTTTGTAGACCTGGGGCAGTAGTTCCGGGCGGTAGCAGCCGCTATCGGAGATATGAATGAAATGTTTCAGGCCCCTTCCTGCCCCTGCCTGAATGGCGTTAACATTGGACCGGTAATCAACCCGCCGGCACTCCTCTTCATCATTGGGTCGGCGGCTGCTTAAAAGGGTTATGACCGCTTCCACCGGAAAGGCATCAAAGACCTTCTCAACATCCGCCTTTTGACTCACCTCCCCTATGACAACCTCAGCGTGCGGATACGTTTCCTGAGCCTGCGCGTGCCGTGCAAGCAGCACCGGTTTATAACCGCGCTGCGCCAGTTCGGGAACCAGCGCCCTGCCGATATAGCCCGTGCCGCCCAGCACCAAAACGTGCTGCCCGCTGCCCTGACCCACCTTGCCGGTTGTATAGGTAGTATCCTTGGTTGCAAGCGCTTTGGTAATAAGCAACCTGACTTTCGCCTGTTCCTCATCCTTTCGTTTGTGAAGCTCCTGGATTGTGCTGTAAGCCATAAAGAACCCCTTCTCTTAAAAGCCTACTCTTCTTATTATTCTTTTCTCACAAAGCGGACAATGAAGATCTGTCTGTCTTCACTTTCCCCTGCGGTAACGTATCGGCGTGCTCGTACCAATGCTCCTTTTCTTCTCATTGGTGCGGAACTGCTGAAAATAACCCCTTTATCTCCGGCACAAGGGCGACGGTATCCCTGATGATCTGTTCTTTCGCACGTTCTATCTTTTTCCCATCGACTTCTTCTTTGGCAAGGATCTGGTAATAGCCGACCACATCACCACCGGCTTTTCGCACCAGGTTCTTGCCCTTCTCCTTGTACTTCTCTTTTTCAAAGGCGTTGGTGGTGGTATAAATGATCACCTTTTTCCCGTCAAACCGGTTCCGGTCAATGAACGTGCGAATGGCCATGCTCAGCTTGCCGGTCCAGATGGGAGATCCAAGTATTATATTTTGATACCCGGTGATCTCAATTTTTTCAGGTTCAATCTTGGTATGTTTACCGACAAGCGAGCCTATAGCTGTTTTAAAAAAGCCCCACTTGCCTGATCGCTTCCTCAAATCCTTTATTTCCATAATATCAGCACCAAGCTCCTTCTGCAATGCCTCACAACCTGCCTTCGTGTTCCCGGTAAGAGAATAATATACGATGAGGGTTTTCCCGCAGGCCGGTTCCTCGGCCGGCAAAGAAGAGGCGTTACAACAAACCAGACAAAGCGATACGAGCGCCACTGCTACGCATGTGAAAAGCCGATGTTTCATGGTGAACCTCCGGTATGCAAATTTTTTATGCCGACAATCCCCTCTGTCTTCCGGCTATTCCTGAAATAGGTTAATATGGTTCATTATATTTGTAAATAACCACCTTCACCCTGCGCACGCCCATTGTCGCCATACGGATGTTCTTACTCAAAAGGGGCGGCAGCAGCTGATGCAAGGAAAACGAAACGCCACCCCTTTTGAGATCAAAAAGATGGAATCCAGGCGATTACTTGGGGGTCATGAGCGGTTCAATGCTTTTTAACGCCATGGCGATAAAAGGCTTGGGGGTAATCTCCTTTACCACTTCAACTACCATATCCTCGGTTACCGCCCCCGCATCACCTGCTTTTTTCCCCAGTCCCTCCAGCATCTTTTTTTCCGTCATTGCCCTGAAGGGTTTCGGGGAACCTTCCAATAACTTTTGAAACATTTCCTTGCTTTTCCCCTGCCAGTTAAGTTCCGCCATAGTTCTCCTCCTTGCACGTTATAGGGTTTTATTGAAATGCAGTTACAACACGTGCGAGCTTTGTTCCCGCCTCTGCTGAACTGCCGGCGACTTCCCTCTCAAGCAGTTGCATCATGATAATTTTTCCTGTACATACTCGACACACTGCAATGTCTGATCGATGAGTTGATCATCCGTTTTTGCCTGTGTTTCAAAATGATAGTGTCCAATAAAATCTCCTCCCGCGTTAATGACTTCGCCCACCGCCGCTTTTCTTTTGTCTCTCAGGTAGTCCTTTAAATATCGTTTTATAAAGGGTGCCTCCTCACCGAATTGTTCATACTTCATGATGTGGATATTGGCTGTGGTAATCAGTATAAGTTTCTTGCCGTCAAACCTGTTGCGTTCGAACAGGGTGTGAATGGGCGTACTGACATTCCAGCTCCAAATGGGGGTGGCAATGATAACCGCCGAATAAGGGGTTAGATCAGGATTTTCCGGTTCAATGGGGGTATGTATATGGCGAAAGGCATCGAGTCCCGAGGCAATGAATCCCCACCACCCCGAGCGGTCTTTCGGATCCTTGATTTCCAAGATATCCGCGCCGATGTTGTTAGCCAGGGTCTCGCTGATGAGCTTTGTTTTTCCTGATCTTGAATAATGTATTATCAGCGTTTTTGCAGCCCCCCGCTCTTCGGGGAAGGCACTGGAAGAAATCTGAACTGAAAAAGCCAGCACAAAACAACAGCAGAGTTTAAACAGGTTTTGCTTGCCGAGGAATAGGTACCTTGTCATCATATATATTCTCCCATGGGCAATGCACCGCTTAACGGTACATGTTCCAGAAATAGCAATCACATGATTATGGTACAGAAAGCTGGAATCGTGCGGGAGATTATAGATTAAGCCTTACCGTGGACAAAACAGAAAGGTTGAATGAGGTAACCGGCAACAGAATGAACGCATTATTTTCTGCCGGTATGGAAGGGTTATGGAATGCGGCAGGGAAGGCATTGAGGACTATTATCGAACTGCTGCCCGCGTTTTCCTGAAACTCTCTTTGCGGGGTCCGGGTTCCATTTTTGATAATGATCTCATGGTTGGCAGCATAATCCAGGTGGTGAATTGCGGGACACAACACCAGAAAGAGAAACGCACCCAGATAAATTATACAATGAAAACGCCTGGTTAATTTCATAGGGGCGACAACTCGGGTGGTATTTCTATCATTGCATGAGATGTATTCTGTTACACTTATACATAACCGGAAGCCGTTTGTCAAGGGGAAAATAAACAGGGGATTGTTCGACGGGTTCGGTGCCCAATGATGCTAGCGATCTAAATCTATATCCTTCCAGGAAGCGGGATCATTAAGCGACTCCAAGTGAGTAAAAACTGTCACGTTTGGCAACGCCTGGCAAATGCATGATTCTATTTTTTCCAACAGATCATGCCCATCCTGGACTGTCCATACCCCGGGAACCAGTACATGCAGGGATACAAAGCGGCGCCTTCCCGACTGGCGAGTTCGAATTGCGTGGCATTCAACCCCATTTTGCATATACGGCTCCAGCACTTTTCTCAAGGTGTCCCGGTCTTCAGAAGGCAGGGCAGCATCCATTAACCCCGATACCGACTTATACACAATCCGCCCGCCTGACCAGACGATGTTGGCGGCAACCATAATCGCAATAACCGGATCCAGCCGCTGCCAACCGGTCACTGCTACTGCACCGATTCCCGCCACCACTCCCGCTGATGTCCATACATCAGTCAGCAAATGCTTTGCATTGGCCTCGAGTGTTATGGAATGGTACTGCCTGCCTGCCCGTAACAATAAGAGGGCGACAAACAGGTTCACCAGGGAGGCCGCTATCGATACCCCCATTCCCAGCCCGACCTGTTCCAGCTGTTTGGGGGTAATGAGCCGATGAACGGCTGCCGCGCCAATGCCAATTGCCGCAATGAGAATCAACGTGCCTTCGACGCCGCTCGAAAAGTATTCCGCCTTGCTGTGTCCATAGGCATGGTTCTCATCGGCCGGGCGCGAAGCTATGGTCAACATCGCCAGTGCCATCAGCGCCCCAGCAAGGTTGACGAAGGACTCCAGAACGTCGGAAAGCAGTCCGACCGAACCCGTAACCAGGTATGCGACGGCCTTGAGGGCAATGGTAATAATGGCCGCGGCAATCGAAAACCAGGCAAAGCTTGCAAGCGATGAACGGTTTGTGGTATTTGATGTCATGGTATTCAGTGTAGCACGACAGGCACAGCAGCTCAACACAATTAAACCGGACGGCAATGTTTCTCCCCACGACGCGCGAAGAGATGGATGAGCTGGGCTGGGATAGGCCCGATATCATCCTGGTGACCGGAGACAGCTACATCGACAGCCCGTTCATTGGTGTCGCCCTGATCGGCAGGGTGCTCCAGCACGCCGGGTACCGGGTGGGCATTATTGCCCAGCCTGATGCGCAGAGTCACCGGGACATTTCCCGGCTGGGGGAACCAGGGCTGTTCTGGGGCGTATCGGGCGGCAGCATCGACTCCATGGTGGCCAACTACACCGCCCTGAAGAAAAAAAGAAAAACGGACGACTACACCCCCGGCGGAATCAATGACCGCCGTCCGGACCGGGCCGCCATCGTTTACAGCAACCTCATCAGGCGCTACTTCAAAAACACCCGGCCCATCGTGCTGGGCGGCATCGAGGCCAGCCTGCGGCGCATTGCCCATTACGACTTCTGGTCTGACCGGGTCCGCGCCTCCATCCTGTTTGACGCCAAGGCAGACTTCCTCCTGTACGGAATGGCCGAAAAAGCTGCCGTCAACCTTGCCGATGCCCTCCGCGCGGGCAGCGATGCGCGTGGCATTCGCGGCCTCTGTTACATAGCCCATGAAAGCGATGTTGTCGGCATGAGAAGCAGCTTTCATGAACTGCCGCCATATGAGACTGCTGCCGGAGACAAGCAGGCCTTTATCGACATGTTCCACACCTTCTATCAAAACTGCGATCCCGTCACCGCAAAAGGTCTCTTGCAGAGACACGGCACACGCTACCTGGTGCAGAACCCGCCCTGCCCCCACCCCGCCCAGGCTGAGCTTGATGCAATCTATGCGCTTGATTTTGAGCGGGACCAGCATCCCTATTATCAGAAGCAGGGTGACGTGCGGGCGCTGGAAACGATACGCTTCTCGGTCTCCACCCATCGCGGCTGTTACGGGGAGTGCAACTTCTGCTCCATCGCCGTGCACGAGGGCAGGCGGATTCTGTGGCGCAGCCATCAATCCATCCTGGCCGAGGTAAAGCGTCTCACCCGTCACCCTGATTTCAAGGGTTATATACCGGACGTGGGCGGGCCGACGGCCAACATGTACGGGATTGAATGCGAACGAAAGATGTCGCATGGCAATTGTCCCGCAAAACGCTGCCTCTATCCGGTGGTATGCCCCTCCCTTAAGGCCGATCACCGGCGGCAGCTGCAGCTGCTGAACAAAATCCGGCGCGTCAAAGGTGTGAAAAAGGTCTTCGTGGCCTCGGGTATCCGCTATGATCTGCTGCTGGCCGACCGTGCATACGGCAGGGAGTGCGTGCGGCAGCTGATCGAGCACCATGTCTCAGGGCAGATGAAGGTGGCGCCGGAGCACAGCGAGGAGACTGTTCTGAAGATGATGGGAAAACCCGGCACTGCTGCACTGGTGGAATTCAGGGAGCTGTTCAACCGCATCTCCCTGGCCGCCGGCAAAGAGCGCTACCTCACCTATTATCTGATTGCCGCGCACCCCGGCTGCAGCGAAAACCATATGCGGCAGCTCAAGCAGTTTACCGACCGCGTGCTCAGGATCAATCCGGAGCAGGTTCAAATCTTCACCCCCACGCCATCCACCTACTCCAGCCTCATGTATTATACGGAGACTGATCCTTTTACCGGCATGCCCGTCTTTGTTGAAAAAGACCCCCGGGGGAAAACCAGGCAGAAGAATATTGTAATCCGGAAGCGCAGGATGTAAAGTATGCAGGTGCGATAGAGGCATGAAGCATTACGCTCAGGAGAAAACCCCTCATGACCGATCAATTGAAAGACATTCATCTTCAATTCAGGAATACCATTGCCGGCCGCTATGCTCTTAAACCGGTACCCTTAAAACATCCCTTCCCGGAGCGGCCGCTGCGCGCGCTGGGCATCATTAAGATCGACGGCAGCGTGCATGAGACGGAAAAGCTCATGCGGGTGATGGTTCTTACCACACAGTTTTTAACCGGCTCCCGCTGCTCGCGCTCGATCTTCCTGGGGCCGCGTCCTGAATTGCATCTTCCCATATTATCTTCGGAAACCATCCTCATGGGTGCCAAACGGGCCTTCCTGGTCGACATTCATACAACGGTACGGCAGGAGCGCTGGAGCGCGCTGAACATTGAAGACCGGTTGCTTGCCATCAGGAGCAGCTATCCGCAGCTCCTGGCAAAGCCATTAACCCTCAAGGGGAAAATAAACGATATCATGTCAAAAGCCCACTGTTATGTGGAGGTGCCGCCTGAGCTTGACGGACAGGCTCTTTCCCTGTTCAATGAATATCTCCATCTGTTTCTGGAACTTGTCGACGCGGCAGTCCCGGCCCCGGCGGGAGATCAGAACAAGGCCCGGGAGGATTTTGAGGCCTATCACCAAACGGTCATTAACCACGACCCCGCGGTAAAGTTATATTCCGTGCTCTTCGGTAAAACCGGTGGAGTTGAACGGGTCAATGATCTCTTTTTCGCAAAATAGCACCGGGAGAGAGTGAAAAAATATTGGATTCCCGCTTTCGCGGGAATGACATTTTTAAATTGTTCGGACGCGACGGAGCGCGTCCCTTCCTGTAATCCTTATCCAAAGGTAGGGGCGACCGGCCGGTGGCCCCTACAGATCAGAAGGAGCAGAACCAAATGCGTGAAGTGCTGAAAAACATGGCATCCCTGCCGGAGGTAGAGATTGCCGAGACACCTGAAGACCTTAAGGTTATCGCCGCGCGGACTTTACAAAGCAAGGAAAAGGTCATTTATTATGTCGGCAGCGTGGAAGTGCTCATGCAGGGGTATGAGCGGACCTATGATCAGGGCTTTTATATCCCCACCAGAACAGAGCTGGGCATTTTCGTAAAAATGCTTGTCCCGGACACGGAGGTGATGCGCGCCTACCGGGCCAACGATGCCGGCGAAGCCCGCGAAACCAGGGCGCTGCCCGATGACGTGAGGATGGACTACTCAGCCATGATTCATGATGACCATGTGGTCTTTTTTCTCCAGGAGCCGAAGCTGTACGGCCTTTCCATCATCTCGCCGGCGCTGGCTCAAACCATGAAGGCGATGTTCCAGGACATGTGGCGCAACGCAAAAAAACAGTGAAGCGCTGACGCCTCAACCGCAAAGGCAAAAATGCCCTGTCCGCTAAAAACGAACAGGGCATTTTTGTAATTGCCGGGACCTTTTATCAGACGCGCACACCCTTTTCTATACCGATGGCCGACAAGGGTTCACTGACGCCCTCCTGAGATAGGATGGAGCGCGCAACCTGCAGCCCTGAGACCGTTACCCCGATAATGCCCAGCGCCGGCTGCGTCCAATGGCCGCTCAGGAAAAGATTTTTAACCGGCGTCTTTTGCCCCAGCCGCCGCGGTCCCAGCTGCTGCGGGGTAAGGGCCCAGCCGATGCTCGCGTCTTCGCCGCACAGCATATACCGGTTTACCGTGCGCGGGGACCAGAACTCCCGGTACTCGATGTGCTGCGAAAGGCCGGGAATTTTCCTTTCGGCGCGTTTGATGAGCACGTCCGCCACCCGCTTTTCAAAATCAGGGTCATCCCATCCCTCGACCGGCGCCGGTATAACGTGGATGACCAGCGCTGTTTTCCCCGGCGTGGCTGACCCGGGATCACTCAGGTTTGCCAGCTGAAATCTGAACAGGGGGTCAGGCGCGTTTTCGTCCAGCAGCCGGCCTTTCAGGTTCTTAAAATGCTGCTCGGTATCATAGGTGGAGGTGTGGATGTGCAGCGCCGGCGCAAGCCCCATTTTCTTCAAATCAATATCCAGGCCGAGCAGCAGCGCGCAAAACGGCGGGGTCACCTCAAGCGCGCGCAGCCGGTTAAGGTATGAGGCGCTGACATGCCGGCCGCCGAGCAGCTGAAAGAACGTCTGCCGGGCCGAAGCGTTTGAAATCACATACCTGGCGGTTATGGTCTCGGGCGGGCCTTTCCCGGCGTCGTCTTCCGCCCCGGCATGCGGGGAGTTGACCAGTTGCACCCCGCAGGCCCTGCGGTTCTCCACCATGATCCGCTCCACCAGTTTCCCGGTGAGGACGGTGCCGCCTTTTGCCCGCACACCAGAAGCAAAGGCCTCCGATACCGACTGTGCGCCGCCCTTCACATGAGGAATAGACAGGCCGCCTTCAATCAAAAGCCCGGCAATGCCCAGGGCAGACATCTTTGAGGGAGGTAAATTGGCGCAGGTTGAATTAATGGAGAGCGCCGCCTTGAGCCGGGGATTCCTCACATACCCGTCCATAAAGGGGACAATGCCCCTGGACATATGCCGGACCAGGGTGGGACATTTGAACAGAATCCTGGCGATATCCCGCGGACCCGTGCCGAGGAAGGTGGCATAGTCTGCCTGCTCATTAATGGTTGTGAGCGTTTTAAAAAAACGCCGGATGCCGTCTGCCTCTGCGGGGAAGAGCTTTATAAACTGTTCCATGAAGCGCTCGCGGGCAGCCCCGCCGCCCGAATAGATATAATAATTAAAATCGGGAAAGTGCACGTGGTACCCCTGCTCAAGGGGTATAAACTCAATCTCCTTCTCAATCCCCAGGGCGCGGATGGTTCTGGTGATGAGTCCGTTCTCCGTGGTGCCGGTCACCTCGGAGGCAGCCACGGTAAAGTTAAAGCCGCCGCGCTCATAGCTGGAGCAGAAACCGCCCACCTGCCGGTTCTGCTCAACGACGGCGACCTTCATCCCGTGGTGCGCAAGCCACGCCCCGCAGGAAAGCCCCCCCATCCCGCCGCCAATTATGACCGCATCATATTTGTCATTCATGACTCGCCGCTCTCTTTCCATTCCTGTTTCATGTTCCGGGTATAAGCACTCATGACAATATAAATGCGCATGGTCGGGCTACTATAAGATATGGGTCCATGCAAGTCAAGTGCAGCGTCTTATCACCGCCGCAGACAAATGAATGTTTCCATGGACGCAACCAGGACGACTACGCACCGCGATTTCTCTTACAGGCACACATCTGAGAATTTACCAGCCTCGGGCTGTTGAATCTTTCAGATATTCATGAAGCCGGTAGGAGCGACTTCAGCGGCGAATGCTTCGCGCCTGAAGGCGCTCCTACCGAAATCTAAAACAGTTCTGGCTGGATTGAGGGTTGTTAAAAAAGTTGCCAAACGGGTTTTATTGCTGTATTTTGTCAAACAAATGCTCTTTGTGGTACATATCTTTGAGAGGAGGACCGGTATGAACAAAAAAACAGCACTCTTTTTTCTTGTGGGCGTTTTTTTCACCGCCGCGCTTGCCATGAATGCGCCGGCGGCAGCGCAGCAGGCAAATGATGTGTTGCCTCAAGACACCCTCATGCGCATGCGGCTGGAACTCGAGAACATGGACCGGACCGGGGACCTGACAGGCATGATCTCGAAAACCGGGCATCTGGTTGACGCTTTACTGCCGTCCCTTCAGGATGGAGACCCTGATGCTCTTCTGCCGGTGATCGCGGATTTCCTTGCGGAGGTCAATACCATTGAGGAACAGCAGCTTGTGGAGGAATGCAAAGACGCTTTGCTGACAGGGCTGTTCTATTCAGGCTGGTCGCTTTTCCAGACGGCATCAGGAGTTGGAGACCCGGTTTGCCTCACCCTCTCTGCCGGCGACATCATTGCGGACATTCTGATAGTGCTGCAATCATACCAACTCTGCGTGATTGATAATTCGGAGGTCCCTGATGAGGCACTCAGGGAGACCATCTGTCAGCAGCAGAAATTAGTCAAAACCTATGATTTTATAGCCGGCTGGATGTATGTGACACAGTGCAGCTATGGGGCCTCATTCGTCACCTATCTCACCCTGATCGTAAACTTTTTGACCGTTTTTTCGGTTTGTGCCTGATAATCACCGGGGTCACATAACAAATGAGGTAAAGGTGCGCTATGAGTGAAACGGTGCGAATGTGGACGGAAATTGTATTCGATGTCTTCTACCTGGCAACCATCTGGACACTGGTTGGCGTTATGTCCTACAAATTGTCCGGCCTTCCGCGGAGCATGTTTCGTCTTGCACAAGTCTTCCGGGCAGCGTTTTTCTTTCTGGTGCTGGGTGATACCGGGCTGCTCGGTTCGCGCATTATCGCGTATGCGGCAGGCGGTCTTGAATACAGTCCGGCATTTTTAGGAGGATCTATTCACCTGGCCGGTCTGGGCAATTTATCCACATCGATCACCGTGACCATTTTTTACATGTGCTTCCTGGAATTGTGGCGGAGGAGATATGACCGTCCCTTTACCCTCCTGTATTATGTGCTCATCGCGGCCGCGGTTGTTCGCTTTATTGTTATGCTGTTTCCTCAAAACCACTGGGAATTCCATATCGCTCCGGTGGGCTATGGAATTTTCCGCAATATCTTTTTAACCGTTCAGGGTCTGGGTGTCGCTTTTCTCTTTTTGCATGACGCGCGAAAGACCAATGACCGGCTGTTTTTAACCTTCAGTATCCTGATTTTTGTTTCATTTTTTTGCATGTGGCCGGTCGTCCCTTTCTATCCCCGCTTTCCCCTGATCGGCATGATGATGATTCCCAAAACCGTTGCCTACATGGCCATTGCCTTTATCGGGTATAAATATTTCTTTAAGGATCAAAAGGCCGGGGCTGCTGGATAAACCTGATAACGAATGGTTTTGGAAGGCCTCTTATTGGACTTGCTGCCGTTCCGGAGGGTCATGCGGCACAGATGAGTAGATGATGTAGGTATTACCCCTGACCCCTCCTCGCGATCATGCGCTTGTAAATCCACTGGGCAAAATTTATAAAATAAACCATGGAAGCAAAAAGCATGCTCGCGGCCAGCCGGTTGCGATCCCACCCCTGCCAGATCCCAATAAAATAGATGATGTATGAAAGAATGGCCGCAAGATTGCCGACATCCTGCCAGAAAAATTCCCGGCACATGAAGTATTTATTGCAAAACTGCTTCTCCCAGAGGATGCCGATAACCGTATTAAGCCAGAGCAGCGCGAAATTGACCCAGAAGGTTATCAGCGCAGGCATCCATCCCTCGCCTGCGGTCAGAAAACGCAGCACATAATAAAAGTTCAGCAGCAGTATTAACAGCTGGATCCCGCCTATGACCATCATCGCACGGGCCAGGGGTGACGAATTGCGGCGGCTCAGTTCTTCCGCGGTATACATAAGCACCTCCCTCAACTATTTCTCCAGTCCACGCTGTTCAGATATGCCGGCGTCATCAGTCATGCCAATCTGTTTTTTCAACGCGCTCAATTGAAAAAAACGAATCTTCCGCACGGCAGATATAGTAAATGTATGTATATTAATCATCAGGCAGCTAAAATTCAAGCAAAAAATAAAACACTTGTTGATGGCGTATGACTGCTGCTTCTCAATAACGGTCCTTTCCCGCGGAATACGCGTCAAAACACCATTTCATTTTTCACTAAAATATGTGGTGGTAGTGCATATATATTCAGCTCTCCCATACCATCAGATTCATTACCGCCGTTCATGCAAATATCATTTTATTTCGGATAACTACAGCGTCAATAAAATGATTGACAAGGAACAGAATATTAGTTAATTAATGTGTACTATTATTCCATCTCACCGGCACGCAACAATCATATGAATGAGTTGGCACTAAAAAACATAACACGGCGCAAGGCTGAAAAAGCTGATTTTGACAGGATTTCCCACCAGGTTTACATCAACCTCCAGAAAATCTTTCGCTGCCTGAATATCGGCCGGGGACTGCAGGGAAAGCGGCTGCCGATCACCATGACCCAAATGCGCGTCCTTTCCCTGTTTAATGAGCGGGACATCATCAGCATCACTGACATCAGCCGCTCGCTGGGGATGTCGCTGCAAAGCGCCACCAACCTGGTATGCCGGCTTGAGCAGCTTGATTACCTGGAGCGGACTAAAAATGAAAAGGATAAACGGGTTTCGGATGTAAAGCTTACTGCCAGGGGCAAAAAGCGTCAGGACATGTTCAGGAATGGTGAGATTGAAACGGTACGATTGCTCCTGGAACGACTGAATACGGTGGAAAGCAGGGTTTTAAATGAAACACTCAATGGTGTTGCCCTTCTTTTTGAAAAGGCAAGCAGCGCCTCTTCATAACCGCACATAGAAATCACAGCAAACAGCACAGGGGAGTTGCGCAATGAAACAGGTGAAAGGACTGGGAGGCTGGGTACGCAGTGCCATCTGGCTGGAACTGGTTATTCCCGGGTATTTTTTCGGTAAAACCTTCGGCACCGCGGACGCAAAATACCGTTTCCTTGATCAGTTCATGTATCCCACGCTGTTTATCAAGATCTGCGGATATTTCCGGGATCTTCCGGTTGGCTATTATACAGGAAGGTTTTTAGGAGTTCTTGCAGGTGCCATGATCGGAGTACTGTGGGTGCTGCTCATCGGGGTTTTTTATAAATGGGTGCTCAAGGACTGGTCATACTCAAAGGCGACACGCATCGGCGCGCTGGCTTTTATCCTCATTGCGCTCATGACCGGCTTCATGTCAGACATGTTTAACGAAAGCATCGGCATGGGGCTGCGCATCGACGAGGATGCGCCCAAGGAACTGGTGGGCAAGAGTCTGGTTCAGGATTACGGCTCATTTGTAAAGGGCACCATGATCACAGAGGAAAATGCCGGGCTGCTTGCCGCCTACGGCAAGGTCAGGGCCAACAACGAAGCCGGTGCTCATCGCTGGTGGGTGGCTTCACTGATATTCATGTATTCCTGGTTTGTTCTCTATTTCATCTGCGCCCACCGTTTTTTCAAACGCAACCTGGTGCCCCGGGAGTCTTATTTCAAGCTGCAGATGATCAATCTTGCCGCGATTATCATCTATTTGAGAATGGGCTTTGGCATTGCTCCGGCGGAATATCATTATATTGTAACCAGGTTCCAGTACCTGTTTGGAGGAGGAATGTAATATGGCTTGGTCCGGCTTTACCCGCGAGGAATTTGTACGACATGTGAGAAATATGGCGCTCCTGGGGCTGATTTTGTACCTCGGTGGGATACTGACCGGTTATGTAATTAACTGGGTGTGCCTGATGCTGGGACTGTGCGCGCTGACGCTTTTTTTCACCGACTTTTTCTACGGCAGAACACAGGGTGCCGCATACTTCTGGTTTTTTGTTTTCATCTACGGCATGGGCAACTATAAACCCTTCCGGTTCCCGGTCAACGCGGAGGCATGGAAGCTTCAGACCAATGACATGATTGACTGGATTGTCGGCGGGAAGGGCACCATGATGTTTCCCCGGGCTGACTGGGTGATGCTGACCCCGCTGCTTGCCTACACCCTCTACATTGCCATCAGGCTTTTGAAAACACCGCCCGACCCCGTAGCCCGGGCCCGCAAGACAGTGGCCACAAAAAAATGGCGCATGTTCACCCAGACCTTTGTGCTGGTGTGGTATTTTGAGATCTTTGCTGACGGCATGACCGCCCGCCCCATCGAAAACCCGGAACTGCTCTTCTGGGCGCTGGCCATGCTGCTGGGCTCGCTCCTGCTGCCCTTTTTTATCGGACGCTGGTTCTGCGGCTGGTTCTGCCCGGTCGGAGCCCTGCAGGACGGCATACTGAAACATTTCAAGAATTACCAGGGCATTAAGATCAGCGATTCATTCCGCGCCCTGATCAACCGCATTTATGTGCCCGCCCTTATGGTGGGCATGATTATTGTGGTCTATACCTTTGAACGGGTCTTCCAGCTTGCCTCTTCCGCCGAGATGATCCGCTCGCCTGACTGGAAAAATCTCTGGAAGCCGATGGTGTGGACAAAAATACTCACCAACGGCATGTTCCTGGGATCGATCCTGTTCGCCTACCGGGTGTACTGCCGCTACTTCTGCTGGTATATCGGCTACCGGGTAACACTGGGACACCCGTCCCTCTACCGGGTGCCGTTTAAAACCGATCGCTGCCAGATCTGCCCTGAATGTCCGCCCGAGGAACACTGCACCATGGGCTACCAGTTCCAGTCGCAGCCCGAAGGGGAGGAACAGCTTTCCATCAGAAATATCGGCGAGGCGCCGGTTACCTGCACCCTCTGCTATGAATGCCGGGACACCTGCCCCCATGGCGTATTCCGGGGCAAAATCAAGCGCATCAACGTCATCCCCGAGCGCTGCGTGGGCTGCCGGCTCTGCGAGCTTGCCTGCTCAGGAAGCCGTCTCGGGGTCTTCGATCCGACCCGTGCAAATATCACCGTAGAAATGGAGGGGATTCCCGAACTCCCGGTGCCGAAAATCAAGGACACCTGCGATGCCTGCAACGGCGACCCCGCGTGTATCAAGGTCTGTCCGGCACGGGTGATCATCTGGGACAAGGACGGTGTCCGCAAGGGCATAAAAATCAAACGGCCGGGAGCGCTGCGCAAATTTGTGCGAAGGCTGAATCCCTTTTCCGGAACGCCGGCTGTCTGCGATAACCTCTGCGGCGCGTATCCCCAGGGGTGCCCGACCTGCGACCAAAACAAATCGCTGAAGCACGAGGATGCCAAAGGAGTCGCTGCATGAGCAGAGCAATGCTGTATAAAGGATACACAAGAAAAATCCTGCGGGTGAACCTTACCGCCGGATCGGTAACGCCCGAGGAGCTCCCCAACGGTCAGCTCAGGAAATACGTCGGCGGCGCGGGCCTTGCTGCCCGGATGCTGTATGATGAGCTCCCGCCGGGCATTGACCCCCTCTCCCCGGCTAACAAGGTGCTTTTTCTTGCGGGACCGCTTGCGGGCACCATGGCCCCCACCGGCAGCCGCATCGGTGTGTACACCAAGTCCCCTCTCACCAACGGCTTCTTTCACTCCTCCGCCGGCGGGCACTTCGCGCCCGAGCTTAAATATGCCGGCTACGATGGGGTGATGATCGAGGGGGTGAGCGCCACCCCGGCGTATCTCTATGTTGATAATCAGCGCGCTGAGCTTCGCGATGCCGCGCGCGTCTGGGGGGAGCGGACCGACGCAACCCAGCACTGGCTGAAGCGGGATATCGGCGATGAGGCGGCGCAGCTTGCCGTCATCGGGCCGGCCGGGGAGCGGCTGGTGCGATTTGCCAACATTGTGGTCGGATGCCGGGCGCTGGGCAGGGGGGAATCGGCGCCGTGCTCGGCTCAAAAAAGTTTAAGGGGCTCGCGGTGCGGGGAACGGGCAAGCTTGAAGTGCATGACATGCCGGGGACGCTCAAGCTTTCCCGCGAGATTTGCTGGATCATGCGCAGCCATCCCGCCACGGGGCAGGTGCTGCCTGCTTTCGGCACACCGGTGCTGGTGGATGCCAATAACAGCCTGGGCGTGTTCGGCTCGCGCAACTGGCAGCGGGAAACCTTCGAGGGCGCGGAGGGCTTAAGCGCCGAGACCATGCGCCGGAAGATCGTGGTGCGGGACAAATCCTGCTTCGCCTGCCCCATCAAATGCGGCAAATACAGCGTGGTGGTCTCCACCCCCTTTGAAGGCCGCACGGTGGAAGGCCCTGAATACGAGAACATCTTCGCCCTGGGATCCATGTGCGGCATTGATTCCATAGAAGCGGTGGCGGCGGCGGAGCGCGAGTGCGACGACCTGGGAATGGACGCCATTGAAACCGGCGTAAGCATAGCCTTTGCCATGGAGAATTTTGAAAAGGGCAATCTGACCGCCGCGGACACCGGGGGCATGGAACTCACCTTCGGCAACACGGAACTGCTGCTTCCCCTGATTCACAAAATCGGCATGCGCGAGGGCATCGGCTCCCTGCTGGCGGAGGGCGTCAAGCGGGCCGCCGTGAAAATCGGCAAGGGCTCGGCGGATTTTGCCATGCAGAACAAGGGCATGACCTTTGCGGGACACTCCGCGCGCGGGCTGCCCGGGTTCGCCCTCGGCTACGCGACCGGCCCCCGCGGCGGTTCCCACCACGACAGCAGGCCCACGGGAGAGCGCACCGGCATGCTGCCCCGGGACACCATCGACGGCAAGGCGGCTTACACGGTTAAAGTGAACCATCTCATGATCCTGACCGACTCAATGATCCTCTGCCATCTTGCGGAATCCATCTGGGGCCCCATCGAGATCAACCCGGTGGTGGTGGACATTCTGAACACCGTAACCGGCATGGAGATGACCGTGGCGGAGGCGGAGATCACCGCGGAGCGCATCTGGAATGTGATGCGCGCGTTTGCGGCGCGGGAAGGACTGCGCCGGGAAGACGACTCGCTGCCCAAGCGTTTCCTCACCGAACCCATCCCCGACGGCCCTTCAAAGGGCATGGTCATCACCCCGGAAATGCTTGAGAAGATGAAAGACGAGTACTACCAGCTGCGCGGGTGGGACAGGGAGACCGGGATCCCCACACCGCAGCAGCTGCTGAAGCTCGACCTTCCTGATATTGCTGAAGACATGAAAAAGATACTGGGCCAGTAAAAGGAGAGGTGATACAAGATGAGCCGTGTTAAATTCTGGACTTTAATTTCCCTTGCGGTAGTGCTTTCCATCAGCGTCTCAGCGGCTTTATCAAACAAGCAGGATGATCAAAACTACCGCCATGACTATGTCTATCAGGACACGAGCCTGGCGGGGAAGCCGGGTATCCTTATCACCGCCCTGGGGCAGCCGGAAGAATACGATTTTAATTTCTTCAATCGCTACATCAGCATGATCTTCCGGACCGCATTCCCGCCGGCACTCAAGCTTATCATCATGCAGGACAAGGGGACCGTGCTCATGGATCCGGAGCATCTGGAAGCCGCTGAAGAGTATCAGCCAAAAGCACTCATGGACTGTCTTGGCAAAACCGCGGATGAAGAAGGGGAGCCTTATGTGGACCTTAAAGATCTCGAATGGGTGCCTTCACGGGACGGCGAGTCGCCCGGCCATTTTCTGCTGCCGGGGAAAAACGGTTACATAGACGCGGTTGAGAAGGTCGGTGTTAAAATCGCCGCTTCATATTATCCCAAGATGCCCGGGAAAAAGGTCCCCTACACCCGGCAGCATCTTGAGATTATCAATGAAGTCGGGGCCATGCTCAAACAGGCATTTCCCGATGTCCCCATGCGCTGGGGCTGGACCATGGAGCCGGAAACGGTTGAAACAGCGGTTGACCAACTGATTGTGGAAGACAAGGTCAAGACCATTGTACACTGCGATATATTCCCCGTTTATTCCTCCCTCGAGCACTTCAACACCCTGTACCAGGACGTGAAAGATGCGGTCGCGGAACGGGCCAAGGTAATCTTCACTCCCTGCCCGGGGGCTTATCCGTCATTTCGGAAAGGCATCGAATTGATGGCAACGGATGAAGTGCTCTCCCTGCCAAAGGAAGACCGCAAGCTTCTGGTGCTCACACGACACGGCTGGCCGGACATCAAGGGAGACCCCTACCCGGAACTCGGCAGGGTGTATTACTGGAACCTGAAATCAGAAATAGAAAAAGCCATCGAGGGAACCAATACCCTGGTCGTGTACGCGGATACGGATTTTGCCGGGGATGCCGACGATCCCAAGCATAAGCGGCTGGCAAGTTTTGAAGCCCTGGAACTGGGCCTTGAGGAAAAATACGATCACATCATCTTTCAGATGGTCGATTTTACCAGCGAGAACACTGACACCATCTTCGCAATGCGTCTTGAAACCTTTGAGCCGCTTCATTTTGAATATGGAGAACAGGTGCCGTACACGGACTGGTCAAAACCATTCAGAACCGAGCTCAAGGGAGGAAGGGATTTTCACTACACGCTGAAAGAGGGAAACGGGGAGAGCGCGGCCCGGGTGGTGGTGCTCGGCGTGCCGGTCGGCCCGCGCTACCGGCCGCACATATCCCGGGGACTCTTTGATTCCATCGCCACGGTTCTGAAGGGAGAAACGTGGCCGCAGCTGGTGCTCGAGGAAAAAGTGGAGAAAAAGGGCATGTTTTAACCGGTGGAGCAACCCAATTATCTAGTGTAGTGCGTCCAACACTTCTTTACTTATGAAAGGCTTCTGTGTGTTGCGAATACCATGCTGTAGAGGAGGTTCAGTGGCTCAAAGGGGAGGGGCTTTTGACGCCACAACAATGTGTCTTTAGGCTTACGGCACGAGCCGGTGCCTTACGACTTAAACCGAGACAGGCAGCTATACAGAGACTTCGATACGGCTGTTACTATGCGGGTCTGTCGGACAAAGTTAGAGAGATGCTGCCGTTCTACAGGTTCCGAATAATTTTGTTGTGGCTAAAAAGCCCCTGCCCCTTGAGCCACATATAAATAAAGTAATCAATAACGCACTACACTAGGTAGGGGTCACAAACATACATCAACACAAGAGCAGGAGGAGAGCCTATGAAGAGCCCGCGCAAACTATTTCTGATGCTGGTTATTGCCGCCCTCGTTTTCATCACGCCATTGGCGCGTGCCCAGGAAGTCGCCGCGGATGATATTCTCATCTTCTACTATTCGCGCACCGGGAATACCAGAATGGCCTGCGAGGCGCTGCAGAAGGAACTCAACGCCCGGCTGATTGAGATCAAAGATCTCACTGACCGCTCGGGAGCGTGGGGCGGGCTCACCGGCATGCTCAATACCCTTTTCAACATGGAAACCGGCATCGATCCCGAACACCCTGACCTTTCGGCCGGCACCAGCATCATACTGGCGTCCCCTCTGTGGGCGGGAAAGCTTGCTCCGGCAATTCGCACGCTGATTGCGCGCAATAAATTTGACGGCAAGAAGGTAATCATTTTTACCACCGGCAATGCCATCCTGGATGAAAAGAACCAGGAGAAAAACAAGGCGCCGGTTACCGCTGCCGGCGGCGAGGTTGTCGATTATCTGCAGGTCGCGGTCCAGGAAAAGGTAAATGATGAGAAGGTGGACAGGCCGAAGGAAAAGGTTCTGGAGGATACCATAAAATTGGTGCCCGGGATTAAAAAGTCGTTTTCGCTGCCGTAACTGGATGTTCGCCGGGGATGAACCGGCTTGAAGGGGCGTAGAGCATTATTACGCAGCTTCAAGCCGGCATTTCATTTCCAGCCCCTCCTGAACCAATTTCAGGATCTGATGTATTTGAAACGGTTTCTGAATGATAAAATGCACCCCCTTCTCTCTCATCCCCGGTTCATTCAGATTGATGCTCCATCCGGAAATAACCGCAACCGGCACGTTCTTCCCCATGCGTTTAATCTCTTCCGCTACCTGCCAGCCTGACATGCCGGGCATGCCCAGATCGGTACAAACCAAATCAAAATCGCCGTTTCTCATCAGCTCTAATCCCTCATTTCCATTGGAAGCAGCTTCAGCCTCATGTCCTTGACCCGTCACTATATCAAGTAAAAGCCGCCTGACTTCTTCTTCATCCTCAATAATCAGAATCCTCGCCTTTCTGCCGCTTGCCTCGCAGGGTAGAACCGCCCTTTCCTCTTTCATTGCTTGTTCGTGGACGGGCAGCTGGATGGTAAAAACAGTTCCCATGCCCTCCTCGCTTTCTACCGTGATAGTACCTTTATGACGATCGATAATGCTGTAAGAAATACTCATGCCCAGGCCGGTTGAACGAACCCCTTTCGTGGTGAAAAAGGGATCAAAAATCCTGTCCCGGATGGCTTCCGGGATACCGACACCGGTATCCGCTATGGTCAGGATAATACGGGCACCTTCTCTCATGGTCTTAATGCTAATCGTTCCGCCATCAGGCATGGCATCGAGCGCGTTATTGATAAGATTGGTGAATACTTCCCGCAACTCTGAGGCACTGCCGAATGTGCAGGGAATGGGCGCATAGTCTTTTTGAACCTCAATGTTGATCCCCTTTGTCTCAGCTTCATTTCTCCACCTCGCCCCGGTAAATTCAAGGGCATTGTCCAGCAGGTTATTGACATCAACCGGGGCAAAGTGCGTATCATCTACTCGTTTCCGGGAAAACTCCTGTATCCTCCTGACTATCTCAGCCCCGTCCAATGCGGCCCTCTCGATGATCTCCAAATATTTTTTCGTATCAGGCGTCGCTTTTCTCTTCTCATCATCACCATCAGGGGGTTTAAATTGCATTTTCAAAAGCTGAACCCTTCCCAGAATTGCGGCCAACACATTATTGAAGTCGTGCGCCACACCGCCCGCCATTTCTCCCAGCGATCGCAGCTTTTCAGATTGCGCCATCTGCTGCTGCATTTTGTTTCTTGCGGTAATGTCCCGCACGATGGCTATGCCACCGATGCACTCCGCGTTATTATAAATCATTGAGTTGTAGCATTCCACTTCAACCGTCGTACCGTCCCTGCGCACGTATCGCGTTTCGTACGACGCAAACCCCTTCTCCAGCAGTTCTCCTATCTTCTCCCTCACCTTCTTTCGCTCAGCAGTGTCATCTCCATGCAGTTCCGCAGTGTGCCTTCCCGCAATAGCGCTTTTCTCCAGACCCAGCATTTCCGACATGGCATCATTGACTGAAATGATGCAGCCCTGTGTATCGCATATGACGATTCCATCTTTACTGCCCTGAATGATTTTTTCGAGAAATTCCTTGCTTTCCTGAATCTCACGCTGTGTCTTTTTTCTCTCGGAGATATCCCGCAGGACGGCCACTCCGGCGACATACTCTCCCTGTTCATCCCTGATCATTGAAGCAGTACATTCGACATCAAGGCATGTTTCGTTGTTAGTCTTGTATTGCGCCTCATACGTGGCAGAGCCTTTTTCAAACAGTTCAGCGGTTTTTTCCAGGATGATCTGCTTGGTTTCTTTATCATCAACGATGAGCGACGAAGCATGCTCCCCTAATATCTCTTCTTTGGCAAAACCACTCATTTTCTCCATGGCCGTGTTTGCAGACAGGATATATCCTTTTTCATCAACGATCAGGATCCCATCCCTGGTGCTTTCGATAACTTTTTCCAGAAATTCTTTCGTTTCTCTTAAATCCTTTTCTGCTTTTCTCCTCTGGGTAATATCTCTTATGACCGCAACCGCACCGCTCCGCTCCCCTTCCTTATCGTACAAGCACACTATATTCTGCTCAACGGGGACAACCTTCCTGTCCTTACAGAAATAAAATGTCTCCCAGTTGGTAACCGTTCCTTTTTCAATAAGATCTGCAATCCTTTGTTGCGCATCCTGCGTATATGCCGTACCCAAGCTCAACACTTCTCCGGTCGTGCATTCATAGGTGCCCTCGTCAACCATTGGGGTGCACTCCATGACATGCCTGCCGATCATCTCCTCTTTACCGAAGCCGAACAGGTCCAGGAAATACCTGTTGACCCTGGTTATATAGCCGGTCTTGTCGGAGACCATTATGCAGTCCAGGGAGTTCTCAATGAGGTTGTCCAAATGTTCCTTTGCCTCCTGCAGCTCTTTCTGGGCCTTGCTCCGTTCGGTAATATCCCTGATGGTTGCGACGGATCCGGTAATGTTCCCCTGTTTATCCTTCAAGAGGGCAACACTTCTTTCGACGATGATCATTGTGCCGTCTTTTCTTATCCAGGGCACATCCAGTCCCGAAGCGCTTCCATCCCTGAACAGGCGTTCAAAAAACTGCCTGTTCTTTTCTTCGTGCTCGCTGCCCTCTGCCCGCAATGCTTTTGCATGCGTTCCGATTAACTCCTCCCTCCTGTAACCGGTTATGGTTTCAACCGCGTCGTTTAACATGATGATGCATCCTGTGGGATCGGTGACAATGATTCCATCCGATGCGGTTTTAAAAATGTTGTCCAAAAATTCTCTCATCTCCGCAACGCTTTTTGCGGCATTTCTTCTTTCGGTAATGTTCCTGACGATGCCAACCGCCCCGATCACGTTCCCCCCGTCATCATATAACGACGAAATATTCTGTTCACAGGGAATGATCTTGCCGTCTTTGCGGGTAAAATAGCAGGTCCTGTTTCTTATTTCATCACCTTCGACCATTCTGGCAATTGACGCTGCCTGGTCGTTGAAGTATTCCCCTGTAATATCAATTGAATCTCCCGTGGTCAGATCATATGTTCCCGCTTCCCGGATAGAAAGTTCTGCCATGTGTTTCCCAACCAGCTCATGTGCCTCATATCCCAGTGACTTGAGCAGCGATTTGTTTATTCTCCTGATGTATCCTTGTCTGTCGACGGCAACAATGCCGTCCAATGAGCTTTCAATGATATTATGCAATAAATCTTTTGCCTCTCCAAACGAGTCATCGGGTACATTCATATTTTTGCTCTCCGGGTTCCTGGTTACCACCCGGTTGCGGGCAGCAAGGATTTTGTGCAGGATGGTATCGCTTCTTGTATCAGTGGGCTTCATTGGTATTTTTCCTCATAGAGGTGAGCTCCGGTCATACCTTTTACCTGTTTTAAATCGGCCATTAGATTGAAAAACCTTAACTATTTAATAAATCCGGCCATGTTTGACCATCACCTTCCTTCCCCATCGAGCTCCTTATCGTTAACCCTTTACCCCGCCGGCCTGGTATGATATAAGACACCATGGCTAAAATTCGCACCGTACCCTTTGCATACAAACTGCTTATAATCATACTCGCCCTTGCCGGTATTGTATTCGCATACTATTTCCTGCCCCGCTATGCTTCAGTTGAAACGGTGCTCAATGGAGACACGCTCCTGCTTGAGAACGGCAGTCTGATAAAGCTCATCGGCGTTTACACGCCTGAATGCAATGATCCGGACGAACGGGTGCGACGCGGCGGCACGGCAGCCGCCGATTTCACGCAAAACATGGTGGAAGGAAAAAAAATCAGGATTGAATACCATCATCGGCACAATAATGCGGACGGGAAGGCGCGGGCTTCTGTATATCTTATGGACGGAACCTACCTCAATGCGGAGATCATCAGGCAGGGCTATGGCCATGCTGATTCAGAATGCGCATCCGGGGATGCAAAAGCGTTTCAGGAGCATGAGCGCCGGGCGCGGGAACAGAAGCGGGGGCTCTGGGCTGAAATGCCGGGATTTTAAAAGACGGAAATAAGGTCTTAGGGTGGCTATTTGAGGAGGAAGAAGGGCGGGAGCTGTCTTGACCCCCGCCCTTGAGCATTCAGCCAAAGTGACTTAAGTCGGTGACGCCTGCATGGCTTGCAGAATATACAGCGTCGGCAGCAGACGGCAATTGCATTAAAAACTTATGATACGGTTTCCCCTTGTATTTGGCCATGGTGGGTATCTTCTTGAAACCGCACCTGGAGTAAAAAACATCTGCACTGTACTGGCAGTACGTATCCACAAGCAGCTTGTCGAATCCATGGTCTTGTGTGATCTTTTTTGCATGCTCGATCAGCTCTGAGCCAATGCCTTTTTTTTGATATGCCTCAGAGACAGAAATGGTTTCAAGATACATGCCTTCATCTCGTGGTGAGATGCAAGCAGCCGCGACAACCGTGCCCCTGTCTTTCACAACGAAATAATTCCCCTCATCAACTTCCCCCTCTACAAAATCATGCGTATTCCCCTTAAATTCAGGCGCCTCTACTTTCAGGAGCTGATTCAGAGCAAGAATCGCTTCAATATCCTGTTCGGATGCCCTCACTATTTCCATGGAGTGATGTAACATAGTCTTCCCCCTTTATGCTTTTTCTTTGCCGGGAAGGTTTTATAAAGAAGCGTTTCCTTTTCATCACGGAACATGAATCAAAACATCCACAACCCTGAATAATTTTAGAATTAAGCCCCGGTTAAAGCAATGGGTACAATGCAGTATTTTGATAGAGGAAAGAGAGTATTTTTTTGCAATTATTTTCTTTGCATAAAGGCATCTTTTAGGCTATAGAGACAGCGGTATTACAACTGATATGACCATGATTAATAAATACTTATGCTCAAGTTCCTTTTGCCCAAACAGCCGGAGTTTTTTAAGTATTTCAGGCAGCTCAATGATTGTCTGAAGGAAATGACCGCGCTGTCGTCGGAGTTTGTTGTTTCTTTTAAGGATGTTGAGAATTTTTATGCCAGATCCGAAGAAATTGAACATCGCGCGGATACGCTTACCCATACTATCATTGAAACACTTAATAAAACCTTTGTGACTCCTTTCGACAGAGAGGATATGTATGCCCTGGCTCATACCATGGATGACGTGATTGACTTGTTGGAAAAAAACATCAAAACAATTTATGTTTACCAGGTTACGGAGAAGAAGGCCTACGTTGACGAATTCATTTCTTTGGCCGCTCAGGCTTCGGCAGCCTTAGACAGCCTGGTCAGAGAGTGTTTCAAACAGCAAAAACGCACATCCATCGTCAACGAATTAATTGTTAAAATTCACGAATTGGAAGACGAGGGTGATATTCTTCACGAAAAATCCATTCGGAAATTATTTAATGAAGAAAAAGATTCGTCCATGCTGATTAAATGGAAGGATATTTATGAAAATTTAGAGGGAATCATGGATAAGTTCCAAAGGGTGAGCGATGCCTTCGGCAGCATAATCGTAAAGTCAAATTAAGGTATGAGCGTAACATTATTGTTTGTGGTTATTGTCGTTTTAACGGCTCTCGTTTTTGATTTTACTAACGGCATGCACGATTCGGCCAATTCAATAGCCACGGTCGTTTCCACTCAGGTGTTGAGTCCCCGCCAAGCTGTCCTCTGGGCAGCTTTTTTTAATTTTATTGCCTTCCTGGTTTTCGGCACGGCGGTGGCCGAAACCGTCGGCAAGGGGCTGATAGATGTCAGGCTGGTTACGCCGACTATTATTTTAGCCGGTTTAATCGGGACGATCGCCTGGAATATCATTACCTGGTATCTGGGTTTGCCTACCAGTTCCTCACATGCCTTGATCGGCGGTTATGCCGGAGCGGCGGTTGCCAGCGCCGGTTTCAAGGCAATTATTCCAGGCGGCTGGTATAAAACTTTGTTATTTATTGTGCTGGCGCCGGCTATCGGGTTGTTTTTAGGCTGGGTATTTAAAATTATCACCACCTGGCTTATTTATAAAAGATCGCTGGTTTCCATAAATATCTGGTCGCGGCGTTTACAACTTGTGTCGGCGGCATTATATAGTCTGGGGCATGGCGGTAACGATGCGCAAAAAACCATGGGCATAATTACCAGCCTTTTATTTTCGGCCGGATATTTAAAAACATTTCACATACCATTCTGGGTGGTTTTAAGTGCCAATGGCGCCATTGCTTTAGGTACGCTGACCGGAGGTTGGCGGATCGTTAAGACGATGGGCCAAAAAATTACCAAACTGAAACCGATTGACGGTTTTTGCGCTGAAACTGCCAGCGCCGCAAGTATTTTCACGGCCACTCATTTAGGCGTGCCCGTGAGTACCACCCACGTGATTACCGGGGCTATTTCCGGCGTGGGATCGGTCAACCGACTTTCGGCAGTTCGCTGGGGAGTAACTATCAGCATTGTTTGGGCCTGGATTCTGACTATCCCGGCGGCTGCAACTCTTGCCGCTTTAACTTTTCTCATATTTAAATTGTTTTTGTGAAATCGATCCCGTACCATAGCCTGCCGGCTGATAAAATCAGAAAAAATACGAGCACTGCCGTTTCCATACCGAATCCAGCCACAACAGCAAAATTGGCCGTCCTCTGGACGGCCAATACATGTGGTGTGTTCGGGACGATGCGAGCGCCCGATCTGCGGATGCTTATGTATTTATGAGCTGCCCCGCAAAGTAGGAGTCATAGGCTCCCAGATCAAGCATTCCATGACCGCTCAGGTTAAACAGAATCACCCGCTTTTTTCCTTCCTCTTTAGCCTTCAGGGCCTCATCAATGGCAGCCTTTATTGCGTGGGCGGCTTCAGGCGCAGGGACAATACCTTCTGCACGGGCAAAGGTTATGGCTGCGTCAAATATCTCAAGCTGGCCGTACGCTGCTGCTTCAATCAGCTTCATGTCGAAGAGTTGGCTCACCAGCGGTGACATGCCGTGATAGCGAAGCCCGCCGGCATGAATGCCCGGCGGTATGAAAGACGACCCCAGGGTGTACATCTTCAACAGAGGAGTCTGCTGAGCCGTGTCGCCGAAGTCATAGCGGTACTCCCCTGAGGTAAGGGAGGCGCATGCCCTCGGCTCAACGGCAAGGGCACGCACCTTTTTCCCGGCAAACTTATCTGCCAGGAAAGGGAAAGCAAGCCCCGCAAAGTTACTGCCGCCGCCCACACAGCCGATCACCACGTCCGGATATTCGCCGGTCATCTCCATCTGTTTTTTTGTTTCAAGTCCGATAATGGTCTGATGATGCACGACGTGGTTTACCACACTGCCAATGGCATATTTCACTCCCGCGTGGGTTACTGCATCCTCAATTGCCTCGCCGATGGCTATGCCGAGGCTTCCGGGGGTATCCGGGTTCTCTGCCAGAAGCTTTCTGCCAAATTGGGTCTGATCGCTGGGGCTTGGATAGATGGAGGCTCCAAATGTCTGCATCAGGGATTTGCGGTACGGCTTCTGGTAATAGCTCACCTTGACCATGTACACCGTGCACTCCAGATTAAAAAAGCTGCAGGCCATGGCCAGGGCACAGCCCCACTGGCCGGCTCCGGTCTCAGTGGCAAGCCGCTTGATGCCTTCCTTTTTATTGTAGTATGCCTGGGCCACTGAAGTGTTTGACTTGTGGCTCGCTACCGGACTGGTTCCTTCATGTTTATAGAAAATTTTTGCCGGGGTATTAAGCGCCTGCTCCAGCCGTATTGCCCGGTATAATGGCGTGGGGCGCCACAAAGAAAGCACATCCAACACTTCCCCGGGGATTGGTATCCACCTGGCACCGCTCATCTCCTGCTCCACGATTGCCTTTGGGAAGATCGGCTCGAGGGCCTCAGGTCCGCATGGCTGCATGGTGGCAGGATACAGGGGCGGTGCCGGCGGGACGCCCATGTCTGCTATGATGTTATACCACTGCGTGGGAATATCTTTCTGTGCAAGTAGAAACTGTCTCTGTTCCATGTATGTCTTCCTGCTTCATGTGTGCCGTCCGGCTATTGGCCGCTCCGGCAATAAAGTGAGCCTTATGACAGACAATACCATCATTTCATAAAATAACCGGCTAATCAGCCGATTGATGCATCATGTTTCCTTTTTATCCTCTCCGCCCGAATGATATACAGGAGAATGGCAATGAAGGCTACAGTCACGATACTTAAGAACAACGGGTTCAAGCTTATCCAGGGTTCGGCGGTAATCTTCCATTTAACCAGCAGTTCCACACAACTCCACAATACGATTACGGTGGGCATGGCATAACGAAAAGCGTAACCCATCTCTTTCGCTTTGGTCAATCGATAAAAGAGATAACTGCCACCCAACAGACAGATGACAAAAACTGTTTTGCAATACAGACTCTGCGGACCCAAAAAGTCTTCATCATAACCGAAATACAGGATCATATGACCAATCCAGATCATGAGGAACATCTTTATGGCAACCCGTGGTCCCCAGTGGTCAATTGGTATCTCAGGCAGCTTCCCTCGCGCAATACGCAAACCTTTTCTCAATGAAATAAAAAGGTTGCACCTCAAATTCTCGTTAAAAATAAAATAGATGAAAAGAGGAATGAGTATGACCAGTGTAAATTCCATCGCCTTCCGCTCGGTAATAGCAAGGGCTTCAGCTCCTTCATGGACACCAATCTCCACCAGGCTTGCCCACAGCAGAACACCGGCAAGCATACCTATAAAGGTTTCCCATGCAGGTGCCTTTATCCATTTGGTTAGACAGATGATAACCACCGTGGCAATCAAGCCGGCCCCTGCAATCAGCATATGCAGTTCTTGGGGAAGTTTTAGGGCAAGAACAGTTACCGCATGTCCCAATGGCATGACAAAAAGCACGGTTATAAAAGCTATTACTCCTTTCATAGTAAAGCTCCTTCTAGCGCCTTAGTTGTCCAATGGTAATGGAAAAGTAATACCATTATTGGAGATTGGGTTTTGACTCAATCACTGCCTCAATGCTCATGTTCCTGATCACGTATTGCGCTTTTTGAAAGTCTTTTCTAAAATTCTACAGGCACCGCGCAAGCAGTTGAGCAGATCCTCCTTATCGCTATGATTTAAACTGGAGAAAATGGACTGTGCTGTTTTTCGTCTTTGGGTCAGGAATTTAGCTTTTATTTTTTTACCTCGATCGGTGAGGCAAACCATTACTTTTCTTCTGTCTGATTCATCCCGGTCTCTTTCAGCAATTCCATCTTTGATAAGACCGTTAATCATCATGGTCATGGTGGGTAAGTTTACCCCCATATTATGAGCGAGCTCCTTCATGGAAAAGCAATTCTTATCCTTGAAAGCGGTAATAGCTCTCACCTGGGAGAGTCGCAGATCAGACTTTATGCTTTTCCCATCATCGACAACATGTTGCATAAAGAGACGACTGAAATTTCGCAGGGCGGTAAAGTATAGATCCAGTTTATCTTCCATGCTTACATAATATTATTCAATTATTAATGGTTCAATATTGAACTAATTATATCCACATTAAAATTATTTGTCAAAGAGTTTTATGTTAAGCGATGATCAGGCGTCATACATTGATTATGGAGCCTTGCATATCTCCAGCTGGTGAATAACCGGGGTGAGAAGTTGATGGAATCCGGTAAATTCTCCGATCAGCAGTACCTGCCATGATCAGCAAATCACTCGATCAGCTTTTCAATCATTGGCAAAACAGTATTAATCATTGCCTCAAATTCTTTTTTGAACGACTCATCATTATCCAATGCTTTCACTATCGAGGGACTCCACTGATAATAGAGTTTTATTAGTTCACGACCTTCCGAAGTGGTGCTTAAGATGATATCCCGGTAGTTTCTGAGAAGCTTGGCTTCGAACGAATGATTACCGTAGACAGTTACTACAGGACAATTAGCATTACCTTCACACACATCTCCTATTCCATCCCCATCTGCATCGTTCTGATCGGGATTTCGTTGACCGGGGCAATTATCCAGGTCATCATTGATGTCGTCATGATCGGAATCAACACATCCCACGGTCACCCACTCCCAGGCTGGCATCCCGCCTAGCATATCATTGACGTGAAGAAAACCCTGGGAATCAAGAAAGTTTGCCGCTGAATTACTGCGGGCGCCGGTATGGCAGACAATAAGAATTTCTGAATCAGAAGGCAGTTCTGTGTAGCGTGCCTCCAGCACACCGGACAACCACGGATAATTGACTGCCCCGGGAATATGACCTGTTGAACTGCAATATTCACTCGTCTCCCTGACATCGATTACTACCAGCTCGCCATTGGTATCGATCATCTGCTTTGCCTGCTCAACTGTTACATCGATATGCCCCCAGGCAAGAGCAGTAAGCCTCCCAAAAACCAAGAAAAATATGAAAAACATGTGTGCTACGCTGTTCTTGTTCATTTTGTCTCCCTCTTAAAGCCAATGCTCCTCTTATTTCAATGATAATTACCGTTCTTCCGCAACCCCTTGGATCTGAACTGTGCATATTCTTGTCAATAAGCCAAAATGAAAATGTTTCGGGGCTGGCTGTATTTATTTTTCTATCCTGCTCATTACAGTAAGTTCGAGTATTGGTTTCTTCTGATTATTCGTCTCCAGTATTATTTTCCCTCTAAAAACATCCTTGAGACCTGAGCGGGTTTTAATTTCCAAACCAAATTCCTTCCCCTCCTTTATTGTCTTCAGCTTATATTCTATTTTGCTATCAATGTCGGAAGATAGTTTCGTGATAGCAATCGCCTGATCTTCATGAGAAGTTATGGTTACGTTCTGAGTAATGTTGTCGTTATAGTAACCTTGGAGAAGTACCCGGTCACTGGGTTCAAAATCAAAATATTGTTTGATAGAAACAATGGTGGAAACTTTGATTATGGGGTTTTGGGGATCATTTGAAAAGATAGTCGCAATCTGCTTCAATCTGCCCTTTTTTATTCTTTGTGTCGACCTTTAAAGTTATTCTACCCTCCTGACCAGGAGGAATGGCCTTATCAAAATCGGCTACTGTACAGCCTCACCCGGGCTTGACATCAGTAATGTCAAGCTGGGCCGTTCCTGTATTTTTAACAATAAAGCCATGTGCGATAACATCTCCTTCGTAAACCTCTCCTGCATCGTATTGAGCAGATTCAAAACGTATTTGAGGGTACTTTTGTGCAGAAGCTTTTTCCTGATTGCCTTTAATGGTTTGTTCGTCTGAAATGGTCTCTTTCGACGTTTCCTTGGCTAACGAATAATGTAATGAAGATGATGCAGATAGAAAGCAGAACAAAACAATACATCGGAAGTAAATTTTGACGGACAGCATTTGAAGACCTCCTGATATGGAAAGAAAACTATTTTAAACCACCAGCCCCCAAAACAACAAGAACCCACGAAATGCACATCAGCATATTACCTTTTCTTCCCGGAGCTATTTTCCATCGCACACCTGCTTCGAATTAATGAATCAACTATCATAAAACAATGGAATACACCACTATTATTGATATAAAATTTATCAAGATAATATTTAATAATTAATATTAATCACGATATAAAATATAAGCAATAGACGAATATAAAACTTGACAATACCAATAAAATATCTTTATAAATAAGGCGTGTAAATGCAAATCATAAGGTTGGAACCTAATAGGCTTATCAATCTGAAGGTGCTGTGATGCTTAAGTGCACTTACATTTTCTGTTATTTTTTGCTATAATACAAGAAAGTGCATTAAATTTATAACCTTTTTTTAAAGCGAAATGTTATGAGTATCCTCTCAGCAATTGGCAACACCCCTCTGGTCGACATAACCAATCTCAACGGGCATTCCGGAGTGCGTATTCTGGCAAAACTGGAGGGAAATAATCCCGGCGGCTCGGTTAAAGATCGCCCCGCCTATTATATGATCAAGAAGGCGGAGGAATCAGGTGCGCTCACCAGGGATAAAACCATACTCGAGCCGACCTCGGGAAATACGGGTATCGCCATTGCCATGATCGGAGCCGCAAAAGGGTACCGGGTAAAGCTGGTCATGCCCTCCTGTGCGAGCCACGAAAGACAATATACGCTTAAGGCTTTGGGTGCTGAAGTTGTGCTTACCCCGGGGAAGGAAGGAACTGATGGCGCCATTCGCAAGGCGCACCAGCTGCTTGAAGAATCTCCTGAACTCTATTACATGCCGAATCAGTTTGAGAATGAATATAATACGATTTCCCACTATGAAACCACCGGGCCGGAGATTTTTACTCAAACAAAAGGTGAAATCGATGTGCTGGTAGCCGGGCTGGGGACAACCGGTACCATCATGGGAACCGGACGGTATTTAAAAGAACAGAAGCCCTCGGTTAAAATTGTTGCCGTCGAGCCAACGGTAGGGCATACCATCCAGGGGTTAAAGAACATGCAGGAGGCCATTGTCCCCCGGATTTATCATCCCGAAGCATTGGATGAAAAATTCATCATTGAGGACGAGGAGGCATTTGAAACCGCCCGGAAGCTTTCCACCCTTGAGGGGCTTTTCTCCGGCATGTCCAGCGGGGCGGCCATGGCTGGTGCTTTGAGGGTTGCACGGGATATGAAGTCAGGCACTATTGTAGTGATTCTTCCCGATCGAGGTGACCGCTATTTAAGCACTACCCTTTTCCTGCCCATTTGTGGTCAATGCCCACCCTAGTCTTGCAACTATGTTGTCTGCATACATTGAAGGAGGTACAGAATATGGAGAAAAGAATATTTTTAAAGATGTCACCAGTGCTTTTACTCCTGCTGGCATTGGCCCTACCACAATCGCAAGGGCTGACTGGTCTGCCATGGAAAGCGGCACCACCTATGAACTGCGAGGTGTCTGGGGCAGTTCAGCTGCTGATGTTTTTGTAGTAGGCATTGGCGGCGTTATTCTTCACTACGACGGCAATGCAGAAGGCAGCTGGTCTCCCATGCAAAACAGCTCTCCCTGACTATCAGCTATTTGGGGCAGTTCAGCCTCAGATGTTTTTGCTGTGTGCGTGAGCGGAAGAATCCGTCACTATGATGGTTCCACCTGGTCTTCAATGGAAAGCGGGACGAGTCAGGATCTCAAGGGAGTATGGGGCAGCTCTGCAAACGATGTATTTGCCGTGGGCACGAGCGGCACGGTTCTCCATTACGATGGCTCCGGCTGGTCACCCATGCAAAGCGGGACGGTTAAAAATCTGTATGGGGTGTGGGGGAGTTCTGCACGTGATGTTTTCGCAGTAGGCTCCGGGGGTACTATTATTCGATACGACGGTTCGCAGTGGTCACCCATGCAAAGCGGGACGGACAAGCAGCTTAATGCCGTCTGGGGCAGCACTGCAAACGCTGTCTTTGCCGTAGGTGTTTCCGGCACCATACTTACCTTTGATGGTTCCAGCTGGTCTCAGATGAGCAGTGGCATAACTAATGAGTTGGCCCAGCTTAAAGGGGTGTGGGGTACCTCTGATAGTAATGTCTTCGCTGTCGGCACGTCGGGAACCATTCTTCGGTTTAATGGCACTATCTGGACCGCCATGGCAAGCGGTACTACCAACTTTCTCAACAGTGTCTGGGGCAGTTCAGCTGATAACGTTTTCACCGTCGGCGATATGGGCACCATCCTTTTCTATGATGGCACCGCAGCAGTCACGACCACCACAACTTCAATCAGCCCTCCGGACCGCTGCCCGGTTGAGGAAATCTATGGCCGGGACTCGCGGCAGGCTGAGGTGCTCAGGATATTTAGAGATACAACTATGAGCAGAACTCCCGAAGGCCGACTGCTCATAGCACTCTATTATGGATGGGGTCCTTTCATCGTCAAGACATTGCAGGAAGATGCGGAGTTCAAACAATGTTTAAGGGAAATGATAGACGGGTTATTACCCATGGCTGTGCAATGAGCGGAGGACCAATGAGATAAATCAAATACCATGAACGTCGCGGTTTCATTGGCCTGCCCCAAAACCTGACGCAAGATTGTATCTAAACAAGGCAGGGGTTCAGGTTGAACAAATAATCATTGGATCTTCCTCTGACGGCCTGCTGATTTATCAGGTTCATTGCTTTTTTTAAATTCTTTTAATTTCAAAAATCTGATATTTGAAGTTTCGCTTTCTCGCTGGGGGATAAAGTAATTTGTAAAATCAAACATTTCCTCTTTCACAATTCCCACACCTTGTGCAAGCCAGAGATAACCGAGCGCAATCTTTTCATTTCTCATATTAAAATTTCGCGCAATTGCATACAGTGCTATCTTGAGACAGTTTCTATATGTTCCTGCCGGGACAACTATATCTTCGGTACAGAGAACAATACTTGAATACTGCATTTCGGGGTTAAAGTCTTCATATATTGATTTGCTTGGCCAGGATGCTATTCGTGGATACGAGATGGATGAATAATAGGAACCGCGCTTTAACGTGATGGGAAAAACGGTGACTGGAGGATTGGGAGGCTGAAACAGGGAGCAGCCGTTCACTGAAAACCAGTACACTTGATTTAACACCAGCCCCTCGGGAGTAAACGCGTAGTAAAAAATATCTTCGTTGTTTTCCACAAATGGTGTGGTATCGAGGTTATAAAGTTTCTCTTGTTTTCCTGTTTCGATAACAAAAGGCTTTCCCGCTTCGTTATTAAATTCCCACCTGAGGCCGGGTGTCAGCGGGAAGTAATCCCTTATGGAAAAAACCGGAACATCAGTTCTTTCGGAATTGACATACGAGAGCAGTGTATGCGTTGTCTGTTTTTCTCCTCGGGTTATGATTCTCTTTATCGGACCTACTGTGGGTGCCAACCAGAGTGTCTCGCCGATCTTTTCTTTATCATCATGTATTGTTTTTTCGATTATAGCGCCGCTGCTTATTTCTCTGTCTCCCACCGTCACATCTTCAATGCTTTTTAAGGTGAGGGAGACATGCCGTGTAATTTTCCCTTGTGCTTTAAAGTGCTCACCTTTGGGCCGGGTATACAGTGTGAGTTGAGCAGTGTAATTAATGGGGGTATCTAATTGCATTTCCCGCGGCACAAAGAGCATTGGTTCATCAGGTATAAGATATTTATCCGGCCAGTACTCACCGTATATATATAATCCGCCCCATCCATCTCTCACACTCACGAAACTGCCATTATCCTGTGACAAGACAATGACTTTTCCCACATTTCGCAGGGTAAAGGTCCCGTTAATGGCCCACGAATAATGGGTGTTATCTTCTTTCTTGAAATTCCAGAAGCAACCTTGTTCAGTAGGAAAATATCCGGTGAGTATTATGGCATAAGAATTTTCTGCTGACAGAAAAAACAAGGAAACAACCAATAGTACAAATGCACTGTATCTACCTGATCTGTTTGAGCTCATCTGAATCACTCCTCCACTTTATTGTTTTCTTCCTTTTTCCAATATTTCTGCGGCATTTTTTAACAGTGCAGTAAGTTCCTGTTTCCCTTCCGGTCTTACCTTTTCTAAAATGCGTTCCAGTGATTCAACCTGGTTGTTTTTGAAGGCCACGAGCAATTTTTTTCCCATGGCTGTTAAGCGGATATCTGAAAAGCGTTTGTTGTTCTCATTGGGTTTTCTTTTTACATAGCCTGCAACCTCAAGTCGTTGAATGAGATTATTCACACTCTGCACTGACATGCCAAGGATCGGACTTATTTTTGAGATATGGATAACAGCGCTTTCACTAAAAAAAGAGAGGACCCTCATCTGGGTAACGGTGAGAGAAGGTACCTTTTCCCTGAGACCCTTGCCGAACTCCAGGCACCTGAGAATTTTTTGCAAGCTTATGAAAATATCCTGGATTGCCTTTTTTTGAGATGGTTTTTGAGTACCCATAACCGAACCCCGCAAGCAAAAACTATACTTTTATATAGTATACGAATGTATAACATATGGGAAAAAATGTCAACACTATATAAAACTTCATCTCATATCAGCATGCTTTTCCCCGGTCATCTCCACAAACTTATCGTTTTCCCACTTTACATGGGTAACCGTACCATCGGCTGAGGTCTTCTTACCCGTACCGTACAATGCATCGTTTTTCCATTCACCTTCATAGATGTCACCGTTGGCCATGGTCAGAATGCCCTGCCCTTCCTTCTTGCCATGCACAAATTGGCCTTTATAGGTCGCGCCATTCCATTCCCCTTCACCAAAGGTGTAAATCCCGTTGCCATGGTAGTCGCCTTCCAGCCACTCCCCGTCATAACAATCACCTTTCCATTTTCCTTCACCCCAGGTAAATATTCCATGGCCGTTCTTTGATCCGTTTGCCCATTCACCCTCATATTTACCGCCGCGGGCATAGGTACACGTGCCCCTTCCATGTTTTTGGCCATTTTTCCAGGAACCCACATAGGTGTGTTGAACCATAAGAAAAAATTGGCACCGGCACATAAATATTGTTCGAAGAAAATATCAAGTGACGTTACGACGGGTCAAAAAAAGTATTCCACAGACATGTGTGAATTGCCTGTGGATAAGTGGAGGGTTGAGAAGAAATTGATGCCAATGCGATTGGCGATTTAGCATTTGCTCAAATCCTGACCATTGAGGAATGGCAATAAAAACAGAGTGTTAGAAGCGAGTGGGGTTGTGTCTGATCCGAAGCAGTCTCCGACTTTCTTTTTTATACCCAAGATATCCACAGTGATGGAAGATGCTTCAATATCTTGTGCCGGGTCTTTTGCGCGAGATCAATTTCTCCATCCATCGCCACTGCAAAAAGAAAAATTTTCAAATACAAAAAAATTCGCCTTGCGCCTTTATGAGATAATTTATAAGCAGGGAATGATGCAGGATACAGGATACAGGAGTGTTCTTCCCTGAACCGGGTTCCCCTACGCCCTAAACCCTCACTTTGAACCACAGAAGACCAGAACACGAAGAGCATAAAAAAGGGTCTCAGTTTCAAGCATGCAATACAGCAATGTTGATACCAGACCCACGGTTCGGAGAAGGGCACAGGAGAAGCGGGGCATGAAAAGCAGGAAAGAATGCCGGATACAACGATTCAGGTGTAAGGCAGCCAGTATCCAGTACTCCGACCTTTGCTCTTTGGGGGTCAGGGTTTAGGGTACAGGGTTCCGGGGAAAAGCGCTCGCGGTTAGAGAGAAAATAGCAAAGCTATTTCAGGGTCGGATCTTGAACAGTTCCTCTGCAATCTTTTGTATTTTTCTCAGCGTTTTCTACACCATGTACCCACTTATTCGGTATGGATTCGACGCCAAGAAGGTTCCAAGAATAGCTCCGGTAATGGAACCGGTTGAATCACTGTCGCCGGAGTGATTGATGGCGGCAAGGGTAGCTGAAGTCCAATCATCAGGGAATTTCAGTGAGCAGTAAAGTGCTATGGCCAAGGCCTCCTCCCCGAACCACCCTTCCCCAATGGCTGCAATGGAATCTTCAACCGGATCCTGACTGTTTGATAAAGTGATTGCGCGCTGAATTAAAGCAAGCGTTTCCTCATGGCCATCATAGGTTGTCAGGGTACCGATGCTCCTCTCGATAGCTTCCTCCAATGTCATCCTCTCAATGATATGGGCGATCATTTCTGAAAGAAATCCGGCGGATAGATACCCTGAAGGGTGCCCATGGGTGATGGCGGCAAATTCAGCACCCTTTCGGAAGGCAGCAGCTGCAGGAAAGGCCAGTCCGGCAGGTGCAGTACGCATCACTCCGCCGCATCCTTTGCTATTATTGATCTTCTTTTCAATGGTCCCCATCTTCCCGCTTCGCAACGAACTCAAACACGTAATGCCAGGGGCTCTTTTTTGATTAGGATCATTCTGTGTTGCGAGCCACTCCCGATAACATTGGTAGACTTCAGCTGCCGGCTCGAAAATCCTACCCTCTTTTTGATTTTGGTACGCATTCAGGCAGCCTTGCGCTGTTGCCAGAGACATCTGGGTGTCATCGGTATAGAAGCCGGGCTTAAATTCTGCCTCTAATGTTTTCCACGCATGAAAATCAGCAATGCCGTTTTCACCATGGTGTGCCTTGATTTCTGCAAGTGATAGAAATTCAACCGGCGCGCCCAGCGCATCACCTATTGCAAGCCCGAATAAGCAGCCGAAGAACTTGGGAAGCATAAAAAATCAGGGTTCAGGGTGTAGGTAGTCGGCTAAAACACCTTTAACTATTACAGATCATACATAGTTGATCGCATATCACACATCATGCATCATGTCAATTTGGGACCAGGGCTTTATTGGACTTGACAATTCTAAAGTGATACTTTATAATTCTCAACATGAAATATATTCCACGATCTCTGGAGACGGAGCTGGCAAGGGCGGTCAAAAGCTTTCCCGCCATTATCCTGACCGGCCCGCGCCGTTCGGGAAAGACAACCCTTTTAAGAAAGTGTTTCCCCAAGGCCTCCTATACCCTCATCGAAGATCCCGACATTATTGCGCAAATCAAGCATGACCCGCGGACATTCCTGGAGGGAGTTACAACACCGGCGATTTTTGATGAGATACAAAACGTCCCGCAGATATTAAACTATGTACGAACCTTGATTGATCAATCACCCAAAAAATGCGGCCAATGGTTCTTGACCGGTTCTCAAGAATCTTCCTTGATGAAAGGGGTCAGTGAATCGATGGCCGGGCGGGCAGCTGTTTTTCAGCTTTTACCTTTTTCAAAAAGCGAAACACCGAAGGTTTCCATTTTGCAGGGAGGATTTCCGGAAGTCATCGAAAAACCGAAAACGGCGGACTTATGGTTTCGTTCCTATTTGCAAACCTATCTGGAACGGGATTTGCGGGCCATCAGCGCCATTAAGGATTTGTCGACCTTTCGAAGGTTTTTATCCATTTTAGCCAGCCGCAATGGGCAGATAGTAAACCGGACTGATTTGGCCGCACCCCTTGGAGTTTCCATTCCAACGATAACGCAGTGGCTGAGCATTCTTGAGATGACGTCACAAATTATCCTCATCCCTCCTTTCTTTGAGAATTTCGGGAAAAGGCTGGTGAAATCCCCTAAGCTCTATTTTGTTGATTCCGGATTATTGTGTTATTTGCTTGGCATTGAATCTCCGCAAGCTCTCACACGATCCCCTTTTTATGGTTTTATTTTTGAAGCGTTTGTTGCATCAGAAATCCTTAAAAGCCAGCTTGCCTGCGGTGCAAGAAAGGAACTGTATTATTTTAGGGATCAGCAGGGCCTGGAAGTAGACTTCCTGGTCCCGATGGGCGATAACCATCTGATGCTTCTGGAGGTGAAAGCGTCGAAAACGATCAATCCCTCTATGACCTTGCCGCTTGAACGTCTGATAAAATCCATCCGAAAGCATTCCACAGAAGCGTTCCTGGTTCATATTCCTTTACAGAAAGGGGAAATACCTTCCGCCATCACGCCGGGGATTAAAGCCATCTCGAGCGATGAAGTATGTGCAATAATAAGGGCCCGGGGCAATTGATTTTATGTACGTGGCTATCCAATTTCATCTCCAAGAGCCAGGGCTTTCCACGACTATGTAAAAGGCATGTTACGCGCCAGATTTTCCACCAGTGGGCCAAGAAAGGCTGCACTATCTGCAACTATCTCCTGAAAGTCTTTTGTAATAGTGACTAACCGGTTTTTTCGAAAAAACACCTTCCATTGAGCACCCTTTACCGTTAAAAACCGTAGGTGAATAGGTTCTTAACTTATTTGAGAACTCAAGTGGTCCGGGTTGTCTAGACAGAAAGGAGCTTCTTTAAGGTGGACCTGGCTGCCCCCCTTTTTTTCTGTGCCTCTGACCCTTTAAAAAGCGGGGTTCAGCATGGGAGATGCGAAATGGATTAATGCAACGATGGGTAACTTCAAGATTTTTGTGTCAGCAGGAGAGGAGTGACAATACCTGCCTTTGCATTTTCATAGGGGAAAAGAAGGATTTGTGATGAGTGACAATTAGAACTCCCGCGAGGGAAAATACGAGTTGACGTCAATCAGATTTGCTTTGCAATAGGATCTAATTAGATGTATTATTTTTTAAAGATCAAAGGAAACAGAGGTGACGAAATGAAGGGCAAAGCCAGGAAAAAAGCTCCTGAGATAGTTCTCAGAGAGGGCAAACCCTCAGCGGTGATACTAGACATTCATGATTATCGAGAGATGCTGGAACGCCTGGAAGACCTCGATGATTTGAACATGCTTAATGAAATGAGGAAGAGGCCGCTAAAATACAAAAAGCTTGAAGATTTTTTGAAGGAGTATCCGCACAGTGTATGAAGTCCTTCTTGAGAAGTCTGCGGAAAATGACCTCAAGCGTTTGTCACCATCAATCTTCCAGCGAATTATCCCTCAGCTTAGAACCTTAGCTAACAAACCAAGACCTTTCGGGTGCCGTAAAATTTCCGGTTCAAAGAACGATTGGTGAATTAGAATCGGCGACTATCGCATCATTTACGAAATTGACGAGAAAACCAGGTTCGTGAAGGTTATGCGAGTGCGACACCGTCTTGTCCTAAAATAGTTGACATTTTAAGCAGCATGCTTCTGTGCGGGTGTCATATACTTCAATGACATATGTAACCGCTCTTCGTTATAGATCTGTATGGCTTCTTTTACCATTCGCTCTGCCACTCGAAAAGATACCAGTTTCTCCCCCAACTGTAATTCATCCTTCAGTATGCCGTTGACTCGCTCTGCCACGGCATTCTCATACACGTGATTCTCTTCGGTCATACTAATTCGAACTCCTTGTTTCTTTAATATTTCCGTATACCCTTTACTACAATATTGGATTCCCCGATCAGAATGGTGTATTAACAGCTTCGGATTCTTCGTCATGCGCAGTGCCATCTTGAGCGCTCGTACACTTCCCTCAATTGACAAACTCCTGCTTACTGCATACCCCATAATCTTTCGAGAATACCAATCCGTAATCAGTGACAAATAACAATACCCTTCCATCGTTTCCAGATACGTTATATCTGCTACAAATACCTGCTCCGGCCTTTGTGCCTCTTCTTCTTTAATCAGATTCTTATATACCTTCATCCCATGTGCAGATTGAGTCGTCCGTACATATTTCCTCTTTCTCTTTACCAACAAATCCCTCTCTCGCAATATCCTCAATAACCGATCCCGTCCAATCGTACACTCACCAGCTCCCAGCATCTTGTGGAGCTTTCTGCCTCCTACCCGCGGCTGCCGCTTCCGTATCCTTCGTACCTCATCCATCACTGCTGCTTCTTCCACCCTTCGTCTTCCCTCAATCACTATCCGCTTGTAATACCCCTGCCGACTGTATCCGTATGCTTCACAAAGCTTTCCTATCCCTGCTCCTTTTTGATTGCCTCGCCCCACTCCTTGCCACCAAAATTTTTTTTAAAATCTACCTGATAATGCTCTTCTGCGCTCTCAATTAATGATTCCAGGGCAACGTTCTTTACCTGCGCTTTGGCTAAGGCTGATTCCAGTGCCTTTATCTGGCGCTCTAATGCCTTGATCCGTTCTTGCTCGTCTTTCATCTCAATCCGCACCACCTTGTTTAGTAAATGATTTTTCCCAAGCTTCCGTATCCAGTTCTGTATCGTCTCCCCGCCCCTGATATCGTATATCTTCTGTGCTCCCGCTCATACTTACCTCGCCTGCTTCTATCTCAGCTACTACTTTTCTGTCTGAATGCTAAACTGTATCGATGTATTATTCTTCCTTCCCCCTTCATAGGTTGACTCCTTTCATTCCTTTGTCAACCTATTTCAGGACGACTCACCCTGTACCTCTGCCCTGCACCCAGTTCCCTCAACCCTCTGCTTTGAACCACGAAGCTCACGAAGAGAAAATCACGAAGAACACGAATGTTGCAAGGGGTCAGGTCTTGAAATATCAGTTTTGAGGAGCGAAGGCTTTGGATTGCGGATTGGAGGGAACAGGGGTGCAGGGTGGTGGCAATTACTTTGCTTGTGAGTCTATGAACACGCAGAATTATTTTCTTGTTCTTCGCGTGCGGATCCCCTCGGGGGTGATGATAACAAGATTATTTTTAATATCTTCTTCTTTGATCTCCTCAAACAACTTTTTAAAAATATTCACGGATTCATCAACTGTCCTTCGGTATATCTTTACCACTATGATTCCTCCACATGATTCCGGGGGAAAACGAAACATTCTGGAAAAATCCTTATCCATCGTTACAATCACATACTTTTCTTTACAGGCCAGCTGAAAAACTTCATCATCGGATATTCCTGAAAGCCCCGCTTCTCTTAAACTCAGCACATCATGACCATGGCTTCTTAGGTAATTAATAATAGGGTCAAATAGATTTTCATTGGCAAACATCTTCATAATGCAACACCTGCTTCTTCATCAGCAAGGATGGATGCATAATACAGACAAGCCCTTATATCTTCATCACTTATATTTGGATAAGCAATTTTAACGTTTTGATTACTCTCACCTGCGGCAAGAAGATCCAGGATTATATGCACAGGGATTCGTGTTCCTTTGATACAGGGTTTGCCGCTGCATATCTTTGGATCACAAACAATTCTATTGTATAACTGGTTCATACTTCCACCTCTATTATAATTGTTACACGAGAAGTTATGATTGTAATGATGCTGTTAGAGAAGATTATACTAAATTCAAATCTGCATCTTCAGTTTGCATACACAACCTCCAGACTCTTTAGGATTTCATGGCGCCTGAAAGAATTGCGTAAAGCGGCCTTTTCCACCACATCAACCTTTCTTCCAAAAATCTCAGCTAATACCTCTTCCATACGGGCCAGATCAAACAGGCTGTGATGAGCATCGGGAGCAAAAGCAACCAGTACATCTACATCACTATCGTTATGAAAGTCTTTTCGCAAAATTGACCCGAACAGGCCAAATTCAATTACTTTCCACTTTCGACAAAAGTCTTTGATTTTTTCCCGGGGAATCGAGATGTTTTTGTTGTTCATTACCGTAACCGTGCGTTATTCTTTGCTACCAATTAAATAAATATATCAGAACGCGTGATGATTGAACAGATTATTTTTATATAGTCTGAGACGGAGCATTTGTCAGTTGGGGTCAGCCCTTGACATTGGACAAGTACACAGATTTGCGGGACGTTGTTGACTAAGTGGAATAAGTAAGGTGATGTGCGATAGAAACGGGAGACTGCTCCCTGTACCCTGCACTCTCATCTTCCAACCACGAAGCTCACGAAGGACGGCACGAAGAACACGAAGAAAAAGCGCAAAAAAAGGGGTCTGGTTTCAACATGCATTGCAGCAATGTTGATACCAAACCCGCTTTCTGGTGAAGAGCGCGAAGAAAATGAGGAAAGGATGTAGCAGACGGCGTCTGACCCTCCACCCTCTGCTTTGAATCACGAAGAACACAAAGGAAGACAGGAAGAATACGAATAATTCCCTAACACTACTTTCTTCTGCTTTTTTCTTCGTGATCTTCGTGCGTTTTTCCTTCGTGGTCCAAAGTTAGTGAATGGTTCGGGGCATCTCTCTATCGCGGCTAAAGCCGCTCCTACCGGGATTTTTTCTTCTGACTAATCTTCCTCCTATCTACATCGCACATCGCAGATCTTACATCCCCCCATCTTCTTCCCCAAACCTTTCCACAGCAATCTGTTAATTGCCTGTGGATAAGTGAGGGGTTGAAGGAAAATTGGTACGGTTGCTATTCTGGCTTTTTTAGCATCTTTGCTCAAATCCTGACCATTGAAGAGTGATAATAAAAACAGAGTGTTAGAAAGCGTAGTGGGCTTATGCTGAATGGGAAGCCGTTTGCGACTTTCTTTTTTATACCCAAGATATCCAGAATGGTGAAGAAGCTTTCAATATCTTGTGCCGGGTCTTTTGCACGAGATGCAATTTCTGATTCCAGCGCCACTGCAAAAAGAAAAATTTTCAAATACAAAAAAAATACGCCTTGCGTCTTTATGAGATAATTTATAAGGAGGGAATGATGCAGGAATGCAGGATGCACGATACAGGAGTCATTGACCCTGAACCCCTCTTTTTTGAACCACGAAGCTCACGAAGGACGGCACGAAGAACACGAAGAAAAAGCGCAAAAAGGGATCTAGTCTCAATATGCAATAAAGCAATGTTGATACCAGACCCACGGTTCTGTGAAGGGCACGGAGAAAATGAGGACGTATGATGGATACAGGGCAGAGAGGCGATGTAGAAACTATATCATTTCTTCGCTTTCACATATTTACGAATCCGATAGCCATTATCTCTCACAATCTTCTGAGGATTGATAATATGATATCGAAGGAGAATTGCTTTCCCGCGACCCCACAATGTGCCGAATTCTATAAGGCCGCCGAAATCCTTATCACCTGATACTACTATCAACTTCTTTTTTTCCGCATAATCAAGAATGACACTGTCTCTCTGTCCGGCAAGGCCAATTTCCGGAACAAAGAATACCTCATGGCTTTCTCTGCGAAGTCCCTGTACAATTTCAAAATGAAGATTTTCGTCTGCCAGGATTCTCATTTTCTTTTACTCGCAAAAATCCTCACTTCTTCACCTTGGAATTGCCTTGCTGCAAAATTCAGCGCTTCGTCAAGCCCTTCTTTGGTCAAGGTAGGATATCCACGGAGAATATCCGCCCTGGTCATGCCTGAGGCAATGCATTGGAGTATCAGTGCCACTGATACACGAGTACCTTTAACAATAGGCTTGCCGTTCAAGATATCAGGGTCACATACGATTAATGCTTTTTTCATAGCGGTTTTCCTCTTGTATTATTTTTGTCTATTACTACTTAGATAATTCATTGCTATTTATTTGCATAATATCACAAAACCATGACAGAGCAAGCCTGGAATTGTTGCTATACGAGTGTGCAACCGGAAAGCAGCAACCACGGGAGAGTACGGAGGAAGAGGAGAAAGGATGCAGCAGACGGCGTCTAGCCCTGTACCTGTCTTCTCCCTCCACCCTCTGCTTTCTACCACGAGCTTGACGAAGAGAAAATCACGAAGAACACGAATGTTGCTTGGGGTCAGGTCTTGAGATCAGTTTTGAGCGGTGAGTGGCAAGGATTGCGGAAAAAGAGGGTACAGGTAAAAACGGTTCGTTAGTTTGCTGGTTGGCCGGTTAAGCCTGCTACCAGCTAGTGCGATAAATAGTATCGTCAACGGTCCATTGTCCAGTTTACTCCCAATTTAACAAGATCGATTCCCTCACCTTAAAACCGGTCACAAATTGTGACCGGTTTACCATTCTTCATATGATTTCTTACTGTATTTATCTTCTGTGTGAACAAGTTCTTTTGTCTTGCCTAAGAACTTTACAGCGAGTTTAAGCATTTCCTCAGCACCAATTCTTGACCAGTCATCATAGTAGTCTGCATCTTCACGCAAACCTTTGCCTTTTTCCAGCGCCTCAACAAAATATGCCGGCAATTTCCCGGTTTTGACATAGAGATGCTGTAAGGCGATCATCAGACAATGATGGCTTTTTTCACGATAATTTTTGATATATATAAGTGCTCTGGCAGCATGAAACATGGCATAATAACTCTGAATTGTTGTCCACTTGTATTTCCCACGTTCATAACCCTCTTTTGCATCTGCAAGGTCTTGCTCTGCCGTTTTAAGCTCTTTTGGAACCAGTTCTTTGCCCTGAGAAAATCCTTTTATCCGGCCTCTTCTCACACACTCCTCAAATGTCACCGCTTCCCCCGTCCCATAAAACGATCCCTTTATTCACCTGCTGATAGAATACAGGGTCTGTTTTCTCCTTTTCAATAAAGCTCAGATTGGTGCAGATGATGCTCTGAATTTTTCTATTGCCACCGAATTTTTTAATCTGTTCCACCACAGCGTCTTTATTACGGCTAATAATCAGCAAATCTATGTCACTATCGGCCTGGTCTTCTCCCCTGCTTGAGCTGCCAAAAAGGATTATTCTGGAAGAGAGCGGTTTTAACTTATTCAGAAGGCCACTGAGCTGTCTTATTATCTCTATTACCTTGAGATGTTTAACGATTGGATTTTCATAATTTAATGTATAAAAGAATGTTTTTCCCCTCTTGGTTCTGAAAAGAAAGTCCGTGCTCATCAGATCACGGAGTGCATAATTTACGCCAGACTTGCTTATTTTGGTTGCCTGCTGAATTTCAGTTTCCAGAAAGTCCCTGATTGGACTATTGATAAGAAAATGGAGTATTTTTTGAGCGTTGGTCGCGATTAAGATATTTTTTTTCATTGGATTATCTCCCAAAATATTGGACTACTATCCAATATATTAGACATTATGATGATTTGTCAAGAATAAGTAGCGCCACCTACCGCGTCCTGTTTTTGAGATGCCAAAATGGCATCTCCAATCTTTATCTTTTTCAACGGTAAGTTGAAACATAAAATCTTCAGGAAATCTATCCAGGTTTCTGGTAACGGCTCGCTTCAACAGCATCGTGACCTCAAGTTGAAAACAGCGGGCGGGACAGAACTGCGCTTGAACCATAAGAAAAAATTGGCTCCAGCACATAAATATTGTTCGAAGAAAATATCAAGCGACGTTACGACGGGTCAAAAAAAGTATTCCACAGACATGTGTGAATTGCCTGTGGATAAGTGAGGGGTTGAAGGAAAATTGGTACGATTGCTATTGGCGTTTTAGCATTCTGCTCAAATCCTGACCATTGAAGAGTGATAATAAAAACAGAGTGTTAGAAGCGTATGGGCTTATGCTGAATGGAATCCGTTTGCGACTTTCTTTTTTATACCCAAGATATCCACAATGGTGAAGAAGCTTTCAATATCTTGTGCCGGGTCTTTTGCACGAGATCAATTTCTGCTTCCAGCGCCACTGCAAAAAGAAAAATTTTCAAATACAAAAAAAATACGCCTTGCGTCTTTATGAGATAATTTATAAAGAGGGAATGATGCAGGATGCACGATACAGGAGTCATTGACCCTGACCCCTGCACCCCTCTTTTTTGAACCACGAAGCTCACGAAGGAAAAGAAGGAAGAACACGAAGAAAGAGGACTAGATGCTAGATGCTTGCCGCAGGATGCAGGCAGAGTGTTCTTCCCTGAACCCGGTTCCCTGCACCCTAAACCCTCTTTTTTGAACCACGAAGCTCACGAAGGACGGCACGAAGAACACGAAGCTGCAACCACGAAACACGAAGAAAAAAGGGGTCTAGTCTCAACATGCAATACAGCAATGTTGATACCAGACCCACGGTTATGTGAAGGGCACGGAGAAGCGGGGCATGAAAAGCAGGAAAGAATGCCGGATACACGATTCAGGTGTAAGCAGCCAGTATCCAGCAACGTGCAAGGGGTCAGGTCTTGAAATATCAATTGCGAGGGCGCAGGGGTCGGGGATCAGGGTGGAGGGGGAAACAAGAAGTTTACAGTTGCCGGTTAGCAGTTCACAGGAAGAAAATAGTCAACTGTCCATGCTCCACGGCGAAGGCAGTTTGTTGACGGTGGGAGGCGAGAAAATCAGCGGCGGGCTGTTTTTGTGTCACCTCATTCTTCCGGCGGCGGAGGGGAAATAGTCAATGTTTCAAAATGTATTCCATTTGCTCTTTTAGGATGGGTAGTTCATGTTTCATATTCCCCTAAACAACGACAATATCCACACCCAGATAGTTATGGATTAAAACATTTCGCAATCCTATTACGCTTTTCCAGGGAACTTCCGGATATCTCTCTAAATTCTTTTGGAAGTTTGCTGCTCGCCTCTCCGATTATTTCAAAATTTCTTATAATGGCATCTATGGTTTTGTTATCTCTTTCAAAAGCTGCAAATGACATACCTTCCGTATATCTTTCGATTGAAGATATTGCGTCAAGAATATGGTTTACATACGCTTTATAATCCTTCTCCAATTGTCTCAGCCTCATTCAAAATATATGGGCCGATATATTTGCTTAACCCTCTTCTGGACACAATATTGACCTTTTTTTTCAATATCTCAGATAAATTTTCTTCAAGTTCCACCAGGTCAAAAAGAGTTGCCCCTTCGACCAGATCCACCAGCAAGTCAATATCGCTGCTCTCCTTCTGCTCATTTCTTACATAAGAACCGAAAAGTGCAACGGATTTGACCTTGCATTTTTTAAACATGTCTCCGTGCGCAGATAAGATCTTTATGATGTCCTTTTTTTGCATCGCTGTTTGTTCCTCTATTCATCTTTGAATTAATATACATTTACATGATATCACAGAACCGGCAAAGAGCAAACCTGGAATTTGTGTCAATGAGGCAGTGGGGTATAGACGATGATAGAAGCAGGGCAGAACATAGAGTACATTCTGAATCAGCTCGGTCATAGTTCGATTCAGGTAACCCTAGACATATACGGCCACCACATGAAACCAGTTAACAGCGAAGAAGCAGAAAAGCTGAGGGCTACCCTTTTCAGTAGCAAAAATTCAGAAGATGGTAGCAAAATGGTAGCAGAAGGGGTAGAAGTCATGAAAAAAGCACCTGACTATACAGCCAAGTGCTTGATTTTGCTGGTGGGCCGTGCAGGAGTCGAACCTGCGACCTACTGATTAAGAGTTACTCTCCCTAGCCCTTCTAGTTTTCTCTCTTGTTTGTTACTGTTTGATCTTGTTTGAAAAATTGCTGTATAAAGGGGTAGAGTTTTCTACCCTGGTCTCCCTTGTTTGCTCCTGTCTACTGCACAATTACTGCACAGCCCCCCATAAGTCAAATCGCCCGACGGGCCTTCCCAACGACAGCATAAAGCCTATTCATGTGAGTATAATCTCAGCCAAAACCAGGGTGGTACGGCAAGGGTGGTCAGGGCCAAAAATTCCAGAAACATGCAAGTATAACACTAAATAGTTTTAGTAAGTGATGCCACTCGTTGGGTAGGGAAAATTACTCCTCTATAATGATAGCATCTGTATCACACTCTGTAATGGCTTTTTTTACACGGTCTTCCAGATGGGGAGGGATTTCACTGACAACCACACGCGCCTCTGTTTTTTCATCATCGTATTCGAAGACTTCCGGACACACTTCACTGCAGTGTCCATCTCCCATACACAAATCGTAGTCAATTTTTATCTTCATATACTTCCCCCTGTAACAGTTTGCTGTACTTCCTCCCGGTTTCGAATCTATCACTGCCAGTTTATAAATCAAGATTATTCTATTACCTATACATGCAGACCGCAAGATGTAGGAGTTGCCCAATATATCAAATTTCTTGACCCTTCTTGCAACATTGATTTTGCATTTTTACTTGCAGACTCCATATTACAACTTGTAATAGAACATCCCGAACAATGACATACACTAGGGTTTGCTTTCTATCTTCCCCTGTTTCAAGAATTACTTTTTGCGCAAGAGAAGCCATAGCAAGAAGACTACAACAACTAAAACTATGATTTTTGACATCCTTGCCTTCCTCTCTGTCAAATACCCATTGAATCCGTCCTAACACTATAATTATTATTTGCAATGGAATTGTATTTATATTCAAAAGTAGTTGCAACCATGTAATTCAAAACATAAATCCCTTGTTATTGCAAACAAAAACCCCCAGTATCACTCATGAGGGGAAACAAGGGATTTGCAATTTCGTCTTCCACCTGATTACAGCTTGTTTTGGCTTGTTATGGTAGCAAAATGGTAGCAGAAAAGGGGCTGGGATTATTCCCGGCTCTTTTGTTGTTAAACGAACCGCCCCAGGATACTCAACCTGCTCTTAGATCATACCCAAGGCAAGCCCCCAGATCAGATCCATCAGGAGCAGGTGACGTTCGTTATGCACGTCAATAGGAATACTGATGCTCAGGATGCAGTGGTGGTTGATGATGGGCATAAGTATCTGCCAGAGGGAGAGGGGTAATAAAGGCAGGCGCTGGTTTGACCCCTGCCCGTAGCATACTAACCAAGCAAATAATCGCGTGGATTTTTATGTTTGCTGATCTCTTTAATTTCTTCCTTATTTCCCCGACTCCTCCCGTTAAGATCGACAATACGATACTGTCAATTGGTTTAAAACTAAATGCAAATACCAACAAAGCACACCACCAACGGTGCACAACAATCCTCGTTAACGACACATGGGCCGCAGTGTCCACCTATACACGCCTGATTACCGCAGTCACTACAGGTGAAACACTCATAACAGTCCTGTGTATTGATTTTACAATTGTTATTGCAGGTCAAAACACCACCATAAGGGTAGCCGGCTTCTTCGCAGGTGTCCTTGGCCAGCGGAAACAGGTCACCGTCACATTCCTCACCGGCATCCAACGTGTTGTTCCCACATTTTATGGGTCCACGTACTGGCCAGACGTAGTAGGGGAAGGTCTTAAAGTCAGTGCCGACATAGCCATTGCCGAAGTACACGACCCAGCCGAAGAAAACGTTGGCGTTAGTAGTAGACGACCAGTAGTAGGTATTCTTCACGTCGGTGAAAAAATACATCTGATTATAACGTATATACTCATCCCCGACCATGATTCCTACCAGCTCACTCTTGGTGGGGAGCCGCCAATCTCCTTCCACTGACCCATCACTGAGTCCGGTCCCTGACATGCCTGCATATAAGATACCAGCCCTCGTGTGTGCATCATCATATGCATCACAATCAGCCCATGGTTTTAAGCCTCCCCACCCCGCATTTTTCAACCACACCAGCCCGGTTGTCATGTCTTTTACTGTCCCGTTGCCTTGGTCACACCACCTGCCTAGCGGTGACAGTGTGCCGCTGCAACAATCGCTACCCGTGGGACACGGATTATTAATCTGACTTCTTCCAAAATCTGATTTGAACACAAAAGCATCAGTTCCATCTACATCTACATCACAGTCAAAATTACCGTCACAGAAATCTTGTGCCATCACTGGGGCAACTGACAATAGCAACACAAAAGCAAGTACTAATGATAGTTTCTTATCCATGGTAGCCTCCTTTTTAAAAATTATGGATGCAAAATAATATTAAAAACTCCCATAATCATTAATAGACTCCAATTTCCCGCAAGTAAATGGAGTCAATGCTGTATTTAGACAGGATTTAAACAGTATTTTTACAGCTTGTTTTGGCTTGTTATGGTAGCAAAATGGTAGCAGAAAAGGGCTGGGGATTATTCCCGGCTCTTTTGTTCATTATCCCGCCACCAGAAAAAATGAGGCTCGGGATAGCGAGCTGCTTGAGCAGGGTTGCTTGCTAAAGGTAGTAAGGAATGCAAAAGGCAGGAGTGATTTTGACCCCTGCCTTTGTTATCCTGCATAGAAGATAATCTTGTCACACTCATCTCTAATGCTATTTAAGGCACCTTATTTGGATAAATAATCTGATCTGTAAACTTAAAATTTACTTCTTCGCTCCCGTTGACAGTTCTTTTGCCTTGCGTTCATTCCTTTTTCTTGTCTTAGTCATTCCCTTATTAAATTCTACCTTACTTAAAAACCCATCATTGTTTGCGTCCATCAATTTAAAATTATTTCTAGCACGTTTCCTTGCATGAATCATGTGTTCTTTCAGGCTAATTTTCCCATCTCCGTCAGCATCCACTTTATTAAACCGCCACTCCAACCTCTTGGCGTTATAAGGGACATTTTGGTCATCAATCATATCTCTGACAATCCAGCATGCTATGAATAGTACTAGAACAAACACCGCAATATAAGGGTATCGTGATATCGGCTTCCAGATTTTATAAGAAAGCCTATCATCATTTGCTTTTAGATACTGTTTTGTTTTCTCATCAAAATCCTCCTTAATCTCATCGATTATTCTACGGTGCTTGCCAAGAGACCATTGTATATCTAAAAGGAGAATTACTCCAACACCAAATATTACCCAGATATACCATTCCGGGATTATAACGAAAGGAAAATTTTTATCTATAAATGTTATGGCTGTTAACAAAAGAAGACAATAATAGGTAACTTTCCATTGTTGCTGCTTGAAGAATCTTAATTCATCATTACATTGCTGGTAAAGTGTAATTCTTTCTACGCTTACTTTACTTTCTCTATCGTTCATTGGTTCCACTTGCAACGCCTCCTTTTAGATTATTGATAACTACACCACTCCACCCCAGCTTCACACGCAGGGCATGGGTTCAGAAACTCTAATGACCACCTCGGACGGGCCAGACATAGAGGGGATTCGCTGTCTTTTGGCCGAAGACCACGGTACCACTGCCCATGTCCACGCTCCACGCTTCGCCCGTAAAGCCGTTGAGAGTAGTAGACGACCAGTAGTATTCGGACTGCACGTTGTCGAAGAAATTCCACCCCCACATAGCCGGCTCAGAATAGTCATAATCAACAAGACTTAACATTTCCTTGATATTTGGCAAACTCCAATCACCTGGAATTGAACCATCCGTAAGTCCGCAAGTCCCACTTGATAAACTGTTACATGCCGTCAATGCAGCGTCCCACGTTTCTCTTGCAAAACAATTAGCGTTTTTCAACCAGGTAAGCCCTGTCAGGTTATCGGTTATCGTACCATTACCATTATCGGTAAAGCGACCAGCACCCCATGAAATACCTTTGTGATACCAGCCGTCATCACCTATTGCATAAGAAGGGCTTTGCCATGTCCTCTCCACTGGTGCTGGCCCATCAGGCGGACAGGGATCCAATAATGCACTTCTACCAAAATCCTGTTTGAATGTTGATGCATCGCTTCCATCCACATCTTTGTCATAGTCAAAATTACCTTTGCAGAAATCCTGTCCTAATGCAGCAAATGGCACTAACAGTAATAAGATTGAAAATGACACTATTATTCTTTTCATAGTCCACCTCCTTGTTAGGTAATTGTTACTGACATAAATCCACACTCACATGATGGACAAGTGACAAATCGATTCCCTCCATAGTCAGGGCATGCATGGTGCTTACAGATCCTGAAATAAACTACCAGCCCTCCAGTCATCTTCACCTGTAGCATTATGGGACATCCCACCACTTACGCTGGAAGTACCCCCGCTTGCTGTATTAGCAAACCCACCGCTCACGCTGGCAGAAGTGCCGCTTGCTAAATTTAAATTACCCCCGCTTACACTGGCAGAATCCCCGCTTGCTGTATTATAAAACCCGCCGCTTACACTGGCAAAACTATAAGTAGCCGCATTCCCAGATCCCCCGCTCACGCTGGTAGACCCACCGCTCGCTGTATTTTCAGAACCACCACTTACACTTGCATACCATGCACTTGCTGTATTACTCAGCCCCCCACTCACACTGGCCCACTGACCGATTGATTCATTGGAATGCCCGCCACTCACACTGGCATTATTGCCACTTGCTGTATTACTTGCTCCACCGCTCACACTTGACCTATCGCCGCTTGCTGTATTAGCATTTCCTCCGCTCACGCACGCATTCTGCCCAATAGTGTGGTCTGTAAGGTCCGGATCTCCTGCTGTGTTATAAACTCCTCCCAGTACCGCTGAATAGTGGCCAAATGCTTTATTTCCATAATCTGCAGTGTCGCCACCGCCTCCGCCCACAAAGGAATAATCACCGCTGGCCACATTATACCTGCCACCGCTTACGCTGGAACTTTGGCTGCTTGCCGTATTATTGGCTCCACCGCTCACACTAGAAGCCTGACTGCTTGCTGTATTATTATTGCCACCGCTCACACTGGCATAAGGCCCTGAAACAGTGTTCCAACGGCCTGCTACCAGCCCGCCATAGGAAGCATAGTTATGGCGTGAGCCGACCACAATATTATGGGATCCGGTGCGATCATCAGTACCATCATTGCGAATCTCGTTATATCCTACAATCAGGTTACCCCGGCCATTGACTGTTCCGCTTGTATTCCCACTCCCACTAACAATCTGCACATTCACTCCGCTAAACCGTATCGTATCCTGTCCTTCCACTATAATCCTGGTCACATTGGCCAGCAGCGCTTCAAGCTGTGCAATCCTTATTTCTAACTGTTCGGCTGTCTCACACGCTATCACGGGGCAGGGATCTAACAATGAACTTCTACCAAAATCTGATTTAAACACAAAGGCATCCGTTCCATCCTGGTCAGAATCGTTATCAAAATTGCCTTCACAATAGTCAACTGGTTGTGCCATGACAGGAGATACCGATAGTGAAAAAATAAAAACTGCTGTAACTGCTAAAACTACCGTTAGTCTTTTCATAGTCTTACCCTCCTTCAAATAAAAAATCCCCACTTCATTCCATGACCACCACGGCCAAAGAAAAAGCGGGGTTCTTCTCATATGATGCCAGTACTCACCGTATTTCCCCCTCACAGATACAATGTATTATAATTTAATCAGAAAAGGTTCATTTTTTCAAGGACAATAAAACAGCCCCCCAGCCTGCTAGTGGCCAAGGGGCTATTTTATGAAGGGTTTAATTAATGAGGATCAGGGGTGCCTACCGGAAGGTAGTGCGGAAGAATAAAGGCAGGAGCCGTTTTGGCCCCTGCCTTAGTTGACATGCTGGAAGATATGGCTACTGTCAAGTCAGGTATTGTTCGGGACAGATTTGCTATAGAACTGCAGCAGTTGATTCTATTTAACCTTGTTCATTTGATCCTGGAGTTTTTCCTTCTCAACCTTTTCACCGGCAACCTGCCGTTGAGGTGCGAGTCAGGTTCTCACTCCAAACTTTGGCAATATGTAAGCCTGCAATAACAGCCAACCCCCGACTATTAAAACCATAAATAAAAGTGCTTTCATTCCAAACACTCCTTTTTACCCATGCACACTGCATGCGTTTTTGGTTATATGAAAAGAGGGCTGAAATTAAGCCCTCTTCTCCGTATTATGAACCACCAATAACTTACTCAATTTTTATTTCGGTGGTTTTTGGCTCTTCTACCTTCGGAGTTGGAATTGTCAGTTCCAGCACTCCGTCTTTGTAGTTTGCGTGTATGTCTTTCTCAGTTACACCCTCCGGCACACAGAGTGTCCTCTCAAACGTGCCATAGGTTCTTTCAACTCTATGATAATTATCTTTCTTCTCCTCGTTCTCGGACTTCCGCTCTCCTCTGAGTGTCAGGTATCCATTGTGCAGTTCAATGTGGATATCCTCTTTCTTCATCCCAGGTAAGTCTGCCCGCACCATAAACTTCCCATCCTTTTCCTCAATGTCGATTGCGGGTCGCCACATCGTATCGGGCATGTCGGTAAAGAACCCCGTGTCAACCCATGTATCAATATCATCAAACCACTTCGTTAAACCCTCAAAAGGGCTTCTTTGTTTCCATAGTGTGATTGCCATAGTAAACACCTCCTTATATGACATCAGTTTTTCTTAAGTTAACACAAGCATAACCATTAATTGAAGGCAGTCAATGTTTGTGAAGAACGGTTTTTGTGATGCGTCAATAATGCCTTCTTACCATTAGTTTTGTTTTATGTGGTATCGGGACATAAAAACCCCTCAAAGGCGAAAGCAATGAGGGGATTTAAATTTGGTCCGCAAATGCCGTTTCGTTCTTTGGCTTCCAACTCTGATCTCAATCTCTTGCCCTACGAAGAGTTACAGTAACCAAAGGGCATTTTCACTATTGTGTTAGATCCGCCAAATTGACTTGTCAACGAACACCGCAGACCGTTATGACTAAGTGGTTAAAAGATAACCATCATTACAGTTTTGTCAAGAGCGTGCCGCAAGTTTCAGAAAGGCTACTCAGGTAAGCAGAAAGATTCCCACACCCTGGGTTAACCCACTGAGCAGGTACAGCAGCAGCAGGTGGTATTCATTATGAACTTAAGGAGGTAGAATGAGGTTCAGGATGCTGAGGTAATAGACGGGGATCAGAAGTATCTACCAGAAGGAGAGGGGTAATAAAGGCAGGAGCTGTTTGACCCCTACCTTTCATTTTGCCCTTTCAAATGTGCTATTGTCCGCCCCGGACGGTAAGATGCACAAGTAATTGAAAATCTTGCTGTGGTACTAAAAGTGTGGTAACGTTCAGATTATACACATAAAACAATCTTTAATAAAGGAGTGAAAATGTTTGGCGGTGGAATCGGCATGATGGAACTAGCTGTAATACTAGTCATTGCTTTACTCATTTTTGGGCCAAGTAAGCTTCCAGAAATTGCTAAAGGGTTGGGAAAGGGAATAAGAAGTTTTAGAAATGCTGCCAGCGGACTTGATGAGGTTGATGTAACTCCAAAGGAAAATAAACAGGAGTTGGGAGATGTAAAAAAGTAGCTCAATGATGGCATAGCAGCATACTCACTTACATCAAATCACCCATAATCTTACCAATAAAAAAACAGCCCCCCAGCCATTACAGCTAAAGGGCTAGAGGAAAAATCCCTCCTCTATTGATAACCTTGCTTCTTCAGAGCATACCTTACACTCTCCTCTTCCCACCGAGGATACCCACACCCTATACATTCCCACCATTCAGTAACTATTATGTCGGGCATGTCTAAACCCATATTGGGGCTAATGGGTTTGTGATCGGTCTGAGCGTTACATTTGTTACAATACAACTTCTTGTTTTCCTGCTGTGACATATCTGCCCTCCATATCGTTCAATGCCCCTTCCTATAGCAGCATTACCGACACCTCCCTTTATATCAAATTGCCCACAATCTTACCAATAAAAAGTAGCCCCCCAGCCTAATAATGGCCAAGGGGCTATTTTGCAATGGGTCTACTTTACTGATGGTTTTTGGTGGGCCGTGCAGGAGTCGAACCTGCGACCTACTGATTAAGAGTCAGTTGCTCTGCCAATTGAGCTAACGGCCCGTTCTGTCATGTTTCTCGTGCTCCGGTCGTTCAGGAACACACGAGATTTTGTAAGTGGCTTATATAGCCTCTTTACACTTTTTTGTCAACCCTTCATTTACTGCTAGGGGACAGGGGTGAGGGTGCAGGGGACAGGGTCAAAAGAGAAGTTTACAGTTTGCGGTTGACAGTTGACGGTTACCAGGTGCCATCTTTCTTCGTGATCTTTATGTTTCTCTCTTCGTTCCCTTCGTGGTTCAAAGTGAGGGTGCAGGGGTCAGGGTTCAGGGTCAAAGAGAGGGTCCATAGCAGTCAGTCCATAGTCCACAGCTGAAACAGGTTCGTGGGTGCAAATTGGAGTAATGGAGTATCGGAGTATGGCGTAATGGTTACTGAAGGCTGCATGTGGAGGGACGTGCTTCGTCGCGTCCGATTGTGATTCACACGCGAGACGTTCGCGGCTGAAAGCCGCTCCTACCGGGTTTGGAATATTTGTGCTTTGAATTTTGAATTTGTTTGTTTGGGATTTAGGATTTTGGATTTAGAGTTTGTTTCTCCACCAGCGTTCTTCTGCGTGACAGCGTTTCCACCACGGTGAAGGTCACCGGTATAAGGAAGATGGCGATGCCGCTGGCCGCGAGCATCCCCCCGATCACGGTGATGCCCATGATCTGGCGCGTCAATGCGCCCGCCCCGCTGGCGATGGCAAGGGGGAGGCAGCCGAATATGAAGGCGAAGCTGGTCATCAATATGGGCCGGAGGCGAAGCCGCGCTCCCGCAAGTGCCGCATCCACGAGGGACATGCCCTGCCGGTAGCGGTTCTTGGCGAACTCAACAATAAGGATGGAGTTCTTTGCCGACAGCCCGATGAGCATGATCAACCCGATCTGGGCGTAGATATTATTTTCATGGCGTCCGATCCACAGCGCGGCAAAGGCGCCGAATACCGCAACCGGGGTGCAGAGCAGCACGCTCAGGGGCAGCGACCAGCTCTCGTACTGCGCCGCCAGGATCAAAAAGGCAAAAAGAAGCGAGAGGCCGAACACCGCCGCCGCGGGCACTCCCTGCTGCGCCTTGTATTCCTGAAAGGACATGCCGAAATAGTCAAACCCCATCTCCGGCGGCATGGTCCGGTCGAACACCTCCTCGAGCGCCTTCATCACCTGGGCGGAGCTGTATCCCGCTGTCGCCGAAACATTGATTTGCGCGCAGCGGTAGAGATTGTAGCGCATGGTGAACTCGGGACCGATGGTATGCCGCATGGTCACCAGGGATGAAAGCGGCACCGCGTCCCCCCGGTCGTTGCGCACGTAAAACTGCCCGGCGTTCTCAGCGCTCGACCGGTAGTCGCCTTCGGCGGCGACGTAGACCTGCCACTGCCGGCCAAAGCGGTTAAAGTAGTTGACCATCATGCCGCCCATGAACGCCTGCAGCGTGTTATACACCTGGCGGACGCTGATGCCCTGCCTGAATGCCTTGTCCCGGTCCACGTCGGCAAACACCTGCGGCACATCGGCCAGCAGCGTGGTGCTGATCATGCCGATTTCCGGCCGCTTGCGCGCGGCCTCCATGAACGTCCGGGTGTTGTCGGCAAGAAACCGGACGTCCCTTCCCGCCCGGTCTTCAAGCATGAAGGTGACGCCGCCCGCGGTCCCCACGCCGGGAATGGCCGGCGGCGTAAAGGCAAAGGCGCGCGCCTGGGGGAGCTTTGCCAGTTCGCTGTTCACATGGGCCATAATGGCCTCCAGCTTTTCCTCGGGCCGCTCCCGCCTGCCCCAGTCCTCAAGGGAGACAAAGTAAAAGCCGGAATTGGTGAGGTTCACATAACTGAGCAGGCTGAAGCCCGCGGTGTTGGTGAAGTATTTTATGCCCGGCGTGCTTCTCAGGATTTCATCCACCTGGCGGCAGACGGTGTAGGTGCGCTGCAGTGAGGCGGCTTCAGGAAGGCTGACCAGCACGTAGAAAAAGCCCTGGTCCTCTTCCGGCAGAAAACCGCCGGGCAGCCTCCGGTTGAGCAGCACCACCGAGCCGGCGATAAGGGCCAGGAAGAGAAAGCTCAAGCCGGCCTTGCGGATGAGCATCCGGCACACGGTGGTGTATCCGTCAACCGCCCTGCCGAAGAGGCGGTTAAAGCGGAGGAAGAACCAGCCCATCGGTCCGGTGGTTATTTCCTGGTGCGGCTTGAGCAGCATGGCCGAGAGCGCCGGGCTCAGGGTCAGGGCGTTAAACGCCGAGATGAGGACGGATATGGCGGTGGTCACGGCAAACTGCTGGTAGAGCCGGCCGGTGATGCCGGGGATGAAGACAGTGGGGATGAACACCGCGGCAAGGATGAGGGCGATGGCGATGACCGGGCTTGAGACTTCATCCATGGCCTTGATGGTCGCCTCCCGTGGGCGAAAGGCCTTCCTCGATGTGGTGCTGCACCGCCTCCACCACCACGATGGCGTCATCGACGACCAGCCCGATGGCCAGCACCAGCCCGAAGAGGGACAGGGTGTTGATGGAGAACCCCAGCAGGGGAAAAAAGGCAAAGGTGCCGATGAGCGAGACCGGCACGGCCAGCATGGGAATGAGCGTGGCGCGCCAGTTTTGCAGGAAGATAAACACCACCACCATCACCAGGATCAGGGCGATATACAGGGTCTTGATGATGTCATTGATCCCCTCGGTAATGGAGGTGGTGGTGTCAAGGCTGTTCACATAATCCAGGTCGGCGGGGAATTTCTTCCGCTCCTCGGCCATCAGCTCTTTCACCAGCTTCGCCGCCTTGATGGCGTCGGAGCCCGGCAGCTGGTAGAGGGCGATGCCCGCGGCCGGCTTGCCGTTCATGCGGCACATGATGTTGTAGACCTGAGCGCCCAGCTCCGGCCGTGACACGTCCTTCATGCGCACGATGGAGCCGTCGGCGTTGGCGCGGATGACGATGTCGCCGAACTCCTCCTCGGTTATGAGACGGCCCTGGGCGCGCACGGCATAGGTAAACTCCTGTCCCTCGGGGCGCGGGTTCGCCGCCGACCTGCCCCGCGGGATTGACCATGTTCTGCTGCTGGAGGGCGTCCAGGATTTCAGCAACGGTGATGTTCAGCTTTGCCAGGGTGTCGGGCTTGACCCACAGGCGCATGGCATACTGGCCGGCCCCGAATATCCGAATCTGGCTGATGCCGGGCACGCGCAGCAGCTTGTCGTTGAGATTGATGTAGGCATAGTTGGCGAGAAAGGTGGCGTCATGGGTGTTGTTGGGGGAATAGAGCGCGAACAGCAGCAGGGGTGCGGTGGGAGACTTTGGCCACGGTAAACCCGAAGCTCCTCACATCCTCGGGCAGCTGGGAGTCGGCCTGCGACAGCCGCATCTGGGCAAGAATCTGGTCGATGTTGGGGTCGGTATTGACATCAAAATTGACGCGCAGGGACATCCTGCCGTCATTGGAATTGATGGAATACATGTAGTTCATGTTGTCGACGCCGCTCATCTGCTGCTCAACCGGGGTGGCCACGGACTGCTCGACGGCCAGCGCGTCGGCGCCGACAAAGGTGGTCTGAAGCTGAATTTCAGGGGGGACGATCTTGGGAAACTTGGCCACCGGCAGCATGAGCATGGAGATGGCCCCCACCATCACCATGATGATGGAAATGACCATGGCCACAATCGGCCGGTTGATGAAGAAGCGGGCCATGGCATTTACCTTCCCTGCGCGCGGCCGGCCGCGGCTGAAGACTGAACCGGCATCAGTACCGCATTATCCTTGGTTGGCGTGAAGGGCACGGGATGCACCTTCATGCCCTCCTTCACCTTCTGGACCCCCTCGGCAACCACCCGCTCACCCGCGGCCAGGCCTTCATCGATCACCCAGAGCCGGCCCCAGCGCTCTCCCGCCTTTACCGGCCGGATGCGCACGGTGTCATCGCCATCCACGACCGCGACCTGGTAGCCGCCCTGGAGTTCGGTCACCGCCCGCTGGGGAACAAGCAGGGCGTCCTTTTTCACCCTGAGCGCCGCTCGCACCCGCGCAAACTGGCCCGGCCTGAGCATGTTGCCCGGGTTGGGGAAATAAGTCGCCACCGTAATGGTTCCGGTCTTGACGCTGACCTGGCGGTCCGCAAAGGCAAATCTGCCCTTGTGGGGGTAGAGGCTTCCGTCAGCAAGCAAGAGATCGAGGGATATGTCCTGGTTGCGGCCGGTGAGCTGCTCCATGAACTGCAGGTATTCCTGCTCGCTCGCCGCGATGTAGACTTTAATGGGATCAACCGTTGAGACGGTTGTCAGCTCGGCCCCCTGCTGGGTGCCGACGAGATCGCCGATCTGGGCCCTGGCGATGCCCGCGATCCCGTCGATGGGGGAGATGATTTTTGTGAAGCCAAGATCAACCCGGGCCTTTTCAACGGCCGCCCGGGCCGCCTGCACATCGGCCTGCGCCGACCCCTCCGCCGCAACGGCAGCGTCGAGTTCTTTCTTGCTTAAGGCGTTGACCCCGGCGAGGGGGGCAATACGGGCAAGATCGGCTTTCGCGTTTATCCAGCGCGCCTCATGCCGCGCCAGCACGCCCTCCGCCTCTTCCAGTATTGCCGCGAAGGGACGCGGGTCTATTTCAAACAGCACCGCACCCTTTTTAACAAACGCGCCCTCACGATAATTCTGCTTTACCAGGTAGCCGGTGACCTGCGCGCGAATGGTGGCATTCACCAGCCCGTCGGTCGTGGCCACCCACTCCGAGCAGACCGGCACATCTTCTGTAATGACCTCGGCTGTTTGGACAGAAGGTGCCGGGGGCGGGGCCTTTTCCTGGCGCGAGCACCCGGCACCCGGGGCAATCGCACAGATCAGGAGCAGGATCGCCGGCGCAATTTTTCGCATGCCGGAGGTTCCCGGTTCTATCATCATTAACCATCCCTTCTTTGTTAGTGCACTTCAGGCATCAAGCACGTTTCATTGCCGTTCCGCTGCTGACAATAACGGCCGCGGCCTTCTGAGTAGCATACAGGTCCGGCACGCTCCCCGGCTCAGATTCAAAATAAAAAGCCTCCATCCGGGGTGAGGGAAAGCTTTTGGAAAGGCCGGCGAAGCGGATCTTTTTCTTTGCATATGGTTGCCCATCTGTGGGTAGAACATTACCCCGATTGCGGCAGGGATACTACTTCATATATCATTATCGCGGCTTTGTAAAAGCTTTATGCGATCGGCAGGTCAATGCTGCAAGGCTTTCCGGCATGATGCTGCGGGTATGCTCACCTCGACCGTGTGTTCCTGATGGTCGTCAACCAGGGTAATGGCCTTGTCGTGCTGCTCAACCCCGTCGACAGTCACCCTCATCCCGTCATTACCGTTATGCGTGACCAGGACGGCGATGTGGTAGACCGTTTCACAATACCGGTAGTGCACCGTGAACATTTCCCAGTCCTCAGGGAGGCATGGAGCAAAACGCAGTTTGTCCTTTACCAGCCTGAGCCCCAGGAGGGACTCCACGATAAGCCGGTACATCCAGCCGGCCGAGCCCGTGTACCATGTCCATCCGCCGCGGCCGGCATGCGGCGGGAGCGCGTACACGTCGGCCGCGACAACGTACGGTTCAACTTTGTAGGTCGCAATCCCCTCCGGAGATTTCGCATGGTTCACCGGGTTGATCATGGACAATAGTTCCCACGCGCGCCTGCTGTCGCCTGACGCAGCGAACGCCATTACCGACCAGATTGCCCCATGGGTGTATTGCCCGCCATTCTCCCTGACCCCGGGGACGTAGCCTTTTATATAGCCGGGATTCAAATCCGATGTATCAAACGGCGGTTCCAGAAGCCGGATCAGCGCATGCTCCCGGCTCACCAGCCGCTTATCCACCGCTTCCATTGCCATGCGCGAACGCCCGGCATCCCCCGCCCCGGACAGAACGGACCAGCTTTGCGCAATCGAATCAATCCGGCATTCCGGATTACCTGCCGACCCGAGCGGAGAGCCGTCGTCGAAGTAGGCACGGCGGTACCAGTCACCGTCCCAGCCATGCTGCTCGATGTTCCCGCGCAGTTGAGCCGCCTCCCGGTGGCACCGTTCGGCGAACGGGACGTCTCCCCGCAATCGCGCAACCTCGGCAAAGCGCATGAGTACGTCATAAAGAAAAAACCCCAGCCAGACGCTTTCACCGGTGCCGTGTTCACCCACAAGGTTCATGCCGTCATTCCAGTCGCCGGAGCCAATGAGCGGAAGGCCGTGCGCACCGTACCTGAGACCTCTCAGAATGGCCCGCACACAGTGCTGGTACAGGCTGGCCCCTTCTTCAGACCTGCCGGGCAGATCGTAGTACGAGTCCTCCTCCTCATTTACCGGGCGTCCCTCAAGGAAGTGCAGCGTCTCATCCAGCACGCCCGCATCCCCCGTGCTCAGAACATAGCGGCATGCGGCCAACGGCAGCCAGAGGTAATCATCCGAGCAGTGCGTGCGCACACCCCGGCCCGAAGGGGGATGCCACCAATGCTGCACATCTCCCTCCCGGAACTGGTGAGCCGCGCAGCGAAGCAGGTGCCCGCGCACAAGGTCCGGCTGGGCGTATACCAGCGCCATAACGTCCTGCAGCTGATCGCGAAAACCGAAGGCGCCTCCGGACTGGTAATATCCGCTTCTCGCCCACAGACGGCAGGCGATGGTCTGGTACAAAAGCCAGCCGTTGGCCAGCGCATTGATGGACTGGTCCGGTGTTTCCACCTGCACTGCGCCGAGGGTGTGGTTCCAGTACTGCCACACCGCTTCAAGCGTGCTGCGCGCCGCACCCGGGGAAAGGAAGCGCTGTACCAGGCTTCCGGCGTCCCCTGCGCCACGCCCCACGCCGAGCGTGAATACGACCTCGCGCTCCTGCCCGGGGGCGAGCTCGAATGCAACCTGGACGGCCGAGCAGGGATCCAGGGCAGCCCCTATCCTGCCCGAGAGTCGTGATCGAGTCATGGCGGCCGGATTCCGAAGCGAACCGTTGCGTCCAAGGAATTCGGTCCGGTTGCCGCTCACCGTCCGCGTTGCATCGTCCGCGTCGAAAAAGGCAACCCGGTCGGCGAACCCGGTATTGTATGAATTCCGCGCAAAGAGCGCCCCGCTCACCGGGTCAAATTCGGTGACCACGTGCATCGCCGACTTTGACCGCAGATCACCGAGCACCCATTCCACGTATCCCGTGGCCGAAAGCCGGCGTGGCCGACCGGAATTGTTCCGCAGCTTTAATACCGTGAACTTGATCGATGCATCCGGTGCAACATACGTCCACAGTTCAGAGCGGATGCCGTCCTCCGTGTGCTCGAAGACGCTGTAGCCAAACCCATGCCGGCTGACATAGGGCTGCAGGCTGCGGACAGGCAGCGGCGTGGGGGACCAGAAATGGCCGCTTTCTTCGTCGCGCAGATAAAAGGCCTCTCCGCTTGCATCGCTCACCGGGTCATTGTACCAGGGAGTGAGGCGGAACTCATGGGCATTCTCGGCCCAGGTATAGGCGCAGCCGCTCTCCGAGATGACCGTCCCGAAGTTCGGGTTTGACAGCACATTGGCCCACGGCGCCGGTGTTTCGTTCCCGGGTGCAGTGGTAATGACGTACTCGCGGCCATCCGGCGTGAATCCGCCCAGTCCGTTGAAGAAAATCAGATCGCGGTCAGGTACCGTGTGGGCGGCCGGGGATTCAGCGCGATGGGAGCGGGTGGTGGTCAGGCGCGGGACGGTTGCTTCCACAGGCGCGCTGCGATTAACCTGGTCCACCAGAGACCCCCGGCTGTCGGTAATGATGGCCCGGGCGACTGACTGGAGCAGCATTCTATCCTCATTCGATATCTGATCACCGGGCCTCACAAAGATGCCGCCCGCTTTATCGGTGAAGTTGGCCTGGACACCTGCGGAAATAAGCCCCATGATCTGATCGTGCAGCATTTGCCGGTAGCCGGCGTGATCCTCGTTCCAGATCACCAAATCCACCGCCAGTCCTCTCAGACGCCAGTAGGCATGGGCCTGCACGAGCTGCCGTACCAGCGCCATATGAGCCGGGTCCGAGATCTGCAGCAGTACAATCGGCAAATCGCCGGAAATGGAGTAGCCCCAGAGACCTGATTGACCGCGGCGATTCCTGGTGATGAGGCCCGGGTCTGCGCGCATCGAGGAATGGGCATAGAGCACCGGGCCGGCCAGATGCCCGTAGAGTTGCGCGTCAGCTTCCGTGGCATTGATCTGCCGCAATGCCACCTGACTGTGTGTCCAGGCCAGATCGAAGACGCGATCCGCAAGGCGGCGATCCTGATATTTCTCGACAAGGGTCATGGCCGCGTCACGGGTGGTGCCGATGCCGGAGACAATATTGACCGTTGCCGACCCGTTCGGATCGAGTTTAATACGGTGCCGGATCGCAACAATCGGGTCCAGCACAGAGCCCTGGCTGCCCGAGAGCGCGGCGGGGTCACTCATTGCACGGGGATTGTCGAGCGCATTCCCGCGCCCGATGAATTTCAGCCGGTCGGTCTCATAGGAACTGTCCACCGTATCCGTCCCGTGCACCGCCATAAGGTGAAACATCCATGGGGTCAGCTCATCGAGAGAGCGGGGCCGGCGCGTGCACAGGATCGCCCGCCGTTGGCGAATGATCTCGGTCTGGACAAAGAGATTGCTGAATGCCGGATGCAGTGCGTCCGCGGCGGGTGCTGCAAGCACCACTTCCGCGTAACTGGTCACGTCAATAGTCCGGGCTGCACGTGACCGGTTGGTGATGTGAATGCGACGCAGTTCGATGTCGTCCTCGGGTGAAACGGCGATCTCGGTGTGCATGTCGAAGCCGTTTTTGCGGCAGCGGAACTCAGCGCGCGACTCCGAGAATATTACTTCATAGGTCTCCGACAGTTTGCGTGCCGGCTGATAGGTGGTTGACCAGAACTCACCGCTCACCGGGTCGCTGATGTAGCAGAAGGTGCCCCGGTTGTCGCAGGTGATGTCTTCGTGCCAGCGCGTGACGGCCATGTCATTCCAGCGGCTGTAACCGCCGCCCGCATTGGTAATCATCACGTGGTATCTGCCGTTTGATAATAACTGTACTTCCGGTATCGGGGTGTGCGGACTGCTGAGGACACGCACCGGTGTCTCCGGGACACCCGAAGCCGCACGTAAGCCTGAAAGCTCGGCGGCGGTGTGAGCATATAATGCTGCGGCCTTTGGAATGCGCTCCTGCAGCAACAGCGCGGTTGCCTGAAACGAGGGGTCCGATTCGAAGCGTTTCTGCATCGGGCGGTCCAAAAGCAGGGAGGCCAGAGCGAGGAAGCTCATGCCCTGGTGATGCACCATGAATGACCGGACCACGGCACGTGATTGCCCGCGCGGAAGACGCGACGGCGTGTAGTCTATCGCTTCATAAAAGCCGTAGTTTCCCTCAAACCCGTCTCCGGCAAGCCGCTGCAGATTAAGACATGCCTCCTCGGGAGACACCATCAGCGCCAGCGCGGATGCATACGGCGCCACCACCAGATCCTCTGCCAGGCCGCGCCTGAGCCCCAGCCCGGGCACGCCAAACGCGCGGTACTGGTAGTTGAGCTGAGCGTCGATGGTGTTGTAGCCGGATTCCGAAATGCCCCAGGGCACGCCGCGCTTTTTTCCATAATCAATCTGCCGCTCCACCGCCTCCTTGCAGGTCTGGTCGAGCAGCGTGTTTTCATAGGACGGCATCACCAGGAGCGGCATGAGGTACTCGAACATCGAACCGCTCCAGGAGAGGAGAATTTGCCCTCCGCCGGCACCGGTCAGCAGTCGCCCCAGGGCAAACCAGCTCTCCTGCGGGAGCCGCCCCTGGGCAACTCCCACGAAGCAGCACAATCGTGCCTCCGAAGCCAGCAGGTCATAGTAACCTGAATCCGGCCGCCGCTCGCCGACGTTGTAACCGATGGACAGAAGATGACGCGCCCGGTCGTACAGGAACTCGTACTCAATCCGGGCGAGTTCCCCTGCCTGCTGTGCAAGCTGTTCGATGGCCGCTATCCGTGATGCGGCGCGGCGGCTCCCGGTAACAATGAACTGCCGGAACTGGTCAAACCGCTCCCGCGCCGCCGGTGTCGTATCCGAATCATGCCGGTTCTCAATCGCCGGCAGGAGTTCCTGCTCAAGCCCGGCCAGACCGCGCAGTGTGGGAATGGTGTCGAAGCCGTACGATTCGCTGAGCAGATCTTGGGAAAGCGGCAGCACCGTCCACGGAGCGAGAAACCTCAGTTCATCGAGGGCGGCCTGGCACTGACGGGCAAGGGCATGTGCCCACCGGGCCGCTTGACTCTCCGGGCCGGCGTCGATCCTGGCGGAAACGTCGGCGGCTGATGCCGTCAGCCGGCCAAGGCAGAGCCGCATCGCCGTGAGCGTGACCGGCCGGGATTCGCAGGCAGACTCCAGGTCCTTTTGCAGTTGAGCGAGTTGCGCCGATGCGGTCCCTCCCGCAGCGTCCAGAAGAATCATCAGCGTATCGCGCAACCCCTCAAACAGGCGTTCCCCCAGAATGGTGTGATCGGGAAGCGCACACAGACCGGGCCGCAAGGTCAGCAGATGACCGGCGAGGTTTCCGCTGTCCACTGTCGAAACATAGAGAGGCGGCAGCGGTTGCAAAGACAGCGTGTCGTACCAGTTGTAGAAATGGCCCCGATGCCGTTCCAACCCTTCCATCGTCCGGAGTGTGCCGGCCGTGCGCTCGATCAGTTCCCCTGCCACAATGTAGCCGAAGTCATAGGCAGACAGGTTCGACAGCAGCGCGAGACCCATGTTGGTCGGAGAGGTGCGATGCCCGACAACGGGAGCGGGATGCTCCTGATAGTTATCAGGCGGCAGCCAATGGTCTTCCGGACCGACAAAGGTCTCAAAGAACGCCCACGTCTTTCGCGACAGCTTCCGGAGAAAGATGATCTGATCAGGCGTAAGCTGTGCCCTGCGGCGCGTGAGAGACCGGCTGAACCACCAGGCCAAGGCGGGGGAGGCAAACCAGAGAATAAGTACGGGCCCTGCCATACCCAGTGCGGCCGGTTTTGAGAGGGCAAGATAGAATCCCGAGATTAAGGCCGTGACCGGGGCGACCCACATGGTCTGACAGAAGGCGGCAAGAATTGTGCGGCCGGTGCGGTCCGGGTCGCCTGAGGGACTCCACTCCAGCAGCCGTTTGTGCGTGACCGTCATTCGCCATGCCGTGCGTGCAATCGCATCCAGACCGGAGAGGGCCTCGTAGGGAAGACAGGCGAGCGTAAATGCTGCCTGAGCGAAGTGCCGGCCGGTCGAGCGGACTGCGGCGGCGAGATGTTGAATCAGCAGCACATCACCCGCCTTCTGAAACATTTCCTGCGTGGAGGCAATCAGGGGAGGAATCAGGATGGTTCCGATCACCACCAGCGTCCACAGCCAGTGCGGTGACAGCACCGTACATCCCAGGAGCAAAAGCAGTGTTAATGCCAGGGGAACAAGACTGCGCCGGAGGTTGTCGAAGATCTTCCAGCGGGACAGGAGAGAGAGCGGGTTCTTCCGGCGGGTTGAGCCCGGGCCGGGCACACCCGGAAACAGCCAGCGCGCAATCTGCCAGTCCCCGCGAATCCAGCGGTGCCGGCGGCTTACGTCCGCGCTGTAGCGCTCGGGATATTCCTCGTACACCATGACATCACTTAACAATCCTGTTCGCGCGTGGCACCCTTCCAGCAGATCATGGCTGAGAATGCGGTTGTCGGGAAACCGCCCGTTCAGTGCCCGTTCAAAAACATCAACGTCATATACCCCCTTGCCGATGAATGAGCCCTCGCCGAACACGTCCTGATACACATCAGAGACGGCGCGGGTGTAAGGGTCAATACCGGGCTCGCCCCCCCACAGTTGCGCATAGCGGGACCGGTTCATGCCCGGCAGGCTCCCCGCCACGCGGGGCTGAAGGATGCCGTATCCCTCGGTGACACGCTGCCGGTCTCTGTCATAGCGCGCGCGATTCAGCGGATGAGCCATGGCTCCAACCAGCTGCCATGCCGAGTCACGCGGCAGCTGGGTATCGGTGTCAAGGGTTATCACATACTTCACGCTCGATAAGACGGTCGTCTCACCGACAATGAGTGAGAAGCGCTCTCCCGGGTCGCCGCGCAGCAGCGCATTTAAGTCTGCAAGCTTTCCCCGCTTACGCTCGTAACCCATCCACATCCGCTCCTGTTGATTCCATCGGCGCGGGCGATGAAAGAGGAAGAAGGCGGTGCGCTGCGCATCAGGGTACTTTTCATTAAGCGCGTCAATGCTGTGCCGTGCCAGCTGCAGCAATGACTCATCTTCCGGCATCGTCTCCCGGGGCGCATCGCGGAAATCAGTGAGCAGGCCGAAATGCAGATGCTCGTCCCGGTTGGCAAGGAACCGGACTTCAAGTGCCTCGGCCAGTTTTTCGATGTTTTGAGCGCTCGTGAGCATGGTCGGGATCACCACCAGCGCGCGCGATTCCGGCGGAATGCCTTCAGAGAAGTCCATTCGAGGCAGGGGGTGCGGCTTCACCAGCATCGTGGCCAGCCAGTTCACCAGCGCAACCGCCAGCTGACTTGCACACAGCAGCGAAAGAATGCCGGTCAATCCGAGGAGCCAATGCGGTATGCCGCCGGCCTGCGCTTGTACCAGTAAGCCCCCGGTAAGAATCGCCGTGATCAGTGTAATCCCGCCGAGATAGATGAACAAAGGGGATTGGCAGCACATTCGCTGCAGGGCCTCAAGGGCAGACAGGCGCATCTCCGCTGCCCGTTCGAGCTGCGGCACTCCCCTGTCAATCAGATAGAACCCGACATGTGCGGCACGATGGTCTCCGTCTTCCCCGGCAGCGGCCTCCCGGGCCAGATGGACAGCTTTGAGCGCCACCTCCCCTTCGGACAGCCGGCTGCTTTTGGCGGTTTTCTCCACACTATGACGGTAGCGGTCACGGCTGGCAAAATCCATCCTGCCATAGACTCCCGCGGGGTCGTCACGCAGCACCTGCTCGACAATGCTCATCGTCTCGACAAACTCGCGCCAGTCAATCGCCCCCAGAAACCGGAGGCTGCCGATGCTGTTGCTCACGGAAACCTGGTCGGCAGCCTGCTGCTGGTTCTCCGACCGCACCAACTGCTCGATCGACAGGCCGGACTCGGAGAGGCGCTGCTCAATCCAGGTAAGCGGTAATGCCAAAGCGGGACTCTGTCCCTGCAACCGGCGCGCAAACTCCGCGACAAACGAGCTCACCATCGGCGGGCCTGACCGGGCCATGTCCGCAATCACCAGAATCAGGCTCTTCGGATCCTTCTCGGCAATCTCCGTCATCTGATCCGCCCAGTAATCCGCAAGGTTGCGGTCGATCCGGTCGGCGGTAATCCGCGCCCCAACGCGCCGGAGGTTCTCGATCAGCGCCAGGCGCAGCATGATAGGAATCGCCCACAGCTCGCCCAGCTTCAGCGGGGTAACCGTCTGGTAGGCTGCAACGAAACTGCCCAGACTTTCCAGATCCACCCGTCCATCACCGTGTGCGATCGTCTCCAGAGCAATGTCATACACCCGGGGAAGCCCGGCAGACGGGCCGTGCAGCAGGCGCGGAAGTCCCTGGCTATATCCCTTTGGCAGGTGCCGCTTGGCCGTGCGAATCTGTTCCTCGATGAGATAGAAGTTGTCGAGCAGCCATTCCCCGGCCGGTGCAATCCGGCGGTTTGCCGTGACCGCCGCCGTCAGCAGATTGCAGGTTCCAACCAGAACACCTTCATTTTCAGCCAACCTGGTGAGCAGTCTGTCCTGAGCACGTCCCAGTGCTATCCTGTGCGAGGCCGCCAGGGCCTTGCCATGCTGTTTCATCTGGTCGCTGCTGAACAGTTCATCCCGGAGCGGTGCCTCGACATTGGCATACTTTTGTGCCAGACCCTTTCTGCGGTAGTTCGCCCACACATGGAGCACCTTCCCGAAAATGATCTTTTTGCTAAACTTCAAGGTTCACGTCTCCTCGGATTAAAAAGCACGTGCAGGGAGGCAAGGCCCATACTATGCTTTTATATCAGTCTTTGTTTGATGTGCAGGTATATTCAGCACCCTGCAAAACATAAGGTGTGTCTAAAATGATGAGGCATAAGAGAGAGGCTGGGTATAGTGTGCTGACGTCTTTATGGTCGGGATGCCGTATTGATGGTAATTGATAAGAACGTGTTGTGATGGTGTAAGTATATGAAAGTTCCTCCAGCATGTCAATAACACCTTTTATTGGCACACCGTAGAGAGGGAACCCTTCAATATCACTCAGCTTGAAATCGCTGACATGCCATGGTAGATTGCGGTGTAAAATCTGCATTAGATATAGCTGTACTTTTAATCCATAGAGAGTAGCATAGAAACGATGAAGTATGTAACACGACAATAGTACTAGGATGCCCCCTCACCCTAATCCTCTCCCCAGGGGGAGAGGATATGAGAGTGAGAGGGAAAACAAAGTACTGAAACCAATTTTCATGCTTCATAGTGCCCTCACAGGGCATGGGGGTTTGTTTAAAAAAAGGAGAAGCAATGATACCTTATCTTGTTACTGTTTTAATCTTTATATTTATTCTGTCCCAGGTTGTTAAAATTTTGAATGAATATGAAAGGGGCGTTATATTTCGTTTGGGACGGCTCATTCCTTCCAAGGGGCCCGGTATAATTCTTCTGATTCCTTTTATTGATAAGCTTCAAAGATTGAGCCTCAGACTGGTAACGCTAGATGTTCCCCCGCAGGATGTCATTACCAGAGATAATGTTTCCATTAAGGTAAACGCTGTTTTGTACTATCGCATTATGGATCCAAACCGTACCGTGGTGGAGGTTGCAGACTATGCCTATGCCACTTCGCAGCTTGCACAAACCACACTGAGAAGTGTCTGCGGACAGGCAGAACTGGATGAGCTTCTGTCGGAAAGGGAAAAAATAAGCCTTCGCCTGCAGGAAATACTGGATAAGGAAACGGACCCATGGGGAATCAAGGTTTCAAAAGTAGAGCTGAAGCACATTGATTTACCAACAGAGATGCAGCGGGCAATGGCAAAACAGGCCGAAGCAGAAAGGGAAAGGAGGGCAAAGGTAATTCACGCTGAAGGAGAGTACCAGGCCTCTCAAAAACTCTCCGAGGCTGCGGTCATTATTTCAAAAGATCCCACTGCTTTGCAATTGCGTTATTTACAAACCCTTTCCGAAATAGCCACTGAGAACAATTCGACTATAGTTTTTCCCATACCGATTGACCTTTTCAGACCTTTCTTGAAAAAGATTGAAAAGGGGTAAGAAATAGCTCCTGCCTTTGATTTGTCTATATATTGTGCGTGTTCATTTTAGGCGTAAAGTGTGACTTACTAAATCACGCCAACCATAAATGTGAAAATATCAACATTACCTGAAGCGCACCAAACATTTACACTTAAGACGACTGCTGACAGTAGCGGATAAGATTTTTCCCTAAATAATGGAATTGTCTTTGGTGGCAAAGGATATTAACATGCCCAGGGATTACTACATTATTTTAGGTGTGAGCAGAGATGCTGCTTTAGTCAAGATTAAACGGGCGTATCGCAGGGCCGTAAAGAGGTACCATCCCGATGTAACAGGCTTGAGAGAAGGTGCGGAAAAGTTTAAGAAAATTAAGGAGGCCTATGAAACCCTGCAAGATGAAGAGAAGAGAAAGAGCTATGATGAAGAATTAGCGAGAGAGCGCTCACCATTTCGCATCACTGAAGTACCTTCTCTGGTGAAGAGGAGGACTTCCCTTTTTGATGAGATCGATACCTTTTCCTCCCGAGCTGACGATTTTTTTTCAGGATTCCTTCCCGGTTTTTTCGATCGGGGGAAGGAAAAGAGAATAGAGAAAGATCTGTATCTCGATCTCACCCTCTCCTCTAGAGAAGCCGCAGAAGGTGGTCTTTTCCCCATTACGGTTCCTGTGATAGAACGCTGCCCTCGATGCAGCAGAAGTGGTTTTTGGGATGATTTTATATGTCCTCTGTGTAAAGGCTGCGGAAGAATAAGATCTGAGAGAGAGTTTGGTCTGAGTGTGCCACCACGGGTTAAGCACGGAACAGAGATAAAACTTTCCATGGAAGATATTGGGTTGAGGGATAGCTATCTAAATATTACCGTTCTGATTGATCCAACATTCAAAGAGGAATGGTAAAGATATTGATAACGCCTTAGATGAATTGGAGAGATTGATTGTGACTAAACATAAAGAAGCATATTACATTGTTGATACCCAAATGCTTATTTTATAGGAGAGACAACTCATTGTTTGGGGGTTCCGTATCGGTTTTCCTGCCGAACGCTACTCGGCAAAGTACTTTCGAACCTTCGCCGCGATCTGACGAGCCGTCATCTTGTCAACTGTTTCAATACCTACTACGCGCCCACCGAGGTTATTTTTTTCAAGACGTTTCTTCAGTTCATCCTTTGCCTTACCAGGACCAAATATCAGAATGGACTCTGCATTACGAATACACCCCATGACCGCATCATAGTAAATGTTGAGATGTTGCGTATACGTTCTTTGGCGTCGATCATCCGAGGGTACCTGCTGTGATTCATAGGAACCCTTAAGAGGCGAATCACCAGAACGCCGGAGCTGTTTTTCTGCCATCGATATTATCAGTTGTGTTTCTTCACCCTTCTCCGTAACCGCCACGACAATAGCCTTCTCATGGTCAATCCACAAACCCACTTTTGTTTTCATCGATATCTCCTTTGTCTACAGGTTCAAACGAATGACCGCGGGCATGCACGTGTTGGCGGTTTGCTCCTCCCCTATTGCATCAACAGCAGACTCAGGGCCATCATGACCATGCCGCCAATGAGTCCGAAAATGCTTTCGTGTCCCCTGCCGTAAGCCCGACTGGTTGGCAGCAGTTCATCCAGACTGATGTAGACCATGATGCCTGCTATCGCGCCAAAGAGAATGCCCATCACCTGGGAAGGGAAAACCCCACTTTCATTCCCCACCATAACGCGCAGAGCCAGGTAGGCGATCCCTGCCCCGAAAGGTTCGGCCAAACCGCTCAGGAGGGAGTACATGAACGCCTTCCTGCGATTGCCGGTAGCGTAAAAGATGGGCACCGAGACACTTATCCCTTCAGGGATGTTGTGCAGAGCAATCGCTATCGCAATGGCTACGCCCAGGCCCGGGTCATGCAGGGCCGCAAGGAATGTGGCCAGCCCTTCCGGGAAGTTGTGGATCGCAATTGCCAGTGCGGTGAACAGACCCATGCGCAGAAGCTTTTTCTGATGCGCACCATGGTCGTGGACGCCGTGAGTCACCTCCAGATCAGCCTGAACAACCGCATCGAAATCCGGCAGGGGGGCGGTGGGGTCGCGGAGTGGTGCGATCTCCTTTTCCGTATGCGTCTCATGCGGATTCTCGGCCGTTGGTATCAGGTTGTCGATGATGCCGATCAGAAACATCCCGCCAAAAAAGGATGCCGCATTGATCCAGTGCCCCCAGTAATCTCCGTAAGCCTCTGCCAGCGCATCAGCTCCCTTGTAGAAGATTTCTACGAAAGCAACGTAGAGCATGACGCCGGCTGAGAAGCCTGTTGACGCCGACAGGAACCGATAGTTGGCCCTCTTGGCAAAGAATGCAATTATGCTGCCGAAGCCTGTTGCCAGGCCGGCGAGAACCGTCAACCCAAGTGCAAACCAGACATGCGTCATGGCATTTTACTCTCCGGGCACCTAACCTGATGGTGTATTTTTCTAATCACGATTTTCTTTCTCAAATTTTGTACCTGCGAAGATTAGTATCAATAATTTTGAATTTATCTAACAATCGCATGGCAACGTCAACTATACCCCCGCCATCTCCAAGGGCTTCTTTGCCGATTTCATTGGGAAATTTTTCCATTAAATATTTACCCAGCCTGTCAATTTCATTATCCGCACGCATGTTGCCTCCCGATCACAGGACTCATTCCCGGCTTCTGAATTTACTCTTTACTCTTATAACATCACTTCTTGCTCCTGTCTTGGGTTATCTTCTCTCTCTTTCCATGCCCGGCACAAGCCTGATAAAGCTTTGCCCATATAACATCATTCAACAACCCGGTTTATGTATCAGGAATGAGCACACACACTATGTGAAAACACCACAGCAAAAGGCAGAGCCAAGTAAGACCCTGCCTTTTTAAAACTGTGTAGCGGGTCCAGGTAGCAATTCCCCTGTACCTCTTATTTTTATCCTGACCGGGAAGGTATGTTCCCGGTCATTTCTTTCAGCCTGCTTACTTAGGTAGCATCACCGCGTCGATTACGTGAATAACACCGTTGGTACACATAATGTCCGTTTTAGTAACCTTCGCCTTGTCTACCATGACCGTACCATCTTTCACCATAATGGTTGCGGTTTGGCCGTTCACTGTTTTTGCTGATGTCAACTTTACCACGTCAGCTGCCATAACTTTACCTGCAACCACATGGTAGGTGAGAATCCCCTGCAATTTTGCCTTGTTTGCGGGTTTCAGCAGATCATCAAGGGTGCCGGCCGGGAGTTTGGCAAATGCCTCGTCAGTCGGGGCAAAAACCGTAAAGGGGCCTGCTCCTTTGAGTGTAGCTACTAAATCCGCTGCCGTCAGCGCGGCGGCGAGGGTTTTGAATGAACCGGCAGCAATCGCAGTGTCAACGATGTCTTTCTGGTCTCCTGCGAAAGATGAATAAACCAACCCTCCTGTGATCAATGTAACCATAAAAGCTGCAACTACAGATGACCGAAACAGATTTGATCTTTTCATTTTTTTTCTCCTTGTTGCGGTTAGAATTAATAACGACCTGCTGTTTCTCAATGCGTCACTCTATTCATAATTTTGTTCAGCACCTCCTCTGGTAAAAGATGAATTGCACTGTGTGGAACATTATTCTTCCGGCTGAGGAGTACGTTCCACCCTGTCTGCGTCAAAACCTATATTTACAACCCGACAGAGAATGTCTTCATAGACAGAATCGAGACAGCCGGGCACTGTGTATCACCTTATTTTAATTGCCGAACAGTTTGTTGAGTCCCTTGCCGGCGTCCCTGAAGACACTTTCGGCGCCATCCGTAACCTTGCCAACCAGGCCTTTGTCGACCCTGACCCCTTTATGTGCGGCCTCGATGGCTGCAAGGCAGGAGTCTTCGTCATCTGAACTGCTGCCAACCAGTGCGGCGGCAATGCCGACCGGCCCAAATAGCAGTGCTCCGCCGATCGCCTTGCCGAAGGTGATTGCAGTTTGGGTCGGATCAACGGCGAGAGAGGGATGGGCAAGCGTGCCGCCCAGTTTGAAAGGGCTGGTTAAAGCGTTTAAACTTACATTGAGCTTGCCCGTATAACGGGTCCCGATACCTTCCTTGGGCACAGGCTTGAGGGACAGGTTAAGTCTTTCTGTCTTGAGATCGATCTCGCCCTCGCCAACCACAACCATGTATTCCGTGTTCAATGCGAGTGCGGTTGTGCTTGCCACCCCATCTTTAATATTGAAACCGCTGACAAAGCAATTAATTGAAGTGCCTTGCGTATCCTTCCAGAATGGATTGAGGAGACGAAAGAGACTGGAACTGAGATCACCGCCAAGCATGTTGATATACGTGTTGTCGACCCTTCCCTTACCCATCACCAAAACCGTCGTACCATTGAGGCCTCCCATCATTCCTGCTATTGAGGTACCCTGGGCTCTGATGTCGATGTCTATATCAAGGCTTCCTTCGAGGCCTCCGGTACTTTTAAGTCCTTTCGTCAAATAGCTGACGTCAAGCTCATTGATTTTGAAGACCATTGCCAATGATGCGGCTTTCCCCCGGGATTGGAGAGAAAGCTGGCCATCCATGGAACCTTTTCCAAGAACTGCCTTGAGGGGTTTCACGGTAAGCGTTCCATCTTTGAGCACCATGTCCATGTCCAGGCTGTTGAGAGGAAGATGCGGCAGCAGGACTTGAGCAGCATGGATCTTAACATCTGCATCGGCCTGTTTGAGGATTTCCAGCGGCAGAGGATGATCGGAAAAGATTCTGTCTTCCTTTCCGGCATCCGTGCTCAAAACCTTTGCCGTTTTCCCGGTGTCCGGACTCACCTCAAAATAGGGTCGAAGGTCCAATTTCTGTGCCACAAGCACTGCTGTCACCTTCGGCAGATTTTCAGTCACATGCAACGCAACCGAGCCACTGAGATCGTTTTCACCTTGTATGACCTTGAGGTTAGAAATCGAATAGGCATTATGTGCAGTATCCGCGATTCGGCCGGAGATATCGAATGGCCCCCCGAAAGGCAACCCCTCACCGGAAAATTGTTTGAGGCTTGCCAGGTCCTTACCCTTCAGCGTGAAATTTAATTCGATCCCAAGCCGGGCCAGTGGATCCTTAACTGTACCGTCAAGGGTGAGGGTGGCGTTTTCTGTCTTGACCGCAAGATTGACCGGCCAGGCCTTGTCAGGGTTGATGAAGGCTGTCAGAGGGCAGAAGGTGCCTGTGACTTCGAAAGACTCGTCATTATATGCCCCCTTTAACTTCAGCCTGGTCGGACTTGTGCTGCTTGCAGCGGTTGCCATGAGGGTGTCCACTGTCGCACCATATGTTTTTTTCAATTCGTGATCGATGTAATTGATTCGGCCCTTCTCTATCTGCAGTTCCTTGAAACTGCGTGCAGACAGTTTCCAATCGCCCCCGGCCTTCGTTTCGTCTTTTTCTTTCGCGAGGTCTTGTTTCTTAGCGGTTTCGAATGCGAGATTTGACGTGCCTGAGATGTCCCTTTCAAACAGGATTTCAGGTTCAATCAGGATCAGCCGTTTGACCTCGACTCGGCGAGAAAGCAGTGGAAGAAGCCTTACCTCTATTTCGAAGCGTTTGATCGTGGCCAGATTGGGCTGGGACCCCCAGGATGCGTTCTGGAAGCTTACATCTTTAACAACAAGCGCCGGTGTAAAGCCTGGTTTGAGACGTATGTCACCCCCCAAGGTTAACTCTCGCCCCGTGCCATCCTTGACCGCGTGCGTGATTTCCGGCTTCAGGCCATTATAATCGTACCCTGACAGGATCAGGTAAACTGCCACATACAGTAACAGAATTGAGGCGGCAACAACTCCCAACACCCATTTCCACTTCACTGCGACTCCCCTTCTTTCCTGCACGACTAAATAATTCCTTCCACGGACTTAGACGAAGGATAGCCTACACCTGATGTGCACTTCCCTCCTCTAACTGCACTCATTAACGCTGCTGCACATGGTTTTAAAACTTTTATTTTACGGGCAGCTCTTTAATAGGTCGTGGGCGGCATTGTCTGTTCGCGCCGAGTAGTGGGAGACTGTGAATTACCCACATCACCTTCAACATGCCAGGATCCATAGCTAAAGAGAATAAGCGACCACCAGGAGGAATCTACAATGGGATTGATAATAAAATCTCCCTTCCCATTTTCCAGGCAGGTGTTGACAGCATCCTCAAGTGTTGGATTGCCGCCAAATGGAATAAACAGGATCCATAAACGGCTGTCGCTGCCCTTCTGATTACGGGCAACATCTGTTTCTTTTAAATCAATGCGGCTCAGCTCAACGTGTTTGGTTGAAAGCACGGTAAACCCCGTCTGGCGAACAGTACAGCCAAATGCAAGAAAACTGATCACAAAAAGAATAGTTAGTTTTTTCATGTTTAAACCCTCCGTCAAGTATTATTATTAAAATACACTAAACTGCTCAATCACTACCACTCTGATAAAACCTGGTCATACAAAAAGGCATAGTCAGAATTTATACACTTTAAGGTTCCTTCATTGTAATCTCCCTTGGCTTAATAGATTGTCTGATACTCATTACCGTGGTGGTTCATCTCTTTTCAGTCAGGGTAAAGTTCATGTAACGTCTGCTTTTCATGGTTTCCTTCTGGATTCTTTCACACTGCGCACCTCCTGCTTTACAGAGGTATAGTATTTGTGTCTCATGTAACCGCAGCCGGGGGCGGAAGGAAACACCGGTGCATGATACGCCGCCGCTTTCACTACTTCCCCACAACCTTCTTGACCTGGCCGATCTTCTCCTGTACTGTGCCGGCCATCTTTTCAGCGATACCTTCAGCTTCCAACTTGGGATTATCGCTTAGTTCCCCGGCGACCTCCTTGACCCTGCCCTTTGCTTTGTGAAACATGCCTTCCGTCTGGTCCTGCCTGCTGGATTTCATGGTGTTCTCCCTTCATCTGGTTTGCGAAACTTTTTATACTTTACGGTATTGCAGACTTAGGTGCTTATCTTTCCGGACCTGTTGACTGCATCCCTTTCAAATACCTCACACGGTCGTCTGTGAGCCCAGGTGGGCAGCGAACCAAACAGCATCAAAATCACAATGACAACTAAGACCGTTCCGAGCATATCGTTTCCCCTTTCACCCTGCGTTATCTACTTGCCGATCAAGATCACGACACCCGCAACGATTGCAAGTATCGGCACCAGTATGCTGAGTTGGCCGAGGCTCATACCGAATAACCCAATCAGCCCCACTACGATCAGGTAAATGGCAAGCAAAAGCATTCCGAGATTCTTGACGATATTCATTGCTCTTCTCCTTCCATTGGTATCTGTCTCGCCGGCATTGAATCGCTTTTGAGACCCTATCCCTTCCAAGAAAGTAAACTCCTGTCAATTGTTTATCTTTTTACTGCCAAAGAAGAACGCCTTTGCCTCATCCTGCTTATCATACCCACCTATGCCCAGCTCATAATAGCTGATGTTCATCTGGCCGATAATAATGAAATCGATAAAATTAAATCCTATGACATCAAAGGTATACTTCTCTACCAATTCCTCAGAAATAACTTCATAGCTTGCAGTAAAATATATGCCGATTTCCTGAAACTCACCACTGCCTCCCACACCCAGGACACCGCCATCAAAGCTGTCGACTATGAATTCATCATCCTCAAATCTAAACGCATCATTTTTAATATCCCCTTGGCTGCAATAGTCTCCGGCATCATTGGTACAGAACGCCACTATCTCATAGCTATTTCCATTAAGAGATAAAGGCGTTACAGCATATGATGCTGAATATACTGTCAACACCAGACCAGCAACCATGACTGCTATCTTCATTAATTTTTTCATACATGCTTCCCTTTCTTGTCTTGTCATTTTTATTGCGTGGGTCCCCACCATCCTGTTTTTCGTTTGGTAATCACCGCATCCAGCTTCGCGGTTGAAACATTGTGCCTCTCATCACCCACTTCTCTTTCCCACAACCAGCAACACGATGCCGCCCACGAGCGCAACTGCTCCGAGGATCGGCGGCAGGGGAAACGTTTTCGTTTTCTCAGCAGTCATCTGGAGAGGACCGAGATCGACGACCTTCTCTCTGGTTGTATACGTGATTCCCTGGTAAGCGAACACCAGGACGCCTACTGCGATCAGTATGACCGCAAGTATGGTTTTTGGATTCATCTCCTACCTCCACTTTCCTTTTCCCGGTCCAATGCGTCCTACACCGCTCGCCGGCCCTGAATGATGTTGACCAGCACCATGACAACGGCAATTACCAGCAGGAGGTGAACAAACCCTCCCATCGTGTAACTGGTCACCATCCCCAGCAGCCATAGAACGATCATTATTACAGCAATTGTCCACAGCATATGATCCTCCTTTCAGTTTGCTCATGGATTCACTGCAGGAGTGACAAAATACTCCTCATCCGAAAGCACCGGCTCTGAAACCCCTTCAATAAGAGGATTACCAGTAACTGCCGGCATTCTTCTCCCGATAATCTGAGCTACATTAAGCATCCTGAATTAGCTGATGTACAGGAATAATCGTGCCGTCCTCAACAAGAACGGGCAGAAGCCCTTTCCCATAAAAACTTATCAGTTCATAAAATCCGGCTTCATTCCTGCTTATATCCACCTCCTGGTAGTCAAAGCCTTTTTCATCAAAATGCTGTTTTATTAAATTGCAGTACGGATCTGATGACGTCGTATACATTTTTCTTTCCCTGCACATACAACACCCCCATAAAAAGCCTCAGCCAGCAAAAGAACTTAAGGCAACATTTAGAATCGGGTAAGATACTTTTCTCTTAGAGCTCCCGGTTTTGAATTGCGCTGACATATTTTATATTCATATAATAATTGATTCTTTTAGATGCGTACATGGGGTCAATACTGTATATTTTAAAAAAAACCACTCTATTTACATGGGGTTCTAGGGAGGGCTTATCCATTTCCGGCAGATGAGTGCTCCCCTGATATCCTCTCGTTTGATGCTGACAGTTCAAGCAACTTTCCTAATATTGCCTGCACCTCGGATATATCCCCATTCACATAGGTTAAAAAACGGGGCTGCAGCTTATATCCCATCTTTACGCTCTCATCCTCCCGGTCAGGCAAAATGATGATGATTCTAATCAAACCAAACAGTTTCTGAATAGCAAGGATGTTCAGAAGATCTTTCCGGTCCCCGGCTATAAGAACCATGATAGCCAACCCGTCAATGGGTCTGGTGAGTCTTTGAGACAGGGTTCTGATGGTGTGATAAATCTCTGTTTTGTTTTCTACCGCTGATGCCTTGAGCAGTCCGATGATCTGTCCCGCAATGATGCCGCTTCTTTTTTCGTAGAATATACATTTCATACATCACCTCACTCTACTATCATTACAAGAATCGAGCCATCATGGTCTTGAATGCATAGTCACTGTTATTTCAACCGGTTAGCGGGATCTGACGAAAAGGAAGGAACTTTAAACCATCGAAACCTGTCCCCTGTGACGGGATTGAGTCCCATCAAATGGGATTTGTCCCGTTCAACAGGACACGTATTAAAGGGGGCGATACTAATGGGGAGAATCTGATTATTAAAGGGAACTTGACCTCAGGTCTTAAGGAATGCCAGCAGGTCGGCGTTGAGCTGGTCTTTGTGCGTGTCCGCGAGGCCGTGGGGTGCGCCCGCGTAGATCTTCAGGGTCGCGTTCTTGACCAGCTTCGATGAGCGGAGAGCCGCGGCGCCGATCGGCACGATCTGGTCGTCGTCGCCGTGAACGATCAGCGTCGGCACGTCGAACTTCTTGAGGTCTTCGGTGAAATCCGTCTCGGAGAACGCCTTGATGCAGTCGAAGGTGTTCTTGTGACCGGCCTGCATCCCCTGGAGCCAGAACGAGTCGATCATGCCCTGCGAGACCTTGGCGCCGGGCCTGTTGGCCCCGAAGAACGGGCCGCTGGCGAGATCCTTGTAGAGCTGCGAGCGGTCGGCGATGGAGCCGAGGCGGATCTCGTCGAACACCTCAATCGGCAAGCCGCCGGGATTGGCCGCCGTTTTCAGCATCAGCGGCGGGACGGCGGAGATCAGCGCGGCCTTGGCCACCCGTTTCGTGCCGTGGCGGCCGATATAGCGGGCAACTTCGCCGCCGCCCGCGGAGAAGCCGATCAGGACGGCGCCCTTCAGGTCGAGCGTTTCGATGAGCTCCGAGAGGTCGTCGGCATAGGTGTCCATCTCGTTGCCACTCCAGGGCTGGCTCGACCGGCCATGGCCGCGACGGTCATGGGCAATGCAGCGATAGCCGTTGGAGGCCAGGAACATCATCTGAGCCTCCCAGCTATCCGCACTGAGGGGCCAGCCGTGGCTGAACACCACAGGCTGTCCTGTGCCCCAGTCCTTGTAATAGATCTGCGTACCGTCTTTCGTCGTAATCTAATTATTCATTTTCTTGTCATTCCCCGACTTGATCGGGGAATCCACAGATGATTTAAGGGAGGGGATCCTTTAATACACCCGATTTAACCCCGGAGGTAAAAGAATGAAATATGTTCATTCCATATTCAAAATACTTGAATGCAACAATAAAAACAATGGGATAATAGTAGTATTTTTACTCTTTACATGCAGTATTTTTATGCTTTTAATGAAGATATCCCCATTTTTTGTCCAAACAATGGGGAGACCCTTAGACACAACATCCTGTTTTGCAGGTAAATCTGTCTGACCCCGCTTTTTGTACCACTTTTTAATAAGGGATCCAGGGTTTTCTCCCTTCGAAGTTATTACATCCCATGTATGACCTTCTCATTACCCTCTTGTCTCCATCCATTCTTCTGCTATAATAGTACTTGAATGTGACGTCAAAGGAGGTATTGTAAGATGAAAGGAGTTCTGGCTGGAAAGCTCATAGTAAAACAGCAGCTGAATATTTTGGAGGAATTTATGTATGAAGAAAAAAAACGATAATTATCCCAAGGCGTGGGAGTTAGGAGATTTGACAGAAAATGATAGAGAAAAAGCTATAGACGCAGGGTGTGAGCCGGGCAAAAAATGCTTGATGAGCACGCCGGCGATCATTGGGAGATACTTAGAACGCTGCAAGAGAAGCACATTCACTAATATGTCTCTCACAACCCCGCATGCTGCAATAGGAGGTTCGACCATGCGCCAGATATGGGCTGCGGCCTGGCTTGTAACTTTCCTTCTGGTGGGCCAGGCGACAGCGGCTGACCAGGCCCAGAAGGCGGAAACCGCCAAGAGCAAGGCGGAGGTGCTGGAGGAGAAGGCCGCGCCGGAGGGCAGTAAGGTGCTACCGACTCCGGCCCAGATGATCACTAAGCCCCAGGCACAGGCGGTCGATCCGACCGGAGAAGAGCTTTTGGACGATGCGATCACCTGTCTTGCCCGCAGCATCTACTGGGAGGCCAGGGGCACGGGTGATGCCAGCATGGAAGCCGTCGCCAATGTCGTTATGAACCGGGTCGGACATGAGGGCTTCCCAAACACCATCTGTGGAGTTGTCAAGCAAGGCCAGGAGCAGGGTGCTTGCCAGTTCTCGTGGTGGTGCGATGGCCGTGTGGATGACGCAGAGGAGGACGAGTCCTACTCGCATGCCAAGGAAATCTCCCGCAAGGCCCTCAACCGCCAACTCAAAGACCGAACCGGTGGTGCCTTGTATTTCCATAATCGGAAAGTAGCCCCCAGTTGGTCCAAGGAATATATCAGGACGGTCGAGGTCGGCGAGCATGTCTTCTACAAACCGGCTGGTGGCGAGGCCAAATAGGCTCTGCCGGTTGACATTGGTGAGACTTCGAAACGTTTCGTCTTAATTGGACGGACAGCCAGGAACAGACTAATTTATTTAGCTCTTTCGTGGGCCTGCTGTGTATCATCGATAATCACACCACTCCCCCGGCGCACACAAAGGACAAGGTTTATTGTATGCATTTCTACCTGAATCTGCTTTGAACAGACTGTTATCCCACCCATCCACATCTCCATCGCAATCAAAGTCTCCATTGCATGGATCATCATTAGTACAGGGATGATTGAATCGATTTCTCCCCACTTCAGTCCGGAAGAGGGCAACATCCCCTCCATCAACATCTCCGTCACAGGCGAAATCAGCTTCACAGTCACAAGCATCACCAATATCATTGCCGACCGGGGGACAGGTGTCTTTCTGATCGGGATTATAAACATCCGGACAGTTGTCTTCATAATCCATGTCATCATCCAATGACAGAGATAGCTCACGGGAATATGAGCTTTCATTATCAGAAATGTCGTAAGCCGTTATAGCAACAAAATAGGGGACATGCTCATACATAAATAATTTAGCAAATGCATAGGAGGTGACGTTTCCCAAATCAATCACCGAAGTGTAATATCCGGATGAAGTGCCACAGTAAAAGTTATAGCCGCCCAGGTCTTGCTCAGTGTTTGGATTCCAGGTGATGGTCGTGCCATAACTGTGCGGTACTATAGCAGTAAATGAAAACACCCACAGTAAGATTAACATGCTATACACTCTAGGCATAATTATTCCCCTTGAAGGTTTGTCGTTTTGTGTGATTTTTAAAAATCGGAGTGGCCAAATGGAGATGAAAATTGAACAAAGGGCGGTGGCTGAATCACTTCCGGAGACGGCGATCTGTATCCCAGCAAACTGTTTGGTGCCATCTAATCACCCCTCAACACTTACTGCTAGATATTATGGCGATTGTAGAGTTCACACCTGATGGGGCATAGACAAAAATTCCCATCACCAAACAATATATGATATTTACAGTACCCACGATGATTGGATTTAATCTGTAGCATTTCATGTCCAATGATTGACAATACATCACACAAACACTCTTTATCTCCCGATAAGCAACGGAAACCACAATGACACTTGGTGGTCTTCTTTAATACTGCATCATCTATGTTTAGTGCCATCTAACCACCCCTAATATCAACGCCAACGCATCTTATAACGCGTTCTCTAATTAATTTCTCTCAAGAGTTGCGTGGTATCCTCTTCTAATACAAGCCATCTACCCATTACTTTCTTTCCTTTGAGCTTCCCCTGTTTGAGGTAATTCCTGATAGTAACGGTGGTAACATTCAGCTTCTGAGCTAACTCTGAAACAGAATAAAGATTTGTTCCTATTATTTGAATTGGCATGGTCTCCTACACCTCCTTCTTATAAAAAGTGGTGCTAACCTTTCTGGCAAACATTAACACTCAATAAAGGTTCTTAATTTTTTATGACGGTAGTGGTACCGCAATTTCTGGAGTGCCTTGGATTCAATCTGTCTAATTCGCTCTCTGGTAACTGAGAAATCCTGCCCTATCTCCTCCAGTGTTTTCTCTGTTGTTCCTCCTATGCCAAATCGCATCATGAGAAGCTTTTCTTCGAAAGCTGTTAAGGTAGCTAATGCTTCTTTCGTGTGTTCCTGCAGACAGTGGTTAACATAGGCTTCTTCTGGAGATACAATCTTTTTATCTTCCACAAAGTCACCTAAGGGGTTTTGTGTCTCTTCTCTTGTAGAAGTTTCTAAAGAGAGGGTTTTCTCAGCAGATGTGAGCATCGTTCTCACCTCTCCCAGGGAATATCCTCCTCTCTGCGCAAGCTCCTCAAGTGTAGCTTCTCTCCCTATCTCTTTAAGCAATAGACGGGAAAGTGTCATCAGCCTGTTGATGGCTGTAATCATATGAACTGGAATCCTGATAGTTCGCGCCTTATCGGCGATAGCCCTGGTAATAGCCTGTTTGATCCACCAGGTTGCATAGGTAGTAAATTTGTAGCCTTCCTTATAGAAAACGTATTTCTCAACAGCCTTCATAAGACCGATATTCCCCTCCTGAATAAGATCTGCTAATGGTAAGCCATAATTGGTATATTTTTTCGCCAGATGCACTACCGTTCTTAAATGGGCTTTCATCAAATCTTGCTTGGCTTGCTTGATTTCATTCTCTGCCGCTTCAATGGCTTGAATCGCCTTCTTTAAACCCGGGGCATCACCTGATCCCACCTGAATCTGCTTATTGTTTGAGGATGGTATAAAGTCTTTCTCGTGGTTCACTCCCGTTTCATGCAACTGCTTTACTTTGAGAGCAATCCTTTCAATCCGGAATGTGCCGAGATTAATTTTTTTGATGAGATTACCTGTCCTCTCGAAATCCTGATCAAGTTCTTTCTTCACCCTTTCTTTCTTAGCTCCACCGGGGATTCTCTCAATTAAGTTCTTTTGTAAGGTGATCCTCTTTTCCTCATTCCTGCTTATCACCTCTGTTAAAGAGAGGATTTTCTTTTTATAAAGCGCCTCTTCACTCTCTCCTGCTCCACCATCTATGCCCCCAATGACTTCTCCCCGAGCAATCTTGTCGTTTGTGGGTTTTTCCCCGATGCAGATGATTTCCCTGCCGGTAAACGGTATGCATGCAATAACCCCGGCAATCTGTTTCTCAGCTGATGAAATGCGTTGTCCAATGGCTGCCTCTTCATCACCGGAGAGCGCGGGTATGGCATTAATCTCACTCAAATAGATACCGAGCGCATCCTTAAACCTTTTCGGTGATCCCTGTTCTTCATTTCCATCATTTCCTTTTTTGAAGGTGGTCCTGCGTTCACACCGGTTTGTTTTTGCATTTAAATGTGCTGTAATAACTTCTTCATCTGTTTTTCCAGCCAGGATAATTAGTTCATCAAGCTGTTCCGGAGAGATACCATCCGGGAAGGTACTGTCACGAGTGTCTTCAACGAAGAAGAGCTCCTTACATTCTCCGGTATCAAACAGCTCTTGTACGTGATCAGTGGTATCTTTCTTTGCCATGAGAAACCTTGTTTTGGTTATCGGCCTTCTCTCTTTTCTATGCCACGCCTATTAAAAAAACAGATTAATAAGCATCCTGCAGCATTGATATATGCCATACCAACAGAGAAGACAAAGTGGCAGGATACTCAACCTAATGAGCTTAATTACGCTCTCTTCATTAATAATTTTTTTCTCCTGGTGCCGGTGGATCTCAAATCTTTTAACGCCAGGTTGATAGCTCATGCCTTTATCACTCCTCTAAATTGATTTTAACCTCTTCCGAAACGATACAGCCGCCATCATTTCTTATGGCAAAATCCGTTATTCCAGGATCAAGGATAAAAAAACCGATTAACAGGAGTTTTTCTCCTCCCTTAATCGGCTTGCTGATCACTCTCCAGAGTGATTGGCTGGCTTACTGGTTTGCTATTGCTACTTAGATTACCTCTGTGGCATCAATAGATTAATGCTACATCTGGTTTTGTTCCAAAATTAAATAAAATTCCAACCTTAAAATTAGTTACCTCTACACAATGTAATATTTGAACTTTGTCATCTTCTCCTAAATCCCTTTCTGCCGTTATCTTTACGATCACTTTATTGTCAACCAGTATATCAGCATAATGTTCATCTATGATTTTCCCTTGGTAAAATATCCTTATCCCGGATTGAGAAATTGAATGAATACCCGCTTTTTTTAATTCAATCATCATCGCATCCTTATAAACCTTTTCTTGAAAACCATAACCAAGTATGCTGTATACTCTGTGAAAGATAGTAATGACTTTCTCTATGAGTGCTTGATGTTTAGACTCTTGATACTTTATATCCACAGAATGATTTTCCACACCACTATAATGAGGTAGTTGCTAATCTGCTCTTTTAAGAAATCCTTAAACAAGGGTATCCACTGCCTTGGTTGATATGCTGGGAGGATCTGGCTACTATCAAGTCAAGTATTGTTCGGGACAATTTATATGCATGCACCTATCCGGGTTACGGGCTTAGACATTTTGCAGTTTCTCAAATTCAATGCCGATAAGGAAGCTATTTTCTTTTTGGTCCGTCCATTTAATCTTTCCTCTGACATTTCTAGTGTCCAATTCTCCCGGAAATATATACTTAAGGGAAACCTGATTAGTTGACTTGGGAATTGGCTTATCAGTAATAACACAACACCCTTTTTTGCTCATATTTACAATAGTACCTTTATAAAAGACATTTCCACATTCCAACATTGTATCAATGTTTACATAAAAACGTGGATGCAGCCTCCGGCTTTTCCCTCTGTTATCCGGAACGGTTTCTATGTTTTCCAATATCTTTTTATCACCGCTAAAATACTCGCTCATTGTCTCTCATACTCCCTTTCCGTCCCAGAGAACGGTTTTTGAAGTATAAGTTTCTCATTTCTGGTTTTGAATAAAATATAATCAATGATCTGATCATCTTTATCCACAAATTTTATCTTAAGTGGAAACCTATCTACTTTGGAAGATAGTATCATTTCTTTTAAGTAGGTGACTTTTTTTAACACTGTCTACAAATCCTCACTGAGCAATTTTGAAGACACTTGTATGAACCGTTTCTTTTAATGTGATCAGCAACCATCATGCCATATGGAGGAGTATTGTGGGGCATGTGCCGTAATGTATTAGAATTTAAATGAATTGATGGAAACTAAATGGGAGGATTACTGGTTAGATACTAAAAAAGAGGAAAACTGTGTGCATGATTTGGACATATGGAGGGGCAATTAATCCATAATTGTGTCTTATTGTCGTACACTTTCCGATACAATTAATATTCTATCCGGAGCTTTTCAATTTTTGCATAAAGGGTTGATCTGGAGATATCGAGGATTTTTGCTGCCTTGAATTTATTGCCATGTACTTGCTTAAGTACCCGTACTATTGTTTCTCTTTCCATGTGTTCTTTTTTATCTTCTAATGTTAAATTCTCCTTTCTCTCATCAGAAGGTGCCTGTTCTTCCCTTGCTTCCTTTACTACCTCTTGCGGCAAATCCTTATACGTGATGAGATTGTTTTCACAAAGCGTCAAGGCCCTTTCAATAATATTCCTCAACTCCCTTACATTCCCCGGGTAGTTATAATCAGTAAGTTGACGCAAGGCATTCTCGGATACCATCACCTCACCCCCTTTGTCATTTGACTCTTTTATAAAATAGTCCACCAGTAAGGGTATATCTTCCTTTCGCTCTCTTAAGGGTGGTAAAGTGACAGTAATCACATTAATGCGATAGTATAAATCTTCCCTAAACCTCCCTTTTTCGATCAGCTCTTTTAAATCTTTGTTAGTAGCGGCAATAATCCTTACCTTTACCTTTTTTTCAACGGTGCTTCCTGCTGATCGAAAGGTCCCTTCTTCCAATACCCTTAGCAATTTAACCTGTGTTGCTAAACTCATTTCTGCTATTTCATCTAAAAAGAGGGTGCCGCCATCGGCTACTTCAAAAATACCCTTTTTGTCAGCTATGGCACCGGTAAAAGCACCTTGTATGTGTCCGAAGAGTTCTGATTCCAAAAGGTTTTTATTTATGGAAGTGCAATTCAGGATGATGAAAGGATTATCTTTTCTCTTGCTGTTGCTTTGGATGGCATGGGCAACCAGTTCTTTCCCGGTGCCGGTTTCTCCAAAAATCAGCACGGGTGATTCAGAGTCCTTAATCTTCTCCAGAAAGCTATAGCACTCCTGCATAACGGGACTCTTTCCAATGAGATTATGATAGTGATGCCGTTCACCTAATGCTTCCTGCAGCTTGGCTATCCTTTTCTCTTGTAGTATGTTTTCTCTCAGCAATGATTGGATACGAAGCAGAGACCCCACACGTGCCAGAAGCTCCTGTGAATTAAAGGGCTTAACAATATAATCATCTGCCCCCTCTTGCAAGCTTTCTATCTTAAATGCCGTGTCTGCCTTGGCAGTAAGGAAAATAAAGGGAATATGTCTTAGTGCCTTATTCGATTTAACCGATTTACAGAATTCATAGCCATCCATCCGAGGCATCATGATATCCGAGATGATCACATCGGGCGTATAATCCTTAAGTTTCTCTAAGCCATTGAGACCATCGTCTGCGGTGATAACCTCATATTCCTTGCCGAGTATACCGGTCACATATCGCCTCACATCAGGGTTGTCATCTATGAATAAAATGAGTGGTCTGGCGCCGGTTGGCTTTTCCTCCCGCATCCCGTCTTCTTCATAGCCGAGGTCAGAAAGTTCTATCTCTTTTTCGCTCAGCATGATTTCGTCCCTCTCGCAGTTAATTTGATCTTGATCACGTATATGATCTTTGCCGCGGGGAAGATAAATCGTAAAGGTACTCCCTCCTCCATAGGTGCTTTCTGTCTCTATCTTTCCTTTCTGTAATTCGATCAGTTCTTTTGCTAAGGAAAGGCCAATCCCGCTTCCTTCACCTCTTCTGGAGGGATTACTGCCTATCTGCTGGAACCTTTCAAAAATATGGGGGAGATCTTCTTCTTTAATGCCGATGCCCGTATCCTGCACAGATATTTTTATAAAATTCTCTTCCACGTTTTCTTTCCCGTTTTTTGTAGTGATGGTGATGCTTCCTCCCCGCGGGGTGAATTTAAAGGCGTTTCCTATTATGTTGAGTAAAACTCTCTCCAGCTTGCCGGGATCCATATATGCAGCTTCGATGGCTTCATCCGGTATAAAAGCAAGGTTGATATCTTTCTTGATTGCAAGGAAGGCAAAACTGTCCACAAGGGCGGATACAAATAGATTAATATCTTTTTTATAGTAGCTTACGTCGTCACTCTTTGATCCTAAGCGTGTAAACTCCAACAACTGGTTGATCAATTTTAGTTGACGTCGATTATTCCTCAAGGCGAGCCCGATCTGGTCCTTAGCTCCTGTCCCAATGTAGCCGTATTCTCCCCGCAGCAGTCCCTCCAAGGGTCCTATTGATAAGGTTAAGGGTGTTCTGAATTCATGAGAAATATTGGCAATGAAAGCATTTTTCATCTCCATTTCCTGGATTTTCTTCCTTTCGCTGATATCTCGTGCACATATGACTCTTCCGATAACATCACCTTCCCTGTTTCTAAGGAGCGCAGCATTTAACTCAAACGATATTAGTTTTCCATCTTTCCTTTTCCACAGTGCCTCAAATTCTTTATACACTCCATCCTCAAAGAGTTTTCCGACCATATTTTTACGTAGCCAGAGACAAAATGTGTCATCAAAGTTGCCCAATTGTAATAAATGCATCTCTTTCAGCTCTTCCTGGGTATACCCTAATATCTTTTCCACTGCTTCATTAACCCTGGTAATCTTACCCTGGGGGTCAGTTAGAATAATACCATCTGCGGAAGTCTTGAAGACATTTTCCAGAAAGTCTTTTGCCTCTTTTAGTTTTCCTTCTGCCTTTTTCCTCTCAGTGATTTCCTGCTTCAAGCTTTCATTAGCAGCCTTGAGCTCAGCAGTGCGTTCCTCAATTCTCTTTTCCAGTTCATCATGGGCTTTTTGTAACGCTATCTCAGCTTGCTGGCGCCTGGTATTATCAATTATAGTTCCCGTAAACCCCTTTACCTGCCCCTGCTTTTTTTGTTGGATCATGCTGTAGTATACCGGCACGTCATGGCCCAATTTATGTTTGTGAGCGAATTCACCTCTGCTGGGCTTTTCCGGGCTCATGCCTTCTGAAACTGCGGTCGCCTTTTTCCATTCCTGTTCCGGGATCACCGTAAGGGCACTCTTGCCTAAAAGCTCTTCTCTTGTATATCCAAGGATTTCAGTAAAAGCATCGTTCACAAAAATAAAATTGCCTGAACTATCCAGCTGGTATATACCCTCCAGTGCAGTTTCAGTTAACAGCCGGAAGTGCTCTTCACTTTCCTGCAACTCCATCTCTGCCTGCATGTCCTCGGAGATGTCCTTGGAAATAAAAAGCAACTCATCTCCCACGATGTTAATAGTGCTTACGAGATTATGCCACGTTCCCGAGGTGTCCTTAAAACGCAATTGGATACTCTCCGAGACTTCTGATTCTCTTCCAACCGGGAGTTTTTCCTTTGTACTGAGGTAGTCCTTAAGAAGCGGCAGGAATTTTTTCTTGTCATCAGGATGGATAAAGTCAAGACCTGATTTACCAATGAGGTCCTCAGGTGTGTAGCCTAAGACTCGTTTATGTGATGAATTGATATAGGTATAGATCGGATCCACAGTAAAGGTAGTAAAAGAAACGAGATCGCTCGTATTTTCAACTGCTAAACGATACATGTCCTTTCTGTCATACCGTTCTTCTTCCGGTACTAATCTCTCTCCCATCTGGACTTCTCCTCTTCCTGTGACTCATTTATCCGCTTCACCGGCTGCAGTCTCTTTTTTCTCACCGCGGGTCAATATCTCTTTTGCCATCCGGCGAGCCTCTGAGAGATGTCGATCGGCTTCCTTCTTTAACTCCTTCGCTTGATGCTTGGCTTCCTCAATGATCTCTTTTGCTTTCGTACCGGCATCAGTATAAATATCTTTCGCATCCTTTAAAACCTCACTCCCTTTCTCCTTGATATCAGACCTCAGTTCTTTTCCGGATTTCGCAGCAAAGAAGATACCTGCCAATACACCCAAAAAGCTTCCGATCAAAAATCCTCTAAAGAAATGACCTCGTTGATTTTCATTCTCTGCCATATTACATTCCTCCTTTATGCTTTTTTTTCTTCCATCAGAAATAAGTCCCATCACAATGCTAAGGGGTAAAATCGTCTGAGATTGAAACCGAGTTATGTCGGATGACCGATGAAATATCAGCTTCTACTCTATCTCTTAATTCTTGCCCCTCATCAACAGAGCCATAGTTCTCCCAAACGCTTTCACTTAAAGATGTAATTGAGTGGACTTCGATCGATGTTTGAACAGTCCTTCGAGTGTCTCCCCTGACAATTCTATCTTCCCAATTTGCATTGAGACTGTTCAAATCAAGAGGACCCGAGAATACATCGCCCACATCCCAATAGTTTATCCATTTTTTAGTGTCCACGTCGTAAGCAGGTGCACCGCCCAATTGAATAAATGTTTCTTGGTTTCTATCGGAAATAAAATTTTCAATCATATCATGTGCAGTAAGGACAGTGAGTGGAGGCAACCAGGAAAATAGAATATTGTCATAGTCATTAGCATTTTTTGATGCGGAGGGGTCGGATAATGTGATGAATAAATCGGGTTTTACAACATTACCCAAATAACGTAAAGCAAGCGTTCCTAATTGCGTACCCCAGCTGTGAGTAACAATAATGAATTTCTGGCCGCCATCTTTAGCCGTGGAATATTTTGAATATAGGTCTACGAGCAGGTCATCCATTATTTCTGATGTTTCAATCGCATTTCCGTTCCAGGCGCTCGTTCTTTTTGTTCCTCCGAAAGAATATATGGCACACCAATCAAGCCCTAAATTCATTGCCGAGATCCCATCATATAGGTAACCTGATCTCTCATCATAATCGATAAAAGGGAAAAGAGTTCTTACGAATTTTAGGCCGTCTATGAGATATATATATGCTTCTGCCCGAGGGCAAACATAGAGGATAGATGAAACAAACAGGGAGAAATGGTTTGTTTCAAATGTCACCGTGTTATTCTCATGATCCTGTTCTACAATATTGCGACCTGTCCATGATTCGCTAAAAGTGTCATAGGTGATGACAGATACCTCTTCTTCTGAAACCCCCGTATAATCTAAAATGCCATTGTTATTGACATCATCATATGGCATTGCTACCTGGATATTACTATTAAATGTTTGACCATCCGGCTCTAGAAATATTGCCGGTCCTGTAATGTATGTATCTTGCGGCACGGTTATCAGAACGTCTGTTTGCCTAACAGAAATAAATATTTCCTCATTTAGAGCTCCGGGCGGAATTAGTATTTTAGTTCCATAAATCAGACTCGCGGGGCTGGTAACCTCAATACTACAGCCTTCCGGCCCACACACTCCTCCTGCTTCCCCAGGAGTGTCAGTTGTATCTGGATTACAATCATCGTCCTTATTATTATAAGGAATCTCAGTAATGGAAGGATTAACTTCGGAATCGGTATCATCACAATCAATTTCACCACACTCACCGCCTTCGATAGCATAATTATCTTGGTCTCCATCGGTACATTCGGGAACGTCCTCGCAATAATCACCGAAGTTGACTGTATTCACCAGGCTTCTTTTTTCAATAAGAAGAAATAGCTTATTGTTAATTGTGGTACTGGTACAATTGGCATGATCTTCTTCTATTAGAATGTAAGTTCCTGAACCAAGTCCGCTGAATTGATAAGACCCTGCTGCGTTAGTTGATGACACAGAAACTATTCTTATCAACGGCCAAAATGTATAAATTTTATAGAGAGTGATCTTTACACCCGGTATTCCTGCTTCGCCTGCATCAATTTTTCTATTTTGATTAAGATCATTATAGACTATACCACTCACCTTTCCGGTAAGAGCAACCGCGTCGAGTTGATTTTCCCCATTAGTAATTTGATCAGCTGCCACTTTTTGAATGGCTACATTATCCTGCAACCATTCCTGGGCCATTATTTCTGCTGTGTTAAATAAAATCCCAAACATAAAAAGAAACGAAAACACCAAGTTAATTCTATCTTTTTTCATTTTAACCTCTTAGAAATTAAAAACACCACCTATGGAACTGTATCTACCAGTGAGATTATTTACGTGAAATTAGGATCACGCTTGAATAAGGCCCCATGCATCATTTCTTTACCAGCAGGACGGGAATCTTTGTATCTTTATGCATTACACCATAGGCAACACTGCCGAGAACCGCGGCTGCCAAAGCGCTCCTCCCATGAGAACCCATAACAATAATATCTGCCTTTGACTTCCTGGCCTCTTTTACAATCTCTTCAACAGGATGCCCTTTAGTTATCACGGTCTTTGATTGGACACCATTTTTATCGCACAGCTTCTTTATGTCTCCGGCATACCCTTCGGCAGCCTCCCGCAGATAATCCTCGATAGGCTCTATTACATGCCTTGAAGCCTTCTCGGCGGGAATTGTCTGGCCCATAAATGTGCGCTTATCAACAACGCTCAGTACAATTGCCGAGGCTTTTAACTGTTTTGCGAGGTACACCGCATAGTTTGCTGCCTTTTGAGCTGCTTTTGACCCGTCTGTCGGAACAAGAATTTTTGAAATCATACGTACTCCTATCAAAGGTTGACTATTTGCATGAATAAGAACCTGATTTCACTGAGTCCTTCAAAGGGAGTGCGTATTTTCTCGGTCAATAGAATTTTGTTTTTTCGTAGGCAGCTTCATTCTGAAGCGAGATGCTGTAATACCTCCTAAGGCCACCCCTGCTAAAACAGAGAGAAATAAAATGATTGCAGGAGACGCCTTGAATTTCCAGAAGAAAAATGAGATTACAACAGGTATTGCATTCTGTAGCGAAAAGACCGTCACCACGGCGATGATGATCAACGTGACCACTTTGAAGCACGTGGCAGTGTCTGCGGCACGTGACACCAAACGAGCCCGGCCCGTGGCTGTATATTAAATCCGACCCGATAGCAGCAGGATGACTAAAATCAGAAGGATCAATCCAAGTCCGCCGCTGGGATAGTAACCCCATTGTCGGCTATGCGGCCAAGCGGGCAGTACACCAAACAGCATCAAAATTACAAGGATAATCAAAATTGTTCCGAGCATATCGTTCCTCCTTCTAATTAAGGCAATGGTTACTGATAGCCAACTCATCAAAGGGTCTGATGAGTATTTGAGACAGGGTTCTGATGGTGTGATAAAGCGCTGTTTTATTTTCTACCGCTGATTCCTTGAGCAGGCCGATGATCTGTCCCGCAATGATGCCGATTCTTTTTTCGTAGAATATACATTTCATACATCACCCCACTCTATAGCATTACAAGAAACGAGCCATCATGGTCTTGAATGCATAGTCACTGTGATTTCAAATGGTTAGCGGGATCTGGAACAAGGAAGGAACTTTAAACCATCGAAACCTGTCCCCTGGGACGGGATTGAGTCCCACCACATGGGATTTGTCCCATTCCACAGAACACCTGCAACACGGGGCGATACTACCGGGAAGAATCAGAAACGGGCTGACAGGTTGTGCTTTTTTAAAACCCTGTTTTGATAAAACCGGGAACACGTTACAACAGCCATCTACTTTCATTGCGCAGGATTACAACTTTATCCAGTTACCCATTAATTTCCCTGATGAACCAGAATTTTTAAGAAAGAATCAACTCAATAAGCGGTGTAATTCGGGATACAAAGGCAGGACAAAGCTTTTGAAGGGTTAATAACCATTTTCTGGTGATTATGCCATATAAATACGGCAAAATTAGATTGACCTTGGCACGTAGGATGCCTTATAATACTTCTTAAATTAAATAGGAAAAAAACGGCCCGGATCGGCATCGGGTCGCAAATTAAGGGTAATAAATTTGTCCACTTGGCCTTGGCTACATATAATTCCGGTTTAATAAGGCTAATTTTCTGTACTTGAGGTTAAGAGCATGGAAAAGGGGCTTAACACGCCTATACAACTCAAACTCATGGAAAAGGCTACGTCTTACGTTCTCCCCAAGCAGTTCAGGGAGATGGGTCTTTACCCGTTCTTCCGGGAAATTTGTTCTCCCCAAGCCCCCCTTGTCACATTAAATGGTAAAGAGGTGGTTATGTTGGGATCGAACAATTATCTCGGACTCACCACTCATCCTGATGTAAAAAAGGCAGCTATTGAAGCAATTGAAAAATACGGAACCGGATGCGCTGGTTCCAGGTTTGTGAACGGAAATCTTGACATTCACCGGAAACTTGAAGAAGAACTTGCCGAACTGGTGGGAAAGGAAAGTGCCCTTGTTTTCTCAACCGGATTTCAGGCGAATCTTGGGATAATATCCTCAATTGTAGGCAGAGGAGAATATGTTGTTATCGATAGCCTTGACCATGCAAGCATTGTCGATGGAGCAAGACTGAGCTTTGGCAAAAAAGTTCACTTCAACCACAATGATATGGTTGACCTTAATAGTTGCCTGGAAAGTCTACCCGACGGGAAGGGAACACTCATTGTTGTCGATGGTATTTTCAGTATGGAGGGCACTATAGCGAAACTTCCCGAAATCGTGAAATTATGCAAGCAATTTGGGGCTGCCCTTATGATCGATGATGCACACGGCATAGGTGTTCTGGGTAAAAATGGCACGGGTACTCCAGATCACTTCGGCCTTACTGAAGAGGTTCATATTATCATGGGGACCTTCAGCAAAGCACTCGCTTCCTTGGGGGGATTTGTTGCCGCCGATGCAGATACCATCGAATACCTTAAACACTTTTCACGGTCTCTGATTTTTAGTGCCAGCATGACCCCTGCTAATGTTGCAGCGGTGAGGGCCGCCCTCAGGATTATGAAGCAGGAGCCGGAGCGGATTGAGCAACTTTGGGCAAACACGGCAAGGATGAAAAGGGGTCTTGAGCAACTCGGATTTGATACGGGAAAATCTGAAACCCCGATTATTCCGGTCAAAACCGGTGATATGGTAAACACCTTTAAGGCCACCGTTAAATTGCAAGAGGAGGGTGTTTTTGTGAATCCAATCATACCCCCTGCAGTACCTAAAGGAGACTGCCTTATAAGGATAAGCTTAATGGCGACTCATACCGCTGAACACATCGACTTTGCATTGTCAAAACTCGAAAAGGTTGGATTGAACCTCGGAATTTTATAAGCAAGAGTTCCAGTTGAGAATAATCGAAGTCCACCCATCCTCAAAAAAATGATTTCACAAGATTTATAAAAATCCCCTTTAGTCCTTTATTCAGAATCGAACTATTGCGTTCCCCGCCTCCTCTTCAAGAGGAAGGAAATCTTCAATCCACGAATAATTTTTTCTCATCACGCCGCCGTGAAATATGAGCTGGAGATTCCCATAAAATGTACAGGATATATGGAAAGGAGCCATGAAGATACTTCTCACCGGTGGTACAGGGTTCATCGGGAGAAACCTGGCGATGAAGCTCTCTAAAATGGGGTTTCATGTACTATGTCTTGTGAGGAATATGCGCCGGGCAGTATGGATGGGACAATACCCCGGTCTTGAGCCTGTCCAGGGAGACATCCTATATAAAAATAGCATTACACCTCACATCAGGGATATCGACGTGGTTTTTCATCTCGCAGGCGTCACGAAGGCGAGAAACAAAGATGAGCACCTCAGCATCAATGCCGAAGGGGCGGGGATTTTGTTTGACTCGATCGCAATGGAGGGGAGAGGGATCAGAAAAATTGTTCATATTAGCTCACTGGCGGTTGCAGGGCCACACACTTCGCTTTATCCGGCGCGGGAAAATGACGAGGTTTCACCGGTGACGCACTACGGCGAAAGCAAACTGCTGAGTGAGCAATTGCTCCGTGAGAAATGCAAAGATATTCCCTGGACTATAATCAGGCCCCCGGTTGTTTACGGACCTCTTGATCGGGACGTTTTCATTTATTTTAAAATGGCAAAGTCTGGAGTCATTCCAATCCTGGGGAACGGAGAACTGGAGCTTTCAATCATCCATGTTGATGATGTAATCGATGGGATGATTCTTGCGGCATTTGCTGAGGCAAGCGACGGGGAAATTTACTACCTTTCTGATGGCAAGGTCCACACATTTGCAGAAGTGGCACATATGCTTTCTAAAATCACCGGAGGGGCCAAAATTATCTCCCTCCCGTCTCTGATTGTAAAGATTGCGGGTATTGTAGCAGACGGTATCGGCTGTGTCAGTGGAAAACCTCAGGTAATCAATAGACAGAAAGTGAAAGAAGCTCTTCTGAAGGGGTGGGTCTGCAATACCGATAAGATAAGGGAGGAGCTTGGATTTCATCCAGCCATCGACCTTGAAATGGGACTCGAATCGACCTATCTCTGGTATAGGAATGCTGGCTGGCTATGAACTTACATGGAACGGACAGAATAACTGTACTCTATAACTTCATCCTGATTATTTTCGCTTTTATTTTCAGAGAAAAGAACGCAGCATACGCGAATCATCTCGCATGTAACCTCTCAGTTGTCCTCGTTTACCACTCACTCCTCTTCGAGCAACCGGCGGCAGACATTCGCGATGTTGAGAGCCGCCGAGCCGTTCTGAACCGGCATCAGCCGGCGCAATTCGTCCATGTCGAAGTCCGAGTGGGTTTCCTTGCCCAGCGCCAGGCCGACAAAGGCCGTCGACGAAAATCGAGTGACCAGGACATCGCAATTCGCGATCATCTCTTCGGCGCTTCCCGTCGTAAACACCGTGGCTCCCGGCGCGTACCGGGAGATTTCCCGGGTCGCGCGCTTTACGTTTTCGTTCGGGTGAAGCTTGAAGATGAGCGGCCGGCCGCCGGCGATAGCGACAGCTTTGCGGATGAACGCCTCGCGGTCCTCGCCCCGAAACACCTCCCGCAGCGGCGACGTGCAGACCAGCACGTAGTGGCTGTGGGGAAAGTTGTTGGCGCGATATCGCCCGCAGTCATCGAAATTGGGTATTCCCGTGACGACGATCTTGTCGGCCCGCGCGCCTTTGCGGATGAAGAAATCCCGATATCCCTCGCTGGCGACGCAGAATCTCCGGTAGGCGTCGCTCAGGCCCGTGGCCGCCGTGCCCGCCAGCCACCGAGGGAGGAAGCGGAAATCGCGTGACCAGACGAAACGCAAAGGTTTCCGGGTCCGTAATGCCCTCCTGAACCAGGACGATCCTGTTGTCCCGAATGTTCTTCTGAACGTACACGTCCGAACAGGTGACCACCAGGTCGTAGGGCCCGTTCCTTCCCTGGTAGTCGATGGGGAGGCCATGATCCTCCAGATACCGCCGGCAGCGTCCCGCGAGCTTGTGTGCCGATGATCGTGAACTCCATCAACCCGAGTCTTCGCAGAATCTCGTCAACGCCGTCGCAGTAGTAGGGCGAGAAGGAGTGCTCGTAATCGGAAAGATGCTCGGAGATCTGGTGCATCTGCGTCGTCTGATTCATCGAGCCGCAGATGAACAGGATTCTCTTCTTCATACGCACCTTCCATGGTCGCTAATCGCCCATGCCTCGCCCGAGCGCATGCGTCCGGGAGTCGCCCGAGTGAGGCCCGCGGGACGCGATGCGCCATCACGCGCTTTCTTCCCATTTGGTCGCTCCGATGCCCAAAACAAACACTCCTGCCGCGAAGACCCCGATGACCGCGGCGTATCTCAGCGCGGCCAAGTGATCCACAAATACCATGGACGCCCGAAGCCCCTCGTTCACGTAGTACAGAGGCAGGAGTCGGGCGAACTTCTGCAGGAACCCCGGCATCATCTCGATGGGGAAGAAGGTTCCCGAGAGGAACATCATCGGGAACATGATGACGTTGGCCGCGGCGGCGGCGCTCTCCGCCTCCTTGGCGACGCGGGTGAGGATCATCCCGATCCCGACGAACGCGAAGACATCCAGCACGACGAACACCGGGAGCCAGGCGTTGATCTGCAGGCTGACGTTGAACACGGCGTAGCTCACCAGCAATATCGCGGCCGTGGACATCACCGCAAGGATGAACTGGTACAGGATGTTCGACAGGATCCAGTCGGTGCGGGTGATGGGCGTGGTGGAGAGCTTCCGGATGACGCCCTTCTGCCGGAGCTCCGCGTTCACGTTCACCGCGCCGGACAGGCTCGCCGTCATCACCGCCATCGCGATGATGCCGGGGACGAAGAACTCGATGAACCGGTACTTCTTGTCGAGTATCGATGTCTCGGCCGATCTGATGAACGGCGGCTGTTCCGGACATCTCCTGGTTCAACCCCGCGAGCACGACGTCCAGGACCTGCATCTTCGTGGTCACCGCAGTGGAACTGGGGTCGTAGAGGTACGTGAGGCGTGACGGAGGCGTTGGGGTCGCCGCAGTGCCATCCTCTGCATCAAGGCATTTCTCGTAGCCCTTGGGAATGATGAGCACGAGGTTCAGCTTGTTGTCCTTGGCGTACTGGGTGGCGTCTGATGGCGGAGTCGACCGTGGTTATCTTGAATCTCCCGTTGAGCTCCAGGGCCTTGACGAGCTGTGCGGACGACTTCGTCTGGTCGAGATCCTGCACGTGCAGGTCGAAGCTCATGTTGTCCTGTTTCCATGAAAATCGTGCCGAACACGAGTATCAGGATGACCGGGAACGCAATCGTGAAGAACATCGCGGACTTCTCGCGGTAGAAGCTCTTGATGCTCACGACGAGATTTGCGCCGATGACGCGCAGGTTCATTCCGCCACCCTCCTCGGCGGGGTCTTCGTGGAGCGCTTCGCCGGTGAGCTTCAGGAAGACCTCTTCGAGGTTGGGCTTGCGAACGTCCAGGCTGAGGAACGACGCCCCGGCCTCCTTGATGGCGTTCAGTATCTTCTGGACGTCGTCCGTGTGCTCCACCCGGACCTTGATGTTCTTGTGGTTGTCATGGACCGGCTCGAAGCCCATCTTCCGGACGATTTCCAGAGGCTTTTTCATCGACGGACTGCAGCGTGAGGACCAGGTAATTCGCGTTGCTTTCTATGAGCTCGCCGGGAGAGCCCATCGCGATGATCTTCCCCTTCGAGATGATGGCGACCGTGTCTGCAAGAAGCTCCGCTTCCTCCATGTAGTGCGTGGTGAGAAATACCGTCTTCCCCTTCTTCTTCAGGCCCAGCAGGACTTCCCACACCTCGCGCCTTGCGCGGGGGTCGAGCCCTGTCGTCGGCTCGTCGAGGAACACGACCTCGGGGTCGTTCACGAGCGCAATCGCGATTCCGAGGCGCTGCTTCAAGCCCCCGGAGAGATTCTTGAACTGCTCTTTGGTCTTGTCCTTGAGGTCCGCGAGCTCTATCAGCCCGTCGACATCGCGTGTTCCTGCAGCAGAAAAGCCGCGAGTAGTACTGGATGGTCTCCCTGACCGTTATCCTGTCGAACGAGCTGAACCCCTGCGGGAGGACGCCGATGCGGGGGACAATGTCGCGTTTCTTCTTCGTGACGTCCATCCCGAGAAGGCTCACCTTTCCCGACGTGGGCGTGCGGATGGTCTCGATGATCTCGACGGTGGTGGTCTTGCCGGCGCCGTTCGGGCCCAGGAACGCGAACACTTCGCCTTTCCTGACAGTGAACGATATGTCGTTGACCGCCAGCAAATCCCCGTAGCGCTTCGTCAGTTTCTCGACTTCGATTACGTGTTCAGCTTCTTTCGTCATGGATCGACATTTTACCGCTATAAGGCACTGGTATGACAACATCTCCGCCCATCGCTCCATCGATCGTTGCCGATTCAGGAGGGCGATGGAAAGCCACATCTTCCCCTGAGGAAGCGAACGTACCCATAGGGACCCGCCGGCAGCCCGGGAAACCGCACCAGGGCCTTCCCTGATAAGCCCACCGGAAAGGTATACCCGCCGTCCTCCCCCCTGCCGATGGATAGACGGTGATTTGCCGCGGGTCCACGAGATGGAATGCGCATCCCAGGGCCTTGACAACGGCTTCCTTGACAGACCAGAGCAGGGCCGATGCCTTTTCCAAATCTCCGCCCGCCAACCTCAAGGCATGTTGAAGCTCCTGCGGATGGAAGACCCGGTGAAAGGGGTATTCTCCCTGGAATTCATCGGTCCCTGCCACATCGATGCCGATATCAGACTCATCTCCACAGAGAGCAGCCCAGACTTTTCCTCCACCCTCGCTGAAGGAGATGGCCGGACCCCGATATTCTCCCAACAGGAGATGGGGCCTGCCAAGCGGGCCGCGGACCACCTGAATCGGGAAAGCAGCTCTGTCGGAGGATCGACAGCGTTTCCAAAGAGGACCTTCCATCGCCACAAGGTGATCCCACAGGGCGGAGACGAGGCGGTGCCTCTCCCCTGCCTCGTTCGTCCCACACCCTTTGCGGGTTTCGTTGGCACATGGCATCAAGGGCAAGGATGCATAGAAGACGGGTCCCCTTCCATGAACGGGACTCATGGCATGAACGGTTATAGTCACTCCGTTGCGCAATCCTCTTTGCCACATTCTGACTCCTCATCTTTCCCGATCTGCGTTCTTTCCGAGCCCCTGAAGGCTCAGTCCGAAACCCAGTGCATCCGAATACCACGAATCTGCATGATGGTGCGGCCTTGATCGTCAATCCCTCTGGCGTCCCAGGCGAGGCCTTCGTCGTCCTGCGCCCGCATGCGGGCCTCCAGCGTTATCTGTTCCCCTGCCCGGCATTTTCGCAAAAACCTCATCTCCCCGATCTCCATGGGAATCATCGATCGCCGCTCCGATGGGTCCGTTGCAGCGATGTGGAAGCCGACCAACTGCAAAAGGGCCTCGAAAAGGTAGGGAGAGTATTGGTACCGTGCGTTCCGCAGATGTGCGAAATCACTTGTCTCCCGGTAGGTGGTTCGGCCCCGCACCACCCCCGGACCTGCACCGTCAAGGAACTCCATCACGCGATACCTGCCTTCGAGGCCGCTGCGGTCTTTGTACCATTTAAGCACCTTTTTATGATCCATAGGCCTCGTCCGCAGTTCGTCCGGCCGGACAGGAAAACCGGGAGCCCCTCCCCGAGATATCCTCCTCGCCTCCCCGCCATCAAGGATCACCTGGCCCTTGCAGTGCGGGGTGAAGCGGTCGGTCAATCTCCCGGCGGGGGAGATCTCCTGTGTTGCAGAGAGACCTCGCACACTACCTCCCGAAGACCGTTGCCGGCCCGGCGGCAGGAGATCCTGGAAGGCCGTGGAACCCCGGGAGGACATTGGATCATGTCCATGAGCCGCACCTGGCGAACTCCTCGCACCTGCAGGTGGGGATACAGGATCCGGGCGGCTTCCATGAATGTCTCCAGAACCATGGCGGCTGAGACCAGAGGATGCTTGACGAACTTGAAGGGCCTGTGATCCGCGATCCAAAGATCCTTCTCCAGGGAGAAGGATCTGAAGGCCTCCAGTTCTTCCCGGCGGATGTCCAGGCAGGAGATCCCTTCTATCATGGGGAAGTCCTCGGGGCTGAAGGACACGGTGCCTCCATCCAGTTCTCCACCGGGCGAAGGACGGATTGTATCATTGAGCAGTGCCGTTCTCACGGATGGCAGTTTCCTCATGAACATCACCCAATCGTCGTCGGCCGGGGCTACAAAGAGTTCCCGGCAGAAAAGCCCCGCAAGCTCATTCACATGGATGTACGCCGCGCCCTTCAGCTTCAGCAGATCCCGGACCTCCGGATCCTCGGCCATGCCCGCCCCCTCGACAGGGGGAAGCATCAAAGCCTTGAACCGGATGGCGCCATTTTTCCGGCGGAGGGTTCTGAGCAACGCGGACATCATCCGGTTGGCTGCAGCGTAGTTGGCCTGGCCGGGATTTCCCTGGATCGCGGCCGCCGAAGAGAGGCCCACGAAAAACCTCAAACCGGCCCCTTCCGCAGCCGAGAATAGATTCCAGGCCCCGAGGAATTTGACGTCCGTGACCATGGAGAAATCATCCGGGGTCATTTGGCTCAAGAGACCGTCCCTGAGGACTCCGGCGCCGTGAATGATCCCGTCGATCCTGCCATAACGGCTTGCCACCTCGCCCATGATCGCGCGGACCGCCTCGGGGTCGGTCACATCGCAGGTATGGTACGTTGCCTCGATCCCTGAGGAGCGCAAATCCGCCAGGGTCCGGGCGATCTCCGATGCCCTGGGGTCGCAAAGGCAACGCCTCAGAAGACGAATGTTCGGGGCGCGGCTTTGCGGAATGGGTGCCTGGATCGAGAGGGGTTCTCCCCAGAAAGACCAGGCGGGGCGCGAAAGGCACAAGGCAGCGGGCCAGGTGGGCGCTGATCCCGGTTGCGCCCCCGGACATGACGACAACGTCTCCCGGGCTCAGATTCAGACTTGACGAATCCCCGAAGACCGACGGGGCCAAGCGCCCCTCCGAAGTGAAGAACCTTCCATCGCGATGAATGGTCTCCACTACGGTGCATCCCCTGTCCAGAGCACCGCGCAGCGCAACGCGAAGGTCGGTATCCCTGTCGATTTCCAATGTGCGAAACTGGACCGATGGATGTTCCTGCGCTGCGCTTAAGAATAGTCCGAGCATCCCTTCCGCCAGCAGCCGACCGAGAGTTTCGGTATCCTCCCTGGAATGGATCAGCACCACGAATTTCTTGGCCGGTGATTGAAGAAATGCCTTCAGGAGCAGAAAGAGCCCCCTGAGAAGCCGCGAAACATCCGCCATGCTTCCTAACCTTCCCGACCCGCCTTGAGGCAAGGTGATGACCATCCCGGCAAGGGGCGGCAGGCCCGCTATTCTATCTACAGCCCTGGAGGCCCCTTCATCGGTTCGAATGTCGTGGCCCTCTTCGCCCGGACCGAAGTTCCCTTGCATGAATAGCATCGGAAACGTGTCAACCCCGTAATCCTGTCGGAGGATGTCCCCTGCACTTCCGGCAATCCCGTCATCCCTGTCGGGCGAGAGAAGGAGGACTGACTCGCCCGGGCTCAATTCTATGGGAATAGAGGCCGCCAACTCTACCGTGGCGTGGTTGAATACGAGCCGCTTTAAGCTCGCCTCATCCTCTGAGGACTTCGAGATTTCATCCTGCACCGGGTCGGGGTCAACAGTCTTGGTGGCCGGCTGCAGGCTGGTACCTCCCTGCCTGGCGATAACCCTGGCGATCCTCTGGGCGATGTCCTTCACGGTACGGACGCCTATAAAATCCTCCAATTCGATAGTGATCCCGAATTGGCGTTCCGCAGCATCCATGATGATGGGGAGGCGACTGGATCGGATGGAGAGGTCCCTTCTGAGATCCATATCGGGTTGGATCTCGTCCCTATTGAATCCTGTAGCATCCATGATGATTCGAATAAGCCTCTCCATGAGATCCTGGTGCTCAGGCGCCTCACCGGGGGCAGGTGCGGCCTGTCCGCATGAATGGAGTCGAGCGCGGCGGTGAATCGGGGGTTTGTCTGAATGCAGAGAGGGAAACAAATCTCGCTTCTCCTTCAACCTTCAGATGACCTTGAACGAAGAGCTGAGCAAGGGCTGTCTTGTAGGTCAGGCCCTCTGCGGAGGGAATGCACGTCTGGATGCATGCCGATTCAGGAAGCGTGTCTGCGATGAGATTGCATAAAGCTTCGCCGGGGCCCACCTCCACGAAGAGCCGGACTCCGTAGTCATTCCAAAGGGTCTGGACATTACTCATCCAATGGACGGTAGATTCCAGGTGGGCCATCAGGATTCGCCTGATCTCACCGGGATCGGATGGATACGGCGCCATGGTCGTGTTGGAGATGACGGGAATCTGCGGGGCATGAAACGGAATGGAGGCAATGAACTCCTCGAGCTCATCATGGATGACCCTCATGATAGGAGAGTGGAAGGCCATGCTGACCCGCAAGAGGGTGGCCCGGTGGCCCATTTCCTTCAATCTCCTGCACAGATCCTTGACCGCCTCGGTGTTGCCGCTCAGGACGATCTGGTTCGGTGAATTGATATTGCCGATATGGACATCATCCCGTCCCTGGATCATCTCTTTGAGCAGATCCGGGGGGACGTCCGTGGCCGCCATGATGCCGGGGTCCACGTGCATGCCGGCGGCCTTGTCCATGCAGAGGGCCCGTTTGTTCACGATTCCAAACCCGTCCTCCGGGGAATAGACACCTGCCATGCACAAGGCGGTCAGCTCGCCCAAACTATGGCCGGCCATGGCCACAGGGTGGATACCGAGGGTCGTGAGATATCGAGCCATGGCATGTTCCATGGCGAACATGGCAGGCTGCTGCCACCGGGTCTTCTGAAGGTTCTCCTCTCGATCGTGGAACATTAAGTGAAGGAGGTCGAAGTCCGCTACAGCTGCAGCCCGATCCAGCCACTCCCTGATGACGGGAAAGGACTCGTAGAGCTCCTGTCCCATTCCCCCATACTGTGACCCCTGTCCTGGAAATACAAGGGCGAGCGGTAGGGCCTGCAAATCCTCGCGGCCCATAAAAATTCCCTGCTGCGCCAGGGACCTCATTGTCTTGGGAGAGACGATTCCGGATTCGGCAAGGGAGGCCGCCCTCTCGATGACCGCGAGGGCCTCCTCTTCGGATTGCGCCACGACGGCCATCCGGCAGTTCCGGCCGTACATTTCAGTCCGGAAGAAAGAGACGCCATGGAGAGTGGCAGAGTCCCCGCCCTTCTCTCGATCGAGACCGGGTTCTCTGCCCGGTGAGACCAGGATCGTATCCGCCTCATCCATGGCCTGTTCCACCTGCACAACGTAGTTGGAACCTCCAAACCCGAAGGCGTTGACTTGAAGCCTTCTTGGCTGGTTGTCCCTGCCCTTCCAATCAAGTGGCTCCGGGGGGATGAGGAGCCCCGGTCCTTCCAAGTCTATTTCCGGGTCCGGGTGCATATAATTAAGGGTGGGAGGAAAAACCCCCGCCTTCATAGCCGTGACTCCTCGAATGAGGCTGTTAATGCCCGAGGCGCCCAGTGTGTGTCCGATCTGGGATTTGAATGAGGTGATCACGGTGCGCTTGGAGGAATTGAAGAACATCTTCAGAGCACGGGCCTCCTCCACGTCCCCTTGCCGCGTGCTCGTGGCATGGCATTCCACCAAATCCACGGCATCGGGCCCATAGGGTATCCCTCGGAAAGAGGCGCGGATGGCGATCTCCTGGGTGACACTGGAGGACTCCACCATCCCCAGATGGTTGTTGCTTGCTCCCATGCCGGTCACAAAGGCATGGACACGCGCCCCTCTTGCGCGGGCCAGGCTTTCCCGTTCGATGACGATCATTCCTCCGCCTTCGCCAAGGACCATCCCATCTCTTTCAGCATCGAAGGGGCGGGAGGTCTCGTGAGCGGGTCTTTCCTCTCCGGACAGTCCGTAAAGTGCGCCCAGGGCGGAAAATTCCAGAAAGTGCAAATGGGTGAGATTATCCTCGCCACCTCCGATGATGGCTGCATCGATGATGCCGCTACGGATCATCTGGATGGCGCTGTAAAGCGCCACCAGTGAGGTCGCGCAGGCTGCGGAGACAGAATAGCTGGGCCCCATGAACCCATACCGGTTGCAGATGAATCCGGCCGCAGCGCAGTTGAGTCTGCCCAGCAGCGTGGTGTCGTCCGGGGCCATGCGCCCGGACTTCACCTCCCGTTCGATGGCGCTCTCCTGATCCGGCGTGAGGTGAACGGCCCTTTTGATAGCCCCGAGGATATCGTGAACGTACTCCCTGATGATCATATCGGTGAGGGTCCCCGCCGCCTCTCCCGAGTTCTGGGAAATGAGTACCGCTATTCGCTCGCGCGGGATGTCTGACTCCAGGATGCCGGATGCCCGGATGGCCCTGTCCGCCAGCCACATGGTAATCCTTGTGGCCTCGGTCATGGTCCGGAAATCATGGGGAGGAATCCCGAGTTCATTGCGGGAGATATGAATGTCCAAGAAGGCGCCCACCTTGCAGTAGGTCTTGTCCGTAACCTGCGGCCGGGGATCATAAAAAAGCGCGTGATCCCACCGCGACGGCGGAACCAATGTAATCCCGCTCTTCATGGCCAGGCTGGCAGCCCAGACTTCCTCCGGACTTTTCCCCAGTGCATTGAGTATGCTCATCCCGGTGATGGCAATTCTTTCATAATCGCCTCTGCGGAGGACAACTCGTTTCAGTCCACGGCCGACTCCGGAGGATGAAGTTTCCGGGGTTTTCTCGATCGACCCCACAACGGGCTGATGTAGCAAGAGAGGACCTTCGGCCAGCTCGCGGTGAAGGGACTGCAGCTTCCGGACCTCGCGGATGAGACCGGCGCAGGCCCCACTCATGAATTGCCCGCGTTCCAGACAACCCTGCTCATCCAGAGCCGCCCCGCCCGGTCTGTCCATGCCTCGGGCCGCAGTGAAGAGGCTCCCCGCTGCCATCTGCTCCATTCTTGTCCGGAAAGAGGTCTCGTCCAGGTGACCCGCTGCAAACTCCCTCTCCAGGGATAAAATAGCTTCCACTTTCGGGGTCCTCAAGGACCGTACCCGAAGTCCAATGTCCTGGCCTGAAACGGCCGTCCCCCCCGGGTGTGATTCCAGCACCATCCGCTGATAGAGCCCTGTCAAGGCGCCCGTTTCCGTGATCTCCCGGGTGGCCAGGTAGGCGGTGCCCATCTGGATGGCGTCCGCGCCCAGCATGGCGGCTAAGAATGCGGTCTTTCGATTACAGATTCCCCCGGCAAGGATCACACGACAGTTTTGAAAAAGGGATGGCGTGCGCCGCTTCAGCTCCAATAGCATCTGAGCAAGGGTGAGCGTGCTATGCTGCCCCACGTGGCCCCCTGCCTCATATCCCTCGCAGACCACGTACCGGACGCCTGCTTCCAGGGCGAGCCTCAACAGGGCTTCATCAGGAGCGATATACATGACCCTTATGCCGCATTCTATCAATTCTTTCAAGGGGGAGAGATCGCCACCGGCGATCACGGCAAAACGGGGTCTCTGTTTCTTTATCCAGGCCAGATGCGTCTCTCTGAAAGGGTTCTCAGCCAAAGAGATGACATTTACTGCATAAGGGCGCCCACCCATAATCTCCGGCAGGCGTCCCAGTCTCCGGTCAAGGGCCTCCGCATCCATCAGGCCAAGGGCGATGGTGGGCAATCCACCGGCATCGGCAACCCTTGAGGCAAACTCCGGGACATCTGTGATCCAGGTCATGGCCCCCTGGATAAAGGGATATTGAGTTCCCATCTCTCCGGCTACAGGGCTGTCTAAAAAGCAATCCTTTTTCGCCTCAGCCAGGTGGCATACGTTACGAATTTCGTCCATGAAGGCTTTCACGGCCTCCTCGGTTCCGGCCCCGAAACGCTCGACGAACGACCTGGCAAAGGTGGCCTCCACAGCGAGAGGGATGATCTCGTCCTGGTTGAAATGGCTCTCCAGAGGGTGGAGGGCCCTTGCATGCACCTGGCTTTGGAATGAACGGCGGCTTTCTTCCGTGATCTCTGCTCCGTGCAGCGAGTCCTCAAGCGTCTTGATCTCCTTGAACGCGCGCGAGTTTCCCTTGTTGAAAAGGCGACAAGGAACCTGCAGGTCCAGGCCAACCAGATCGGTAGAATCCAGACGGAGTTTGGAGAGCCGCTGACGTTGAACATCATCAATGGCAACCATATCTGTCAGCCAATGGACGCTCTCGAAAACGATCCCGGCGGCCCCTGTGGACAGGAATGCCGCTGCCGCCTCAGGGGTGGAGACGCCCCCCCATATGAGGATTTCAAGAGGTTTTGAGGGTGTGCGAAGCATTTCACTGACCGCCGAATAGAGAGCCAAGGTCGTCTCACCGCTCACGAATCCAGAAGCCTCGCATCCCTTCAGAACGATGCGCCCAATTCCCCATCTTTCCTTCAACATTACTGCCAGGAGATCCACGTTTCCAATGATCGGAAAGCAACAGTGGTCTTCCGACAATTCCTTCAATTTCTGAAGAAAGATGGAAGGATCTCCTTGAAAAAACTGGGGGTGGCATTCTACCCAGATGTGGTGGACCCCTGTTTCCTTCAGTAACCGCCCCAAAGATGGATCCATCAAGACAGGAACCGAAATCTTGATATCCCTGACGTGGTGAGAAGGGTCAGTCTTTCGCAAGAATGGAAGTAACCCTTCCACCCCCATCATGGAAAAATCGAAGACGGCTCTGCTCCCTGTTCGCTGAGCCATTTGAATCACCGATGGGGTGATCTCCTCAGGCCGCCAGACGAAACCGATGATGGATACCCGATGCTCAGCCACTATGTCAGACCTCTGCTTCAATGCCATATCATAAGGACTTTCTGAATATTCGATATTTCTTGTATCTTTTTGCGCCCGCTTCCTCTATCAAGGAGTTGATCGACTCGTTGTCCTCCAGGGTCCAGCCCACCTCCAGATAATGGTACTTCTTCTTTTTCCTCACAAGCTTATATATGTGGTGGAAGGCTAACATGGGTAGTCCCAGTTGTTGGAACTTCTCCTTGATCCCGAACATCAACAACCGCAATCCGTTGATCTCCCGCCGATACATGAGGAACTTCAGCAAACCCAGGAGACCGATCCGCCCGTTGAGACGCTTGAGCAATGGGTTAATGTCAGGAAAGATCACGCAGAACGCTGCGGGTTCATCCTCATAATAGATGAAGAAAACCATGTCCGGATCAACGAATTCCATTACTTTTTTTTGAATGTCCCGCATCTCATGATCGCTCAGGGGGACGAAACCCCAGTTACCGGACCAGACGGCATTATATATCTCCCTGATCAGATCAAACTCAGAGTCCGGATCCTTTGGACGAGAGGGTCTGATGTGAATGCCTCTTTTTTGGGCTATCCGTACAGCAAGATGATCCATCCACTCGGGGAGCCGGTAATCGCCATCTATCAGGAAAGCCAGCAGGTCCTTTTCTTTGGTGAAACCGCACGATTCGACCAGCCTTTGGTAGTACGGCGGGTTGTAGGCCATCATCAAGGCAGGAGGATAATTGAATCCCTCAATGAGCAAGCCCGCCTCGTAATTGGTGGACGGGTTGAGCGGGCCTCTCATGAAGGTCATCCCTTTCTGGCGAACCCACGTCTCCACGGAAGAGAAGAGGGCTGCTGCGGCTTCCGGATCGTCAGCACATTCGAAGAATCCCCAAATGCCCATCTTTTCGTTGTGGAACTGGTTATAATGGCGATCTATGATGCCCGTGATCCTTCCCACCGTCTCCGAACCACGTCGGGCCAGAAAGAGGATGCCCTCGGAAAACTCCCAGAAAGGGTGTCTGCGGGGATCCAGCATCCGGCGAACCTCTTTCTTAAGGGGGGGGACCCATTTGGGGTACTCAGCATAGATCCTCCATGGCAGGTCAATGAAGTCCTTTAATTCCGATCCTCCTTCCACAGTAACGATCTCTATGCCGGCCATGTTTATCTTTTCGAGAGGTTATGAGCGAAAAACTTTTTTAATAGTACCTATCGTGGCATAATATCAATTATTATTTTTGTGTCAAGGCCGGGAAAGAGGTAGTGCTTCCCTGTCTGAAGTTTTCATAAGCAATTACCGTAAATAAGATTCGTTCCATGCTTGTCTGGTGACCTGCCCCCACTTTTTTACCCCCTGAGGTCTAGGGCATTCTCCCCTCAAAGGCTCGTTATTACTAGAGCAGATACAGCAGCAGGTAGTGTTGGTTATCGGCTCAAGAGGGGATAATAAGGCTCAGGATGCTGAAGTGATAGATGAGGATAAGAAGTATCTGCCGGAGGGAGAGTTTCAACTTCACGACCTCTTTTATTTAATATACCAGAGAGAAGGTTAAGCACCGTGATGATTTTTTATTTATTCTCTTCCGGATATTTATAGCAATTTAACCCAAGTCGAATAGTTTCAGCGCCAGGGATTGGGACGTTTCCACGAGTCGTTGCTACCACAATCGTTTTTCCCGTTTTGCTTGGACCAAAGTCTTTGCTTAGGTCTATGGTGATAACTGCTTGATTGTCTTTGAGCTCAATTTGTATATTATCCATTGTAATCTCCAGCTTGGGTGGTATGGCAATGGGCTTTATGATGATGGCTCTCTGCATTTTCAGGGTGTGAATTTCAGTTTGCCGTTTTCATAAACTGCTATTTGCTTGTTCGCATATAGAATGACATAATTGGCTATTATATCATTCATGAGGGTGGCTTCAGGTATGTCCATTTTTATAATTTTAAAAATATGCTCTACTGCACCTATAAATACCTTCGACATGGTTTCCTTCTCTATTTTCAAATAAGCATCGTTGTTGATGAAGAAAAGCACCAGTATTTTAGAAGCGTCGTTCGCTGTCATTAAACGTGCACCGCGAATCAAATCATAGCTATCGTAATCACCCGTTTCATGATTTACCAATCTTATGTTTATATCCAACAACATCCAATCGAGTTCAGTTATCTGAGCGGGCTCACGATACTTTGACAAACCACTTTGACAAATTGCTGAAGCTGGAATAAACAAAGCAAAAATGATTACACCACGTATAATCTGTTTTTTCATAATCTCCTCCTTGAATGGTTCAATTATACCCCTAAGTGTTTTCTACCACGATTAGGGGGTGTGTCAATTTTTACTTCATCTCCGGCTGGAGTTTTTTGAATATGGGTACTCACGCGTGCATACCTGAGTGTTTGAAGCAGATGTCTATACTTTTACGCGACAAAAGGTCACCACAAAAAACAGGTAAAAATTAACGGCAGGGCCATTGCTGACACTGCCGTTTTTTATGTCACTGGACTGCCTAGAGCGAGGACAACAGTTCTATCACGTGCTGGTGCCGTTGTTCACACTGTTTGGAGAATTGATTCAGGAAACTCTTGCGGTTTTGGCTATCGTCCTGACCGCCCAACTCCTTCGCCAGATGGGCGGCGTACTGCAATGCCTGAACCTGGGTCAACAACAGTTGCAGTTCGAAATTGCGACCGCTGGAAAAAAGGAGTGTTTTCGTCGTCTGTGACTCGATCGAATCGCGGGTTTTTTTCTCCAGAGTCGGCAGGCGCGTCGTTTCGAAACGCAGGCGGGGGTACTGTTTGGCGAACGCGTCGAGTTGATCGTGCGCCTGGCCAAAGATTTGTGCGATTTTCTTAATCTCGGCCGACACTGTCTCATTCGCGTTCTTCACCATCAAAATCTTGTCCACGTTCTGTTCCTGGCGGGTGAGCTCGTACAGCAGGGCGTAGCCTTCGTTGCACTCGCGGTACCGCGTACTGACAACCGGAATCTTATCTTGCACCGAATCACAACCCGCGAAAATCAAAACGCAAACCACAATTATGGTTTTTGGATTCATCTCGTACCTCCACTTTCCTTTTCCCGGTCAAATGCTTCTTACACCACTCGTCGGCCCTGAATGATGTTGACCAGCACCATGACAACGGCAATTACCAGCAGGATGTGAACCAACCCTCCCATCGTGTAACTGCTCACCATCCCCAGCACCCACAAAACGATCATTATTACAGCAATTGTCCACAGCATATGATCCTCCTTTCAGTTTGTTCTCGGATTCACTGCCGGAGTGACCAAATACTCCTCATCCGAAGGCACCGACTCTGAAACCGCCCCAATAAGCGGATTACCAGTAACTGCCGGTATTTCTTCTTCCTTTAAACTCTTTTAACCTGAGTCCTTCGATTCATACATTCGGTTGAGAATTTATTTGCTCTCTTCCTTGATCCTCGTGAACTTTGCCCCCTTCAGGGATACGTCAAACATGAGGCCCTTGGGATCAAAAACAAACGCTACCACTGCGTCCTGTAATGAAGTGGTGTCGAGCCGCTTGCCGCCGCCAACGTCAATCATGGCGACATTGCCGGTCACTCCCACTTCCCAGCCATCAACATTCTTGAACTGATTGAGCGCCTCCTGGGTCATGAAGGCGAGAATAATGTCCATTTGTTGTACACCAACGGTGAATCCATAAGACCCGGCGACAAGATTATAGTACCCCGCCGTTTTTCCGCCAATTCGCAGCGCGCCCTGGCCGTACGTCCCGGCAACAACAAATCCCCCTTTGGTAACCCCGGACATCACCAGCAGACCTTTCGCGGAAGAAGTAAGCTCTTTGGCACCGTTGACCTCTTTATAGAATCGGTTCAACGTCTGGTTGGCGTCTGCATCGATCTCAGCAGCTGTCTTCGCGTATGCATTGTGGGAAAACGTGCTGAAGATGGATATAGCCAGAATGACGAAACCAAACAGTACTGTTTTACATAAGTTTCTTTTTGCAAATGTTTTCATAATGTCTCCCTTTAAGCAAAATGTTCTGTTTTAAAAAATTGGTTATTTGAAAAATGAAACGTGTTGCTTTTGACCACCTCCTTTATGTGTTGTCAAAAAAGCTCGAACCCCTGCACACGTCTTGCACCTCCTTTCATATTTGTTTAATTGTTCTGTACGCACGTTGGGTGGTATCCCCCTGCTGATACAAATATTTGCATTGCCAACGGTTGTTGTGGTGTTTTTAGTGTTAAGAAATGTTTTCCATAAGGGTCATAAACATCCCTTCTCAAACAAACTTTATCTTCCACATGAAGCGCTCAGGGGTATTGACAGCATACTTACTATTTCCGGCCTGGTGAGCGGCAGATATATATTGACCTCCGCACCGTGTCCCTGCCGTCTCTCTATTTTCACCCTCCCTGGATGCTGTTTGATGATACGGTACGCTATCGGGAGACTAAGACCTTTACCGTGACTACCTGGTATATAGAATGGCTCAAATATTCTTTCTTTAATCTTCTCATCAATAACTTTATATTCATATCTGTAAGAGAAATAAAAGCGCATGCACCGAGCATAGAATCGTCCCCATCGAGCAGAGATTCGATTTCAAAATTGACCCGGTTGATACTCAATGAAAATGTGCCGCTACCAGGCAGTGCATCCATTGCATTTTTTAATAGCAGCGTCACTGCGTCTTTCATAAGGGCCATGTCTGCCATGATCTTCAGGTTTTTTTCTAAAAGAGTTATTGTTACGTCAATATCCCTGTTAACATACTGTGGCAACAACCCCTCCACCATTCTCGTAATCTCGTTGAGATCCGTCTCCTTCAATTTCTGTTTCTTATCAATGCTGAAGGCGGAGAGGATCTTAATCTGGGGTTGTTTTTGATAACTCTCTGTCATTTCACACCTCCACCATTACCTTCTCTGCCTGTTGTACCCTTTATTCAAAACATAAAACGGTAAAATGCTTTCCCGCCTGAACAAAGCAGCTGAAATTAACCAGTTCCCAAGATGTCTCTTCTAGGCTATCGTTCTCTCAAAATGGGTCCAACCAGATATTTAGACGGACCTATTTAATAAGAAGCCTGCCCTGCAGTCCCGCAAGAGCTTCAACACTGCCGGAATGACCAAAGACTTTTCATCCGAAGTCACCTGCTCTGAAACCGCTTCAATAACATCATACAGGGTGGTTAGGATAGGAACTGATTGACTTTCCTTTTGCCTATACTCCAGAAGGTTACTACTGCAGTATGGATCTGATGAGGTCGTATACATTTTTCTTTCCCTGCACATACAGCACCCCCATGAAAAAGCCTCAGCCAGCAAAAGAACTGAAGGCAACTTTTAGAATCGGGTAAGATACTTTTCTTTTAGAGCTCCCGGTTTTGAATTGCGCTGACATTATGTTTTTATTTTATAATAATGAGGTCTTTTAGATGCGTACATGGGGTCAATACTGTATATTTTTAAAAAAACCGCTCTATTTACATAGGGTTCTAGGGAGGGCTTATCCATTTCCGGCAGATGAGGCTCCCTTGCTATCCCCTCGTTTGATGCTGACAGTTCAAGCAACTTTCCTAATATTGCCTGCACCTCGGATATATCCCCATTCACATAGGTTAAAAAACGGGGCTGCAGCTTATATCCCATCTTTACGCTCTCATCCTCCCGGTCAGGCAGAATGATGATGATTCTAATCAAACCAAACAGTTTCTGAATAGCAAGGATGTTCAGAAGATCTTTCCGGTCCCCGGCTATAAGAACCATGATAGCCAACCCGTCAATGGGTCTGGTGAGTCTTTGAGACAGGGTTCTGATGGTGTGATAAATCTCTGTTTTGTTTTCTACCGCTGATGCCTTGAGCAGTCCGATGATCTGTCCCGCAATGATGCCGCTTCTTTTTTCGTAGAATATACATTTCATACATCACCTCACCTAAGAAGTACGGCAACACATTGGTTAATGGGGACGGTGCACTTTAATTACATATAGTGCCCTATCCCCTGTAAACACTGAGCCCCGTCATTAGCGAAGCGACTCAATGTTGAGAATTTGCTCCAAAATGTTGTCGAGAATGCTATCCGTGCCGCTGGAATGGCGACCATATTTGTATCGTCTGTTGTAACCATCTTCGTAGCCGCGAAGGAAACCCTCGCGGAAGTAGTGGTTGTAGTCGTCCCGGCTTACATAGTAGCCGCTATAGCCATAGTTCGCGTCCCGGTAGGCAAAAGAGCCTCGGTAGTCGGAATCCCAATGGTCATCATGGTCAGCCCGCCCGGCTCGAAAGCCTTCCTCATAACCGTATCTCACTGCTTGCTGAAGCAACTGGACGCCGTATTGATTCGTTTCGTAATAGGTGCCGCCACGATGGTAACGATAGCTCGGAGCTGTGTAGAAGTATGGATCATTGTTATAATCGTGATCGCGATCCTCCTGGAGACGCCTTTGCTGCTGACGCAGTTGCTCTAAATACCGTTGATGGTAACGGTTCTGCTCCATCCTCTTTTGCTTCTGAAGCTCTGCTAAATACTGTTCTTCGAGATGCTGCTGTTGTTCTAGATATTGACGGTACGCTGTCAGACGCTGCTGCTGTTGTTCTATAAGCTGCTGCTGACGCTGCTGGTCGAGCCGCTGCTCTTGTCGTTGTGCGTCCTGCTTATTTTTTTTGTCCTGCTTATTTATCTGGTCTTGTTTCTCTTTTTTGTATTGCTGCTGTTGTTGTTCCATAAGCTGCTGCTGACGCTGCAGTTCGAGCTGCTGCTCTTGTCGTTGTGCGTCCTGCTTATTTATCTGGCCTTGATTCTCTTTTTTGTCTTGCTGCGATTGCTCCTGAGCGCGCGTTGTCATGCACATTCCCACCATCAACACCGCGCTGAATACAATAGCCACTGCCATCCGCCTCAATAAATTCACTCTCATTTTAGGCCTCCTTATTTGTTACTGCAGTATGAGCCTTGGATATAAAAGCATTCACATAGGTTGGAAAACGCGGCTGTAACCTATATCCTATCTATATTCGACGTTTTCATTAGCCGCCTCACTCTATAGCATTACAAGAAACGAGCCATCATGGTCTTGAATGCATAGCCATTGTTATTTCAACCGGTTAGCGGGATCTGACGATAAGGAAGGAACTGTAAACCATCGAAACCCGTCCCTTGGTACGGGATTGAGTCCCAGCACATGGGATTTGTCCCGTTCAACAGGACACATACAACAGGGGGGGCGACACTAACGGGAAGAATCAGAAATGGGTTGACAGGTTGTGCTTTTTCAAAAGCACATAGAGGTGGGTTCTGGATAGGCCGGATGACTGACAGGCTTTCTTGATGTCACCCGCGGTAAAGGTCATCAAGTCCTTTACGTATTGTCGTTCCGCATTGTCCTCAGGGCAAAATATAATCTTCTCATAGGTCTGTTTCTCTCTGACATTTTCTCAATTACCGTTTTTCCAGTTCGGTTCGATCTCCAGACACAACCCAGCTGTGATAAATTTTAAATTAGAAACACTTATTTTGCTTTCACAAAAACAACTGCTTCCTTATCAATATTAAGGGTGAGTTTATCCTTTTCAAAAGACCCCGTCCAAGTCATGGTGGCTCCGGGAAATGTTAAATCTATTTTTATCCTGTCACCATCAACAACCCATTGAGCTGGAATATTTTCACTCTTAGACGCCTTAAAAGCAGCTGTTTTATCGGAATAAAATTCAATAACTGTATTACCATCAGTGACTTCAGGAATCCATTTGCCGACCAGACTTGAAGATTTATCACTACATCCCGCAAAAACGAGTAAACATACGATTAAGGAAAACGCAGCAGTAATTCTTTTCATTTACACCTCCATTAGCTAATAAAAAGCATAGCGCCAACCTTCCGCTCTGTGCCTCGCATTGTCCGGGCTGGGTTATGGTATAATAAGGGTTGTATTAATGCTAGCGTGTCTGTCTAAAGTCTGGACCTTCTGTATAGCAGACATTGACTATGAAGAAGAAAACCCCACTCTCTCAGACCGCTCAATCCTGGAAAAAGTGGGGTAATGTTAGCTTACACCTGATGTGCACTTCCCCTCCTATAACTGCACTCATTAATGCTGCTGCACATGGTTTTAAAACTTTTATTCTACGGGCAGCTCTTTAATAGGTCGTGGGCGGCATTGTCTGTTCGCGCCGGGTAGTGGGAGACTGTGAATTACCCACATCACCTTCAACATGCCAGGATCCATAGCTAAAGAGAATAAGCGACCACCAGGAGGAATCTACAATGGGATTGATAATAAAATCTCCCTTCCCATTTTCCAGGCAGGTGTTGACAGCATCCTCAAGTGTTGGATTGCCGCCAAATGGAATAAACAGGATCCATAAACGGCTGTCGCTGCCCTTCTGATTACGGGCAACATCTGTTTCTTTTAAATCAATGCGGCTCAGTTCAACGTGTTTGGTTGAAAGCACGGTAAACCCCGTCTGGCGAACAGTACAGCCAAATGCAAGAAAACTGATCACAAAAAGAATAGTTAGTTTTTTCATGCTTAAACCCTCCGTTACGTGTTTATTGGACCTTTAGTCAGCGTTCACCGCACCACAATCTTCAGTAGCTGATGCTTCTGGATTCCAGTAAAAATCAGTCGGATCCGTTGTTGTAAATCCCGGGTCCTGCGAAAAATCAGTATCTATAGCCGGCACATAACCAATGATTAAGGATAGATTATCAATCTCCCCCATGCCATAACCAATTTCATCATTAGCTCCATATGCCGATATCCCCCACCGGCTAATACAAGATTGGGGTGGAACTTCAGTTACTGCTAATGTTGCAACGACTGTGTCTGTGCAAAGATCTTTGACTTTCACTGTGGCCCTGTGCGAGAATGCATTGTAGAAAATGGTTGCACGATACCAGTTGTTTAACGAATAATTATAGACAACTGTATCAGTCTTTCCATTGAATTGAACAGAAAAAAGTCTTCCTGCATCAGCATAGCCGGCCGTAAACGTGTAATTTGAGCCATCGTTATACATATCCTCACAGTACAATCCCAATTCGACTCCACCGGAATAAGGGCCTTCTGCTAAGTTGAAATCAAACGTCAGCCTGAAGCTTTTGCCGGAATACGCAATTGGCTGGTAAACGTAGTCGTCTTCCGCTTCCACAGCTCTGAAATGGTAAGTGCCATTACGTTGGTGCGGAATGTCTGATCTTGCCGCACAGCTTTGGATTGCACCTTTCTCTTTACCGCTAATCAACGTATCCTTCTTCCAGCCATTAGTAAGATGGGTTACACAGCTTACGAATTGCCCATGATTCTTAACCCCCTCTGCGCACTCAGCAATCAAATCACTCATGGTACAGCCGTCATCAAACAGCGTATTGGCAACCCCGCTATTACAACCATCGATAATAATTGTTGCTTCAAGATCCGACTCTGGACAATTGTCTTCATCATCAAGAATGCCATCACCGTCAGCATCATTTTCACCAGGCATTGCCGTAAAGCTATAAAGGTTGATTCGGCAATCCTTTGCCGGGTAGCCGGCACTGGTTCCTGTTGTGGTAATAAATCTTACGTACCAAGGGAGCCCTTCGTCTAATGTTTTCACTGGATGCATTGTGCCTGTTCCATTAGCACCCTCGTATAGAGTAGCGGTAGCGTCTGAAGCATCGATTACGATTGACCAATCAGTTGGGCTGAAATCTACACCATTAGAGAGGTATAGTTGTTGGGTTCCTGATAAAATTTTACTTCAAAGGATGTAAGTAAAGACTGTCTAACCAATCAGTCCTCCCGTCAGTTATTTCAATCAGATGATAGTCAGCATGCATGATCGCAAGGGCTCTGTATATCAGGTTCCCACGTAAAGTTGATTATCCAATCATTTCCATCATTGAAGTTATATACCGTCCTTGTCCATGCCTGGGCACCGAATGTGTTTCCTGACTCTGGTGTTGTGGCTCTGGCCTGAAGATACCTATCCGTTGCAACGATTTCAGTGTTGTACCATTGACCATCGCCGCTTCCAGGTCCATCATTGCCGCCGTTGCTTCCACCCACCACCCAAATGTTGGTATCAATGACTCCATCCTCAAAATTATCTGTGATTACTTGACCAAAAGCTTCCATGCTGAATGATATAAACAGTAACAGTCCAATCAAACCGAATATTCTTTTTTTGCTTTTCACTCGAACCTCCTGTCCTGAGATTAGGTCATTAACATGAATGTTCTTCGTCCCTGAATATTTATGATCAACAGAACAACGGCAGCGATAACAACAGCACATGAATAAATCAGCCAATCGTATAACTGCTCACCAGCCCAACTATCGAGAACATAAAAAGATCGCCCAAAGCGTAGTTACCTCCTTTTGTTATGTGACGTCTTGCCTCACCGGTTTACATTGCACCTCAGATTGTGGGCACTTTATCATCTTGTCGCCCATGCAGACATGGCTTCTGATTCGGGCATGCGCCGGGACATCAATCATAAGATCTGTTCCTCGTCAATTCGTCCCATGACCGTTTCATGGCCATTACGGCCGCGTAACGGGTTGAAAATTCCCGAATAGCATAAATTACACCTTTGTCTTTATGCAGCAGCTTACTTCTTGTCCTTTGTTTGCTCTTCGGCCACCTGGCCGGAACGCGGAACAATTCAGGTCCTGAATCCTAATTTAGGCAGAATATACGCCTGCAAAACGAACCAGACAACCAGAACGATCATGATTATGAGAAATTCTTTCATGGCCTGACTCCCTCATTGCGGCAACGGGTTTAACGTTTTTAAAAAAGGACAGGCGGCGGCGCCGCCGGCAAAGGCGGGTTCTGGATAGACCGGATAACTGACAGGCTTTCTTGATGTCTGACTGTTTCCTTCGGTTTGCCGTTAGTTCATATACTCAATCTGTCCCTCTGAAAAGCAACACTATCAATATCTATATAACTATCATTGCAATAGATTCTAAAAGGACTGAACACATCAAACGAGCTCGGAAATTCATTAATTAGGCCTGTAATGGTTACACCTTGCATGACATCATCACAACCTTCAAAACCATTAAAAGTAATCAACATTTCAAATTCACTTGAAGAATATAGATTCATCTCATACTGATTACCGGATTGAAGTATTATAAGAGAACGACAACATAAAAAGAAACTAGAAGTTGTAGCAGTTATACTAAAATTTATTCTATCGGGACAAATGCTCCACATAGAAGAGGCGGTATTGCTAAACCATTTCATAGTCCAATTATTACTATTACAATCTTGTGCAAAGAGAGTATGGGATAACCCAAAAGCAATGATGGGAAGAACCAGAAAAAATACTGCAAATCGTTTATTTTTAAAAATTTGTATCATAGTACTCCGCCTCTCTCGCTATATTTTGGTCTGGCCACCAGGGCAAGGATTATCACTCTGTATCTTCCTGTTATCACCATCATCGAGAATACCATCACCATCAGAATCACGCTGCCCGAAAGGTTTTCTCTCATCCCATTACGTAAGCTGTAGTGAAAACCACAGGATTGAAAAAATACCAGCGATTAAAAAGCATACGTTCAAGATAATAAATTTTCTAAATCTATTTTCCCTCCGCTCAATAAAAACTCCCCACCCTCCCTCAAGGAACTTAATCCTTAGAGAAGATGTAGGGCTATTTCTGCTATTGATTTTCATTGTTCACCTCCACATTTCATAAATCACCTTACCTTACTATCATTACAAGAAACGGGCCATTATGGTCTTGAATGCACAGCTACTGTTATTTCAACCGGTTAGCGGGATCTGACGATATGGAAGGAACTGTAAATAATCGAATCCCGTCCCTAGGGACGGGATTGAGTCCCACCACGTGGGATTGGTCCCGTTTAACAGGACACCTACAACAGTGGGATACTAAGGGGAAGAATCAGAAATGGGTTGACAGGTTGTGCTTTTTCAAAAGCACATAGAGGCGGGTTCTGGATAGGCCGGATAACTGACAGGCTTTCTTGATGTCACCCGCGGTAAAGGTCATCAAGTCCTTTACGTATTGTCGTTCAGCATTGTCCAGGGCAATTGCCCGCACATCCTTGAGCTTGAGAAATGCCCCGGAAGATTCGGCCACGGGCGTTTGGTGATCAGCCGCTACATCCATCCCAACTGAAGCACGCTCCAGCCATACGCGAATATAGGTTGGCAGGTGCTTGGGAAAGAGGGCAGGATCATTCTGTGCCGCAATAATTGCACTCTCCAAAGCATGGATTAATTCCCGCACATTCCCCGGCCAGCTATAGGTATCAAGGACATTGAAGAATCCCGGGTCAAATACCTTTTCGGCAATACCAAACTGCTTACACAGTTTTGCCGTGTAATACAGTGCGAGTTCCTTGATATCCTGATAACGTTTTCTCAAGGGGGGCACCTCTATGGTGAATGAGCGGAGGCGAAAAAGCAAATCATCCCGAAACAGCCCCTGCCGCACCATGTCTTCCAGATCACGGTTGGAAGCTACTATCAGTCTGAAATTACTTCCTATTTCCTGCTGATACCCGACGGGTCGAAACCGGTGCTCCTGAATGACTCGAAGAAAGGATTTCTGAATGGAAAGCGGAAGTTCACCCACCTCATCGAGAAAGAGCGTCCCGCCATTCGCCTGTTTGATGAGACCATCGCGCGATTTTACCGCCCCGGTATAAGATCCTTTTTCATAACCGAACAGCATGCTCTCCACCAGCTGACCGGGAATTGCCGTACAATCAACTATCACAAAATTATTTTCTGCGCGCAGACTGTGATAATGAATGGCACGCGCAAAAAGTTCTTTGCCGGTGCCGGTCTCACCTTTAATGAACACATTAGCCTCGGTTTTTGCAACGCTGGCCACCAGGTATTTGCAGAATTTTATGGGGGGGCTGCTCCCTATAATACCTTCAAAATGTTTTTCTTCCAGAAGCGGCACATCACGACTACCCGCCTTTTTCTGCCGGTAGTGCAGAATATTAATTATCAGCAGCGTTATCTCGTTTGTGGAAAATTGCTTTTTTAGGTAACACCACGCGCCTTTTTCAATCGCAACCTTTGCGTCCTCAGGCGTCCTGAAATCAGTGATTATAATGACCTCGGGGGGTGACGGGTTCTCAAGGATCTCTGATAACACATCCAGCCCGTTACCGTCGGGCATCTGCACTTCCAGAAATACGATATCAAAATTCCGCGCGCTCAATTCTTGAAGCCCGCCCTTAAGCGTGTCAGTGCAGATGATCTCATGTCCCATGCCCCGAATGATACCGGACAATGAATTGCAAAATATTTTGTTTTCTACAATAATGAGAATGTCTGACATGGCTTTATCGAGGTATTACTTATAGCAGAAACAAGAACCGGCTCTAGCAGGTCAATAATTCGGTACCGTTTGGGAGTTTGTCAAAAAATGTCGATTGTTGTCAGATGTCTAACCTTTTCACTAGTCTCATTCAGGTTTATACAAAATTTTTAAGAAAAAATCAACTCAATAAGGGGTGTGATTCGGGATAAAAATGAAAGGACAAAGCAGAGGTAATTCTCAAGTGTGAGGTTTATCATCTGTTCTTGACGGGATCGAAAAAATCTTTGTGTCCGATGCATCTCATCTTGTTCACCACCATACATCACACGCTTTTGAAAGGTTATTAACCGTTTCCCGGTATTTTTTTCAGAGTTTGCAACGACTGATATAATTTGATATGCTATATATACCGTTGATTCGAGAAACTGAGGGCAGCAGTAAACCGAAGTCGTAAAAGCGCTTTCACCAGGCAGTCTGGATTGTTTTTCTTATCGCATGGGGTTTTAAGTAAAGCAATGGTGCTAACCATTCCTTAAGGGAGAAAAAGATGGAACGGGATGCCACATGGCCGTTATTTCGCCTCGTTATTCCAGCCTTTCCCGAAGTAAACATTTTCAGCCGGGTGGCAAAAAAAACAACCGCCCTGGGACCGGTCATGGTGGCCACCGCCGCCAGCAAGCTCTGGGGTTGGAGGGTTGAGGTCATTGATGAAAACAACTGCGCGGGAGCTCCCCTGGACGAAAACGGTTTTCCTGACCACCGCGCGCTGCAGGAAGAAAGGCCGGCTGACGTGGTTGGCTTTTACTGCGGGCTCTCCAGCACGATTGAACGTGTGTGGCGATTGGCAGCATTTTACAAGGCTGAAGGCACGACCACGATAGCCGGGGGCTGGCACACGCATTATGCCCCGGAGGAATCACTGCGCAAGGGCATTGATATCGTTGTGCACGGTGATGGGGAGATGGTTATTCGCCGGGTGCTCGAGCTGCTCAGAGATGGGAAAACCATCGGGCAGGTTTGCGGCATATCTTTTTTAGACAGTCAGGGTGTTTGTAAAACCAATCCTCCGGAGACGCAGGATGAAACATACTTAAACTCACTGCCCTACCCGGATTTTGGCTTGCTCAGGTTTGCCACAATAAAAATATATCCCATCGGCCGCATCAGAGGGTGCAGCCGGAAATGTGAATTTTGCAGTGTCAAAGGAAAGCCGCGCTGGGCGACCGGCCAATTCCTTTTCGATCAGGTGCAGTGGCTGGTGGAAACCAGAAAAGCGCGCAGTTTCTTTATCGTTGATGATCGCCTGGAAGAAGACAGGAAGGGCGCCCTGTTCTTCTTCGAGAAGATTGCTCAAGCCTATGGGCGATCACTTGATTTTACCGTGCAGGCAAGACTGGAGGCTGCTGAGGATCAGGAGCTGTTGACGGCGATGAGAAAAGCGGGTGTCTCGGTAACCTGCATCGGCTATGAATCGCCTATTGACGAAGAGCTGCAGGATATGCGCAAGGGCTATAGTTCGCGCGACATGTTGCGCTGGACGAACATGTACCATCGTCTCGGGTTTCTTATTCACGCCATGTTCATTTGGGGATATCCGTCTAAAAATATATCGGCATCCCGGCTCGGGCCGCACGAGCGAACCAGGCGGTTTCACCGGTTCATCCGGCAGGCCCGGCTGGATACGGTTCAAATCCTGCGGGCAATTCCATTAATCGGTACGGAGCTGCGGGCCAGATTAGAAAAAGAGAACAGAGTGTTTCCCCTGGATGTGGTTTCCTGGGAGAAATATGACGGGAGCTATGTGTGTTTTCAGCCGGATGATATGAGCCTGCGCGAACTGCAGGAGATGCCGACAAAATTAATGAAGAAATTTTATGATCCCATGAGCTTCGTCAGGATCGCTTTAAAAACAGTCGCTTTTCCTTTCGATTACCTGGTCAGGGGGTGGGACACGTGGCATCGAAGCTGGCGCAATGAGCTCAGGAAGTATGGTGGACATCTCTTCATCAAGGGATGGCTCAAACGCTATCACAAAGACAATTTCATTGAAAAAATAGAGAACATGCATCGGTTGCGAGACCGGAAACAAGGCAACGTGCGATAAAGAATGGCAATGGACCTCTGGTGGGGCCGGGAGATAGGTTACCCCGGGACCGGCAGGGCGGAGTTAAAATTCTTTTCTCTTAGAGGACGAAAGGATTCCCAATTCATCTTGATATTTGGCTATCGTTCTTCGGCCGACAGGTGATTGTGGGCCAATCACTTTCTTATTTTTTGTAACAATCGAGGCAAAAAAGCTTTTTATCGACAGGGGGCGGAACCTCCATCATAACTTCTTTTTCACAACCCGCGCAGACCACCTTATATAATCTTTTGAACTTGGGTCGTGTTGATCTTCCTCTCACAGTCCTTTTTCTCATCATCGCCTCCAGTTACACGTTTCAGGGCTTTCAATGTTCATGCGGAACAGTAATCCTCCGCGCATTTTCATCACTCATGCATACCTGCGAATTGCCTGTTCTCTTAGCCGATGTTGTACCCCGTGCCATCAATAGAAAAAGCCCCCAGGATCTCAGAAAAGATCCGGGGGCTTTAAAAGTGCTAAAACACGGGGATTCCTAAGGTGCTTATGTATTTATATCAAGCTTGCATGAAAAGCAAGGAATAAATGGGAAAGCAGCATACGGTTGATCTCGCGGCCCAAGCGCGTTGCATCGCTCTAACATGTACGCTTGAGCATTTTCCCCAGCTTCTGTCCCGCCTCCCCTGCACGCTTCATCACCTCAGGCATGTCATCAACGTCATTCATGCCGATAGCCTCGGCAATTTCAGCGGCAAGCTGCATCTTGTTGATACCATCCACAAATATTTTAAGCGTCTCTTTTGTCCTCTCGTGGCCCGATCCGGCGACCGTGGTGACGGTGACTGCCGGTTTGCCCGCAAGCGGCCGTTTCCCCAGCACCGGTAAATCCGGGCTGTAGTCAGGCCCGACGCCGCGGTAAAATATGGGCATGCTCCTGTCAATGAAGCACTTGATCGCCCCGGAAATATCCATGTAATAGGTGGGGGAACCGATGATGAGCGCGTCGGCTTTCATCAGCTTGTCGCAGAGGGGATTCATGTCGTCATTAATAATGCAGGTCCCCTCGTTCATGATGCACTCCCCGCAGCCGGTGCAGGGCTTGATTTCCATTCCGGCAAGATCTATGACTTCAAAGTCATACCCCGAGGCTTCCGCAACCTTTTTTACCAGCTTGTTGGTGTTGCTCTCCTTTCTGAGACTTCCGCAGACCGCTATGATTGCCATGGTAAATACCTCCTGTTAGATGAGATGTATCATGAGTGTTCAAAACAAGATAATTATTCATTGATTTCATTAAACTTTTTATATGAGATTGCTTCGTCGTCCCGCCGAGGCTGGACTCCTCGCAACGACAGGTCTATTGTCTATTCTATAAACAATCGCGGCTACAGCCGCTCCAACCGGATAAACGCAATTTCCTACCTGAATTGCGCGAAATACTCGGAAGAACAGATTGCAATTATCAATGGCCTTGCCTGGCGCCCGGCTAAAATAACAGCCGGGTTGCTACATAGATCAGCAGGCCGACCAGCCCCCCGATGACCGTACCGTTGATGCGGATAAACTGCAGGTCACTGCCGATGGCTATTTCCGTTTGCTGTATCAGCGTGCCGGTATCCCAGCCGCTCACCTCGCGGTTGATGAAGGCGCTGATGGCGCGGGGATGCCTTCTCATGATGCCGGTCAGTATATCACGCATCAGCCGGTTCATCTTATCGCGCACGCCCGCGTCCTGCAGCAGCCCCCGGCAGAGCACCCGCATCGCCTCAGCCAGCCCGCTTTTCAGCCGTGAGCTTTGACTCAGCACATCGCGACCGATCACCGGCTTGATTTCATTCCAGGCATTGTCAAGGTAGGCAAGAAAATCCTCGTTGTCCAAAATGGAATCGCGCAGTGCCTCAACCTTCTTTTTATATTCGGGAGATGACTTCAGCTGTTCGATCAGCTCCTCATTTTTCCCCTTCAGCTCCGCGCGCAGCCTGTGATTGTGGTCCTTGAGGCTCTCCAGCTCCTCTTCGACAGAGGTGATGATCTTGTCGTAAATGGTGTAGTCAACCCCGAATATCTTCATGTACCAGGGGCTGCGCTCGCTGATTTTTTCCCTGATGTAGGGCCTGGCCTTGCGGAACAGCCCGGTCGCAATTTTCAGCGCGCTGTCGAAGTGCCCCTGGAGCCTGTCCTCGGCAGTAAGTGCCGCCAGAAGGTTGCCGAGCATCGGAGCCAGGTCAACTGAGCGAACGCCGGAGACGATGTTTTCCCGTACGAACCGCCGGATGTCCTTGTCGTCAATGGCATTTAAGACATGAGGGATGACCAGGCACAGTTCATCGATCACAAAGGTGTTTTCATTAAACCATTCCGCGATTTCCCTGGTCAGGTCCTTGGAGCGCAGCTTCCCATCGATGGTGTCGGCGGAAAAAAAATTGAGCTCGACAAAGTCCCCGATGTTTTCCCCGATGCGCGCCTGATTGTTGGGTATGATGGCCGTGTGGGGCAGGCGGATTCCCAGGGGATACCTGAAGAGGGCGGTAACCGCGAACCAGTCGGCAAGGGCCCCGACCATCGCCGCCTCGGTAAAGGCTCGAAAGTAGCCCAGCCAGGGATACGCGCTCTCAAAATATTTAAAAAAGCAGTAGCAGACCAGCATCAGGAGAAACAGCGATGTGGCAAATAATTTCGTTCTCTTGAAATCACCGTACTTTTTTTGCTGATCGGCGGTAAGGAACCTGCCCGGCATCATCATGGCCCCGGGACTTGCTGCCCCTGAGGCGGCCCGCTTCACATCACTGGCTGTTTCTTCCGGCATAACTTGTTCACTCCCGGTATGTGAGTTTGGCTATCCCCGGTTGCGCCCGGCAAGCCACTCGGCCACTGCATTCACCTTGGCGCGCAGGTTCAGAATAAAGGGCCGGCGCTTCTGGATGTGGTGCGGCTGCGCGTCGTATTCCTCCGCCGTTATGCGCTCGACTACTTTCCCCTGGTCCCCCCCGTACAGATCGAGATATTCCCGGATCATGTCTTTATAGGCAACCGCCGCGGCGGCGGCTTCAAACAGGTATCGCTCCACCTCATCGCCGGTAAGAATGCCGCTGTGGGGCATGCAGATCGCCCGGGGCTTCAGATTGCGGATCTTTTCAATGGAGGCGATGTAGTCTTCATAGCTCACCAGGTAGGGGCTGTGAATGAACCCGTGCTCCAGCGCTCCGGCCGCATCGCCGATAAAGGCAATGCCGGAATCAGGAAAATAGTAGCTCAGGCTGTCGCGGGTGTGGCCGTTGGTCTCAATCACCCGGCACTCGCGGCCTCCCTCAAGCCTGATGGAGTCGCCGTCCTTGAGCCGGAAGGTGACCGTGACCGGGCCAAACGAGACATCCTCCCCGGCGATCTCGGCCTGCACGCCTTTCTCGTACTCCTCGTTCAGCCTGCGGATAAGCTCAACGGCATTGGGACGCATAAGCACGTCGGCGCAGCGCTCGCTCGCCGCCACGCGCGCCGTTGGCAGATTGCGCAGCAGATAGGGCACGGACCCACAGTGGTCAAAGTGGGAGTGCGACAGGGCGATGATGAGATTGTGGGTATTGCGCTTGTTGTCACGCATCCGTTTCAGGCAGAGCGGACCGAACACCGACACCCCCGGATCGAAGAGTATGGAGGGGGTGCTGGTGCAAAAAACGGCAGTCATGTGGCCGCCGCCAATGCAGATGAAATCTTCATGTTTCTGGGCGAATTCAAAGGTAAGGTATTTCTGGGGCATGCGGGGATTGTACCTCAGGTTGGAAGGAGATGTATAGAAAATTCAATGGGCAGGATGCATGATACACGATACAGGATACAGGATGCATGATACAAAAATTGCCATAATGCGTAGTCGCAAGCTTTAGCTTGCGGTTTTTATCCTTTGATCCGCGCAACCATTAATACGTGCCTTCCGTTACATATTTCCGCAGGCTGAAACCTGCGCCTACATTGTTCAGGGTACCTCTAAAAATTCACCTTACGACCGTTCGTGGCCGCGAATCATATTTGGACACAACGGAGTGCGTCCCTTCCAAGCCGGCTTTCGTAACCATCACTCCAATACTCCACTACTCCATCAGCCAAACTGCATTCCGCAATCCGAAATTCCAAATACCCCCTTCCCTCTATTTCCTCACCACCGCCGACAGAAATCCATTCACCAGGGACAGGATGATGCTGAAGGCCATCGCCCACCAGAAGCTGTCGACTTTAAAGTCCGGCACAATGGCGGACACCAGCAAAATTAAAAGCGCGTTGAGCACGAAGGTAAACAGGCCAAGCGTCAGGATATTCACCGGCAGGGTCAGTATCAGAAGCACCGGCCTTAAGAAGGTATTAATAATTCCGATACACATGGCTGTGACAACGGTCGGGAAAATTCCCGGCACCGATACTCCCGGCAAAATATAGGCGGTAATGAAGACCGCGAAGGAAAGAATGATCCAGGATATGAGAAGCTGCATGAGTTGAAGTCTCCTATAAGGTTCAGGGTGCAGGGGTCAGGGTGCAGGGTCAGAAGAGAAGCCTACAGTTTACAGTTGACAGGTAACAAATATTGGAGTGATGGAGTAGTGGAGTATTGGGTAAAGACAACAACTAATGATCGGAAATGACGCATAGCGTCCCTCCACAGACAGATGGTAATAACCATTACTCCAGCACTCCATTACTCCATCGTTCCGCCGCTCCCCTTCTCCCCTGTGCGCTTTCATCCTGTCCCCTGCTGCTTCACCCCTCACCCTCCTGTTACCAGCCCCACACCGGCGTCAAACGCCTTCTTCAGCTGATCGGGATGTTTCAGCACGACACCTTTTTTGTTTGCATCCAATCCATGCGACATGCCCTCGAATCCGCATGCGGAAAGCGCCTCCGCCGTCTCAATTCCGTGGAGCTTCAGGATCACCATAATATTCTGCATGACAAAATCATAGGTGTCATCATAGGGATATCCCCAGGTGCCGATGACCATCGCCCGCCGGCCCGGCTTCAGGCTGGGCTGGAACTTGAAGCGTTCAAAACAGTCCCAGCGGTCCAGAAAAGTTGAAAGCTGGGCGCACTCCCGGCCGGTATAAATGGGAAAGCCGATAACGATGGCATCTGAATCGATTACCCTCTGATAGATGCCGGTCATGTCGTCTTTGACAAGACACATACCCTCATAGCCCTGGTCTTTGCATTTCCTGCAGCCAAGGCAGAATCCCATTTTTATCTCCTGCAGCATGATCTTCTCGCCCTGAGCGCCGGCGCTTCTCACCCCTTTCAGCACTTCTTCAACAAGAATATCTGTATTCCCGTTCTTTCGCGGGCTGGCACAAAAGGCGATGACCTTCATGTCCCGGGGGGCCTTTGCCGGCTTGCCCAGTGCGGGATGCTCCCAGCGCTTTACCAGAACGCGCCGGGCATTGTCCGCCTCTTTGCTGTCGTAGGTGTCAAGCACCACACTTTTATACTCCGCCATGTTTTCCCACATTTGAAACAGGGGATCATAGCCCTTATCTACAACATATTTTGCAGCCTTGATGGCCAGGTCACGCCCGGCCTCTTTCACACGCTCTGCCGTCATGAGTAGGGAAATGATGTCCATGAGCTTTTCCTCCCGCCCCTTCTTCATCATGGCGGGGGTGAACTGCAGCAGTTGATCCACAATCGCTTGTCCTTCCGGGCTTATTGCAGGCCTTTGCATGAATATCCTCCTTGGGGTACGGCGTACAGCTGGAGTAATGGAGTGTTGGAGTGATGAAGTGTTGGATACTAGATGCTGGAGTAGTGGAGTAATGGAGTACTGGGAAATGCCCCTGCCTCCTATACTCTATCCTTCGCGGCTAAAGCCGCTCCTACCGGGGTCTCATCTCTCTTCGCAGATCGCACATCACCCGCATCTGACTCCATCGCTCCTGGTAATAATCGCCGAGAATACATTATCGCCGGACAGGGCACCTTGTCAACCCGGAACTGGCAGCCAACAAGGCTAAAATTATAATTTCAAGATCTACCCCGGCATGGCCTCACCCACGTAGGGGCAACCCCCTGTGGTTGCCCTTTCGTATTCGGGCAGGCACAGGGGCCTGCCCCTACAGGCTCATTTTATTGCTTATTTTCCTTGGTGTCATCCCCGGAAGTGGAGATACGGCCTTTTAATGAAATGGAGGATCACGCTCCGCCGTGGCCGCAAATAAAATCGGACGCAACGGAGTGCGTCCCTCCACGGATGGCTTTCTGTAACCAATACTCCACTACTCCATCACTCCATTACCCCGCTTCTCTTCAGATGCTCCAGAAGCCGGACCATTGCCAGGGAATCCTGTTCGCAATACGCCAGCAGGGCCTTTCGCAGGCGCGCTTTTTCCCTCGGCGCCAGCTCATTGCCGGTAAGCTTCTCATATGCGACGCCTGCCTGCAGACCGTCAGCTATTGCCATATTTTCGTAGCTCATGGAAGGCACCAGCGCCGGGAGGACATGCTTGATGGAAAATGAGCCCAGGAACGCGGGATGATATACATTGGCGCGTATGACTTTAAGCAGGTCCCAGAGCCGCTCCCTGACCGCTTCTATTCGCCCGGCATAGCGGGGAAACGCGCCGGCAAGCAGGCTTAGGCATCGCGACTCGAAATCACTGTAAACGACAATCTTCGCCTGCCGGTGCTCCTCAAGAACAGGGAGAAGCCTTTCAATAAATGCGCGGCGCGGATCGCCGCCGTCGCCGTTAAGAAATTCGTAATGTTCAAGCCGCGCGCGGGGACCCGGCTTGAGATGAACCGACCACTGAAAAGGGATCTGATCATAGGGGTGCATACCCGCGTACCTGGGCAACGCGGGAAATGCGGTCTCAAAGTCCATGAAATAAAGAGGATAATCCAGTTTCGAAATGATAGTGCGGAGATTTCCGTCGTAGTAGGGCCTGTTTTTTCTGATACAGTCGAGGGCCCTCTTTTGAACTCCGCTCAGGGGGTAATGACCCGGTATTTTCAAAACCGACGTGATGCCCCCGGCGATCAGTTCATCCTGCTTTTTCCCGATCCCCGGCAGGTTTCCCACCCAGTCATCCGCCTGCCCATCGTGGCAGTGATCATAAAACTCACAGCCAAAAGGCACGCTGCACCGGGTGCCGCAGACGACATCAGGTGCTTTCTTCAATGCAAGCACCTTCCACTGCCCGGAAAGCAGCGCCGGCAATTCCTTTTCAAACTGACGAATCTCATCTCTCAGGCTTTGTATGCTAAAGAGCCTTGCAACTTTCGTCTTGCTCTTGGTGCCCTCCTTTTTTTTCGTGATCTTCGTGGTTGCAAGATTGTGCGTCTTTCCGTCATACTCGTACTGCTTGTTGATGTGCATGAGGCAGGCATCCGCCACTTTGTAGCCGCATCCCTCAAGCACATACCTCTGGATGGCCACATCGGGGATGTGCTTGGCGTCGACCCCGGTTGAAGATTTGACCTCTATAAGGCGCCAGCGGTTGCCCGGCAGGCGCACTAATATGTCGGCACGAACGTAAATATCTTCAAAGCTGAAGGCCCCTTCAAAGATGACAGGTATAGTTTTATCCGCCATCAATTCCCTGGTGTGGGACACGGCCTCCCGGTGGGCCAGGTGATCCTCGCTCAGCAACACTCCTGAAGGGAACGACTGCCGGGCAAGCCGCCCCACTTCGTGGCCCTGGGCAAACAGCGCCTCCAGCTGCTCATCCGGCTTTTCAGCCAGGTGGGGCTCATGACAGAGCAGATACAGCCTCTTCGGGCATTGCAAACCTGCAAGAAATTTTGATTTAGATAGGTTCATCTATAAGGGTACAGGGTGTAGGGTATAGGGTCAAAAACGCTGTTAATGGTCATTTGTCTTATATGGTCTTGATGTCATCACCTTTGGAGTACCGGAGTAGTGGAGTAATGTATACAAACTTTTGCTCCCGTACTATGAATCTATCGCCATACTGTTCGTGCTCTTATGGTCACCAATTTGGAGTATTGGAGTGGTGGAGTGGTGGAGTAATGGATAATGACACCAGCTTTTCTATCTGCATTCTGTATCCTACTCTACCACCGGGGTGTGACAGATGTGGTCACTGGAAATAAAATGAGGGTACAGGGTTGAGGGTGCAGGAACAGTTGACAGTTGACAGTTTGCCGTTACCGGCTTACAGGCACCCCTACTTAACTGTCGACCCTTAACTGCAAGTTTTTTATTGTAAACTGTAAACCGTCAACTGTAAACTGTTCTTTCCTCCTGCATTCTGCATCTTCATACTGAAACATTTCCCCTCACAAATCCCTTGACAATACATTCTTGTCGAGTATATTAGATTAACATATATGTTAATTATGTGTATCTTATGAAACTCACCCAACTCGGCAGCATAAAGAAACTGTATTTCGGTTATGAGGACGTGGCCAAAGCTCTTGCTATCAATCCCGACTCGGCCCGGGTGACGGTCAGCCGGTATGTTTCCCAGGGATTGCTGGTACGTGTCAAAAGGAACATATACGTGCTCCGGGAAAAGTGGAACGCAGCAAGCAGGGAAGAAAAATTCCAGCTTGCCAACCTGGGACAGGTGCCATCGTACATTTCCCTCATGACTGCCCTTGATTATTATGAAATCACCACCCAGATGCAGCGAGAACTTATCGAATCAGTTGCTGTTACAAGGACAAAAGAAATACAATTGCCCGGCAGCGTGTTTCTCTATACCAGAATCAGCAATCCCCGTTATTTCGGGTTCACTAAACACAAAGGTTTTTTTATAGCCACCCCTGAGAAGGCTTTTCTGGATGCCATGTACCTGATGTCATTTGGACGCTACCATCTCGACCTGGCCTCCCTCGACCGGGACAGAATTAAAAGAGGTGAGGTGAGGCGGATGATCAGCACCTTTCCTCTGAAAACAAAAAAATTGCTGGAGAAACATGGATATCTTTAGAAGGCATGAAATGTTTGAAATCGAGGTCCTGGATGTCATGAAGCGCGCAAAGCTGCTTGATGCTCTGGTGTTCGGCGGGGGTTCAATGCTCAGGCTTTGCCACGAGCTGAACAGGTATTCCGCCGATCTCGACTTCTGGTTTGTTAAGAGGATATCTCACACTGCATATTTAAACAGAATGCGGAAGGCCCTTGAAACGGAGTACCAGATTACCGACGCACAGATAAAACACTTTACAATTTTAGTGGAATTACGCTCTCCCGGTTATCCCAGGAAGCTCAAGCTTGAAATACGCAGGGAAAAGAAGGAATGGGATGTCCAGGAAAGCATTGCCTTTTCCAAAGACAGCACCAAACAGGTCATGCTCAAAACGCACACGCTGGAACAAACCATCCAAAATAAGTTTGAAGCCTTTCTTGACCGGGGTGAAATCCGGGATTGCTTTGATATAGAATTCCTGCTGCGCCGGGGCGTTGACTGCCCGCTGCTGGATGGCAGTCAGTTAGAAGCTTTTAAGAAAAAGCTTTCTGGCTTTAAAGAGAGAGATTACAAAGTCAAGCTTGGCTCTATCCTGGAGAGTGATGACCGGGATTACTATACCAAAAACAAGTTCAGTTATCTCCGGGAAACATTGGCATCAAAAGGTGCCAGGGATTAGGGTACAGAGGTCAGGGTTTAGGTTGCCAGGCATTCCTCTTTAAACATTGACGCTTCGTTATCTACTTTGGAATGTAAACTTCAAAATCCATGAGTTGACAAAATATCTCTGGTATGCTCTTTTTAAAGCAATAAAATTAATCGATTGATTTCGGGAGGTACAACATGAAGATACTGCGACAAAAACCACTCACTGTATTTGGCATTCTGACATGCTTCATCTTCCTGCTGCTGGGATCATCATGCATGCAGGGGGAAAAAATCGGCGTTGTTTATGTGGTGCATGGTGGTTTTGAGCAGTACCACCCGCAGCACCTGTGGGATTCCTCGGTGCAGTTATTTTCCTACAACCCCAACCATCCGGTCTACAAGCTCTATCTCTGGAACAGCAATAATTGGGGGGAAATGCTCAAGGCAGGCGATGCCCCCAAGGAGATCCGTAAATATTCATTTGAATACGGCCGGATCGGCGGAAAAGATCCCTTCCATGCGCTTACCGATGAGCAGCTCGCTCATCTGGAGCAGGAACTGAACAGCAGCGGTAGCGGTAAAACGTTTGTGGTGGATTATGCCGCCTGGATGTCGGCGGACCGCATAGAACATTATCCCTATCCCCGTTATCTCTACAATCCCCCTTCGGCCATGCCGTACGCTGACAACATCACCTATTGCGGTGAGCAGGAGGCCGACGGTCCATGGGATGACTGCGATCCCGAACGCTACAACGTGGACGGGCCGATCGATCGGCTCCTGGATGCGAAGGTGGATAAGATAATCGTTGTCGATCTCACCACCGGCGGCGTCCGCTTCTTTAAAACCTTCGATGTCATCACCATGATGAAACGCGCCCTGGCTGACAGGGGATCAGATATACCGCTCATCTGGGCCAATGACCCGACCAGCCTCATGGAACGGTCCTATCCGACCGCACCCGCAGGCTGGACGGAAACGCTGGGTGAACCCGCGGTCGATCCCAGTGTCCCCCTCGAAGGAAATCCCGACCCCGTTTCATCCGATCCCGATCTGGCGCTGCTGTTTGTTGAGGGAATCGAAACGGTTATGCCGGAATCGGTTGCTGATGCCGATACCGGAATTCTCCTCCTTAACCATGCAACACGCGACTGGAATCAGCTGTTCGATCCTAAAATTGACGATACCCTTGTGCTCAATAAAAATATCGAGGCCCTGCTGCTGGACCGTCATCCTGAAATCGATCCTGCAAATATCGTCGGGGCATTTATGGGCATCAAAGAGATCAATCCGGAGAATGGGTTAAATGAACGTACCCGGGAAATGCGCGGTGAAAATATCGGCCACGCCTATCTCTATGAAATTCTTCCGCCTGCCCTCCCGGCGGGCAAATGGGGCTATCTCTACTGGGATGCCCTTGAATACCTCAAGAACCGGGGTGTCCGCCATATCGTCATTGCCTTTCCGCAGATCACCACGGATTCGGTACTGAATCTGGTCGAACAGCATAACCAGATTGCCAAAGAAATCGGGAAAAAGACCTGGATATACTGGAAGGAGGGTGATTTTGAAACCTATCCCGGTGTGGGACACCCCTTTGCCGATTACTGGGGTAATTGGGTTGATACCGACTGTGGCGGCACGCCCTGCTGCTTTGAAATGGGCGGCTGCGATGATGGCCGGCCCTACCCGCCGCCGCGGCAGACACCCCTCGACACGCCGCGGGGAGACCTGGATCCCTCGCTGGCCTATGAGGTGAGTGACTACGGGCATCTCGGTTATAATCCGGAACTGGGACCACCGGATCCCAACGGTCCTGTTCAGGCACAATATACCGGTACATGGGCCTACTACCGCCCGCCCAACGATGACACCCGTGTGGGAGAGCTACTCGCAAAGCACGTACTTGCTTCACTCCAGAGTGAAACCGAATAGCAACTTGCTTACACGGGAAAAGAATCGTATGGAAGCGAGGGATACTATGCAAGATTCGGCACGGCATGAAATGCCGAGGTGCTCTTGCCAGTGTCATTTCCAGAAGTTCATTACATAAGAGGTCACGATATACATCGTCGTTGCGAGCGCAGCGAAGCAATCTCATGCTGTGTAACACGTTGCTTTTATTGGATGATATTGCTTCGTCGCTGATGCTCCTCGCAACGACCCTATTAGTGCTTCATTGCTTTATTTTTGTCATTGCGAGCCCTTCGCATGCGCTCAGGATAAACTCCGCGCGGCAATCTCGTTTTTGGACAAGAGCGCTGTCATTACAAATAACATCAATTGGTTAGTGTGGTCCGACCCCAGTCGACAACCTATGGACATCAGGATAATTTTATGATAGAAAAAGGTGTTCTAGTAATGCACCGAAGTAAGATTGCCGCACGTCGCGGGCGTGGTATACCAGCAGGTAACGGCGAGCTGATTCGGACACTTTAAACATCCTTCAATCACATCAATAAGAGGGCTCCTTGGAATTTACCAAACGCGCATTGCATCAATCGATCCACAAGGGCATAGAAAAAGCGGGCTTTGCGAAAAGTCTGCCTGTGCAGAAGCAAACCTTTGAGCAGGTGCTTGACAAGGGACGGGACGTCTGCGTGCAGTCCCAGACCGGCACGGGTAAAACAGCAGCTTTCCTCATATCCATTTTTCAACTCCTCCTCACCCACGATGATTTTAAGGGAAAAAAGGCGCTGATTGTCGCGCCCACCCGCGAACTGGCAGTTCAGATCACAGAAGAAGCGCAGCTACTGGGACAGTATACCAAATTGCGAACGGGCTGTTTTTTCGGAGGGGTTGATTTTACCAAACAGGAGAACTTGCTGCGAAAAGGGGTGGACATTATTGTGGGAACCCCGGGACGATTGCTTGATTTCAGTCAGCAGGGAAAGCTGGATTTGAAAAAGGTCAGCATCCTGGTGATAGACGAGGCCGACCGGCTTTTTGACATGGGATTTCTGCCGGACATCAGAAGGCTGCTCAAAAAGACGCCTTCCCATACGGAGCGGCGCACCATGCTCTTCAGCGCCACGCTCGACTCCCGGGTCAAGGAACTTGCCTGGGAACACATGAACGACCCCGCGGAAATAAAGATAACGCCTGAGCAGGTGACCGTGGAAAGTGTATCCCAGGAACTGTACCACGTTGAACAGCGTGAAAAGATGAAACTGCTGCTCGGCATCCTTAAAAGGGAGCGGCCGAAAAACGTCCTCATCTTCACCAACACCAAACACATGGCCTATGAGGTGGCGCAGCGTCTCTCCCGCAACGGATTTGATTGCCAGTATATCATGGGTGACCTGCCGCAGAACAAACGCTTACAGGTTATCGAAGGCATCAAAACCGGGAGAATAAAATACCTGGTTGCAACCGAAGTTGCCGCCCGGGGGCTTCATATTGATGACCTGGAACTGGTGATCAACTATGATCTTCCCGCCGAGTGCGAAAGCTATGTACATCGGATCGGGCGCACCGCGCGGGTGGGAAAGTCCGGCAAGGCCATATCCTTTGCCTGTGACAAATACGTCTACGGTCTTGAAGCAATAGAATCCTTCACCAAAATGAAAATTCCCGTGGTGTGGGCGGATGATGCGCTGTTTGAAAAAGACAGGAGTGAGGGCATGACCTTCCGCCAGCCCAGAGGCGGTCGAATGACGGAGCCAGCCGGTAAACCATCATCAAAAACCAGGCGTTCCCCGGCGGTTCAGAGACCGGCGCCTTCCGGGAAAAAGCCCCGCCGGGTTTCCCGCGGCGACCGGCATGCGCAAACCGGAACGGGTCAGGACAAAGGCATCACCCGGGAACAAACCGGAACCGTCAAGGCTGCTCCGGCGCCCCGGCGAGAGAGGGTTGACAAGCAATCGTCCCACAAGACCGTTTCCCGCCCGGGAAGTAACAGCACGCCTGAAGAACGGATTGCCTATTACAAAAAGAAGTATGGTGAAAACTTTACCTCCCGCGCACCGGGGGCCCCGGCACCCGTCGACCATCAGAAGCCCAAACGAAAGAAGTCCCTGCTCAAAAAAATCAGAGACTTCCTGAAAAAATAAAAACTACCGTTCAACCACGAATCTCACGAAGAAAAAAAGGAAGAGCACGAAGAAAGCAGATCATAAATGGACGCAACGGAGTGCGTCCCTCCATGTGCTTCAATCCGAAACCATTACCCCATTACTCCACTACTCCATTACTCCAGAAACGAACTTCCCTTTTGCCCCTGTACCCTGTCCCCTGTACCCTCTCTTTATAGCACCGAAAGATCATCGGGGGAAGGCGGGTATCCGGCAAATAAAGGCATGGGCGGGGGAAGACCGAAGGTATGTTGAAGGGTGATGCTGCCATCTTCGGCTGCTTTCCTGATTATCTTCAACTCGTCAAATGAATCACCCTGGACCGTGCTCAGATATGCCCACTTCTTCGCCCGGGCAATACCCACAAAAAGCATCCTTTGCCTGCTGCTGCCGGTCACCCAGGGAAACGATCTGTCAACCAGCCGGGGCATGAGGATGCTGTCAAAGGTAAGCCCTTTCGCGCTGTGGTAGGTGGAAATCTTGGGACGCACGCTTGCAAAATTCAAGGGCTGATCATTATCAGACAACACGTCGGGGTGAATCGCCTTCTCCACGGTAATACCCCTCTCCTCCAATCCCCTGGTGATGCTGTGAATCTGCCGCTTGGTCGGAACAACGATCCCGATCATCTCGTTTAAGGTTTGACGCCGCACAATAATTTCCGCCAGCCGGTCCATCTCCTCCTGAACCGAAGGGGCTTCAAAGCACAGGGGCTGTTCCCTGACCTGCTGTTCGGTGCGGCATTGCGACAAATACTGCCTGCGATGTTCCGGGTCTTCGATGAAGCAGGAGGCAAGTCCCGCGATACAGGGCGAATTCCGGTACCCGGAAAGCAGTGTCGCATTGCGCCGGGGTATGCCCAGGGTTTCCAGTATCTGAGCCTCCGGCGCACCGTCTTCAAAGATTTTTTGAAGCGGATCGGTGAACACGGTTACGTGCCGCGCAGCCAGCTTGAGGATTTCATAAGCCTCCCCGCTCAGGTCCTGACCTTCGTCCACCAGGATAAAATCAAGCAGCCCCTGCAGCGGCGCAGCTTCCCGGAGCAGGCGCAGCACCGCGGTGCGAACCTGGCCGAAGTTGATGGTCCTCCCGCCCCCTGCCCTCGGCAGCCTGCGGGAGATGCCGGCCTCATAGACAAGCCGGCACCAGTGGTCAAAGGTGCTCACCGAGTCTTCAGGCAAACAAAGCAGCTTGAGAGCGGACCTGATGTATTCTTTTATGACGTTGGTAAAAACAAATATCCGGTATCGTCCCGGAGGAACACTATAGCTCTCAACTATATGGGCCGCGCGATGGACAAGGACCTGGGTTTTGCCGGAACCGGGGGGACCCGCGATGAGCCGGTGTTCCGTGGTGGGCATTTCCGCCACCCGCAGCTGCTCGGGTGTCAGCTCTGTTCGCGGCAGCAGCCAGGTGTTCACGATTCCTCCCCGGGGCTCATCGTTCCGGGTATGCCGGGTCGCAAAACATCATCGGACGGCGTCTCCGTCTTCTTGTTTCTGCGCCTGTCCCATTCCTCATCCGCTTTATCCACCAGCTTCTCATCATGGCTGAGCTTCGCCGCCATCCGGTACCATCCCAGCTCCCATTCTGAAAGCAGCTGCGGGGGATCATAGGAGGCAAGGGCCTGGCGGATCGTCTCTTTGGACTCATCGCCGCGCTCCAGCTTCTCCAAACATTTAGCCTTCAAGGTAAGATAGGGGGCCCTGCCGTCAGCTTTTTTAAGCGCCCCCTCCACGGTCGCAAGCGCCTCCCGGTTGAGCCCCCGTTTGCTGAAGCTCAAGGCCAGGTTGAACATCGCCGTGCCGCATGATGATACACGGTCCGCCTCCCGGTAGGCCTTTTCCTCCCGGACATGGTCCCCCAGCTCGCCGTGGTAGATTCCCTGCAGGACCAATATTTCCACGTCCGGCCTTTTTATCAAATTAAGGGCGGTGCGCAGGTAATCGAGGGCCTTCTCATGCTGGTGCAGGTCCGCGTACCACTGGGCAAGCTGCACGAACGCGTCGCGGTCGTCCGCGGCGCCGCCGTTCTTCCTGCGCAGCTCCTCTTCCGCTTCCTCTATCTGCAGTCGCACCAGGCCGGGGTTCACCGTATTCACCAGGGGATTTCCCACGGACCGCTCAAAGGGCTGACCAGGAACCGCGCTCAGATATGCCCGGCATTCGAACTGCTTGCCCGCCGTGATCCTGAATTCCATGGTTATTTCCTCGCCGGCCAGGCCGTTCCCCGGCAGCGCCCATATCTCGTTAAAAATGAGCTGCCGGTCGGCGTGCCCCACGATTTCAAAGCGAAGCTTGTCCACAAAAAGAACCGGGCCGGAGGGTACCACCAGATCGAGCTTCTTACAGCTGCCGTCCTCCGGGAAGGGAAGCGCGCAGCGGGCAGGGACCAGGGTGTGCGGATCACCGGAGGTGGTTATCAGGTCAATGCCGTCATATAGAACCGGGACAATAAGCGGACGCGACGAGATTTCATGAAAGAGCGCGTTCAATGCCGCGCCCCTGGCGACGGCCGTCTGCATGGAAAGCTGGTCCGGAAAGCAGTCAACCGTGCCGTTGGGGAAATACCCCTTGACCGCCTTCATCACCTGGGGAATAAGCGAGCTTCCCCCGACCATGAGGCAGAAGTTTACCTCCTGAGGCTTTTTCCCCGCGCGGTGCAGGGCATCCTGCAATGGGGCAAAGATTGACTGGGTGAGGCGGAACTCCGTCTCGCGGGCGAAGAGAAAATCGATATCGAGGAAGGGCTCAAGCAGTGACTCGAATGCGGCGGCTGAAAGGGACGGTGAGCTTAAGCGCAGTTCCCTGTTTTTAAGCATGCAGGCAACGAATGGCTGCTGCGCGGCGAGCTTGCTTTTATCGGCATCATCATAGCGATTGAATTTGATCAGCCGCTCCGTCTCCCGGCAAAGGGCGATTTTCAGCGCCTCGGCCTTGCTGAGCAGCTGCGGCTCGAGCCCCTTTTTCTTGTCCACCCAGGTCAGGTCAAAGGGGAGCAGCCCGTTTTCATCGGCAAGCCGGGGTATGAGGCATTCATGCACGATGGCCGCATCTATATCGCCGCCGCCGAGCCGATGATAGCGCGAAACAGCGAGCTGGCTCAGGCTGAGCCGGTCTTGCTTCCCGTCAGCGGTAATTTCAAGTACTGATACATCGCAGGTGCCGCCGCCGAAATCAAAAACAACCGCGAGCGAAGGCCTGCCCGGTTCAACTGCTTTTTCAGTCCCGACGCTGTAAAGGTAGTCGATCAACGCCGCCGTGGGCTCGTCGAGCAGGTCCTCATCATGGAGCGCGAGACCCGCGTACCGGCATGCCAGAAGGGTGTCGCGGCGCTGGTTTAACTGGAACGAAGCCGGCACGGTGACGGAAATTCGCCGATGACTATTCCCTGCGGCCTGCTCTGCCTGTTCTTTTAAAAAAGAGAGAATTGTACCGGCAATCTTTGAGGCGTGGTTGAAGGACTCGGGCGCGCGGAAGTATGTCTTGCGCAGCCCCATCTCATTTTTGGTATCGTAAAACAGGTTTCTTTCAAAAAGGAGGTTGGCCTGGTGAGGGTTGGCGCGCAGCCGTTTCGCGCCTTCACCCACCCAGTGGTTCCCGTCGGGGAGAATTGCAGCGACTGACGGAACGAGCGGACTGGTGTAGGTTCCCTCGGTGGTGGGCTGCTCCAGCTCCAGGGTTCTGCATGCTACTTTCCCATCAGCCCCGATGGCTGACTCGGCAACGGTGGAGTTAGTGGTGCCGAGGTCAATGCCCAGCACGCGGATTTCCTTGTTCAGCACCTGTTCCAGCTTCCCGGCAAAAAGCTCCAATGCCTTCATTGCAGTTTCCTCCTTTTCCCCTTTTGCGTTCAGGAAAAGTATAGCATGGAGGTGTGACAGGGAAGGTCAAAGGAGGGAGAGGGGTCAGGGGTCAGGGGTCAGGGGTCAGGGTTCAGGATGGAGGGAAAAGCAGTTGAAGGTGCCGGTTGACAGTTTACAGGTAAAGCAAGAATCGATGTAGGATTCAGGATTCCAGAAAAAGCGTAGTCGCAAGCTTTAGCTTGCGGTTTTCTATCGTAAGCCGCTTATTTATCAACACGCGCCTTCCGTTGCAAATTCCGCAGGCTGAAGCCTGCGACTACGGCCGATTTATTGAGCGCGCACCGGTCAACGGCCAAAGCAGTGTTATTGAGATCTGACCTCTTTTTAGCCTTTTATTGAAGGTTTGTTTTGTGGTATAAAGGGCTTCAGAAATCGGTCATCCGCAACATTAATAAACAACAATCGAAGGGAGTAACCATGTTAAATAAACTGTTTTTTCTCGCTGTTCTATTATGCTGTTTGCCGACCAATGGATATTCCGCTGTTTCAGAAGATTGGGAAAAGCACGTCATTGGACCGCAGTCGAGTCCCATCTACCTGTATGTAAAAGATATGGATGGTGATGGGGACCTTGACGTAGCCTCGACTACCGACCGGCATCCATTAGCGTGGGTCTCTGAAGTAGCATGGTTCAGAAACAATCTTGACCAGGGCACTCCATGGGATAAGTTCATCATTAGTTCAAGCGCACCGGAAGATAATCCTATTATGAACACCAATGGCATTGTGCTGGCAGACATTGACGGTGACGGCCGGGACGATGCGGTGGTAGGTACGGGAAAAGTAACCGAAGGCCTGGGAAGTGTATATTGGTTTATGGCACCGGAAGATGCAACCGGTGAATGGCAGAGGTTTGACGTCGAGGTGGAAGCAGCAAACTCCTTCTTCAAGATGTACACCATGGATGTCAACGGAGACTCCAGGCTTGACATTATCGCGGGAGGAAGACAGGGTGCGGTTATTTATATTAACCCGGGGGAACCAGCCCAGGCAGAGGCTGTCTGGGAGAAAGCAAGCTTCCCCGAAGAAACGGGGAGCGCTCTCTATCTTGATGATCTGGATGGGGATGGCACACTGGATGTTGTTAACACATTCCTTCATGGCAATGTTTCCTGGTTTGCCATTGGTTATGAAAATGGAGAAGTGGTATTTAACCGGACTATGATAGATGAGGATTTAGATAGAGCCTTTGATGTAAACTGCATGGACATAAACGGTGATAAGAAAAAAGATGTAATAGTTACCACTCTTGATCAGCCCAACATTTATTGGTACGAAGCCCCGTCGAATAATGGTGAATCATGGATACAGCATGACCTGTCCACCACCTATTCCGGCACTGATATTTATACCGGAGATATCAATGGGGATATGCAAACCGATGTGGCAGTATCCGGCGCGTTCAGTGACAAGATCGCATGGTTTGAATATGAGTGGAAGTCCGGCGAAGCGGTGTGGAATGAGCACATGATTGATGATCTTGTAGATGATCCGGGCGATATTTCCCTGGATGACCTGGATGGCGACGGTGATCTGGATGTGGTGGTGACCGGATTGCGCGAAGATCAGATGATCTGGTATGAAAACAAGATGCCTAAACCTGCTCTCTGCCCGCTTGAATTTTTGTTGGGTAAGGAGTCACCGCATCTTTCGACTTTTAGAGCCATACGGGATAATTATTTAGTTGCCGCGCCCGGCGGCAAGCGCCTGGTTGCATCCTATTATGCCCATGCTGCGGAAATGGTAGGATTTTTAGAGAGCATAAGCAGCATATTGACCTTGAATAGTCGACGGTCAACAGTCCGTGGTCCATGGTAAAGGACAGAAGAAGCAGGGGGACGGATGATAGGGACACAGGGTTCAGGGAACAGAAGCTGACGTCAGTATCCACTACTCCATCACTCCAATACTCCAACATATGAACCACGAAACACGAGAAGCCTTTGCTGTCAACTGTGGACTGAATGCTGTGAACTTTTCTTTTTGACCCTGCACCCTGACCCCTGTACCCTGAATCCTGAGCGTCAACTGTTAACTTAATTCTAAGGAGGTTGTCATGAAACTGCAAAGGATGGCGATACCGGCTTTGTTGGTAATGGCAGTCTGCTTCGTCGCGTGCACGCAGGAGGATATGACCTTTCTCAGCGACAAAATCGAAATAGCGGCAAATCCCAATCTGGCGGAATGGATTCCCCGCGCTGCCTACAATTCGGTTGACGACGAGTTCCTGGTGGTGTGGACGGAGCAGGGGGTGCGGGAAGCGGGAGGCCCTTCCCTGTACGGCATCATGGCCCAGCGATTTTCATCAGCCGGGGACATGATAGGCGCAAGCTTCGCCCCCACCGGCGGTCCCCTTCAAAAGATTATTCTGTTGCCCACCCCTGAATTCAACATGTTTACAAAAGAATATTTCATCGGCTACACCATGGCCGGCGACGGGTTCGATGAGTACGGGGCAATCATAGGCAGCACCGGAGACAGTGCCGCGCAGCCATTTCTCATTTCCGGTCAGCCTCGAAGCCAGATGCACACCAGGCTTGCGTTCAATTCAACAAAGCATGAATATTTTGTCGTGTACAACAGCAGCGAAAGCGGCAGTCCCGACATTAAGGGAGTGATTATAGCCGAGGACGGCACACCGGTAAGCGGTGAAATCATGATCAATGACACCCCGGGCGACCAGTACAACCCGTTTATCGCCTACAACCCGGTGGATGACACCTACCTTCTCAACTGGGAGGATTTCAGAAATGTTCCCACCTGGGAACAGCATGGAGAGATTTACGGGGCGCTGCTTGACAGCGACGGAAACGTGCTGGTCAACGACATTCCCATGATTGATGATTTCGGTACGGCTGATGAAGGCGACCAGCGCCTGAACGAGGTGACATACAACCCGGATAAAAATCAGTTTTTGGTGTGCTGGACGGACACGGCGCCTTCCCTCGATAACGTCGGCATACGGGGAAGGTTCATAACCGCGAACGGGAAATTGGCCGGGCCCATATTTACCATTGTGGACGGGATAGGCCCGCAAATATTTCCTCATGCCATTTATGTTGCATCCGGGAAGAGCTACTTTATGATGTGGGAAGACGGCAGGAATCAGGAAGACCCGGACGCAAGCTGGCGGGCATTGACCAATCTTGACATTTACGGCAAATGGATGAGCGCCAATGGAAGGCGTTTCAGCGATGAAATAACCTTTTGTGAAGAGCCGGGGGTACAGCGCTATTCTTCCATCAGCTATTCGGAAAAAAGCGAACGCTTCCTGGTCACCTGGCAGGACATTGTCGACGAAGATCTGAACCTGGGGGAGACGGACGATCAGTCAGGCCAGCATGTAAAAGAATCCGGGGGAAATGTCTACGCCATCGCCTATGGGAAACCATAACAGGAGGGTTGCGGGTACAGGGGTCAGAATAAAAATCCGGCACGAACGGCTTTAGCCACGGTAGAGAGATGACCCTGGACCGTTCATTATCTTTGCACCACGAAGGGCACGAAGAAAAACCCACAAAGATCACGAAGAAAGAAACAGAAGCACGTAGGGGATCTTCGTGTGCTTCGTGCCCCAACCTTCGTGGTCTTCGTGGTTCAGCTTCTTTACCGTTAATTTATGCACTTCCCCTATTTTTTGTCCAATGTCAAGGGCTTTCCCCAATCTGCACATCGCACAGGAGAGCACGAAGGCAAGGAAACGAAATTGTAGGGGCAGGTCCCTGTGGTTGCCCTGCGAAATCCGGGCAGGCACAGGGGCCTGCCCCTACAACTCCAAGTTGGCATCGCTGAGAGTGCATTACCTTACAACACAGCTGCGTGGCATTCTGTCACCCTTTTATAAAAATGACAGATGACAAGTGACTATTGGCTTCTCTTTGACCCTGTACCCTCAACCCTGCCCCCTGACCCCTCTATTTATACTCCCCCGGATGTATCCCCAGCTTCCTCATGCGATAGATAAGGGTTGAGCGTTTCATATTGAGAATGCGCGCTGCACCGTTCTGCCCGGCAATAACGCCTTTTGTCCTCTTCAGGACATTTGATATGTGCAGTTTTTCCATCTCAGACAATGATGCCATCTTCATTTCGCGGCCATTATCATCGCTTGCTGCGTTTGACAGGGGCGACGTTTCCATGTGCTGCAGGGAGGATAATTGAACGTCGCGTTCTCTATCTACATTGAGAATAGGCCTCATATCCTGCTCGGTAACCACCTTGTTTGATTTTAAGATTATGATGCGCTCCATGAAGTTTTCCAGTTCCCGCACATTGCCGGGCCATGAATAGCTGACCAGGAGATCAAGGGCTCCCTGGAGAAAGTGAGGCCGTATCCGGTTGAGCTTGGAACAGAATTTATCCATAAAATGTTTGCCCAGCAGGGGAATATCCTCCCTGCGTTCGCGCAACGGCGGAACATTGACGGGAAAGATATTGAGCCGGTAATAAAGATCCTCCCTGAACTTGTACTCTTTCACCAGCCTGGCCAGGTCCTTGTTGGTCGCCGCGATGATGCGCACATCGGTTTTAATGGTTTCCGATCCGCCCACCCGCTCGAACTTGCCGTCCTGCAGGACCTGCAGAAGCTTTGCCTGGGTATTCAAGGGCAGCTCGCTTATTTCATCCAGAAAAAGCGTGCTGCCGTTTGCCAGCTCAAAGCGGCCGATCTTTTTTGCGGTGGCGCCGGTAAACGAGCCCTTTTCGTGTCCGAACAGCTCGCTTTCAATGAGCGTCGGGACCAATGCCGCGCAGTTGAGCTTGAAAAAGGTGTTTTTGCTTCGCCCGCTCATTTTGTGGATGGTGCGCGCAATAAGGTCTTTGCCGGTTCCTGTTTCACCGGTCAATAAAATCGTCGTGTCCGTCTTTGCCGCATCCATTAATGTATTCATAAGGTCTCGCATGATTTGACTTGCATAAACAACCTCATGCGATTCATCGAACAGGTCAAGCTCCCTTTTGAGATATTGTCTCTCCTCAGCCAGCACGTCTTTGACGCTTTGCAATTTCTCATAGGCGAGAATGTTGTCAATCACCAGGGACACCTGCCGGGACACCTTTTCGAAAAAATCAATGTTGTCAAGCAGGAAGCCGGGCCGATCCTTATAACTGACCTGTATAGAACCGATCACTGTATCCCTCATCATCAATGGCGCGCAAATAATCCATTCCAAACCCGCTTCAATAAAACGCCTTATCTCGGGATTGTTCGATTGGCGGGCCAGTTCGGCAATGATGGTCTTTTTCTCCTTCATGGCCTGATAGGGAATGCCGGCAGCCTTAATCGTCAGTGCCTCCTTGGGAAAGCCCGGCACCTCAATACCGATGGGAGGAGAAAAAAAGTCCCAGCTGTCATCGACCGGACGATGAAGCAGAATGCTGATGCGTTCAAATGCAAAGATGGGGTGCAAAACCTTGAATATTTCCCTGAATAATCCTTCGCGGGTTCTGTGGGTAATTATGGCATTGGTTATCTGCAAAAGTATCTTTTGTTCACGCAGTTCATTTGTATTCATGATCTGTTACCTCACCTGGGGCTGAAAATATCATTGGATCTCCGCTTGTGCCGGAATGAAAAGAATTTTTTACGTTTCTTTCATTGGTTTTCATTCCTTAAAAGCGTAGATCCAATGGTGTTCCCAAAGTTATGGGTGACCGGCTGGCCGCCCATCTATTCTATTATATAATAACTGGATAAACCTATCACATCCCCACCTCATAAAACAAGTAATTTTTGTCCAATATTTGACATTATGTCTAAAATTGGACATAATTTTAGTCATAAAAATAGCTGCATAAAAAATAATATGCAACAATTTCATGTTTTTAAAAAAAATTAAGGATTGGTATGCTATTTGCTAAATATTATATTAGATTTTGAGCCACCTCCTGAATATGATGAAACAAAAGGCTCATTTTATCATTCTGACACCTCCAATCTTTGCCAAGGAAGTCTGCAAGTGAACACCCCCCTCTAAGCTTGCAGGCTTCTTTGTTTTTTCAGTAGATCGCAGCAGCATAACTGTATCGTGGCGATCACATAATAAGCACCCATTTTTTTCCACCGGCAATTACCAGCTTCAGCAAATTATGATATAGTAATGTTATAGAATTTTTTTCCGTTGTTGAAGCATCTCCGAGCCTTTAAAGCCTAAAAGAACAGCCGTTCTCATGGTACAAGGTCAATGGGTTCTGCCGGAAACAGCGGAGCCTCCCTTTAGGAAAGGAGCATCAACACCAATTTCCTGAAAAGGCAAGGGAGGATATATGGCTGAGAAAATTTACCGGGTCAACATGACAACACTCACCGCAACCTCCGAGGAAGTGCCGGAAAAATGGAAAGGGCTCGGGGGAAGAGGGCTGACCTCAACCATTATCGCGCAGGAGGTAAAGCCTACCTGCAATCCCCTGGGCCGGTTCAACAAGCTTGTTTTTGCTCCGGGCCTGCTTGCAGGTACGCCATGCCCGAATTCGGGAAGGCTTTCGGCCGGGGCTAAAAGTCCCCTGACCGGCACGATCAAGGAAAGCAATGCCGGCGGCACCGCTGCCCAGTGCCTTGCCCGGCTGGGCATTAAAGCCCTGGTCATTGAAGGGATGCCGGAGAAGAACACCTGGTATAGTCTCCACGTTGACAATCACGGCGTCACAGTTCAGGAAGACACGGCATTGGCGGGCAAGGGCAATTACGAAGTCATGAAGACGCTCATGCAAAAACACGGTGATAAAACCGGCATCCTCTCCATCGGCCCGGCAGGCGAGCGGTGCCTGGCTTCAGCCAACATTTCCGTGAAGGATCCGGATGGCAATATCCGCAGTCATGGCAGGGGCGGATTGGGCGCGGTCATGGGTTCCAAAAAAATAAAGCACATTACCATCGACCCTGCCGGCGGTCCCGGCGTGGAGATTTTTGACCAGGAGAAGTTCAAGAATGTGGCCCGCGCGTTTACCAAGGCACTGGTGGATCACCCGGTGAGCGGGCAGGCGCTTAAAACCTATGGCACCGATGTGTTGGTAAATATCCTGAATGAAGCGGGCGGCCTGCCGACCCGGAACTTTCGCTTCGGCAGATTTGCCGGCGCCGATAAAATCAGCGGCGAGACCATGCGGGAGATTATATTAAAACGAAATGGAAAACCGCACCACGCATGTCACGCGGGGTGTGTCATGCAGTGTTCCCAGGTATATAATGACAAGGACGGCAACTACGTCACTTCCGGCTTTGAGTATGAGACCATCTGGGGCTTCGGCGCCAACTGCTGCATTGAAGACCTGGACACTATTGCGCAGATAGATCACCTGCTTGACGATATCGGGGCCGACACCATTGAGACTGCGGTTGCCGTGGGAGTTGCCATGGAAGCCGGGATTATTCCCTTCGGCGACGGTCCCGGCGCGCTCAGACTGATTGAAGAAATGAGAGACGGCACCCCGCTGGGCAGAATTCTCGGCTCCGGGAGCCGGGGCGGTGGGCAGGGCCTACGGGGTAACCCGGGTACCGGTTGTCAAAAACCAGGGGCTCCCGGCGTATGACCCGCGGCCGGTCAAGGGCATGGGCATTACCTACGCCACCTCGACCATGGGAGCTGACCACACCGCGGGATACTGCATTCCCCTCAACATCCTGAGAATCGGCGGCTTTGTTGATCCCCTGCAGAAGGAGGGTGAGGTAGATCTCTCCAGAAGGCTGCAGATAGGCACGGCGATGATTGACAGCGCCGGCCTCTGCATTTTCGTGATGTTCCCCATGCTGGATAACCTGGATGTCTTCGCCCTGATGTTTGACATGATCAATGCCAAGTACGATCTGCAGATGACGGCAGACGACGGACGTGCCCTGGGCCGGAAAATATTGCGCACCGAACATGCGTTTAACATGGCTGCCGGCTTCAGCAACAGGCATGACCGCCTCCCGGAATTCTTCGATGAGCCGGTAGCGCCGCACAACGCCGTGTGGGATTTCACCTCGGAAGAGATTGACTCATATTGGGGCGTCTAAAAGACGAGGGGTGAGGGTGCAGGGAACAGGGTGCAGGGGAAGAACAGTTACAGCTGCCGGTTGACAGTTGACAGGAATACCAGGTGATGCTAGATGCAGGATGCAGTAGGCCGTGACCCTGACCCCTGTACCCTACACCCTCTTCTTTGAACCAGAACACGAAGATAAACTTGCCCAACGATCACACATAATATTTTTGGGATACAGTAAGATGCGAAACATGATGAAAAGTAAAATTCACCGGGCCCGCGTGACTGAAGCCAATATCAATTACGAGGGCAGCATCACCATAGACAGCAGGCTGATGAAAGCCGCCGACATCGTCCCTTACGAGCAGGTGCACGTGCTCAACGTGAACAACGGCGCGCGCTTCACAACCTACGCCATCGAGGGGCCGGAAGGCAGGGGGGACATCTGCCTGAACGGTGCCGCCGCCCGGTTGGGCATGAAGGGTGATATCGTCATCATTATCACCTACACCCAGATGAGCGAAGCGGAACTGGTAAACTACCACCCCGGGGTGGTCCATGTGGATGAGCATAACGCCATCACCACCAATCCGGCAGAACCGGTCTTTGCGTGAGGGAACAGGGGTCAGGGTGAAGGATCAAAAGGCGGTTTCTTGATGGAGTATTGGAGTGGGGATTTTGGAGGGGTGGCTTCTGAATATCGAGGAATGCACGCCGTTGCGTCCGATGATGATCTGCGGCCACGGCAATAAACTTGTAGGGGCAGGCCCCTGTGCCTGCCTAGTATCATAGGGCAACCACAGGGGGTTGCCCCTACGATTTGTTTCTTTCTTCGTGCTCTTCGTATTTCCCTTCGTGTTCTTCGTGGTTCAAAAAAGAGGGAACAGGGTTCGGGGTCAAGGTTTCATGTATCCTGCATCATGCATCGCTTCCTGCTTTTCCTGTAAACTGTCAACTGTCAACTTTTTCCCCTCCACCTTACACCTTACTGCTTAACCCTCGCCCCTGCCTTTCAGGAATACCGCCCTCGCAGGGCACTGCCGTCTGACAGAGACCACAGGTCGGCAGAACCGGATCAATCAGCTCACACTGCTGCATAATTGCCGCACCATGCCTCATGCAAAGCTCCTTGTCATGACCTTTCCCGGAAATGGCGCCTCCCGGACACCGCTCCATGCATTTTCCGCATCGATGTAAACTATAAAAAAGGCAGTATTCATGATGGTTGCCATAGGGTCGTACGGTCGGTTTCAATTGCAAACCGGTCACCAGACTTCCGCAGCGTGCGGCGATGCCGCGTTTGGTGATCAGTCCGCCGCTGAGGCCGAATGTGCCCAGCCCCGCGACATAAGCAACGTGCCGTTCCGACCAGTTCGAGGTAAAACCCGTATCCTCGGGCTGCAGGACTTCATAGAGCGATGATTGTGTTGGAACAACGGCAACAAATCCCAGGTCGCTGAGAAAGGAAGCCAGATGCTCACCAAGCTTACCGTTCAGCTCTTCACCGTATTTCTTCGCACAAGCCCACACGGGTGATGAGCAGAATGTTGCGCTGCGGTTTCTTTCCCGCACATCCCTGCTGAAGGGAAGAATCCAGGAAACAACACTTGATCCATCCCAGGATCCCTTGTGCCCGGGAAAGAACCGTTCCAGCATTTCCCGCGGCGTGAGATGAAAAGCTCCTATGATATGTTTCAGTTCCGAGAACAGCGGGTCGCATGCGTCGGCAAAACCGACCAGGGGGGTGCTGAAATAAGCGGCCAAACCGAGCTCCCGGTTCTGATTGTCGGGGCTCTCAGCAACAAATCGTTCTATTTCTTTAATGATTGCTTCTTCGGGATTGTTTTGCAGTGAAGGCATCGTTGAAGGGTTCAGGGGTTAGGGTAAAGGGGTCAGGGGTCAGGGACAGGGGGTCAGGGTCAAAAGGGCGGTTTATAGTTTACGGTTGCCAGGTTGTTTGCATTCTCAAGGTTCGCCGGTTTGCCCGTTGACCCGTTGGCCGGTTTGGGATCAATAAATCGGCCGTAGTCGCAGGCTTCAGCCTGCGGAATTTGCAACGGAAGATGCGCATATTGAATAAGCGGCTCACGATAGAAAACCGCAAGCTAAAGCTTGCGACTACGCTTTTCCCTCTATCCTGCATCGTGTATCGTTTCTTCCGTCTTCGTGCTCTTCAGTTGGAGTAGTGGAGTGATGGAGTATTGGATCCTGACTCTTGCTCCTCTATCCTGATTCTTCTCATTTTCCGTTGACCATGGACTGTTGACTATGGTCCATTTTCTTCCTGTAAACTGTCAACCGGCAGCTGTAAACTGTTCTTCCCCTGTACCCTGTACCCTGTTTCAAAAGTGCGGATGGGTGCCCACCGCAGGGTAGCTGCTTCTTTTTTCAAAGGGAAACCCGGGATTCCCTTGTTCATCAAATTCGCTCGTGCGCTGCTTATACTTTTCTATTTCATCATCCAGAAATTTCGTCCACTGCAGGGTAACTATTCTCACGTATTCATCATAATCATAATAGAGCTCGCAGAGCAAATCGTTCGAAGCGGTATACACCCGCTCCATGACCAGCAAACCATCCCCATTGTAGTATCTCCATCTGCCCGTCTTCTCACGCCCGTTTTTGCACTCATACTCAATACGTGATCCGTCCTTGAGCAAACGTCTTGCCGGTCCTTCCTTTCTCCCGTTCCGGTACATGATTTCTTTCTTGAGCCGGCCGTTCCGGTAATAGATTTTGGTGATACCCTCACGCCTGCCCTGCTCATCATACTGCGCTTCTTCCTTGAGCTTCCGGGAAAAGGGATAGAATTTTTTAAGAGTGGGCATAAGGGGCCTTTAGAGACGGATCAGGATTTAGGGTACAGGGTGCATTTTATGCTGGACGTAATGGAGTAATGGTTTCTGATTGCCGCATTAAAGCACACTCCATTGCGTCCATTATAATTAATGACCACAGACTAAAGCGTGCGACCTACATCTATCCGTCCTTTCTTCGTGTGCTTCGTGGTTCAAAAATAGAGGGTGCATTGTTTAGGATATAGTGTCACGGCTTCCCGCATCATGCATCTTTCTTTTCTCTTCGTGCTCTTCGTGTCTTCCCCTTCGTGTGCTTCGTGGTTCAAGTTTCCTCCAGGTAGCGGGGCAGAATGTCCAAGAGCTTCCTGAGGGCGCGGGAGCGGTGGCTGATGGCGTTTTTCTGCTCAGGAGGCATCTCCGAGAAGGTCTGGTTATATTCCGGCACCAGAAAGACCGGGTCATAGCCGAAGCCATGCTGCCCGCGTGGCGCATCAATGATAATCCCCCTGCACTCCCCTTCCACGAAAGCCGTTTCCCCCTGAGGCGTCGCGATGCCCAGCACGCATTTAAAGCAGGCGCCCCTTCTATCGGGCGGCACACCTTTCAGTTCCCCAAGCAGCCTGTCATTATTCGCGGCGTCACCTGCGCCGTTTCCGGCGAAGCGCGCAGAATAGACACCCGGCCTTCCATTCAGCGCCTCAACTTCCAGGCCCGAATCATCGGCAATGGTGAGCTTTCCCGTAGCACGGGCCACGACCGTGGCCTTCTTGAGGGCATTTTCAACGAAGGTTTTCCCGTCCTCCACAATTTCCGGGATATGCGGGAAATCCTTAAGCGAGAGAATCGTCACCCGGTAATCCTGCAAGAGCGCCTTGAACTCCTTCAGCTTATTCCGATTTAAAGTGGCTATAACGAGGTCCATTGTTACTCGTCGTAATACGTGACAGAAAAAGGAACGTTTGTTCTTAGACAACTGAAAGATACACGATGCAGGATACAGGATGCACGAAATATCTTAAGAACAAACAATTTGACGGCATTAGTATCCAGAACCCATCGCTGCACTACTTCAACCCATGCACCATAATAAGCATTGAGCGAACAACACGCAATTGTCGGGGAAGGACAGGGGCCTGCCCCTACCGGAACCTTGACGTCTAAGCAAACCATTGCATGCCGCAACGGATGTCTTTACTGTCGACTATGGACCGTTGACATCGAACCACCATTTGCCTTCCATTACTCCTTCACTCATAGAATGTGACTGCATTTCGGATTCCGTGCACGATCTGTCTACCCTCTACCCTGACACCCTGTACCCTCAACCTTAAGGTCTCTCCGACTGCTACTCCACCATCAGCCCTTTATCGCGCAAATATGGAATAATCTCCGTAAGCTCCAGCCTTTCAAGCGTCTCCCTCCTCTGCAGCCCGGAGGCGACATCCCAGCCGCGGACGGCATAATATTCATCCATCACTTTTTCGAAATCAGCCCGGTCCACAACCGCGCCCATGCGTGAAACAAGCTCCCCGTTCCTGTCGGGCACGAAGAATTCAGGATTAAAAAGCCCTATGGGCGGATCCTGCTTTTGGAGCGGAGCGGTAAAATTAAACTCCTCCAGCGTATCATCAATCCGGCCCCGGCGCCCCTCCCGCAGATAAATGGCCCGGCAGAGGTTTACGCACCGCTCACCGGACCGCAGGTAGTCTTCCGGACTCATGTCAACCCCTGTCACCGCCGAAAAAAGGCGCGATTCAAGTGTCGGGTCACCCACCCCCGTTTCCACATTAGCGGTGTAATCAATCGGCCAGAACCAGTCGCAGTACACCATGTTTTCCATGGCGTAGCTGCGGTTCTGATTAAGGACCGCAGCCGCCCCCTTTGTGTCGATGCTGTTCATGTCCGCGGCGCGTTTATCGCCCCAGAAGGTTTGGGCCAGATGCTGCAGCTTTTCGGTGGTCAGAAATCCCATCGCACCCTCCGTCGCCATCCACATGGTCCATTTAAGCACGGGGAAGCTGACGCGATGCAGCTGGGTAATGGGATAGAGCGGTTCGGTCGCGTAAATCGGGGCATTGATCAAAAAAAGCCTGGGGCTGTAAAAATCGGCATCAAACCCGGTTTGCCTCACTAAACCATCCAGCAGATCTGCAACACCAAGCCCGGTGGCCGAACGGCGGCTTCCCTCGGCCAGCAGATCGCCGACGCCCGTGCGGCTGATGATCAGGTTAACCAGGTTTTCAATCCACTCCCGTGTTCCCATGTTTTCCCGCTGCAGGCCGGTTGCTGCAGGATCGATAACGCCGCGCTCGATTGCCCGGGGGAGCCAGAGCAGCAGGAAGCGCATTTCAAGGGCGCACAGGCCATGCCGGTTCGCAAGCTCTGTCGCGTAAAAGGTAACCTCGCCCATCTTTCCGCGTTTTTCCATCTCATATTCATAATAAAAAACCGAGGCCATGCAGCCCTTGCGGTGGCCCTGCATTCCATCATCGATCTTATAGACGCCGCGCCGGCACAGGCCGGGACAGCCGAAGCAGGGCTGGTTTTTTACTTTTTCAGTTTCTTCCAGCATGAGTTCGCTCCAGAACCTGCCGGAGCCCTTACCCTTCCACAATCCGGTAATCTCGCGCCTGATGGCGGTAACGTCTTCAGGCCTGGCTTCCGGCATTGCCCGCTGCGGCGCCCTGACCACTATTGCCTTCAGGTTTTTGCTGCCCATGACCGCCCCGAAACCCTTGGTCGCCACCGCACCGCCTGACGCTATGATTGTGGCAAACCTCACACCCATCTCACCGCCTCTGCCGATGGTTGCAACATGGGCATCAGGACCGTAACGATTCTCCAGCGCCGCTATGGTTTCCGCCGTGTCTTTCCCCCACAAACCACCCGCCTGCTCAAACGAACATCCGCCTCCCGGCTCGATGAGAAGTATCACCGGCTCCGTGGATTTTCCGGTTACGACAAGCCCGTCGAGGCCGGCCCACTTCAGCGCCGCGCCGAAGCTCCCGCCCATGTTTCCGCTTGCGTACTGCTCGGGTATGGCCATGGGTGATTTCCCCAGGACGATCCAGCGCGAGGAACCCGGGGCGCGTGTCCCCCCCAGGGGTCCATTCATGAAATAAAGGCGGTTGTCGGGATCAAACGCCCCGCATGGTTCTGACATTTCATCCCAGTACAGCCGGCTTGCAAGACCTCTACCGCCAATGAACCTTGAGGCATAGTCGCCGGTTGAAGTCGCTGTGCAGGTGCGTTCGGTAAGATTAATTCTCAGGATTGATCCCGCCCGGCCATATTAGGGAGATGTCATTGTGGAGGTTCCTTTACATCAGGGTGCAGGAGTCAGGGTACAGGGAAGGGGGAAATATAAAATCCGAAGCACAAAATCCTATACAGATGATGTGCGATCCGGGATATGCGATATGCGAAACAAACGTCTTCCACTCACACGAAACAAGGATGCGGGGGCAGGTATCAACATACAATGGTACGTTCCAAAGCGCCACCTCGCATTTATTGAATGTTGAGACCTGATCCATTTTCTTCTCTTCGTGCTCTTTGTGTCTTTCCCTTCGTGGTCTTCGTGGTTCAAAGGAGGGTTCAGGGTAATGGGTCAGGGTCAAGGCCTTTTGCATCCTGGATCCTGCATCATGTATCCTTCTCGCCCTCCTTACTTCCCCAGAATGGACCTGGCGATGACCAGGCGCTGTATTTCCGAGGTGCCTTCGTAGAGGGTGGTGACACGCGCGTCCCGGTAATAGCGCTCCACCGGGTATTCTTCCACGTACCCGTACCCGCCGAGCATCTGTACCGCGCTGTAGCATGCACGGTTGGCCGCCTCGCTCGCGTACAGCTTGCCCATGGCCGCTTCCCGCGCGTAGGGCTGACCGGCCTCCTTGAGGGATGCCGCACGCAATACGAGCAGCCGGGCCGCGTCAAGCTCCGTGTAGGCATCGGCGATCATCCACTGCAGGGCCTGAAAGGAAGAGATGGGTTTCCCGAACTGGATCCGCTCCCCGGCATAGGCGGTGGCAAAATCCATGGCGGCCAGGCCGATTCCCACGGCGAGCGAGCCGATCCCGATGCGCCCGCCGGCCAGCTCAGCCAGCGCGATGTTGTAACCGGCGTTGAGCTGTCCCAGCAGATTTTCCCGCGGCACCCGGCAGTCTTCAAAAAACACCTCGTTGGTTGCCGATCCCCGCTGACCCATCTTCTCTTCATTCCTGCCCGCCCGGCAGCCGGGTGTTCCCCGCTCAACAATAAAGGTGCTGATCCCCCTGCCCCGCTGCGCGAGCCTGTCGGTAACCGCCCACACGATAAATATACCGGCGTACTCGGCGCTGGTAATGAAAATCTTGCTTCCATTTATGAGGTAGCCTCCGTCGCATTGAACGGCGGTGGTTTTCATGCCCGTGGGGTCTGAGCCCGCGGATGATTCGGTGAGGCAGAAGGAGCCGGCAACATGCTCGCCGCTCATCAGGCCGGGGAGATACTTCTGCTTCTGGGGTTCATCCCCGAATTCAACCAGCAGCTCGGCAACCATGTTGGTCACCGACATGGTAACCGCGGTGGAGGCGCAGACCTTGCCGATCTCGGTCAGGGCGAGGCTCAGGGCCACGGCGCCCGCCTGCGCGCCCCCGTATGCTTCCGGCACGTTAAGCCCCATAAAACCGAGCTCTGCCAGCTTGCGCACGTTGGCAACCAGGATTGAAAAATCCTTCTCCCGGTCCAGCTTCTGCGCCACCGGGGCAAGCTCCTTCCGGGCAAAGTTGCGGGCGGTGTTCTGAATCATCTGCTGTTCATCACTGAGCGTAAAATCCATGGCGGTTCCCTACCGATCTTCAAAGACGGGTTTTCTTTTTTCCAAAAACGCCTTCATGCCTGCTTCGCGGTCCGGTGTTTCGCAGCATTGCACAAAGGCTTCGGTTTCCATGGCGCATCCCTCCGCCAGGGTTGTCTCCAATCCCCGGTCAATCACCCGCTTGGCCAGCTTTATGGCCGTTGGTCCTTTCTCGGCTATGCTTTCTGCCAGCCTCAGCACCTGCGGAAGAAGCTCAGCGGGCGGAAGCACCCTGTTTACCAGTCCTATCTCATAGGCCCGCTGCGCGTTGATAAAAGCTCCACTGAAGATGAGCTCCTTGGTGATGGCCTTACCCACCAGCCGGGGCAGCCGCTGCGTGCCCGCCCATCCCGGTATAATCCCCAGGATGGTCTCCGGCATCCCGAACACCGCCTCCTCTGACGCGTAAATGATATCGCAGGCAAGCGCCAGCTCGGCCCCGCCGCCCAGCGCGTAACCGTTGACCGCGGCGATGACCGGCTTGCCGGTGTTTTGAATCAGGTCCATGGTCTGATGCCCCAGGCGGCTGAAACGGCGGGCCTCATCAGGAGCCAGACTCCTCATCTCGGCTATGTCAGCACCGGAGACAAAGGCCTTCCCGCTGCCGGTGACGATGATCGTCCGCACAGACCGGTCCGCATCAAGGCCGGTAAATGCAGCCTGAAGCTCTTTATGGGTGAGCGAGTCGAGGGCGTTCAGCTTCTCGGGCCGATTGAGGGTAATGAGCGCGCTTTTCCCCTCCTGCCGGAGTGCTATGTTCTTCCATTCCATAAAATACCTTTACTTTTTTAATGGTTGACGCATAATTACCCAGAGGGTTTTTCAGGCATTTTCAAACAGCTGCGCACCGCCTGAAGAACGGCGCCATCCGCTTGTCCCGGGGGCATTTATGAAAAAGAAGTATAATAAATCTGCCCTGAAAAGAAAAGCTAATTCAATCAGGGCACTCCTGTTTTGTTTCGTCACCTCATATGCCGGCATGCCCGGCCCTGTACATGCAGAGGGAGATGCCTTTGACCAGGCCCGCTCACGCATGGTTCAGGCAGACCTCAAGGGAAGAGACATCACCGATGAAAAGGTGTTGTCGGCAATGGGCAGGGTGCCCCGGCATCTCTTTGTTGATAAACATCTCCGGGAGGCCGCTTACAACGACTACCCGCTTCCCATAGGAGAAGGGCAGACCATCTCCCAGCCGTACATAGTGGCGCTCATGACCCAGTCGCTCAATCTGAAGCCGACCGACAAGGTGCTTGAGATAGGAACGGGATCGGGCTACCAGGCCGCGGTCCTGGCAGAGCTGGTCGACCGGGTGTATTCAATCGAAATAGATAAAAAGCTGGCTGATAGGGCGGCGAAGACGCTCAAAGATCTGGGCTACAAAAAGGTGCAGGTAAAGCAGGGTGACGGATTTTTCGGCTGGCCTGAACATGCTCCCTTTGATGCCATCATGGTAACCTGCGCCCCCGAACGCATCCCCGATCCGCTCATACAGCAATTGAAGGATGGCGGCCGGCTGATCATCCCCGTGGGAAGCACCGCCTTTCACCAGACCCTGACCCTTCTCACCAGGGTCAAGGGTGAAAACCGGATGAAGAACATTATACCCGTCAGGTTTGTCCCCATGACCGGGGAGGCGGAAAAGTGAGGGAGCAGGGGTCAGGGTGCAGGGAGCAGGAGGAGAAACAGTCCATGGTCAACAGTCCATAGTCCACGGAAGATGAATGTTTTCAGGATGGTGTAGCCGCAGGCTTCAGCCTTCATAAACAAGCATCAGAATTGCTATGTTAATTAACAATCGAACACATCGAAATGGCCAAGATCCAGTATGTGGGGTCAGGTCTCAACATTGGACTAATGCTGAGTTTTGCATGGAACTGAATGTCTAATGTTGAGACCTGACCCCTTTTTATTTTCTTCGTGCTCTTCCTGCTTTTCCTTCGTGTGCTTCGTGGTTGCAATGTTTGATTTGGTGTATGCGTAATACAAAACAAATCTTACTGACACTGTTGATTCTCATCATCACCTTCCTCACGGTACCTGTCATGCCTCCTCCAGCGACTGGGGGCCGTGGGACAGGGACCGTGCATACACAGTGGCGCAGGAACCTGCCCCGGAACAAACTCCGCGCAGGAATCTTCTCAGCACCATTGTCATATCCCCGGGCATACTGCTCATCTCCTTTTTCCAGACGGTCATCTCTCCGGTTGACGGGGCTTCCTGCGATTTTTATCCCACCTGTTCAGCTTACGCCAAACAGGCCATTGTAAAACACGGCCTCTTCATCGGACTTGCCATGGCAAGCGAGCGGCTCTGCCGCATTCATGCGCCCGAAGGCTATGAGCCCGTCGAAAAGTACGGCAACTATTATTACTACGATCCGGTGGAGAACAATGACTTCTGGTTTTATACAAGAAGGGCCGGCACCCCGTGAGACACACCTTCCTGATCGCTCTTCTCTTGTCAACACTTTCTGTATTACCCCGGCAATTCCTGCCGGCTGCTTTCGCGGGACAGGCGGCGGCTGATACCGTGTTGACGGACGCCGGTTCCATCAAGGCGTTTGCCGACAACATGTATCAACGCGGATCTCTCTTCCAGGCCGCCATGGAATACGAACGGTTTCTCGACCTGCATCCCTCGCACCCCGACGCGCCGGGGGTTATGTTCAACCTAACCGCCGTCGCGCAACGGGCGGGAGATCAGCAGACGGCGATAGACCGCTCTACCGGAGATGCGGACCGGGAAAAATCGCTCCTTGGTTTCGCCGACCACCTGTTTGAGCAGGGCCACTACTACCAGGCGATTACCGAATACGAACGGTTTATCTATTTTAACCCGGGTCACCCTTCTGTCCCGCGGGCGCGCCTCCAGACCGCCTGCTGCTACAAAATGGGCGCTCAATATGACAAGGCCATTGATCTCTACCGACGACTGGGGGAAGAATACTCGGGTCGTGAGGAAGGAATAGAGGCGGCATTCCAGGCGGGCGAGTGCTTCCGGCTCGGTGAAGATTTCGATCAGGCCCTGAGCGAGTATTCCCGTTTCATCCGGGAATACCCTGCGCACCCTCTTGCGGATAAGGCCCGCTGGAACATGGCCTGGACCTATCTGCAGCTTGAAGATTACCATTCCGCCCGGAAGGAGCTGACTTCCCTCTGCGAAAGCAGCCTGTACCGGAAACCATCGCAGGAACTCATCGCCGCCCTGGATGAGCTGCCCCATGTACGGCACAAGTCCCCGGTGATAGCCGGAGCGCTGGCTGCGCTCATGCCCGGGGCGGGCCACCTTTACACCGGCCACAAAAAGCAGGCCCTCTTCTCCTTTGTTACCAATGCCCTGCTCATGTTCGGCAGCTATGAGGCCTTCGACAAGGAGCTGTATACCGCCGGGGGATTTCTTTCGCTCTTCAGCCTCAATTATTACAGCGGCAATATCTTCGGCGCGATCACCGGCGCCCACAAGTTCAACCGGCGGGAAAAAGAAGAGCACCTGCGGCAGGTGGTGCAAAAATATGCCGATCAGGGGTATGGATTCCCGCCTTCGCGGGAATGACACGGTTTGGCAATGTGGGCAAAAAATTGTCATTGCTGACAATAGCAGTTGCACATCGCTTATAATAGTGTTAAGTAACAGCCCTGAAAAGTAACAGCACGCTTTCATCATCAATGAATACATCTGACCGGATAACTGAGGAAATACTAAAGCTCAAGGCGGAACGGGACGCCGTCATCCTGGCGCACAATTACCAGCCCGGCGAGGTGCAGGACATCGCTGACTTCGTCGGCGACTCGCTTGACCTGAGCATCAAGGCATCACAAACGGACGCCCAGGTTATCGTCTTCTGCGGCGTCCACTTCATGGCGGAGACCGCCTCGCTGCTCTGCCCGAAGAAAACCGTGCTTCTCCCCGATGAGCAGGCGGGATGCCCCATGGCGGAGATGGTGACCGCCGCGGATCTCAGGGAAGCGAAACAGAGGTCGCCCCTCACTGCCGTCGTCGGCTACGTGAACACCTCTGCGGCAGTCAAGGCCGAATGCGATATCTGCTGCACCTCGGGCAACGCGCTCAAGGTGATCAACTCGCTGCCCGGGGAAATCCCCATCCTCTTTGTTCCCGACCGCCATCTTGGTGCCTGGGTGGCTGCGCAAACCGGCAGGGAGATGACGCTCTGGCCCGGCTACTGCCCTACCCACCAGTTTATACGTGCCGATGACATCGCGAAGCTGAAAAAGGATTTTCCCGGCGCACAGGTGCTGGTTCACCCGGAGTGCAGCCGGGAGGTGGCGGCCATGGCCGACAAGGTGCTCGGCACCGGCGGGATGTTGAACTACGCCAGGGAAAGCGCCGCCGACACATTTATCATCGGGACCGAAAGCGGCATCATCCACCGCTTCCGCAAGGAAAATCCCGGCAAGCGGTTTATACCGGCGAGTGAAAAGGCGATTTGTCCCAACATGAAGCGCATCAGCCTGGAAAAGATACTCTGGTCTCTGCAAGACATGAAGCATGAAGTGCGCGTGCCCGAGGAACTGCGCGCCCGGGCAAAGGTGGCAGTTGACAGGATGATCCGCATACGGTGATTGTTCATGGAAACAAAAAGAAAAAAACTGGAGCGGCTGCTGAAGGAAATGGACCGCGTCCTGGTGGCCTTTTCGGGCGGGGTTGACAGCACGCTCCTGCTTAAAATAGCCAGGGACGTTTTAAACAGCCGGGTAATCGCCGTTACCGCCATCTCCCCGACCTATCCCCGGGGAGAGGAATCGGCGGCACGGAACATAGCCAGAGACCTGGGGGTGAAGCATTTCCTGATCAGGACCAGGGAGCTCGATAACCCGCCGTTCACCAGCAATCCCCCCGACCGCTGCTATTTCTGCAAGAAGGAGCTCTTCACGCGGCTTGTGGCATACGGCAGGCAGAAGGGCTACCCCCTGGTGATAGAAGCTTCAAACAAGGATGACGAGAGCGATTTCCGGCCCGGGCTGAAGGCGCTCGATGAACTGGGCATCAGGAGCCCGTTCCGCGAGGTCGGTCTGGGCAAGCAGGAGATCCGAAGCCTGTCCAGAAAGCTCAACCTGCCGACCTCTGACAAGCCCTCCTTTGCCTGCCTTGCCTCCAGGTTCCCCTACGGCCAGACCATCAATGAAAAAAAACTGCGCATGGTGGATGAGGCGGAGGCCTACCTTCACAGCCTTTCCTTCAGACAATGCCGGGTCAGGCACCATGGCCCCATTGCCCGCATCGAGGTGGAGCTTCATGACATGGACCGGTTCCGTGACCGCGCGCTCAGGGATGGGATAATCGCAAAGCTCAGGGCGCTGGGATTTTCGTATGTCACACTTGACCTTGAGGGCTTCCGTTCCGGAAGCATGAACGAACCGCTTCCGGCTTCCGTCTCCCGGTCAGGCAGGCACAGTTCCCGCCGCCGCAAAAAAAATCGGAAGCGGCCCGCCGCGTCCGATCAAAAAAAACCAACCGCATGACTACTGCTTATTCTGATGGAAGACCTTCCCTCAGCAGCGGGCGCATCTCCCTCACAAAATCTTCCAAAAGCATCCCCGGCCCGTCTCCCCTGTCTCCTGTCAACTGTTCGAATAACGCCGCCATGCACTCCTGAGCACATGTCCGGTTCTTCCCGGCAGCGGCGTCTCCCAGGCCCAACCCGCCCCCGGCAGATACTGTCCCGGTGACAGAGCCGTCAGCTCCTCCATGCAGAGCATATGAACACCGTGCCGCCGCATGAATAAAGTCAGCGGACTGCAGCCGCGCGGCAAGCTCCTTTCCCCAGGATTCATCAAAACGCTCCCGCAACGGGCGCAGCGATTGTTCCGTCCGCTGGCTGATGACGTCCCCCGCAGCACCTGCCGGCTCCACGGGCGCGTAGTCTTCTCCAAATCCCCGAAGGTAATCGCCGACTTTGAACCACAACCACTGGTTGCCGGCACTGTCTGAACCCATCCCGTACACCCCCGGGATGCCCGTTTCCGCCCAGCTGTTCCCCTCGCTGTCAATGCCCCCGGTACCGAGCACGAGATAAGAGGTAATCCACCACAGGGGAATATCGCCCGGCGTTTCCATAATTTCACTGCCCAGCTGCACAGGCCAGGGGAAAAGGGTGTTAAAGGCAACTGATTGAATGCCGAGATGATCACGGGTGTACTCCAGCCTGGTAAAGAAGGGGACCAGGGAGACGCGCATACGGATCCAGCTTCTATCATTGCTGTCCGACCCGAAGATGATGGAGGCGGCAGTCAGATTGGTTTCAACATTACCGATTTTGTATTCGACCCAGGAGGTGCTTTGACCGTTATACCCCCCATAGAGCGGCGTGGCGCGGATCTCCGCGGCGGAGCTCACTCCCAGCGCAACCATCATTGCCATCAGCCATCCTCTCGTGCTTCCCATCCCGTACCGCCTCTCTCAGCGCAACCTGAAGCCTTTGGAAACAACCACAATCCCCGACTCGGTCACGGTGAAATTCTTCATGTCCTCTTTCAGATCATATCCGATGGTCATCCCTTCAGGGATCTCGGAATACTTGTCCACAATGGTCTTCCTGATTTTTGCCCCCTCCCGCACTCTTACTCCATCAAGCAGAATGGAATCTTCAACCCGGGAGTGGCTGTCCACCCTGACATTGGCGGAGATGATAGACCTTCTCACCTCGCCCCCGCTGATGATCGCGCCTCCTGCAAGGATCGACTCGTACGCCGCCCCCCTTCGGCCCCCCGCCTCCACTTCTTCATCCAGAATGGTTTTTGCCGGGGGACTCGGCGCGTGATAGGTGTGGATGGGCCATGTGGTGTCATAGAGATTCAGGAGGGGGCAGACGGAAACCAGGTCCATGCTGGCCTCGAAGTAGGCCTCAACCGTTCCCACGTCACGCCAGTAGTAGGTTTCCCCCCGTTCATCCACGTAATTGAAGGCAAATGCCTTGTCCCCGCTGGCAACCATGGCGGGTATGATATTTTTTCCGAAATCATGCTCGGTTGTCCTCTTCGCGTCTTCAATCAGCCGCTTCACCATGATCTCGGTGTTGAAAATATACACGCCCATGGAGGCAAGAATCTTATCGGGCTTGGAGGGAACGGTTTGGGGATGATCCGGTTTTTCCTGGAAACCCTTTATCCTGAAATCCGCATCAACCTCGATAACCCCCAGATGGTTCGAAAGGCCCTTATCCATCTCGACCGCTGCCACCGTCACATCCGCACCTGTCTGCAGATGAAAGTTGATCATCTTCCGGTAGTCCATCTTGTAGATGTGATCCCCGGAGAGAATCAGGGCCATGTCAGGCGTTTTCTTCTGCAGGAGATAGATGTTCTGAAAAATGGCATCAGCCGTACCTTTATACCAGTCCTCATTGATCCGCTGCTGGGCGGGTACAACAGTGACATATTCCCCCAGGCTACCGCTTAAAATATTCCACCCCTGCTGGATATGCCTGCTTAAGGAAAGGGATTTATACTGGGAAAGAACATAGATGTGCCTCATGCCGGAATTAATGCAGTTGCTGAGGGTGAAATCAATGATGCGGTAAATGCCGCCGAAGGGAACCGCCGGCTTGGCGCGGTCCCTGGTCAGTGGGTAGAGACGCTCACCCTTCCCGCCCGCCAGAATCAATGCAGTGACTGTCTTCACAGCTTACGCCCGCTTCCTTTCCAGAAGATCCCGTATTTTTCTTTTCAACTCGGTCAGATCCGATGATTTGAGGACAAAATCATCGGCCGCCCAGCTTATGAAATCATCCTTGTAGCTGGAATAGGCGCTGTGGATGATGACGGGAATATTTCTCTCTTTGCCGATAATCTTTCCCAGCGCCTCCAGGCCGTCCATGACCGGCATGCGGATATCCAGGACAACCAGGTCCGGGGGATTTTCAGATATGCTGTCCAGCGCTTCCTTCCCGTTGCGCGCCAGCCGTATCCGGTATCCCTCCTCGCTCAATTCCTCCTGGTACAGCTTCCGCTGGTTGACTTCATCGTCCACAATCAGTAACGTTGCCATGGAACCGGTCCTCTTCACAGTAGGTGTTGCGGTGCCGCGGCAGGCTGTTTCCCGGGAGCACAGGGGCGTACCGCTGAAGCACTGCCGTCTCACATCTTGTATTTGAAATCATCGGGGTCCAGCTTTTCCAGCCAGTCGGTAAAATTACCCACCTGCTCCTTCTCTCCCGCCTCCGCTTCTCCGGTGTGGCCCGCCTTGCTGATCACCTCTTCAGCCACATACATGGGTGACCCCACCCGCAGGGCGAGGGCGATGGCATCGCTGGGACGGGAGTCAATCTCCACCGGGCCTTTCCGGGTATTGATGTGAATCACGGCGTAAAAGGTGTTGTCCTTCAACTCCGTCACCACGATCTTCGTCGCTTCCGCCCCCAGGCCCTTGATAATGTTGAAGATCAAATCGTGGGTCATGGGCCGGGCGGTGCTGATTTTACGCAGCTCCAGGGCGATGGCATTTGCTTCAAAGATGCCGATCCAGATGGGCAAAACCCGGGTTCCGTTCAGTTCCTCAAGGAACACCATGGCCCCGCTTTTAGCCAGATCGAACGCCAGATTTTTCACCTTCACTTCAATCAACATGCACGGCACCTCTCTTTCCTGCTGCCTGCCCATGCGCACCGCCGGCAGGGGCTGAGCGATTCTGATCAGGGGATGAAGAGCTTTTTCCCGGCAACAAGATGATCGCCGCCCCTGAGGTCGTTTGCCCTGACGATCGCATCCACGGTGGTGTCATACTGCCGCGCGATCTGCGAGAGTGTTTCGCGCGGCTTTACCAGATGCATCCCCTTCTTCCCCGTCTCCGCCGGGGTTTCCGGAAGCGCGATGCCGTCCCGCTTGGCCATCATGGAAACGAAATCGAAGGTTACGTCGGAGAGGGAACGGGCCAGTTTCTGCTGAAACGACGCACTCTTTAATAAGCGCTCATCCTCGGGATTGGTGATAAATCCTGTCTCTATGAGAACCGATGGCATCTCGGCCGCCCGGAGGACGACAAACCTCGCCTGCTTGGGCTGTTTAAACTTTACCTGGTTCAGGCTGCCCAGCTCGTTCAAAACCATCCCCCCGAAGCGGAGGCTGTCGTTCATGGTCTGGGTCTGCACCAGGTCAACCAGGATGCTGTTCAGGTCCTTGTCATCGGCGTAAGATACCCCGCCGAACATGTCGGAGGCGTTTTCCCGCTCCGCCAGAAGGCGGGCGGCTTCATCGCTGGCGCCCTTGAGCGACAGGCAGTAAACCGAGGCCCCTCTCACCCCCTTGTTTAAATTGGCATCGGTGTGCAGGCTGATGAAAAAATCAGCGCCGTAATCACGCGCGATGGTGATCCGCTTTTCCAGGGGAATAAAGTAATCGCCGTCGCGGGTTAAAAAGGCCTTGAAGCCGGCCCTGGCGTTGATGTAATCCCGCATTTTTCTCCCCAGCGCCAGCACGATCTCCTTTTCACGCGTGCCCCGCTTGCTGACCGCCCCCACATCATCACCGCCATGCCCGGGATCAATGACAATAATCCTGCGCTCACTGCTCTGCTCCCGGACCCTGGACTCCTGTTCTTTTTCGGCCAGGTCGGACCGGTTTAAATCAATCACCAGGCGGTAGGGCTTGTCCTCAATACGGTCGAGCAGGAACACCTTTGATTGAACCGGCTGCACCAGGTCCATGACCAGCCTCACCGTTTCGGCATTAAAGCGGGCCACCCGCACACGATGAACAATGGAATCGCCGATGGCAAGGGAGCGCGGCGCCGCGCCGGCAGTGGCGGCATCCTTGAGATCGATCACCAGCCGCGGGGGGCCGCTCAACACCATGGTTTGAAAGGAAAGGGGCCCATCGCTGTCAACCACAATACGGGTGTGGTCGGGGGCGGAAAAGTACCGCATCCCGCTCACGTTGATGGAGGCCGAAAGCTGACCGGAACCGGCCAGCAGCACCGCCCCGATGGTTACCCAGAATATAACCGTTTTTTGCCGCATTATTCCTCTGCCACCCGTACAAGAACAGTATCTTTTTGTTGAAGTTTATAATAAATCAGCTTTATTGTCAAACAGCTTGTTGAACCGCAGCGCCCTCTTATCGCTTGCCAATCATACGCGTCTTCATTACAATGGGCGTGAATCGCCGGCACCTGCCCGGCAGCGGTCCCCCGGGACAACGTGCAACCAACTGTAAGCTCACGCGCGGGAGGAGTCATGTCTGAGATACGCATGAATGAAGCCGGAAAAAATCTTCTGGACAAGATCGTTGCCATCTGGCCTGCCATCCTGCAGGGAAGAAGGAAGGAGAAGATACTCCACGTGCTCTCGATGGTGATGGCACTGCGCAAGAAGAGCGAGGCGGGACCGGAGGAGGTCAAGGAGGCGATACAGCTGGTTGTCCCCAAGTCCTATGACCCGTTCTTTCACATGATGGAGGACATGGACACCTTTAAAAGGCTTGCCCTCGACATCTACAACGACATGGAAGCGTACCGTGCACTTCCCATCCAGGTAAGAAGATGGGAAAGGCCGCCCGCGCCGAAGCCGTCCAAGCCGCCCGAACAGATGAAGGTCACCGCCTTCTGCGCCAGCCCCCGGCAAAACGGGAACACCGACCTTTTGATTGACGAAGCGCTGGCGGGGGCGGCGAGCGCCGGCGCGCGGGGAGAAAAAATCATGCTCCGGAAAACCGATCTTCGTTTCTGCGTCGGTTGCAGGAAGTGCAAGGATGAGGGATATAAGGGCATGTGCACGGTCAAGGACGACATGACCGGGATTTATGACAAGATCATTGCCTCGGATGCCATTATCATCGGGTTTCCCATTTACACCGGCAGGGAGTGCGCCCAGCTTTCAACCTTCCTGGACCGCTGGGACTGCTTTGAGCGCTATAAATTCCAGGCCTCGCTTACACCCGGCAGAAGGGCCCTGGTCATCGGAACCTGGGGCTACCCCTACATAGATACCTATGACCATGTCATGGAAAATGTGATGCTGGTCTTAAAGCTGCACAAGGTCGAAGCAGTTGAGGCCCTTTCCGCCTGCGGATTTGAGGGAATGCTCCACGGACTTGATGAAAAGAGAAGGGGGACAATCGCGCAGTTCCCCACGGAACTCCACAAGGCCTTCGAGGCAGGGGCGGGGCTGGTAACCGGGGCCTAACCCCGCCATGCGCCTTATTGTCATTTCGAGGGAATCCGAGAAATCTTCCAAAATAATGAAATAAGATTCCTCACATTCGTTCGGAATGACAAAATATAATGACGCAACAGCCAAACATGCAGGGGCGACCGGCCGGTCGCCCCTGCATTCAATAAGACATCCTGTATGAAAATTTAATTGTAAAGTCTTCTGAAAATAACTATAGTGTCGGGACATATTAATCCCGGGAGGGTTCTGGCCATGCAAGGGCATATTTATAAACCGTTTGACAGGGAACTGAGCGATCTGAAGGAAAATCTTTTGTTCATGGGGGAACTGGTGGAAAAGGCGATCAACCGGGCCATCACCTCCCTCGGCGAAAGAGACTCCGAACTGGCGGCAGCAGTAATCGCTGACGATGACAAGGTTGACAACCAGGAGCTGAAGATCGACGAGCTCTGCCTGAAAATCCTCGCCCTGCGCCAGCCTGCCGCGCGAGACCTGAGGTTCATCACCACCGCCATCAAGGTAAATTATGACCTCGAGCGCATCGGTGACATGGCCGTCAACATCTGCGAGCGGGTCCTGGAGCTTAACGCCGAGCCCCAGCTGAAGCCCTATCAGGTGATGCCCCGACTGGCGGACATTGTGCAGCAGATGCTCAAGCAGTGCCTGAGTGCCTTTGTGAACGCAAATCCTGACCTTGCCCGGCAGGTGATCAGGCACGATGAGGAGGTGGACCGGCTCCACGACCAGATTTTCCACGAGCTGCTCGACTATATGACCCGCGATTTCAGCACCGTAACCCGGTCAACACGCCTGCTGTTCATCTCCAAGTACCTGGAGCGGATTGCCGACCACGCCGTGAACGTCGCCGAGCTGGTCATCTTCATGGCAGAGGGTAAAATAGTACGGCATTTACGGGACAGCAAAGGAGAGTAAGGGAGTGGCCTGCTGTCGTTCAATCCTGCTCGCGGGCATGGCCCTGATGGTTGCGGCCTGCTCGAACAGCTCCCCGCAAACGGCGGCCCGTGAGAAATTCACCGTCAATATTGCCGGCTCCACGTCGGTAATGCCCTTCAGCGAAAAGCTCGCCGAGCATTTCATGCTCGATCATCCCACCTTTGCCGTTAACGTCCAGGCCGGGGGGTCGACCGCGGGGGTTCAGGCCTGCATCACCCACACGGTGGACATCGGCATGTGCTCCCGCGATCTGAAGGCGGAAGAGCAGGTGCTTACGGCAATACCCATCTGCTACGACGGCATCGCCATCGTGGTCAACCCCCTCAATCCGGTCACCTCCCTTTCCCTGGCCCAGGTGCGATCCATATTCAACGGAAGCGTCAAAAACTGGAGCCAGCTGGGCTGGATCGATCGCAGGATCGACGCTGTTTCCCGCGAAGAGGGGTCGGGAACACGGGGCGCCTTTGAGGAGCTGGTGATGGGAACGGACACCATCGATGACGCCACCATGGTTCAGGACTCCAACGGCTCCGTGCGGGAAGTGGTGGCAACCGACCCCTACGCCATTGGATACCTCTCCCTGGGGATCGTCGATGAACGGGTTGTCGCCGTAGCCATCGACAATGTGAAACCGTCCGTCGAAACCATCAAGAATAAGCGCTACAAAATTGTGCGGCCTTTTTTATATCTCACCATGGGCACGCCCAGTGAGGCTGCCCAGCTTTTTATACGCTACGTGCTTTCCGAAGCCGGGCAATCTCTTTTAATAAAAGAAGGTCTTATACCTGCAAATGACTTCTCCTCATAATAATCTCAAAGAACGCGTGGTGAGCGTTACCCTCACCGTTTTTGCATTTTCCTCTCTCTTCTTCCTGTTTCTCATTTTCATTTTTATTCTCATCGAGGGGCTTCCCCTCTTTTTCAAGGTGGGGGTCAAGCACATCATCCTCGGCTTCAAGTGGGCGCCCACCAGGGGCTCGTTCGGCATATTCCCCATGATTGTGTCGTCATGCATGGTCACTGTGGGCGCGCTGCTGATCGGGGCGCCGCTGGGGCTGGGCTGCGCCATCTACCTGGCGGAGTACGCCGGCAAAAAGGGCAGGATTTATCTCAAGCCCTCCCTGGAGCTGCTGGCCGGCATTCCCTCGGTGGTCTATGGTTTCCTCGGCGTGGTCTACATTGTTCCGGTGATACGGGAACAGCTGGGGGGCTCCGGCTTTTCGCTGCTCACCACCTCGCTGGTGCTGGGTATCATGATCCTGCCCACGGTGATCAGCATATCCTACGACGCGATCATGTCCGTTCCCCGCTCCTACCGCGAGGGGTCGCTGGCCATGGGCGCGACCAAGTGGCAGACGGTCTACCGGGTGGTGGTTCCCTCCGCCCGGTCCGGCATCCTGGCCAGCTTCATCCTGGGCATGGGCAGGGCGGTGGGTGAGACCATGGCGGTGATCATGGTGGCCGGCAACGCCCTGAAAATCCCCTCCGGCGTGCTTGAACCCTTGCGAACCTTGACCAGCAATATTGCCCTTGAGCTTGCCTATGCCAGCGGTGACCACCGCATGGGCCTGTTCTCAACCGGCGTGGTGCTGCTGATTATCATCATGATCTTAAACTACATCGCCAATTTCGTCATCCGCAGGAAGGTTTTGAAATGAGGGTGAATCCCCGCTCGGTCAACACCTTTGCCGCACTCTGCCTGAACGCGCAGGCGCTCTTTACCGTCAGCATCCTGGTGGTGATTATCTTCATCATCTTCGTCAAGGGGATTGCCAACTTCAACCTGGAATTCATCCTTACCTTTCCCGAGGACATGGGCAGGCACGGCGGCATATTCCCCGCCATTGTGGGAACTTTTTTCCTGGTGCTGCTTTCCCTGCTCTTTGCCGCGCCGCTGGGACTGGGCACCGCCATCTACCTGACCGAATATACCAGGGAGTCCCGGCTCACCACCCTTGTCCGCTTCGGCGTGGAATCGCTGGCGGGCGTACCCTCGATCATTTACGGCCTGTTCGGCTTCATATTTTTTGTCATCAAGCTGAAGATGGGCTGGTCCCTGCTGGCAGGATCGCTGACCATGGCCATCATGATCCTGCCCACCATCATCAGAACCAGCGAAGAGGCCATCAAGTCGGTGCCCGGCAACCTGAGGAGGGTGAGCTATTCCCTCGGCGCCACCCGCTGGGAAACCACCACCCGGGTGGTGCTGCCCTGCGCCGCTCCGGGTATTCTTACCGGAATCATGCTGAGCATAGGCAGGACCATCAGCGAGACCGCCGCGGTCATCTTTACCATGGGAAGCTCGCTCCGGCTGCCCACCTCGCTCATGGATTCAGGAAGAAGCATGGCGGTGCATTTCTACATCCTGGCCCGCGAGGGCATCTCCATGGAAAAAGCATATGCCACCGCTATGGTACTGGTACTGATCATCCTGGCCATCAACGCCGTGGCCTATTATCTCATGCACCGCATAACCTCAAAGTACTCGTAACCGCTCCCATGGACTGCAAGATAAACTTTGAGCACATCAGTGTATCGTTCGGAAAGGCCGCGGTCTTGCGGGACATAAACCTCACGGTGTGCAGGAACAGTGTCACCGGTTTCATGGGTCCGTCGGGCAGCGGCAAGTCCACCCTCATCTCGCTCATCAACCGGATGATCGATTTCGAGGATGGCGTAACCATTGAGGGTAGCGTAACCATTGACGGCAGCAACGTGCTCGACCCGCGCACCGACGTGATCAGCCTGAGGAAACGGGTGGGAACCGTCTTCGCGGTGCCGCTGCCGCTTCCCCGCTCCATATTTGAGAACATCGCCTATGGATTGCGGCTGCAGGGCATTAACAAACGGGCGGTACTCAGCGAAATGGTCGCGGAGAGCTTAAGCAAGGCCTTTCTCTTTGAAGAGGTGCGGGACCGGCTTCACACCTCGGCACTCAAGCTGTCCGGCGGACAGCAGCAGCGGCTCTGCCTTGCCCGGACGCTCGCCATCAAGCCGGAGATCATCCTGCTTGATGAGCCCTGCTCGGGACTGGACCCCATTTCAACCGCCAAGATTGAAGAGGCGCTGAGCGAACTCAAGAAGGAGTATACCATCGTGCTGGTTTCCAACAACACCAAGCAGATCGCCCGAGCCACCGACTACGCGGCCTTCTTCTACATGAGCAAGCTGGTGGAATACGGTGAAACCTCCTCCATCTTCACCACGCCGGCGGTGCAACAGACCGAAGATTACATTCAGGGGAAGTTCGGATAATGACTGACTGCTCGCTCAAGACGGAAGAGCTGAATCTGTTTTACGGAAGCTTCCAGGGGCTCAAGGACGTGAACTTCTGCGTGTACACCCATTCCATAACCGCGCTGATCGGTCCCTCGGGATGCGGCAAATCAACCCTGCTGCGCTGCTTCAACCGCATGAATGACCTGATTGACGATGTGGCCATTAAGGGAACCATCCTGGTGACGGACCGGCGGATCGAGGAGTTTGACGTCATTTCATTGAGGAAGAAGGTGGGCATGGTGTTCCAGCGGCCCAACCCCTTCCCGGCCTCGGTCTATGAAAACATGATCTACGGGCTCAAAACGCACGGGATAAGGAAGAAGCTCTACGCCGACATCGTCGAGCGGTGCCTGAAGGCGGTTGACCTGCTCGACGACCTCAAGGACAAGCTGCACCAGCCTGCGCTAAGCCTTTCCGAAGAGATGAAGCAGCGGCTGTGCATTGCGCGCCTGCTCACCGTGGAGCCTGAAATCATCCTGCTTGATGAGCCCTGCTCGGCGCTCGACCCCATCGCCACCCTGAAAATCGAGGAGCTGATGACCGAGCTGAAAACGAACTACACCATTCTCATCGTCACCCACAACATGCAGCAGGCGGCCCGTGTCTCCGATTACACCGGCTTCATGCTTTTGGGCGAGCTCATCGAGTTTGATAAAACGCCGAAGGTCTTCACCTCCCCCCAGGACAAGCGAACCGAGGGTTACATCACCGGCAGGTTTG
>CAWCBP010000003.1:0-52493 GCA_963793865.1 uncultured delta proteobacterium
GTTCAACTTGAAAAATTCACAGGTTAAACAAGTGCTCCGAAGGCATTCCGAATTATTGAAAATATTCTTTCCTGTTCATTTTAACATCTTTGCCGGTAAACTCGTGTCTTTGATATATATGATTCAACTTTAATCAATTTCTAAACCAATTTATCTGCTATGTTAATCAAGAGAATTATTACGTTGATTGCCTTTGTGATGGCAGTCCTGCCGGTATTTGCCCGGTGAGGCCGATCTTAAAATCCCTGATCTTACCGAATCCAGAATAATCTGCTGATGCTGGGCTTCATAATCTGCTTTTTAGACTGGGCTTTGGTTTTTATCAATACCTTAAGGTAAAAAACCTGCGCCCACAAGTCGATGCTCGATGTTGCGAAAATGATCTTCGAAACCTGCAAGACTTACCTGATCCAGCAGGGCAAATTTCTTCTTATGCTTTTCGTCATCATTGGTTTATGTATTGCATTTTATTTCGGGTACCTGAAGGAGAATTCGTTCGGAGGTGTACTGCTGATCCTTTCCTGGACAGTCATCGGGATACTTGGTTCATACGGCGTTGCATGGTTTGGCATCCGGATGAATACACTTGCCAACAGCCGTATGGCATTTGCCTCGCTTGAACGCAAACCTATCAAAGCTGCTGAATATTCCGCTGAATGCCGGTATGAGTATCGGTGTTATGCTGATCTGCGTTGAACTGATCATGATGCTGATCATTTTGATGTTTGTTCCGCGCAATATGCAGGTGCAAGCTTTATCGGTTTTGCCATCGGTGAATCACTGGGCGCCAGCGCATTGCGTATTGCAGGCGGTATCTTTACCAAAATTGCTGATATCGGATCGACCTGATGAAAGTGGTTTTCAAAATTAAAGAAGACGATCCGCGAAATCCCGGCGTCATTGCTGACTGTACCGGTGATAATGCCGGCGACAGCGTCGGCCCGACGGCAGATGGTTTTGAAACTTACGGTGTTACCGGTGTTGCCTTATCAGTTTTATCGTATTGGCAGTCACCAATGTTGAACTGCAGATGGAATTGCTGACATGGATTTTTGTGATGCGTATCTTGATGGTTATAACTTCAATAGCTGCATTCTATATGAATCAGTGTCTTGAGCAAATTCTGTACCGGAAAGAGATGATATTGATTTTGAGAAACCACTGACCAACCTGGTATGGATTACTTCCATTCTTTCGATCATTGTTACTTTCCTAGCAAGTTACTGGCAGTTAGGCAACCTTCCCAACAATCTCTGGCTGACGCTTTCGGTCATTATCAGCTGCGGAACACTGGGTGCTGCACTGATTCCCGAGTTTACAAAGATATTTACCAGTCCTAAATCGACACATGTAAAAGAAATAGTTAAGGCTTCCCGCGAAGGTGGTGCTTCGCTGACGATTCTTTCAGGATTAGTTGCAGGTAATTTCAGCGCTTTCTGGAAAGGAATGGTATTCTCGTCCTTATGTTCATTGCATTATATTGCCAGTACCTATGGGCTGGATGCACACATGATTTATCCTTCATATTTGCCTTTGGCCTTGTGGCATTCGGATTTCTTGGCATGGGCCCTGTTACAATTGCTGTTGACAGCTATGGACCGGTAACCGATAATGCTCAGTCGATTTATGAACTTTCACTGATCGAAGAGAATATTCCACAAGAAATCAACGAAATTGAAAGAGATTTTGGTTTCAAACCTGATTTTGAAAAGGCAAAACATTATCTCGAAGCCAATGACGGTGCAGGAAATACCTTTAAAGCCACAGCAAAACCGGTTTTGATCGGAACAGCAGTGGTCGGTGCCACAACCATGATTTTCTCCCTTATCCTTGTAATCAAAAATCATTTCGGCGTTGAACCCGACAGATATTCTTAACCTTCTGAATCCTTATACTATTCTTGGATTCCTGTGCGGAGGAGCAGTAATATACTGGTTTACCGGCGCATCCATCCAGGCTGTTACAACCGGTGCATACCGTGCAGTTGAATATATTAAGAAAAATATCAATCTTGATGAGAATGCTGATAAAAAAGCTTCGATTGAAAAGTCAAAAGAAGTGGTGAAGATCTGTACCCAATATGCCCAGAACAGGAATGTTCAATATTTTTATTGCCATTTTCTCATTTGCCATTGCCTTTGCTTTCCTGTCGGGATACCAGGATCATTGGATATTGGCCGAAATAGCCGCCGCGTTATGCTGCAGTCCTCATTTTTTGTCAGCTTACCTGATCGCTATCGCATTCTTCGGTCTTTTCCAGGCAATTTTTATGGCAAATGCCGGCGGTGCATGGGATAATGCCAAAAAAGTGGTTGAAGTGGACCTGAAAGAAAAAGGAACTGCGTTGCATGATGCAACGGTTGTTGGCGATACCGTTGGTGATCCGTTTAAAGATACTTCATCGGTTGCACTAAATCCGATCATCAAGTTCACAACATTATTCGGACTGCTGGCCATGGAGATTGCCATTTCGCCAACTTCTATTCAGTTGCTCCTTATATCGGCGTTGTCTTCATGCTAGTAGCCTTTATTTTGTGTACCGTTCATTCTACAAGATGAGGATTAAAAAGTAGTTTGCCGGAAACGATCAGATAATCTATTTAATTGATTGTCATTAATATATTAATATAATTAAGGGTTATGACTTTTACAGGCATAACCCTTATTTGTTATGAATAATTATCAGTAATTACTCTTCCAATTCGGGATTGGTGGCGAGTGAACCCCAGTTGTAATTTTCAAGTCCTTTCAAGAGCCGTTCCTGTTTTTCTTCAGGGGTCATGATCAGGTATTTAGCCCTCCGCTCTTCGGCTTCGAAGGCCATCTGCCGTTTGACTTCTGCCCTGATCTCCATAATCTCTCTTTCCTTTTTATTTTTCAGATAGGGCTGGGCTACATTCGGGAAAAATTCGATCAGGAGTTCTTCCTTCTCGTTTTCAGCCAGCAGAACGCCGCCAAATTTTTCGAGGATAATCGGGTTGTCCTGCTTCTTGTATTTGGAAGTATCATATGGAACTGCCTCGCGAACGCTGCAAATCTTTTCGCGGAAATCAGGATCTATTTCAATGGGCGTCTTGCCATAAGAGCCTTTGACCAGATTGAAGAACTGGTTGGATACATTGGTATAAAACGGCTTATCATTGGCAGCGTCAATCACACAGTTGACAGCCTGCGCCCCTACAATCTGGCTGGTAGGCGTTACAAGCGGCGGGCATCCGCAATCGATACGCACCAGCGGTACGGTTTCAAGAACCTTTGGAAGCAGATGTCCAGCTTGAGCTGCTTCAGCTGGGCAAGCATATTTGTATACATCCCGCCGGGGATTTCAGCAGCTTTAACGGCTTCGTCGGGATCAACGAAATTGAAATATTCTTCGATGCGGTGGATAACGTCAAGAAGCTCGTTTTCTTTATCAGTCTTCGCAAGGTCAATCGCAATATCAAAGAGCTTATCGACTGATTCAGGTAATTTTGAATTCAGGAAATCAAATTCGACCGGGAACTGCTTATAAGAATCAAAATCAGCCAATTCTTTCCTGATGATCCTTAATTCTCTGTCGATTTTCATCACAGCTTCAAGGTTTACACCGGTGTCAATGCCCAATTTATCGGCAAAGATGCGGATGATCTCGTAAGCAGGAGCAGCAGGTCCCCCAGCAAAGGTCATGATGTTCGTATCGATGATATCGACACCATTGATCATCGCGGTTAACAATGCCCCCAATCCATAACCCGGTGTACAATGGGTATGAAAATCAACCGGCAGATCAATTTCTTTTTTCAATCTGCGTACCAATTCACCGGCTACATTAGGAGTGATCAAGCCTGCCATGTCCTTAATCGTGATCATGTCAGCACCTAAAGCCTGCATTTCCTTGGCTTTGGATACAAAGTAATCGAGCGTAAATACATCTGAAGGCAATCTTTTACCTTTGAGCATGGACTTCACCTTCTGCAGAGCAGAAAATTTCGGGTCAACAGTGTAGCATACAGCACAATCGGCCATACCGCCGTTTTCCTTTACATACTTTATCGTCGAGGCCATGTTATCGACATCATTCAGACAGTCGAAGATGCGCATGATTCCAATGCCTGATTGCACTGCATTACGGTTAAAACCTTCAATGACATCTTCGGGGTAAGGATTGTAGCCAAAAAGGTTACGCCCTCTTGACAAAGCAGTAAGCTTTGAAATATCGCCGATCTCGCTTTTAATGCTTTCAAGGCGATACCAGGGATCTTCGCCCAAAAAGCGCATGATCGAATCGGGTACTGCACCTCCCCAGACTTCAATGGCATAAAATCCGGCATCTTTATAATAATGGCAAGCACACGTTCTACCTGATCCTGGCTCATTCGTGTCGCAAACAAGCGATTGCTGGCCATCGCGCAATGTAAGATCTCTGATTAATATTTTCCGGCTCATCAGTTTTAGAATATTATTATAACGATTGAAAATTATCAATTACAAAAATAATCGATTATATTGTTCAAACGTTCAAATATTTTTATATTTATCGTTAATTAAACATTAATCTTAACATTGGGAAAGACAATAAATATTATTGTACTCATCCTTATAATTTTTTATCCGGGTTGTTACATTTGCATTTGGAATATTACCTTTGTCAAAAAGTAAATTAGTCATGGGACATTTGGTACTCTTTATTAGCGGCGGCGAATTGATAGTAGTAGTGTTTTTTGCCCTTCTGTTTTTTGGGGCAGACGCTATTCCAGGTCTGGCACGTACTGCTGCGAAAAGCGATGCGGGAGTTCAGAAAAGCCACCGATGACATCAAACAGGAGTTTGAGACTCATACCTCTGATATAAAAAACGACTTTAATAAATTGTCTGATAAGATCGAAACCGGGACAACAGATATCAAGCGCAAAATAGAGGAAGAATTAAAAGACTGAATACTGGCTGCAGATGTTTAATCAGGTGATCAGGCTCAGTAGTACAGATCAAGTGCAATTATCGTTCGCTATTGTTTTCAATCTCACCATAATGGCGTCAAAATCTTCAAAATACACGACAGGGATGTTAAAGGCAGAATTGATTATAAAGTCGTTTGGTGATCTGGAAGTTTTAAAGGGAATTTCTCTCGAAGTTCAAAAAGGTGAGATTGTTTCGATTGTCGGCGCCAGCGGGGCAGGGAAAACCACCTTTTGCAGATTCTTGGTACGCTTGGAAAACCTGACAAGGGTAAAGTATACATCAAAAAGAGAGATGTTTTTGCACTCGGGGAAAAAGAACTTTCACGATTCCGCAACAAAGAGATTGGATTTGTCTTTCAGTTTCATCACCTGCTTCCGGAGTTTACAGCTTTTGAAAATGTATGTATCCCGGGATATATTGCCAGGAGAAAAAGAAGTGATGTTGAATCAAGAGCGAAAGAGCTTTTAAAAATCCTTGATTTAAGCGACAGGCTTGACCACAAACCTTCGCAGCTTTCAGGCGGGGAGAAACAGAGGGTTGCTGTGGCACGTGCTTTGATCAATGAGCCGGCAGTAATTCTTGCCGACGAACCTTCAGGAAATCTCGATTCACACAACCAGGAGGAACTTTACCGGCTTTTCTTCAATTTAAGGGAAAAATTCGGGCAGACTTTTATCATTGTCACGCATGATGAACATTTTGCAGGGATGTCTGACCGCATGATCCATATCCGTGACGGCATTGTGCATGAATGATCAACCGATTAAGCGACCCCGATGGACAAAGTCATCACTGAAAGAATTTCTTGACGAAAAATATCTTCAATATAACAGCATTCAAGTTTATTGAATCCGATCCGATAACAATCCCCCATCTTTTTTCACGTAAGGAAGATATTGAAATTGCTGCATTTCTTTCAGCAGTCATTGCATGGGGCCAGCGGCCTACGATCATCAGGAATGCCACAAAACTGATGGAACTGATGGGCGGAGAACCTTACAATTTCATGATGAATTTCACAGAGAATGATCTAGTATCGTTTTAACACTTTTGTTCACCGTACTTTCAACGGTACAGACTGCAGTTATTTTATAAGGCCTTGCCAGGATTTACAAGGAACACGGAGGATTGGAACAGATCTTTTCAAAGGCCTATTCCTTTGACCATACCATCAAATCTGCAATTACCCTCGTTTCGCGAAGAGTTCCTTTCATATCAGCCACATCCCAGAACAGAAAAACACTTTGCCAATCCTTCAAAGGGATCTTCGGCAAAACGGATCAACCTGTTCTTAAGATGGATGGTCCGTTATTCGACAGAGCGGGGTTGATTTCGGGATCTGGAAATCAGTGCCGGCATCGGCATTGATGATCCCACTTGATATTCACTCAGGAAATACAGCGCGCAAACTTGGCTTATTACAGCGAAAACAAAATGACTGGCAGGCTGTTGAAGAGCTTACAGCGAATTTAAGACAATTTGATTCGGATGATCCGGTGAAATATGATTTTGCCTTGTTTGGATTAGGGATGTTTGAAAAATTCTGAATTATAGACAAATGGGCAGGAATAATTGGTTTGAATTCAAACAGTTCAGGATTGAACAACAAAAAGCGGCCATGAAGGTCGGTACTGACGGCGTGATCCTCGGAGCATGGGTTTCAGCTGATGATGCTGCACGTATCCTTGATGTGGGAACAGGTACCGGACTAATCGCCCTGATGCTTGCTCAGCGGTGCAATGCGAAAATTGATGCTGTTGAAATTGATACACCGGCTTATTCAGAAGCCAAATATAATTTCGATCAATCCCCATGGAAGGAGCGGTTAAAAATCTTTCATTCTGATTTTAATACCTTTTCAAATGAAAAAGGTGCAACTGTACGATTTAATCGTCTGCAATCCGCCTTTTTTCATTGACTCTTTAAAAACCTCAGATCCTCGGCTTGCCAAAGCAAAGCATAATGAATCGATGACTTTCAGCCAACTGATACAGGGTTCGGTCAGACTTATTAAATGCCAAAGGCAGGCTGGCCGTCATCATTCCTTTAAAAAGCATTGATGAATTTCGTGAGACTGCACGATTGCATGGATTCTATCTTCACAGGCAAACAACAGTTATTACAAAACCCGGCAAGACCTGCAAGCAGGGTATTGCTGGAGTTTTCTTTATTGCCCGGCTATCCTCAAACTGATGAAATTTATTTCGCAATCAGGACGGACAAATTTACTGACCAGTTCAAAGAACTGACCGGTGCGTATTATTTGAATATTTAAAACAACATAGCTGCTTTTTCGTTAATTTAGCAAACATTGACTAAGAATAAGAAATGTTATCAATACTGGAAAATATAAATTACTGGGCAGTAGCCCTGGCTGCATTCACAAACATTGTAATGGGCAGTTTTTGGTATTCGCCTTTTATCCTGGGAAATCCATGGATGAAGGAACACGGATTTGTTGAGGCTGATTTCGTAAAGGGACAACTCTTTGTGGATGATCCTGCTGTTATCCTTTGTATTCTCATTTATTGCAGCATTTGCAATCGCCGCTTTCCTTGGTCCGCATTCAAACGCATTAAAAGGGGCGGGTATGGGTATGCTTATTGCAGTGTGCTGGATTTCAACTTCCAGGGCTAATCTTTTCCTGTTTGAAAAACATTCCTTAAAGTTATTCCTGATCCATGCAGGATATGATGTTTTAAGGTACATGGTGATGGGTGCTATTATAGGGGCATGGCACTGAGAAATAAGGCAACAGTTAAGGCTAACAGCAAGATGCTAAATGAATTCACCATCTAGATAACACTGAATTAACCTAGGTTTTCCTTCGCCGAATTATTTGTTTACTTTTGAGGGAATCTGAATAAACCATCATGAAGCGAACCCTGCTGATCCTGATTTTATTTTGCCTTATTTCACCAAAAGGTGAAGCTGCCAATCTTTCTCCCCAGGCACAAATCAGCCTTCTCACCTGTTCTTCAGGAACTGAAATCTATTCCTATTTCGGACACAGCGCAATAAGGGTTAAGATCCCGAAAACAATCTTGACCAGGTTTATAATTACGGTGTATTTAGTTTCGAAACGCCTAATTTCATCTGGCGTTACTGCAAGGGCGAAACCTATTACATGCTTGCATGATCAAAGCATGAGTTCATTCATGCAGACCTATTACGAGGAGAAGCGCGACGTTTATGAACAGGTACTGAACTATTATTCCCGCAAGAGCGGCAGGCTCTTTACAATGCCCTGCTTGAAAATAACAAGCCCGAAAACAGAGTATACCTCTATAAACATTTTTCCGATAACTGTGCAACACGTATCCGCGACCAGTTTGAAAAGGCAGCAGGCGGGAAACTCAGATACGATACGCTTTCAGATAAGCCATTACACCTACAGGCAGCTGCTCGATCAGTTCCTGCCCGGAAACAGCTGGAGCGGTTTCGGCATAAAGCTTGCCTTGGGCATTCCGTGCGACCGAAAGACAACTTTTTCCCAAAAGATGTTCCTTCCAGCCTATCTTCAGAGCGATATGGCAAAAGCGGTGCTGGTGAGGGATGGCGACAACCTGCCGTTTTCCCAGCCTATGGCGGTATTGTACAAAGCCCCGGTAATCAGCGAAGGATTCAGTCTGACCTCCCCTGCAATGGTTGTCCTGACGATTTTTCTTCGTTGTGCTGGGACTTTCCTTTTCATTTAAAAATATTTCTTAGATAGAGGGATCCTGCTTTATAAAAGTGCTGCACTAGCTAAAGTATATGAGCCTTTTCTTCCATAGGCTTTTCCGAGATAGTAATATACATGTGGCAATTCAGGGTTGATTTCAAGGGCCTTGCTATAAGCATCGATGGCATCATTGAACAGGCCCTTGTAATAGCAGGAATACCCAAGATTAAAGAGCACATTGAACGCACCGGGTTGCGAAGCCAGGCTTGTTTTAAATTCATGTATAGCTTCATCTGTCATTCCCAGTTTAAAGTAAGCAAGCCCAAGATTATTATGCGCAGCTGCGTGATCCGGTTCTAACGCAATAACGCTGTGATATTCGGATATAGACTCGTTCAACATTTCCATTCGGCCATAGGCGACACCAAGATTATAATGTGCGTCAACGAATTCCGGTTGCAGCGCAATAGCCTTTTTATATGAGCCAATCGCTTCATTAAACATGCCTTTGGCAAAATATACATTCCCAAGCGCCATAAACGCTTTGCTATTGGGGCCTGCTGACAATACCCGCTCGTATAATCTGATTGCTTCGTCGTAATCTCCGGTTGTATAAGCATGGTATCCATTGTGATATGTTTCATCTGCAGTTTCAGAGCAGAGATTATCAGCAAAAAAGGCTAGCGCTATTAAACAGCTCATAAATAATGTTACCATTTTTTTATTCATGGCGGTCGGGCGCTCGTAATGAAAAGCCCCATTATTTCGTGGGGCGATATGCAATGCGCTGATATGAGAATGTAAGATAATTATTAATGGTCGGGACGGCGGGATTTGAACCCGCGATCTCTTGCTCCCGAAGCAAGCGCGCTACCAGGCTGCGCTACGTCCCGACTGGATAAGCCTTGGAGTGTTTTAAACACCCAATCTATTATTACTTTTTGGGCAGTCTGTCAAGACTTCACTTACAGGAATGCTGAATATCATATCGTGTGGCAGCGCGACGGCATGAAAAAAGCCCCTCAGTGTTTAACTCGGGGGCCCGGCATTTTGAGAAAATCTGCCTGTTACCGGTAATTGCACCACTCCCCCGGCGTGCATAAGGGGCAGGGTCTATTGTATGGACTTCTGCCTGAATCCTGTTTGAACAGCATGTTGTCCCACCCGTCCACATCACCATCACAATCAAAGTCTCCATTGCATGGATCTACATTAGTACAGGGTCGAGTATACCGGTTTCTTCCCATTTCTGACTGGAATAAGGTAACATCCCCTCCGTCAACGTCTCTGTCGCAGGTGAAATCGCCTTCACAGTCACAGGCATCGCCGATGCCGTTGCCGGCCGGGGGATAGATGTCCTGCTGATCTGGGTTGTAATGGTCCGGGCAGTTGTCTTCATGATCTATGTAATCGTCCAGTATCAGAGAAAGCTCGCGGGAATAAGCGCTTTCATTGCCGGAAAGATCGTAAGCAGTGAGAGCAATAAAATGAGGGACATGCTCATACATGAACAGTCTATCCAATAGGTAAGAGGTAACCTTTCCCGCATTAATAACCGTCGTGTAGCGTCCGGATAAATTGCCATAATATAAGTAATAACCACCCAAATCTTGCTCATGTTTGGATTCCAGATTACGGTCATTCCATCGCTTTCTGAAACGATGACCGTACAAAACAACACCCATATCAGGATTGACAGTCTGTACATTCGCACCATTATTCTTTCCTTCATTGATTACAGTTTCATGTGGAGTGTAAAAAAAGTTGCGGTAAAGCGGGGCAAGGCTAGGTGAATGCGGATGATGTGTCAAGCAAAAATTGACGTATACTGCATAAAGTATAACCGCCTTCAGATGGCAGATTAAACGAAGGAATAATAAAAAAGTTTTGCGTTATTTCTTTAACAGTGGTTTGAAGGAAACAAATGTATAAAACTGCCATGAAGAATCGGAACAAATAGGAAAAAATCAGTGAAAGTGACTAAGGCAATGATTCTTATTCATCGCGGATCGGGTTTAAAGATTATTGGTTGAGGTTCAGCTTCTCCATCCTTCGGTGAAGCGACCGCCGCGAGAGACCCAGTATCACGGCGGCCTGTGTCCTGTTCCCGCCTGTTTTGGAGAGGATTCGGGATATGTGCTGTCGTTCCACTTCCTCCAAGGGTAAGATCATCTCCGTATGGAATGACCCCTTTGAGCGGCCCGCCCGACTTTTCAAGCTGGGCGGTGATCTCCCCCTCTGAAATGTAGTCTTTTGCCGTCAACAGGGCGGTGCTCTCAATCACGTTCTGCAGCTCCCTCACGTTTCCTTCCCAGGGGTGCTCCATGAGCCTGAGCTGAGCGCCGCGGGAGATGCCTTTAATATTTTTGCCGCATGTGCCGTTGACCCGGCTCAGAAAGTAGTGGCAAAGCAGCGGGATGTCTTCCTTCCGGTCCCGTAAGGGGGGAAGGTTGATGTCAATGACGTTGATGCGGTAGAAAAGGTCCTCTCTGAAACGCCCCTCTTTTATGGCCAGACGCAAATCCCTGTTGGTCGCCGTAATAATCTGGACATCCACCCGGGTTTCATTGGGTGACCCGATGCGCCTGATGGTGCGTCCTTCCAAAACCCTGAGCAGCTTTGATTGCAGCGAGACGGCCATTTCCCCGATCTCATCCAGGAACACCGTGCCCCCGCCGGCGTATTCGAAAATGCCGGGTTTGGAATCCGTGGCGCCGGTGAAGGATCCCTTCACATGTCCGAAAAGCTCCCGTTCCAGCAGTGTCTCGGGAAAGGCCGAGCAGTTGCAGGGGACAAATTGTTTATCCGCCCGCGGGCTTAAGTTGTGAATTGCCTTCGCCACCATCTCCTTGCCCGTGCCCGTTTCTCCGGTGATTAATATGCTGGTAAAATGTTTTGCCAACCGCTTTATAAGGCTGAATACCTCAAGCATGCGCGGGTTTCTGCTGATCATGCCCTGGAAGGTGTACAATGCCTCTATATCGCGTTCCAGCTGTCCAGTCTGTTTGCGAATGTTGTAATAGTCGTTAACGCTGTTTAAAGTCTTCAGGATGGTGTCGTAGTCGCCGGGCGCGCTGAGGCAGTCAGCAGCCCCCGTTTGCACGGCTTTGAGCGCGAACTCCCGGCTGCAGCGGGGCGCCAGAAGCAGCACCTCGATTCTTTCATCGAAATTCTTTATGTCCTTCAACGTCTGCAGGGAAGGGCTGTCGAGGGAGGGTTTCGTTTCCGAGCTGATAAGAACAATCTCTATGCTGTTTTTGGCGATGATATCCGGTACGGGGGATCTGCTCGTGGACGAGAAAACAGCATAGCCGTGATCCGGATAAAAAATCCGATAAGCGGCCATGCTCTTTTTTGCTTGCGGCAACCAGCAGCAGATTGGTTTTAGGAGTCATAAAGTGTTTTCTCTAAAGGCCATGTGGCTATGACGTCAGTCGAGGAAATGACGAAGATTTCTCGCTGTTGCTCGAAATGACAGACCATAGTCGGAAACACGATAATACCGCCGCCTCTTAGGCGCGGGGATGATACTGGGTGTGAATCTTTTTCAGCCGCTCGCTGGTGACATGGGTGTAAATCTGCGTGGTTGAGATGTCCGCATGCCCGAGCATCATTTGCACCGAGCGCAAGTCAGCACCCCGTTCCAAAAGATGGCTTGCGAATGAATGCCGCAGGGTGTGGGGGGTGATATTTTTTGTTATGCCGGCTGCCCGCGCGTACCTTTTGATGATCTTCCAAAAGCCCTGGCGGGTCAGGGGCTTTCCCTTCCTGGAGGCGAAGATATAGGAGCTGTGCCATGGGCCGAGAAATTGGGGCCGTGCCTTGTGAAGATACTCGCCCATGACGTTCTGGGCCACTTCCCCGATAGGGACCAGCCTTTCCTTGGAGCCTTTCCCGAAGGCGATGAGATATCCCGCTTCAAGATTGATATCATTGAGGTGCAAATGCACCAGTTCAGAAACCCGAAGGCCTGTTGCATAGAGCAGTTCCAGCAGGGCGGCGTCCCGTAAACCGGCGGGCTTTGTCCTGTCCGGCTTTTGCAGCAGTATGTCCACCTCATCTATGCTCAGAACATGCGGCAGCGTCATCACGCCTTTGGGAGTTTCAAAATTAAGGGCGGGGTTGCTGCTGATGTGATTAGTATCAGCCAGATATTTATAGAACATTTTTATGCAGGACAGGTTGCGGGCGATGGTCCGGTTTGACAGGGATGCCTTTTTCAGGGCCGCTAAAAACAGGCTGATGCTTACATCGGAAGTTTCATGAATATCTTTAACGCCCTTGTTCCGAAGGAAGGAAAGGTATTTTTGCATGTCCCCGGCATAGGAATCGCGGGTGTTAAGGGAAAGCCCGCGCTCTACCAGGAGATAATTCAGGAATTCATCCAGCAAGTGGTCCATGGTTTTTTGCGAGAATTAGCAAAAAAGGGTTCAGGGTCTCAGGGTTCAGGAGTCAAGGATCAGGGGGTAGGCGAAAACGCTGGTATCCAATCACAGATCCCATATGCCGACCTCGCACATCGCTGATCAAAATCCCAAAATCACTTTCTGCCCAGTCCTGGTCCCTTGTTTGCCTCTGTTTAAATTTTGGTCATTGCGAATTTGTTTCGCAGGATAATTCGTGCGTACGAGTTATATCACCATTTACAGCCTCTTGGCTTTCACCAGAGCGGTGAGGACACGGTTGACCGGCAGATCTGCCCCCATTTCCTCCGCCATTGCGACTACCTTGCCGTTTAAGGCATCTATTTCTGTTTTCTTCCCGTTCCGGATGTCCTGGAGCATGGAGGAAAAATGGTCCCGGGTTGGCGGGATAAGCTCTGAAAACAGGTGCGCAGTGTAAGCGCCGGCATTCTCCCAGTCAACCGGGACGTGTTGACCTTTTATGACCGTGAAGAGCTCACCGACAATATCCTCCATTAAGCTTCTTGTATAATCATTCTCAAGCAGTTTGCCGTAGTTTACTTCCAGCAGGCAGCTCAGCGCATTGAGGGCGCTGTTATACAGGACTTTGCCCCACAGGTACTTTTCTATTTCATCCGTCCAGGTGGTTGGAATGCCCGCCCGGTCAAAGAGCGCGCTTATCTCCTTAACCTTCTCAACCGGGACGCCGCCCTTCAGTGCGCCGAGAACAACCTTATCGGCATACACGGTGATTTTGACAACCCCGGGCTCGAGCAGCTCCGCGCCGAATATAACCCGGCCGCCGATTGTCTTCTCCCTTCCCAGCAGCCCGGCAATTATCTCCAGGTTTCCCAGTCCGTTTTGCAGAGAGACCGTCAGGTTTGATTTGCCGAAGGTGTTGAGATAATTGTGCATGACACTTTCAGTGTCATATGATTTTACGGTAAGCAGGATGAGATCGAACTGCCTTCCTTCATGGCGCGCGATTTTAGACAGGCTGCTGTAGCCTTTTATATTGGTGATGTGGTGGCTGCCCCAGATTCCCTGGATAAAAAGGCCGCGATTGTTAATGGCGCTGATGCAATTTTCTCTGCCGTAGAGTATGACGCGGTTGCCGCTTTTTGCCAGGAAACCGCCGAACGCCGATCCGATCGCGCCGGCACCCAGTACCAGAATATTCATACGCCCTCATTGAAAAGTCTTCGGTTTCAAGATAGCACAAGTTGTGATAAGAAACAATGAGGGAACAGGGTACAGGGTTCAGGTACAGGGACAGGGAGGAGCAATTATAATTATGAATTACGAATTATGAATTGACCCACCATGATATCTCACACCCCGCAGAACGACAAACTCTGTATTGTCATTTCGAAGTTGCGGTGCGACTGAGAAATCGGTCTGTGGGGGCAACCACAGGGGGTTGCCCCTACGATGCAATTCATTTCTTCGTGCGCTTCGTGGTTACATAAATAGGGTTGAGGGTAAGGGGAAAAGAAATTTACAGTCGATGGTTTACGGTTAGCAGTGAAGCGTAAACTGCAAGCCGAAGTGAGGGGTAGAAAAAGAGGATGCAGGGGATCAAAATGTTTTATGCCAATTCTAATTCTATGCCATTTTTTCTTATTTCATATATTAAAGGAATCCACGTGTCCTTTTCATAAGCTTCGGTGGAAATCGGTACCGGTTCTATCAAGGGGTCTATTTTGTATGCCAGTTCGAAAAGTCGAGCCCCCTCTTTATACCTATCTTTGCCAAAGTCGGGTGAGACAATAGCGACGTCTATATCGCTGTACTTGTGAGATTTCCCACTAGTCCTGGAACCGTATAGGATTACTTTTGTAACTTTTATTCTGTTCTTTCGTAATGCCTTAACAAATGCTTTTACTTTTTTGGTAATTTCTCTGTCAACCATGTGTATATTTCTCTCATCTGATGTAAATTTTTCTGGTAAATTCCTTTGTACATCTGTGATAAAATTTTTTCTGCTCGTCAGGATACCTGGCTTCGATATGAAATTCCATGAACCTCGCTAACTTTTTCATTGTGTGCTGCGGAATCTTAATGGTTGACTCACTTGCCAAAAGAGTCAAAGAATGTGTGTAAGGCGCATGCCTGCCGGTAGTCATAACTACCAGTGCCTTAAGTGTTTTTTCCAATGCCAGATGTCCCATAAACAAAGCATATGGATATTTCCCAGATTCATATAGAGCATCCGCAACTGTCATATCATATTCTGCACTTTCATGCCAGTAGCGGATTGTTTTTGCCGGGTCAAATTGTAACAAAGTCGAACCTCAAAGGAAAATTATATTGAATTTGATCGTATATAACAACACTATAACAAATCACATGCATATTATCAAAAGAAATAATCTACCATTCATAATTCATAATTAGTAATTTATAATTACTTTCTCCCGCACCCTGTCAACCGTCAACTGAAAACTGATTCATGAAAAAACCTCCAACAGTCCTTCTCATTAATCCCTGGATTTATGATTTTGCCGCCTATGACCTCTGGGCAAGGCCGCTGGGGCTGCTCTATATAGCAGGCTGTATTAAGGGAAAATGGTTTCATGGTTTACCTGATTGATTGTCTTGCCGGCGGTGCCTCGGAAAAAGAAAATGCAACGTGCAAGCACTACGGAGACAGGCATTTTCACAAAGAACAGGTTGATAAACCGGCAGTGCTTGAAAGCATCCCGCGGAAGTACAGCCGTTATGGCATAAAGCCGGACGTCTTTGAGGAAGAGCTGCAAAAGTTGCCGAGACCTGATGCGGTGCTGGTTACCTCAATGATGACCTACTGGTACCCGGGCGCGTTTCATGCCATAAGGCTGGTGAAAGAGCGCTATCCTGATGTGCCGGTCATGCTGGGCGGAATCTACGCAACACTGTGCCATGGGCATGCGGTCCGATATTCCGGCGCTGATTTCTGTATCAGTGGTGAGGGTGAAATAGCAGGTTCTTAAAAAAATGAGCGAGTGGACGGACTGGGAAATCACCTCAGTGCCGGACCCTGATCGACCGGATTCCTATCCCTATCCCGCTTTTGATTTGCTCAGCAACCATGATGTGATTTGCCTTATTACCGCGCGGGGTTGCCCCTGCAACTGCACGTATTGCGCTTCATCTCTTCTCAGGAACTCATTCAGCCAACGAGATCCTTCAAAAGTACTGGATGAAATAGCATACTGGCTGGACCGCTACCGGGTCAGGAACATCGCCTTTTATGATGATGCCCTGCTGTACCGGTCGGAAGAAAGATTGGTTCCCCTGCTTCGCGGGATACAAAAGAGAAACATTTCCTGTAATTTTCATACGCCCAATGGCCTGCATGCGAGAAATGTTACCCGGGAAATTGCCGATCTTATGTACGCAACGGGCTTCAGAACCATTCGGCTCGGCCTCGAGACCGCGGATGATTTCCTCCAGGCAAAGACCGGGGGGAAGGTAACACGCAGGGAATTTGAACAGGCAGTGCGAAATTTACAGGGAGCCGGTTATGACGGGAAGGATATAGGAGTGTATCTCCTTGCGGGATTGCCGGGGCAGAAAATCGATGAGGTTAGGAAGAGCATCAGATATGTCAGGGACTGCGGGGCGCGTCCTTTCCTGGCAGAGTATTCACCTATTCCGGGAACGGCATTATGGGAAGATGCGCGCCGGCACTCAGCATTCAATCTGGATGAACCTCTTCTGCACAACAACTCCATCATTCCTTGCCGGACAGACGGCCTGTCATGGGAGGATTATTATCAATTGAAAAGCGAGTTGAAGGATGATAAAAGGTGAGGGGTCAGGGGAAGGGTGAGTTAAAATAAGTGGACAGGGGTCAGGGTGACAGGAGTCAAAAACACAAGAGGGACGGGTATTGAATTACCTGATGGAGTGATGGAGTAGTGGAGTAATGAGGCAAGGAAAAAGCAAAGCTTGTAAATGCCAAATGACAACATCCAAAGTTCAAATGAATGGTCAAAGCTCAGTCGGCTCATCAGCTGGACAGTTTGCCGGCTGTCTGGTTTTATGGAATGTAGTCGCAGGCTTCAGCCTGTGGCAATGTGTGGCAAAGGTGTAATAATCTGCAAGCAGAGCGGGAAGCCACGAAAAAAACGCAAGCTAAAGCTTGCGGCTACAAATGCTAACACCCTGATTAGGTGTCTAGCTGACCTGCTGACTGGCTGTCCAGCCGGCTATTTTTGCTGTAAACTGTCAACCGTGAACTGTAAACTTTCTTGCTACATGTACCCGAAATGACTAAAGGATAATTTACGATGGACTCTCTTAAAGCCTCTTCCTCCCATTTTGGCGGCACGGATCTGCTCCTGACTGACCCGGAAACTTCCAGGGTCACGGTCATCCCGGTTCCCTATGATGCGACCACTTCGTATATCAGCGGGACATCGAAGGGACCCGCGGCCATCATCGATGCCTCCGCCCATATGGAATTGTATGATGAGGAGCTTGGGGATGAAACCTGCCGGATCGGCATACATACCATGATGCCGCTGCCGGTGAAGGATGAAAAGCCCGAAGCCATGCTGCGCATGGTCTCGGAGGCTGTGGCCCGCAACCTCGCGCCTGATAAGCTGCCGGTGATAGCAGGCGGTGAGCATTCCATTTCCCCGGGGGCGGTACGTGAGCTGGTCAAGCGATATCCCCGCTTATCCGTTCTGCAGCTCGATGCCCATGCGGACCTCAGGGACAGCTACGGGGGAACCCCTTTCAGTCATGCCTGCGCGGGAAGGCGCATAAGCGAACTCTGTCCGCTGGTTCAGGCCGGGATACGGAGCTTGTGCCGGGAGGAGGCTGATTTCAAGCGTTCCGCCCCGGTGGTGACCTTTTTTGATCATCAGGTGAAGCAGGGGGAAGCAATCCTGGAGGATGTGTTGCTGCATCTGACCGATGATGTGTATCTCACGGTTGATCTGGATGTTTTGGATCCGGCCATCATGCCGGCTACCGGAACACCGGAACCGGGCGGAATGAGCTGGCATGAAATCACCGGACTTTTAAGGAAGCTGTGCCTTCGCAAGCGGGTGGTTGCCTTTGACGTGGTGGAACTGAGCCCGCAGCCGGGAAATGTGGCGCCTGATTTCCTGGCCGCGAAATTGATGTACCGCATCATGGGGTATGTGGCACAGTCGAGGGGATGGATTTAAAACAGGGTACAGGGTTCAGGGATCAGGGTCAAAAAAACAGGGTTCAGGGTACAGGGGACAGGGTGCAGGGAGAAACAGTTGACAGTTCCCAGTTGACAGTTTACAGGGGAGCAGCAAAAGAACGGTTGGCGGGGCGCTGGTAACTGTAAACTGCAGACTGAAAACTGAAGTCAGTTCCCAGTTGACAGTCCACGGCAAGAACACTCACAGTTGCTGATGCATTGTCATTTCGAAGTTGCGGTGCGACTGAGAAATCTGACTGCAGGGCAACCACAGGGGGTTGCCCCTACGATTCAATGTTTTTCTTCGTGTGCTTTTCTTGCTTTCTTCTTCGTGCGCTTCGTGGTTACAAAAATAGGGGTACAGGGGAAGCAAATAAAATTATGAATTACGAATTATAAATTATGAATGTGGAGGGTCATGGGTTGAGGGAAACAAATCCGGAGTAGCCGCAAGCTTTAGCTTGCGTTTTTTTTAAAACAATTTATTTGCGCTTTGGGCTTTGATATTTATTTGAACTTTGGGTTTTGTCCTTTGACAGTATGTTTTATCTTTTCTCCCTTACTGCTTCTGACTATTCTCTCTGTTCTCTTTCCACCATTGCGCAGTTGTCCACCGTCAGCAGTTTGGAAACGCTGTAAACGCAGAACTCCGGGTCCTGTATTCCCTCCAGGCAGAGCATCATCCGCTGTTTTTTGTCAGTGCTGACGACATCAAGCAGGGATCCCCTGTCGCAGCTGATGCACTTTTCATAGTACCGGGGTATAACGGTGCCGGTACTCTTCGCCAGCTGTGCCCTGCTTTCCGTCCATATGTCCCCGGCAGCTTTCTCATCAATTTCGATGCCGCGCGCTCTTACCAGCACAATCCGTCCCCGCTCTTCTTTGACCTGAGCCCTGAACGTCAGCTTATCTCCTGTGCACAGCTTGAGCCGGCTTTGAGCGGAGGAGCCTATCTTCGCGTAGACGGAATCATCAAAATAGTCGAGGTTGATATAACCGCCGCTGAAGTTTAAGAGAAATCCGTCAAACGAAACCCGGCCTTCCGGGGCATCGGCCCTCCTGTAAAAGCCGGGCTTGAGGGCATGGACGGTTCCGGAGAACTCAATTTCCCTGCCGCGCACCGATTCCAGCCAATCTTCAAATGCATTCATGCTCCTGACAAAGCCGGCGTAATCCTTGTCGTCTATGAGCAGCTCCGGTTTTAAAATCTCCTTCTCATCATAAAACTCCCTGCAGTTGAAGCAGTTTTTCCCCACGTGCTTGAATTTTTTAGGGCAGGTCTGCCCCTTGTTCAGCAGGCGGCATCGCCAGTTAAAGTAAATGCAGCCCCGGGGGAAGCACGCCTTTTCCTTTAGAACATGATACACGGATACCCGGTAGCCAAAGCGCGTGTGCGACTGGTGGGTGCACGTGAAGATGTCGTGGCGCTTGTACTGATTGATGATGGTTCGTGAAAGAGGCTTGGGGAGGATGCTTTTCATTGTGTGCCCGGGATTATCAGGTAAGAGGGATTCCCTTCAGTGGAGGTGTTTTTATGGTTGTGCTCGGAGCGAAATTTTGCTATGCATGTCATGGAAACTCAATTTCTACATCTATAACACAGTATCCTCACTATTTCCAGTGCCAACGACGGAGGTGTGTGGCTGTTATGAGCGCGACCGGCAGATGCAATTTTCACCGGGGGATTGGTATTCCCTATGATGCCGTATATCATCTCCTCGAGGGGACGAGGAAGGCCGACAAAAAGAGGGCGGCGGATGGAGATTCCTGTTACCACGATGAAAATATAAGGGGGTATGGCCGGGGAGGCCCGGACCATGAAGTGCAGGAGATAAACAGGATGGAGCTGCAGCTGGGGGAGCTTTCCCCGGACGTACGGGATTTGAGGACCATGATGGACTTCTGCTGCATCTGGAGATATGATTATCCCGCACGGGTTCATCAACTCTGCAGGGCCATCGGCGGAAGCGGTGATACCCTCGGCAGGTGCCACTACCAGGTGGGAACCGAAAAGCGCGATGAGCTAACTGCCTATGCCCGGGCAATGGAAAAGTGGCTTGGCAGAAAAAGAGATGACAAAACCGCGACCGCGGGGGTGCGCGCGCTGCAGGAGCAGATTGACGGTAAGGTGTTCTCCATGCTGGGTGAGCGCGAGGCATTAAAAGATCTGCTGGTTGAACGCACGCTGATCGGCCTGTGCGCCCGCCACATCGACTGTTCCTTTTTCGGATCCGACGGCAGCGGGAAACCGGTGGAGGTGTTTCCCAGCCATGCCCTCAGCCCGGGGCGCGACTGGCATGAACGGATGAGGAGCCTCGAGAACGAGATCCAGGGAAAGCTGGGCGGCCGGTCCTATGATTTTCTGTGCGAGGTCGGCGGCGCTGAACCCCCCTGTCACTTTAAGTTTATCCGCAGGCTTGAGATTCTGGTGGGCAGCATCGGCTGCCTCAGATGGAGGGGATATCTTCCACCGAAGGACGGCAGGGTGAGCGGAAGAAGGGAGATGACGCAAAAATACCTCGCGCTGCTCCGGGAATACTGGGCGGATGAGAACACGGCTGATGATGGCGGAGCGGATGCTTCCGACCATGCACTCAAGGAAGAGCTGTTCAACGCCCTGGGCGCGCCCGAGCTGTACAAGCGCTGGCTGGTTGCCTCGCTCTGGAAGAATATCAAGAACCAGACGCTGTATCAGGCGTTTACCATAAAGCACTGGGTTGAATTTGTGCAAATAGTGCGCAGGCACGTTCCTTCAAACTAACAGGCTGCTGAAAAACACCCATCTGCTGCGTTACGCTCATCCTTCGTCATTGCAGCGTACTGAAATGTACGCCTCATTCCTCAGGATATCGCGTGCCTTGCATCTGGATGTTTTTGACCAGCCTGGAGAAAACTTCTTTTTCAACATCCTGTTAGCTTCGTGACGAGGCAGCATGCAGAAATTAATGGACTTCAGGGAAATGGAGCAGAAATACAGCGGCGGTGAGGACGCGCTTGAATTGACCGTCGTGAAATGGTCCCGCATTTATGAATTCCTGGAATCGGCCTTTACCCTGGAGCATTTTTCGGAGGCCCTGCAGGCCGCTGTCGTGCCCATATTTTTGTGCGTGGAGTACAGGGACCGGTGCGAATTCTGTCCGCTCTACAGGGTCTGTGAGCGGGGCAAGTCGCAGGTATTTAACAAGGTGATACGGGTCATGCAGTCATATACCATTGCCGGCGACATATTGCCGCGGGAACCGCTGATGGGCGTGATCGGCAATTTTCTGGCGGAATTGAAAAAGTGTAAAAATGATGCCAGCGGGAAGGCGTGCTAAGACCATATTTCAGATCTCGGCGGGCGGGGTGATCTATCGCCCGGCGGGCGACATGACCATGGTATGCCTGATAAAGACGCCGCCCCAGGGTGACTGGCAGCTGCCCAAAGGTCTGGTGGAAAAAAAGGAGTCATTGGAAGCGACTGCGGTGCGGGAGGTAAGAGAGGAGACAGGGCTGGAGGGATGTTCAGAGGGGCTCATTGATACCATAGACTACTGGTTCTGGCTGGAGGAGGCGGGTGAAAAAAAGCGGTGCCACAAAGTGGTTTATTTTTATTTGATAAAGTATGCCGCGGGCCACACCGATAACCATGACCACGAAGTTGAGGAGGCACGCTGGTTGCCCGCGGATGAGGCGCTGCATCGGCTCTCATTTTCAAGCGAGAAAAGGGTCATGCAGAAAGCCCTGGAGATAATGAAGGTCACGCATAGCGCTTAAGAAGTTTAGTGTGCGGGGAGTCATGCACGTTTACAGGTCTTACGGCTCCCTTCTCATCTTGCACTTGCCGGATGCTGAAATATATGGCAAGAATATAGCATTGCTAGTTATTTTAATCACCTACAGGAAAGGATGGTAAGGGTATGATGCAGCGATGGATAATTCTGGCCGCAGTGATGGTAGTAGCGCTTGGTTGTACCAAGGGACAGGTTGGTAAAGGTGAGGGAGGAGCGGAACCGGAAAAAACAATGGCCGTTGACACCACCGGACTGACCTCTGAACAGGAGAAAATAGCGAGCGCCATGGTAAAGGATATCATTCCGCTCATCAAGGCGGGAAAATCCGAGAGCGAAGTGATAAGCGCGCTGCAGGAGATCGACGCAAAAAAAATTATCCGCTATCCGGTAGAGATCGGCGATTCGCCCACCCATGGACCCCAGAATGCCCGGGTGACCATCGTGGAGTTTACCGACTTTCAATGCCCTTTCTGCAGCAGGGTGCAGACAACGCTGAAACAGATTGAGGAGAAATATCCTCAGGACGTTAAAAAGGTTTTCAAGCAGAACCCGCTGGCGTTTCATCAGGATGCTCCCCTTGCGGCCGAGGCCTCTCTTGCCGCCGGTGCCCAGGGTAAATTCTGGGAAATGAAGGATGTGCTCTTCAACAATCAGAAAAGCTTAAAAGAGGAAGATCTCCTCCGCTACGCTCAGGAACTGGGGCTGAACATGGAACAGTTCAAAGCCGACCTTACGGGCCGAAAATACAAGGAGCAGGTTGATCGTGAAAGCAAGCAGGCAGCGGCCCTCGGCGCTACCGGCACCCCTGCTTTTTTCATCAATGGAAGATACTTCGCCGGTGCCAAACCGTTGGAGGCATTTGTGAAGGTAATAGATGAAGAGCTGAGCGGAAAAGAGATTCCCTTTAAATGGGGAAAAAATGTAAAGGAGGAATCGGCAAAAGGGGCGAAAAAGGAACAGCCCGCTGAGGACCCCAACAAGGTATATGCCATTCCTGCCGGTGATTCCCCTTCCAAAGGGGCGAAAGACGCGCCGGTAACCCTGATCATGTTTCAGGACTTCCAGTGTCCCTATTCCCAGCGCTCACAGGCCACCGTAAAACAGATCATGGATGCCTATCCGGGCAAGGTAAAAGTGGTATTTAAAAATTTCCCCCTCCCGTTTCATAAACAGGCGGGTCTGGCGGGCGAGGCAGCCCTTGCCGCCGGTGCGCAGGGTAAATTCTGGGAGATGCATGACAGGATTTTTTCCAACCAGCAGCAAATGGAGATTGATACCCTTAAAAAATATGCGCAGGAGTTAAAGCTGGATATGAAGAAGTTTAATGCCGACCTGGACAGTCACCGTTTTAAGGCCGCGGTCGATGAGGACATGAAAACAGGCGCCGGGGCCGCGGTGAGGGGAACGCCGACCTTTTTTGTCAACGGCAAGAAACTGGTAGGCGCCAAGCCGCTTGCCGAATTTCAGAAAGTCATCGATCCCATGCTGGCAAAATAGAGCAGCGGAAGCCTGCCTGAAAGAACAGGGTCGTGGCACCTTAAAAATGTGTAACCTAAGCCCCCGGATAATTATTCTCCGGGGGCTTCGTGTTGCCTATTTCAAGGAAAAGGTGAGGGCGTCTTCCGGGCAGGATGTAATGCAGGCACCACAGGCAAAGCAGTCAGGCACGATCTGCCGGCTATCCACGATGGCTTCTATGGCATTGCAGGGGCCTGCTTTGATGCACTGCCTGCAGTTCGTGCACCGATTTCTCATTTTTCCGGACAGCGAAGAGGCTCGTGTGCTCAAAAATCCAGGTGAGAAGGCCGGCGGGGCATACAAACTGGCAGAACGGCCGGTAGAGCAGCAGGCTCGCGGCCAGCACCAGGGATATAATAACTATCAGCGGCAGGGTGAAATGCCAGTGGAAGATTTCAAAGGGGTTGAAGAAATCATAGATGTTGATATCCCGCGCGAACAGAAAGATGATAAAAAGTCCAAGGAGCAATGCCCGTACGGTATTGGTCGTAAAAAAAGAGTATTTGATTTTGCCGATTCCCTTGCTGAGCAGGAAAGCCGCTTCCTGCAAACATCCCAGGGGACAGATCCATCCGCAGAAGATTTTATTGCCTATAACGGTGAGCAGCAGCATGACAGCCGCCATGACCATCATGGGGGGTGGTATAAAGCCGCTCAGGTGGTAGCGCAGCGGTGCCTTGGTGAGTGCACACAGGGGGCTGGGATGAATGCCGATTGCCACGCCGAAGATATAAAAGAAGATGAGCAGGAACGCCAGCCTGACCGGTTTGGTTACGCGTTTGGCTGCCAGAAGGGTTATGGCAACTATGCCGGCCACAGCATATAAAATATATTTGGAGGAGAACAGGAGCTGAACATACGGCCTGCCTCTAAAAGATGCAAACAGAAGTGATGCCAGAATGATAATTAATACCGCCCTGATGAGTAAACCCTGCCTTTTCATATCTTGATTTCCGCCTGCAGTGCCCCGCACTAATTTATGCCGTTAAAGAACAGTATTTCATCAAGCGCCAGTCGCGCGCTGCGTGCGTTGTTTTCTTCCTTTGGGTATCCCAGTGCCAGCAGCGATATAATCTTCCAGCCCCCGGGCAGATGTAAAATCTTTTTGATGGCTTTTGCGTTAAACCAGCCGATCCAGCAGGTGCCCAGGCCCATTTCCGTCGCCCGCAGCGCCATGTGTTCAAGGGCGATGCCCATGTCTATCTGGTGATAATTGATCCCCTTCACCGCTTCGGCCAGGCGGTGGGTAAGAAGGTTTAAAACGGCACATCCGACGATAATGACCGGTGCTGATTCAGCCCACCTGTTGGGTACGACCCCGCCCAGTCCGCGGTCGACAATTTGATGCAGGAGGGGCTTTTCAGTCACTGCTACAAACCTCCAGGGCTGAGCGTTGCAGGCGGAGGGGGCAAGCCGTGCCGCCTCCGTGATCGATCGGATGATTCCCTGATCCACCGGCGTGTCCTTGAAGCTTCTGACACTGCACCGTTGCTCAACGGCCTGCATGACACTTGACATACGATAAACCTCAAGGGAGAAAGGGTACAGGGTTCAGGGTACAGGGCAAAGCAGTTTACAGTTCACAGTTCGACAGTTGACAGCAAAAAAACCAGGGAGCAGAGTTCAGGGAAAAGCAGTGTCAATTATGAATTACGAATTATAAATTATGAATGCAGAAGGCAAAATTTAAGCCTAAGTTATTTAATCAATACTCCAATACTCCATCACTCCATCAACCGGCAATCAGGATAAAGGCATTCGCTCACAAAAGCAACGAAAAATAATCATTGGGTTGTTGCAGGTTATTTTGCTTTAAAGAAGCACCCTGGCATGATATATAATACTCACAATAATGTGCAGTTAATAGAAGGGAATGGTCTGAAGTTAGATTCTTGCGGGCTTGAATCCGAGAATTGAGCTCTCAGACGTGTGTATGCCCGGTAGGAGCGGCTTTTAGCCGCGAATGAATCGCGCCTGAAGGCGCTCCTACCGAAATATCAAACATGTTTGGCTTGCATTAATAATTCATAATTCGTAATTCATAATTGTTGTTCCCCTGTACCCTCAACCCTGACCCCAGTACCCTAAAACATGGCGACACCGCTGGCGCACGTATCAATCGTGCTGGTTAATTCGGAGTATCCCGAAAATATAGGCTCAGTTGCCCGGTGCATGAAAAATATGGGCTTGCGAGAGCTCATATTGATCAACCCGGTCCCCTATCAGCGGCTGGAGGCCTACGCGCTCGCCCACCGCTCACGGGACATCCTGGATAAAGCGGTGGTGTATGACAATCTGGCGGAAGCGCTGAAGCCCTTTGTTTTTGTGATCGGGACCACCCAGCGGGTGCGCGGCCGCCATTATCCCCTGCACACCCCCGCCCAGATTGTCGGTGAGATTCAAAAACGCGGCCCGGCTGCCAAAATCGCCCTGGTGTTCGGCAGGGAATCAAAGGGACTGACCAACGAGGAACTGAGAAGCTGCCATATGGTTTCGACCATTCCCACGGCCCTGCGCCAGCCGGCGATTAATCTGGCGCAGTCGGTGATGGTCTACTGTTATGAATTGTATAAGTCCGTTACCGAGGTGCAGGGTACCGAGGTGTTTTCCTGGGACCTGGCACCTAACCGGGACATTTATCAGATGTATGAGCATCTGGATGCCTGCCTGCAGAGCATCAGCTTTCACCCCAGGGTGGATATCAAAGACTTTATTGACCGGTTCAGAAGGGTCCTGGGAAGAATTGCCCTTGAAAAGAGGGATGTGAAACTGTTTCACAAGCTGTTCGCAGAAGTGGAGAGGGCAATGCGGGAGAGAGGAGGGGGAGGGAGGGCAATTAGGGATACTGAAATATACTGGAGTAGTGGAGTAATGGAGTGATGGGAAAATGACAAGGACCAATGAGGGTGAATGACAAATGACAAAATCAAAATGTCAAATGAATGTCAAAGCTCAAAGGACAAATGCTGGTAGATCTAGTGTGGTGTCCCATGAATAACCTTATGAATAAACAAAATAACCCGGTCGTTGCGAGGAGTCCCGCCTCGGCGGGGCGACGAAGCAATCTCCATTTTTCATAATTAAAGGGAAGCATTACACAACATGAGATTGCCGCGTCGCTTGCGCTCCTCGCAATGACTTTTTATGTTGTCGTTTACTATAATTATATAATGAACACTTGGGACACCACACCAGCAAACGAGCAAACATAAAACTCATAATTTATAATTCGTAATTCATAATTGAAACTGCTTTTCCCTGTACCGCTGAACCCTGTCTTTTTTTGCTGTAAACTGTCAACTGTAAACCGTAAACTGCTTTTCCCTGAACCCTGTTCTCCAAAGGAGAAACCCATGGAACGGCTTCATAAAACATTTTGCAGCATTTGTGAGCGCACCTGCCGCATGCAGGTTGCGGTAAGCGGGGACAAGGTAACCAGGGTGGAGGGATGGGAAGAAGATCGCCTGGGCAAGGGGGATTTGTGCGTCAAGGGATATGCGGCCCTTGATATCATGTACGCGCCGGATCGCCTGCGCTATCCCATGAAAAAGGAAAACGGCACTTGGAAGCGGCTGGGCTGGGATGAAGCGCTCGATCTGCTTGCCGGTAAGCTTAACGGCATTAAGGAGCGCCATGGGGCCAACAGCCTCTGCGTCTATCACGGACAGACCTATGTCAAGAACTGCATCGCCATGTTCTGCATGAAGCGCTTTTTGAGCGCCTATGGATCGGCGAATCTCTGCTCCGCGGCCAGCGAGTGCTTTATTCCCCACCTGCTGAACGGGATCGCCACCTTTGGCAGCCTGGCCTTCGCGGACGTGAAGCGCAGCAAAACCGTCATTATCTGGGGCGCAAACCCCTTTGCCAGCGGGAGCATGGCTGCGAGCAGCATGCCGCGAACCATCAGGCTGTTTACCGAACTGAAAAAACAGGGGACCGGCTTCATTGTGATCGATCCCAGGACACCCACCGTCGCCGCTTTGGCTGACCTGCACATACGGGTGCGCCCGGGTACCGACGGCGCCCTGGCGCTGGGCATGATGCGGGTGATCATAGATGAGGAACTCTACGATAAGGACTATGTACAGAAGTATACTTCCGGATTTGAAGAGCTCAAGGAGATGGTTGGCAGGTATGATGTAGCTGAAGTTGAGAAGATTACCAGGGTACCGCAAAGCGACATCGTGAAGGCAGCCCGCATGTTTGCCGGCGGAAGGCCCGCCAGTATCATACCGGGGACGGGGGTCGAGCATCAAACCAATACCGTGCAGACGTTGCGTGCAATCTCCATTCTGCTTTCCTTAACCGGCAATATCGATGTCCCCGGCGGAAACACCTTTCTTTCGCCGACTATGTTTTCACCGGCCCAGGTTGAAGACGCTCCTCCTCCGGAAAAACCGATCGGCATGGATGAGCACCCCATGTTTGTGAGCATGATCAATCAGGCGCAGGCGCTGGTGGTGCTGGAAAAGATCGTGAGCAGCACGGAGAGCCCGGTGAAGGCATTTATCAGCGCAGGCGGCTCGCCGCTTCCTGAACTTGCCAACAGCAATAAAATGAGGGAGATGTTCGGTAAAATGGAGTTTATAGCCGTCGTGGATCATTTCATGACCGAGACTGCCCGCCACGCGGACCTGGTCCTGCCCGCCGCGTTTTTTCTGGAGCGGGAGGAGGTGGCGACCATGCCGCTCAGCCTCCAGACGAGGGCCGTGGACGGCGGGGAGTGCTGGCCTGACTGGATGTTCTGGTGGGAGCTGGCAAAGCGCATGGGGTACGGGAAGCACTTTCCCTGGAAGGGCTTCGACGATCTTGCGGGCTTTGTTTTGGAACCGACCGGGGTTACGGTGGATGAACTGAAACAGCATCCCGAAGGAATTCAGCACACCCTTGAGCCGGGCCAGTTTTTGCGGGATGGATTTTATACCTATTCGGGCAAGATCGAGCTGTATTCCCGTTCGCTTGAGGCAAACGGCTACGATCCCCTCCCCGAGTACCGGGAGCCACTGGAGAGTATCAGAAGCACGCCCGGGCTTGCTCAGGATTACCCCCTGACCCTGACCACCGGCGGAAGGCATCCGGCGTACCTCCATTCACAGCACCGGAATATCCCGGGCCTGCTGAAGCTGTCCAGGGGACCAGTCCTGGAAATACATCCGGAAACGGCTTTGGAATGCGGGGTTAAAGACGGAGATACGGTGGCGGTAAGCTCGCCGCGCGGGGAAGTAACGGTCAAGGCACGGGTATCTGAAAAAATCATGCCCCGGGTGGTTCATCTGCCGCACGGATGGATAGAGTCGGATTGCAATGTTTTAACCGATCACGCGAAACGGGATCCCATATCCGGGTTCCCGGGCCTCAAGTCATCGCTGTGCAGGGTGAAAAAGGCATGATGGCATATGACCAAAAGCTTTTTAGGCATTGATATCGGGGCCGCGTCCGCAAAGGCGGTCATCATTCGCGAAGGGAATTCGGTTGCCCGGGCGGTGATGGAGACGGGTCCGTCGGTGGAGCGCGTTGCGGATATCCTGCTCAAGCAGGTGCTTGCGGCATCAGGGCTGTCCTCTGCCGACCTGAATGGGGTTGTCGCCACCGGCTACGGGAGAACATCGGTCCGCTTCGCGGATAAAAAGGTGACCGAGATAACCTGCCATGCCCGCGGGGTGAACCATCTGATGCCCGAAGCGAGAACGGTGATTGATATCGGGGGGCAGGACAGCAAGGCAATGCGCATCGACGGGCAGGGCAGGGTGATTGATTTTATCATGAACGACAAGTGTGCTGCCGGAACGGGAAGATTCCTGGAGGTCATGGCCGGGGCCCTGGAATTGCCGATTGATGACCTGGGTTCACGGTCGATTGCCGGCCTGAACCCCTGCCTGATCAGCAGCCTCTGCACCGTTTTTGCGGAATCGGAAGTGGTGTTCCTGAGGGGTGAGGGAAGATCGCCCGAGGACATTGCGGCAGGCATTCACGTCGCGATTGCCGGCAGGGTCGCCACCATGATATCCCAGATGGGCCTCGAGGAGATGGCGGTGCTTACCGGGGGAGTGGCCTTGAACCGCGGCGTTGTCCGGGCTCTCTGTGATGAGCTGCAGGTCAGCGTGCGGGTGCCGGAACAGCCTCAGCTGACCGGCGCGCTGGGCGCGGCGCTTATCGCTGCGCAGCTGTCAGGGTGAGGTGTGAAGCAGCGATTGCAGGAATGACGGGGGATCCCCGATGCCGGTGTACCCGAGCTTGTTGAGGGTAAGGGCGTAGTCCAGCACCCGGCTTGATGAGAGCTGCTCATCAAATTGAATGTGGCCGAGAGCGAGGGTGACCACGGCGGGGTCCATGGCGGTGTACTTTACGCCGATGGAAACCGCCTCCACGGGGTTGTTTTCGATGTAATCAATGGATTTGCGATGAGCGCGGCGGAGCGCGTTGACCTCCGCCGCGTGTTTTTCCAGGAACTCGGTGCTGACCGCCAGGACACAGCAGGGATGATCCGGCCAGATGTCCTGTGAATAGGCGAGCACCCTCCCCGAGTCATTGGTCACGGCAAGGGAAGGGTAGGGCTCCCATGCCATGAAGGCGGCTATCTGTCCGCCGCTGAGCACGCTGATCATCTCCGGCGGCTTGATGGTGATGATGGTTGCACCATTGTCCCCGATGCCGGCATCACCCAGCATCCTGCGCAGCAGGAAGTCCTGGATGGTGGCATGGCCGGGAATGGCGATGACCGTGCCCTTGAGATCAGCCGGTTTGCTCACCGGGCTGCCCTTTCCCACCACCAGCGCGGAGCCGTTCTTGTTGACCTGGGCGATGATGGCTATCCGGGCGGTGCCGTTGGCCGCGGCCACCAGGGCGGGAGCGAGACCCACATATCCGGCATCAAGGCTGCCGGATGAAAACCCGCTCATCAGCTCCGGGCCGGCCTTAAAAATCCCCGACACCTCTATCCTGAGGCCTTCTTCCTGGTAGAAACCCTTTTCAAGCGCGACAAAGGCAGGAAGATGATGGAGGTCGCTCTGGAGGTATGCCAGCCGGACCGTGGAAGTTCCCCGATCGTCAGGTTTGCACGAAGGGCAGAGAAAAACGAGTGCGGCAATGATGGTGATGAGGGATCGAAATGGGAACAGGATGCCCCTCCTTAAGCGGTCTGGGCCTGTGCTACGGGCTCTGCCTTTTCCTCAATCGCCATGACCACCAGCTCGGTGATGTCCCTCATGGTAAGCTTTGAGTCAAGCGCCTGAATGCCCACCTGCAGACCCTGGTAGCAGAAGGGGCAGGCTGAAACCAGCTCGGTGGCACCGGTTGCCTCGGCCTCCCTGATGCGGGTCTGGGAGATTTTGTTTTGAATGTCGGGATATCCCGATTTCAGTCCGCCGCCGGCACCGCAGCAGCGGGAGTTCTTTCCGTGCCGCTCCATCTCGATCAGCTCGATGCCGGGAATCATCTTCAACAGCTTCCGGGGGGCGTCGTAGACACCGCTGTGCCTTCCCAGGTGGCAGGGATCATGGTAGGTTACTTTCAGATTGACCGGCCTGGTAAGCTTCAATTGCCCTGACTCGATGAGTTCAATAATATATTCCAGGGTGTGCTTCACATCAAAGTTGAGCTTTCCAACCTTGGGATAGTCGTGCTTGAAGGTTTTAAAGCAGCCGGCACAGGAGGTAACCATGGTTTTAAAGCCAAGCTCATTAAACTGCTTGATATTCTCCTGCGCGATGCGTTCATATTCCTTATCCCCCATCCTGAGGAGCACGCTGCCGCAGCATTTCTCCTTTATCCCCAGGATGCCGAAGTCGACCCCCGCCGCCTGCAAAATGTTGGTGGTGTTGATGGCCACCGGCTCCACATTGACGTCGTAAGAACCGGTGCACCCCACGAAGTAGAGGATATCAGACTTTTGCCGGGTGATGTCTTTCGGCTCCTCGGCGATCTTCTTCTGGCGCTTTGCCCCCTTGGCCCATCGGGAGCGGGAGCTCCTGGGCTGTCCCCAGGGGTTGTCGTAGGACTTGACACTCTGGATGAGGTTTTTCTGCGATTCGAGCGGGCCGCACCCGGCGTTAACCACCGCCCGGCGTATGCTTTCCCAGAGCTCGACGGTGTCAATTTTTACCGGGCACACCTCGTAGCACTGCCGGCAGGTGCTGCACTCGTACAGCTCTGAGACAAACTTATCAATCTGTTCCTTGCGGACCCCGGATTTCCCGAACAGCCTGGCCCACAGGCCGTGCTGCGCCTTGACGATGTCTTTAAATGCCCTGGCACGGCCCCGGGGGGTAATCCCCTCCTTTTTATCCTGCTCGTAGGCGGGGCAATAGAGCGAGCACTCTCCGCACCTGGTGCAGGCATCAAGCTCCATCAGCTGGCGCATGCTCAGGTTGTCGATGTTAATGGTGGGGGCGGCAGCCTCTTCCGGCCTGGTTTCCTGAGGCGTGGTCTCCTCCGGTTTAATGTGTTGCTCCTCCATAGCTTTCTCCTAAGGGGGTTCTTTCAGATGCATCCAGTGCGATTTCAACCGGGCTCACAAACGCGTGCCAGGTTTTACTGAAGGGGATGAAGGCAAGAAATACCAGCGAGATCAGGGTGTGCACCCAGACCACCGAGATATAATCAACCATCAGCGAGGGCATTGATCTCAGCCACGATGCCAGCATGCTGCCGACGAAGGAATAGCGCATGGAGGGATCAAGCGGTGCCGCGGCCAGGCGCTCCGCTTCGCTCAGGAAGCCGGTGAGGGCGATGGCGAAGAGGAAGATGAGCGCGGCATTGTCCATGAGAATGGTATCAAGCTGCACCGCCCTGACCACGTACCGTCTGGCGAAGGCAATGAGCAGGCCGATGAGCAGGATCAGTCCCCACAGGTCGCCCCAGACATCGAGAAAGGGTTTGCCGGGGCCGAGAAAAACATACTGGGCGAGCGACGAGTCCGCCGGGACCAGGTGACTCATGATGGCGAGCAAGGTGGTGTGGGCAAGCAGGCCCAGGAACCCCCAGAAGATGCAAATGTGCATGAACCATCGCACCGCGCTCTGCCTGAAAAGCTGGGCCTGAAAAAGCGCATCCAGGATGAGCGCCTTGATAATCGGGCCGGTGAGCAGGCGGTGGTGGAGGCTGGGGGCCTTCCCCTTTCTCCAGAGATAAATGTTGGCGTAGGTCCCGACAAAGAAAACAGCCAGGGTGAACACCGTCAGGATATACAGCAGGGCAGTGGCCTCAAAATACATGTGCATTTAGATGTCTCCTCCATGTATGATGCGGGATTTTCGCACATCACAATAGATGGTGAGAAAGGAAGCGGCGAGAACCTTTAAGCGCTCAAACAATTCCTCCGCCGAGGCAGGGTCATCCGTGCCTGATGCCGTGGACTGCTGTATACATCGCACAATGCGGGTGACCTCTTTCGCCAGGTCATAGATAGCATACAGCTCATGTTCATGTCCAGATTTTTGTGATGCAAAGATGTCCCATCGCGACCACATGGCCTCAAGAAACAGGCTGATTTTTTCAGGCTCATAAATCTTGCGGCCGATCTGCCATTGCAGCGGCGTCCGCTCAAGCGCCAGCGCCGCGATCCTGGAGTTGCTCAGCTCTGACCGTATGTTCCGAAGCAGCCTGTCCCGTGCGCCCGCTGAACAGGTCTCCCCTTCCGGGCGGGTTGACGCTGCCGTGTCCCCCTGTTCCTTTCCGCTTCCGTAAAGCATCTCGGCGATAAGGGTATTGGCAGGGGGAAAGTGCGGGTGCTCAAGATGGGGCCCCGAGAGATACATGGTTCCCGCTCCTATGGATTTCGCGATGATTGCCGCCCTGCCCACCAGCGTGTCATGGGCGAGCTGCGGGTCGGTCAGGTACAGGGTTTGAGGCGTGAAGCCCCGGTACAGAGCCACCGTGCGCGCGTCCCCCGGGGTGAGGAAGGCCGGCCCTCCGTACAGCGGAGCGGTTACCTCGGTGTAGCGCTGAATCCGAAAGGGGAAATCAACGATGCGCATGGTCACCTCGTCACGAACCGGGTGGAACACATACCGGCAGCCGTAGGGTGTGCAGAATTTTTCCGGCAGCACGCCCGGCGTGGGGAGATTTCCGGCAAGGTTGCTGATCTTTGCCGAAACGTAATTGAACAAATTGAGCGGGGAGAGGGAGGAGTTGAGGGGCAGGTAGGCGCCCGCGCAGCTTCCGATGTAAATGCCTCCCCCGCTTAAAAAACGGGTGAGCTCCCGGGCGCCCGCTTCACCCAGGGCACCGGCGATGGCAAAGGTGTCACCTCCCGAGATGAGGAGGGCGTCATATCGGGAAAGGCCGCCGGCCTGGATCTCCCGCTCGTTTATGAATGCGATGTTTAAGAACGCCATGGCCTCCAGCATGTCCACAAACCAGAGCCAGGAATGGGAGGCGCCCGGGCCGCAGTAGATGCCGATGGCAGGGTAGGGAAGCGCCCCGGATGCGGCACTGCCGCCGGCGGAAATGCGCAGGAGGCTTTGTATGTTGGCGGAGTAATAGGGCCGGTAGGGACTGCCCTCTGCCGGTGTGTGCTTTGTGGGTGACGGCATAATCGTGCGGCAGGGATTACCTGAGATTCGGGGCGGAGCGCGCGGGCATTAAAATTCCGGGAGGCTCTTCAAGGTGGCATAGGAAAATACCGGGCCGTCCTTGCAGACGTAGATGTTGCCCACGTTGCAGCGGCCGCATTTTCCAATGCCGCACTTCATCCTGTTTTCCAGGGTGGTAAAAATGTTTTGCTCGGGGAATCCCAGCATGAGCAGGTTTTGAATGACATACTTGATCATCACCGAGGGCCCGCAGGTCACGGCAATGGTATTATTGGAGGGGGGCTTGATCTCCATGAGATGGGCGGGCACGAAGCCCACAAAGCTGGTCCACTCCGTTTCCGGAACGTCAATGGAAAGATGCACCTTCACGTCTTTCGCGTCCTTCAGCCCGAAGAGCTCGTCCTTGTAGCAGAGATCGTTGGAGGTGCGGGCCCCGCAGATGACATCCAGCTGGCCGAAATCGCCGCGGTTGTCGCGCACATACTGCACCAGGGGTCTGAGAGGGGCATGCCCGATGCCGCCCCCGATGGTGACGATGTTCTTTCCCTTCCAGGCCTCAAGGGGATAGCCGTTGCCGTACGGCCCCCTGATGGTAATCGCGTCCCCCGCCTCGCACTCGTGAAGGGCGGAGGTAACCTTGCCCAGCTTCATAATGCTGAATTCGAGGTGGGTTCCCCTGGAGCGTGAGGAGGCAATGGAAATCATGCTCTCGCCGACACCGAGCACTCCGATGATGGCGCATTGCCCGGGGCGGTGCTTGAAATCATGCCCGCCGGCAAGTTCAACCCGGAAGGTTTTAATGGGACGCTCCCCGGTTGCCTCATCTCTGACGCTTACAATGGTGGCGGTTTCAGGCAGGTAGGGGTTAGTCATGCGCTGTCCTTAACGGCTGAAAGACATTGGAGCAGATCGATGTTGACCGGGCAGAGGGAGGTGCAGCGTCCGCAGCCCACGCAGCTCAGGGCCCCGTAGTTGTCCACGTTGAATTTGAACTTGTGATAAATCCGGTTGCGGAAGCGGGAGGCCCTGTTGGGCCGGGGATTGTGCCCGGAGGCGTGCAGGGTGTACTCGGCGAACATGCAGGAGTCCCAGGTCCTGACGCGGCGGCCCTGCCTGGCGGAGGCTTCGTCCTGCATGTCGAAGCAATAGCAGGTGGGGCAGGTGTAGGTGCAGATGCCGCAGCCGATGCATTTGTCGGCAAACCCCTTCCAGAGGGGATGGTCAAACAGGGAGGCCAGCTTTTCGGGCACGCTGCTTATGTCCGCCTGCCGGGAAATCAGGCCGCGGGCGTTCCGCGCCCGCCGTTCGTTCTCCTGCCAGTCCTTTTCCGAGGCGGGCTTGAGCAGGGAAGTATCACTTGCATCAATTATACTCTGCCCCCGGCCGGTAATGACATCAATAAGGAACAGATCGTCGCCTTCGGTTATGCGCAGGTCGAGGCCGCCGGTGGAGAATGGGTCGCCGCCGATGGAGGTGCAGAAGCAGTTCGCGAACGGGGCGGTGCAGGCCATGCCGAACAGGATTGCCCTCCCCCTCCGGGTGAGGTAGTAGGGGTCGGGGAAGGTGTCTTCGAACACCGGATCAAGCAGCGACAAGGCTCCGGGCATCGCACGGCCGGATGCCGAATATGAGTGTCTCCGGCCCGGCGGTGAGATCCGCCTCCTTCGGCGCGCCTTCCCGGCCGAAGGTGAACAGGGTCTCCGTCTGGGGAAACACCGCCTTCTTGGCCGGCAGCGGCTGGTGCTGCAGATCGATCTCCACGGAATCGAGCCTGCCGGAAACAGGCTCGAAGCTGCAGCTTCCGTCCCTGGTCACCGGGGCCAATACCTGGAAGCCGACAAGGGAGGCCAGAAAGAGGTTCAGTTTTTCGCGAGGTAAAATATAGGATGCCATGGTGGTAAGTTCCTAGAGCACAAAATCATCCGGGTCTTCAATTTTAAAGGTGTTGAGCAGCGGCTGCGCCGCCGGATCCTTCCCCGCCTCGAAGTTGAAAATTTCCTTCACGTCCTTTTCCATTTTCCGGTTCAGCTTCATGAGCGGGATTGACGCGGGGCAGACCCGCTCGCACTCGCCGCAGCTGACGCACCTGCCGGCGAGGTGGAAGGCGCGGGTGAGGTGAAACATGAAATTTTCAGCGGTGTCAACCGAGCGCTTCACCCACTGGGGCCTGAGCTTGTCCAGAATGCAGCCGTCGCAGTAGCACATGGGGCAGGCATTTCTGCAGGCGTAGCAGCGGATGCAGCGGCTGAGCTGACCCTCCCAGAACGCCCGCTTCTCCGCCGGCGTTTTCCCCTCGAGAGATTGAATGTCATCGTAGCCCGGGGGGCTTCCCTTTCTTTTGTCGCCGACAAGCTTGTCAAAGATGAGCGGGGTGGGATACTGGCAGGTCCTGCAGGTGTCGGCCAGCAGCTCATCCCTGGGAACGGTGTGGGTTTGGCCGCCGACGCTGATGAGATAGGTATCGTTTTCCTCGGAGATCTCCGCACGTTCAAGCGTGCCGGGAAAACGCGCCTCGGCCTTCTTAAGGTCGATCACCCCGCTGCAGGGCACCCCGATAATGTAAAGCCGGTCGCGTGCAATTCCTCCCTCGGCCAGCAGCTGGTTTATGGCCCGTGAGTCGCACCCCCGGACCACAATGGCTGTTTTACCGGACTTGGCTTTTTTCTCGTCGGTGACCAGGGGCGGCTTGCCCTCGATGGTCAGGTAGTTGACCAGGCTCAGCGCGCAGAGCGGCGAGAAGATCAGGCGGTCCACATCCTCCTTGTCGGTGATGAATGCCGCGGAAACCCTGAACCCGTAGCTTCCCGCCTGGTAGCCGATGAGGCACTCAATTTCCTTGCGCCCCAGCGCCCGTTTCGCTTCGTCCCTCAGTTTTGCAATGTCCATATGGCCTAGCTCTCAAGCGGTTGCAGCGGTCCGAGCGCCGCAATGTCCCGGGTGACCTCGCTGATGACCTCGGCAAATTTTTTCCCCTCGGAGGCCGACACCCAGCTCATCCTGATGCGCCGGGGATCGATGCCCATGAACTCCAGGAGATTTTTCATGATCATGAATCGCCTGCGGGCAAGAAAATTCCCCTTCATGTAGTGGCACTCGCCGGGGTGGCAGCCGGAAATGAGGACGCCGTCGGCCCCCTTCTGCAGGGCCTGGGCAACAAAGAGCGGGTTCACCCGACCCGTGCACATGACCCTGATGACCTTTACCGTGGGAGGGTAGTGGGTGCGGGTGGTCCCGGTGAGGTCCGCCCCCGCGTAGGAGCACCAGTTGCAGAGAAATGCCACAATGTTGGGTTCAAATTCACTCATAGCGCTCACCAAAGGATGCTATCATCGAAAGCAGCTGTTCGTCGGTGAAGGATTTTTGCTGTATGGCCCCGGAAGGCATGCGGCCGCGCAGGCGCCGCAGCCTTTGCACAGCACCTCGTTGACCGCGGCCACATCGCGGGCTGTACCCGCCCCCTCGATGCGCTTCAGGCCGATGGCTTCGTAGGGACAGACCTCCATGCAGAATCCGCATGCCCGGCACAGCTTTTCATCCACCTGTGCCACCTGTGCCTCGGTCTTCACCTTGCCCTGGGAGAGGGGGATGCAGGCCCGCGCCGCGGCGCCGCTGGCCTGGGCGACCGTGTCGGGGATGTCCTTGGGACCCTGGCAGCATCCTGCGAGGAAGATGCCGTCACTGCGCCGTGTCCACCGGGCCGCAGCTTGGGGTGGGCCTCCAAGCAGGAAGTCGTCCGGTGACTTGGAAAGCTTGAGCAGGTTGCTCACTCGCGGCGCTGCTCGCGCGGGCACCATGCCCACCGCCAGCACCACCAGGTCCGCCTCAACTTCAAGCAGCCTGGCCCAGCAGCGTGTCCTCCGCCTTTACCACCAGCTTGTCGCCCTTTCTGTAGACCTCGCTGACATTGCCCCGGCGGTAGATAACTTCCTTCCTGCTTGACCCGGTCGTAGAACTCTTCAAAGCCCTTGCCGAAGGCCCTCACGTCAATATAGAAAACGGTGATCTTCGCGTCGGGAAGCTTTTCGTGCACGAGGTGCGCCTGCTTGGCCGTGTACATGCAGCAGACGCGGGAGCAGTATTCATTGCCCACGGTCTTGTCGCGCGAGCCCACGCACTGAATAAACACAACCTTCTTTCGGCTTTTTCCCGTTGATCGGGACTGGCCCGAGGTGGGGCCGGAGGCGGATGACGAGGCGCTCAAACTCCAGGCCGGTAATCACGTTTTCGTAGAGGCCGTAGCCCAGCTCCGGTTTGAGCGTTGGCGTCGAAGGGTCAAAGCCGGTGGCAACGATGATGGTGCCCACATCCACCTCGATGAGCTGTTTCTTCCTGCATATCAAGGTTGATGGCGTTCAGGTCCTTGCAGACCTGCTCGCACTGCTTGCAGTCCTTCGCAGCGTGTAGCGGCAGTGCCGCGGGATCGATCACGTACTTGGCCGGGACTGGCCTGGGGAAAAGGGATATAGAGGCACTGCAGTTTGGACAGGCTCATGTTAAACAGGTCTGGCATTTCAACCTGGCAGATGGCACGCAGCTGGCCGCACGACCGTTGCATTACAGATTCTCATCAATGTAGCGGGGCTTCTTCCTGACGGTGACCTTAAAATTACCCACAAAGCCTTTAACTTCGGCGATTTCGCAGTAGGCCAGCAGCTCGATGTTGGGGTGGTTGTCCATATCCGCCATCTTCGGGGTAAGGATGCAGGCCGAGCAGTCCAGGGTGGGGAAGGTTTTATCCAGCTGCATCATGTGCCCGCCGATGTGGGCTCTTTTTCCACCAGGTAGACCTTGAACCCGCATGTCGGCGATATCCAGGGCTGCCTGGATGCCGGCGATGCCGCCGCCGATGACCAGGGCCGAGGGCACCACGTCAACTTCTTTTTCCTCCAGCGGCTCCAGCAGGCTGGCCTTGGACCGCGGCTGCCAGCGAGGACGCTTTGGCTTTTCGGTGGCCTTCGTCCATGTCCTCGTGCACCCAGGCGCAGTGCTCGCGGATGTTGGCCATCTCCAGGCAGTAGGGATTCAGGCCGCGCTTTCCCCAGCGCCTTGCGGAAGGTGGGCTCGTGCATGCGCGGCGAGCAGGCGGCCACCACCACCCGGTTGAGGCCGAGCTCCTTGATGTCATTGCGGATCATCTCCTGGCCCGGCTCGGAGCACATGTACATGTAGTTCTTGGCCACGGCCACATGAGGAAGCGTTGCAGCAAAGCGCGCAAGCCGGCTCACGTCAACGGTTGATTTAATATTCACGCCGCAGTGGCAGATGTAAACGCCAACCCGTGTTTTTCCCATACGCTGCAGTTACTCCATAACCTGTGCAACCAGCTCTACAATGTCGCGCACCTGGAGGCGGTCTTCAAGGTTCGCGCTTTTCACCGCGTCCTCCAGGGTAAGCAGGCAGAAGGGGCACGCGGTCGCCAGTATTTCTGCGCCGGTGTCCAGGGCCTCCCGGACGCGGCTGGCAGCGGTGCGCTCCATGGTCTCATGTGCCTCGATCCACATCCGTCCGCCCCCGCCCTCGCAGCAGAGCGCCCGCTCCCGTATCCTGTCGATCTCCACGAATGTGAGCGAGGGGATGCTCTTCAGGATGTCGCGCGGCGCATCGAATACCTGGTTCTGCCTTCCCAGGAAGCAGGGGTCATGATAGGTCACCTTCTTTTCCAGCTTTCCGGTAAAGCGCAGCTTTTTCTTTTTGATCAGCCCGGCGAGGGCTTCCGTGTAATGCTGCACCGGGATGTCCAGCCCCGGGTATTCGTTCTTAAAGGTGTTGTAGCAGTGGGGTGAAGTGGTGATGATCTCCTTGATGGGGAACTGCTTAAACAGGTCCATGTTCATTTCCCTGAGGGCGTCGAATGACCAGATATCCCCCAGGCGCCTGATTTCATTGCCGCAGCAGACTTCGTCATTGCCCAGGGTGCCGAAGTTGACCCCGGCGGCGCCGAGGGTTTTGGCCAGGGCCCGGGCAATCTTCTGCAGCCGGGGGTCAAAGGCCGGCGTGCAGCCCACGTAATACAGGACCTCGGCATCGGCAATGCTTTTTATCTCCAGCCCCGCGGCCCACTCCGAGCGCTTCTCCTGGCCGATGTTCCAGGGGTTGCCGCGGATGGAGATGGACTTTAAAACGTCGCGCACCTTGGGCGGAACCTGGCCGTCCTCGACCAGGACGCTGCGCACGCTCATGACCAGGTTCGCCGGATCCACCTTTTTGGGGCATCGCTGCACGCAGGTGGTGCAGGTGGAGCAGTCCCAGATCATTTCCGTGCGGTGCGCAATCTCCTCACCCGTGGAATTAAGCATGTCGTAGAGGATGCGCCTGATGTTGAAGTGGGGGGATATGGTGGAGATGGGGCAGCTCCCGGTGCATTTGCCGCACTGGATGCAGGGAAAGAGCGTGTCCCTCAGGATGTAGGCAAGTCTTTCTGCTGTTTCTGACATGGGCGCTTAACGGATCACCCCGTGCAAACGGGGCGCGTGGTTAATTACTGTAAATCCAAAAGCGGTTTACAGACACTGGCTGTCGGTTCCAGGATCTCCAGCATTGGTTTTGACATCCTGGCCAGTTTCTCCAGAATGTGCGGTCTCTCCTTTTGAATGCGCGGCACCAGGGACTGAACCAGCTGCCCGAGATGCCCCATTGCCGCGTAGGGATTCCAGCACGGAGGCAGGGGATGCTGTACCAGGCTGAAAATGTAATTCAAATCTTCTTCGGAATCGATCACGAAGGGCAGTGCGAAGTTCATGATGTAGTCCTCGTGCCGGCAGCCTTCAATATAGGTGGTTTTCCACCACTTCAGATAGTCGGCTATGGCCCGGGGCTGCATTCCCACCCGCTCCTCCTTGACCGCCGCCGCTATGGCATTTCCCGCCTTCCAGCCGCTGATCATGGCGCCGGAATTTTCCAGCTCCTGGGTGGAGCCCGTGTCTCCCGCGAGAAGCACCCGGTCCCGGTAGGGCTCTATGACGGGGGAGAAGATATATTGCGCCGAGCTTAAGCATCCCTTTTGCTCCGCATGCTTAAACCAGGGGGCGAAAAAGGGATTTTCCTTCATGAAGTGCCGGGCAACCTCGTCCAGGTTTACCCTCGGGTCCAACGATAGAAAAACAACCGTGAGATCATCCCCGTACGGGCGGGGAAAGATGAACATGTATCCGGGAGCAACGGTCTTGTAGGTGATGCTGGAAATCAGGACATCGGTGGCCGGAGCCGCAACATTGCTCATGTACCACCCCTTTGAAAAAAGATAGCAGTACGCCACCCGGTCACGGTTGAATCCCATCATTTTGGCGATGCTCGAATTGCAGCCGTCCGCCGCAATGGCATAGCGCGCGTCGAAGGTTTTGCCGCTGCCGCTCACGGTGACCCCTCCGGGAGCGGTAGAAATGCCGTTGACCTGAATACCCGGCTGCACTTCAACGCCCGCGGCGACCGCTTCTTCAAGCATGCAGCGCAGCAGGATCTCCTTGTCGTAAGCAAAGGCGACTGCCCCGTCATCCCCCTTCTTTCTGGTTTCAGCGGGAAGTCCGAACGGAAGAAGCGTGCCGTCGGGAGAGTATATGTGCCAGGCATAGCAATTTTTGACCGGGCCGTCATAGGTAAAGCTGAGCCCGGACCCGGGGAATCCGAATTTCTTCCCCCGCTGATTGTACATCACCAGGTCGCCGAAGTAGTATTCATTTACCGAAACGAACGTCTGTCCGCAGGTCCGCTCCAGGCGCGCGATGGATGATTTCCGTTCAAGCAGCACAACATCAAGCCCCGCGACCGCGGCCGCCCTGGCGGCGAGCAAACCTGAAGGGCCTGCGCCTATTACGATAAGATCATGTTTATTCATCGGCTATCCCTTGTGCGCCATTCCCGCGCTTTAAACAGGGCATTCAGCGCTGTCTTTATGATGTGCCCACAGTCGAAGGCGGCAGGAGGCGCTTTTTTTACCTGCTGAAGACAAGGCCTGCCGCAGGATAATTGCACGAATGGATAGCATTCTTTGATTATCATTGCAAGTGTAAAAAAGGGAAAAAGTTCGAAAAAGCAAGTTATCTCTTGATTCGAAGTCAGGAGTCGTATATAATCTCACTGCCGTCAAGCGACAGATGATAATGCGGTGAGGAGAACCAATGATAAAGCATCTTTCCGGTACCTGGGGTTTTTTTGGAATAGTGGTTTTGAGCATGGTCATCGCGCTCTTTGCCTGCTTTGGCAACAGAGGTCTCAGCGAGGTATATGCCCTGCAGCAGGAACTGGAGCAGATTGTTTCCGTTAACCGGGATTTGCAGCAGGAGAATGAATACCTGGCACACTATGTTCGCCTGCTCAAGAACGATACCGCATTAATTGAGAAGATCGCCCGTGAAGAGCTCGGTCTGGTTCGCGCGGGTGAGATGGTATATTTTTTTGAAAACAAGGAACTGCATGACAGTGATTGAATAAAAATCATGCAGCCTGCGGAAGGTACCCGCCTCTCAGCAGCAGACTCCATAAACGCCTCACGGCAAAACACCCCTGGTTGAAATCCTTCACCATCAGTCCGCAGTTCTTTTTCTTCACACGCCTTTTTTTATGAGCATTCCCTGCTAGTGTAGAGTGTCCAACACATCTTTACCTATGAAAGGCTCCTATGCGTTGCGAATGCAATGCTGTAGCAGAGGTTCAGTGGCTCATGGGGAGGGGGCTTTAGACGCCACAACAATGTGTCTTTGGGCTTACGGCACGACCCGTTGCCTTCGACTTGAACCGAAAGCAGGCAGCGTTGCGGAGACTTCGATACGGCTGTTACCATGCGGGTCTGTCGGACAAAGTTAGAGAGATGCTGCCATTCTACAGGTTCCGAATAATTTTGTTGTGGCGTTACAAGCCCCCTCCCCATGAGCCACATATAAATAAAGGAATCAATGACGCACTACACGAGCCCATAAAGCAGGGCATGGCGCTGCCGTGCGTAAAATAACAAAAAAGTGCAACTCTTTTTGATAAGTTAAAGAAATACAATACGATGAATTAACTTTAGATCTATAATTTATTATCAATTATTTTCTTTTTCTAACATTTTCTAACATCAGTTAAAAAAAATTAAATTTTTGACTCAAGTAATTTAATGCCCTGCCGATAGTCCTATCACATTGTTTGCATCCACATCCAAGAACTGATCGCATCCGCCAATGAAAAGCAGTGAAGTAAGAAAATATCGCGAAAGTCTTCTGATCAGCAAGGCAGAGCTGGCCCGCAAGGCCGGGCTTTCAGCGCTCACCATTGATCGCATAGAAAAAGGAAAAGGCTGCAGGCCCGAAACGAAGCGCAAGATACTGATCGCCCTGGGCCTCAAATTATCCGATCGGGAAAAGCTGTTTAACGATTAACGGCATCGGCAAAAACTGATTATGTATGATGAGGTTGCTATGGGATTGGGAAACGTGATCATGTCAAAATCAAAAAACGTCGTGGGCCTCGACATCGGTACCAACTCCATAAAGCTGGTTGAGGTTGAAGAATCAAAGGGAGGGTTCCGCCTGAAGAATTTCGGCGTCAGCCCCATACCCAAGGATTCCATCGTCAACGGCGCCATAGTCAACCACGATGCGCTGGTAGGCTCCATCCAGCAACTGCTTTCCAACCTGAAGGTTAAAACACGGGACGTGGTCGCCTCCGTCTCCGGCCATCCGGTCATCATAAAAAAGATATCCATGCCGCAGACAGCGGCGGAGGAGCTGGAAGAGTCCATCAAGTTCGAGGCGGAGCAGTATATTCCCTTTGATCTGGATGAGGTGAACATAGACTATCAGATTCTGTCCTCCGAGGAGGAGAAGGCTGACCATATGTCCGTCATGCTGGTGGCGGCCAAGAAGGTGATGATCAGCGATTATGTCAAGCTCATCACCGACGCGGGCCTGAACCCGGTCATACTCGACATTGATGTGTTTGCCCTGGAGAATGCCTTCGAGATTAATTATCCGCCCGATGAGCCCCAGACCGTAGCCCTGATCGATATAGGCGCAAGCACCATCAACATTAATATCATCAAGGCCGGGCTTTCGGCCTTCACCCGGGATATTTTCCTGGGCGGCAACCAGATCACCGAGGACATCCAGAAGCACTTCGGCATCAGCTTCGATGAGGCGGAGACGCTCAAAACCAGCGGCGACATTAACAACCCCGAGTTCGGGGGAAAAGACATCGTCAAAAGGGCGTGCGACTCCATGGTCTCTGAAATTCAGAAATCGCTGGATTTCTACAGCTCAACCACCTATGAGCAGATTGCCAAAATCTATCTCAGCGGCGGATGCGCCCGGATACCCTTTATGAGGGAGCGCGTTGCGGAAAAGCTCAACATCCCCACAGAGGTCATCGACTGCATGAGGACGGTAACCTATGACGAGAATGTATTTGACCCGGAATACATCAAAGATATAACCCCCGTGGCCTCGGTCGGCGTCGGACTGGCCCTGAGGCGATTAGGTGACTGATGATAAAAATTAATTTGCTGCCGTATCGGGACATACTGAAAAAGAAGAATATCTTCAATCACATGTTCACCACCGGGGTGACGCTCGGCTGCGCGCTGCTCGTGGTACTGGCGGCCAATATTCTGATCACCAGCAGAATCAGCGCTGTCGAGCGCGAGACCGTGCGGGTGGAGGCCGAGATCGCCAGCAACAAAAAAATTGTCGAGGAGATAGAAAAGCTCAAGGCCGAAAAGGAGCTGTACCGGAAGCAGCTCGAGGTGATTGAAAACCTTAAAAAGGGGACCAAAGGCCCGGTGCTGCTGCTCGACCGGCTTGCGACCAGCATGCCGGAGAGAACATGGCTCTTAAGCCTCAAGCAGCAGGGGGCAAACCTTGAGATTGTCGGCGCGGCCCTGGATAACCGGTCCATATCCATCCTCATGTCCAATCTCAAGGCGAGCAAATATTTTGAAAAAGTGGATCTGGTCACGACAGAAATGAAGCTTTCGAAAGGGAGCAAGGGCAAAGTCAAGACAAAGATGAATGTCTTCACACTTACCTGTACCGTACCGGTGAGCTAACAGGTCAAGGACGAGCGTATGGCTAAAATTAATGTAGATTCCATCGTTAGGTTACCACGGCTTCAGAAGGTAGGAATGCTCTGCGGGGCGGTGCTGCTCATTTTCGGGCTGTACTGGTTTCTGGTGTACCGGGACTATTCAGAGAAACTGGATGCCAGGCAGGCGGTCCTTACCAAAAAGCAGCAGGAGCTCAATGAGCAGTTGGTTATCCTGGCCGATCTGCCCAAGTTCAGAAAAGAAACCGCGGACATGAAGAGCAAGCGCCAGAAGGCCCTTGAGCAGCTGCCCAACGAGAAGGACATTGACAGGCTGCTGGAGGACATTTCCTCGCTGGCCATTGAGTCCGGATTGGAAATTCTGCTCTTCAAGCCCGAGCAGGAAGTGAAAAGGAATTTTTACGCGGAGATTCCCGTCGAGCTGAAGCTTTCCGGAGGCTATCACGATCTGGCGCTGTTTTATGACAAGATAGCCAATCTTCCCCGCATCGTCAATGTGTCCGAGCTGCTGATTGAGAAGCCGCAGGAAGTGGACGGGAGGAACATCCTCCAGGCGTCCTGCACGGCAAAAACCTATAAATTCATTGAAGAGAAGCCCGGTGAACAAGATAAACAGGACAAGAAAAAGAAAAAGTAGAGAGTCGCTCTTTGCTGCCCTGTTTGTGGCAGCAGCGTGCCTTTTTGCGCTGTCCGGCTGCGGCGAGGGGTCAAAGCCCCCGGCACAGCAGCAGAAGGCCGAAGCCGTTAAGCAGGCGCCGGATAAGAAGCCGGTAGCTGTGGCTGCCGCGGAGGTGAAAAAAGCTCCTCCCGAGCCTGTCGGCTATCACTATGATCCCATGGGCAAGATCGACCCGTTTGTTCCCCTGGTGCGGGAGGTGGAGGGTATGGATGCGCAGGTGCTGGAGGAAGGCCCGCTTACCCCTCTCCAGCGTTACGCGCTTGCCGAACTGAAGCTGGTTGCGGTTATTGTCGCGGGCGACCAGTCGAAGGCAATGGTGGAAGACGGCAAGGGAGACGGGTATATTCTCTCCAAGGGAACCCTGGTCGGCAACAAGCACGGCCAGGTTACGGAAATCAAGCAAAACGAGGTTGTGATTGCGGAAAAGGAAATCAATCCCAGCACCGGCGGAATTATACAGAAAACAGTGTCTCTTGTGCTCCATAAATCAGAGGAGGAAGAATTATGAGATCTGCGTATCCTGACAGGGTATATCATAAATGGTTGGTGCCGGCAGCCGCGGCTCTGGTGCTGTTGGCTGCAGGTTACTGCAGTGACGGCCTTACCGGTGCGGCATCAATGGCCGGCGGGAAAATTGCTTACGCCGAGGAGGCCGCGGATGCCCCCGCCCTGATCACGGGCATTGAGGTCAGCCGCCAGGAGCAGGATACGCTGGTCACCATAAGCGGATCAAAACCCCTGACCTACACGGCGGTCAAGCTGCAGGCGCCGCTCAAAATCATGGTTGACATGCCCGATTGCAGCATGGAAAAAACCATGGGTCCCGGCGGTGTCGACAGCGACCTGGTCAGCGAAGTAACCGGTCAGGCGATACAAAAGGGTGAGCGGAATTACCTGCGGGTCGAGATCGCGCTTAAGCAAGATGTTACCTACACGGTCAATCCCGAGCTTTCCAATCTCGTCATCAGGATGACGGCGGCCGAGGAGCCGGCTCAAGCAGCGGAAGCAGAAGCAGAAACAGAAGCGGAAACCCCGCAGACTGCCGCCCTGCCGGCCGAAAGGGAGGGGAAGATTGTAGACCTGGAAATCAGAACTGATGATGTGGGGTTCACGGTGGTGGCGGATAACATGATAAGCAGCTACAACACCATTCAGCTTGATAATCCAGCCCGCCTGGTGATCGATATCCCCGGCGTGAAGGATGGGCTGGGAAAGACGCTTTACTCCCCGCAATCATCCCTGGTGGATAAAATCAAGGTGGGCCAGCACCCCGGAAAAGTGCGCCTCGCCGTTTACTTTAAAGGGAGAATCCCCGCTTATACCATCGAGAAGGAAAACAACAAGCTGCTGGTGAACTGGGCTGCAAATACTCAGGCGGGCAAGCCGACTCCTGCCCCAGCTCCTGAAGACGCCGGCGAGAAACCGGTGATGGAAGCAGCTGCCGACGGCCAGACCGGCGATGCGGAAGAGGTGGTAGAGGAGGAGAAGGAGAAGGTGTACACCGGACAGAAAATATCACTGGATTTCAAGGATGCGGATGTCAGAAACATACTGCGCTTAATTGCTGATGTCAGCGGTCTCAATATTATTGTCAGCGATAATGTTAAGGGAAAGGTTACTATAAAACTTGATAATGTGCCCTGGGACGAGGTGCTGGATATCATCCTGGAAACCAACAACCTGGGCAAAATATGGTCCAAGAGCGTTATGCGAATTGATACCCAGGAGGACATCAGGCGCATCAGTGATGACCAGTACAAGGCCTTGAAGTCCCGGGAAAAGGTGGCAGAGTCTGCAGACCGTGGTCATGGATATTATTTACCGGGATGCAAAAGACGTTGCAAAACTTCTGCAGGAGGAGAAAGAGCTCTCCAGCGAGCGGGGCATCATCACGGTTGACCCGAACCTGAACCGGCTGGTGGTAACCGATACGCCTGAAAAAATCGCCATGGTCAAGGAGCGGATTTCCCGCTACGACGACCGGACGGTGCGCCAGGTCTTTATTGAAGCCAGGATTGTGCAGTCCATTCCCACCTATACCAAGGAGATCGGTATCCAGTGGGGCGGCCCCTATTCCACGACCGGTGATGGAGGGGATACGGTGTATGGTGTTGCCGGCGCATCGGGTGTGGAATTTGAGAGGGAAGAGGTGACGGATCCGGTTACGGGCCTGACCACGGAGCTGGTCAACGTGCTGGGCGGCCCGGTGATTGATTTGCCCGCCGCCGTGGGTCTTGGCGCGGGAGGCGGCATCGGTTTCGGGATTTTGCGCGATAATCTGGAGTTGACGGCAACCCTTACTGCCCTGGAAAAAGACGAAAAGGTAAAGATTATCTCCAACCCGCGGGTTTTAAGCATCGATAAGAATGAGGCGCTGATCAAGCAGGGAGTCGCGCTGCCCTATCTCAAGCTGAGCGAGGAAGGTGTGACCTCCACCGAGTTTAAAGACGCCGTTCTGGAGCTCAAGGTGACACCCACCATTCTTTCCGAAAAGATCATCAAGATTGATCTGAGGGTTAAAAAGGATCAGAAATCCGCACAGACCGGTGCAGGCGGTGAGCCCGGTATTGACATCCGTGAGGCTCAGACGGTGTTGATGGTGGAAAGCGGCAGGACCGTGGTAATCGGCGGTATTTATGAAGAGACAAGCAATATTATCAGATCAGGCGTGCCCTTTTTCTCTGACATTCCCGGCCTGGGAAGAATGTTCAGGAATGACTTTAACAAGAAGGAACTGACAGAACTGCTCATCTTTGTGACGACGACGATTGTGCCCAGGGAGATTGTGGGCTCAGGTGCCTAAGCAAGGGTTGCGATACAATTTATTAAATTGTAAGAGGAGGAAATACAATGGCTAAGAATCTGTTAAGAATGTTCCTGGTAATCTCATTCGTGGCTGGCTGCGGAGGCGTCAAGGAAACCGTCGTCCCGGTGACGGGGGTCGCAACAGGGGGCGGCGCGGTCGAGGTGGGCGTTAATAAGGTGGCCATCTTTCCCTTTGCGGACTATTCCCTCCAGCAGGATGCCCTGTGCGGTGACCAGTGGGGGGGGAATATTAAGATTGTTGAAGAGGTAACCGATTACTTCGTCCAGCGCGGTATCCGGGTTGCCGTTCAGGAGGACGTGAACACCGTCCTCGAGGACCATGACATTATCAAGCCTCTTGCCGGCGATCACCCCGCGTACGGCTCGGGTGGTGGCGAAAGGTATACGAGCAGGCTCATCGGAACACCCGAGTATGATCTGGTGAATGTCGAGCACTCTAATGATATGCGGGATGAGATTTTTAACGTCATCAAACGTGAACGTGCCCTCGAACAAACTGAACAAATACCTGCGCCAACCCCCGCGATTCAGGGTGCGTCGGCGGGACTGAGCAAGGACATGGTGCAACAGCTCGGCGAAGAGCTTGGGGCGGATCTCATTATCCGGGGCAGAATTATCGAGTATGGATTCAAGGAGACGGACACCTACAATCCGCTCGACAGGGGCTTCCTCCCGGTTCTCTATGAGCCGATCAAGGATGTCTTCTTCGGCGCCCCTAAGGCTAAGAATTACGAATCCGATCTGGACGATCTTGACTTTTCCCAGCTCGGTGAAGGATTGGGTTTCCTCTTCGGGGAGAAGACCGAGGATGACGTGGTGGGAGCATGGGATGTGGCAATGGATAACAGCTTCGGCACCGTGGCAAATCTCTATCCCCGGAAGAAACGGGTAAGCTCCGTGGTGCAAATCCGCCTCTATGCCCAGGACTCCGAAAGCGGGGATGTAATCTGGTCAAACCGGGTGGAGACGGAGTACCATCCCGTCAGCAATCTGGCCTTTAACAACCGGCACGAGAAAACCATGCTGGATAAGAATGTGCGAAAGGGTGTAAAACTACTGATGGATGATCTGTTCTCCTGCATTACTCTCAAGGCGGGCAAAGGCGCCGGCGAGAAGGTGGCGGGAGGGGCGGGGGATAAGGCCCTCGAAAAGGATTTGCAGGATGCCCTGGAAGGCAGCGAAAATATAGGGATCAGCCAGGAGGGCGGAAAAACCTGCATTACCCTCCCGGAGGTGGTTTTATTTCCTTCAGGAAGTGACGCGCTTACGGCGCAGGGAACAAAAGCGCTCATGAGCATCAGCAAGGTTCTGGAAGGGTATCCCAACCGGGCCATCAATATTGAAGGTCACACGGATAACGTTCCCATCGGTCCCAGGCTGGTCAACAAGTTTGCCAGCAACTGGGAACTTTCCACGGCCCGTGCCATCAGCGTCATGAACTACATGACCGAACATTATAATCTGAACCGGTCCCTCATGGCGGTAAAGGGATACGGGCCCTATAAGCCCGTGGCCGACAACGGCAGTAACGAGGGAAGGGCTCAAAACCGGCGGGTGGTCATCGTCGTGGGGCAGCCGGCCGTCGCCTCCAGCAAATGACACGCCGCCTGACCTGTCTCTGAGGCTGAACACACCACGCCTCTCCGCCTGTAAAGGGCAGAGAGGCATTTTTTTATTTACTGTTCATGCAAATGGTATATTATACAAAGCGGCGAGCCACGCCGGTAACAACACTCAGAGGAGGAGTCGGTGAAACATATACTTATTATCCACGGCCCCAATCTCAATCTTCTCGGCAGGCGGGAAAAGGATATATACGGCCACAGCTCCCTGGATGACATTAACCGGCAGCTGGCGTCACTGGCGGACGAGCTTAAGGTGTCCGTCTCTTTTTTCCAGTCAAACTCCGAGGGGGATCTGGTAAACGCCGTACAGAACGCCCTGGGCACATACGACGCCCTGGTCATCAATCCCGGCGCCTATACCCACACCAGCATTGCCCTGAGGGATGCCATCGCGGGCACCGAACTCCCGGCCGTGGAGGTGCATTTATCCAACATTTACAGGCGTGAAGAGTTCCGGAAAAAATCAATGCTGGCCGACGTGGCGGTGGGACAGATCACGGGGTTTCAAGTTGACAGCTACCTGCTCGGTCTGCGCGCGGCGGTCAATTACCTGAGAAATCAGTCGTAAACATACCTCTGTAATGTGGGGATTCTTTTATAATACTGTAGGGGCGACCGGCCGGTCGCCCTTACATGTGTGCAGGGATGATGACAGGAATATAAGAGAAGAAAAATGATGCTCAGGCTTCTTTCTTCCTGTCCCTGAAGGAGAGACGGAGGGGGATGCCTTTGAAGCCGAAGTGCTCCCGTATGCTGTTGATGAGAAATCGCCTGTATGATTCCGGCACCGCCGACGGAATGTTGCTGAAGATGACAAAGTGGGGCGGCCCCTCAGCTATTTGAGCAGCATAATAGAACTTGAGCGCTTTGTTCTTGACCCGGGGAGGAAGATGTCGCTCGGTTGCTTTCCTGACCAGATCATTCAGCAGGCGCGTTTGTATCCTGCGGTGGTAGTGCTTGCAGAGCATGGAGGCCGTTTTTAAAAGCTCAGTCACCCGCTGGCCGGTCAGGGCGGATATGAAAAGAACCGGCGCAAACTCGAGGAAGGGCAGGTTAAAACGCACCGTGTCCAGGTATTCGCGAAGCTGCGCCCGGTCCTGCGGCATAAGATCCCATTTATTGACCGCGATAATGCATCCCTTGCCTTTTTCATAAATAAACCGGGCGATTTTGGCGTCCTGCTCTGCCACACCCTCCGTCGCGTCCAGAAGCAGTATTCCCACCTCACAGCGATCCAAACTTTTGAGCGCCTCGATGATGCAGAATTTTTCAAAGGTGACGCTCACCCGGCTTTTGCGCCTGATGCCTGCCGTGTCGATCAGGAGATAATTGCGGTTGTTAAAGGAAACAATGGTATCGACGGCGTCTCTGGTGGTGCCCGGCGTCGCGTCTGTTACCAGCCGCCGGTCGCCGGCCAGGGAGTTGATGAGGGATGATTTTCCCACGTTGGGCCTGCCGACGATGGCAATTTTTACCGATACGTCAGGGGGCTCCTCTTCTGTGGCCGCCGGCAGACGTTCGATCACCGCTGCCATGAGGTCAGCGATGCCGGAGCCGTTCCAGGCAGAGACGGGAATGAGCGGTTCCACCCCCAGCCGGTAAAAGTCCGCCACGTTTGACTGCTCCCGCACCCGGTCAATTTTGTTAATGACGTACAGGACCGGCTTTCGCGTGGATTGAAGCATGCGTACGATGGTAAAATCGGAGGGGGTCAGGTCGGATTTGCCGTCAGCCAGGAAAATGATGCTGTCGGCTTCTTCTATGGCAAGCCGGGTCTGCGCCCGTATCTGGCCGGAGAGCGTGTCGGTGCGGTGCGGTTCAAATCCCCCGGTATCGATCAGGATGAATTCGCCGCCTTCGCAGCGCACCTCGGCGTAATTCCTGTCGCGCGTCAGTCCGGGAAGATCATCGATGGCCGCCTTGTTCTTTCCCGCCAGGCGGTTGAAAAGGGTCGACTTGCCCACATTTTCCCTGCCCACGATGGCAACCAGCGGTTTCATGGCGCGCCTGCATCGCCTGCCGCCGGGTTTCCGGCATCATGCATTCCCTTGTCCTGCTGGAGCTTTTCGAGCGCCTCTTTCGCCGCTTTCTGCTCGGCGCTCTTCTTGTTTTTACCGTGCCCTCTGCCCATGATGACATCGTTTAGGATGACGGTGACTTCAAAGGACTTGTTGTGATCGGGTCCGATCTCATGGACCAGCTTATAGTGGGGGGTTGATCGTAAAACGGCCTGCGTGTACTCCTGCAGCTGCGACTTGAAATCCCGGTGGTGCAGGTTTCCCTCGTTTGCCGCCTCGATTATTTTTGCGAACTGCCTGCGCACCACCTTAAAGACCGGGCCGTACCCGCCGTCCAGGT
>CAWCBP010000004.1:0-386126 GCA_963793865.1 uncultured delta proteobacterium
TTGTTGATATAATAATACTCCCTGTTTTTCAGCAGTTTTATTTCTACCATGATTAGGCTTCAGTCAAATTGTATTTTTAGATTGTGGATTCAGCTGTGTATTCTCCACCTGATCCTCAACAATTAATGAAACTAAATAACCGCACTATAAAGAAGTGAGAGCATACAATAAATCCGCATAGAAGCTACCAGCGGCAACTGATGGGTAGGTGAAGAACAAAGAGGAGGCTTAGCCCAATAGTACCAGTTGCAATTAAAACACTGGCCAATCTACTCAGCAAAACGCAGAGACGGGTGGGCTCATCCTGATTTATATCTATGGTATTTGTGTATTGATACCTGGCTATAAAGTCATTAATTTCCTCTTCCTCAACAATGCCATCTTCTAAAATCAATTGAACTTCTTCTCGTATTTCTTGTGCTAGTGAAATACTTTTTTGCGGTTTGGCAAAACAATAGGCGGGGAAAATCATGGTGAGAACTAATGTGAACACTAATAACTTTTTCATAACACCCTCCTTTCTCCGCTGTGCGGATATTCCTAATTATTATAGTTGCTCCTAATGCTTGGATTGCGCAAGCAACCCAATTGTTTTTTCAAGCTCGGCGAGCGCGAGTCGAGATTGCAGAGAGGCCTGAAGTGCCTCCATTTCCGCTTTTTTAAGTGCAGCAACCGTTTCGGCATGCTTTGCTGCCGTCACAGTCCCTGCCTTGATGCCGTTTTCGCTGAGCCGCGCATTCTCCGGGACAAGGAAGCGCCTCACGGGCGACCTCCACCATCTTTTTCGAGCGCTCCAGCTTCCGGTACACCTTGTCGATTTCAATCTCCGATCCGCTTGTCTATCCGTGCCAGGTTCTCTTCCGCCTGTGACTGTTGGGCGATCCTCTGGCCGATTTCGCCTTTCCGTTTCCCCCAGTCGAAGATGTTCCAGGTCAGTTCAGCCCCGAAGATGCCGACGTTTTCTCCAGAAACGGCGCTCCGTCCTGGTAGCCGTGCTTGGCAAAAAGCGTCACGTCCGGGAATGTACTCGTAGCGGGCGGCACGGACCGCGTGGCGCGACTTTTCGACCGTTTCGCGGGCCGCCATGAGTTCACCGTTTCCGGCCGGGCCTGTTCATAAGACTCGTCCTTCGAGGGTTCCGTCAGGCTCCGGCAGTCCTGCCTCGGTCACTTCCAGCAGAGCGTCGCTGCGGCAAACCCAGCAGATCGTTGAGCTCCGAAGTCACGTCCGAGATGCGGTTCTCCGCCGCGATAAGCGCCTGCCTGGACTGGAGCGATTGGCCCGGCCTGCGTTCGACTGCGACATCGAGAAGGTTCCCGACTTTTACTGCATCCTCGGAATCGCGCAGGTTCGTCCTGGGCGGCCTCGAGTGAAGCCTGGGCGGCATCCTTTTCCTTGTAGGCAACCAGCAACGCGTAATAGAGCTGGTGTACCGCCAGGACCGTTTCGTTTTCCGACCTTCTTCAATTCCGCTTCTGCGATGCCGCGATCCGCCCGGGCGATCTCGATTGGCCTCATGGATTTTGAAAAGTTGTGTCTGTCGGCTGGCGCAGGGTGGTTTCGCTGAACAGGATGGCTGGAATCGCTCTGTTAATCTTTCGTAGTCCCTTGTCCGGGAAGCGGGTTCCGCCGACGGTACCCAGACTCCCGGCGGGAATTGTCATGAGTTGGCTGTCCGATCAAGAGCCAAGTCCTTGGTGCTGTTGGAAAGGACTGCGGGAAATACTGGGACGCGGGCCGCGACTATCTTGCTGCTCGTTTTCCGCCACCTTTGCCCGGCCGATCTTGAGCACCGAGTTGCTGCTTCAGAGCCGTTTCGACCGCCTGTGAGAGTGTCAGGGAATGCCTTCGCGCGGCTCAGCCGAGGCTCCTCCCTCCTCCCGCCAGCAGGGCAATGCCGCGAGCACAAGACGACCGCCCCCGGCTTTGTAGGTACGGGACCGCACCACCACGAACAGGACCGGACGACCAGCAGCGTGAAAAACATGGAGAAGATCAGTCCGACGGCAATGACGCTGGCAAGGGGACTCCAGAGGCTGGACCCGAAAGGATCATCGGAGTCACCCCTACCGCTGCGGCCATGGTGGTCAGAAATATCGGCCGCAGACGGCGCTGCCCGGCCTCCGTCGCCGCCTGCTCCAGCGAGTGGCCTTCGGCAATCTTCTCCTTAATGTAGTCGACCAGGATGATGGCATTGCGCACCACGATACCGCACAGGCTGATAATGCCGATGAAGGCGGTGAAACCGAAAGGGTTACGGGTGACAACCAGTCCGACCGCTGCCCGAGCAGCGATCAGCGGTATCGATGACATGACGACAAGGGGCTCCGATATGTTCCTGAACTGGATGAGCAGCACCAGAAAAATCGCCACGAGGCTGATTCCAAGGGCGCCGAACATCTGCGGGAAGTATTGTCATCCTGATTGAATTTTTCCCCTCCGTATTAGATCCGGTACCCGGGAGGCAGCTTGAGCGCCGCGATCTTCGGGCGCGACGGCGTCAAACAGGTCGAGCCGTAAAACCCCTTCTTGACGAAAGCGCGGACGGTAAGGGTCCTGACGCCGTTCCGGCGCACGATGCGGCTGGTCTGCCATTCCGGCTTGACAGCGGCAATGGCCCGGAGCGGCACCCTGGCATGGGTGAGCTGGGATCATGTAGGTATCCGCACATCGTCGAAGGAAGAGCGCGCGTCCTTGTCGAGGCGAAGCAGGATGGTAACCGGCCGGTCGCCCTCCCAGAAGGTGCTGACCGGCTTGCCGTCAAAGCCCGCCTGATAGGATCTGAGAGACCGCAAGCATTGGTCATCCCGAGCCGATTGGCCAGTTCGTTGTTCAGATCCACGTCAACCATGTAGGAGTCGTTAAAATAGTCCCGATGGACATACCTGGAAAAAGGCACTGCCCGCACGATCGCCTCGACCTGCGTTCCAATCTGTTTCAGCGTGGCAATGTCGTCGCCTGAGATCCGGATTTCTATCGGGGCCTCCTCTACCGACCCCTGCTGCAATTCCTTTACGATAACCATGGCTTCGGGAACGACAGCGGCCAACTTCGCCCGCAGGTCGTGCCACGAGGACAGGCGTCTCTTTGACTGATCGGGTGTTGACAATGAACTGGCCGTATGCGCCATCGGGCTGCTGGGGGTTGACATTGTAGTAAAACCTCGGGGAGCTCTGCCCGACAAAGGTCGCGTAATGGACCACTTCGGGACTTGCCGGCCAGATACTTCTCGATCCGGCCCATGGCGGCATCCGTTGCCTCGATGCGCGTACCCTGGCGCATCCAGACATCAATCACAAACTGGTTGCGTTCGGCAGAAGGGAAGAATTGCTCCGGCACCAGTCTTGAAAAGAAAAGCGCCGGCACAGATGGCCCCGACCCCGACGGCCATGGCCAGCCCTTTTCTTCCCATAAAGAGGACGATCGCCTTTCCGTATACCGTTCTGCAGACTGTCCAGGGGATTGAACGATTTCTTCTTGGTCCGGGCCTTTTCGTCGTCGTGGAGCCCCTTCTTGATGAAAGACCTGCAGAGGAAAGGCGTGAGCATGCAGGCCACAATAAAGGAGACGCTCAGCGCGATGGCCACGGTGAGCGGGAGGGCAATGATGAACTCACCGGCGGTACCCGTAAGGATGAGCAGGGGCAAAAACGAACAGATGATGGTCACCGTCGCCGTAAGAACCGGGACAAAAACTTCCGTCGCCGAGCGCCACGCCGCCTCCGCGATCGGCACCTTATGATCAAGGAGTTCCACATAGTTGTCTGCGATGACGATGGCGTCGTCGACCACGATCCCGAGGACGACGATCAGCGCTGCAATCGATACCTGGTGTAAGGGAATTCCCACGGCGTTCATGATCCCTATCGTTGTGCAGAGTGTCACCGGGATGGCCAGTGCCGCAATCAGGGCGACATGGAACGGCAGAAGGATGATGGTGACCAGGATGACCGAGCCGATGGCAAGCATGAATTCATGGCCGAGGTGGGCCATGCGCTCCCTCACCATATGCGGCTGATCCGCGATGAGATCGACTTGTATATCGGGAGGCAGCAGGGATCGAAGCTCGGTCATGACTTCGTCGAGGCGATCACCCAGCTCGGTGACATTTTTGCCCTTCTGCATTTCGACGGACAGCAACACGCTCGGTTTTCCGTCGTAGCGGACAAGGAACCGCGGGTCCTGGTAGCGCCGCTCGACCTTTGCGAAGTCCCTGATATAGACAGGCTGGCCTGTCTTTGAAACATCGACCAGAACATTTGCGATCTGGTCTTCCGTGGTGAACGGTCCCGTTGTCTTCATCGGGATCTTTGAACGGCCGGTCTCGGCCATTCCCGTGCCCGTGATAATGTTCCTCTGCTCCAGTGCCTGCATGATGCGGACGGGATCCGCAAAATACTGGGCAAGGCGCGCAAGGCTTCCGGTGATCCACACCTCCTCGCTCTGGTCGCCGTAACGCATCATCTTTCCCACATCCCGGACGGTCCGGAACCGGTCCTGTATCGTGTCAAGATAATCGCGCAGTTCCCTGTACCCGTAACGCTCCCCGTGGATGGCGAGGAGCATGGCGACGGTGTCGCCGAAATCCGAGTTCACGATCGGCCCGCGGACACCGGAGGGCAGTTCCGTCTGCGCGGTTTCAATCATTTCATTGCGGAGCTTTGCCCAGAAAAGATCCGAATTCTTGACATAGTCCTCGAGTTCCACATTGATAATGACGAGACCGGGGCGGCTCGTGGAATAGGTCAGTTCCTTCCTGACTTCGGGAAACTTGAAAATATGTCTTTCAAGCGTTTTGGTGACCTGCTTCTCCACCTGCTCCGAGGTAGCACCGGGATACTGGGCAATCACAAGGCCCGTTCGGATGGTGACCGTGGGGTCTTCAGTCCTCGGCATTTTCATAAGGGCGTGAATCCCGACAGCAACGGCCATGGCCGTAAGAACGAGGACGACGGATGGATAACGGAGGGAACTCTTGATCGGATTCATCGGTGCTACTCTCCTTTCTTGTCAGAAGCGTTTTCCGAGGGCGGGGTTGCTATGGTAACCGGCATGCCGTCACGGAGATGATCCTGACCTGCAATAACGATCGACTCGTCTCCTGAAAGACCTTCTTTAATTTCCACTTCGGTGCCGCGAAATGCGCCTATCTTCACCCGCTTACTGTATACGCGCCGCTGCTCGGGGAAGTAGACGAAAACCATCGTCGCTCCCTGATCGTCGCGGACGATTGCTTCACCCGGCAGGGTCATCATTGATATCTTCCGGTCGCCTGCAATCCTCGCCTCCGCCACCATCCCGATTCTGAGGACGTGCTTAGGGTTGGGCACGCTGATGCGTGTCATATAGGTCCTCGTGCCCGGATCGGCTGAGACATTGATGATGCGAACGGTGCCTTCGAAAGATTGCTTCGGCAGGGCAGGAAACGTGATAGACGCCTTTTGCCCTATTTTCACAAGATGTATATCCGTTTCCGGTACGCCGACGTTCACCTCCACCGGTATCCAGCTGGACGATTTCAAAGACCGGCCGCCCCGTGTGCTGCCGTCTCGCCCGGGCTCTATGCGATCGTTTCGAGATAAACCCATTTACCGGCGCAGCGAGGTCTGCATCGGCAAGGCGTTTCCGGGACAGCTTTTCTTGAGCTATGGCCTGCTGGTACTGTTCTGGCGGAATCATAGCGTGGCCTTGAATTTTTCGTAATCGTTCGGCGCCAGGCTTTTCGAGTCGATACAGCATTTTCATCCGTCCGATGCTCATCCTCGGCGCGTTCGATAGCGCGACTCGGGCCTGTTCGGCTTGCTTCTTGGCCGCCGCGAGCGTCCAGCCGGTAATCGGTCGGGTCGATGGAGGCCAGGATCTGCCCTTTTTTGACATAATCACCTTCGCGGGGCCCACGAAAAGAACTTTGCCGGAAACAAGAAATGATAACGTCTGAAGGGGCATCCGGGCGAGACGACCGTGCCGCTGACGAATATCGTCTCGGTTACACTCGCCATGTTGGACCTTGCCGACCGCAACCGAAACAGGGTCGATCTTCGTTTCCGGCTTTGTGCCTGGCGAACAGGCAGCAACAAGCCCAAGGAAAACAATGAACCAAAAACGATTCACATTCATGATCAGTCCTCCTCGCCGACCATTTTTGGTACCTTCGATCAGACGGATGCCGCGATGTCCCGGGAGCTGGCGTTTCCATCAACTGTGCGGGAATTCGAGGGCCGTTGTCTCAACCCATACGGAATGATTCAGCAGCCCCAAGGGCTCCTTAAGGCAGAAGAAAACCTTAGCCCGAGAGGACTCTTATCCTGACTCCCCGGTTCTGATTCCCAATAGATATGGATGCTCAAATCGGTCTCCACCACGGAATGATGATATATCCTTATTTCTACCAGATGTTTTGGCGTATCGGTCGGCGAATCAGACTCACGTACCCCCTTCAGAAGCTCATCCACGAATTGTCTATTGATGTTTGCAGGAGAACGCAATGTGATAATCTCAACCCATTTCATGGCACGTCCTCTTTGAATCCATCCATGTTGTTTTCCTATATAAGCCAGTTTCGTGCCAAATATAAATACATATAAAATCAATAGTTACATAAATTCTATTTTATGATTTACCGAATATGGTAAAATGTGTTACGATATATAGTAATTCTTCCATATATCGTAAGGTGACTTCATGACAGTCTACGGACCAAGGACTTCATGCCCAGAAAGACAAACGAAACGAGGAGAAAACGATGAACGTGGATGAAAATGTTTTTTTTCGCGAGGCGACCCTGCGTATATGCAGCAGCCTCGACATTGAAACGGCTCTGAAGCGCTGTTTTGAATACATACGAGCTTTCATTCCCGTGAATGGAATGACCCTGCATATACTGGATCCTGATCTGAATCTGTTGCAATTCGTGGCATCGGTCGGTGTCAACCAACTGAATGAACGAGTCCTGCCCTTGCCCGAGAAAGGCCGGAATAAAAGGGCAGCCGATTTACAGGCGGCCTTTTTGAAAAATGAAGAAAGATCCAAATTATAAACCAGCCCGACCAGGAGGTAGGGCTCCCGGAGATTCTGGAACAGACTTGGGCTCAACGCTAATATCTCATTAATGAACATGATTCTGAAGCTTGAAGGAAATCGGATTGGCACCCTTGCGCTATATGCCGATGGCCTGAATCAATATACGGATGAACATGCCCGGTTGCTTCAACTGCTCCATGGACCCTTTGCCATTGCCATGTCCAACGCACTGGAACATCAGGAAGTCATTCGATTCAAGGACATGCTGGCCGACGACAACCGTTATCTCTTTGACGAACTGCGGTCAGTCTCAGGCGACGAGATCATCGGTTCGGATTTTGGTCTGAAGGCGGTGATGGAAATGGTTCAGCAGGTGGCGCCCCTCGACAGCCCCGTGCTGTTGCTGGGAGAGACGGGTACAGGAAAAGAGGTCATCGCCAATGCGATTCACTATTCTTCGCCCCGCAAGGATGGGCCGTTTATCAAGGTGAACTGCGGCGCCATCCCCGAGACCCTTCTCGACAGCGAGCTCTTCGGTCACGAGAAGGGGGCTTTCACCGGGGCCATCAGCCAAAAGAGAGGGCGATTCGAACGGGCCGACAAGGGCACGATCTTCCTGGACGAAATTGGAGAACTTCCAGCCCAGGCCCAGGTGAGGCTGCTGCGTGTCCTTCAGAAGAAAGAAATCGAACGCGTGGGAGGAACAAGTTCCATACCGGTGGACATCCGCATCATATCGGCCACGAATAGAAACCTCGCAGGAGATGATTGCCTCGGGGCGATTTCGCGAAGACCTCTGGTTCCGGCTCAATGTCTTTCCCATCACGATCCCGCCGCTCAGGCAGAGAAGAGAAGATATTCCGGCCCTGGTGCATCACTTCATCGACCGCAAGTCCAAGGAGCTTAAGCTCACGGAGAGACCTGTGCTGGCCCCCGGTGCCATCGACAGGCTTATGGCTTATGACTGGCCGGGCAACGTTCGGGAACTGGAAAACATGATCGAACGGGCTCTGATCCAGCAGCACGGGGTGGTGCGCTTTCATTTGAGACGCTTTTGGCCCCGCAGGTTCCAGGAGGTCGTGAAGTCGATTCAGGACGCAGGCCGAAATCGAGACTCTGCTTTCGCTGGACGAGATCGACTGCCCAGCACATCAGGCAAGCTTTGGAGATGGCCGGCGGCAAGATCAACGGGCCAGGAGGAGCTGCACAAATCCTCGGGCTTCATCCAAATACTCTCAGGAACCGGATGAACAAGCTGGGAATTCCATACGGAAGGAAAAGCTGGCAGCCTTAACTATACCGATGACTGGCATTCCTGTACTTTTCTTAATATACATGATACATGACAACCATGTGGTGATTACCAAGGATAAAGGAAGGCCGAGATACATTTTCAATCATGAGCAAACTGAGGAGGATAATTTATCAAGATTAGTTATCACTGGTTTGTGTTAATTCTGACTGTAGAAGCATTTTGTGCTGCTCCATCTATGTTAAAGTGGAAATATCTCCTTAGGAAGAGACTTAAAGAGTTGTTTGATAGTCTGAGGATTGCTCAGGATGCTTATTGACATATTGCCCTTAAGGCGCTATAAGGAGTTTTAATTTAATTTCAAGGTATTTAACTTGCGCTCACTTGCTGTGCTGCTATAATAATCCCGAAGGGCGAACAGTGACCAGGGAAGTCAAGATAGAGACCATATCAATGGGGGGAAATCACCCCTTTGTCTTCATTGGAGGTCCCTGCGTTATCGAAGACGAGGCCATGGTTTTATCCCTTGCCCGCGCCATCAAAGAGATAACCGCGTCCCTTGCTATTCCCTTTATATTTAAGACCTCTTATGATAAGGCCAACCGGAGCGCGCTCACTTCATATCGCGGCCCGGGCCTTAAAAAGGGGCTGGCCGTCATTGAGAAGGTAAAAAGTGACCTGCACATCCCGGTGGTGACTGACGTCCATCGCTTTGAAGAAATAGAGCCCGCTGCCCGGGTAGTGGATATGCTGCAGGTGCCCGCCTTTCTGTCGCGGCAAACCGATTTTATCATTAAGGTAGCCGAAGCCGGAAAGGCGGTTAACATCAAAAAGGGGCAGTTCATGTCGCCCCACGAGGTAAAAAACCTCATTGCCAAGGCCACTTCGACGGGAAATCACCATGTGCTGGTGACCGAACGGGGGTTCTCGTTCGGTTACAATAATCTCGTGGTCGACATGCGCGGGCTGCCCATCATGCGCTCATTCGGCTACCCGGTGGTCTTTGACGCTTCGCACAGCGTGCAGCTGCCGGGCGGATTGGGAACGGCCTCCGGCGGGGAGCGCCGGTTTGTCGAATGCCTTGCCCGCGCCGCCGCCGCGGCCGGCATTGACGGGCTGTTCATGGAAGTGCATGGGGATCCTGACCGCGCCCGGTGTGACGGCCCCAACATGCTCGGGGTGGATTCGCTCGCCCCGCTGCTCAAGCAGGTACAGGCAATCGATGCCCTGGTGAGGGACAACGGGGTCCCGTCGGGGCAGGCGCAGCCTTCATAACCACAGGTAATGAGCAATCCAATGAAGAAGCAGGACACAGGTGAAAAACCGGATCTGGTTATCCTGGAAGCACAGAAGGTGCTGGATACCGAGGCCCGGGCCATTCAGTTTCTGAAGCACAAGATCGGGGAAAGTTTTGTCAGGGCGGTGGATCTGCTCAACGGCTGCACCGGCAAGGTTATCGTCATCGGCATCGGCAAGTCGGGCATCGTCGCCCAGAAGATTGCCTCCACTTTTTCCTGCAGCGGAACCCCTGCCTTCTTTCTCCACCCGGCGGAAGGCATTCACGGCGACATCGGCATGATGTCCAAAAGCGACGTGGCGGTGGCAGTCTCCAACAGCGGGGAAACCCGGGAAATCATTCAGATCCTCCCGGTCATCAAGCGCTGGGGCATACCGCTTATCGTCATGACCGGAAATGTGCGCTCGGTGCTGGCGCAAAGCGGGGAGGTGGTGCTCGACACCGGCGTGCCGGAAGAGGCCTGTCCCCTGGGCCTTGTTCCCACCTCAAGCACCACGGCCACCCTGGCACTGGGCGACGCCCTGGCCATGGCCCTGCTGGTGAAGCGGGGGTTTAAGGAGGATGATTTTGCCCTTCTCCATCCCGGCGGTACCCTGGGCAGAAAGCTGCTGCTCCGGGTCGAGGACCTGATGCACTCGGGAAACGAGATCCCGATCATCGGGGATGACACCCCGGTGAAGGAAGGGCTGCTGGAGATGACCTCAAAGCGGATGGGGGTAACCGGCGTTTGCGACAGGCAGGGCATGGTGGTGGGAATCATCACCGACGGCGATCTGCGCAGGGCCCTTGAAAAGGGGGATGATGTGCTCGGCAAGAAGGCGAGCACCATCATGACCCCGCAGCCGAAAACCATCTCCAGGGATGATCTGGCCGCCACCGCGCTCAGGAGGATGGAGGAATTTTCCATCACCTCCCTCTTCATACTCGACGACGAGGGGAGCCGGAAGCCGGTCGGCATCATCCACATGCATGACCTGCTGCGGGCGGGGGTGGTGTAGCCCCATGGACCGGGAAAAGCTCATGCCCATTACGCTGCTCATGCTCGATGTTGACGGGGTTTTGACCGACGGCACAATCATTTACAGCGACAGCGGGGAGGAGATCAAGGCCTTCAATGTCCGGGACGGCCACGGCATTAAGCTGGTGATGCGCGCGGGCATAGAGGTGGTGCTGCTCACCGCCCGGGAGTCAAAGGTGGTCGGGCACCGGGCACGTGACCTCGGCATCACCGGCGTGTATCAAAAGGCCACCGACAAGCTCGCGGCTTACAGCGGCATCCTCGCGGAAAAAAAGATCCAGGACAAAAATGTCCTCTTTGTCGGGGACGACATCATTGATGTCCCGGTGCTGAGAAGGGCCGGCTTTTCCGCCGCCGTGGCCGACGCGGTGCCGGAGGTAAAAGAGGTGGTTGATTACGTTACCAGCCAGGCGGGGGGTAAAGGCGCGGTGCGGGAGCTGTGCGAGCTCCTGCTGAAGGCCCAGAACAAGTGGGAGCGGGTGACAGAGAAGTATTCGCTGCCCCGGGGTTCATCCCGGTGCACCTAGCATCCGGCGCATCGCTCCATGCGCGGCGCTGCATGAGACCGCAATGAAAAAAGTTCGCCGTGCCCTGATGGCCGCCGCCCTGATCGTCCTGGTCCTGGTTGCCGTGCCGCTGGTGCGAAACGCCCTCTCTCCCAAAAAGCAGCAAAGGCCGGAGGGATTGCCCCCGCCCGGCGTGGACATGCGGCTGGACAAGGTCCACTACGAGCAGATCGACGAGGACGGCCGCCGGGAGTGGGAGCTCTTTGCCAAGGGCGCGCAGTATGAAAAGAACAACAAGAGAGTCGCCCTGACAGCAATAACCGTAAGCTTTTTCTCAAGGGAAGGCACTGTTTACAAGCTCGCTGCCGACCGCGGCGAACTTTTTACCGAATCGCAGGATGTGAGCCTGTCCGGCAACGTGGTGGCGGAAACCGCCGAGGGGTATACGATCCGCACCGATTCCATCAAGTACGTCGCCCGCGACAGAAAGGTTTCCACCGCGGATCCGGTCAGCTTCAGCAGCAGGGAAATGGTCATGACCGGCAAGGGCATGGTCATTGATCTGGAGGAGGAAAAGCTGTATATCCTTGAAGAGGTGAAGGCCTCGGGAAACCAACCATGATCATGCAACTCTTCAGCGCAGTCATAATGCTTATGGCCCTGCTGCATTCATCGTCCGCGCCTGCGGCAGCGGCAGCGCGTGTTGCCGTGCTGCCCTTTGATATTTACAGCGATGAAAGCTCCAAGCCCCTTAAGGACATCATTGCCGGTGACCTTTCAGCCCGGCTGGCCTCGGACAACCGGCTTGAAGTGGTGGATCAGGCCCGGGTCAGGGAGGTAATGGCGGACCGGGCATCGCTCACCTTCAACGAGACAACCCTGCGGACCATTTCCGGACAGCTTGACGCACCCTTTCTGGTGCTCGGGAGCATGACCAGGATCGGGGCCAACATGAGCCTCGACACATACATTTTCAGAGCGGACGGCACCCCCTCCTTTACCAAGGAATTCAGCGAGGGAAAAAACCTCGACACCATCACCGGGGAAATGGCCGCCAAAGTCAATGCCCGTATTGTAAAGATGGCGCCGGCCCCCCGGGAGGAAGCGGTGCCGCAGGAAACTGCTGCGGCTGTCCCGCCGGCGGTTGGCCGCCCGGAGAAGCCTGTGCAGGAGGAGAATCTGCCGGATGCGGCGGTCGAGGCTGACGCCGGTGAAGCGGCGGAAGAGCCGGGTGTCGCAGCAGAAGAGCCTGCCCTCGCCCCCGCGGCTGAAGAGGCCCCGCGCGAACCGGCCCCGGCCATTGCCTCACTGCGCCGCGAGGAAGCTGCAGCCGAACCTTCCTCCAACAAAAAGGAAAAAGAAGAAAGGAAAGGGAGGGAGGACAGGAAAGGCTCGAAAGGACTCTCCTCACCATTCACCTCCAGCAAGCCGGTGAAAATTACCGCCGAGAGCCTGGAGGCCGACAACAAGAAAAACACCGTTACCTTCAAGGGCAACGTGGTGGCCAAGCAGGGCGACATGGTGATCATCGCTGATACCATGACCGTGGACTACGAGAAGGAAGGCGGCATCAATACGGTGCAGGCGTCGGGAAATGTCAAAATGTCCCAGGCGGACAGGGTTGCCACCGGCACCCGGATTGTTTTTTATAACCCCGAGCAAAAAATAGTCATGACCGGCAATCCTAAAATCTGGCAGGGAGACAACCTGATCAGCTGCGACAAGATCACGGTTCTGCTGGAACAGGACAAGATTTTTTTCGAAGGAAAAGTTGATTCCACCATCTTTCCCAAAAGCATCCAGGATGCGCAGAAAAAGGATGTAAAACAGGTGGAGGCCATACCGTCAGGCACTAAAAAACCCTGAGCGGCTGACCGAACCGGCCCCTTCGCATCCGGTTAAAACAGCGGACAAACCCCTTGCCACGGGGAATGAGGAGGTATATATCTAAGGCACATGCGCAAACTTTCAGCACAGCACCTGACCAAGTGCTTTGGTCATCGCAAGGTGGTTGTCGACCTCTCCCTGGAGGTACAGCCGGGAGAGGTGGTAGGTTTGCTCGGGCCCAACGGTGCCGGGAAAACCACCACCTTTTACATGATCGCAGGCCTCCTCAAGCCCGATGACGGCAGCATCTCGCTGAACGGCGAGGACATCGCCGATTGCCCGATGTATTTGCGGGCGCGTAAGGGCATCGGCTACCTTCCCCAGGAGGCGTCGGTTTTCAGAAAATTAACCGTGGAGGAGAACATCATGGCCATCCTGCAGACCCTCTCCCTCAGCCGGGAGGAGGAGCAGGAGCGTCTGGCCAAGCTGCTGAACGGCCTGGGGCTGACCCATCTGGCCCGCAGCAAGGCCTACGTGCTTTCCGGCGGTGAAAGAAGAAGGCTTGAGATCACCCGGGCGCTGGTCACCTCGCCCTCATTTCTGCTGTTTGACGAACCGTTTACCGGCATCGATCCCATCGCGGTCAACGATATCCAGGATATCATCGGCCAGCTGCGGGAAAACGGCATCGGCATTCTGATCTCGGACCACAATGTGCGGGAGACACTGGGCGTCTGTGACAGGTCTTACATAATATCCCGCGGCGAAATTTTAGAGCACGGGACCGCGAAGGACATCATCGAAAGCTCCAAGGCCCGCGAGGTATACCTGGGAGAGCGGTTCCAGCTCTGACCCCGGCGAGCCGGTACAAAGGCGGCGATACACCCGCACCATAATTGGCGTTGAGTGGCCCATGCGGAGGGACCACGTATCTATCCTTAAAATCACAGGGAGGAGAGCACATGAGTGATGTTTCCGTTACCTTCAGACATCTAGAGGCAACACCCGCATTGAAGGCATACGCGGAGGAGAAAGCCTCGAAAATAAATAAATTCTTCGGCGGCGTCAACGAGGTCAACGTGGTTCTTTCCCTCGAGAAGCACCGCTACACGGCGGACATCACCCTCAAGGCCGGACGCACCACTGTCAACGCCAGAGAAGAAACAAGCGACATGTACTCCGCCATCGACCTGGTGGTGGACAAGATCAACCGCCAGATAAAAAAATACAAGGACAAGATGAAGGACCACAAGGCAAGCCCCGCGGAAAGAAAAATAGCCGGCCACGACAATATTGTGTCTTCAAGCAGCAGCGGCGACGACAAAAGGCCGGTGATCATCAAGACGGAGCAGGTCCCCGCCAAGCCCATGTCCCTGGAAGAGGCGACCATGCAGCTGGGCATGGCTCAAAATGACTTTTTGGTGTTTATCAATGATGAAACGGGAAAAATCAGCGTGATCTACCATCGCAAGGACGGCGACCTGGGGCTGATCGAGCCGGAAGTCTAGAGGAGCAACGGTGTTTCGGTAGGAGCACATTCTGAGGCGATGCATTCGAGGCTTCTGATAAATTCGAAGCACGAAATCCTAAATCCGAAACAATTTCAAAATTCAATTGTTCAAATGACCCAAACTGCAAATTCTCACGAAGCCCACGCAGAATAACACGAGGGCTCGTGATGTCGTTACTGAGGACCATGAGCCACAGTTTGCATGTAAAAAATTCAAATTTCAATTGACCGAAAGCCTCCGTAGGGGTGAAGCGGCGTTTTGAATTTTTGTCATTTGATATTCGGATTTCGGATTTGAGACTGAATGACACAGATGAACCCGTTTAATACTATTAATATTTTCACCTCCTGTTGACATCATGAAAATAACCGACATTATAAAGCAAGATCTGATCATTCCGGATTTGGAAGCGAAAAATAAAAAAGGGGTGCTGGAAGAGCTGGTCGAACACCTGGCGCTGCGGGAGAACGCGGTAAACCGGGAAGAGCTGGTGAAGGTTCTGCTGGAACGGGAAAAGCTGGGCAGCACCGGGATCAATGACGGGGTGGCCATTCCCCACGGCAAGCTGAAAAACATTGACCGTTTGCTGGCGCTCTTCGGGCGCAGCAGAAGCGGCATTGATTTCGGCGCCCTGGACGGAAAGCCGAGCCATTTTTTCTTTCTCCTGATCGCGCCCGAAAGCTCCGCGGGAGCCCATTTGAAGGCCCTGGCCCGCATCTCCCGCATAGCCCGGGATGTGTCGTTCAGGGAAGACTGCATGAAGGCGCAAACCAGGGAAGACCTCTACCGGATCATTGTCCAGGAAGATGAGAAGTACTGAAGCCGGAGCAGCACCGTCACCACTCGCCTCTCATACGCCGCCTTCGCGGCGGTGTGTGCGTCAGTTTTCATGCAGCAACGCGGCTTTCCTCATCTTCCCCTGACCTCCCCCGCAGGCGCGCTTTTGGATTAAGGATATGCACTCCATACCTTCACTGATCATCACGGGACTTTCAGGCTCCGGCAAGAGCACGGTAATGCGGGCGCTGGAAGACGCGGGCTTTCACTGCATCGACAACCTCCCGCCGGTGCTGATGCCCAAATTCCTGGAGCTCTGCACCACATCATCCGCGGAGATCTCCAAGATCGCCATGGTCATGGATGTGCGCGAGAGGGCCTTTCTCAAGGAATACCCCGCCATCTTCAAGGAGCTCAAGGCGCAGGGGCAGGACCTCACCATCCTCTTCCTGGAATCAACTGACGAGGTCCTGGTGCGGCGCTACAATGAAACCAGGCGTCAGCACCCCCTGGCGGAACGGGGAACGGTGCTGGAAGGCATACGGAAAGAGCGGGAGATGCTCTCCGACCTGCGCATGCTCGCTGATGAAATCATCGACACCTCCAGCCTGAGCATTCACCAGCTGCGCCACCTGATTACCCAGCTTTTCCAACCCGCCGGTGACGCGCGGAGGATGAACATCATTCTCACCTCCTTCGGCTACAAATACGGAGTGCCCGCGGATGCCGACCTGGTGTTCGACGTCAGGTTCCTGCCCAATCCCTTCTTTGTGAGCGAGCTCCGCAATCTCTCGGGCAACGAAAGCCCGGTATCTGATTACGTGATGAACAACGAGACGGCCCGGGGCTTCCGGGAAAAATTTTTTGACCTCATCGCCTTCCTGACCCCCCTCTACGAACAGGAGGGCAAGGCCTATCTTACCATCTGCGTCGGGTGCACGGGGGGCATGCATCGCGCCGTCGCTGTTATTAACAGTCTTCAGAGCTTCCTTGCCGGGAAGGGGTATCAGGTACGGGTGATACACCGGGACCTTGGCAAGGCCTAACGGGGGATATCCATGATAGGAGTCATTGTTGTCGCGCACCTGCGGCTGGCGGAAGAGCTGCTCAGCGTCGCGCGCATCATCACCGGCAGCCGGCTTGACAACTTCAGGACCGTTTCCATCAACATCGACGACAATCCCGACCAGGCGCGGGAAAAGCTGCTCGCCGCCGTCAGGGAGGTAAACACGGCGGACGGGACGGTGATCCTGGTGGATATGTTCGGCGGCACGCCCTCCAACCTCAGTTTATCACTGCTCAGCAAGGGCAAAATCGAAATCATCACCGGGGTCAACCTCCCCATGATCATAGAGGCCGCCTCAAGCAGCCTCAGTGTCGGCCTCAACCAGCTGATCAGCATGCTCACCGCGAGCGGACAGCGCGGCATCCGCTCGGCGGGGACCATCCTGGAGCAAAATGTCATCGCGGGAAAGTAAGCATACGCCGCACAACGAGCGGCCCCCCCTCTGTGGGGAAAGCGGCTTTGACATCGGGGAAATGGTCCCTGCCGATCTGGACCAAATCCTGGCAATCGAGGAAGGCTCGTTCGTCACCCCCTGGTCGAGGAATTGTTTCCTGGAGGAATTGCACAGCCGTCTCTCGAAGATGTTTGTTGCCAGAACAACCGGCGGCGGTGAGCGGCGGGTTGCGGGATACCTCTGCGCGTGGTTCGTGGCGGAAGAGGTTCATATCCTCAATCTTGCCTGTCATCCCGGCTTCAGGAGAAGGAAAGCTGCCACCGGGCTGCTCGCGCACTGCCTCCATCGCGCCGGTGCCGACGGCATGCAATGGGCTTATCTTGAAGTGCGGCGGTCGAACGATCAGGCCCTGTCCCTTTACAGCAAATTCGGATTTAAACCGGTGGGGCTGCGCAAGGGATATTACACCGACACGCGCGAGGATGCCATCGTCATGGCGCTCGAAATGAAACCGTCCCCCTCCTTAAGCTGACACTGCATGGCCAGGATCATCTTTAACCGGATTGTTTCACCCGGCTATTATCGCATGAGGATCAGCTGCCCCCGCCTGGCAGCGCGGTCAAAACCCGGCCAGTTTGTCATGGCCAGGGCAGGCAGCTCGTTTGATCCCCTCCTGCGGCGCCCCTTTGCCGTGCATCGCCTCTGCGGGGAAACGGAGGCCGTGCCGTCCGGCACATCCCCTTCCTGCATTGAGATTCTCTACCGGACCGTTGGCAAAGGCACCCTGATGCTGTCCGGGAAGAAACGGGGCGAGGAGATTGACCTGCTCGGTCCCCTCGGCAACGGGTTCCGCATTTCGCGACAGACCGACACGGCTGTGCTGGTGGCGGGAGGCATCGGGGTTGCCCCGCTGCTCTCCCTGGCGCAGCTCATGGGCAGGGGCAGAGGCGCCGTCAGCAGCACGGTGATCATCGGCGGGGCGACGCGGGGAGATATCCTCTGCCGCAGCGAATTCAGGAAGGCGGGCGCGAGGGTGGCGGTAACCACGGAAGACGGGAGCAGCGGCGTCAGGGGGCTGGCGACCGACCTGCTCGAAGACGTTCTGAGGTACCTTTCTCCGGCCGTCATGGCCCGGCTCGCTCTTTACGCATGCGGGCCGATGCCCATGCTCAAGCGCGTGGCAGCCATCGCCCGCGATCGCGCACTTCCCTGCCAGGTTTCCCTGGAGAGCGCCATGGCCTGCGGAGTCGGCGCCTGCCTGGGATGCAGCATACCCGTCCGCAGCACAAACGGGGGAGCCATTTCCTATCAAAGGGTGTGTAAAGAAGGGCCTGTTTTCGACAGCACCACCATCGCCTGGGACAGTCTCGACCGGCTGTCGCCGGAACGCTAGTGTAGTGCGTCCAACACTTCTTTACGTATGAAAGGCTCCTGTGCGTTGCGAATACCATGCTGTAGAAGAGGTTCAGTGGCTCAAGGGGGAGGGGCTTTTGACGCCACAACAATTTGTCTTTAGGCTTACGGCACGACCCGGTGCCTTACGACTTAAACCGAAAACAGGCAGCTTTGCAGAGACTTCGATATGGCTGTTACCATGCGGGTCTGTCGGACAAAGTTAGAGAGATGCTGCCGTTCTACAGGTTCCGAATAATTTTGTTGTGGCTAAAAAGCCCCTCCCCCCTTGAGCCACATATAAATAAAGGAATCAATGACGCACTACACTAGGGCCGGCACCACGGGGACAACCGTGCCAATGACACAGAAAGCAAAAAAGGTTTCGCTCGCGGTTAACCTCGGCGGGATAGTGATGAAAAATCCCGTCATGGCCGCCTCCGGCACCTTCGGGTACGGCGAGGAGTACGCGGAGCATGCCTCCCTGTCCGTGCTGGGGGCCTTCATTACCAAGGGCATTTCCCTGCAGCCCCAGCCGGGAAACCCGCCGCCCCGCATCGTCGAGACGGCAGGCGGCATGCTCAATGCCATCGGCCTGGAAAACGTCGGGGTCGAGGTGCTGCTCAACGAAAAGATTCCCCGGCTTAAAAAAATCGGGGTGCCGGTGATTGTCAACATCTTCGGAACCACCCGCCATGCCTATGGTGAGGTGGCGAGACGGCTGGAGGGGTGCGGCGGCATCGCCGGCCTGGAGGTAAACATCTCCTGCCCCAACATAAAAAAGGGCGGCATCTCCTTCGGCACCGATCCCCGGGAAGCCTTCAAGGTTGTCAGCACCGTGCGCAAGTCGTTTTCAGGGCCGCTGATGGTCAAGCTTTCTCCCAATGTCTCGGACATTACCGCCATTGCCCGGAGCGCGGAGGATGCGGGGGCCGACGTGATTTCCCTCATCAACACCCTCCTGGGCATGGCCATTGACATTGATACCAGGAGGCCGCGGCTGGGAAATATCACCGGGGGTCTCTCCGGCCCGGCCATCAAGCCGGTCGCGCTGCGGATGGTCCGGGAAGTGTACCGGGCGGTTTCCATTCCGGTGGTGGGCATCGGAGGAATTTGCAGCAGCAGGGATGCCCTCGAGTTCATCATTGCCGGCGCCTCGGCAGTCCAGATCGGCACGGCGCAATTTGTCAACCCCCGTGTCGCCGGGGAGGTGGTCAGCGGTATAGGGGACTATCTCCGGGCGCAGGGCATGACCAACCTGAAGGAGCTGGTGGGGAGCCTCATCACCTCCCCGCACTGACAACCATGAAAAAGCGCACGCGGACAATTCGTTTGGGAACTGTGACCATAGGCGGCGGGGCCCCGGTCTCGGTCCAGGCCATGACCAAGACCGACACCAGGGACACCGGCCTGACGGTCAGGCAGATTCGCCGCCTGGAGCGGGAAGGCTGTGAAATCGTGCGGGTGGCTGTGCCCGACATGGAAGCGGCCCGCAACCTCGGCTCGATCCGGCGCGGCATCGGCATACCCCTGGTGGCGGACATCCACTTTGATTACCGGCTTGCCCTGGAGGCGCTCAGGCAGGGCGTGGACGGACTGCGCATCAACCCCGGCAACATCGGGAGCGCGGAGAGGGTAAAGGCGGTGGTGAAGGCGGCAGGGGCGAGAAAGGTCCCCATCCGCATCGGCGTCAACACCGGCTCGCTCTCGAAGCGGATCCTGAAAGCGTACGGGCATCCCACCCCGGAGGCCATGGTGGCAAGCGCCATGGAGCACATCCGCCTGCTGGAGAAGCTCGGCTTTTTTGACATCAAGGTTTCGCTTAAATCCTCGGACCTGCTGGACACGGTCAGGGCCTACCGCCTGCTCCACCGGCGGGTGGACTATCCCCTGCATCTCGGCATCACCGCCGCGGGACCGACCTTTTCCGGAACGGTCAAATCGTCCATCGGCATCGGCATGCTCCTGGCCGAGGGCATCGGTGATACCATACGGGTCTCGCTCACCGGAAGCCCGGTTGAGGAAGTGCGCGTCGGCCGGGAGATCCTCAAGGCGCTCAAGCTCCGTCCCCGGGGACCGGAGATCATCAGCTGCCCCACCTGCGGGCGCTGCAGAATCAACCTCATCGGCATGGCAAAGGCCGTGGAGCGGGAGCTGGCCACGCTGCCGCGCGATCTTACCATTGCGGTCATGGGCTGCGCCGTGAACGGCCCGGGAGAGGCGCGGGAGGCGGATCTGGGCATCGCCGGCGGCAAAGGGGGCGGTGTCCTGTTCAAAAAAGGCAAACTGGTGAAGCGGCTTAAGGAAAAGGATCTCGTGGCCGCCCTGATCAAAGAGGCACGATCAATGTAAGCCGGTCTTGTCCAAAAACGAGATTGCCGCGCTTCGCTCGCAATGACAAAATTAAGCAATTACGCACCAATATGGTCGTTGCGAGGAGCATACGCGACGAAGCAATCTCATATGAAAAATTTAATATAATTAAAGGTCCATTATCCTTTTTTTGGACACTAATGACTGTAATCCTAATTTAACCGGAAAGGATTTCATGATGCGCTACTCTCAGATGCTCATACCAACCCTGCGGGAAGACCCCAGTGAGGCCGAGATCATCAGCCACCGCCTGATGTTCAGGGCGGGCATGATCCGCAAGCTGGCGGCGGGCATCTACTCCTATCTCCCCCTCGCCCAGCGGGTGATGCGGAAAACCGAAGGGATCATCCGCGAAGAGATGGACCGGGCAGGCGCCCAGGAGGTCACCCTCCCCTTTGTGCAGCCCGCCGAGCTCTGGCAGAAGACGGGGCGGTGGGACATCTACGGCAAGGAGCTGCTGCGCCTCAAGGACCGCCACAACCGGGAGTTCTGCCTCGGCCCCACCCACGAGGAGGTCATAACCGAGCTGGTTAAAAACGAGGTGACCTCGTACCGGCAGCTGCCCCTCACCCTGTACCAGATACACATTAAATTCAGGGATGAGATCCGGCCCCGCTTCGGCGTCATGCGCGCGCGGGAATTCGTGATGAAGGACGCCTACAGCTTCGACACCGACGAGGCCGGGGCCGCGGCGAGCTACGAAAAGATGTACCGGGCATACTGCTCCATATTCGAGCGCTGCGGGCTTACCTTCCGGGCGGTGGAGGCGGACTCGGGGCCCATCGGCGGCAGCTCCTCCCACGAGTTCATGGTGCTGGCCGATACCGGGGAAGACAGCATCTTTTCCTGCAACAGCTGCGGATACGCGGCAAGCAGGGACAAGGCGGAGATCGGCAGGAGGGATGACGGGAACGCGGTCTCGGTCACCGCGGGGAAGCCCGCCAAAGTCCCCACGCCGGGCCGGCGGACCGTGGAGGAGGTCTCCAGCTTCCTCAAGGTCGGGCCGGAGCAGCTCATCAAGACCCTGATCTTTCAGCAGGGGGACCGGGTGATCGCGGCCCTCATCAGGGGCGACCATGAAATCAACGAGATAAAGCTCGCCAGCCTCCTCGGGGCGGAAACACTCTGCCTTGCGGACGACGCAGCCATCGAAAAGGCCACCCGTGCGCCCAGGGGCTTTGCCGGCCCGGTGGGGCTCTCCATAGCAATGCTCGCCGATCACGATGTGCGCCCGGGCGGGAATTATGTGACCGGCGGCAACGAAGAGGATGTGCATCTCATCAATGTCAGCCCGGGGAGAGACTTTACCGTCGAGCGCTTTGCCGATCTTCGCTTTGCCCTCGAGGGAGACCCCTGCCCGCGCTGCAGCACGGGATCGCTGGTGATGAGCAGGGGAATTGAAGTGGGGCACATCTTCAGGCTCGGCACCAAGTACAGCACGTCGCTGGGAGCAAACTTCCTCGATGCCGCTGGCCGGCCGCAGCCGATGGTCATGGGATGCTACGGCATCGGGGTGGGCAGAACGGTGGCCGCGGCCATCGAGCAGAACCATGATGAGAACGGCATCATCTTTCCTCCGGGCATCGCCCCCTTCCAGGTAATCATCAGCGCGGTGAAGCCCACCGATCAGCGGATCATGGAGACCGCGGAGCGGATCTACGCGGCCCTGCTCGGCTCGGGCGTGGACACGCTGCTCGACGACCGGGATGAGCGGCCGGGAATAAAGTTCAAGGACGCGGACCTCATCGGCATTCCCCTGCGCATCACCGTCGGCACCAGGGCGGGGGAGGGCATGGTTGAGATCAGGGCGAGAAAATCCCGGGAAACCATTGAAGTCAGGGAGTCGGATCTCCCGGCTGCGGTCAGAGACCTGCTACACCGTGATTAGACTGAGCGACATCATCGGCAAAGTGCTCTCCTACCATCCCAATCCCCGCATTGAGCTGATTGAGAAGGCCTATGTTTTCTCCGCCCAGGTACACAAGGGCCAGCTCAGGCTCTCCGGCGAGCCCTACCTCATACACCCGCTGGAAGTGGCGGCCCTGCTGGCAGACCTCAAGCTGGACGATGTGAGCGTCACCACCGGGATCCTCCATGACACGGTGGAGGATACCTACACCACCCCTGAAACCATTGCGGAGGCCTTCGGACCTGAAGTTGCCTCGCTGGTCGACGGCGTCACCAAAATCAGCAAGATGTCCTTCCGCGCGGCGGAAGAAAAGCAGGCGGAAAATTTCCGCAAGATGCTCCTGGCCATGTCCAAGGACATCCGGGTCATTCTGATCAAGCTGGCCGACCGGCTGCACAACATGCGCACCCTCCATTTTCTCCCCCCGGAAAAAACCAGTTGAGATTGCCCAGGAGACCATGGACATCTATGCCCCGCTGGCAAACCGCCTGGGCATCTTCTGGATGAAGAGCGAGCTGGAGGACCTGTCGCTGCTGTACCTGCGCCCCGAGGCATATCACGCCCTGGAGGAAAAAAGCGCCAGCATGGAAAAGGAAACCGCGGGCTACGTCAACGAGGTGTGCGGCATCATCCGCAGCAGGCTCGAGGAGTTCAAGGCCCGGGCGGAGGTCTGCGGCAGGTCAAAGCACCTGTACAGCATTTACCGGAAGATGCAGATGCAGAATCTCGATTTCGAGGACGTCTATGACCTGATCGGCTTCCGGATCATTGTCGACAGCGTCAGGGACTGCTACGAGGTGCTGGGCATCATCCACATCGCTCTGGAAACCGGTCGCCGGCCGTTTCAAGGATTACATCGCCATGCCCAAGGCCAACATGTACCAGTCGCTGCACACCACGGTCATCGGTCCGGCGGGCAAACGGATCGAGGTGCAGATCCGCACCCAGGAGATGCACCGCATCGCGGAACAGGGCATCGCCGCCCACTGGAAATACAAGGAGGGCGACAACCTGGAAAAAAAGGACGACAAGCAGTTTGCCTGGCTGAGGCAGCTTTTGGAATGGCAGCAGGAGCTGAAGGATCCCCGGGAGTTTCTCGACAGCGTCAAGGTGGACCTCTTCCCGGAGGAGGTCTACGTCTTTACCCCCAAGGGAGCGGTCAAGCAGTTCCCCCTGGGGTCCACCCCGGTTGATTTTGCCTACAGCATTCACACCGACATAGGGCACAAATGCACCGGCGCCCGGGTCAACGGGCGGCTGGTAAGCCTGAAATATGAATTGCGCAACGGCGACACGGTGGAAATCATCACCTCGCCCCAGCAAAAACCGAGCAAGGACTGGCTGAGGTTTGTCAAGACACCCCGGGCCAGGACCAAGATCAATCACTGGGTTCGGTCGGAGGAAGAGGAGCGGAGCATCGAGCTGGGAAAGCAGATTTGCGAGAAGGAATTCAAAAAGCACGGCCTCTCTTTTTTCAAGCTGATGAAGAAGGAGATCATGGCTCAACACCTGGCCGAACTGAAGCTGAAGAATGAAGAAGAGCTGTTCACCGCCATCAGCTACGGGCGGGTATCCGCCAAGCAGCTCCTCTCCCTCTTCATGTCGCCCGAAGAGCTGCAGCAGCAGGAGGAGCCTTCCAAGATCAAAAAGATTGCCCGGCGGCTGATGGGCGCGGGAGAAAGCGGGGTCATCGTTGAAGCGGTCGACGATATCATGGTCAGGTTCGGAAAATGCTGCAAGCCGCTGCCGGGGGAAAAGATCAGGGGGTATATTACCAGGGGGCGGGGGGTGACGGTTCACTCCTACAACTGCATGTACATTCAGAGCTGTGACCGGGCACGGCTGATTGATGTCGCCTGGGACGAGCGGAAGAAGTTTATCTACACGGTAAACATCGAGGTAACCTCGGTAGACAAGAAGGGGATTCTGGCCGACATAAGCGCCTCCATTTCGTCCGCGGAGGCAAATATCTGCAACGCCTCAGCCCACAGGCTTGATGATAACAAGGCGGTTGCCGCCTTTGAGCTCGAGGTTAATGATTACAAGCACTTGCGGAATGTAATCCGGGCGATTGAGCGGGTCAAGGGGGTAATTAAGGTAAGCCGTTTGAACCCTTAACAGGCTGTTCACAATCACCCATCCCCTGCGTTACACGCTCACCCTTCGTCATTGCAGCGTACCGGCATGTACGCCTCATTCCTCAGGATTTCGCGTGCCTTGCATCTGGACGTTTTTGAACAGCCTGTAAAAACCGGGAACTGATCACTTAGGAAGCTTCTGTACTCGCGAGTTCGGGGTGTATCCTGCTGTGGGGGGCCTTGGTGATGACACCTGAGCGGATGCACCGGGTGCAGACGTTAATCCGCTTGACGGCGCTGCCCTTGACCACCCGTATCTTCTGAATGTTCGGCAGCCACACCTTCGGGGTCTTATTATTAGCGTGGCTGACATTATGGCCGACCTGCCTTCCCTTGCCGCAGACATCACATACCTTTGACATTCTCGTTCCTCGCTTTCGATTAAGGTGCTTATCCCTAACACATTGTATCCATTTTGACAAGTATTTTTATTGCCTGCCCGCCACCGCGGACCGGCCCCCGCCCGGAGGGTGAATATGCCCTATAACGGCCTTAAAATAATCTTGACAAGCCATCGGATACATGTTACCAGTTTCACTGTTTTCGATTTGGCTCAGCCGAACCGGGGACGGCACTAGCCGGGGGGGAAGCATGCTTCCCAGGTAATCTACCGATTAGAAGGAGGTTTTTGTATGGCTTTGGAAAGAATCGAATACGATGCGAGTCACTGTCAACGATGCTCGACCTGCAAGTGGGTGCATCTCTGGGAAATCAAGAGCCATCGCTTTGCCAAAAGCTGCCCGTCCCTGGTGTACGGCAAGTTTGACTGCTATGCCGCCCAGGGGAAAAATGACATTGCCACCGGCCTGCTGAAGGGCGAGCTGACCTGGGAACAGTCCACCGACAAGCTCCTCGAGATCATCTACCGCTGCCCCATGTGCGCGGCCTGCGACATCAACTGCAAGCGGGTAATGGATCTGGACATCATCGGCGTGCTTGAGGCCCTGAGAGAGGAAGCCTGCGAAAAAGGCTACGGCCCCCTGCCCGCGCACAAGGAATTCATCACCAGCATTGAGCAGTATGATAATGTGTGGAAACAGCCCCGCACCCGCAGGGCCAACTGGGCGCGAAAACTGGACATTAAGGACCTGAGCAATCCCAAGGAGAAGGCGGAGGTCCTCTATTACGTGGGGTGCACCTATGCCTACAAGCCCGGGGTTACCAACATCCCCATCGGCACCGCCGAGATACTCAAGCAGGCGGGAATCGACTTCGGTATTTTGGGCGCCAAGGAAGTCTGCTGCGGCGGCATCTGCGACAACGTGGGCGATAAAAAGAGCTTCGCCGCCATCGCCGAGAAAAACCTGAAGATGTTCAAGGAGACGGGCGCCAAAACCATCGTCACCAACTGCCCCGGCTGCTTCATGACCTTCAGCGAGAAATACGCCCATCACCTCAAAATCGACACCGCCGACCTTGACTACCAGGTGGTGCATTCAACCGTCTATATCAATGACCTCATCAAGAAGGGCGTTATCAAGCTGAAAAAGCCCCTGGACATGACCGTAACCTACCATGATCCGTGCCATCTCGGCCGCCGAGGGGAACCGTACAAGCACTGGGAAGGAAAGCGGATCGAGTACGGCCTCACCGAGCCGCCCCGCGAGCTCAACCGCGGCATTGAGGGGCACTATGAAGCGCCACGGGAAATTCTAAAAGCCCTCCCCGGGGTAAACCTGGTGGAGATGGAGCGCATCAAGGAATATTCCTGGTGCTGCGGGTCGGGCGCGGGAGCAAAATCAGCGTTTCCCGACTTCGCCCTGTCAACCGGCAAGGAGCGGGTTGAAGAAGCCCAGTCAACCGGCGCCAGCGCCATCGTGAGCGCCTGCCCCTGGTGCGAGACCCACTTGAAGGACGCCATTGACGCCACGGGCGGATCAATGAAGGTGTTCAATCTGGTGGAGCTGGTGCGACAGGCCATGTAGAAAGAGCGAAGATCATTTTCCCGTTTAACGGAAACCGACCACACCGCCATCGAACATGGCGGTGTGGCTGCTTTATGCGGCGGCGCAGCGGCAACCATTCTTCTCCCGGCGAACCAGCCTCCCGCCGCGCCGTTTTACACAACAGGTTCATTCCCGTAAGCCATGATCAAAATACTTTCACCGGTCAGCAGGGTTGACGAAGTCGATGAGGTTATCGAGGCGGGAGCCGATGAGCTCTACTGCGGTGTTCTGCCCGATGAGTGGAGGGAACAGTACACGGTGTCCGCCTCTCTCAACCGGCGCCAGGAGGACAATGCCGTACCCGGCACCAGCCCCCACTTCAGGAGCTTCGATGAGCTGGCCGAAAGCGTCAGGCGGGCGCACGCGCGGCAGGTCCCGGTCTTTTTAACCTTGAATGAGCACTACTACACCCAGGACCAGTATCCGCACCTCTTCTCTTACATAGATCAGGCATGCGCGGCAGAGGTCGACGCCCTCATCGTGGGGGATGTGGCCCTGATGGTGACCCTGCGCGATCGGAACATACCGCTGTCCGTGCACATCAGCACCGCGGGTACCGTCTTTAATGCCGAGGCCGTCCGCTTTTACCGGGAGCTGGGCGCCGCGCGCGTCATTCTGCCGCGGCACCTCACCCTGGAGGAAGTCACTTCACTCGCCGGCGAGGTTCCGGAGGTACCGCTCGAGGTCTTCATCCTCAACTCGCGCTGCGCCAACGTCGACGGCTTTTGCACCTTTCAGCACGGCATGGCGGATCTCTTCACCGACGAGGAGACCAGGCGCTCCTATCTCAACGCCTGCATGCTGCCTTACAACATCGGCGTCTACGGAGAGCAGGCCGGCAAGCTTGAGCAGGACGTCAAGGACCGCATCTCCTGGGAGCGGCAATCAATCTGGTCGGGGCTGCATATTGACGACCGGCCCTGCGGCGCCTGCGCGCTCTACGAGTTTGACCGGGCGGGGGTGTACGGGGTGAAGATTGTGGGAAGGGAGAATGCAACCGGCAAAAAGATAAAAGATGTCTCCTTCATGCATGCCGTGCGCTCCATGCTCGCGGAAGACGGCATCGACAAGGAGGAATTCAGGAAGCGTGTCCGCGCCCTCTACCGGGAAACCTACCAGTGGCCCTGCCTGATATTCAAATGCTACTACCCCTCCGTGCTCCTGCCGTAACAGACGTAATCCCTTTCATGTGTCGCTGAAAGCGGAGGGGCGACCGGCCGGTCGCCCCTACATTTTGATACCATCCGGATCTCCCCTGTGGTGGAAATGATATACCAGGTTGTTTAACATGAAATTCCCGCGAAAGCGGCGAATCCAATAACATGTTCGCATTGGTTGAGGAACATGATCGCCCAAAACAAAACCTCATGGTCTCCATCACCGCGAGGGTGCGATAAACCATGAGGCTTTGCTGAAACCAACGGTCTGTTACAACAAGCTTACTTTTTCTTCTTTGCTGCCTTTTTCTTTGCCGGTTTCTTTGCTGCTTTCTTCTTTGTTGCCATTAGTCCCTCCTTGCTGTAGGTTAGTACTGAACTATTTAACCTCACTCGAGGTTAAACATCGCATTGCAACCGAACACTACTCTCAGTTCGATTGACAATTGGAAAACTTTAGTTCTTTTTTCAATGAGCTTCCTTCAAGTTGTAATAAATGTAGCATTATAAAATTTTTAGTCAAGGAAAAATTTCGCTTGCACACAAAAAAAATGCATGCGCGCGGTTCCGCGGCAGGCATTATCTGAAAACCGATCTTTCGCGAGCCCTTGTCTGGAGCGACATCACGAAGCATGATCAGATTATTTTGCGTTTCCCGGCGGGAGAAAAAATATTTTCTATTTTCCCCGAGCAACCGGGCCTAAAATTCATGTGCGGCACCTGAGCGAAACTGTGCGCGCGCTTTACATGACGGGAAGCTTCACAATAAAGGTTGCGCCCCGCGCCTCTTCCGATGCAACGGTGATGATGCCCCCGTGTGCCTCCGCGATCTTCTTGCAGATATTGAGCCCCAGCCCGCTTCCCCTCCGTTCCGATCCCGACCTTGATTTGTCAACCTGGTAGAAGCGATTGAAGATATAGGGCATGTCGGCTTCCGCTATGCCGGGTCCGCTGTCCCTGATGGTGAATGTCGCTTCGCCGTCTTCAGCGCTCAGACGCAGGTGCACCGCCCCTCCTTCAGGCGTAAACTTAATGCTGTTTTCAATGAGGTTGCTCATGAGCTGGTGGATTCTTGTCTTGTCAGCCTTGACGCGGACAATGTCACTCCGCTCCATAGAGCATTGTATCTTTTTTTCCTCGGCAAGCGGAAGAAAGAAGTCATAGAGATCGTCCAGCACTTCGCTGAGATTGAGATCCGATAGCTCCAGGTCAACATTTCTGAGCTCAAAGCGCGAGATGAGGAAGAGATCATTGACCATTTTGATCAGGGCGTTAACCTGCTCCATGCAATCATTCAAGACCCGATGATATTCCTCACCCGTCCTCTCCTGCGTCAGCGCCACTTCGATTGCGCCCTTCAGGGAAAAGAGCGGGTTTCTCAGCTCATGGGAAACATCCGCGGTGAAATATTTAATCTCTTCGAATGCCTTTTCCAGCCTGTCCATCATGGCATTAATGGCGCGGCTCAGGTCCTGCGTCTCGTCCCCGCCGCTCGCGCCCGCCTGAAGGCGCTGCCGCAGGTTCTGCGCATTGATGCGGTTGGTGGTGGCAACGATGTTTTTTATCATCGCGTGCGGCTTCCTCGACACCAGTATGCCGCCGGCTATTCCCATAATCAGGATAATGGGCAAAAGGACTATGACGTTCTCCCGATAGTTTGCCAGAACTTCTTTCAGAAATTTGAGCGGCGTTGCCATCTCGATGATGTATCGATTGCCGTCCGCCATGGTAAGATCGCACAGGTAAACACGGAAGTTAAGGGGCTTTTCATATACGCTGATGGTGTAAAACTCCGGTTTGCGAATGGCAAGCGAAGGGAGCGGAAGCAGGGTGCTGTCAAAATTCTGAAAATAAATGGCGCCCGCCGGGGTCAGCACCCTGAAAAAGACGGGATAAAACTTCCTGTGGGCCACCTCACGGGCATAGCTTTTGCACGCCTGCGTAAAGTCGGCGCTGTTATGCTCACGAAAACTCGTGAGTTCGAGCAGTTCTTCCTGTAACAGTCTGTCTGCCTGTTTGAGAAGCGTGCGCTCCAGGCGATATGAAATAAAGACCAGCACGATGACGGAGAGGATCAGGAGGAGAAAAGTATAATAGATGGTGAGCCGGATATCGAGCCTTCTCAGGTAATCATGAAGCCTTGAGAACATAACCCACTCCCTTGATGGTATGGATCAGTTTCGTCGGGGAGTTGCTGTCGATTTTTCCGCGGAGGTGATTGATATGCACATCAATCACATTGCTGGAGGGATCAAAGTTGTAGCCCCACACCTGCTCCAGAATCATGGTCCGGGTTAAAATCTGCCCTGCGTTTCTCATCAGGTACTCGAGCAGCAGGAATTCCTTCCCCGACAGCTCGATATCATTCTCCTTTCTGCGCACGGTCCTGTTAATCATATCCAGCTTCAGGTCCCCGATGGCCAGCCGGGTCATGTCCGCATCTTTCTGGCCCCGCCTGAGCACCGCAGAGATTCTCGCCTGCAGTTCGGCAAAGGAGAAGGGCTTGACCAGATAATCATCCGCTCCCAGCTCCAGGCCCTGAACGATATCTTCCTGTTCCCCCTTTGCGGTCAGGCAGATGACCGGCGTTCCCACTTTCCTGTCCCGCATGGCCTTCAGAATTTCATATCCATTCAGCCCGGGGAGAAGGATGTCGAGGACGACCAGATCGTAGGACTGGTTGAGCATGAGCTGCAGCCCCTCTTCCCCGTCATGGGAAACATCAACCACGTATCCCTTTTCCTTGAGCCCCTTGGCGATAAAACGGGATATGCTCCGATCGTCTTCAACCAGGAGAATTTTCATCCGCCGGCCTCCCGCCGCAGCTTGACCCTCAGTCGGTTACGGGCAGCGCCTCTTTGCTGTTTGAAACCTGCCCGAGCAGTTCCCGGTAGAGCGCACATATGCTGTCCACCATGCGCTCCTCATCGAAGAGCCGTACCGCCCGCTCCCGCCCCCGCCGGCCCATTTCCAGGGCCTTCTCCGGATTATCCAGCATGACGGCAAGTGCGTTTGCCAGCGCATGAGCATCGCCGGGGGGAACAAGTATCCCGGTCTTCCCGTCTTCCACCGCCTCGGGTATGCCGCCCACCCTCGATGCCACCACCGGCTTTCCGGCCGCCATGGCTTCCACCATCGATCTCCCCAGCCCCTCATCCAGCGAGGGAAGGACAAAAAAGTCGAAGAGCGAGAGGAGCTCCGGAATATCACCCCGAATCCCGGTAAAAACAACGCGGGGCGCAAGCCCCTGCGATTCCGCCTTGCGCTTCAGGATCGTAAGCTTTTCATCGGAAGCGCCGCCTGCCCCGCCGACGATAATGCAGGAAAATCGTCTCCCCTCATCCATCAGCAGCTTCAGCGCGTCCAGAAGAAACGTCATCCCCTTGCGGTCGGAGAGCCGGGCAACCGTCCCGATGACCGGGCAGTCGGGCACAAGCGCAAATTCCTTGAGCAGCAGCTCATTTTTAGTCCGGGGCGAGAAATAGTCGAGATCGACCGAGGTATGAATAGTCGTCATGTGCGACGGCGCAATGCCGGAGCCGATCATGACCTCTTTTATATGACCGGATATGCTGATGATCCGGTGGGTAAGCCGGCCGTAGATAAACCTGCTGAAAGCGCCGCCTTTGAGCGGCACATGGTTGTGTTTGGTCCTGACGATGACCTTGACCCCGGCAATCCTGCCCGCCAGCACGCTCAGCAGGTGGTCCCGGTACCCATGCGCATTGACCAGGTCCACGCGCTCCCTTTTTAAAAAAAGCGACAGCTGCAGCAGCGCCGGCAGGAACCGTTTCATGTCAAGCGGCAGCACCTCCAGGGAGTGCTCGCGGGCGCTTCTTTCCAGATAGGACCCCGGCTGACATGCCAGTATCACCCGGTACCCTCTCTTCTTGATCCCCCTCACCTCGCTCAGCGTCCGCATGGCCTGACCGGTCAGCCGCTGCCGTTCTGTATGGAGTATGGTGACCACCGTTCATGTCCTCCGCTTGTCCTGGAAACAACTCACAAGTTTTTGATAGATGCCGGCGAGGCTGCGATGGCTCCTCTTGCGCAGCCGGGTGACCTTACACCTCCGGCAGATCTCGGGGAGCAGGGCGTGGTTCCCCGCCAGAAAATGATCCCTGATGCTGTTAAGCTTCTCACCGTGCCAGATGTCACGCAGGGATTTTTCCTTAACGTTCCCCAGCACCACCGTTCGTGACCAGTCCGCGCAGCAGGGTATGACGTCTCCGTTGTAAAGGATATAGGCACAGCGGTTAAAGCGGTAGCACCTGCCCTTCGCCTCCAGGCCGAAGGGATGCAGCTCATTATCTTCTTTAATATTGCCGCCTTTATTTTCAAAGGCGACGGTAGTGGCCTTGACGCCTTTTCTCCTCCAGTACCGTTTATACTTTCTGATCTCATCTTCGTTGTGACCCACATTGACCATGGAAAGCACCACCCCGGGCCGGGATGCCCTTCTTTCCTTCAGGGTATCCACGAGCAGGTTGATCCCCTTAAATGTCCGGTCATAATTGAGGCCCATGACCCGCTCATAGGTGTCCCTGGTTATACCCTGGATGCTGATCTTGATCCGGTCGAGACCGGAATCTATCAGCCTGCCGATAATTTTAGGGGTGAGCACGGAACCGTTCGAGGTAATGGTCACCTCGGTTCCCTCGCCCAGCTTTTCCCTGGCATAGGCAATGCGCTCGGGCAGCTTCCGGTCAAGCAGCGGCTCATTCATCAGCAGCAGTGATATGCGCTTGGGATGATACCCGGAAGCCTCATCGATGATTTTCTTATAAACCGCATCCTCCATGATGCCATGAGAAATCGTGCCGGCCACAGCCGGATAGGCGCAGAAAAGACAGTGCGCGTTGCAGTAGGATATGGTCTGGATGTGGAGTCGTACCGGATATTCAGGGGGAGTTTCGTATCGTTCAGCCATGGTTCAGGCACCTCAATGGTTGTTAATTTTAGATTTGCGGATTTCTGAATGCGGATTGAAAAACAGACCAAGGATACAATCCGCAATGTGAATGTTCAACGTTCGGATTTTCAGACAAACATTTCCTTTAGCACTAACGAAGTCGAACGTTTGACATCCTGCGACTTGATCCAAGTTCCAATGAAATAATACTGGATTCTCGTTCGACGTAGAATGACCTTCCAAATCATGCAATGCTTACAATCAGTGGCTGGAATATGCATGAGTATATACATTGCTGATGACTTTAAGCCCCTGCCCCGGAGATACCGCATCATACTTCCAGCGGCTGTTGATCCAGAACCACTGCTCCGGGTACGCCCTGATGTATCGCTCAATCACCCTGGTGAACGCGGCCGTGAGAGCGCGTTCATCCTCCTTGCGGTCTCCGGTAACGGGATGCTCAAGGGCCGGTTCAATATAAATGGTATGGGTACCGTCCCCGTTTCGGGCAATAAAAACAGGCACCACCGGCGAACCGGTGCGGAGCGAGATGACGGCGGGACCGAGGGCGGTCGAGGCAGGCTGCCCGAAAAAATCCACCTCAACCCCCGAGTGTTTCTTTTTTTCATCGGTTACCATGCAGACGATTTCATTGCGCCTGAGGCAGGCCAGAATGTTCCGCAGCGCATCCTTCCACGGCTGGACATAAATGAACCGCGCCTGCTGTTTTTCCTGGAGCATACGCAAGACATTTGCCACTGCCGTATATTTAGGAAGCTTGACCAGCGAGGCAAAGGGATAGCCCTCCGCGCACATTTTCATGCCGATCAGGGTGAAATTTCCAAAGTGGGCACTGACCGCTATGACGCCCCTTCCCAGCGCAAGTGCCTTGTCCAGGTGCTCGGCCCCCTGGATCCGTATCCTGTGCACAAGGTCGATTCGTCTGCGGGTGGCTGAAAAAAACATTTCGGCGACGCTTGTACCCAGATGGCCTCCCAGTTGTTCAATAAAGGCCTCCATTTTTTCGGGATGATACGACGGACCGAAGGCAATCTGTAAGTTTTGCGCAATTCTTTTTCTGTACCGGCGGGAGGAGGCTACATACAGCGCTGCGCCCTTCCTCGCGCAACAGACAAATGCGCGTTCCGGGATAAGACTGCTTAATAAAAACACCCCGCGCATTAACAATCCCAGAATGTAGTAGGTAAAAACCTTCATGGCGCACTGCCGCTTCTTGCCGCCACCATCTCGGGGGTGTTATTATAGCGCATGAAATTGGCCGTTTCATAAAAACCGTGACAGAGGGGGGCCATCTCGGCGGTAACTTCCGGGTGCGCATCCATCACATTTTCCCCGGGCGTATCGCTCGCGAGCGCGTGAAGCCTTCGGTTGGTCCCATCCGCGTCGGTGAGAAAGTAAAAATCATCGCTTATCAGTCCGATCTCGGGCACCTGCCGGTGGCTGATGGTAAAGGCGTAGCGCATCGAATCAAACCGGCTGTCCAGAAGATCCCTGCCCAGGGTTGAATTTACACAGGGTATTGACGCGAGGCCGGCGATGGTCGGAAGCACATCTACTTCACTCGCCACCTTTGCGTCGGTCTTCCCCTTATCCACCAGGCCCGGCGCGTAGATGAGCAGCGGCACATGGTACTTGGTGAGCTGCAGCTGATCTTCAGACTTGTACATGTGCTCGGGATGCCGGCGGCCGGAGCCGTGGTCACCGAAGAATACAAAAATGGTGTTGTCGGCATAGCCATCCGCTTGAGCGGCCTGCACAAAGAACTGTATGCTGTGATCCATGAAGCGGATGGCATTGAAGCCCGCGACGGACTCGAACCCGTACCTGACCGCCTCATTCTCACTGATCGGCAGCGACCTGAATCCCCGGTTATCCTCGGGGATGGTGTAGGGACGATGATTGCCCGCCGTTTGTATGAAGGCAAAAAAAGGCCTGTCCTTTATCTCCCGCAGCACCTTATTGGCCTCCTCAAAAAGGTGAAGATCGCTGATGCCCCACACGTCGGCCCGGGGAGCGGTGTAGCTGCCTTCCTCGTAAACCTTAAGCCCGGGTATGTTGTGTGAAAGGAGCCCGCGGATTTCAGCCCAGTTGAGGCTCCCCCCCAGGAAATAGAATTTTTCATACCCCTCAAATGCGTTCACAATGCTGTGCTGCCTCACCACCAGCGGGTTGCGGGAAGAGGTTTTGTTCAGCTCAACATCCGGTATGCCGGTGATGGTGGTGAAAATCGACTGGGCGGTACCGGCCTGGGGGGTGTAAAAGCGGGTAAAAATGATTCCGTGCTTTGCCATGTCATTGAAATAAGGGGTGGGATCCAGAGGATTGCCGGAAACGCTGGTCTTGTAATAGGCAAACGATTCCAGAAAGACGATGACCACGTTGGGCTTTTTCTGTTCGCCGCCGGCTTTGTGTGAAACCCTGATAAAATTGAGACGCTCCTGATCAGGATTCTCAACACCCAGGTAGGCCGCAATCTTGTCGTAACAGGTTCGGACTTTTTCCAGATCATACCTTACTTCCCTGTTCTTGAGCGTGTCAAAGAAGTAAAGCACGGGATTCAGGGCAACGGCAGTGGTAAAGCTGTTATTGGTGAAGAAGGCATCGCTCCAGCGCAGCGGATAGTAGGAGAGCTTTCCATAGATGCCCAGCAGGTATAACAGCAGCAATGAACCGGCGGTTATCAGTTTTCCCGCCCTGCCGGTAGCAAAATCCCGGCTCCGGTTTATTCTACGCGCAATCCATGCGGTAAACATGCCATACACAAGCAGAAAGAGCAGCAGCAGGATAACACCCGGTATGACGGGGTAGCTTTCCCATATCATTTGAAAGGATATGTCGGGGTTATAGAGGAAACTGAGAATGGTGCCGTTAATCCTGCTCTCCAGGTATCCATAATGTCCGAAATCAAAAAAATAGAACAGAAGCAGCGCGGCACCCAGAATGGTTAGATATCCACACCAGAGCCGCCTGCCCATAACCGTTTTTACCACGTGCACCGGCCGTATCCAGGCCAGGAGCAAAAGGGGCAGGTGGATGAGCAGCGCCAGCCGCAGATCAAATTTAAAGCCGATGTAAAATGATTTTAGGATTACTGAGGACCAAATAATCTCAGCCGGATCATGAAAGACGACCCAGAAAACAATCCGCATGATGGTTAAAAAGACCATGGTGACCAGCACGCTGGCCAGCAAAAACTGAAACAGTTTCGGCAATCTCTTAAGCACTTTCATATCCTTAATTAGATTAATCTGTACCTTCGTCAGCCGCGAACTGTCAATGCGGGTCAATGCTGCACTTCCGCAGTCGGGGATTCATGCCGGTATTTCAAACGCGGGGAATAGTCTTTAATAAACCTGCCTTTGTCACCGGAGGGCAGAAATTCAAATCCCAATCCCGATTGCCAGAACGCTTTATCCATGGCATCCTCTCCAGACCATCCTTCGAATTCTATTCTGTACAAGGCCGCTAAAAGAACTGATCTTCCCATGCCGTGCTTGCAGTGCACCAGTACCGGCAGATTTTCTTTTTGTGCCATGATCTCCAGAAAGCTATCGATGACCTGATCCTCGGGATGCTGCCCCGAGGGGAGGTTTATATAATTTACCCCTAATTCTGTCAGGTAAGCACGCTCTCTGTCAACCTCTTTTCGCGGGCTGCGTAAATCAACCACTGTCCTGATCCCTTTTGCTGCAACCTTTTCCCTTAGTTTATCCATTGGCATCGCAGCCGACTGGTACAGTTTGTTTTCCGAAATGGTGAAAAAACGGTTGTCCACATGAGCCCAATAAAGGTATTTCCCGCCCGAGATGACCAGTATCAACAAACCGGCAATCACTATGCTGCTTTTTTTAATTTTCACGGCAGTAAACCCCATAAATAAGGTGTTTATTCCTGACTTCTTTCGTGATTGGAAGCTATAATAAACTCATCATCCTCTACTTTGCCCTCCTCCCATGAATAAATCCGGAAAGGCAGGGCAGATGCGATCTTTTCAAAATCTTCTTTATTCATGAGCAGCAAAAAACGTTTGGGGGGATCCAGCAAAAACAGGCGCAGGTCGGGGAGGGTCTTAATTTCCCTGATTTCCCCAATCCCGGTGTAAAAAATAAATGCGTCGTTCTTGTGGCAAAAAGAAGCTAACAGCTCATTGTCCTTCATCAGGGATTTAATCCGCAGCGAAAACGGTTTTGCCGAGTTGAATCCATTGAGGGCGGGAAAAACATACGCCACCGAATAGAGAAACCCGCCTGCCATTATTGCCATAAGCATGGCCAAGGTCAAGACTTCTTTCCTCTTAATAAACATGATCAGCGCGGCTGTGGTGCTCACGGCCAGGACAAGCACCGGGCCAAAATAATTGAAGTTCTGGTGTTCGCTCTTGAAAAACGTGGAGAACCAGGGCAGCAGGATGCTTGCGGCAATCGACGAGCACAGCAGCGTGTAGCAGGGAATCCTGACCAATCCCGAAACCGCATCTTTTCCATCTTTATCAAAAAACCTGTCCCACAAGCATCCCACCATAAGCGCACATGCCGGCACAAGCGGAAGCAGGTACAAGGTTCTCTTCCCCGAGCAGAAGCTAAAAAAGACGAATACGACGATGAACCAAACGGCTGGAAATAGAGTGTCCTCTCCCGAAGACCGTCTTCTGCTGCTGAAAGCGTACAGTAATGCGCTGGGAAGGAATAAAACCCAGGGAATCACAAGCGGCGGGAAGCTTAGAAGATAGTAATAAAATGGCTCTTTATGGCTCCAGGATTCATAGACCCTGCCTAATATCTGGTTAAAAATTATCTCATCGAGGTACTTCTTGCCTCCTACTATCACCGAAGGAACCAGCCACAAAAAGATGAGGGTAAAAAAAAGTATAAGGCCTGGATGGAAAATAACTTTTTTTACTGCGTTCAGGTCTTTCTTTGCCGTGAGATAAGAGATGACAGTCAGAAGTGGCAGGATAAAACCTACCGGACCCTTAGTAAGTGTTGCCAGGCCAATAAAAAGATACGAGAGATAATAAAGCCGCGGTGATGTATCCCGATAACCTTTATAAAAGAAAAAGAGGGCGGCTAAAATAAAAAGTGTCAGGGTCATGTCAAGATTAGCGCGACGACCCAGCCAGAAATATTCTACCGTTGTGGCGAGCACCAGCGCAGAAACAAATCCCGCCCGCGGGCTTTTCAGTTTACGTCCGATTAAATAGGTGAGAAGAATACCCAAAACTCCGGCAAGTGCCGATGGAAAACGGGCTGAAAAGGGGCTTACTTCACCTGAAACGGCATAGGATAGGGCAATCAGCCAGAAAAACACCGGGGGTTTATCGGGATAAATTTTGTTGTTAAGCCGGGGAAGAATCCAGTTGCCGTCGACTACCATTTCCCGGGCAACCTGGGCATAGCGAGGCTCATCGGGATTCCAGAGGTCCCAACCACCCAGGTTGTAAAAGAAGATCACAGAGGCAAGAAGGCCCAGGATCAGGAGATGAAATGCCGGCCGAGAAAGGATAGCATGTCTTTTTATGACGTCAGGACACAAGATGGTACCATCCAATCAAAGATTCTAACCAAACCCCCATGACACTCACGAAATAAATTCCTTCACCATCATGGCAATGCAACCCATAATGATTCCCTGCAGGGTGCTCCGTTCTCTTCTCAATACATTTGCCCAAGCATAATCAGGCCTCGGGATATGCTGGGGATAATTCACGAAGCCCGCGAGGTTTGGCAACCATCGTGGGACCCTCCGAAAATAATCCTCTGCAGCGGAAGGAAAGAACTCTCTTAAACAACCTTCTTCCCAAAGCACAATGCACTGGTATTGAATAAAAAAGAGGATGATGATTACCGGGATGAGCCAGACAAGTTTACTCATCACCGCAAATCCTACCAGTATGAGCAGGTTCCCTAAATAAAGGGGATTCCTTATGAAAGCATAGGGGCCAGCCGTAACCAGCACACGAGCTTTCTTCTTTCTGGTACGGGAAAACTTCCCTATGTAGCGAAGCGACCAGAGTCGGAGACCTTCCCCGCAGACAAGTAAAAGAGGGCCGCAAGACCATACCAGGATATCATTCTCCAATTCCCAGCGAAAGCAAAACAGCATAATAAGAATGATGGGGATGGGAGTATAACTCCTCATTTTGAAAAGCCAACTGCCGAAATTTGCAGCAATTCTCTTGATATCAGTTTGCATGATGCGTTTCTCCTCCGGTTATACCCCTTCCTTGCCGAGCAGATTGCCCATAATTTTATTTATAGTTTTAAAGCACAAGTTTGCACTTCCATGATTGATTCTACCGAGATACAGTCTGGATCTTCAGATAAACCCCTGACCGGTAGGAGCGGCTTTAGCCGCGATTGCATCGCGTATGAATGCGCTCCTACAGACTGGCGGCTGCTTTAGTAGGGACTAATTTGCTTCTGCCCTTATATATGAGCATAAGATTTCTGAGATATACAATCAACCCGCAGGCCTGTCCCGCAGTAAAGACCGGGTCAGCGATATGAATGGCATAAACGAGCAGAATTATCCCGCCTGCTAAACTCAGGTACCAGAAATAGATGGGGAAATAGCTCTCACCTTTTTTTTCTGATGCGATCCACTGGATGAGAAAGCGCATGAAAAAAGCCGATTGTCCGATGAAACCGATTATGACCCACCAATTCATGACTTATCCTCCTCTATTTCATAATTGAGCTTTCTTTTTTTCATCCAGCGCACCGCCAGAAGATCTATAAAGGACCTCATCATTCTGTTGCGTATGTTGTACTTCGACAATCCATGTCTTCTAGGCCGGTGATTCACCTTGACCTCGATTACCCTGCCCCCTTCCATTTTGATCAGGGTGGGGAAAAAGCGATGCAGGCCGCTATAGAGTTTCAGCTTCTTTACACAGGCAGCCTTAAATGCTTTAAGCGAGCAGCCCACATCTATAATTTCCTCATCGCTCAGTTTATTGCGGATATAATTGGCAATGCGTGAGGATATGAGTTTGATGAAGGGATCATTTCGCCGGTAACGCCATCCGCAGACGGCATCGTACTCGCCAATCTTTTTAAGCAGGTGCGGAATATCCAGCGGATCATTCTGCAGATCCGCATCCATGGTGATGATGACTTCACCCCTGGCAGCCTTGAAGCCCGCATCAAAAGCAGCGGTCTGGCCACAGTTTCGTTTGAAGGTTATGACCCTGACGCGGGGAAATGCTATGCCGAGCTCACCTAAAACAAGATTGCTGCCATCTGTTGAACCGTCATTAACAAAAATAATCTCCCATGATTTTTGCAGGGATTCCAGAACGTTTGCCAGTTCAGCAGTGAGCGGGCGAAGGTTTTCCTCCTCGTTAAAAACGGGGATAATCACAGAGACCCAAATAGGTTGAGGTACTGCGGCAGCAATACAATCCGATTGTGCATCTTCTTGCTTCATCAGCATAGAGGCATGCCCGTTTATGTAGTTCTGGGGGGAGATCATGCGATGGGCTTTTAAAAATTCTAATCCTTATATTAATAAAAGATGCCCTACTAAAATTAAAATAAGATTAAAAATATATTAAAAATTATTAATCTATTGTAAGCTTTGGATATCCGTTTTCCCGATGTAATCATGGATATTTGAGAACATAACCCACTCCCTTGATGGTATGGATCAGTTTCGTCGGGGAGTTGCTGTCGATTTTTCCGCGGAGGTGATTGATATGCACATCAATCACATTGCTGGAGGGATCAAAGTTGTAGCCCCACACCTGCTCCAGAATCATGGTCCGGGTTAAAATCTGCCCTGCGTTTCTCATCAGGTACTCGAGCAGCAGGAATTCCTTCCCCGACAGCTCGATATCATTCTCCTGTCTGCGCACGGTCCTGTTAATCATATCCAGCTTCAGGTCCCCGATGGCCAGCCGGGTCATGTCCGCATCTTTCTGGCCCCGCCTGAGCACCGCAGAGATTCTCGCCTGCAGTTCGGCAAAGGAGAAGGGTTTGACCAGATAATCATCCGCTCCCAGCTCCAGGCCCTGAACGATATCTTCCTGTTCCCCCTTTGCGGTCAGGCAGATGACCGGCGTTCCCACTTTCCTGTCCCGCATGGCCTTCAGAATTTCATATCCATTCAGCCCGGGGAGAAGGATGTCGAGGACGACCAGATCGTAGGACTGGTTGAGCATGAGCTGCAGCCCCTCCTCCCCGTCATGGGAAACATCAACCACGTATCCCTTTTCCTTGAGCCCCTTGGCGATAAAACGGGATATGCTCCGATCGTCTTCAACCAGGAGAATTTTCATCCGCCGGCCTCCCGCAGTAGTCGTGAAATTATTCCGCACCCTCCCGGTGAAAAAGGAATGGGGCAGATGAAACGTTTGGCCACATCTGCTCAGACCCGGTCTGCAGATCAGTCGTCCTTCCGCCGCCAGCGGTTATTAATCCAGGACCACTGCTCCGGATACGCCCTGATGTAACGTTCAATCGCACGTGTGTAAGCAGCGGTCATGGTCCGTTCATCCTCTTTGCGGTCGCCCGTCATATGGTGTTCGAGAGGTGGTTCAATGTAAATGGTATGGGTACCATCCCTATTGCGGACTATGAAAACAGGCACCACAGGGGATCCTGTTCTCCGTGAGATAACCGAAGGTCCAAGTGCGGTTGCGGCGGGGTGACCGAAAAAATCAATCTCAACTCCTGAACGCCTCTTGTTTTCATCTGCCAGCAGGCATACGATTTCATTGCGCCTGAGCGATGCAAGAATATTCCGGAGCGCGTCTTTCCAGGGCCGCATATAAATGAATCGACCGCCCTGCCTATCCTGGAGCATACGCAACACCCTTGCCACCGCTTCGTATTTTGACTCTTTTACCAGCATGATAAAGGGATAACCCTCCTCAACCATTTTCACGCTGATTAAGGTAAAATTTCCTATATGCGCGCTGACGGCAACTACACCTTTTCCCAGCGCAAGGGCCTTTTCCAGGTGTTCCTTCCCATGGATCCGTATTCTGTTTAAAAGATCTTGGCGCCTGGGGGTGGCCGAAAAAAACATCTCGGCAACACTTATCCCCAAATGATTTTCCAGTTCCTTAGTAAAGGCCTTTACTTTTTCAGGCTGATATGACGGTCCGAAAGCAATCTGTAAGTTTTTAGCAATTCTTCGCCTGTAACGGCGAGAGGATGCCATGTACAGCGCTGCACCCTTTCTCGAGCAGTAGACAAAAGCGCGCTCCGGCAAAAGGCAGTTCGAGAGAAAAGCCAGGCGTGTTAATAAGCCCAACACATAATAAGCAAACTCCTTCATCCTGTATGCCTGCTCCTTTCTTTGCCGTTAGTTCTGGCGACCGGCTTTTTCCATGATCTCAGATCATTTGTTTTCAAATGACATTCAGAGCAAAGACGGGTTAGCCAACAATATCCCCTCTCTCCCGGCTGAACATCTTTTCAATAATTTTTCATGACTGCCCATGCCCTTCAGGCGGATGGTTGGATATCAACACAATCTCATGTCTGCCGATTAGTGCTGCATCACAGGCAGTAAGAGAGACAGGTGCAATGGGCAAGAGCTGACTGAAATACTGTTTCTGCATCAGGCAAAAAATACGCGTGTTCGATTGAGTGAAGCAGGTGATGAGTTCATCGGGAGTGTCAAATTGTTTGATCTCCCGTATCCCCGTGTAAAAATCAAAAGCAGGGATTTCTGAGTGCAGGCGATATGAAACCAGGGTGTCCCCCGTCTTCATGAGACTTTTAATCTTCAAGGAAAATGGTTTCGCAGATTGGAATCGATTCATCGAGGGCAGGATCAATCCTGCGGCGGAAAAAAAGCAGCCAGCCATGATAATGATAATGAGGGTAAAGGTTGCGGCACCCTTTTTCCTAAGCAGGCAATACAGGGTAACTGTGCTCGCAAAGCCCAGGATGATGAGCAGGGGATAAAACTGTAAAGCCTGACGGTATTCATCACTGAGACTTTGCCCAATAAAGGGAAGAGCAATGCAAGCCGCCAGGAGACTGCCGACCAGGAGATAAGCAGGAATGGTTATCAACCTTCTGTTGAGTAGAGGATCATTGGCAAAAAATCTATTGAATAAAAACCCCATCATGAGCGCCCCGGCGGGAAAAAGCGGAAGCAGATAAAGCCCTCGTTTCCCGGAGCAAAGGGTAAAAAAAACGAATATAGTTATGAACCAGATTAACGGAAAGAGGAGGTCTTCTTTGATCTCTTTTCTTCTGGTACATAAATGAATAAAGGCGCTGGGAAGGAAAAAAATCCATGGGAAGAGCAGAAAGGGGAGATTTGTAAAATAATAATAGAGCGGTTGCTTATGACTCCAGGAGTCATGCACTCTGCCAACAGTTTGTTTGAAAAGGATATTATCCCTGTAGGCTTCACCGCCCTGCATGCAGGCCGGGATAACCCAGGCAAGCACAACAGCGAAAAAAAGAAAAACCCCGGGATGAAAAAGGACCCTTTTTAACGAGCGCAGATCGTTTTGGGAAAACAGGTAGACAACAGCCGTCAATGCCGGCAGGAGAAAACCAACCGGTCCTTTGGTAAGGGTTGCAGCACCCATGAAGAAATAGAAAAGATATATGGAAGAGGACCAGCCTTTTGATGTGTTTATCCGGTATCCCTTATAAAAGAAATAAAGGGCAGACAAAATAAACAGGGTTAAGGTCATATCAATGTTGGCCCGGCGGCCAAGCCAGAAATATTCCACCGTGGTAGAGAGTATCAGTGCGGAGATAAAACCAGCCCTGGAACCGTATAGTTTGGAGCCCAGCACATAGGTGAGCATAATCCCGGCAATTGCAGCCAGCGCCGAGGGAAGACGGGCTGCAAGTGAGTTCGTGCCGGCAACCTTGTAAGCACAGGCAATGAGCCAAAAAAATACCGGCGGCTTATCAGGATAAACCTGCTGGTTGAGGTGAGGCAGGATCCAATTGCCACCCTCTGCCATCTCCTTTGCCACCAGGGCATAGCGCGGTTCATCCGGATTCCAGAGGTCCCAGCCGCCCACATTGTAAAAGAACAGCACGCAGGCAAGCAGGGACAGAATAAAGAGGTGAAATGCCGGCCTGGTAAAGAAAGCAGGTTTATTGTGTAAGGCTTCAGGACACAAGGTGGTACTATCCTTGATAGATTCTACCGAGATATAATCCGGATTTTTCAGATATACACCTGACCGGTAGGAGCGGCTTTAAGCTGCGAGTGCATCGTGCATGAACGCACTTCTACAGATTAACAGCTGCATTAGCCGGGGTTAATTTTCTTCTGCTTTTATAGATGAGCATAAGATTTCTTACGTAGACAATCAGCCCGCAGCTCTGCCCCAGGGTAAATACCGGATCAGCAATATGCACGGCATAAACGAATAGTATTACGCCGCCCAATAAACTCCAGTACCAGAAAAAAACAGGGAAACAGCTCTCACCTTTTTTTTCTGATGCGATCCACTGGATGAGAAAGCGCATAAAAAAAGCTGCCTGCCCGATGAAACCGGTTATAAACCACCAATGCATGTGCCATTCTCCTCTATCCGTTGAACCTGATATTTCATCCAGCGCATGGTCAGGAGTTTAAAAAAAATCTAACCATGCTGTTGGGTAGAAACGGTTAAGTGCTCGGGGCGGGTATGGAACAGGTATGAGGATGCAACAATAAAATGAAATAACGATTAAAAATGGATTAAAAAATTTTAATCGAGGAGCAATCCTGAAAGTCAATCATTCCAAAAGCCAGTTTGATTCTTAGACATGAGGACAGCAAAGACAAATCAGGTCTGCGATGGGAGGTGATTACTTACCACCACTATATCCTTTGATTGAAAAAGAACATAAACGGGTAAGTCTGTGAGAGACATCTTTATTGCATTGTGGCAGGCAGGGCGCATAACTATATAAATTGGACCGGGCATGGCCATCAGCCTCACTGCTTCCCCGGCAGTAATGTGTGGCCGCAACGTGTTACGATAGAATTGTAATGTATAGTCTGTGCCAACGTATCCAGGACTATCTCATCAAAACACCACTCAGTGGTGGGCGATACACAGGTCCTTGAGGTCATTCAAAACAAGTTCGCCATAGTCGGGATTATTCTCATGACAGGATCTGTATAGGATGCGCCTTTTTCTATCTTTTCACATTACTTCTTTTTAATGCATTTTTAACATTAGCTTAATATTTGTTCTTTATAATCCATTCTGTCTATAAAAAGGATTCCTTCTAAAATGCATTATGAAAGAATGACCGTATCGAAAGGTAATAGAGAACCAAATTTTTATTCACGTTTCCTGCTATTCGAGGAGTTTTTTCTCCAAAATGAGTGAAGTTCACTTCTGGTTAACCTATATACGATTATGAGAAAGTCTTGCATTGCAGCAATAAGTCTTTTCCTGTTGGTCTATATTGTGCCCCTCGGAGTGCGCCCACTGTTTTATCAGGATGAGACAAGGTATGCTGAGATTCCACGCGAAATGCTTGCTTCGGGAGATTGGCTTGTGCCCCGTATTGATGGGCTTCGTTATTTCGCAAAACCTGTTCTCGGCTACTGGCTTAACGCGCTATCCATGACACTATTTGGTTCCAACAGTTTTGCCCTGCGTTTCCCATCGGCTATGGGAGTGGGCATATCAGCCATGATTATTTTTCTGCTGGCTCAAAGATTTGCGGGTGGTTATGTAACCGGCATTGTCGCTGCCGCCGCATTACTGACCTGTCCGGAAGTGTTTGTTGTCGGGACAACCAATATTCTCGATAGTGTGTTTTCCATGCTGGTAACTCTTGCCATGGGTTCATTCTTTTTCGCCTATAGGGAAAATATATCGTGGATACGGATGTGCCTTCTCGTATCTTGCGGTATCTTTATTGGTCTGGCATGTCTCACCAAGGGATTCATCGCCTTCGTGATACCATTCATAGCGATTGCCCCCTTTATGATCTGGGAGGGTGAATGGAAAAAACTGTTCAGTTTTTCCTGGGTGCCGTTCATTACTGCGGTTCTTGTTTCTCTGCCCTGGTTCGTAATGATCTGCCTCCGGGAGTATGATTTCTGGAATTATTTTTTCTGGGTTGAACATGTCAGCCGATTTATCTCCCCCACAGATAATCCACATCCAAGGCCATTCTGGTTCTTTTTTCCTCTTATAGCGGGTGGGGCACTGCCCTGGTCGGTTCTCGTTCCTGCTCTCCTACCCCGCGTGAGCCGTCTCATCCGTAAGGATTCGTTTATACGATTTGCCCTCTGCTGGTTCCTCTTTCCTTTCCTGTTCTTCTCAGCTTCACACTGCAAGCTTGCCACCTATATACTGCCCTGCTATCCGCCGCTTGTCATACTTATAACCGTCAGTCTTATGAATTACTTTCAAACGAATCAGCACAAAGTATTCAACACAGTTGCCCTTTGTTTTTCAGCCCTTATCGGAACCACTACGGCCGTATTGATAGTGAACCAGCTGACCGGATGGCCTGGTTTGAGCCGTTATGGCCCGGAGGAGACTTGGAAGTGGACTCTTACAGCATGCTGTCTTATGGTGTGGAGTCTGCTTTTGCTCCTCGTCACAAAGATGCCGGACTACCGGAGAAAAATTATTTTATTCTGTGTTGCTCCTCTTGTCTGCATGTTCAGCTCACATTTTATTCTGCCTGATGAATTAATAATAATGAAAGCGCCCGGTGCGTTTCTCCTGCGTCATTCCGAAAAAGTTACTCCGGAAACCATCCTTGTTGCAGACAAACGCCTCGTGAGTTCTGTCTGCTGGTTTTACAAGAGAAACGATGTTTTGCTGATCGATAAAGGAGGAGAGGTTGAATATGGGCTGGGTTTTGAAGATGCACAAGACCGTCAGCTGACCATTGATAGTTTCAGAGAGCTGTACGATAAAGAAGCGGGCAAGAAGAGAATAGTATTGATTATCAGCAAGAAACTTTATACAAAGCATGAGCTCCTATTTCCTCAAGCAGCATTCAAGGACGTAAGCGCTACCATGGCGTTCTTACAATTTTAAAAGCAGATTAGCTCTTAATTTATAAGTTTGATGGGTTTCCTGTCATCCGGATAGTTACTATGGCAATGCGGTTGTTCGGAACCCGCAGCAGATTTTGATTGCAATGAAACGGAATATTGTTTAAACAGTAATCATAATCGCACTTTATCCTGGTGGCGAATCCTGAACGCAAAGAATCAAACCCTGTGGGAGGTATGAGGAGATGATGTGCATGCGGCGTTTCCCTTTATTATGTGCAGTATCCTGCGTGTTCCTGGTGGTTTTACTCTCTGCTGCCTTGCTGGCTTCATGCAAAAAAAAGCCATTTGAGCTTAAAAACCCGGCGCTGGTTGGCAAATGGAAGGGAACCGGCCAAACAGTCGAGTTGTTCAGGGACGGAAAAATCACTCTGGTAGCTGATGGGAAGTCAAAGCAATCAGCGGGGAGCTACGAGTTTATTGATGAGGATACTATACGTGTAAGACTTAAAGGCTCACGGCCCCGGGATTACAGCATTTACCTCACAGGGGACGTTTTAAAAATAACCCGCACCGATGGAACACTAGTCGGGGAGTTTAAGAGGGTTAACCAGCCTCAAACACAGGGGGAGGGTTAAAGAGCACACATGAAGAAATGTCGTTTTGAAAGGATTTCATGATGTGACTGCATTGCCGAGCTTTGTGGGCATCAAAATCATCATCCTCCCCGTTAACAATAAATGTTGTTTCTCGCCACTCCTTTTGCCTCTTTTCATGCCAGTGTCCGGAAAAAACATAATCGACACTATCATCTTCTAATATTCTGGCCAACCGTGTATCAATCTGATCAATAAAGCGCCCTTCAGCGCCATCACCGGATATCGGCAGTTGATGCATGAACAGTAAAACGTGAAGGATGCCGGCACTGCGTGACTCCAGCACATCCCGCAGCCATTCTGATTTTTCATCATCCCACCCGACTCCGGCAATATCTATCACGATAAACAACGCGTTCCCGTATTCAAACCGGAAGTTTCTTGAACCAATACAGGCATCAAACAAGTTGCCGTGATCATTTTTTACATCATGATTGCCGGGAACCACAACAGGGTTAACTACAAATTAAGATTCCGTTAAAATTAGTTCATTTTGAAAACCCGGGGACAGCAATGTCAGGTGTGATAATGATCCCGGTAAAAACACTTTTTAAGACAGGTGCAACTTTATCTTGAATTTAACCGGCACTTCTGTAAAATTGCCAAGCATATGTATTGGAAAAGGCACAATGCTGCGCGGAGCATGCCCTGGGCTTAATGATCGGTTTCTTCGCTGCGTTTAGAATGAGAATCAAAATGAGGGAATGCATGACAAACCCTAACAGAAAAAAGGACAAGAAACTCACCAATGGTGCGCGATGAAAAGCGCGGGCGGGTATTCTGCTACGAAGCTATTCTGCATCTCCCTGCTGGGGGCGGTTATCCTGCGGGGTGTATTTAACAGCATCATGCCTCTATCCGGAGAAGAGGCTTACTACTGGATGTGGTCACGCCATCCTGATCTCTGCTACTTTGACCACCCGCCGCTCATAGCATGGGTGATCGGAATCGTTACCGGCGGATTCGGACATTCGGTATTCGCGGTGAGACTTTCTGCGCTGCTAAGCAATACCCTCACCGCCCTCATTATATTTTTGTGTACCTTGCGCATCACCAAAGACCGCGTGGTTGCCGCCTGGGCGGGCGGGTTTTTCCTGGTTGCGATTTTTTTCGCGGCCATGGCCACCCTTGCCATACCGGACACCTACTTATTCTTCTTGTGGTCCCTCACCCTCTGGCTCACCATAGAAGCCGCTCGGGAGGGCAGGTCTTTCCTCTGGGTTGCCGTGGGAGCGGCGATGGGGCTGTGCATGCTGGCCAAATTTCACGCTGTCCTGCTAGCCCTCTCCATCCTTTCATACCTGCTCGTTTCAGGACGTCAGCGAAAACAGTTCCGGAGCGGCTGGCTGTATCTCGGAGCAAGTATTGCCGCGTTATTCACCCTGCCGATTTTAATGTGGAATATCAGGGAGGGCTGGCCGACATTCACCTTCCAGCTATCGAGCAGGCAACATTACATTCTGGGAAACCCGGTATATCTCCTTGAAATGCTCACCTACCCTTTTGCCCTCACAGGAATGATCATTTTCCCCCTATCGGTTGCCGGTGCGATATGGGGTCTGCGCAAAGGCTTTCGGGAACAAAAGGATGATTTGCTGTTCCTCTCCATCTCATTCATCCTGCCGTATGCTTTCTTCCTGCTGCTCAGCATATTTATAAAAATTGATTCCCAGTGGTCAGCCCCGGCATTTGTTTCCGGCATTGTCCTGGCGGCAATGCTCGGCGTGGCGCTGATGCGAAACTCCGCGCGGCCGCGATGGCAGCGGCGGATGCTCCCCCTGGCGCTCAAAGTCAATATCGCGGTGCTGGCTATCGCCTATGTTGTTCCACTGTTACTCATGCTCTTTCCGGATCTCGTTCCCCGGAACATGATCCTGGTCAAGCACCGGCACCGGAAATTCAACACCTCTAAAATCGGGGAACTATACGGCTGGCAGGAGATCGGACAACGCCTCAAGGATGAAATTGCCCTGCTGGGCGGCCCGCATCATGCCTTTATCTTTGCCCGCATCGGCTGGTGCACCGCCTCGAACTTCTGTTTTTATTCCGGCGGGGAGGCGGAAGTGTTCATCTTTGACCGCCCTCCCGCCGACGGGCATCAATTTTTCATCTGGGAGAGAAGATCCGACCCGCAGGGGAAGAATGCGGTGGTGATCGCCGAAAAAGAGAAATATATTAATCTCGATTTTCTGCAGCTGTATTTCGAGCGGGTGGAACGTTTGCCGGACCTGGTCATAACGCGGAGCGGACTCGAGCAGCGGCGCCTTTTCATGGCGCGGGCCTGGAACCTGCGCGCAAAACCCAACCAGCTTTGATAGATTATGACTCCTGATTTCATGCGCTTTGTGGACAAGTGGCTGGGAGTTCCCCTTTGCCTGCTGCTTTCGGCAGCGGAGAGACTGCTCAGGCCTTTTGCACGAAGGATCCCGCCTGCTCAGGTTCAGAAGATTCTCATTGTTCAGATATCGGAGCGCGGGGCAGTGATTCTCGGCTACAGCGCGCAGCTTAAGCTGAAAGAGCTCTTTCCCCGGGCAGAACTTTATTATGTCATCTTCGAGGAAATGAAGGAAAGCATAACCCTGCTCGGCAGCATCCCTGAATCCAGGATTTTCACCATCAGCTCAAGATCATTGGCCGGTCTTTTCTTCAGCGCACTGAAAGTGATCAGTGCCCTGAGAAGGGAAAAAATTGATGCCGTGCTTGATTTCGAACTTTTCTCCCGGGTGAGTTCCATCCTGTGCTGCCTCTCCGGCGCACCAATCCGGGTGGGGTTCAATAAATTTCACATGGAGGGGCTTTACCGGGGCAGCCTGCATACCCACCGGGTTCTCTATAACCATCTCAAACATATCAGCCTCAACTTTCTTTCCCTCGCCTACGCCCTGAAGGAGGCCCCCGGCGATATTCCCTTGAGCAAGGTCAAGGCAGGGGCTCACGATATTACCATTCCCCGCGTAGTCTCAACGGGGGAGGAAAAAGAGAGAATGCTCGCCAAGCTCAAAAAGCTCTGTCCGGGCATTGATAACCGGCAGACCATAGTAGTGCTAAATCCCAATGGGAGCGAACTGATGCCGCTGCGTCGATGGCCGGCTGAGAACTATATCGCGCTCGCCCGGAGACTGATTGAGCACCCTTCTGTGCATATCGTGATCACGGGCAGCACGTCGGAGAGAAAAGACGCGGGTATGATCTGCGACGCGCTCGGGAGCAGCCGATGCATCAACCTTGCGGGGGAAACCGCCTTCCGGGAGTTGATCGATCTCTACAACATAGCCCACCTGCTGGTGAGCAACGATTCCGGCCCGCCCAACCTTGCCTCCCTGACCCCCATTCGAACAATGGTCTTCTTCGGCCCGGAATCACCTGTCTGCTACAGGCCCCTCGGTGACAATGTCGAGGCTTTTTACGCCGACTTTTTGTGCAGCCCCTGCGTCTCCGCCTACAATCATCGCCGGTCCGCCTGCCGCGACAACAGGTGCCTCAAGGCAATTACCGTTGACGAGGTGGTAAAAAAGATCGAATCGCTTTTGCCTCAACTCCGCGATACGGGAATGTAACGCGTCCGCCCCCGCCGTTTTTATCCTTGACAACCAAAAATCAAATTATCTATAGTGAAAAACCCTCAGCCGGCAAACCGGCTCAACGGGCTAACCATTAAGGAGATGGCGCATGGGGATCATTGCTGACAGCATCAAGGAAATGCAGGAGCGGGAAGCAAAGCTGAAGGAGATGGGCGGTGAAAAGGCCGTCGCCAGGCAGCATGAGCAGGGCAAGCTGAGTGCCCGGGAACGGCTGGAACTCCTCTTCGACGCCGGGAGCTTCAGGGAGCTGGATCTGTTTGTCACCCACCGCTGCGTCAATTTCGACATGCCCAACACCACCATCCCCTCCGACGGGGTCGTGACCGGCTACGGGCTGGTTGACGGCAGGACGGTGTTCGCCTTCTCTCAGGATTTCACGTCCCGCGCGGGCACCCTGGGTGAAATGCAGTCCAAGAAGATCTGCAAGGTCATGGACCTGGCCATGAAAGCGGGGGTCCCCATCGTCGGCATGGACGACTCGGGCGGCGCCAGAATTCAGGAGGGGGTTGATGCCCTCTGCGGATACGGGGAGATCTTTTTCCGGAACTCCGCTGCATCCGGCGTGATCCCGCAGATAACCGCCATCATGGGGCCGACCGCGGGAGGCGCCGTGTATTCACCCGCCATGACCGACTGGATTTTCATGGTCAAGAACACCAGCTACATGTTCATTACCGGACCTGATGTGATCAAGGCGGTTACCGGGGAGGAGATCAGCCAGGAGGACCTGGGAGGCGCCATGGCCCACAACACCAGGAGCGGCGTCGCCCACTTTGCCTGCGAAAATGACCAGGATGCCATTCAGTCCATCAGGAAGCTGCTGAGCTACCTGCCTTCCAGCAACAAGAGCGCTCCGCCGGTAATCCAGACCGGTGACGATCCGGGGCGCACCGATCCCTTTCTGGATGAAGTCATTCCCGACGATCCCCGGAAGAGCTATGACATGAAGGACGTCATCAGCTCGCTGGTGGACAACGGCACGTTTTTTGAGCCCCATCAGCGCTACGCTCCCAACATTGTCGTCTGCTTTGCCCGCCTCAACGGCCGGACAATCGGCATCATAGCCAACCAGCCCAAGTATCTGGCAGGCTGCCTTGATGTCAACGCCTCCGACAAGGCGACCCGCTTCATCCGTTTCTGCGATGCCTTTAACATCCCCCTGCTGACCCTAACCGACGTGCCCGGCTATCTGCCCGGCCGTGAACAGGAGTGGTCCGGCATCATCCGCCACGGGGCAAAACTGCTCTGGTGCTATTCCGAGGCCACCGTGCCCAAGCTCACCCTCATCACCCGCAAGGCGTACGGAGGGGCTTACATCGCCATGTGCAGCCGCCATCTCGGCGCCGACTTTGTCTTTGCCTGGCCGGGCGCCGAGATCGCGGTCATGGGCGCCGAGGGCGCAGCCAACATCATTCACCGCAGGGAGATCAAGGAGGCCGCCGACCCCCGGGCCAAGCGGGAGGAAAAAATAAGCGAGTACCGCCAGCTCTTTTCCAATCCGTACATAGCCGCTTCGCGCGGATACGTTGACGCGGTGATCAGGCCGCGGGATACCAGGCCCGCCCTCATCAGCGCGCTGGAATCAGTGGCGAACAAGAGGGAAACCAGGCCGTATAAAAAGCACGGCAACATTCCGGTGTAGTCCATGAACTGGGGAAAAACCTTACTGGTCCTGCTGGGGCTGATCGTTTTAAGCGGCTACCTGTACATCTTCGAAATCAGGGGGGGCGCGGAGAAAAAGCTCGCCGAGGAGCGGAAGAAGCAGGCCGAGTGGCGTAGCATGCAGCTCTTCCCCTACCAGCCTCACGAATTCAAAAAGATCACCCTTTTCAAGGAAGGCACCACCATTGTCTACGGGAAGGAAGACGGCGTGTGGTGGATGAAGGAACCCTTGGCCATCAAGGGCAGCGAACGGGCGGTGGATGATATCATTCTCAGCATATTGAACGTTGTTGAAACGGATCCCGCCGGAGACAATCCAACCGATCTTGCCCAGTTCGGGCTCGATGCCCCTCCCCTTTTTATTTCTGTTGTGCTCGAAGGCGAGGAGCGGCCGAAAACCCTTCTGCTGGGTACCGACAATCCCACTTCAGTCACCATCTATGCCAAATGGGAGCATGAGCCGCGGGTGTTCCTGGTGGGGTCGCTCATCCGCTGGGAAATGAACAAGGAATTTCACAATCTCACCAACCGCACCGGCCCCTTTTTTCCTGACGCGAAAGCCGGCGAACCTGCCGGCAATTGAGTTATCGCACGTCCGGTGCAGGACATAAATTAATAGGGGCATATCATGAGGAGTTCTTCATAGGTCATCACACTTTACACGCTATCACATTAACTAATTGTAGGGGCGACCGGCCGGTCGCCCCTACGTTTATCTTCCTTTCATTAAGACCCACCTGACATGATCCGTTCTGGTAGGAGCACCATTCATGTGCGATGCATTCGCGGCTGAAAGCCGCTCCTACCGGATTTCATTAAAGAGGGACGCCCTTAAATTTCTAAAATTTGATACCTTAATTTCCTCAAACTTAGATATTTAAAGGCGTCCCTTTTTTTTCACAAGAAAGGTACCTGAAGCTTGCGGGTCAAAGCTTTAAGGAAGCGATGGTTTCTTCAATATCCCGTGCCGATTCTCTAATCAGCTCCTGCTCATCACCGGTGAGGGGAACCTCGAACACCTCCTCCACGCCGCGGGCACCCAGCTTCACCGGCACGCCGAAACAGATATTAGTGAAGCCGTACTCTCCCTCAAGATAAACGCAGCAGGGAAGCACTCGTTTCTTGTCCTTGAGAATGGCTTCCGCCATCCGAACCGCTGAGGCTGAGGGAGCGTAATAAGCGCTTCCTTCTTTAAGCAGCGAGACAATTTCTCCCCCTGCGTGCCGGGTACGGTTGACAAGCTGTTCAATTTTTTCCACCGAAAGCAGTCGGGTAAGAGGAATACCTCCGACCGTCGCATAACGGGGAAGCGGTACCATGCGGCTACCATGCCCTCCCAAAACCAGCACCTGGATATCCTCCACGGAAACATTCAGCTCCATGGCAATAAATACCTTGAGACGCGCGGAATCAAGCACACCTGCCATGCCCACTATCCGGTTTCTGGGAAAACCGCTCACCGTCTTGGCCACATAGGTCATAATATCGAGCGGATTGCTCACCACGATGATGATGCAGTGGGGAGAGTGGGCGACTACCGCCTTGGTAACGGAGGAAACAATCTCCTTGTTGTGTTGCATCAGATCTTCCCTGCTCATGCCGTGGTTGCGGGCAAGTCCCGAGGTAATGATGACCAGGTCAGACCCTGCGGTCTCGTCGTAGCCGGTGGTGCCGGTGATGGTCACATCGAATCCTTCCGTCGGCCTGGACTCCATAAGGTCAAGCGCCTTCCCCTGAGGCATGCCATCGATGATGTCCACCAGAACGATATCACCCAGTTCTTTTTCCGCCGCCCAGTGGGCGGCGGTGGCCCCGACATTTCCTGCTCCCACGATGGTGATTTTTTTTCGTCCCATAGAGGCTAGGAAGACTTGGGGGTGACGGTTCTGAGGTAGAGTTCCTGCAGCTGCTTGTCGCTTACCGCTGAAGGCGCGTCGGTCAAAAGGCAGGTCGCCTTCTGGGTTTTGGGAAAGGCAATGGCGTCCCTGATGGAATCAATGCCGCAGAGGAGCATGACCAGCCGGTCCAGGCCGAGCGCGATGCCGCCGTGCGGAGGAGCACCAAACTCCAGGGCATCGAGGAGAAAACCGAATTTGATGCGCGCCTCTTCTTCACCGATGGCCAGCGCCGAAAACATCGCCTGCTGCACCTCCCTGCGGTGAATCCGGATGCTGCCGCCCCCGACTTCATTGCCGTTTAAAACCAGGTCATAGGCCCGGGCCTTTACCCTCCCCGGCTCCGTCTGCAAATACACCATGTCCTCCTCAGCAGGAGACGTAAAGGGATGGTGAAGGGCCTCAAACCGTTTCTCCTCCTCATTGTACTCCAGCAGCGGAAAATCGGTAACCCAGAGCGGGCACCACTTCCCGCTGTCGATCAGGTTCAGCTTTTGCCCCAGGTGAAGCCGCAATTGTCCCAGGGCGGTGCAGGCAACCTTGGGTTTTGCGTCAGCAACCAGCAGCAGCAGATCCCCAACTTGACCGTCGAGTGCCTTCAGAAGGTTTGTCTTTTCAGCGTCTCCGAGAAATTTTGCCACCGGCGATTGCAGTCCGTCGGCATTAACCTTGAACCATGCCAGGCCCTGGGCGCCATACACGCCGGCCAAGCCGGCCAGATCATCGAGTTCCTTGCGGGAAAACTCGGCGCATCCTTTGGCGTTGATTCCGAGAATAGCACCCCCGGCCGCTGCCTCCGCGAATACCTTAAATGAAGATGAGGCCAGGTGCGCGGTCAGATCGTTGAGTTCCAGACCGAAGCGGGCATCCGGCTTGTCCAGGCCGTAGCGGGAAAGGGCTTCCCGGTAGGTAAGCCGGGGAAAGGGAGAGGGAATGGTCAGCCCCTTCACCTCTTTAAAAAGCAGGACCAGCAGTCCCTCGATGAGCGAGTAGATGTCCTCCTCCCGGACGAAGGAAAGCTCCAGGTCAATCTGGGTGAACTCGGGCTGCCGGTCGGCGCGCAGGTCCTCATCGCGAAAACATTTCACCACCTGATAGTAGCGGTCAAAGCCGGAGACCATGAGCAACTGCTTAAACAGCTGCGGGGACTGAGGTAACGCATAGAACCGGCCCGGATTAACCCGGCTGGGCACCAGGTAGTCCCGCGCCCCCTCCGGCGTACTCTTGGTGAGAAACGGCGTTTCCACCTCGATAAAGCCCTGCTGATTGAAATAGTTCCGCGCCAGGTGCGCGATTTTATGGCGCGTCATGAGATTGCTTTGCAGCTCCGGCCTTCTCAGGTCAAGATAGCGGTACTTGAGCCTGATATCCTCCGAAACTGTATGACGGGCGACAATTTCGAAGGGCGGGGTTTTGGATTCATTCAAAATGGTGAGCTCACCGGCCAGCACCTCGACTTCTCCCGTCTTCATGTTGGGATTGGCGGTTCCTTCGGGACGCGCCGCCACCCTGCCCTTCACGGCGATTACGTACTCATTGCGCAGGCTGTTTGCCTTGGCATGGGCCTCCGCGGCGACGGCGGGGTTGAAGGATATCTGAACAATCCCCTCACGGTCCCGCAAGTCGATGAAAATGAGACCACCGTGATTTCTGCGGCTCTGGACCCACCCCATGAGCACCGCTTCCTTGCCGACATCGGTTGCCCGCACGTCTCCGCAGTAATGGCTTCTTTTTTCCTTACCCAGCGGCTCACTCATAGGCGGCCTTTTCACTCCATTCAAAATCACGGTTGAGCACCTGAACCTTGACCACGGTCCCCGCGGCAAAATCCGTTTTCGTTTCCGGCAAAACTATCAGGCCATCGGCCTTCACCATTGAAAGCAGGATGCCCGACCCCTGCCCGCCGGTGGTGGTGACCGCGTACGCTCCATCCTCAACGCTTATGCAGCAGCGCAGAAAATAACGCTTGCCCTCTTTTTTGCTTATGGGCTCCTTCAGGCGCGCCTCAATCAGCGGCCGGAAAATACGAGTATGACCGCTCGCCTTCATGATCGACGGCCGGACAAACTGCTCAAATGAAATCATGCAGGACACCGGGTTGCCGGGAAGCCCGAAGCTCGGCTTTCCGCCTATGACCCCGAAGGCGAGCGGCTGCCCGGGCCGCATGCTGACCTTCCAGAACTTCATATCCGCCCCCAGCTCGCGCAGCATGTCCTTGACCAGGTCATAGTCGCCGACCGACACTCCGCCGGAGGAAATAATCATATCCGCTGCCAGCGCCGCCCGGAATATGCTTCGTAAGGCTTCCGGATTATCTTTGGCTATGCCAAGCACCAGCGGCTCAGCTCCCGCATCCTTCACCAGCGATGCCAGGGAGTAAGTGTTGCTGCCGACTATCTTTCCCGGGGTGAGTTCCCCGTCCACGTCAATCAGCTCATCACCGGTGGAAATGACCGCAACCGTCGGACGCCGGAAGACGGAGATCATCGAACGTTTCAGCGAGGACAGCATGCCTACCGCCGCGGGGCGGAGAATCGATCCTCGGGAGAGGACACGGCTTCCTTTCACGACGTCTTCACCCGCCCTGCGGATATGTTCCCCGCGGGCAGGCGCGTTGAAAATGCTGACCCGGTTTCCTTCCGCCCGGGTGTCCTCCACCATGACCACCGTATCGCATCCCTGAGGGATGGGGGCCCCGGTCATAATGCGTATGGTTTCGCCCCGGGAGATCGGTTTCTGAGCGGTGTACCCCGCGGGGAGATCCCCCACAACGGTGAGTACCGCGGGATTCCGGCGGGAGGCCCCTTCAATATCCCCGTGAATCACCGCGTAGCCGTCCATGGCGGAATTGTCCCAGGGAGGTATGCTGTAAGGGGCATGGACATCCTCGCCGAGCACCCTGCCCAGGGAATCGAGGATATGCACCCGCTCCAGACCCAGCACCGGAATTGCATCCAGGATAATAGTGAGGGCTTCGTCAACTGATATCATAATGTATGAGTGTCCAAATTAGGATAATACCCTTTTGATGCCAGCCAAACAGATTTGAAATCTCCGTAGGAGCGCCTTCAGGCGCGATTCATTCGCGGCTGAAAGCCGCTCCTACCGGTTACAACTATTTTTGAGAGAAGAATTCTTACATAGCATTCGTTCCGTCCGCATTCCCTATCTTCTCCGCTTGGCCGGGAAAATCTTTTCCCAGTAAATGACCAGCGGGCCGGCAATGTATATCGTGGAGTAGGTGCCGAAGAAACAGCCGACCAGCAGGCTGAAGGCAAAGTCGTGGATCACCTCGCCGCCCAGGAAATAAAGGGAAAAGAGCACAATGATCACCGTCAAATTGGTGAGGATGGTCCTGCTGAAGGTCTGATTGATGCTGGTGTTGATGATCTCCGGCAGTCCCTTATGGGACATCTTCTTCAAATTTTCACGGATCCGGTCACAGACGACGATGGTGTCATTAATCGAGTACCCGACAATAGTGAGCAGGGCGGCAACAATGATCAGGTCAATGGGCTTATTGAAGATCGAGAGGGCGCCCACGGTTATGGTCACGTCGTGGAAAAGGCAGAGCACTCCGCCCACACCGAAGCGGAGCTCAAACCGCCACCAGATATAGATGAGCATTCCGATAAGGGAAAAGATGACGGCGAGCGTTCCCTTCTTCCTCAGGTCCTGCCCGACCTTCGGCCCCACCATTTCCACCCGCCGTATTTCCATGGATTCGGCGCCGAACCTGCTTTGCAGGGTCTCCCGTACCGTATCGGCAATGCCCTCCAGCGCCTCGGATGTCTTTTTCATGCCGATGATGAACTCATGCGTTCCTTTTTCGCCGAACTCCTGGACGCTCACATTCTCGATGTTGAGGCCGCTCACCGCATCCCGCACCGCCCCGATATCGACCTCCTTGGAAAATTTCACCTGCACCAGGGTTCCTCCCTCAAAGTCCAGCCCGTAGCGCGGCCCTCCTTTTACCACCAGTGAGATCACGCTGATTGCCATCAGGGCAATCGAGAAAAGGAGCGCCCACTTTATTTTACCTATAAAATCGATGTTCATCGTCGACTTAAACAGTTCCATATCCCTTTCCTTTTAGCCATGTGAGGTGAGAGACAGCATTGCTCCGTAACGCCCTGACTAAATACTCAGTTTCTTGATCCTTCTTCTAGAGAGAAAGTAATCATACACGATCCTGGTGCAGACCACTGCGGTAAAAACACTCGCCGTCAACCCTATGGTCAGGGTAACCGCAAACCCCTTGATGGGCCCGGTTCCGAACTGGAAGAGGAAGAGGGCGGCAATAATGGTGGTAACGTTGGAATCAATGATAGCGGACATCGCACGCGCGTAGCCGGCATCAACCGAGGCGCGGGGTGTCTTGCCCGCCCGCAGCTCCTCGCGGATGCGCTCGAAGATAAGCACGTTGGCATCAACCGCCATGCCGATGGTAAGCACAATGCCCGCAATGCCCGGCAGGGTGAGGCTGGCCCGAAAGGCCGCCAGGGCAGCCATGATAATCACCATGTTAAGGAAGAGGGCCGCGTTGGCAATGAGACCCGAGAGCAGGTAGTACACGGCCATAAAAATAAACACGGCCGCGCCGGCGATAAGGCAGGACCTGATCCCTGTACGGATGGAATCCTGACCCAGGGACGGGCCCACCGTGCGCTGCTCCAGAATCTTAACCGGTGCGGGAAGCGAACCCGCGCGCAACACGATGGCCAGGTCCCGGGCTTCTTCCGTGGTGAATCTCCCTTCAATACTGGCCCGTCCCCCGGCTATGGGCTCCCTGATAACCGGCGCCGAATAGACATTGTTATCAAGAATAATGGCAAGCCGTTTCTTGACGTTCTCCCTGGTGATGCGCTCAAAGATCTTTGCCCCCAGGGAGTCGAAGCTGATGGTTACGTAGGCCTCATTAAACTGGTCAAAGTTCACCCGCGCGGTCTGGAGATGTTCCCCGGTGAGAGCGGTGGTTTTCTTGACCAGATAGGGCTCATTGGTGGTTTCGCCAGTCTCACGGTTTTCCCGCTTGGAATAGAGAACCTCTGAATCGGGCGGCATCTCACCGGCGATGGCCTTTTTGACATCGTAGTCGTCATTGACGATCTTGAATTCCAGCAGGGCGGTTTTACCGATAAGCGCCAGCGCCCGCTTGGAATCCTTGATGCCGGGCAGCTGGATTAAAATGCGGTCATTACCCTGCTTCTGGATGGTGGGCTCGCTGACGCCGAATTCGTCGATCCGGTTGCGGATGGTTTCCAGCCCCTGGTCAACGGCAAACTGCTTGAGATACTCCTTGTCCTCCTGGCGCATCCCGAGGGTGTAAAGCGCAATGCCCTCCTTCTCATCATAGCGGAGCTTGTCCAGATTGGGGAAGCGGTCCTTAAGCAGCTTGTTCAGCTTGTCCTGGAAGCTGGTGTTGAGCAGCTCCAGGGTGAGCTTGTCGCTTCCCACCCGTTCGATCTTGTCGAAGGGAATGCGCTCGTTAAAGAGCAGGTCGCTTAAGTCGCTGATCATCCGGTCAACCGTGTTGGAAAGCGCCTTTTCCGTCTCCACTTCCAGAATCAGATGCATTCCCCCCTGCAGGTCCAGCCCCAGGGAAATCTTGTCACTGGGGAAGGTGCCCTCCCACCAGCTCGGCACCTTGACAAAGCTCGGGATCAAATACAGGACAGAAACGGCGACCACAACCACCAGAAGCAAAAATCTCCACTTTAGACTTTTATCCATGAGCGTGCTCCCTCACAATTACTGTTTCTTTTTGCGCTCAGGCGCGCTGGCTATCTGACCCTTGGAAACCCTGACCCGGACCTTATCGGCTATTTCCAGGGTAACAACAGCATCTTCTACGCCCGTAATCCTGCCATGAATCCCGCCCGAGGTCACCACCGCGTCCCCCGTTTTGAGGCTGTCCAGAAAATTCCGGTGATCCTTGGCCTTCTTTTGCTGCGGCCGCAGCAGCAGAAAGTAAAAAATGACAAAGATGAGAATCAGCGGCACAAAGGCGGTAAAACCCTGGGCACCCCCGCCTCCGCCCCCCTGTGGGGCCATAGCATGAGCAAGTTGTGTAAACATCGTTCCTCCTTGTTTTAAAATTCTTAAATCACCTCTTCGTGCTGGCTGCCATCCCCGTCCCTTCTTCCCGCATGGAAGTCGCGGCGGAATTCGGCAAAGGTGCCTTCCGCGAGCGCCTTGCGCATGGCCGCCATCAGGTTAAGGTAGAAGAAGAGATTGTGGATGGTGTTGAGCCTGTATGATAAAATCTCCCTGGCTGAAAACAGGTGATGCAAATAGGCGCGGGAATAGTGCGTGCAGGTGTAGCAGCCGCACGCCGGATCCACCGGCATGTCCTCGTTCCGGTGCCGGGCATTTTTAATCACCATTCTCCCGAAGCTGGTAAAGAGCATGCCGTTTCGCGCGTTGCGCGTGGGCAGGACGCAGTCAAACATGTCCATGCCGCGGCTCACCGCTTCCACAATATCCTCCGGCGTGCCCACGCCCATCAGATAGCGGGGTTTGGAGGCCGGCAGCAGCGGGGCAGCATGCTCCACCATTTCCCGCATGAGGCCGGTGCTTTCACCCACGCTCAGGCCTCCCAGCGCGTAACCGTCAAAGTCCAGCTCCACCAGATCACTCGCGCCCTTTTCCCGCAGGTCCCGGTACATCCCCCCCTGCACGATGCCGAACAGCGCCTGATTGCCTCCGCCGCCCTTCTCCCTGCATCGCCTCGCCCAGCGCGTTGTAAGCTCAAGCGAACGGCTGCAATAGTCGCGGGACGCGGGATAGGGCACGCATTCATCAAGGCACATCATGATGTCCACCCCCAGCGCCATCTGCACCTCCATGCACAGCTCCGGGGTGAGCAGGTGCCGGGAACCGTCCAGGTGGGACTGAAAGCTGATGCCCTCCTCGCTCACCTTCTGGTTTGCCGCCAGGCTGTAAACCTGGAAGCCGCCGCTGTCGGTGAGCAGGGGGCGGTCCCAGTGCATGAAGCGGTGCAGCCCGCCCAGGTCTTGTATCAGCTCGTGACCCGGCCGCAAATAAAGATGATAGGTATTGCAAAGAACAATCTCTGCCCCCAGCTCCCCGAGGTCCTCCGGGGTAAGGGCCTTAACCGTGGCCTGCGTGCCGACCGGGATGAAAGCGGGGGTTTGAACCGCCCCGTGAAGCGTGTGTATGGTTCCCAAGCGTGCGGCCGTGCGTGCGTCTTGACTAATGAGCGTGAACACTACCCCGGTCCGGGAAAAAGGCAATGATTCGGCTTTTGGATTTTGACATTCATTGTGAAATTTGGATTTTGACATTTGCAATCCGGGTCCGGGCTATATAATTATCATCGCGTCGCCATAGCTGAAAAAGCGGTAGCCCTGCTCCACAGCCTCACGGTACGCCTGAAAGATAAAGTCATTGCCGGCGAACGCCGCCACCAGCATTAGCAGGGTGGAACGGGGGAGATGAAAATTGGTAACCAGGGTATCCACGGCTTTAAATCGGTAGCCCGGATAAATGAAAAGGTCCGTCTGACCCTCGCCCCGTTTTATGGATCCGTCTTCCATCACCGCCGCTTCAAGGGAGCGCACGGCGGTGGTTCCCACGCACACCACTCTTTTTTTTTGCCGCCTCGCCCCGTCAAGGGCCCCGGCCACCGCGGCGGGCACGGCGTATCGTTCGCGGTGCATGCGGTGCTCTTCGATCTGTTCCTCCCGCACCGGCTGAAAGGTGCCCCACCCCACATCAAGGGTAAGAAAGAGCACGTTCACCCCCTTCTCCCTGATCCGGTTGAGCAGCCTCTCGGTGAAATGCAGCCCCGCGGTCGGGGCCGCCACCGCTCCCTCGGAGCGGGCATAGACCGTTTGATAGCGTTCCCGGTCAAGACCGTCGTCCCGCAGGGAGTGGTCACGCTTGATGTAGGGGGGAAGCGGCATCCATCCGGCCTGCCTGAGCGCGTCCTTCACCTTTCCCTCGCAGGTAAACCTGACCGCGTATCCATCTTCCATCTCTTCCATGATTTCCGCGGCCAGGGATCCCCGGATCAGGATCCTCGCCCCGGAGCGCGGTTTCTTGCTGCAGGAGACCAGGCAATGCCAGACCGATTCATGGTCGCTCCCGTTGGAAAGGTGCCGGAGGAGAAACACTTCCGCCCTGCCGCCGGTCTCTTTTTTCCCCAGCAACCGGGCAGGGATAACCCTGGCGTCGTTTAAAACCAGCACATCCCCTTCCTGAAGATAATCGGTTATCTCAAAGAACAAACGGTGTTCAATGCGCCTGTCTCTCCGGTGCAAAATCATCAGCCGGGAGTGATCGCGCTTTTCTGCCGGGTGCTGTGCAACCAGTTCCGGTGGAAGATCATAATCGAATTCCCGTATATGCATGAAAGCCCGTTAAAAATGGGATTATAAAACTGTTTCTTATACAAAGGTTTCTATCATTTGTCAAGGTTTTTGGGCAAGCGGCCGCCTGTGCGCCATGATTCTCCGGAACCGCCCTGATCCTGTAAAAATACCCTTCTGAAAATCTTTGTATCCCAATTGATTATTTATCAGCCGGCCTTGACATTCGTTTGATAATATTGTAGGTTTTGATTATTAAATAAGAACAATTCTTATCACAAGGCAATCCGGCCATGAAAGACAAAAGCCCTGATGTGCAAAATAAGATAAACGAGTTTGAAAAAATATGCAGGTCCAATGGACTTAAACTGACCCACCAGCGCATACAAATCTTTTCCGAACTTGCCTCATCCTCGGAGCATCCCTCGGCGGAAAGCATCTATACAAGGCTCATATCCCGTTATCCCTCCTTGTCGCTGGACACGGTCTACCGCACACTGTTCACGTTCGAAAAGCTCGGTATTATATCCAAAGTGCAGGCACTCGATGACCGGGCCCGGTTTGACGGAAACCCTTTACCTCACCATCATATGGTCTGCACCAGGTGTAAAAACATCATTGACTTTTACTGGCCGGCTTTTGACGATATGCAGCAGCCGTATGAGACAAAAAAATGGGGCCGCGTTAAATCCATACAGGTGGAATTGAGGGGGGTGTGCGACAGCTGCATGGAAGCAGAGAACAAGGGCAAATAAAACATATGTTCCGCATCAAACCCCATACCCCTTCGAGCCACCACGAATCATAAAAATCTATGATTCCCCTCTCCCCACCGGGGGAGAGGGTTAGGGTGAGGGGGTATTGAAAGTCTATTTTCGAATCAATATAATTGAACAAAGCAGAAAGGAGGAGACGCATGAAAGATGACAAGAAGAAAAAGAAACTGACCACCAATGCCGGCGCGCCGGTGGTTGACAATCAGAACACCATGACCGCCGGGCCGCGGGGGCCGGTGCTGCTGCAGGATGTCTGGTACCTGGAAAAAATGTCCCACTTTGACCGGGAGGTGATCCCCGAGCGGCGGATGCATGCCAAGGGCTCCGGGGCCTTCGGCACCTTTACCGTCACCCACGACATCACCAAATATACCAGGGCCAAGATTTTCTCCAAGGTGGGAAAGAAAACCGAGTACTTCACCCGCTTCTCCACCGTGGCCGGTGAGCGCGGGGCGGCCGATGCCGAACGGGACATCCGCGGATTCGCGATCAAATTTTACACCGAGGAAGGAAACTGGGACCTGGTGGGAAACAACACCCCGGTGTTTTTCCTGCGCGATCCGCTCAAGTTTCCCGATCTCAACCACGCCGTAAAGCGTGACCCGCGGACCAACATGCGAAGCGCCAAAAACAACTGGGACTTCTGGACCTCGCTACCCGAGGCGCTGCACCAGGTCACCATCGTCATGAGCGACCGGGGCATTCCCGCCACCTACCGTCACATGCACGGCTTCGGCAGCCATACCTTCAGTCTTATCAATGCCAAAAACCAGCGCTTCTGGGTCAAGTTTCACTTTAAAACGCAGCAGGGCATCAAGAACTTCACTGATGAAGAGGCCGCCGCGGTCATCGGTACCTGCCGGGAAAGCCACCAGCGTGATCTTTATGAGAGTATCGAAAAGGGCGACTTCCCCAGGTGGACCATGTATATTCAGGTGATGCCGGAAGACGAAGCGGACAAATTCTCTTATAACCCTTTTGATCTTACCAAGGTGTGGTACCACAAGGATTATCCCTTGATCGAGGTCGGCGAACTGGAGCTGCACCGCAACCCCGACAACTATTTCGCCGAGGTTGAGCAGGCGGCATTCAATCCCGCGGTCATCGTTCCCGGCATCGGTTTTTCGCCCGACAAGATGCTCCAGGGAAGGCTGTTTTCCTACCACGATACCCAGATCTACCGGCTCGGGGTCAACCACCATCTCATCCCGGTCAATGCCGCCCGCTGCCCGTTTCACAGCTACCATCGCGACGGTCAAATGCGGGTGGACGGCAATCACGGCAGCACGCTGGCCTACGAGCCGAACAGTTACGGGGAGTGGCAGCAGCAGCCGGAATATGCCGAACCGCCTCTCAAATTAAAGGGAGCTGCCGACCACTGGAATTTCCGTGAAGACGATAGTGATTACTACACCCAGCCGGGCAAGCTCTTCCGCCTGATGAACGCGAAGGGGCAAAAGGCCCTCTTCGGCAACACCGGCCGGGCCATGGGGGATGCCCCGAAGGAAGTCAAGATCCGACACATCGGCAACTGCCTGAAGGCCGATCCCGCCTACGGCAAGGGCGTGGCCGACGCGCTGGGTATCAAGCTGAGCGAAATACCCAAATAAGGATTTAATCTGAACGCAGCTTATGCGGCCATGACAGAGCATGGCCCTCCATCATCAACGTCATCCGGCGACTTGATCGCAGTTTAATATATATCAGCCGGACAGCAAAGGGGAGAAGCGCCATGTTCGTTCAACAGTTTTTTGTCAAGGGCATTGCCCACAGCTCATACCTGCTGGGAGGCGCAAAAACCTGCGCCATCGTTGATCCCCGGCGCGACGTGCAGATATACCTCGATGCTGCGCAGGAGATGGGGATGCAGATAACCCACATCCTGGAAACTCACCTGCACGCCGACTTCATTTCAGGTCACATTGACCTCGCCGAAAAAACCGGTGCCGCTATTTATGCTCCCACATCGGCACAGTGCAGCTTCGACCACGTACCGGTTGCCGAAGGTGACACCTTCAGCATCGAGGACATGAGCATAACCGTGCATGACACCCCCGGTCACACCCCGGAGCACATCAGCTATGTGGTCACGGACCATTCCCGGGGCAGGGAGCCGGCAGCCCTCTTCTGCGGCGACACACTCTTTGTCGGGGATGTGGGCCGTCCCGACCTTTTCCCGGGCAGGGCACGGGAGCTGGCATCAAAACTCCATGCCAGCCTGCACAAAAAGCTGCTTGTCCTTCCCGATTTTTGCGAGGTCTATCCCGCGCATGGTGCGGGCTCGCTCTGCGGAAGGGCCATGGGCGCGAAGCGAACCAGCACCATCGGGTATGAACGGCTCTACAACGCCGCGCTGCAGATAAAAAACGAGGAGGAGTTTATAGCGTCACTCACCACGCACATGCCTGCCGCGCCGGACCATTTCAGCAGGTGCAGCGCAATCAACGGGAAGGGCCCGTTTCCTGTCAAAGACCTTCCCGAAGCGGTCCCTCTCGCCCCCGCTGCATTCCGGGATAAATTGTCCGGAGATTTGTGCGTGATTCTGGACACGCGCGCGTTTGAGGCGTTCGGCGGTCTTCATGTTCCCGGATCATTGCATATTGACTTCAGAGGCAACTTTGCCACCTTTGCAGGCTGGATCATGCCTCCCGACAAGGATATCCTGCTGGTATCGGAAACGCCGGGGCAGGTTCAGGAGGCAACGATGTGGCTGAGAAGGGTTGGACTGGACAGGACCGTCGGGTATCTCAAAGGCGGCATGGCTGAATGGACCAAGGCCGGCTTTGCCACTGCGCATCTGCCCCAGCTCTCCGTGGAGGAGTTGCATACCATGACCACGGGCAACAGGGCCATGACCCTGGTTGATGTCCGCGCACCGGCTGAATATGCGGGTTACCATGTGGAGAAGGCCATCAACATCCCGGTGCAGGACCTGCGGACGCGATACCGGGAACTGGATAAGAATCTTCCCGTTGTGGTGGTGTGCAGCACCGGCATCAGGTCAAGCATCGGGGGGAGCATTCTGAAGATGAAGGGGTTCTCTGATGTCTTCAGCGTGGCCGGCGGCATGACCGGATACAATGCTGCAGGGTACGCACCCGAATGCCCCGTGTGCGTGATGCCCCATGGTTCTTCGTTTTTAGGGCGCTAGATTATTTCGCGGCCGGAGGCCGCTCCTACCAATCCAGCTTCACCGACGGGTAGCGGGAAAGCTTTTCTTTGACCAGCTCTTTGATCTCCTCCATTCTCCCCCGGGTTTTGGCCTCGAAGCGCAACACCAGGATGGGCTGGGTGTTTGAGGCCCTGATCAACGCCCAGCCGTCCTCAAAGCGTATGCGGATGCCGTCAATGTCGATCGTTTGATACTGCCGGCCGAACTGTTTGACGAGGTCTTTGACGATGCCGAACTTTTCCTCCTCCGTGCACTCGGCCCTGATTTCAGGGGTCGACCAGTAAAAAGGAAGGGCGCGGACCAGCGCGCTCAGCGGCCGCTCCGCGTTTGAGAGCAGCTGCAGCAGGCGGCAGGACGCGAATATCCCGTCATCAAAACCGAAATAGTCATCCATGAAATAAAAGTGGCCGCTCATCTCTCCGCCCACCGGCGCGTGAACCTCTTTCATCTTGGCCTGGATGTTGGGATAGCCGGTCTTCCACATCACCGGGGTTCCCCCGGCCCGGGTAATAGTCTCTATCAGCGCCTCGGAACATTTGACATCAAAGACCACCGGCGCCGGATTACGCGCCAACACCTCAGCGGCGAAAAGAGAGAGGAGCTGGTCCCCGCGCACAATCGCCCCCTGCTCATCAACCGCCCCCAGCCGGTCCGCGTCTCCATCGTAGGCGACTCCCGCGTCCGCCCCCGCCTCCCGTACCCGCGCGCTCAGCTCAGCCACGTTTTCATCCACCGTGGGATCAGGCAGATGGTGAGGAAAGGCGCCATCAGGCTCGCAGTACAGTTCGACCAGGTCACAGCCCAGCTCCTTGAGCAGGCGCGCCGCCAGCGGTCCCGCCGTTCCGTTTCCCGCGTCGGCCACCACCTTCAGACGGCGCTTCAGGCGTATTCTCGCCTTGATGGCAGCGAGGTACTCATCGACAATCCCCCGCGCCTCGCTGCTTCCTGTGCCGGCCGCATACCTTCCGGACTCAATAATCGATGCTATCTTTTGAATTTCCTCCCCGAACACCGCCGTTTCCCCCAGGCGCATTTTAAAGCCGTTATACCGGGGGGGGTTGTGGCTCGCGGTGACCATGATGCCGCCATCGGCTTTGTAATGCATCACCGAAAAGTAAAAGGCGGGCGTGGGAAGCTGGCCGACATCATAGACCCGGCACCCGGTTGAGAGCAGGCCTTCCATTACTGCACCCTGCAGCTCGCGTGAGCTCAGCCGGTTATCCCTGCCAAGCGCAACCGAGTGTCCGCCCCTCTCTTTGAGGTAGGTGCCGAATCCCCTGCCGATGCGCACGGCATCTTCACCGGTGAGGGTTTCACCCACCTCACCCCTGATATCGTATTCCCTGAAGATCTCCCTATCCACGCCAGTCCTCCTCGTTATTGCCGGATTAATTTTCTCCTTACTGCTTTTCCCCGTCTCCCTTCGACAGCTCGGCAAAGTAAGAGCGCACTGCCTGGTACACAGCCTGAGCCTCTTTCCATGACTTTACATCCTCATCCCCGGGCACTTTTTTACACCTCCGCTCTCCGAAGCTCACCGCCACCGCGGGCATGCCGGTATGCACAATGAGAAAATCAGTGCTTTCACCCAGGGACACACGGCTGCAGGAAAACCCGTCGGAGATCTCCTTCCTGAGCAAACCGGCAAGCAGCTTTCCTTTACTGCTGTTGTAATAGTAGGCTATCCCGGACCGTTTCGCGTGGTCAAGGGAAATGACCAGGTCAGCAGACACCTCCTCTGATTGTAAAACCTTCTCCGCGGCCCCGGGTGAAGTTTCATCCCTTCGGGTCAGCACGACACCGGCGCCGGCAAACCTGAGCAGCTCTCCTATGTGAAGCGCCAGCTTGAGATTGTCGGCGAACCGCTGCCGGTCGCGGGAATCGCCGATCACGGGCTCTTCATTTGCCCCGCGGGGATCGAGCATGATGACCTTTCCCCGGAGCAGCCCCCCATCCACCGGCCGGAGCGTCACCTCCTCTTTCTGAACCAGCCCCGCTCCTCCCCCCTTGAGCATACCCATGACCGGCCGGTAACCATCCCGCTGAACGGTAAAGGGAATGCCGGCGGCATCAGACTGAAACAAGCAGTACCCAAGGCGATCGGTTTCGCAATATCGCTCCTTCCCCCATGCCACTTGGGCATGCTCGACCGGACTGCCCGCGGGATCGTGAATATATATCTCTGCCTGACCCCACGCCGGTGAAGCAAACCTCCCCTGATACGAAGCTGACACGGTTCCGCACGCCGCCGTCACCAGCACGCTGCCCGGATGAACATCCGCCTCGAAATGGGTAACTGCCACTCCCTCCCGGGTCGGCACCACCGTCTCCACCAGCCTGCCCGCTGAAACAGACAAGCTGACCGGCGTGCCGTCAGCCACCGGGTTGCGGTTGTCATCCAGAACCAGCGCCGTTACCCTGCACCGTGAGCTGCCGTCAGGAGGAATGATTTCAGGGAAAATGCCGCCTTCTATGCTTGCGGGCGGACGCGACATGGTAAACTCCGCTCTGCCGGGCCGGGCGCTGTTCCCCCCAGATTCCGTGCCTCCAATCTGATGGAATGTGTGCCGCCGGCAAGAGGCTTCTCCGGCACATAACGCACCAGACCTGCCTCCGCCTCATAGCGGTGGCTGACCGGCTTCCCGTCAAGGTACAGCTTGATGGATGAGATATCGATGCCTGTCCCGTGCTTATCATCAGCGACCCCGGCAACCACCTCGGGCCTCGCGTCTTCAACCACAACCCCCGAAGGTGAAATGCCGCTCACGGAGGGAATGCCCCGCGCGCAGTAGTCACGTATACCCGCGAAATATGCCTCGGCTTCCATTTTGAGATAGCCGTGGAGGTGGAGCCTTTTCTCGTTTTCCCGGTGGGTGAGATAGGATGCCTCACCCAGAATTGCCGTGCATTCGGTTTTTCTCAGCACGCTGAAATTTCCGGGAAGCACCCGGGCATTCGGCGCGTTAAGGCCCTCTCTCATGCGCTCCATGACGCAGGTTGCCAGCTCTCTCGAGGGGTCAGCCGGGGAAAGCTGATAGAAAATGGCGAGGTCATTTTTTCGCTGGTCATGAATATTGGAATTGTGATGGATGCTGATAAAAAGGTCGGCGGCGTTGCTGCCGATCCTGCTTCTGGCCAGCAGGTCATCAGGTAAACCTTTGGACGTGCCGCGGGCAACCGCCGTGTCGGCAGTGCGCGTCATAACCGGATGAGCCCCGGCGTTATAAAGCATGCCCCAGAGGTAGAGGGCCACACCCAGATTTACCTCCGATTCCTTCATCCCCAGTGTTCCCACCGCTCCCCCGAACTGACCCCCGTGCCCCGGGTCTATGACAATGACCTTATCCCTCAAGGCGGCGGTATCGAGTTCTGCCGCCTGGAAGGGGGAGGGCGGTATCTCCGGCAGCGAGGTGCAGGACGAGATAAGCATCAGGAACACCGCGGCCAGGAACAAATCTATCAGGAGATTTATCCGCCCGATGCGTTTTGATCTCCTGTTGCTGCCCGGTGCGTGCCTTTTACAATGCGCCATTGTCGCTAAGGGAATGGGCACAATCCTGCTCACAGTTTTTCCACGGGTAAGGTGACTCCAGCCTGCATGATCATATCACAAAAGCCCTGACCGGGGCATCCGGAATGTTGACCGCAGCGCCGTATATATAATAAGGTTGCAATTATCCTGGTTATTAGCTATAGTAACAGCCGGGTAGCATTGTATAAACTCCAGTTAAAACGAGCACTTGTTGATAACCCCCGCACAGGATATGTAGAGGAGTTCCATCTTGTGAAATTTCCTGAATTTCATAAGCCGAAGGCATCGTCGATACTGCAGGAAAAAACCCGGCGCAAGCGGGAATTATTCATTATCATTGCCGTCGTGCTCTCCATTGTCGTCCTCACCCTCTTGCAGGCATCCATTACCGCTTCCGAAAGCCAGCTGCCCACGACCAAAAACATCCTCATTTACGGTCTCATCAATATTAATATAACCCTCCTGCTGCTGCTCATTTTTCTGGTGGTGCGCAATGTCGTCAAGCTTGTCTTCGAGCGCAGGCGGGGCATCCTCGGCGCAAAGCTGCGGACCCGGTTAATAGCGGCATTTGTCGGCCTGTCCATCGTTCCCTCCGTCCTCCTCTTCTGGGTCGCCGCGGAATTTATAACCGCCACCGTAGAAAGGTGGTTCAGCTCCCAGGTGGAATACTCCCTGTCGCAATCACTCGAGGTCGCCGAGGTATATTACCAGAATACCACTGATAACGCCATGCACTATGCCCGGCAAATCAGCAGGATCATTACCAGGGACAGGCTTTTAAGCGAGGCCAATCTCAAGCAGCTCCAGGATTTCATCAATCAGAAGCAGGAAGAATACAACCTCGGGGTGGTTGAGGTCTTCTCCTCAACCCTGGAGGAACTGGTAAAGTCCATGAATCCCGGCGTGCCGGTAAAGGGCTTTGTCGGTTCCGATTCAGCGCTTGTGCAAAAAGGTTTGGAGGGAAAGGAGATTACCAAAATCCAGCCGGCAGGTTCAGGTGATCTCATCAGGGGAGTGGCGCCCATCTACTCCAGCTGGAAAAAGGACGAGGTGGTCGGGACGCTGGTGGTCAACTACTATGTACCCAAAAGTCTCGTTTCCAAGATGTCCACCATTTCCTACGCCTTCAGGGAGTACAAGCAGCAGGAGCTGCTGAAGAATCCCATAAAAACGGCGAACCTGATGATTCTGGCCATTGTCACCCTGCTGATTATCTTCTCCGCCACCTGGTTCGGCTTTTTTCTTTCCAAGGGACTTACGGGACCTATCCAGCAGCTGGCTGAGGCGACCAACCGCATCACCCAGGGTGACCTGGATTTCACCATAGAAACGGGCACTGATGATGAAATGGGAAGCCTGGTTACCTCCTTTAACAAGATGACCGCGGACCTGAAAGCGAGCAAAATCAAAATTGAACAGGCCACCCATGATCTGCAGGAAAGCAATCTGGAACTGGAGCGCCGGCGGCGGTACACGGAAACCATCCTTACCAACGTCGCGGCAGGAGTGGTCGCCATCGACGAAAGGGGCCTCATAACCAGCATAAACAAATCCGCTGAAAATCTCCTCAGGACCACTGCCGGGGTGTCCCTCTCCAAACCCTACGAAGAGGCATTTGCCCAGGAGCAGGTTCAGGCTGTGCGGCAGCTGGTCAGGGACATACTCTCCTCGGGGAGGAACTCCTTCGACCAGCAGATCAGGCTCAACTTTCCCGACGACAGCATCGAGCTGCTGGTAAGCGGAACCATGCTGCACGATGACCAGGAAAACTATCTGGGACTGGTTCTGGTGTTCGAAGACATAACCCACATCCAGAAGGCGCAGCGGGCGGCGGCATGGCGGGAGGTGGCGCGCAGAATTGCCCATGAAATCAAAAATCCCCTGACCCCCATTCAGCTCTCCGCGCAGCGCCTGAGGAAAAAGTACATGGACCGGTTCGAGGCCGACGGGAAAATCTTCGATGAATGCACCCGGATCATCATTGACCAGACGGAAGAGATCAAAAACCTGGTCAGCGAATTTTCAAACTTTGCCCGGATGCCCGCGACCACGCCGCAGCCCAACGATCTCACCGAGGTAATCAATGAGGCAGTCGCCCTTTTTACCGCCTCGCTGAAAGACATATCCATAACGGTGATAGAAAAGAGCAAGCCGCCCGTCTTCAGCCTCGACAAGGACCAGATGAAGCGGGCGATCATAAACATCATCGACAATGCCATTGATGCCATGAGCGGCAAGGGAAGCATCGTCATTGAAATATCCCATGACCAGATATTCAACATTGCCCGGATCGAGATAGCCGACACCGGCTGCGGCATACCCCACGGCACGCGGGAAAAGCTCTTCGAGCCCTACTTTTCCACCAAAAAGTCAAATATGGGCCTCGGCCTGTCAATCGTGAGCACCATCATTTCCGATCACAACGGCTACATCAGGGTCAGGGACAATGATCCCCGGGGAACCAAATTTATTATCGAGCTGCCGGTCAGGATGTAAGGAGAGGTAATGAAACGAGTGAAGCTGCTGATTGTCGATGACGAAGAAAAGATCCTTCAAACCATGAAGGGAAGCCTGGAAGATGAGGATTATGAAGTGCTCACCGCCAAGGACGGGCAGGAGGCCATGGAGAAAGTCCGCTCGGAAAATCCCGAACTGGTTTTTCTTGACATCTGGCTCCCGGGGATGGACGGCATGGAAACCCTCAAGGCCATCAAGGAATATGACCAGAACCTCGACGTGGTGATCATGACCGGACACGGGACCATGAATACCGCCATCCAGGCCATCAAGCTCGGTGCCTTTGACTTTCTGGAAAAACCACTTTCCCTGGACTCCATCTTCTCCGTCATTCACAGCGCCCTGGAACAAAAAAGGGGCAGGGCCGAGGAGGCGGAGCCGGCGATTGAGGAGCCGGACGATTTCATCGGTGAAAGCCTTTCCATCATGCAGATCAAGAAGGAGATAAAGAAGCTTGCCAAAACCGGGAAAAACCTCTTCATCACCGGGGAGAGCGGAACGGGAAAGGAGTTTGCGGCCCGGCTCATTCACCACGAGAGCCCGCGGAGAAAAAACCCCTTTATCAAATTCAGCTGCACCATCTATTCCCCCGAAGAAATGAGCCACAATCTTTTCGGGACGGCGGCGCATGCATCCAGGAAAAACCTGGTTCGAAAAGCCGGCGAGCTGGAGCGGGCGGCAAAGGGGACCCTGTTTCTGGACACCATCGAGGAAATGCCTCTTTCCATCCAGGAAGAGTTGGCGGAGGCGCTCAAGAAGAAAAAAAACAAGGGGGGCGGCAAACAGGACAAGGCAAATGAGCCGAGAATCCTGGCATCGTCGAATGACGATCCGGCCTTAATGGTCAAAGAGGGCAAGTTGAACCAGGAGCTTTACGGGCTGCTGGCGGAGGGCACCATCATGCTGCCTCCCCTGCGGGAGCGAAAGGATGATATCCTGAAGATCTTTACCTTCTTCATGGAGGGATTCTCGCAGAAACACGGCCGGAAGATAAAAGAGCTGGATGAAGACGCGCAGGAAGCGCTGATGAACTACCACTGGCCGGGCAACAGCAAGGAGCTCAAAAATTTTGCCGAGCGGCTGGTAACATCCGTGGTGACCACCGCCAAAATCGGCCTGGAAAGCCTGCCCCTTTCCATGCGGGGAGAGCTCGCCGCTTCAAAAACGCGCGCCTTCGACAAATACACTTCCATGAAGGAGGCGGAAAATGCCTGGAAAAAGGAGTTTCTCATCTTCCACCTGAAGAAGCACAACGTCGACATTCCCGCAACCGCGCGGAGCCTCGGCATGCGCCAGGACACGCTGAGGCGCCATATAGACACCTTCGGCATCAAGCTGATGCCCGGCAAAAAAACCGCGGCGGGTCCCCGCCAGAGAACGCTCAAGAAAAGCGTGGTCTTAAGCGGTGAGGGGCTTCATTCAGGGATGAAATCGGGGCTGATACTGTCTCCCCTTCCGCCCAACAGCGGGATCGTGTTCGGCAACATCACTACCAGCGATACCGTGCCCGCCCACCTTGACTTCGTGGAATCCACCGACTACGCCACCTCCCTGAAGAGCGGGCAGGCGTATGCCCGGACCATCGAACACTTCATGGCGGTGCTCCATGCCTACCACATCAGCAACCTTCAGGTCAAAATCAGCGGCGAAATCCCCATCATGGACGGCTCGGCGCTTGAATTCTGCCAGCTTATCGAGGAGGCGGGCATCGATGAGCAGGACGCCCCCCTCGAGGAAATCGTCATCGAGGAGAAATATGTGGTCGGCGACCCCTCGCCGGACTCCAAGTACATTTCCATAGAGCCGCACCCCTCCTTCACCGTCAAATACCTGCTCAACTACCCCAGCCCGGTGGGCAAACAGGAATTCTCCTTCACCTTAAAGGACGCTCAATCCTTTAAGGACCTCATCGCACCGGCACGCACCTTCGGCTTCCTCAAGGATATTGGTGAGCTGCAGAAGCGGGGTTTGGCCAGCGGGGGAAAGCTGCTCAACTGTATTCTCATCGATGATGAAAAGGTGGTGAACACTGAGCTGCGCTTCCCGGAAGAGTTTGCCCGCCACAAAATCCTTGATCTCATGGGCGACTTTTACCTGCTGGGCAAACCCATACGCGGCCTGGTGACCGCCCAGATGACCGGCCACACGGACAACAGCGAGCTCTTAAAAAAGATACGTGACAGCCTCGGCGCCTTCTGGTAAAAGGGTGCGGGGCGGTTCACAATGATACCGATCCTTGAAGGGCGGCCTTCAAGGATTTTCCATGCCACAACGATGCGGACAGGAGGAACCATGGCGGGCATAAAGGAAGAGACAGAACGCTGGGAACAAACCATCGTTAAAAAGTCCCTGCAGAAATTCCCCGAGCGCAAGGAGCAGTTCCGCACCACCTCGGGGATCACCATGAAGCGGCTGCATACGCCTGCGGATATCGATGATGCAGACTATGTCACCGAGCTGGGGTTTCCGGGCGAATATCCCTTCACCCGGGGGGTACAGCCCACCATGTACCGGGGCAGGTACTGGACCATGCGCCAGTACTCCGGTTTCGGTACCGCCGAGGACACCAACAGGCGCTACAAGTATCTCCTGGATCAGGGACAGACGGGCTTGAGCGTTGCCTTTGATCTGCCCACCCAGATCGGATACGACTCGGACCACCCCCTGAGCACGGGGGAGGTGGGCAAGTGCGGCGTGGCCATCGACTCCCTCGGGGACATGGAGATCCTCTTCGACGGCATACCCCTGAACAAGGTGAGCACCTCCATGACCATCAACTCCACCGCAGCCACCCTGCTGGCCATGTACATGGTGGTGGCTGAAAAACAGGGGGTTTCCCCGGCAGAGCTCCGCGGCACCATCCAGAACGACATTCTGAAGGAATACATCGCCCGGGGAACCTACATCTACCCGCCGCAGCCGTCCATGAGAATCGTCACCGACATATTCGCCTTCTGCAAGGATCATCTCCCCCAGTGGAACAGCATCAGCATCAGCGGGTACCACATCCGGGAGGCCGGCTCATCGGCGGTCCAGGAAGTGGCCTTTACCCTGGCCGACGGCATCGCTTACGTGGACGCGGCCATCCGGGCGGGCCTGGATGTTGACGAGTTTGCCCAGCGGCTTTCCTTCTTTTTCAACTGCCACAACAATTTTTTCGAGGAGATCGCCAAGTTCCGCGCCGCGCGCCGGCTCTGGGCCCGCATCATGAAGGAGCGCTTTAACGCCAAAAAGCCCGCATCCTGCATGCTTCGCTTTCACACCCAGACCGCGGGCTGCACCCTCACCGCCCAGCAGCCGCGCAGCAACGTGGTCCGGGTCGCCTACCAGGCACTGGCCGCGGTGCTGGGCGGAACCCAGTCCCTGCACACCAACTCCTTCGATGAGGCGTTCTGCCTGCCCACGGAAGAGGCCGTCAGCCTGGCCCTGAGGACGCAGCAGATCGCGGCCTATGAAACCGAGGTGGCCGACAGCATCGATCCGCTCGGCGGCTCCTACCTGGTGGAGTCCCTGACCAACGACATCGAGCGGGAATCAAAGGGCTACATCCAGAAGATTGACGCCATGGGCGGGATGATCAGGGCCATCGAAGAGGGATACGTGCAGAAGGAAATCGCAAACAGCGCCTACATCTACCAGAAAGAGGTGGAAAGCAAAAAGCGCATCATCGTGGGGATGAACCAGTTCACCACCGACGACCCCTTTTCTGCAAGCTGCTCAAGGTCAGCACCGAGGTTGAAAACCTGCAAACAAGCAAGCTCAAGAAGCTGAAGGCGGATCGCGGGATGGTGCCCGGGCAAGCAGAGGCGCTCGGCGCCCTGAAAGCAGGCCGCCGAAGGAACCGCCAATCTCATGCCGCCGGTGGTTGATGCGGTCAGGGCCTATGCGACCCTGGGCGAGATCGCGGACGTGCTGCGGGGCGTGTTCGGGGAGTATCGCGAGCGCTGAGGAAGGTTTTTTAGGATCCTGCTGGTAGTGTTTGGCCGTTTTTCCCTATTCGCGGATTAACATGTAGTCGCAGGCTTAAGCCTGCGTTCAAATAAAGGAGGGCGTTTAATTCTGCGCGAAGCAAGGAAGTCAATGCACAAAGAAAACGCAAGCTGAAGCTTGCGGCTACCTGGCGCCGGTACCCTTCAATTCGTCCAGGGCTAGAACATCATAGGCGGAGCTGTTGGACGCACTTTGCTACTGGCTGAACTTGAAGTGGAGCATGTCCCCGTCACGGACGGTATACTCTTTTCCCTCCAGGCGCAGGTGACCTTCCTCCCGGGCCGCTGAAAGGGAGCCCGCTTTCACAAAGTCATCATAGGACACCACCTCGGCCTTGATGAAGCCGTGCTCCATATCGGAATGGATTTTTCCGGCGGCCTGCGGCGCTTTGGTCCCCCTGGCCACGGTCCACGCCCGCAGCTCCGTGCCCACGGTGGTATAAAAGGTAATCAGGTTGAGCACGCCGTAGCCGGCCTTAACCAGCTGCTCCAGGCCCGATTCCGCGAGTCCCATGTCCGCCATAAATTCCTTCCGCTCCTCCTCGCTCTCAAGCAGCGCGATCTCGGCCTCAAGGTCACCGCAAATGACAACGAACCCCGCCTGTTCCCGCCGCGCCCTTTCTTCCACCGCTGCCGAGCGGCTCCTCTGCCCGGAGGTCCTCCTCGTCCACATTTGCCACATACAGGAGCGGCTTGGCGGTCAGGAGGGAGAGCTCGTGCAGGACATGAAGCTCCTGCCCGTCCCACTCCATGGTTCGCACCGTCCTCCCCTGCTCCAGGCCCGACTGCGCCTTGCGGTACACGGCCATTTCCTCCTCCGCTTTTTTATCCCCGACCCGCAGGAGCTTCCCCGCTTTTTCCATCCGCTTTTCCACCGTCTGCAGATCGGCCAGCATCAGTTCCGTGGCAACAATCTCCATGTCCCGCCCCGGATCAAGATCCCCGTAAAGGTGAGAAACATCATGTTTTTTAAAGCAGCGGACCACGTGGGCGATGGCATCCACCGCGCGGATGTGCCCCAAAAACTGGTTTCCCAGCCCTTCCCCCCGGCTGGCGCCTTTGACTAGGCCGGCAATATCCACAAATTCAATGGTGGTCGGGGTAACCGCGGGCGGCTTGATCATCGCCGCGATGGTCTGCAACCGCCGGTCCGGGACGGCAACCGTCCCCTTGTTGCAGTCGATGGTGCAGAAGGGATAGCTGGAGGCGGGCACCTGCGCCGAGGCCAGGGCGTTGAAAATCGTCGATTTGCCCACATTGGGCAATCCTACAATGCCGCAGGTGAAACCCATGCGTCAGGCTCCCCGGAGTTTTAAAACCTATTAATAGTATGGTACACAATCACTCTTCAGGTGACAAGTCAAATGATTATCTGAAGCACAGGATGCCCGGCTCAAACCTTAAAACTCCTGCCGGAACAGAAGAGGGGTGTGACCGTCACCCTCACCATGCGCCCGAAAAATGAGCTTTCGGCAAAATTTTTATTGCTATATTTCCCCGCCGTACTATAATGGGCGCGCAAGATTGGGTCGCGTTCATAAACAAAACCAACTAACAAAGATGGAGGGAGTACGGTATGGCAACCAAGACAAAACCCATGACCAAGGCACAGCTGGTAACGGAGCTTTCCGAAAAGCTGGGCGCCAAAAAGAGCGACGTCAATGGATTCCTTGACACGCTTATCAATGTCGCCTATGGGGAAACAAAGAAGAAGGGTGTATTTACCATGCCCGGCATGGGCAAGCTGGTCCTGGTGAAACGGAAGGCCCGCAAAGGAAGAAACCCCGCGACCGGCGAAGAGATCCAGATCAAGGCCAAAACGGTGGTGAAGTTCCGCGTGGCCAAGGCCTGCAAAGACGCTATCCTTCCGTCCAAATAGCTTCTGCGCATCAGGGACATTGAATACGCAGCCCGGTACCCCGCATCGGTACCGGGTTTTTTTATGTGTTTGAGACAGGAATGAAATTAGCGCGTGATAGTATGCGGCCTGCCCCGGCAATAAGATGCCTTACTTCTTCATCATGCCTGATGAGGTCATCTTGACAGTACCCCTGCAACCCTATATAATCTCACTCGTCATAGAATACATATGGAAACGCTTAACCGCGCCGTTGCACCGGAAGGTCCATAAGCCCGCCGCTGGTCAAGAGCATTGCGCTGCGCACAATAAGAGGATCAGCACCTATGGATAACATACCAAGGCTCAATAAGAATGTCATTACCGTCACTTCATTACATGATATTGAGGAAGAAAAACAATATTGGTTATCGAAGGGATCACTGAACGGATTGAAGCAATTGAATTGCAGAGAAGGATGGTTTATGGAAAAGATCGAGTTGCATCAAGACTTCAAAGACTTCTTGAGACTGCTGAACTCATACAACGTTGAGCTGTGACTGATTATCGTACTTTTTCCACCAGAAGGAGTAATGTATGGCCAAGGCAAAAGTAGCAATCCTGAGAACAAAACCGGAAACGGTAGTGAAGGATTACCAGCGTCTCTGCGAGCTTGCGGGACTGAAAAGCGCCCTCGATCCATCCGCCAAAACCATTTTGAAGGACAACATCACCTGGCACAATGTCTTCCCCGGCGTGAACACCACCCCCTGGCAGCTTGAAGGCACCATTGAAAGTCTCAAGGCGGCAGGCCTCAACGACCTGGTCACCGTCCACAACCACACCGTTGTCACCATACCGGAAAAGGGGGAGCAGGATTTAAAGTTCAAGCCCATCTATGAACGGTACAAGATCCCGGTGCTCTTTAACTTCAAAGAATCGGACATGCGCTGGGTAGAATACAAGCCGAAGTTCAAGACACTGGCGCTGCACAAGATTTTCCCGGAGGGGATACGCATCCCGGATTATTTTCAGGGCAAAAACATTGTGCATATGCCCACGGTAAAAACCCACTCCTACACCACCTACACCGGGGCGCTTAAGAATGCCTTCGGGGGCCTCCTCAACTACCATCGCCATTATACCCACACCTGGATCCATGAAACCCTGGTCGACCTGCTTGCCATCGGCAGGGAGATTCATACCGGCATGTTTGCCACCATGGACGGGACCACCGTGGGCTCAGGTCCGGGGCCGCGCACCGTAGTACCCCACGACCGGGGAATCATCCTGGCATCGGCTGACCAGGTGGCCATTGATTCGGTAGCCGCGCGGATGATGGGATTCGGGTGGAAGGATCTGCCCTGCATCTACCTGGCCCATCAGCATGGCCTTGGCATAGGAGACCCGGCGGAGATCGAGATTGTCGGTGATACGGATGCGGCCGGGGAAAACTGGAACTTTAAGGTAGGGGTCAATCTGGCAACCGGGGTGGGGAGAATATTCTGGTTTGACACGCCCCTGAAGCACCTTCAGAAGCTGTTTTTTCAAACATTTATCGTTAATATTTTCATCTTTGCCTCGGAGTTTTACCACGATTCAATCTGGTACCGGTTCAAAGGGATGCCGGTTGTCCGGAAATGGGAAACAGAGTCACCGTGGGGACAGCTGTTCGCCCGGTATCCCAAGTAGGCTTTTCCCCCTCGTTTAAACCTGGACCAATTTAGGGTCACCCCCCCCTGTGATTGCCCGATCATTCAGGGCAGGCACGGGGGCCTACCCCTACCATATGTGCTCTTGTTTCATAGCATTCATGTTCTCAGGATTATCCTGATCCAATTCCCATTGCAATGGATTATTGAGGATGTACTCGCGTGCACGGTTTAACTCTTCTTCCCTGCGGATAACATGTTCGTAGTAATTGCGCTGCCACAATTTCCCTGAATAACGGGGCCATTTCAATTGTTTCACACCATCTGAATACCGTTTGATGGTCATGGTTTTAAAGCTTTGTACCAAGTCCGGTAATCCCTTTGTAGGGGCAACCCCCCGTGGTTGCCCATTATGCGCAGGGCAGGCACGGGGGCCTGCCCCTACCAAGACAATGATTCCATGCACATGATTAGGCATCACAACAAATGCATCTGTTTCTACCCCCTGATAATGTGATGACAATTCTTCCCAGATCACCTGAACCATCCCTCCAGCAGTATTTAAAAGCATCTGTCCTTTAATAACTTCACCAAACAAACATTGCCTATTCTGTGTGCACAGGGTTATAAAATACGCTCCCGACTGGGCGTAATCGTATCCGCTTAACCTTATTGAACGGCGTCTATTTCCTGGCCGGGTGTTTATGATTATGTCCTGTATCATCTTGTAGGGTCACCCCCCCTGTGATTGCCCGATCATTCAGGGCAGGCTCAGGGGCCTGCTCCTGCATCAAATACCCCCTTTTCCACGCCATTCATATGATCCGCGGTGTCCTCATGCAACGCCCATCGCAATGGACAATTGTAGGACCGGCCGGCCATCCCTACTTCATCTCCACGGTGACAGGAACAGGGGCCGAAGCAACATCGCTCAATACTGTCAGTGCTTCTTTGTTCTTTTGAAGCGTGCCGCTGAAAAATGCCGCCAGGGTACCGCCGGTAAGGGCGCGCATGCCGTCGCGGTCTTCACCGCCCGGGCAAGCCGGTGAAAAGTCCTCTTCATCGATCATATCCGCATGACCCAGTTCGGTAGCTGTGACCAGCCAGGAAGGACTGGGGTTGGCTTCGTAGAAATGGCGGGGCCCGATTTCCTCCGGGGCACAGGCCAGAAATCCCCCCACGACAATCGGCCCTAAACCGGTTCCCAGGACGTACGTCGGTATGTTAAAGGTCAGGGGTCCTGTTATTGCCAGGGTCTGCCCGAAGATTTCAAGTGCGTCCACCGGATCCACTCCCGCCAGCGCATCTATCTTTCTCGGAACTTCAAGGGCCATCCGGTACGCTGTCTGCCCTCCGCGCGAATGACCCGCCAGGCCGAGCAGCCTCATATCAGCACTGACCGGAACAACCGCTTGCAGGTTCTTCTCGAGCCAGCGTATGATCTCCACCCCCAGAGCTGCCTCCTCCTCGGGCGAGGGTGCTAATGACCCGTCCCCGGGAGGGTACATCTGCGGCGCAACAACAACAAACCCATGGCTGGCAAGATGGGTCATGATCGTTTCATATCCCTTGATGGATGCCGTAAAACCATGCTGAAACATGACCACCGGGTATCTTCCGCAGGCTGTCGGCGAATAGATATCCATCTCCACCGGCGCATCATCGCCGGAAAGGGAAATCACCTCCACGGAAAGCGCTCCCGGTTCATAAAAGTCACCCGGGCTGACATAGAGGTCAAACTGACAGCAGCTCATGAGCGCGATTATGGTTCCTGCTACGATTACCATTATTTTGCACGGCCTGTATTTCCTCATATAAACCTCCCCCGGCGTAAATTTTTACTATTGATTAGAAAATAAACTACATGGAGGGACGCGCTCCGTCGCGTCCGAATAATACATGCGGCCATGACAGAGCATGGCCCTCCATCATCAATGGTCATCCTGCGACTTGATCGCAGGATCCAATAAAATATAATAATACCAATTAAAAATTTAATGCAACCTTTTAATGCCCCAGACAAGGCGCGTGCAGCGGCAAGATAGCGTTTGACATAATGAGACAGAATGCTACTGTATTTAACTATCAGCATCCGGTAAAGCATTGCCATGCACGCGCTCGCAGGGACGTTCAGCGCAAGGGAATGATCCGCGCACCCCGTCTCTGTTCCGGGCACACATACTGAAAAGGGAGGTCGCAATGATTCTCATCACCGGCGCCGCAGGCCACATCGGGAAAAGAATGGTGGACAGATTTATCAAAAAGGGCATTACTGCATGGGCATCGACTGCGTCGGCAGCGGTCGGTTTCCGGAAAAGATCGTGCGTGCCATGGATATCAGAGATCCCTCCCTGGGGTCATTGATTGAGAAGAACGGCATTGACTCCATAATCCATCTCGCCTTTTGCACCAAGGCGACGAATTGACGACCGGGCACGCGATTCCATCGACCTGGACGGATCCCAAAACATCGCCGACTGCGCGGTGCGGCACGGGGTGCGGAACATCGTTTTCGCGAGCAGCGGAAGGGTATACGGGGACCGGAGAAAGCCCGGGGGATTGTATGACCGCTGCGGGAATTACCTTAACCCGGCGGATGATCGCTATGCCCGGAACAAGATAAAGGCTGAATCCCTGTTCTTCAAGGCGGGGGATGAGCACGGGATCAGTGTTGCCGTGCTCCGCCTGGCCATCGTCTGCTGGAGTGGCGGGGGAGCAGGCATGGGTGACATGCTCAAGGCAACCGCGAGAAGCGGACGCTTCATCACCCTGGGGAAGCACAACCCCCCGATCCAGCTGGTGCACGTGGATGACGTAACCGATGCCTGCTTCAATGCCATCGGGAAAAGCGGCATATTCGATATCGGCTCCGAGCAGACCATGCCGCTCCGGGAGATGTTCAGCGAAGCCGCCCGGCTTGGAGGGAAAACACCCTCCCCCCTTAAACTCCCTGAGGGACTTACCCTGGGCCTGGTGGGCCTTCTCTGGCGCATCGGCCTCTGCCCCGTTCCGCCCCTCTATCTTAAAATGTTCGGCTACGACATCACCAGGGACATCTCGCCAACAGCCGCCCTGCTGGGCCGGCCGCACTATTCCATGAGCTCCATACTCAGGGAAATCGTTGCAGGCTGATCTGCTCCATCCAGCACCCGGCAGGGTGCGGAGGGACGCTCACACTGATTATCGGAGTTAAAGCAACCGATAGCGCCATCATATCGGCATACCGCTTCCTATTACCCCTGACATCATGACACAGGCCTGTCGATGGGATTATTCCTCCAACCTCCTTCTCCCGTTTATTTTGCGGACGATAAAAAGGATGTGCGCACGGGACCGCGTCTTCCTGATATTTGGTACACAAATTGCTTCACACTTCAGCGGGCATATATACACGCTGGATGCACTTTCACCTGTGGAGACATGCATGGAATCACACACAAGATCGCTGGCCCGATGCAACCGTCACAAGAAATCCTATCTATTGGAGGAGGCAGACAGTCCGGATGACAAGCCCCCCAGTCATAGCAGGCTTACCGTCCCGCAGATGTTCCGCGGCGTTACTGCTTCACAGTGGAACGACTGGCGGTGGCAGTTTCGGAATCGCATCACCACCGTTGATCAGCTTAACCGCTACCTCCCGCTGACCGCGGATGAAAAGGCGGCCCTTGCGCTTACCATTGCAACCTACCCCATGGCCATAACCCCCTATTATTTTTCCCTCATTTCCGGCGATGATCCCGACGATCCCATCAGGCTTCAGGCAGTCCCCCGCGTGGAAGAGATCGCGCTCAGCCAGTACGGGCAGGAGGACCCCCTGGCTGAAAATGAGGATGCCGTCGTCCCCGGCCTGGTGCACCGCTATCCCGACCGCTGCCTGATGGTTCTGACCAACATCTGCCCCATGCTCTGCCGGCACTGCACGCGCAAGTGGGCGTGGAAAAGCGGGGCCTGGGTGCGCACGCAGCAGGAGGTCCAGCGCATGCTGGGCTACGTTCGCTCAAACACCTCCATCAGAGATGTGATCATATCCGGGGGTGACGTGCTGAGCCTCTCCACCCGGAGGCTTGAATCGATCATCGCCCAGCTGCGCTCCATCCCGCACCTGGAGATCATCCGCATCGGCACGCGCTACCCGGTGGTGCTCCCCCAGCGCATCGATGAAGCCCTCTGCTCCATGCTGGCCGGGTACGGGCCCATCTGGGTCAACACCCATTTTAATCATCCCCGGGAACTCACGGCGGAGGCGGCAGCGGCCTGCGACCGCCTGCTGCGGAGCGGCATCCCGCTTAACAACCAGTCGGTTCTGCTGAAGGGCGTCAACGACACGGCGGAAATTCAGCGTGCGCTCTGCCAGGGGCTCCTGCGCATCAAAGTCAGGCCCTACTACCTTTTTCAGACCGATGATGTGGAGGGGACGGAGCACCTGCGCGTCCCCATCGAAACCGGCATCGCCATCATGGACGCCCTGCGCGGCCACACCTCGGGTCTTGCCGTACCGCAGTTCGTTGTCGACCTGCCGGGCGGAGGGGGAAAGGTGCCGCTTCAGCCCGATTACCTGCTGGAGCAGCATGAAGAGGAATTCGTGTTCCGCAACTACGAGGGCCGGGTCTACCGCTGCAGAAATCCCCGAAGGCAGAAGGAGCCCGGCAGGGTCCCGTTAACCGTCATGCACAAGCCGCATACAACCCTCATGTAACTGCACAGCTCAAGGTGCGCATTTAAATGATACTGGGCCTGGCATACGATCTGAAAAGCGATATCCTCCCCGGTGAGGCCGATCCCGATGACGCGCTGGAGGAGTACGATTCGGCCGAAACCGTGGACTCCATAGCCGAAGCGCTTGTCTCGCTGAAGCACACGGTGGTTCGCCTGGGGGGCGGAAAATCCTTTCTCACCTCGGTCCTCAGCCAGCGGGTGGACATGGTCTTCAACATCTCTGAAGGACGGGGCAATTACCGGAGCAGGGAGGTGCAGGTGCCGGCGGTCCTGGAGATGCTCGACATCCCCTACGTCGGCTCTGACCCGGCATGCCTTGCCGTCTGCCTGGACAAGCCCCTGGCAAAACACCTGGCGGCATCGGCCGGCATTCCGACGCCCCGATGGCGTTTAATAGCCGACCGGAAGGCACTTGACAGCAGCCCGTCCGGCTTCACCTTTCCCGCTTTTGTCAAACCCGCCTGGGAGGGATCCAGCAAAGGCATCGGCAAAACCTCCAGGGTGACCGGGTTCCCGGAGATGGAGCGTGAAGTCATCCGGCTGCTCACCCTGTACCGTCAGCCGGTCCTGGTGGAGGAATTTATTCAGGGAAGAGAGCTTACCGTGGGCATCGTCGGTACCCCGCCCCGGGTCATGGGCATTATGGAAGTGATTCCCCGCCGGGGGACTGACCCCGACTTTTTTTACTCCATAGACATCAAGCGCGACTGGCGGCGCCAGGTGCGCTACCAATGCCCCGCTGATTTGTCCGCCGGACTGGAGGAACGTATTGTCGCCCACAGCCTGAAGCTGTTTAAAATCCTGGGGTGCAGGGACATGGCCCGCATTGATTTCCGCCTCGACCCGCAGGGACAGCCGTATTTTATTGAGGCCAATCCCCTGCCCGGGCTCAAGCCGGGCCACGGCGACTATCCCCTGATCGCCCGGCACCGGGGTATTGACTATCGTACACTCATCGGGTCCATCATTGACAGCGCCATCAGCCGGCAGCAACCATGCGCACGGATGTCTGCATAGTATATAATGAGCCCTTGCCCGGCGCGTTCGAGGCCGCGGGCGAAAGCACCGCGGTTGCCAGCGTGCTTGACGCGGTGAGCGCCGTGGCCGAGGCCCTTCGCTCAAGGGGATACTCCTATTATCTGCTTCCCATCAAACCGGGCGGGTGCAGCGACATGCTCCGGCGCCTGGCCCGGCTGAACCCCGGGATAATTTTCAACCTCTTTGAGGGCTTTGACCGGGACCCCGACAGCGAGGGAAGGGTTGCCCGCCTGCTCGAGGAAACCGGCATTGCCGTCACTGGCGCACCGTCGGGCGCCCTCACCGACTGCATCAACAAGGTGAAGACCAAGTCACGCCTGCGCAGCCTCGGCCTGCCGACTGCCGACTGGCAGCTTTACCAACCCTGTGCCGCCATGCAGCTGCCGGCACCTGCGCTTCCCTTCCCCTGTGTTGTCAAGCCGCTGGAGACGGACGCAAGCCACGGGTTAACCGAGCGGAGCCTGGTCGGCAACCTTCATGAAATGCGTGAACAGGTTGAGCTGGTGCACGCCCGCTACGGGCAGGCGGCGCTGGTGGAGGAATTCCTCCCCGGCCGCGAGTTTAACATCCTGGTCATGGGTCCGCCCCTGCGCCTCTTCTCCGTCGCCGAGATCTGCTACAGCCTGCCCGCAGGCAAACCGCAGCTGCTCACCTACGCATCCAAGTGGGAAGAGGATGATGAATACTATGCCGCAACCCGGGTGCAGTGCCCCGCTCAGCTGTCTGATGCCGATGCCCGTGCGATTGAAAACCTGGCCGCCCGCACCTTTGTCGAGCTGGTCGGGAGGGGTTACGCGCGGATCGACATGCGCGCAGACAGCTCGGGTGAGATTAACATACTGGAAATAAACCCCAATCCTGACATTGGCCCGGCAAGCGGCGCCAAGAGGGAAGCAGAGGCGTCCGGCATGAGCTATGACGACTTCCTCTGTAATATCATGGCACAGGCCCGGTCCGGACGGGATTCCGCCGCCCCCGGCGCCTGTGCATACCTGTCCTGATGACATCCCATGCAGAAAACAACCGACCCGCCGGCACCTTCGCCGCTTCAACCCCCTCAGTCCGTACCGCCCGCATATCTCCGTGAAATGAGGGCCGACGACAAGGAGCCGCTGCTCGCCATCCTGCGCGCGACGCGGGAGTTCAAGGCCTCGGAGGTGCCGGTTGCCGAAGAGCTGCTCACCGCGTTTCTTGAGGGGCCGCTGACTTCGGGATATTATGTCTGGGTGGCGGTGGAGGAAGGCTCATCGGTCAGGAGGGGATATGTATGCTTCGGGCCGACTCCCCTCACCGAGGGGACCTGGGACATTTACTGGATCGTGGTGGACAACGCCTTCCGCGGCACCGGCATCGGCAGGGCGCTCCTGCGCCATGCCGAGCAGGAGATTCGAAACGCGGGAGGAAGGATGATCCTGATTGAAACCTCGTCAAAGGAAGAGTACCGCGGTACGCACCGGTTTTACGAGGAAATGGGATACCGTCAGGTCGGGTTCATCGCCGATTTCTACACGCCGGGCGACGGAAAGATAACCCTGCAGAAACTGCTGCGGTAGAACAGTGCATCATTCATTACCACATGCCGATGGTTCTTCTCATCCTCTCACGTGTCATTCTGAACCCTTTACGGATATTTTCTCCTAACCCTCCTCGGTTTTATTACCGATACAATTATAGTAAACAAGTTTAAAAAATTGACTTTTGAATGTCATTGCGAGCATCAGCGAAGCAATCTCATCAGATTGCCGCGTCGCTTGCGCTCCCTGGCCGGCAAGAGTTTCTAAACCGCATCAGTTATGCGGGCAGGCCTCGCAATGACTACTTTATTTTGTCGTTTACTATACTTATGAAGAACAAGACAAGGAGGACAAGAAAATGACTGGTAAGAGGACTTATTTCATGAAGACCGCGCTTGTTATAATAATTATGGTAAGCCTGACGGCAGCACTCTCATGTAAAAGAAAAATCTCCTGCAACCCGGATGAAGGGTCGGTGTGTCCCTCGGGAACTGTCTGCAAAGCCGTGGCAGCCAATAAGGGCCAGTGTCTTTACACCTGCGAACCCGGTGATGACAACCCCTGCGTCCTGAAAAACGAGGTGTGCCTGCGCTATGCCGACGACACCTATGCCTGCACGCCCCGATGCACTCCCGGCGTCATAAATACCTGTCCGGCCGATTGGGTATGCGTTCCGGTGATGGGTGATGAGCACGTGTGCCGGCCGGAGTGCGACCTGAGCACCAATCTCTGCGAAGACAACGAGGTCTGCCAGCCGCTGCCCGACGACACGGCCGCCTGCATGGCCCAGTGCGACCCGCAGGGGTCTGATTGCGGTGAGAACCAGGTATGCGAGCTGAGAACCGACGGTCTGTATGCCTGTTACGAGCCCGTGTACATAAGAGGGACCATTTTTGATTCCGCCTCGGAAAGCCCGGTAGAAGGCGCTCATGTCATCGCCATAGACAAAACCGGGGCGGCCGCGACCGATGTCGCGGTAACCGACGGCGAGGGAGCGTATGAACTCCAGGTCCCGGTGGTGAGAAATCCCGACGGCACCCTCGACGAAGGGACATTCACCCTGCGCGCTTCAGCGGCTGATTACCTCCCCTTCCCTCATGGCATCAGGCCGGCCATACCCGTTGATGCAGCGACGGCATCACAGGATGAAGGTGAATGGGTTCTGGAAAATGCCGCAACCGAAATCGCCCTGATAGCCCTTCCCCCGGAAAAGAGGGGACAGGGTAGCATCGCGGGAAACATCGTAACCGATGAAGACGATGTCAGCGCGGGAGGAGTGATGGTTGTGCTTGAAGGCGCAACGCAGGATCAAACAATTGGCTTCAGCGACAAAAGCGGTGCCTATACCCTCTTCAACGTACCCGAAGGCAGCTGGGAGATTCACGGGTACAAGGCATTTTTGCAGCTTACTCCGGTGGCGGTGACGCTGGCCGCGGGAGAGGACAGGACCGGGGCGGATCTCATTTCCAATGACAAACCCTACGGGACGGTCAGTGGGTCAATTAATATAGTCAACGCGCCGGGTGGTTCAGTCACCAGCGTGGTGCTGGTTCCGGAGTCAACCTTCAACGATACCTTCGTGAAAGGAGAGGTGCCTCCCGGCTTGCGCGCGCCGGCGCCTCCGGAGGAACCATCAATAACAGGAGCATTTACCATCGAAGGGGTTCCCGACGGTCGATACGTGGTGCTTGCCGCCTTCGAGAATGACATTCTGGTGCGCGATCCGGATTCTCAAATTGCGGGCACAGAAATTCTCCACCTGCAGGTGCCCGACAGGCACCAACTACAGCATCGACATAGCAGACTCTTTCAAAGTCACTGAGGCCCTGGTAATTGTTTCGCCGGGCGCCGGCGAGCCGGAACTCATAACCGGTACCCCCGATTTTGTATGGAGGGATGATTCAAGTGAAACCAGGTACGAACTGGTAGTGTATAATGCTTTTGGCGATGAGGTGTGGAGGAATGACAATGTGCCCAAGGTCACAGGATCGGAAACTGTAACGGTTACCTATGCGGGAAGCCCTTTGCAGCCGGGCATGTATTACCAGTTCAGAGTAAAAAGCTGGCGGGACACCGGTCCCATCTCCCAGACCGAAGATCTGCTGGGTGTTTTCTACACCGCGGCAGAGTAGGCGAGCCGGAAAAGGTGAAAAATACGTAGGGGCGACCGGCCGGTCGCCCCTACATGTTCAGATACGGAGGGACGCTCTCCGTCCCATCCGATTATTGTACGCGGCCATGACGGAACATGGCCCTCCACGTGACATATTCGCGCCATCTGCGCTATCCCAGCAGCACCACGCCGCCGACAATCAGTATCACCCCGATGCACTTTTGCAGGGTTATCTGCTCTCCCAGCAGGAGCAGCGAAAACAGGAAGGCAAAGAGCGGGTAGGAACCCACGATGGGCACGACCCGGGAGGCCTCACAATATTTCATGGCGTTGAAATACGACCACATGCCCAGCAGCCCGGCCACAATGCCGCTCATGACAAGAAAGCCGACCGTTCGGGCATCCGCCCGGATAATCTCCGTATGCACATTGGTGAAGAGCATGATCAGGATCAGGATGATGGTGGCAGAAACTGTTCTGATGGTGAGCCCCGCCAGGGGGCTGATGTTGATCAGCCCCAGTTTTTCAAACACGGGTGCGATCCCCCACAGGATTGCCGCCAGAAGGGCGTAGATCAAACCTGACCTGTTCATTACCGCTGCTCCCAACAGAGAAGGCAGCTGTTTGCCGCCTGTAAATTATTAGAAGGTTGTTGAAAAAGAAGTTTTCCTCAGGCTGTTCAAAAACATCGAGATGCAAGGCACGCGAAATCCTGAGGAATGAGGCGTACATACGAGTACGCTGCAATGACGAAGGATGAGTGTAACGCAGCAGATGGGTGTTTTTCAACAGCCTGTTAGTGCGCCTTCTCCAGCTCTTCCCTTACAATCCTGCTCATATCACCGCCTGACGCCTTGCCCGATAACTTCTTTGACAGGATCCCCATGACCTTTCCCAGGCCTTTAAGGTCGGCAGCGCCGGTTTCGGCAATAACCGCCCGCGCCTCCGTCCGGATTTCATCGTCGGTGAGCTGTGCGGGCATATAGGCCCTGATGATGACTGTTTCTTCCCGCTCCTTCTGCGCGGCATCTTTTCTATTCACCGCCTCAAATTGGGTGGCGGCATCCTCGCGCTTCTTGATCATGCTGAAAAAAACCTTCACCGCCGCGTCCTCGGTAATGGGATCTCCCTTTTCCTTCTCTTTATAAACCAGCTCGGCGAGCATCATCCTCAGGGTGGAAACCTTCAGTTCCTGCTTCTCCTTCATTGCCGCCGTCAGGTCCTTCCTGATTTTTTCCTTTATCATGGCACTCCTTTTTTAACCCCTCAGCAGTCGTTGGCGCGAGCGCTCATTCCACTTTCGGCGCATCAGCAGAAGCCGTCTCGGGTGCAGGGGGTGGAGGGGGTACAGGTGCGGGGGCAGCGGCCGCGGGGGCTGCCTCCTTCCCGACTTTTTTGGCTGCGGCGATTACCTCTGCCTTCTCTTTTCCGACTTTTCTGCTTTGCCGCTTCAGCACCTTGATCTTCTTTCGCAGCCGGTTCGTCTCTTTTCTGCTTTTGGACTTCCGCCCCTCCGCCTTTTCCTTCCTCAGCGTCTTGATCTTTTTCTTGAGGCCGGCCGCATCGACGTCCTTCTTCTTTCTGGGTTTCTTTTTCCTGATCTCGATAGGTTCTCCCCGGGCATCGGCGATGGCCTTGATGAGATCTTCCTTCTTCATGGCGCTGACACCTTCAATGCTGGTGTACTTTTTTGCCTCTTCCCTCAATTTGGTCACCGTCATCCTGGTCAAATCTTTCTCTTCCATTCAGCCCTCCTGTGAGTGTAGTGAAATCAATTGTCTCAATCCTGGTTGAAACCATTTAAAATGACTCTTCATAAATCCGAAGCACGAAATCCTAAATCCGAAACAAATTCAAATGATCAAAATTCAAAAAAGGCAGTCTGTGGTCCACAGCCCACAGTCGATAGCAGAGACAAAAAGAAACCCTGCTGTTGTTCTTCGTGTTCTTCGTAATTCTTTCTTCGTGGGCTTCGTGGTTGCGGTTTGGAACATTTGGTGTTTGGATTTGGGATTTCCCTGTAAGGGTTATTATAGCAAAGAAACCGGATCCACATCCACAGAAAACGCCACTCCGCTTCCCTTTATCATCTCCGGCGCCCGGCTTATCAGCCGCGAGGCGAAGCCGCGAAGCAGGGTCAGGGAAGATCCCTTCACCGCCATCTGGAAGCGGTATTTTCCCTTTATCTTTTCCCACGGGGCGGCAGCGGGCCCCAGCAGCTCGATGCCGTCACGGAACCTGCCTTCCTTGCGCAGCAGCGAGTGGGCCAGCGCTCCCAGGCGATCGGAAAAGTCGGCCGTTTTCTTCCTGCTTGCCCCTTCCATCCTGAAGTTGATGAGCCTGCTGAAGGGCGGATAATTGAGTTCTTTTCTGAATTTTACTTCCTCCTCGTAAAACAGGGAATAGGCCTGCTTCCTGGACGCCTCAATGCTGTAGTGCCGGGGATTAAAAGTCTGGATAATCACCTCTCCGGCGATATCGCCCCTTCCCGCCCGCCCTGCAACCTGGGTGAGCAGCTGAAAGGTTCTTTCGCCCGCGCGGAAGTCGGGAAAGTTCAGGGACGAATCGGCGGACACGACGCCCACCAGGGTGATGCCGGGCAGGTCATGCCCCTTGGCAATCATCTGGGTTCCTATAAGAATGCCGGCGGCGCTGGCGCTGAAGCGATTGAGCACGCTCCTATGTCCCCATTTGCCCCGCGTGGTATCGCGGTCCATGCGCTCCACCCGCGACTGGGGCAATAAAGCCTTTACCTCGTCCTCGAGCCGCTCCGTGCCCCGCCCCATGAGATTAAGACGAATGCCGCCGCAGCCGGGACAGGTATCCGGCGCGGCAATGGCATAACCGCAATAGTGACACTGCAGCTTTTTAATCCGCTGGTGGTGAATAAGGGATACGCTGCAATTGGGGCAGCCGAAGACATGGCCGCATTCCCTGCAGATGATGCAGGGGGCAAAGCCCCGGCGGTTGAGGAAGAGCAGGCTTTGCTGGTTCTGCCGGACCCGGTCCGCCAGGGTTTCTTTCAGCCTGCGGGAAAGCTCCCGGGCGGTTTCAGGGTGCTGCAGCCTCTCCTGCTTCATATCAACGATTTCGATGCTGGGCAGCGGCCTGCCTTCCACGCGCCTGGTCAGTTCCAACAGGGTAAGCTTTCCGGTCCGCGCGTTGAAATAGGACTCCACCGATGGTGTGGCCGAACCCAGGATGACCACGGCATGGTCCATCCGCCCCCTCACCAGGGCCAGGTCGCGCGCGTTGTACCTGAGTTTCTCCTCCTGCTTATAGGAGGTGTCGTGCTCCTCATCGACAACAATAATGCCGGGACGGGTAAAGGGCGCGAAGATGGCGGAACGGGTGCCGATGGCGACTTTCACCAGGCCCTTTTTAATCCGCCTCCATCCGTCATACCGCTCACCGGGGGACAGCCTGCTGTGCAGCACGGTAATGGCATCACCAAAGCGGGACTGGAATCGGCCCACCAGCTGGGGGGTTAGGGAAATTTCCGGGACCAGAACCAGCGCCTCCCTGCCCTGCTTCAGCACATCTTCGACGGAGGCCAGGTAAACCTCTGTTTTCCCGCTTCCCGTAACACCATGGAGCAGAAACGGTGCGTACGCCCCTGAGGCAATCGCCTCCCTGATGCGGGTAAGAACCTTTTGCTGCTCAGGTGTCGGGGCCCGCCTTTCTTCGCACACCACCGTCTCCCCGCTTAAAGGATCGCGGTAGACCTCCCGCATCTCAAAGCCGACACAGCCCTTTTTTGCAAGGCCGCTGAGAAGGGGTGCGCATGGCCCGAATTTTTTATTTATCAATGCCAGGGGAATGATACCCGCCGGTTCAAGGAAGCGCAGCAGAGAAACCTGCCGGGGGGCTTTTTTCCCCCATACCTCCAGGAGCTCGGGGGCTTTGAGAACCTGACACCCCTTTTCTTCAAGCCGTATCCACTTCTCTTTTTTTATCGCGACCGGTTTGCGTCCCTCCTGCATTTCCCGTCGGACCAGCCCCTCACGATCAAGCTGCGCCAGCACGCTCTGCAGCGCGTCACCCCCCGCAATCTTTTGCAGGGCCTTCAAGGAAATTCCTTGTTTCTCCCTCAGAGCTTTGAGCACGTTCCCGGCAGGACTGTCATCCCCGGCAGGCGGGCCGTTCTTCCCTTTTTCTGTCAGGGAGATCACCTGCCTGCTGGTGACATCGATGCTGGCGGGAAGGGCGGTTTTAATCACTCCCCCGAGGGGGGAAAAATAGTAGTCGCTGATCCACCGGTAAAAGGCGAGATGATGGGAGGTAAACAGCGGCTGGTCGTCCAGGACCTCAATAACGTCCTTGATCTCAAGCCCTTCAGGCTTGGCGTCACTGCCGACCACATACCCCGTCACCTTTCGCTTGCCCAAAGGTACGAGGACCCGTTTTCCCACTTCTATGCCGGACCTGAGACCCTCCGGAACGCGGTAGGAGAGCAGCTTGGCGAGGGGTATGCCCAATGCCACTTCTATAAAAAAGTCTTCCCGTTCACTATTCATCCCTGACGACTTCGCGCAACCACTGCTTGAATCGATCACGTAACTCCGGCCTTTTCAGGGCGTAACCGACAGTAGCCTGGACATACCCCAGCTTGTCGCCGACGTCATACCGGGTACCCGAGAACTGATAGCCCAGCACCCTTCCCCGCCGGCTTAACTCCGCCAGGCCTTCCGCCAGCTGAATTTCTCCGTCCGCGCTCGGTCGGAGCTGCCTCAGGACAGGAAACATCTCAGGGGGTAGAATGTAGCGGCCAATGATGGCAAGGTTTGAAGGCGCCTTTCCCCGGGGGGGCTTTTCTACAATGCGCCTGACCAGGTAGAGCTTGTCCTCAACGCGCTCACCTTCAACGATCCCGTAGAGATGCGTGTCTTCTTCGGGAACTTCCCGCAGCGCGATCACCGCCGCCGATTGATGGCGCTCATAGACATCGAGAAGCTGACGGGTGACCGGCACCTCCGCGTCAATCATGTCGTCGGGGTACAGAACGGCAACAGCCTCTCCTTCCGCAACAGGCGCCGCGCACAATACCGCGTCACCCGTGCCCAGCTGCTGCTTCTGCCTCACCGCGATGATGTTGACCATCCGGGAGATTTCCCTGACGGTGGCGAGCAGCTCTTTTTTGCCTTTTCTTTCGAGGATGTCCTCCAGCTCCCCTTGGATGTCGAAATGGTCCTCGATGCATCCCTTGCCCTTGCCGGTAACCAGGATTATCTCCTTAAGCCTGGACGCGACAGCCTCTTCAACAATATACTGGATTCCCGGCCTGTCCACGACGGGCAGCATCTCCTTGGGAATCGCCTTGCTCGCGGGCAACAGCCGCGTTCCCCATCCCGCGGCAGGAATAATGGCCTTTTTAACGATCACTATTAAGACCCCTTTTATAAATTCGAGAACAAAGAAATCATTTGCGGTTTATCAGGCGAAATCCGAAATACGAAACAAATCAAAAATTCAATTTTCAAATGACCAAAACATCAGGTGTCAAAGAAACGCTATTCAATTGAATAAAAAGACGAACGTTGAACATTCAACATCCAACTTTGAATGAACAAGATTTCTTCTCGTTGGATGTTGGACGTTAACATTCTCACTCATGACCACTTCTTTACATCCAACTAAGTCATTCACCCTCTTCCGGTTGCTCTCCCTCAACTTCCTTTGCGGTCAGCGTCAGGGTTATCGGCTGAACAGACTGCGCCCCTTCGGGGTCAATGGCGATAACCTCGAAATTGTAGGTGCCCCCCTGCTGCTGATCACTGATCTGCCACCTGACCAGTCCTGAATCGGAATCAATGGTCATGCCTTCAGGGGCCGAAGAAAGACTGAATTTCACCTCATCTTCATCGGGATCCTCGGCAGTGACCGTGTATTCGTATGAAGAAACTTCCATGGTCTCCCCGGCCGGATTGGAGGTGATAAGAGGAGCGCTGTTGAGAATAACCGCTTCGCTGGAATAGTATGAAACTTCGGGCGACTCACCATCGCTGACACGCGCCTGACAGCCGATTCTGTCGCCCTTTTTGAAATAGTCAGTTGACAGCGTCGATCCTGTCGCTCCCGGAATGTCCTCCTTGCCCTTTTTCCACTGGTAGGATGTCCTGACATACTCGCCGTCGGCATCAAACACATCCAAAAGCGCCGTCAATTCATCCTTGGAGTGTGCCGGCATCGGCTCGACAGTGAATGACCTGAGAACAGGAGGGCTGTTTGCAATGATTACCGGCTTGGACGGAACCGGCTTGCCTTTCATCTCATTGACATAAGGAGTTACCTCAACCGTAATGGTATCTCCTTTTTGAAAGTTGTCCTGCTTAAGGGTGCTCTCCGTTTCCCCCATGATCTCTTTTCCGTTTTTCATCCAGCGGTAACTCACATCCGCCGTTTCCGCCTGATCAAACTTCACCACCGTCTCCAGCAGGCTGCTTTTGGAAGGATTCTCAGGCAGTATTTCAACCGAACTGATGGCAGGAACCGTCACCGTATCAGCACTTTTCCCTTCTCCTCCTTTGTGCCGCATGAAGTAACCACGACCAGCATACATCCCAAGACAACCAGTCTGTACCAGCCCAAACTAGTCCGCTTCATCTTTTGATCCCTCCCCCGTGCCCTTTCGGGGCGCCATCAATCATGATAATGTAATTCTATAGACATGTCATTCTGCGGCTCGACCGCAGAATCCAGTTTGAATTTTTTATTGGATCCTGCGATCAAGTCGCAGGATGACCCGGCACTTTGAACAGAAGAAAGATTTCTCGCTCACGCTCGAAATGACATGGGGGAGGCATCAAAATAATACGGTAGGAGCGGCTTCAGCCGCGAAACCTATCCTTTCCCGCTGCCTTTCGAAGGAGCTTTCAACCTTAATCCTCTTCCGCCCTCCCGGTCATTTCGAAGAAGCGAAGCGACTGAGAAATCTTATTCTATGTTCGCGTTAAACAACGAGATTGCCGCACTCAATTTGGTCTCTCGCAATGACCATAAAATATCGCCATTTTCATGCATCATAGTGCAAATAGCTTTTTTGTCAAGCAATCAATTATCGCAGATAATCGCGTTTTCCCCGCAAAAAAGATCCCTCAGCAGAGGCTCTGCTGAGGGGTCCCCCTCCTTATTAAAGGTTAGTGAAAGATACTAATTCGGGTAGCTGCACCAATCGGGTTCTGCGCATGTAGGAGACTCAGGACAGGGATTCTGTATGCTGTTCCTGCCAAAGTCCGCCTTGAACCTGCTTGCATCAGTCCCATCCACATCTGCGTCGCAATCAAAATCGCCGCGGCAGGGATTGAAGCTATTACAGGGAAAATTAAACTGGCCTCTACCAAAATAGAGTTTGAAGATGGATGCATCCGAACCGTCGACATCTGCATCACAGTTAAAGTTTCCTTCACATTCGCAGGCATCACCCACTGTATTACCTCCGGGCGGAAGGTTGTCTTCCTGTCCGGGATTGTAATTTATGGGACAGTTGTCACACCCATCTCCAAAGCCATCGCCATCCGCCTCCGCCTGATCTGCATTAGCAACAGTGGGGCAGTTATCGATGTCACCGCAAACGGTATCACCATCAACGTCGTTGTTGGGATCATTTGGACAGATGTCGTCGAAATCGCATGTTCCATCCCCATCCGTGTCACCGCCGCCTGCGGTAATACAGACGCCGCTCTGGCATTGATCAGGAATGGAGCAGGTGTCACCATCGTTGCAGATGGTTCCGTCGGGCAGCGGATCGGCTGCACAGGTTCCGGCAGGTTCTTCACAGACACCGGTATTGCACTGGTCGGTCAGGGAGGAGCAGTCCACCGTCAACCCTGCCTGACACATCTCAGTCAAGAGGTTGCAGGTCTCGGTACCGTTGCACGCAAGGCCGTCATCGCAGTCCGCGTCATCGCCGCAATTTACGCAGGGCGGCACGGACGTCGCCCAGGGCGTGTAGTCAACGTTACCGGAAACCGCATCGCAACCGGCGGCTCCAGGTCCACTCACGCAGCCCCACCAGTTGTTTTCAGCAGTTAATGTTGCAGCCAACTGATTATTAACACCCGGCGTGTTTCCGTCTATGCTATTGTTTTCAATTAAAATTGTACCTGGCCAGCCATTATCCATATAAATACCATCTGACGCGTTGTTTTTAATCGCATTACATTGAATGGAAACATCCTTGGGTCCGTAGGTTCCATTCACTGTCAACGCAGCATCAGCAATGGACTGAATATCAATACCCCACAAATTATTTTCAATAATATTGTTTTCAACTACTATTGTTCTGGCATCAACAATCCAGATCGCATCATTGGTTGCATTATCATGGATGTAATTGTTTTTCACCTCAAGGGCTCCGGTACCTGCAGTAATGGATTGCAGCACGATGCCGGAACACTTGGTATTAGTTACCTCATTATTTTCAATTAACAGCCCCGAATAATCCAGGTGGGCCGTTAAATCAGGGCCAGGAAAGCCCTCTGACTCATATCCGACATAAATACCGAATCCCCAATAGCCCGGCTGGATATTTGATACTTTGCAATTAGTGATGTGAATATTCTGCAAGTTATCCAGCGGTTTGGGGTCATATCCGCATACCATACCGTCCTGGGTGAAATTGGTTACATCAATATTGTTAAATGTAACGTTGCCCGATTTGATTTTAACGCCGGTTGTCCATGTCGGCACCAGACCGGTTCCATCGAGCACTGCCCCGTCGCACCCGGTAGCCGTCAGCGCCTTGGGAATGATTACCTGTTCCGGGTAGGTGCCGGCGGCAACATATACCGTACCACCCGGCACCACTGCATCTACACCGAGCTGGATGTATTTGAAAGACTCGTTAAAGTTACCTCGTGCCGGATGCGCTGCGATGACCGTGCTGTCATCGTTTACAAAGATGTGGCTGCGGTTGCCCTCCGCTGTTCCATCTGCTGCGCGCCGGTCCAGCACAAAGGCGTCATTGTTGGCAACCGAAAGTGCCAGCACACTCTGTTGGTAATCCGGGTCAAAGAGTGCACCGCCCGTATTCCAAACAATGTCCCATTCGTTGTGGGTGGCTTCGAAGCTGGGACATTCACCGTGGGTCCCATATTGTTCCCCAGGAGTTGTTACTCATCGTCCTGTTATCGGCATCCGCCTGATTATTGGTATAGTTCATTATCCCGCCCTTGGTGTCGTAAATTGTGTTGTTGCTGATGGTGACAGTATTGTTATACTGGACCACCACACCATTGCGGGTGTTGTAAATTGTATTGCCGGTGATGCTGATGCCGGTGGCGGCACCGGAACCGACACAGATGGCGATTCCGCCCCAAGTGCTCATGGCTCCCGACTGGGCAGGTACATAGATTGTATTATCCGTAATCGCAATTCCAGAAAGGCCCAGGTTGACGGGCACCCGTATCAGGGAGTACACCAGTTCATTAAATGCCGGCAGGGGTGCCGGGGGAGGATACGGGGGCATTGCACTGTGTGTAATCTCCAGATCCTGCAGGGTTACATTATTTGCCCTGATCTCGAAGACCGAGACGGCGGCAGTGGTGCCCTGTACAATGGCTCCCCCGCCGGAAGGTCCTAAGATGGTGACCGGCTTATTCACAATTATAGTTGCTGCAACATTGTATGTTCCCGCTGCCACATTAATTATAGTGGCATCTGCACCATAAACAACGGTACGGCCCCAGAGCGCCTCAGCGGTAATTTCGTTGTTTTCTCCGCTGCCTATATAGTTTTCCCAGCCGCCCGTTCCCAGTTGTACGCTTCCCATGTAGTCTGCTGCTCCCTGTATCTCAACTATATAACCGTCACGGTCAACCTCATTCAGGGCCATTATGGCATAGGCGGTTTCCTGGATAGTTTCATCGCCGTCGTTTGGAATTACGTAGTTTGAGTTCCAGGCAAAGCCACCCCCGGCTATCTGGTAGCCGGCAAGAATCGCCGCCAAATCACTTAAGCTGCCGGCTGCCGCATGCTCACCTGCAGTCGGGTCAAACTCCTCACCCACCAATGCAAGTGCATATACAGCTCCGGCAAGTCCTATGACATCATAGTATGCATCACCATCAAGTTCATCAATCTCTCCCTTGACACCGGCAATCCACTCGGCGGTGCCGGCTCCTGCGGAGGCCGCACCAACCAGGCCCATGGCTACATCCCAGGCTGCTAAATTTGCTATGCCCTGATTAAAACGGTCATCACGGATCTTCTGTACATAGCTCGCCGTGCTATAGAGTACGCCTAAGTTTAGTCTGTCATACGTGCCGGCGGCCAGAGGTCCATAGAAATAGGTATTGACGTGGTCAGTGTAAGTGGTTCCCCCGAATATCTGGTCAAGCTTAGCTGCCAGATATCCGTCCGAAGGTGAGAAATTGTAAACCTTTGTTAAAAGGAAAGTACCTGCATCCTGCAGGGCTGCAAGATGATCAGGATCTGCCGTGTGTGAATAGGCCTGGGCAAGACCCATGGCGATGGGACCAACTGTATTGGTGGGACTTGCGGAAGCGGGATTACCATCATTAAGCGGCCAGTCCCATCCTCCATCATTGTTCTGCAAAGCAGCAAGCCTGTCGGCACCGCTCTGCATTGAGGTATCAATTGCGACGCTCGCGTCAATGGCGGCCTGAATGGTTGAATAGCAACCACCTGTTCCGCCGGTATTAACGCACAACGTTTCCGCACTTGCGGCTCCCAGTCCCAAAGGGATGAGCACTGCCGTAATGACCACAGAAGAAAATATTGATGTAAGCTTTTTCATTCTTCCCCTCCATCGTGAATAGGTTTTAAAGCAAAGCTTCGTTGAAAATAATCTTCTCACTGCATCAAGTCCGTTGCCTCACCCCCTTTCGTGAAATCGTTGCTCAGTAAAATTTAAAACCTTCTTTAAAATGAAAAACCCTTTCATCTATGTTTAATGCATGAAAAAGGGTTAAATAAAAATAAGCTGCCCTGGGAATGGCATATGAAGTCATGGTAGTCGACACAGGAATGCCATTCACGTACGGGCAGCGGAAGGCTACAGGATTAAAACTAAAATTTCTCAGACTTACGCTCCTATAGTTTCAACTCTGAAATTTAATCTGCACAAGAATTATTATACTTTTAATACTATCCCTGGGCAGGTATGGATCGGAAACAATAGCAAATAACATATTGCATATACATATACCTAAAGGCCATATTGTTTTTATCTTTTTTTTCATATTTTGTATATAGGCAGAAATCTGATTTACCCATTCGAAATTCCTGATTTTTTGCTTCGAAAAACCTTAGATGCTGCTTCGAATATTCTTATAAATAATTAATCAAATAACCTCAAAAATACAAAAAATGCATATGTATATAATTGGTTCGGAAAACTTGTAATTACCCACAAAAAAAAGACCCATCAGCAAAGGTTTTGCCGATGGGTCCCCTCCTTATCAAATATTAATTTGCTATTGAATTAACCCGGAGATGGATCAGTATATCTCCCCGAACAGGCAATAATCACAGCAGTTCATTCTGCCCAGGGCTTTATCAATCATCACCAGCACATCAAAGATGTCTATGTCATTATCGCTCTCACAGTTCGGGGTACCGGATGGATTTCCGCAATAGGGAGGCAAACCATTGGGCACATCCCCGTTACCAATCTGGCAGTCAGTAGCCGTCTGGAGATTCAGGATAATATCAACCGCTTCAAGGATATCAAACAGGTCCACTATGCCGTCGCCGCAGCAGGTCGGAGCACCGCAGGTCCCGCCGATGCAGTCCTGGGGATAAATATCACCGCAGGTGGTGAAGCAGACCTCGCCCGGGCTTTCGCAAACGCACAGATCCTCGTTATACTGATCTGAAATCTTGCTGGCAACCGGACAAAGATCAACGCAGGCGTCCTCGCCACAGGTATCCTGCTCAGGCCCTGCTGAATAGACTATCCGGGCAACGGTTCCTCTTCCCTGTGTAATAATGGCCGACGGATCGGTCGAGTACAGGACTATCCTGCAGCACCCGTCTGCCTGCTCATTAGCTGAGCAGCTGAAATCGAGGGCGCGGTCAGGATCAACCACACACTGGGTGCATACCAGGTTGTCCTCCCCGCCTGCGCACTCACAGATATCCGTGACCATCGCCCGTATACTATGTTCCGGGTTAATGAGATTCAGATCAACCAGCCCCGACTCGCTGTTGGGCTGCATGTTGGTGTCGCCAATATCCACAATCACCTTGCCGATGTCGATTTCTACACTATCAGTACCCCATTCGCAGGTGTCGGTTACCGTTATTTCGTATTGCGCAATTTTATCAAGCTGCTGGCAGGAATCGTCAATGGTCAACCTCCAGCAGCAGTTATCGATCTGGTCAATGCTTAAGAATGGTTCTGCCGGATCGATTGACCACGCCAGGCACGACGGATCGAACGGGTCGCAGTCAGAGCAGACAGTAAAATCGATGACATCATTACATGTGGCGGCAAGTCCGCGCCTTCCCGGCCGGTTGTATGCGGGATCATTAATCTCTTCACCGGGGCACGTCCTGCCCCGGGCAATTTCAATACCGCACACACAGCCCGGAATCTTGGTTCCAACACACGTACCGGCAACGCAGACATCGTCTTTGGTACAGGAGTCGGCATCATTGCAGGGTAGTGTATTGTTGGGATTGCTGCAGCCCACTCCTACTGTGCATATGTCGCCAGTGCAAACATTATTGTCGGAACAGAGTGTATTGTCAGGCGTTCCGTTACAGGTACCGTCTGAGCAGGTGTCGTTCTGGGTGCAGGCCAGCGTATCATCGCAGGGCAGAGTGTTGTTAGGATGGGAGCATGTTCCGGAACCGTTGCAGACGTCATTGGTGCAGACGTTGCCATCGTCATCGGTACAGGTGGTACCGTTAGCGGTATAGCAGTTATCTGCGGATTCGTTACAAGTGTTGTTGCAATCAGGCCCGCTGCTGCAGGGATCGCCGGCATGGACTGAGCAACTCCCTACGCCGCAGGTATCGGTACCGTTGCAGTATAAGCCGTCATCGCAGGCGGTACCGTCAGGAGGATAGCAGTTGTCGGCAGTCTCGTTGCATGTATTGTTGCAGGCCGGCCCGCCAATGCAGGGGTCGCCGGCATGCACTGAGCAACTCCCGCCGCTGCAGGTATCGGTACCATTGCAGTATACGCTGTCATCGCAGGGCAGAGTGTTGTTAGAATGGGAGCAGGTTCCGGAGCCGTCGCAGACATCGTTGGTGCAGACGTTGCCGTCATCGGTACAGGAGGTGCCGCTTGAGGTGGAGCAGTTATCTGCGGATTCGTTGCAGGTATTGTTGCAATCAGGCCCGCTGCTGCAGGGATCGCCGGCATGGACTGAGCAACTCCCGCCGCTGCAGGTATCGGTACCATTGCAGTATAAGCCGTCAGTGCAGGCGGTGCCGTTAGGGGGATAGCAGTTGTCGGCAGCCTCGTTGCAGGTGTTGTTGCAGATGGGCCCGCCGCTGCAGGGGTCCCCGGCATGAACAGAACAACTCCCGCCGCTGCAGGTATCCGTACCAGTGCAGTACAAGCCGTCATTGCAGGATGCGGTGTTGTTGGTATGCACGCAGCCGGTCGAGATATTACAGCTGTCAGTTAGTGCAGATGTTGCTGTCATCACAATTTGGTGCCGCTCCTCCAACGCATGTCCCGCCTGAACAGGTGTCACTGGTGGTGCAGGCGTTTCCGTCATTGCAGGATGCGGTGTTGTTGGTATGCACGCAGCCGGTCGAGATATTGCAGCTGTCGTTGGTGCAGACGTTGCTGTCATCACAATTTGGTGCCGCTCCTCCAACGCATGTCCCGCCTGAACAGGTGTCACTGGTGGTGCAGGCGTTTCCGTCATTGCAGGATGCGGTGTTGTTGGTATGCACGCAGCCGGTCGAGATATTGCAGCTATCGTTGGTGCAGACGTTGCTGTCATCACAGCTCAGTGCCGCTCCTCCAACGCATGTCCCGCCTGAACAGGTGTCACTGGTGGTGCAGGCGTTTCCGTCGCTGCAGGATGCGGTGTTGTTGGTATGCACGCAGCCGGTCGAGATATTGCAGCTATCGTTGGTACAGACGTTGCTGTCATCACAGCTCAGTGCCGCTCCTCCAACGCATGTCCCGCCTGAACAGGTGTCACTGGTGGTGCAGGCGTTTCCGTCATTGCAGGATGCGGTGTTGTTGGTATGCACGCAGCCGGTCGAGATATTGCAGCTGTCGTTGGTGCAGATGTTGCTGTCATCACAATTTGGTGCCGCTCCTCCAACGCATGTCCCGCCTGAACAGGTGTCACTGGTGGTGCAGGCGTTTCCGTCATTGCAGGATGCGGTGTTGTTGGTATGCACGCAGCCGGTCGAGATATTGCAGTTGTCGTTGGTGCAGACGTTGCTGTCATCACAATTTGGTGCCGCTCCTCCAACGCATGTCCCGCCTGAACAGGTGTCACTGGTGGTGCAGGCGTTTCCGTCATTGCAGGATGCGGTGTTGTTGGTATGCACGCAGCCGGTCGAGATATTGCAGCTGTCGTTGGTGCAGACGTTGCTGTCATCACAATTCGGTGCCGCTCCTCCAACGCATGTCCCGCCTGAACAGGTGTCACTGGTGGTGCAGGCGTTTCCGTCATTGCAGGATGCGGTGTTGTTGGTATGCACGCAGCCGGTCGAGATATTGCAGCTATCGTTGGTGCAGACGTTGCTGTCATCACAATTTAGTGCCGCTCCTCCAACGCATGTCCCGCCTGAACAGGTGTCACTGGTGGTGCAGGCGTTTCCGTCATTGCAGGATGCGGTGTTGTTGGTATGCACGCAGCCGGTCGAGATATTGCAGCTATCGTTGGTGCAGACGTTGCTGTCATCACAATTAGGTGCCGCTCCTCCAACGCATGTCCCGCCTGAACAGGTGTCACTGGTGGTGCAGGCGTTTCCGTCATTGCAGGATGCGGTGTTGTTGGTATGCACGCAGCCGGTCGAGATATTGCAGCTGTCGTTGGTGCAGGCGTTGCTGTCATCACAGCTCAGTGCCGCACCACCAACGCATGTCCCGCCTGAACAGGTGTCACTGGTGGTGCAGGCGTTTCCGTCATTGCAGGATGCGGTGTTGTTGGTATGCACGCAGCCGGTCGAGATATTGCAGCTATCGTTGGTGCAGATGTTGCTATCATCACAGCTCAGTGCCGCTCCACCAACGCATGTCCCGCCTGAACAGGTGTCACTGGTGGTGCAGGCGTTTCCGTCATTGCAGGATGCGGTGTTGTTGGTATGGGTGCACGTTCCGGAGCCGTCGCAGAGATCGTCGGTGCAGACATTGCCATCATCGGCGCAGGATGTCCCGCTTGTGGTGTAGCAGTTATCTCCGGATTCGTTACAGGTGTTGTTGCACTCAGAGCCACCAGTGCAGGGGTCTCCAGAGTGCACACAGCTCCCTCCGCTGCAGGTGTCGGCGCCGTTGCAGTATAAGCCGTCATCACAGGAATACCCATCCTCTCTCGGGGTGGAAACGCACTGACCAGTTCTGGTGCTGCATACACCGACGCTGCAGGCATCATCCAGGTCTGAACAGTCGACATTCTGGCAAATATTAGGATCGGTTGCAGTGGTGACACAATCTGACGGGTCAGAATTCGGCTGCTCCGAGGCAATAGCACAGGAATCGGAAATTGGCACACAATCACTGTCTACGCCACAACTAGCTCCGCTTACGGCACACATGTTATTTTCGCAACGCTCGCCATACACGATGTCATCTATTTCTATCAGGCATTTGACGAACGCATCTTCAGTAGTACAGTCTGTCCCAAAACAAGTGTGTGTAATACCATAGGGATCAGCATCTTCTCCTGATGGTTCGCTTCCGCCCACATTTACATAACAAATGGAAGTAAATGCTTCAATTTCAACGCTATTAGTACACCTATCATACCTATCATCGTTACACTGGAAAAATCTCGGGCTGAAAGAGCTCTGAGTCGCCGGAGGACCACCCTCAACGGTCACACAGAGTGCATAGTTCGCGTATGTGTCAAAGTCCGAATCGAAAAGTATACAGCTATTACCCGTGTTAGCACCAGACCATCTTGTGTCATCAAAGTTGAACGTCACAGTCAGTTCAAACTGATTCTCACCCGGTCCCACACAGTACTCGGTTACGTCCTTTTGACCCGGTTCGTCATCCATCCCTTGCAGGTCTACGCTACAGACCTGCGCCGCTACCGGCAAAACATCGATGGATGAGTAGCCCAAAACGATTGCAAACGTGAAGATCAGTAGTATGAGAAAGCTTTTTGTTTCTTTCCCGATGATTATTGATGATGAACGTTTTCCCGCTACTTTTCTCAATATCAAAATACCCCCATCCTTTGCTCTATACTACCATAAGTAACGAGATCCTGGAAAAAGAGCAAAGAGTCAAAAAATGGTAAATTATTAAATCTAGTATTAAATATACTATGAAATACTATGAATGGTTTCCCACGAATTTTACTAAATTTTTCCTTTTTGTCAATAGGAAAAACCCTGATTTTTGGCTTCGAAAACCCTTAGTTTTTCTCCAGCAAAAATTGATGAGCACTATTGAGTATCCTCAAAAAGACCCCTCGGCAAGGGTTTTGCCGAGGGGTTCCCCTCCTTATTTCGTGTTTTTTATCATTAGATTATAAAATTTATATTCTATCTGCTCTTCTCGACCACTAAGAAAAAAGGCTAATAACAAACGAAAACGATTTCATTTATAAATGACTTTAGCTTATTTGTCTATAGGCAAAACCCTGATTTTTTGCTTCGAAAACCCTGATTTTTTGCTTCGAAAAACCTTAGTTAAAATAGCGAAAGCTATCTATGGACATAAAAGCAAAACTTTCATCAAGTTTTATAATCAGTTACCGATAACAGTATGCGGGTAGACTCTACCTGTTATATAATTATAGATAGTAAAAAGCTCAGAAGCAGGTTAGGAAAACTTCTATGGAAGGCATATCAAAAAAACAGCTCATGGAAGAAATAGATGAGCTGCGCCGTCAGGTGGCTGAGCTGCAGGGGGAAAAAGAGCGACTCAAGCAGTGGAAAACGGAAGAAGAGCGCAAATGGGACCGCTACCGCCTCATAAACGAAAACACCAGTGATCTTATTGCCGTCACCACCTTCAGCCTGAACCCCACGTACACTTACGTAAGCCCATCCCATAAACAGGTTTTGGGTTATGACCCTGAAGAGCTGATGGGAAAACAGGGTATTGATTTTGTGCACCCGGACGATAAAAAAAGACTGCTCCCGTTACTGCAAAAATATATCACCCTCAAGGCATCGAAATTACTGGGCTTCAAAAATCGTGAACTGTCAGAACTGCTGGATTACCGGGTCAGAGACAAGTCCGGAAATTGGCATTTTCTGGAGAGCACCGTTAACATGATCAACGATGAGCTCCTCTTCATTTCACGGGACATAACCAGGCAAAAAGAGAAAATAGAATCAATCAAGCTGGCCTATGCCGAACTGATGCAGATATTTAATAACATCGTCGAAGGGGTGCGTGTCATCGATAAGGACTACAATGTGCTCCTGGTCAACAAAACCTTCGCCAACCTGGCCGGCATGAGCGAGGAGGAAATGGCCGGGAAAAAGTGCTTCGAGGTATTCAGCTGTTCCCTCTGCCACACCCCCGACTGCTTTTTAAACCGAATTCTCGGGGGTGAAGCTCATATTGCCCTCGACACAGAGATCCATCGCAAAGACAACCGCACCATACCCTGCGCGGTCACCGCAACACCCTTCCAGGGCAGCGCCAACGAGCCCATGGGCATTGTCGAAAATTTCCGGGACATAACCCAGAGGAAGCAGTCGGAAAGGGAACTGCGGGAGGCCAATGAATTTTTAGAGCAGGTCATTGAAAACAGCAAGGATGGAATACTGATTGTAGATACCGGGGGCAACATAATTGCCTGCAACACTGCCCTGGCGCAGATGAGCGGGTTCAGCAAGGAAGAGCTGATGGGCAAACATGCGTCCATGCTGGTCATCGAGGATAAGGAAATGAGGAAAACGATCCTGGAAAAGACGGCGGAGCTCTTTGAAAAAGGGTTTGCCACCTATGAACCGACCTTCAAGTCAAAAGAGGGAAAAAACATCGAGGCCGAGTGCCTGTCCTCAATGGTATGGAACGCTGAAGGAGAGTATATTGCCGGTGTATCGATCATACGGGACATCACCGAAAGAAAGCAAATGGAACGTCACATCATCCAGTCCGAGAAAATCAAATCGCTGGAGGAGCTGGCCGGGGGAGTGGCCCACAACTTCAATAATATTCTTGCCGCCATCCTGGGAAGGGCCCAGCTTCTGATGATGAAATTCACCGACCAGCCGCACGCGCAGGAAAGAAGGAAGGCGATGCTGGAGCTGAAGAAGAGCCTTGAGGTAATCGAGCAGGCCGCCCTGGAAGGAGCCCGCACGGTGAAGCAGATCCAGGACTTTTCACGCAAGCGGGAGGAAACCAACTTTACCAGGGTCGACCTCAATGAAATTATAGATCAGGGCCTGGAACTCACCCGCGCCCGATGGAAAGACGAGGCACAGTTAAAGGACATCACCATCACCATCAAAAAAGATTTCTCCCCGATTCCTCCCGTAGAGGGGAATGTCTCCGAGCTCAGGGAACTTTTCACCAATCTTGTCAACAATGCCTTTGATGCCATGCCCGGGGGCGGTGAACTGAGCTTGAAGACCTTCAGCGAAAATGGACAGGCGGTTATTAAAGTGGAGGATACAGGAGCCGGCATTCCCGAAGACATCCGGGACAGGATCTTTGATCCGTTTTTCACCACCAAGGGCGTCCAGGCAACAGGGCTCGGGCTGAGCGCCTCTTACGGGATTATCAGCCGGCATGGCGGAACCATTGCGCTGGATGGCCTGCAGGGAAGAGGATCATCTTTTACCATCAGGTTTCCGGTTGCAGGAAAACCGGTCGAAGAGCACAAGACGCAGTCTGTACCCGGAACAATGAAAAAAGCGTCCATTCTGGTGATTGAAGATGAGGATGATTTGCGCAACCTGCTCACCGACATCCTGAAAATGGAGGGCCATGAGGTTGAAGCGGCGGCAAACGGCCGGGAAGGAATCGCGTCATTTGTCAACCGGCACTTTGACCTGGTTTTCACCGACCTGGGCATGCCCGAAATGTCCGGCTGGCAGGTGGCCAAGGAGATAAAGAAACTGGATGACAGGACGCCGGTCGCGCTTATAACCGGCTGGCACATCCAATTAAATGACGCGGAGAAGAAGGAAAAAGGGGTTGACTTGATCATCAACAAGCCGTTCAAGGTGGAAGAAATTTTCAAGCTGGTTGAAGAAGGCCTGAAGATCAAAGACTCCTATAACGGAACCTGAGAACACCCGCCTTTCCCCCTTCCCTTTAGAATCCCCTTCATGCAAGCCTGCGGGTTTCTCTCTCAGACCTTTATAGAAATGGTAGGAGCGGCTTTAGCCGCGAATATTTTTCACCTTTAGATTATTGCCCTCCTTATCAAACAGCCCTCGAAAAGGTCTTGCCTTTCCCGTATACTGGTGATACATAATAGAATAAATTTCTATTTGGAATTGTTGCCAAATGTTGCCATGCGCCCATAGCTCAGCTGGATAGAGCGGCAGACTACGAATCTGTAGGTCGGGGGTTCGAATCCCTCTGGGCGTACCAGAAAAATCAAGCACCTGCAAAAGCTGTAGGTGCTTGTTTACGATTGACCTTCCGTTTCTCAACTGACAAAGCTTCTATTCCGCTATCAACCTCTGAATGTGGCGCCAGGACAGGATCTGTGCATCAGATCGCTGCTGGGAATCGTCACCGCCATAAACAACATGGCTTCGAATAGTTCGTTTCCGGGTTTTCCCCTCCATCTGATCAGAGAAGCGCTTGAGGTTCTTGAAAAAGTCCCCGTTAATCGTAGCCCCTGATTTTATCTCGACGGCAGCAAGTGTATCGCCGTGCTCGATAAGCAGATCAATTTCCGGTCCCCGGGCTTCCCGATAGTGAAAGAGGCCGGGCTGTAAGCCACTGTGCACAAGGGCTTTGTAGGTTTCAGAGATAACCCAGCTCTCAAATATGGCTCCGCGCAGGGGGTGGTGGAGCAGCTGTCCCGGTTCGCGAATACCCAGCAGATAACACACCAGTCCGCTGTCAAAGAAATGCAGCTTGGGTGCTTTGACAAACTGCTTGCGTATGCTGGTATGCCATGACGGAAGCCGATGGATAATGTAACTTGTTTCCAGAACAGAGAGCCAGGCGCGGACAGTATTGTGAGATACGCCGGCGTCACTTCCGAGTTTGGATAGATTGATCTCCTGAGCCGTACGCCCTGCACATAATTTGAGGAAGCCGGAGAAGGTTTGAAGGTCACCGACATTAATAACCTGGCGAACGTCCCGTTGCACATATGTGGCTGTGTAATCCGCCAGCCATTGGCCGGGTGGTATGCCGCGATCGTAAATTCTTGGATAGCTTCCCTGCCAGAGCAACCCGTTCAGGGTGGAAGGTGCAGACGGGAAGGCACGCAGTTCTTCAAGGCTCGGTGGCAAAAGCACTAGAATCCCACAGCGGCCCGCCAATGATTGGGTAATTGATTGAGACAAGCCAAAATGCTGCGAACCGGTCAGTATGAAGCGGCCCGGATCAGGTCGGGCGTCAATATCGCTCTGCAGGTAGGTAAGTAATGACGGGACATGTTGTATTTCATCAAAGATGGCGCCATCCACGTACTCGGACAAAAATCCACGAGGGTCACTGGCTGCAAAATCGCGAATGTCCAGCGCCTCAAGCGAAATATATGGTTTGTCAGGATATGCCATCCGACAAAGGGTAGTCTTACCAGACTGTCTTGGACCGGTAACGAGGATTGCGGGGTAATAGCCTGTGAGTTCGCGCAATTTTTTTTCAAGGGTTCTTTTAATCATATATTAAGTCTCACATATAATACATAATTTGTCAATTGAAATTACAAATTATGTATTTTTCGGTAAGCAAGCACTTTTTTGCCGACAAGTGATGTTAATTGAACCATTTGCCCATACGAAACGTATTTAGATTTATATAAAATGGCACCCACGAGCATATACACTTTGTTCCGATTGCGAAATAATGATCTTCCTGTTATAGTTTACTTATTTCCCTTTATCATGATGGAGAGGATATGAAAAATTTTACGCTTATAGCAGTGCTTGCGTTCATTGTCGGCCTGATGGGCAGCCCCGCACTCGGAGTCGAATACAGCACAGACTTTTTAGAGCCCGGCAACCCGGGAGGCGTTTCGGGAAGTTTGAAAACCTTTGATGACGGGTGGACGCTTGAAATCGGTAGTACCGTTGATGCGGACATCTGGATTAGCGACCTGCCGGAGGACATGATAACGGCAGGATTTATCCTCGAGTATGATGAATCAAGGGTATCCATTGCTAATATAGCAGTTTATGACGGTACCCTTCCCGGTCCGTGGGATGGCGATATGACTACTATTGTCGACGATCCTTCGAAACCGGGCATACTGGCGGTGATTGTAGGGAATTTTTCTTGCATCGATCCCGATGCAAGCAGAGATATTGCAATCGCCCGGGTTACTTTTGAATGTATATCAACCGAGGATGCCCAGGTCACCGTTAAACCGGTGTCGGATTTCGATACCATAGTAAGCTGCGAGGGAACAGTATATGATCCCCAAATAGCTCTTCATACCATCACCATATTTCAGGAGGGAACGGGACCGTCAACTACCACCACCTCCCCCTCAACCACGACGTCGGCAGTAATCACATCATCAACTACCAGTTCACCGTCAACTACCACAACAACCATCAAGCGATGCCTGTCCGAGTCAATCTACGGCGGATACGCAGAAGAAACAAAACTTCTACGGCACTTCCGCGACAATGTATTACGCCAAACCGCTGAAGGCCGTGAACTGATAAATCTGTATTACCTGTGGAGCCCTGTCATCGTGAGCGCAATGGAAGGTAATGATGAGTTGAGGACATGGGTAAAGGAAATGATTGATGATGTATTGCCCGTGATACAAGAGGCAGTGGAATAGTCAATCCATTTACCCGCCATAACGAGGCGGGACCGCTCCCGACGCACCACGTAAAAGCACCTGCAGTTTATGCAGGTGCTTTTCCTGTTGCCGATGACGTAAAATAATTTGTTAATTAACCGACGTGCCCTTGATTACAAGCGGATTTCCCAGCCGTGTTTGCGCCGATAAGCGAACCAATAAACAAAACCGACCATGAACGAACCGCCCACGATATTACCCAGGGTCACGGGAATGAGATTGACAAAGAAGAAATTATACCAGGTAAGGTTGGGAAAATCAGCCGCTACCTTTCCCGCCAACTGCCAGGCTTCCGGGGGCATCCATTGCTTGGCTAAAATGGCCCCGGGGATGTAGTACATGTTGGCAACGGAATGCTCAAACCCGCAGGCGACAAATGCGGTGATGGGGAAAATAATGGAGAGGATTTTGTCGGTGTTGCTTCGGCCGCCCATGCACAGCCACACCGCCAGGCACACAAGCGCGTTGCACATGATGCCCAGGGCAAACAGGTCTATAAACGGCTTTCCGCACTTGGCGTTGGAGATGATCATCGCGTTCAGCCATATAATGCCCTTGCCGAACATGTAGCGCCTGCAGAGCAGCATGATATATACGGTGCCGATGGCGCCGACAAAATTCCCCAGGTAGACGATTACCCAGTTGCGCAGGAGCTGGCGTACCGTGACCCTGCCGCTGACACAGGCCATGACAATGAGGTTGTTGCCGGTAAAGAGTTCGGCCCCCGCCAGGACCACCAGGATCAGGCCGAGACTAAAGGTAAGCCCTCCCAGCAGCCTGCCCATGCCGAAATAGACATTGCCTTCAGCGCCGGCGGTTACGGTTGTGGAAAAAACGGCCCCCAGTGCGATAAAGGCGCCCGCAAGGATGGCCAGCACAAACAGCGTCCAAAAATCCATATTGGCCTTGGTGACGCCGACATTCTCCGCCTTCTCGGCGATTTGAGCGGGTGGAAATGCATCCATACTGATTATTGGGTCATTATTGCTCATGCCTTAAACTCCTCCTTCTTTTTTTCCGCACGCTCAGTGAGGAAAAGGGTTAAGATTACAAACTTCCCGTCAGAAAACATCTCCTGACAGGCAAGAACATACACACGGCTTCTACCCTGGGGCGAACGCTGCCGGGTGAATAGCCTCCTGCCGGCAGCGAGTTCGCCAACGGTATCATTCCCACCCGATGGGTTGATACCCCCTCTCGCTCAGACAGCTATTCACATAATTCATAAAAACCGGGTCGGGATCTTTTATGCGGAAAAGCGCGTGCGTAACGGTTGATGCAGCTCCCGCCGCCGCTCCGGCTGCCGCCCCCCGTCCCACGTGACCGAACATCGATCCCGCGGCGGCCCCTGCCGCCGCGCCGACCACGCTGTTTTCAACCGTGTTTTTGGTAATCTCCCTGGCTTTTTGCGACTTCAGGTAGCTGTCGGCCATCAGGCAGCATTCTTCTATGTCCCTGTTCGCCTGTTCAGCACCCACGGTGTTCAGGTGCCCGTTCGGATAGAGGATGGGGCTCCTGGTCGTGCTGCACCCGCCCGCAATGACAATGCTTACAAAAAAGAACAGTATCGTTTTCTTCATAACTGTTCCTCCGTTCCCCCTCGGGGCATTACCCTATAGCATATAATCATAAACAGGTAAACAAATTTTTCAATCCGGCAGGCACTTATCCCCGGGGTGCATTCCCGGCAATCATATCCCTCAACATTTCGGCATCTTTTGCCGATAGGCACATACGAGGTGCTGCACGGATTGGCATCTATCGGGAAAGGCAAAACGGGGTTTTTCTTAAAGGTCGCACATCACACGGATGAACGTCATACGTGAGGAAAAACATGAAAAAAACAATCTTCAGCCTGTGCATCCTGTTGTACTGGCTTTTCCTGTTTCCCTCAAGCCCCGCGGGAATTATGCCGGCTGCCGCCGAAGTGGAAATAATAGACCATATGATGACCCGCAATCCACAGTGGAACACCGGCTGCTCAATACCGATTCCCGCTGATACCTTCGACCAGACGGACAAGGAAGCGAATTGCTGGTTCTCCTGGAATGAAGCCACGGTAGCGGACGAGATTGCCTGTCAATGGTACAAGCCGGACGGCGCACTGTTCACCGAACAGAAAAACCTCACCTCCTATCCGTCAGGCTGCTGGTATTCCAGGATATTGATAAACGGCCATGCCCCGGCGAAACTGCCGGGTGAATGGCAGGTGAAGGTTTATTTTGCGGGCACCCTGCAATTCACCGAGCACTTTACCCTGCTTGGAGATCCATCCGCGGATGGGTGCCCCGCGGAACTGATCTATGGTCAAGACTCCGCGGAAACAAACCTGCTGCGATATCTGCGTGATGCGTTCTTGCGTCAAAGCCCTGAAGGCCGGGAGATGATCGCGCTCTACTACCGGTACGGTCCGATTATGGCACGTGCGCTTAGAGAGGACGAAGATCTCAGGCAGGACGTGAAAATGATGGCTGACGCGCTGCTGGCATGGTTATCTGATTTAATATAAGCCGAGCACCATCTGCTCAGCATTATCAAGCACGTCCATCAACTTGATGCCGCACAGAAAATCCTTCTTTCCCTGCTTCACCCAGCTGACCACACCGTCCACGGTAATGATTGCTTTTCCACCCAGCGCATACATTTTAAGAGAAAGTTTTGAACCCTGCTCCATGGTTTCACGCGCATAAAACGCCAGGCCGGTGCCGTTCAGGCTGATGTTAATTACCGTGCACTCCCTCCCCGGCAATTGCTCATTTTTCAAAAAATACCTGGCCTTCACGCTGGTAGGAATCCTGATGGCTTCTACTCTCCCTTCTATTCTTGCATGTTCCATTGTTCCATGCCCTTTTGTTCTATCCAAAGGTTAGACGCACCCGCGGAAGCGAATGCCCCGCTTCAGCTTTCCACTTCCCGCTGAACAGCAATCTACCCGTTGGTTTCTTGCATCGATATCATTTTTATAGCACAGATAAAATAAAAGCAATATGGTAAAATGAAAAATGAGCCACATTTTTACTTTAGCAGGTTGTTGAAAAACGCCCATCTGATTTGCGGCTCAAAGGGGGAGGGGCCTTTGAACAGCCCTGGAAAACTACTTTTTCAACAACCTGTTAGTGCCATAGATGAAAGAATGCTCGTCTTTCTCACGGATCCGGTATATACTCTCAACTGAGTAACTGAGCGTTTACCCGGAGGAAGCGGTATGACAGGGCGATATGATCTGGTTGTAGCAGGTGCAGGACCGGCGGGCATCATGGCCGCGAAGGTTGCGGCCGGGAACGGCCTGTCGGTTGCGCTGCTTGAAAGAAAGCAAGACATGACTGCCGTCAGGCGGTCCTGCGCAACCATGTTCGCCATTGAAGATGATTACCTGTTCGGTGAGAGGATGTACTTTAACGCCCGGCAGAAAAAGCTGGTGTTCCCCGTGAACGGCTTCAGCGTGAACTATAAAGGTCCGCATAAAAACTTTTACGGGCAGGTGCTCTATGCCCCCGACGGTGAAACCTGCATCAGGATGGGCAACTATGAAGAAAACCGCGCCAGGGGAGACGAAGGACGTTTATCAGTAGTCTATGATAAGGAGGAACTGTTAACGGGCATGCTCACCGAAGCCGCAGACAGCGGGGCTGAAATAATATCCGGCATGAATGTGAACGGGGTGCACAAAAACAAGGAAAGCGTCACGGTAACCACCGCCAACGGCCCTGCATTTGAGTCAACCTTTGTCATTGCCGCGGACGGTCTCAACTCAGGCATCGCCGAATGGCTGGGCCTCAACAAAAAACGGATATGGTACGGGACCGTCAAAACAATATCTTACGCGGTAACCGGCGTTTCGCTGCCGGCTCCGCTTACCTATAAAATGACCAACATTTTCGAGAAAAAGTATGGCCTGCCCCTCACTTATGGCATCGTTCCCCGGGCCTCGGGAGATGATACCTTCTGGCTTTTTATCGGCGGTCCCGCAGATGACAGGATAGACTACGATGGCGCACTGCGGGATTTCATGCAGGATAGTCCCTTCGCCTCCTGGTTTCCCGGGGCGCGCCTGGGCACGAAACAGTGTGCGGTCCTCAACATACTCTCTCCCATAGAGGACCCCTTCTGCGACAATGTGCTGGTTATCGGAGACGCCGCGTGGAATTTTGAAGCGGAAATTACCGGCGCCATCATGTGCGGCTGGAAGTCAGCGCACGCCGTAACCGTTGCGCTGCGGGACAACAGGCCCTCCAGGGAAGGCGTGGCACGGTATCTCACCTGGTGGCGGGAGTCATTTTTGCGCAATGATTACCGGGGCTACTTGCGGAGCCTGGCCTTGCTCTATGTTTTCAACGCGGCGGACATTGCTTACGTGTACGGGCTGATCGAGAAGCCGCTTCCCTGCACCCTGAACCCTCACAGGCTGCAGGAGCTGATGAATGCCGCCATCGGGGAGAAAATGGGGGTCATACAGAAGCAAAGGCCGGACATTATCGCCAAGTTCCGGCAGATTGCCACCGATCCCCTGGAGGAACTTTTAAAACCGCTGCGCTGTCTCCCCCCGGTAATAACCGCGGGGTATCTCCAGCAGGGCACTGAATGACCATCCTTCCGGAGCGACCCATGCAGGGGAACCTGCGTAACTATAGATTGACAGGAAAGCATGTTTCTCTTACAATTGCTTCGCAAAGATGGTTTTTCAACTGTGTTTCACAATATCCTCAAGAAAGGAGATGGTATGAAAACGTTCACCTGCAGGCTGTTTATAGTGTTATGTGCGCTTGTCACGCTTTTCTGCAACCTTCCTGATGCCGGCGCAAAGATTGAATGGTCTATTTTAAAGAACATTCCCCTCGAGGACACCCCCCGCGATATAGCCCTTTCGCGGGAAGGCACCACCGCGTATATTCTCTGCAGCAAGAGCGTGCAGGTGTACTCGTTAACCGACAACAAGATTACCGCAACCATTCCACTCACCGGGGAGTTTTCCCAGCTGGCCCTTTCACCCGACGGCGAAAAGCTTTTCCTCACCCAGGGCACGGGAAAACAGCTCACCATTATTCAAATTGAGCAGGTGTACGACATTCCCAAGGGCACGTCGCAGGTCATGGGCAAAGCCGCCGCGCCGGTCACGATTTTCGCCTTCCTGGATTACCAGTGACCCTACTGCAGCAGGATTTATCCTGTACTTGAGCAGTTGCTCAAGCAGCGTCCCAATGATGTAAACATGGTCATTAAACATTTTCCTCTCCCTATGCACAAATTCGCGGAGAAGGCTTCACTGGCGGCCCTGGCTGCTGCCAGGCAGAATAAATATCAGGAGCTGAGCGCGGCCCTGATGAGCGATTTCCAGAACTTAAGTGACGAATCCATCAAGAAGCACGCGGAAACAGCCGGGCTGGACATGACAAAATTTAACGCCGCGTACAATGATCCGACACTTAAAAAACAGATCGAGGAAGACAAGCAGTTGGGCATGAGCATCAGCGTGAGGGGTGTGCCGGCAATCTTCCTGAATGGAAAAGCAGTCAAAGACCGCTCGGTCCAGGGACTTAACCAGATGATTGACGAGGCGCTGAAGAAGGCCAAATAACTTTCAGCGTTCTGCGGAAATACAAAACCCCCTCTCTCCACGGGTAGAGGGGGTTTTTATATCAAAGCTTATATGCGGGCAATGTCTTGTCCAAAAACGAGATTGCCACGCGGAGTTTATCCTGAGCGAAAAACGAGATTCTTCGCGTTGTTCAGAATGACAAGCGAAGGGCTCGCAACGACAAAATTATGTAATGACGCACCAACAGGGTCGTTGCGAGGAGCGTAAGCGACGAAGCAATCTCATGTAAAAAGTTTACTAAAATTAAAGGATGATTGTCTTGTTTTGGACAAGACTGATGCGGGCTAAGTAACACCGGGGTCATACGCGCGCAGGTATTGAATGATGTCTTCCAGCTTTGTCTGCGCCGCGCTTATATCATTCTTTACCCGGGAGGAAGTTTTGGCATACCCGATCCCCATGATAAAGGTATCTTCGGCAGAAATCCTCCTTTAACCCCCTTATTACTTCGTTCACCTCCTTGATATATTCATCTCTCGGTACCACTATCTCGGCGACCCGCTTATTTTTCAGCTCGGAAATGCGGACCAGCCACGACCGCACGACCTTGCCGCTGACCCCGCCCCCCTGCCCGGAGGCGGCTATTTTAACAGACTGCTGCTGAAGCTTCTCCACCATGTACAATAGCTGTGCCTTATCTTCCTTCAGGCTGTCCCGCTCCTTCGCGGTCAAACGCAATTCTTCCTGAAGCTCCTTAACCCGGGTGCTCAGTTCCTGATTGGATTCTTTCAACTGCTCTGCAGGATTGTCCGCGCCACCCTGCGCTGATCCGGAAGTGCCGGGCGAAGCCGGATCTCCGCCCTGTTTATGAACACCGTACAGGACTGCAGCAATAAGCACTGCCAGGCAGGCGCAGATAAGCAGCCGGGCAGAGCGTCTGCTCCACCACGAATTCGATGACGGCATGGTCAATCGGTACCCCGCATCATGATGCTTCACTCGTCCCAGAAAAGGAAATCCGGCACCGGGCAATGCTGCTGAATGGGATATATCGCGGCGATGCCCTCCCGGTCATAATCAGATATGATAATGTCCTGGTCCGAACGGAGTTCTCCGTAGTCGAAGAACGGATACATGAGATCGGAGGGATCATCGCTGTGACGCAGTCCCAGCGCATGTCCGAGTTCGTGGCGGGCAACGCTGCGCATGCCGGCGCCGCTCATCCTCCGCCCCAGGGCCTCCGCATTAAGTTGAATCAGCGCGCTTCTCAGGACACACCCGGACTGCCCCACAGTCCTGGTCAGCGTTTGGCCCAGCGGGTAGCGATCGCCGGTTCTTATTATGATTGCCGCGTCCGCCTTCCTTACATCATCAGCCCAGGTGAGGACGGGGGCATCGTCAATGTCAGCCAGCACATCATTCCAGTCGTTTACCGCGGCCTCGATATCCAGCACCATCTGCCGGGGCTGCCGTTCCGAATCTTTTATGGCAACCGTTACCTGCGGTTTATTCCAGCCTGCACCGAGGAGATCCAGGGTTGAGGCACGGCCCACCCCTCCGCCTGCCACCGCAAGATATAAGGACATGCACAAAATCGCACCTGCTCTGCAAAGACTTCTCATATGCGCCAACTTTCTCCTCAATCAATTCGAAAACGGGAAGAAGCATGCGGTTTTGGATTGCCGCATCCTCATGCATCACACATCCGGCCGAATGCTCCACACTGCTTCGTGAGCCATCAGCCTTCATCCTGTGCTTAACTATAGAACATATTATCCCTAAAAAGCAATAGGCAAAGCCCCCCAAGCAGCGGGACGGCATGATCATCCCCGGGCAAGACCGGCGAGAGCTTCTTCTTTACCCTCTCACGCTTGTATGCTATAAATGCAGCATAGGTATCCCCGTTTGCGGAAGCCGTAAAGAGCATCCTGTGATGACAGAGAAAAGAAGCCATCCCCGTTTTGTCACTTCGGTGAGAGTTCAGGATGTGGCTACTTTATGCACCGGACTGACAAAAAACATCTCGCCGGGAGGCTGTCTGGTGGAGAACACGGAAGGGTTTCATTACCTGCCGGTTAACACGCCCCTGATGCTTAAATTCGACATCCCGGGAGTTGTGGAGAACATAATCATTCAGGGTGAAATAAAGCACTGGGGGAAAGAGGGGGAGGCGTTCGGGGTGCAGTTTAAGGAGATTGATAAAAAATCAGCCTACTACATCGGCCGTTTCATGGGCATTTTTCTGTAATCAGGAGCAGAGGTGATCCGGGTATTGTCTAAATGCGGGGGCGACCGGCAGGTTGCCCCTCCTTATTTTCGAGTCAAAAGGCTTCAAAGAGGACACCTAAAAACAGCGCAAGGAACAAGTGATTTACCATGGCCCGGCACGGGGCAGGATCCAGAGTTTCCACACACTGCCGGCCATAATAAATGAACATAAAAGTATTATATAACGCAATCCACCCCACCACATCCACGTCCATCACCCGGATACGATCAAAATCCTCTTCCCCGATATATGCTTCATCACTGCGGGAATCATCAGGCAACGCCATCGGTTCATAAAGCTCTTCAAAAGCAGGGTTGCTTATTGCTCCGCAACAGCAATTCCCACCCTTTTCCAGGGCACCTGCCTGCGAAAACAGAGAGCCGGACAGGAAGCAACAGACAGTCATTAAAGAAAGAGTGCGGATTCTTTCGGCAGGCATAGAACCTCCAAAGATAAGGAAACTGGTTAGCTAAAAGTCTTTCCCTCGGTGTACCGGCTCAGGCACATGCGCAGAGATACAATGATTACTCTCCCGACAGCGTCTTGTCGACCCTCTCCATGATATCGGGGATGGGCAGCTTGAACGGGCATTTCTCAATACACAGTCCGCAGGCGACGCAGTCAGCCGCGGTCTTCGCGCCGCGCTCCTTCATCACCTTGTAGATGGCCCGCTTCTGCTCCAGGCTGATGGTGGAGGTCTTGAGCAAATCAAACTGGCTGAATATGTGTATCCCCTGGGAGCAGGGCAGGCAATATCCGCAGCGGTGGCAGTACTCCTGGCCGACGGGACGGGCGATTTCCTCCAGCTCTTTCAGCTCCGCGGCGGAAAGCGGTACATAGCTGTGCCCGGGCTGGATATTCTGCTTTAATTCCTCCATGGTCTTCATTCCCGGAATTATGATGTCCACATCATAGTTCATGATCCAGCGGATACACAGGTCCGCGCGCTGGGTGAGCTGGCCTCCTCCCAGGGGCTTCATGGCAATGGTGCCTATATCGTGCTCTTTGCAGTAGGGTATGACCTCCTTCAGGTATTCCTGCTCAATAACGGTAAAGGGAAATTCGGCCACATCAAAGCGGTCCGTCTTGAGGGCCTTCATGAGCACTTTGGGATTGTGGGAGGCAACCAGCACATAATCGAGCTTGCCCTGCTCACGCGCTTCTTCAACGGCGGCAAGCCCTCCCTCGCGGGAAGTAAGCAGGTCCAGCTTCTCATCTATGTCCACGTGCGCCAGGTGAAAGAGGTCAATCTTCTCCCGGCCGGTCCCCTTGAAGATGAGATCCAGCGCCTTGTCAATGGCGCGGGCCACGTCATCCTTTTTGGCGAACATGGTTTTTATGCCCACATACAGGTCGTTTCTTCTCTTCTTGAGCACCGGGCCGAGCTTGTTCCGGGTATCCTCGTACACCACCGCGGGCACAAACTGGTTTCCCGCCTCATCGCAGTCGATATAATTGATCCCCTCGTCAAGCGCCGCCTCAATCAGGGCGGTGGCCTCTTTAATCTCTTTGAAAAAAAGTGCCAGCCCGCCGTAGGATATGACCGACAGCTCCAGATTTGTCCTGCCCAGACGCTTGTATCGCATTGACCATTACCTCCTTACTTTTATGTGCCGCGCACGCAAACGTTTTCAAGCTTTTTATATAAAATTGCGGCCGGCACTGTCAAGCCATTTGCGGCAAACATGATTCTTGCTTCCAATGGACTTTACCCCGCACGCCGTTGTGTGGTATAGGAAAGGCACAGCGCTCAGAAAACGCCGCCGGTAAGGCACAACAGGATACGGGAAGATGTCGGAAAATTTCGGGGCTGTCGGGTACATGCCAAGAGGTTAAATCCACAAAAAGGAGAGCCGTATGTCAAAAATCAAACAACCCACAATACCTTCATTTGTTCTGTCATCGTTTAAGCAATTCGGGGTGAAGATAAAACACTTTAACTCGCCGGCTGCCTTTGAAAAAGTGCTTATGCAGTTTATCACCAGGAACAATGTGCTTCACCTCAGCACCTGCAGAAACAACATCACCAGAACCACCCCCATAGAATACCGTCCGGATGGATTTACCTTTTACATGCTTTCCGAGGGGGGAAGCAAGTTCAACAACCTGAAGGTCAATAAAACGGTCTCATTTTCCATTGCGGAGCCGTATTATCCTGACAAGGATTATTGGGGGGGCAAGGGATTGCAGGCGTGGGGAAAGGCAAAGGTCTATGGCCGGAAGGATAATCCCCGCCGCTTTGAAACCGCCCTGAAGAAGATGCGCGTCTATGAGTCACTCAAGAAAATGGGGCAAACGCAGCTTCCCGCGAACTTCAACATCCGGGTTATAGAAATTACCCCGGACCGGATGAAGTACAGGAATGTGCGCGAAGGGGTGTATAACGTCACCTGGGAAAGGAAGTGAAACCGGCATGGCCTGCAGCAAGGGTGACGAAGGGAATGTGCGCGGTTATATGCTGGCCATCCCAACCACCCACACTAATATCGCAATCGCTCCGGATAATATGCATGCCACTTGCAGTGCTTTCTTTCTGCTCAGCTGTTCGTACGGCAGGACAATCTTTTTCTGAGCCGCTAATGAATGCAGCAGGTAACTCGCTGCAACGAACGTCCCGTAGGCCAGGAGCCACAGGATAATAACAAATAAAGCAATATGCATCGTTTCCTCCGTTTCTTTTTAAGGCGCATTAACCTCTCAAACAATCCGCTTGCCCCTCATCAACACCCGCACCACTTTACCCCTGCACATATGGGTCAGGGGTTGTCACGCTTGCCGATTTCCCCATGCAGATAGCATTGCATTGTAATTCAACCATGAAATGCTTATTTTTTCAACAAAAAAACCCTCGACCATGCGGCCGGGGGGGCTGTTTGAGAAAGGGGAGGCGTAGAATCCAGTCCCTCTTATTATGGATGATGTCTTTCCGTGCTCTCGTAATGGAAAGAGGGGACGTAGGTGAATAGACAACTTACAGATAATTTTTTATCTCAGGGAGTTCCTTCGAGTTTGCACTTCTATTCACTGCGGACGTCGTCATCCCCAGATACCGCGCTACTTCTGCTCCATAATAGTTGAGCTTCTTCACCGCCAGCTGACACAATATCCTGCGTGCTCGTACCGCTGCCGCGCTCCTGCTCCCTCCTCTCAAAACTTTCTCTTCCACACCTTCGCGATTCGCTATTTCCTGGGCCAATGAATCGAGATCCCTTCCTTTTAAAGACAAGCGCAATGTCTCCTTCTCTTTTCCCTCGGCCTCACGTAACAGTCCGCTCACAAAATCACTGCTCCCCAGTATACGGTCATCATGGACGATCTGCATCCCTTTCCGCCTCAGCGATACTACCTGCGACCAGCCCCCCAGGCTGCGTATCAATCCCCCTCCTACTAATTCAGGCCGTCTTCCCTGACCTACCCCTTCTCTTACAAATTCTTCATATTTCATAACCGCAGTTTTCCTCCTACTGCCAAAATAGCCAAGTACCGTTTCCACATCCTGCCATTCCCGTTTTACATTTCCCAGCAGTGCTGCATGTCCTGTCCATACATACCGGCTCAGCTCGCCCATCCCTTTTACCACGCCGGCTCGCAATGGATTAAGATGGATGTATCGGGTGAGCTCTAAAAGATAAGGATCGTCTTCACAGATGATTGACTTGTATCTGTTTTGAAAAAGATGGCCATAGCGTTTGTGCCGGCGATTAAAATTGACCACATAGCCGGTCAATAGCTTCTTCATACTATACGACAGCGATTGCCGGCATGTCCGTATCAACAGGTGGAAGTGGTTTTCCATCAATGCAAAGGCATATACTTTCCATGCTTTTTCCTGGCACAACAGGGCTACCCGGTTGAGAAAGTCTTTCCGATCGTCCTTGTGTCTGAATATGGCTGTTTTTTCTATCCCCCGGCCCATCACATGATGGAGCGTTCCGGGGGCATCAAGTCGTGCTTGTCGCGGCATACGGCCTCTCTGTTCCCTTTCAAATACCCTGTCAAGATAATTATGCACCTATTCACCTACGTCCCCCCATTTTTCCTATTTGACAATGGTTAGCGTAATGTGTCGATCAACTTGGATAATTGGGGATTAACCTTACCACCCTGTTTTAATGCTTCATCATAGTGCATAAGTGCCCGATCATAATCTTTCTTTGAGTAGTAGGCAACGGCCAGATTGCTATGTGCATTCGCATTATTGGCGTTGATGGCTAATGATCGTTTTATTGCCGCAATCGCACTTTCCACATCGCCCTTCATGAAGTAAGCACTGCCAAGGTTGTTATATGCCTTAGCGTTGCCTGGATTAATAGCCACAGCCTGCTTAAAAGCTGCGATTGCTTCATTAAGCCTTTCCTGCATGACGTAAATTTTACCCAGATTATTATATGCCTTGTCGTAATTCGGCTGTAACTGGACTGTTCGCTTGAACTCAAATATTGCTTCGTCATACTTGCCGTTTTGCATGTACGCATTTCCGAGATTATAATGCACCAGCGGATCACTTGCTGGAAAAGGAAACATAGTAACAACGCTGGTCCAAAGGTTCTCAGAATCTCGCCAGACGGGTATTTGTTGTCGGGTCGCCTGCATGAGTAGATAAATGTAGAAGGCAGGTATAAGTATAAGAGGCGTTATAATACCCTTGTGTAATCTAACGTACTTTCTGAGCAAAATCCAAAACATACCTGTTCCCATCATCACAAAAACAGAGATGGTGGGTAGATAAGTATAACGGTCTGCAGCTGACTGACCGCCGACCTGTATGATTCCCAGAACCGGGGATAGTGTTACAACATAATAGGCCCATGCAATGAGCAGGAGATAATTTTTCTTTTTTGCCATCCAGAGTGACAAGCAGGTTATGGCTGCTATGATCAGGAAAGAAAATACATAGTGAAAATCAAGCCAGTGGGTGTGTTTGGGAAAGGGGTAAAATGGTACCAGATTGATTGGTACGATCGTTTTCTCAACGTAGAAAAGTAGAGACCTCAACGCGTTGAGTATCCTTGCATCGGCAGGCATCTCTTGCAGATTGCGGATGGCTCTTCCATAATTTTGGGCAGTGATGGTTATGAAACCAGACACTATGCTGAAAAGAAAAAGGGGCGTTTTCTCCAGCAGCGGCCTCCCTTTTTCCCGCGGTGCGTTTCCGAATCTAGAAAGTGGGTATAAATCCAAGAGAAGCAATACGACAGGCAAGGTTATGGCCATTGGCTTTGATGCCAGGGCGAGCAGGAAAAAAGCGGTGGTGCAGGCAAACCATACCCATCGGTTTGGTGCTGATAGTGGAGAATTGTAATAGAGATACGAGAGCACACTACAAAGAAAGAAAAAGGCGCATAGGAGATCTTTGCGCTCTGCCACCCATGCCACTGACTCCACCCTTAATGGATGAAGGGAAAAAAGGAGGGCCGTAATGGCTCCGGAAAGCAGACAAGAGCTGATCGGGGCATGTGATGACATTTGTCGGCTATCACTGGTTTTCCCTTCCTCCGCTACCAAAATAAGTTTTATCGTTAAAAAAAACACAAGCAGGCAGTTCAAAGCGTGCAAGATAATGCTGCTTAAATGATGGCCCGAAGGTTTTACCCCAAAGAGGTCATAGTCAACAGCGTGACTGATCCAGGTAAGCGGATGCCAGTTGCCCTGATAAAAGGTGCCGCACATTGCAGCCAGGGTATGGAGATCTAATGAACGGATAAGTTGATTCTCAGTGATATATTGTATGTCATCCCAAACAAAGCCATTTTTAAGTGATGGCATGAAAGTAACCAGCGTCAGCACAAAAATGAAGAGAGCGACCGTACCTGCCAGAAGTACAAGCCGCCCTTTGCGTGAGGAATGGTCATCAATATGTGTTTGTTCAGTCATATGGATTGGTATCAATATTAAATAACGAGAGACGGGACAATTGATTTGCCCTCATTTTATGTACCACCTTTTATGTTAAGGGTCTAGGGCATTTTTCCGCCCAAGAAACATAGACAATGATTCATCCATCCTCACAAAAAACAGCCCCTGCCTACCAGTGGGCAAGGGGGCTTTGCTAACAGAATAACCTTCAGAGAAAACAGCAGGATCAAAAAGAAGAGAGGTCCGGGTCAAAAGGAGTTACCGGCGTGGCAAGTTTAACCTACCCAAGAACGGAAAGACACGCAAGGTGGACATGTCGGATCAGTTGACTGATATGCTGAAAGGACTAATGCCATCACAGTAAAAAAGAGGCACTTAAAAGCGGTACAGGTGAGTTACCTGATCTGATATTTAAGCAGGGCGGGGAGATAATGGAACAGAATTTTGTCAGAAAGATACACAAGCGGATTTTGAGGAAATCTGGGTTACGTCAGATTCGCCTCCACGACCTTCGTCACACCTATGCTTCACTCCTTCTCTCTAAAGGAGAGAGTCCTGTCTACGTAAAAGAGCAGTTAGGTCATCATTCGATCCAGATGACCGTGGATATTTGCGGTCACCTGATCCCCAGTTCAAACAGGCAGGCAGTAAACAAACTGGATGACCTATCTGCACCCCAGGTACACCCGGATTATAATAAGAGTAGTCAAGTGATTGAAAAATAGGAAGGTGGTGCCGAAGGCGGGACTCGAACCCGCACGGGTCTCCCCGCCACCCCCTCAAGATGGTGTGTCTGCCAGTTCCACCACTTCGGCACGGCTGAGGTAATCTGCGGTATGCTGCTTATATAAGACTCTATCAGTTTTGCGGCGGCTGACTTTCCGGAACGGCCGGACCAGCCGCGTTGCCCGGTTCCGCCGCCGGGGCTACAGGGGCTGCCTGGACAGGCGCCTGCTCCGGGGTCTGCGGGACAGCGCTTTCGGCCGCCTGCTGCTCCACCTTTTTTTCCATTATGGTCGGCACGGGGGCCCGGCCGATGAGGTAGCACAGCATCAGCGTGGTTATCATAAAGAGAACGGCAACCGCGGTGGTCATCTTGCTCAAAAAGCCGGCCGGTCCGCTGCTGCCGAATACCGTTTGCGTGGAGCCTCCGAAAGCGGCGCCCATTTCCGCCCCCTTGCCTGTCTGAAGCAGCACCACCATGATCAGAACCACGCAGATGATTATGTGCAAAACAGTGATAAATACAAACATGATTGATCCATCCTTTCTTCTGAAATCATGACCGCGGCGCGATTACGACTTGAACCGCGCGATCCGCGCGAAATCCTCCGCCTTTAAGCTCGCCCCCCCCACCAGTGCCCCGTCAATGTCAGCCTGCGCCATGAGCTGGTCGATATTGTCGGGCTTCACGCTCCCGCCGTAGAGTATCCGCATCCTGTCCGCGATCTCCCGGCTGAATAATTGGGCAATGAGCCTGCGTATGAAACCATGCACTTCCTGGGCCTGCTCCGGCGTGGCGGTTTTGCCGGTCCCGATGGCCCACACCGGCTCGTAGGCAATGATCACCCTCCCGATCTCATCCAGGGACAAATCGATCAGCCCGGACCTGATCTGCCGCTCAATAATGCTGAAGGTTTTATCAGCCTCCCGCTCCGCCAGCGTCTCACCGATGCAGACAATGGGGACAAGGGAAACCTTGAGCGCCGATTTAAGCCTTCTGTTCACCGTTTCATCAGTTTCATGAAAGAACTGCCGCCTCTCGGAGTGCCCGATAATGACATAGGCGCATCCCGCATCCTTGATCATGGCCGGGGCTATCTCACCGGTAAACGCGCCTTTTTCCTCCCAGAACAGGTTCTGCGCGGCCAGGGCCATGGGACCGCTTTTCAGCACAGCGGCCACGGCCGTAAGGGCGGTAAACGGGGGAGCGACCACCACGTCCACCCCGGAGAGATCAGAAAGCATGCCGTTGAGCCGGGAAACCAGCTCAACACTCTCGGCACAGGTGTTATGCATTTTCCAGTTGCCGGCTATGAAAGGACGCCTCATCACCATATCCTTATCTTCACCATGAATGAACATCGCCGGTTAACTCACCGGCGGGGTGCATATTATCGACAGGTAGTGAAAAAGTCAAGATAAAACCTTCTCGGCAGCCATTTCGCCAGGGGATTGCTTCGTCGTCCCGGCGGGACTCCTCGCAACGACTGCTTGGTTTTGCTTTTCCTATATATTTATTTCCGGGACGTAACCTTATCCGAAGAAAAGCTCGGCAACCTTATATAAGTCCGGGTTGATTGTCTTATTGCCGGCGGCCACTTCCTTCAGGTCAATGGCTTCAATGCTGGTACCACGCAGACAGGCCATTTTGCCGAATTCCTTGTTTGCCAGCATATCCACCGCCTTCACCCCGAAGCGCGTGGCCAGCACCCGGTCGAACGCGGTGGGCGTGCCCCCTCTCTGCACATACCCCAGGGTGGTAACCCGGGTTTCGATTCCGGTGAGCTCCTCCAGCTTCCTGCCGATGATATTGCCTATGCCCCCCAGGAGCGCGTGCCCGAATTCATCGGTCTTTTCCTCCTGGACCACCACGCCGCTGTCGTGATTGAGCTCCACCCCCTCCGCCACCACGATGATGCTGAAGGTCTTGCCGCGCTTGCGGCGCTGCTTGAGCAATTCGGCCACCTCTTCAATCCTGAACGGCACTTCGGGAATGAGGATGCAGTCGGCGCCGCCGGCAATGCCGGCGACGGTGGCAATCCACCCGGTGTGCCTCCCCATGACCTCGACCACCATGACCCGGTGATGGGATTCCGCCGTGGTGTGCAGCCGGTCGATGGCCTCGGTAACGATGCTGACCGCGGTATCGAACCCGAAGGTATAATCGGTGCAGGGAAGGTCATTGTCGATGGTTTTAGGAACGCCCACCACCGGAATGCCCATTTCATGCAGCCGGCTCGCAACGCCCAGGGTATCCTCGCCGCCCACGCAGATAAAGCCCTCTATGCCGTAGCGCTTGATGTTGTTGAGCATCTTCTGCAGCGTTTCCTCGGCCTTAAAGGGGTTGGTCCGGGAGGTGCCCAGGATGGTCCCCCCGCGGGGCAGTATTCCGGTGACGGAAAAAAGGGTAAGCGGCTCCACCTGACCTTTGATCAGGCCGGCCCACCCCTCCCTGATGCCGATCACCTCAAATTTGTATGTATCAATGGCCCGTTTCACCACTGCCCGTATGACCGCATTAAGCCCGGGACAGTCGCCGCCGCCGGTAAGAATGCCGATTCTTTTCATAACCCGCCTCTCGTTCCTAATTTAAAGCGTCGTGTCTCTCTTCGTGCTCTTCTTCTTTTTCCTTCGTGCGCTTCGTGGTTGCCGTTTCCGGCTTCGATATTCGAATTTCGGATTTGCAGCCGCTGCTGCATCGTATGGTATACCCGGCCCGTCAATAATTCAAGCAGTAAAATGGACACTGCCGCGCGGTGAATTTAACCTTGACTTGTCTTTTGCAGAATTTTATATAATGATTTTAATCAGAGGCGGTAAGCCCGGTTTTGAATTTTGGTCATTTGGTATTTGGATTTGTTTCGGATTTCGTGCTTCGGATTTCGAATTTAAATCTCAGAGACAAACCTTTAGATTTATCAGCACGCGCGCCCAACCGTTACCCACCGCACAACAGGAGTAGGAAGATGGACCTTACAACCGTCCCCATGGAAATCCCCGATGAAGCCAACCTGATTGTCGGGCAATCCCACTTCATCAAAACGGCTGAAGACCTTTATGAGATAATGGTCACGTCCGTCCCCCAGGCAAAATTCGGCATTGCCTTTTGTGAGGCGTCCGGACCATGCCTGGTGCGGGCGGAAGGCAATGATGAAGGGCTCACGGCGGCGGCGGTTAAAAACGCCCACGCCCTCGCATCGGGGCACAGCTTTGTGATTGTGCTCAGGAACGCCTTTCCCGTCAATGTCTTAAATGCCGTCAAGCAGTGCCCCGAGGTGTGCTCACTCTACTGCGCCACGGCCAACCCGGTGGAGGTGATTGTCGCTGAAACAGCGCAAGGCAGGGGAATACTCGGCGTGATCGACGGCTCAAGGCCGAAGGGAACGGAATCACAGGGGGACAGGGACGCGCGCAAAAGCTTCCTGAGAAAGATCGGATACAAGCTCTGAGGGTGGGATTGCTTCGTTGCCCGCCCAGGCGGGGCTCCTCGCAACGACTGGTTTTTATTTCACCCCTGTATCAATAAATGCCACATTCCAAGCACGTCATTGCGAGCACCGCGAAGCAATCTCATGCCATAAAGCATTGCTTCGTCGCCACAGGGTGATTCCTCCCTTCCACTCAACAGCCTGCTAGTGGGTCACCATGGTCGGGGCGGTCTCTTCAGGGTATAACCGCTTGCCATCCTTTTCTTCATCACGCTTATCCTGCCTGCCCTGCAGGAAAGCCTGAGGATCATCGAGCACCAGCGATTCCTTTAACACCTCATCCATGTGCTCCACCAGCACCACCTGGACCGTATCCAGTATTTTCGAGGGAATTTCCTTGAGATCCTTATCGTTTTCCTGGGGGACCAGCACCCGGGCGATATGTCCGCGATGGGCCGCCAAGATCTTTTCCTTGAGCCCGCCGATGGGCAGCACCCTGCCCCTCAGGGTTATTTCCCCGGTCATGGCGATGTCCCGGCGAACCGGCTTGCCGATCAGGGCGGAAACAATGGCGGTGGTAATGGCAATGCCCGCGGAGGGCCCGTCCTTGGGAACGGCCCCTTCGGGAACATGAATGTGCAGATCGATCTTCTGGTAAAAATCCTTCTCCAGGCCGAGCCGCTCCGCCCGTGACCTGACATAGCTCAGGGCGGCCTGCGCCGACTCCTGCATCACGTCGCCCAGCTTGCCGGTGGTAAACAGCTTGCCCTTGCCGGGCATGGTGGTCACCTCGATGGTGAGCAGCTCTCCTCCCACCTCGGTCCAGGCCATGCCGGTGGTGATGCCGACCTCGTCCTTCTTCTCCATCTCGCCGTAGCGGTACTTGAAGATTCCCAGGTACTTGCTCACCACCTTGGTGCCGATCCGGGCGGAGGTTTCGCTGCCGCCCTTCACCACTTCCTTGGCCACCTTCCTGCATACCGAGGCCATCTCCCGCTCCAGGTTGCGCACCCCCGCCTCCTTGGTGTAGCGGCGGATGATGGTCAGTATGGCGTTTTCGCTGAAGCTGATGTTCTTTTCGGTCAGCCCGTTGGCCTTGATCTGCTTGGGGATCAGAAACCGCCGGGCAATGTGCAGCTTCTCCCACTCGGTATAGCCGGGAATGCGGATAATCTCCATGCGGTCCTGCAGCGGCGGGGGGATCTGGAAGAGGGTGTTGGCGGTGGTTATGAACATCACGTCGGAGAGATCATAATCCACGTCGACATAGTGATCGTTGAAGCTGTTGTTCTGCTCCGGGTCGAGCACCTCCAGCAGCGCCGCCGAGGGATCGCCCCTGAAATCAGTGCTCATCTTGTCAACTTCATCCAGCAGGAAGACCGGATTGTTGGACCCGGCCTTCTTCAGGCACTGCAGGATCTTGCCGGGCAGGGCCCCGATGTACGTGCGCCGGTGCCCCCTGATTTCAGCCTCGTCCCGCACCCCGCCCAGGCTGAGCCGGACGAAATTCCGCCCCGTGGCCCGGGCGATGGAGCGCGCCAGCGACGTCTTGCCCACGCCCGCCGGTCCCACAAAGCAGAGGATGGGCCCCTTGATCTTGTTCACCAGCTTCTGCACCGCCAGATATTCCAGGATCCGCTCCTTGATTTTTTCCAGCCCGTAGTGATCCTCCTCGAGGATGCGCTGGGCCTCATCGATGTCCAGGCCGGTTGTGGTCTGCTCGAACCAGGGAAGCGAGATCAGCCAGTCGATATAGTTGCGCACCACCGTCACCTCCGCCGAGAGCGGCGGCATCATCTTCAGCTTTTTCAGCTCCTTCATCACCTTGGTGGTGGCCTCTTCGGACATCTTCTTCTTGGCCACCTTCTCCTCGAGCTCCTTGAGCTCGCTCGCCCCGTCGTCCTTGTCGCCCATCTCCTTCTGGATGGCGCGCATCTGCTCGCTCAAGTAGTAGTCCTTCTGGGTTTTCTCCATCTGCTTCTTCACCCGGTTCTTGATCTTGCGCTCGATGTTCAGGATCTCGATCTCCGAGCGCATCAGCGCGTAGGCCTTCTCCAGCCGCTCGGTCACGTCGATGGTTTCCAGCAGCGACTGCTTGTCATGCAGCTTGACCGTCAGGTGAGCGGCAATGGCGTCGGCCAGGTGCGAGGGATCGTCGAGGGCGCTCACCGATGAAACCACCTCGGGCGCGATGCGCTTGTTGAGCCTGACGTAGGTTTCGAAGGTGGCGGGAACGCTTCTCATCAGGGCCTTTATTTCGGGGGTAACCGCCGCCCCCTCGTGAATGAGCTCGGTCTCCACCAGGAAAAGCTCGGGGCTGGGCAGGAACTCCTTAAGCAGTATCCGCGCCTTGCCCTCCACCAGGATCTTGACGCTGTTGTCCGGCAGGCGGATCATCTGAATGATGCTGCCCAGGGTGCCCGTGAGATACATGTCGCGGGGGCCGGGCTCATCCACCTTGGCGTCCTTCTGCGTGGCCAGCACGATGAGCTTGTCCTTGGCCAGGGCATCCTCCAGGGCATTGATCGACCGCTGCCGCCCCACGAAGAGCGGCACGATCATGTGGGGAAAAACCACGATATCTCTCAGCGGCAGAAGGGGGTACGATTTCATCCCGGCTTTATCATCCGGTGTCTTGTGGGATTTAAATATCAAGGCTGTTTATCCTCCTATGCTGTTTTGGTCCTGTTTTCATACACGATCAGCGGCTTTTCCCTCTTGAGGATCACCTCTTCGCTGATGACGCACTCCTTCACATTTTCCTGGGAGGGGATGTCGTACATGATGTCGAGCATGATTTCTTCCAGAATGGCCCTCAGGCCCCTCGCCCCGGACTTGCGGGCTATGGCCTCCCGGGCCACCGCCCACAGGGCGTCATCCTTGAACTTGAGCTTGACGTTCTCGAACTCGAAAATCTTGGTGTACTGCTTGAGCAGCGCGTTTTTGGGCTTGGCGATGATGTCCACCAGCGCCTGCTCGCTCAGGTCCTCCAGGGTGGCGATCACCGGGAGCCTTCCCACAAACTCTGGAATCAGGCCGTACTTGAGCAGGTCCTCGGTCTGAATCGATTTCAGGACCTCGCCCACCCGCTTTTCCTCCCTTCCCTTGATGTCGGCGCCGAACCCCATGGTCTTGGTGCCGACGCGGTGCTGGATGATGTTCTCCAGCCCGCAGAAGGCGCCGCCGCAGATGAAGAGAATGTTGGTGGTGTCGACCTGGAGGAACTCCTGCTGGGGATGCTTTCTCCCCCTTGGGCGGTATGTTGGCAACGGTGCCTTCAATGATTTTTAAGAGCGCCTGCTGCACCCCTTCCCCGGATACATCACGGGTGATGGAGGGGGTGTCGGACTTGCGGGAAATCTTGTCAATCTCGTCAATGTAGACGATGCCGCGGGAGGCCTTCTCGATGTTGTACTCGGAGGCCTGGAGCAGGCTCAGGATGATGTTCTCCACGTCCTCGCCCACGTAGCCCGCCTCGGTGAGGCTGGTGGCATCGGCGATGGTGAAGGGCACGTTCAGAATCCGGGCCAGGGTCTGGGCCAGCAGGGTCTTGCCGGTACCGGTGGGACCGATGAGCAGAATGTTGCTCTTCTGCAGCTCCACCCCGTCCAGCTGTCCGGAGGAATCAACCCGCTTGTAGTGATTGTGCACCGCCACCGACAGGATCTTCTTGGCCCGGTCCTGGCCGATGACGTATTCGTCGAGCGCCGCCTTTATTTCGTAGGGCTTGGGTATGGTCGACTTCCTGCGGCTTATGGCCTCCCGCTCATTTTCTTCGGCAATGATGTCATTGCAGAGCTCGATGCATTCATCGCAGATGTAGACCGATGGCCCGGCGATGAGCTTGCGCACCTCGTCCTGGTTTTTCCCGCAGAATGAGCAAAAGAGATTGCCGTATTTGCCAGCGTCTTTCCGGTTCACCGCTTTCCTCCCTTGCCTGGTGTTTTCCCCTCAATGCCTGTCAGCCGTTCCGCCTTGGCGATCACCTCGTCAATGATGCCGTACTCCCTGGCCTGCTGGCCGCTCATGAAAAAATCCCTCTCGGTATCGGCGCGGATCCTGTCCAGGGGCTGCTGGGTGTGCTTCATCAGGATTGAATCCAACTCCTCCCGCATGCGCAGGATTTCCCTGGCGTGGATGTCGATATCGGTGGCCTGCCCCTGAAACCCCCCCAGGGGCTGATGGAGCATAATCCGGGAATGGGGGAGCGCGAAGCGCTTTCCCTTCGCCCCCGCCGCCAGCAGCACCGCCCCCATGCTGGCGCACTGCCCCATGCAGAGCGTCGAGACATCGGGCTTGATGTACTGCATGGTGTCGTAAATGGCCAGGCCCGCGGTCACCACCCCGCCGGGTGAATTCAGGTAAATGTGGATGTCCTTGTCCGGATCCTCGGATTCCAGGAAAAGCATCTGGGCAATGATGATATTGGCTTCGTCATCATCAATCACGCTGCCCAGGAAAATGATGCGGTCTTTCAGGAGGCGGGAGTAGATATCGTACGCCCTCTCGCCCCGGTTGGTTTGCTCCACCACCATCGGAATCAGGGTCATGTATGCGTTCTCCTCACTGCTGCGCGGGTTTGTCGATTTCACGTATTGTAGACCCGCCCAGCAGAAAATCAATGGTTTTGTTTTCGAGCAGCCTGAACTTGAGGCCCTCCCAGAGGCCCTCCCGTTTATAAAAATTGCTGACCTGCTCCCTGCTCTTGTCCGTCGACCGGGCGATTTCGTCAAGCTTTTCCTCAATCTCCCCGTCACCGACGCTTATGTTCTCGCGCCTGGCAATCTCCTCAACCAGGAGCGAGCACTTCACCTGCCGCTCCGCCTCCGGCCTGAAGCTGGCCATCATGCTTTGGGCGGGAATGCCCAGCTTCTCCAGGCTTGATCCCTGCGCCACCAGCGTCCGCTGGGCATCGGCCATCATGAATTCAATCTTCCGCTCCACCATCAGGGGGGGCAGGTCAAGGGGGTTTTTTTCGATCAGCGCATCAATCAGTCTTCTTTTCATCTCGGCGTCAATGCGCTCCCGCTCCTCCTGTTCCATGCTCTCCCGCAGCTTCAGCTTTAAATCTTCCAGCCCCTGGTACTCGCCGAGGTCCCGGGCAAATGCGTCATCGAGTTCAGGGAGCACCTTGCTCTTCAACCCCTTGACGGCCACCTTCAGCCTGACCTCCCGGCCCGCGAGCTCCCGTCGCTTGAAATCCCCGGGCAGGTTGAGCACGATCTCCTGTTCCGCCCCTTTGGAAAGCCCTGTCAGCTTTTCGCTCAGCCCCGGAAGGTAGTGATCGACGCCCACTTCAAACAGATAGTCCCTGAGGCTGCCGCCTTCAAAGGGTTTTGACTCCACCGTTCCGTCCACGTCGGCGACGATGAAATCACCGGCCCTGACCGGCCGGTCCTCCTCCACCTCCCTGAAGGAGGCGTGTGATTCCCTGATCATCGACAGTCTCTTTTCGACATCTTCCGCCGAAACCTTCAGTTTTTCTTTTTCCACCTCAAGGCCGAGGTAGCCCTGCAGGCTGATCTTCGGCTTGACCTCGAAGCTGGCGGAATAGGAAAATTCCTTTCCCTCTTCGAAGATGCCGTTTTCAACCACCGGCTGCGATATGGGCAGCGCCTGCACGGTTTTTAACGCCTCGGGATAGGAGTCCTGGATGAGCCGCGACACCACCTCTCCCTCGACCTGCTCCTTGTAATATTTCCGCAACAGGTCCTCGGGAACCTTACCCTGGCGAAAACCTCTCATCCTGATCTGCTGCCGCAGCTTCTGATAGGTCAGCGCCACCTCCTCCGCCACCTTGTCGGGAGGAATAACCACATTAATCTTCTTCTTGACCGGCCCTAACTGCTCAACGGTAACCTGCATCGAATGCAATCCCTTTCCGTTCAACAACCATGGTTAATAGTGGTGCGAGAGGGGGGAATTGAACCCCCACGGTTTCCCGCTGGATCCTAAATCCAGTGCGTCTGCCAGATTCCGCCACTCTCGCAGTTACAACCCCCGAATCACCTGACTGAAAACCAGCGCTCGTGTGGATGCGTGAGCTCTGGCATTTTCGGCAAAAAAAATAGGTGAGCAGGTTCAACCGCTTGATAGTTTTCAGAAATTCAGATCTCTGCTGAATGCCTGCTTCACTCGAAAAAATATAGCATGAAACAATTTTTTAATCAATCACTAATGCTGGAGGATACAGAACGGCATGGAAAATAATTAAATTTTCGATGGAAGCACATATAAGCCTGATAGATTCGCGGCTGAAGCCGCTCCTACCGGTAATGACCGGCATTGCCCTCGCGCGGCACTTTTCCCCCGTGCAAAAAACGGTTACAAGGTGTTCACCTTTTCTCCATGTTGCCGCCGGCACGAACTGGTATGAAACCTGCATTGTCTTCTAGCAGGTTGTTGAAAAAGTATTTTTCCTCAGGCTGTTCAAAAGCCCCTCCCCCTTTGAGCCACAAATCAGATGGGTGTTTTTCAACAACCAGCTGGAGTTCTTGCCCAATCCCTGTCGGGAAACATGCGCCCCGGGCGGGTCATGACCGATGTTTGTAAGAGGACACCGTGCAGCCCCTGATCGGCAATCAGATAGAACCTTCCGCCGTGGACCTTGCGCAGTTACGGATAGACCCCAGGCTGATAAAACTCATTCCGGCCGACCTGGCCAACAAATACGGCGTTCTCCCTGTTGCCTTAAACGGCGGCACCCTGGTCGTGGCCATGGCCGATCCTTCAAACATCTTTGCCGTCGATGACATCAAATTTCTTACCGGATACAGAATTGAGACCTGCGCCGCGCCCGAGGACATCCTGCGCACTCTGCTTGACTCCTGCTATGAAAAGCCGGCGCGGGTAGGCGACGGAGGGCCGGCCGGCGCGGAAAGCGGGGTGCACATGATTGACCGGGAAGGGGACGCGGGACGGCGCGAGCCGAAAATCGCGGGCGAGCAGGTGCCGGTCATCAGGCTGGTTAACGGCATGATCAACGACGCCATCATCAGGGGGGCCAGCGACATTCACATAGAGCCCTATGAACACACGCTCAGGGTTCGTTTTCGCATCGACGGCGTGCTCTATGATGTCATGCAGCCCTCCCTGAAGCTGAAAAACGCCATCCTCTCCCGCATTAAAATCATCGCCCGGCTTGATATTGCCGAACGGAGACTGCCCCAGGACGGACGGATAAAGATACGGACCGAAAAGGCACAGGAGGTGGACGTTCGCGTTTCCGTGCTGCCCACCCTGTTCGGCGAAAAGGCGGTGCTGCGCCTGCTTAATAAGTCAAGCCTGCAGCCGGACATGACCCGGCTGGGATTTGAAGAGCGTGACCTGATCTTATTTAAAGAGGTGATTAACTATCCCTTCGGGATGGTCCTGGTCACCGGCCCCACCGGAAGCGGCAAGACCACTACCCTTTACTCCGCCCTCAACGCTTTAAATGATGCCTCAAAGAACATCTGTACCGTCGAAGACCCGGTTGAATACAACCTGCCGGGGATCAACCAGGTCCAGATTCACGAAGAAATCGGCCTTACCTTTGCCCATGTGCTGCGGGCATTTCTGAGGCAGGACCCCGACATCATCCTGGTGGGGGAAATCCGGGACGCTGAAACGGCGGAGATAGCCATAAAGGCTGCGCTTACCGGCCACCTGGTGCTGAGCACCCTCCACACCAATGATGCCCCCGGCACCGTGAACCGTCTCATACAGATGGGCATTGAGCCCTACCTTATCTCCTCCGCCCTGACGCTGGTGGTGGCCCAGCGGCTGGTGAGAAAAGTTTGTCCGCGCTGCAAGACGCCGCTGAGTCCGCCCGAAGCCGCGTACCGATCCCTGGGCATTGTTTCCGGTGAACCCGGCACGGCCGCTCTTTACAGGGGTGCCGGCTGCCGGGACTGCAACAACACCGGCTTTAAAGGCCGCGTGGCCATCTACGAGGTATTGTTCATAAACGAACAGAGCAGGGAGCTGATCCTGAAAGGGGCATCCCTTTCCGATTTTAAGAAAGAGGCGATGAGAAGCGGCATGTCAAGCCTGCGGGACAGCGCCGTCAAGAAAATGCGACAGGGGCTTACCACACCCGAAGAAGTGCTTCGGGCGACCCATGCCCAATAATGCTTAAGGGCCAAGGGTCCGCAAGACAGGGTAGTACGTCATAGATTCCTTTATTTTATATGTGGCTCAAGGGGAGGGGCTTTTGAACAGCCTGAGGAAAACTAATTTTTCAACAACCTGCTAAAGTTATTTTTGTCGTTATCCGATAAGAACTGTTGAAAAAAATAAACAAACGATACCTTTTAACTTAAGTAAGAGGATGCCATAATGCAAGCTTACGTATGGGAAGGTAAAAACGCACGGGGCATGCTGCAGAAGGGCGAGATGACTGCAAACAATGAAGCCGCGGTCAGAACAACCCTGCGGGGGCAGAAAATCCAGGCCACCAAGGTCAAAGTGAAGTCCAAGGATCTCCTGGAAAATCTGCGCTTCCTCAGATCCAAGGTGAGCGGTAAAAGCCTCTGCGTCTTCACCCGCCAGTTTGCCACCATGATCGATGCCGGACTGCCGCTCATCCAGGGCCTGGAAATACTGGGATCGCAGGAGCCGAATCTCACCCTGAAAAAGGCCGTGGGGACCATCAGGGGTGATGTTGAAAGCGGCTCAACCCTTTCCAACGCGCTGAAAAAGCACCCCAAGATATTCAGCGATCTCTATGTCAGCCTTGTCTCCGCCGGAGAAATGGGGGGCATGCTGGACACCATTCTGAACCGGCTGGCGACCTACATCGAAAAGGCCGAAAAGCTGAAGCGAAAAGTGAAAGGGGCCATGGTCTACCCCAGCGTCGTTTTATCCATTGCCCTCATCGTCATCGCCATTCTGCTCATCTTCGTTATTCCTGTTTTCCAGGAAATGTTTGAGGGGCTGGGAGGAGAACTCCCCGGCATCACGCAATTCGTCGTCGACCTGAGCTCATTTCTGCGCAACAATATCTTCTATCTCATCGCCGCCCTCGGCCTGCTGTTTTTTGCCTTCACCCGGTTTAAGGCCACCGAAAAGGGCAGGATCACGGTGGATAAAGTACTGCTGGGCCTTCCCATCTTCGGCAGTTTGTTGAAAAAATCGGCCATTGCCAACTTTACCAGAACCCTGCAGACCATGACCTCAAGCGGCGTGCCCATCCTTGACGGCCTGGGCATTGTGGCCGCCACCGCGGGCAACAAAGTTGTCGAGAAGGCCATCATGGACACCAGGACCAGCATCAGCGAAGGTAAAACCATTGCCGAGCCGCTTTCCAAAAGCGGCATCTTCCCGCCCATGGTGACCCAGATGATCTCGGTGGGAGAATCCACCGGCGCGCTGGATACCATGCTGGGTAAAATCGCCGATTTCTATGAAGATGAAGTGAACGCCGCGGTGGATGCCCTCACCGCGCTCATCGAACCCTTTATGATGGTTTTTCTGGGCGGCACCATAGGGTTTATGCTTCTCGCCATGTACATGCCCATCTTCAAGATTGCCGGCGCCATCCAGTAACGGAAGCTGCCGGTCTTTCACCTTCGCCGAAGGAAGCCTTTCTGCGTCCCACCCGGGGACTGCCTCCGCATTTTCTCAATAAATATCGGTACATTCCGGATATTTGCCTTGACTCGGCCGTGCGGGTACGATACCATTAGGCATTTTTTTATCCGGGAGAAATTGCATGGAGGAAATAAGCACCCTGATGGAGCTGCGCAGGAAGAAACTCGAGGAGTGCAGGCTTCTCGGTATCAATCCCTTTCCCAATGATTTCAGGGTCTCGCACACCGCGGCCGAAATTGCCGGGCGTTTCAGGGAGATGCCGCCCGAAGAGGTGGAGCAGGTGCAGGAGAGGTTCCGCCTGGGCGGACGCATCATGTCCATGCGCAACTTCGGCAAGGCCGCCTTTGTGCACCTGCAGGACGGCAGCGGCAGGATCCAGGCCTACCTGCAAAAAGGGCTGCTCAGCGACGGCGACTTCAGCCTGATCAAAAAACTTGATGTGGGCGATTTTATCGGCATCGAGGGCACCGTTTTCGTCACCCGCACCGGGGAGCTCACCATAAAAGGGGACCGGCTGAAGCTGCTGGTCAAATCTCTGCGCCCCCTTCCCGAGAAATGGCACGGCCTGTCAAACATTGAAATCCGCTACCGGCAGCGCTATCTGGACCTGCTGATGAACCCGGGCGTCAAGGCGGTCTTCCTCAACCGCTCCCGGATCATCAACCTCATACGGACATTTTTGCAGGAGCGGGGATTCGTCGAGGTGGAAACGCCCATGATGCAGGCCATACCGGGGGGCGCCACCGCCCGCCCCTTTCAAACCTACCACAACACCTACAAGCTCAACCTCTACCTGCGCATCTCCCCGGAGCTGTATCTGAAGCGGCTCCTGGTGGGGGGCATGGAAAAGGTTTTTGAAATCAACCGCAATTTCAGAAATGAGGGTGTTTCCACCCAGCACAATCCCGAATTCACCATGCTTGAATTCTATCAGGCCTACGCCACCTACGAAGACTGCATGAATCTGACCGAGGAGCTTATCTGCCACCTCGCGCTCAGCCTGCATTCCGCCCTGCGCGTTCCCTATCTTGAGGGAGAAATAGACTTCACCCCTCCCTGGCCGCGCTTTACCATGGAAGAGGCGATTGTCCATTACGGCCATGTGGACCCCGCGGACCTGAAGGACAGCGGGAGGACCCTGCAGGTGCTTCACCGCCTCGGCCTGACCCCCACCGACCCCCGGGACCCGGGAAACTGCATCAATGATCTCTTCGAGGAAATCGTGCAGCCCCGCCTCGTCAGGCCGACGTTCATCACCAGCTACCCCACCTCCATCTCCCCCCTCGCGCGGAACAACGACGCCGACCCGGACCGGGTTGACCGCTTTGAACTGTTCATCAACGGGCAGGAGATAGCCAACGCCTTTTCGGAGCTGAACGATCCCCTGGAGCAGCACCGGCGCTTCAAAAACCAGCCCGCGGTCAGGGAGCACGGCGAAGAAGCGGGAAGGCTGGACGAGGACTTTATCGAAGCGCTCGAATACGGCATGCCCCCGGCGGCGGGCGAAGGCATCGGCATCGACCGCCTGGTGATGCTGCTCTGCAATGCCTCCTCCATACGCGATGTGATCCTCTTCCCCCTGCTCAAGCCTGAAAGGTAAGCCCTGATGCGGAACATACCCTACGAGCTCTTTATCAGCCTGCGCTACCTCAAGGCGCGGAGAAAGCAGGCCTTCGTTTCGGTCATCAGCTTCATTTCCATAGGCGGGGTGGCCATCGGGGTGATGGCCCTGATCATTGTGCTGGGCGTCATGACCGGCTTCAGCGATGACCTGCGGACCAAGATTCTCGGGGCCAAGTCCCACCTGGTCATTTACCAGCTTGGCGCGGGCATGCCCGACTACCGCGAGATAATAAAAGAAGTTAAAACCGTCGCCGGGGTTGAATCCGCCACCCCCGCCATGTTAAACCAGGTGATGATCTCCTCCCCCTCCAACACCGTCGGGCCGATGATCAAGGGCATCGACCCGGCAAGCGCCCCCACGGTGACCAACCTCGGATCCATCATCAAGGAGGGAACCCTGCAGGACCTGGACAAAGAGCTTCCCTCGGGCCTTCCGGGAATCATCCTGGGCAAGGAGCTGGGGATGATCCTCGGGGTGGTCACCGGAGATGAAATCAAGGTCATATCCCCCTTCGGCACCATGACACCGGCGGGCATGGCGCCGCGCGCTTCCCGCTTCCAGGTGGTGGGGATCTTTGACTCGGGCATGTATGAATACGACTCCTCGCTGGCCTACGTCTCGTTGGCGCAGGCGCAGGACTTTTTCAATCAGCCGGACGTGGCCACGGAGATAGAGGTCAAGGTGGAGGACATATACCGGGTCAAGCAGCTCTCCCTGAAGATCCAGGAGCACCTGGGCGCGCGCTACCAGGTGCGGGACTGGATGGATATGCACAAGAACCTCTACGCGGCGCTGAAGCTGGAGAAAATGGCCATGTTTATCATCCTGGTGCTGATCATCCTGGTGGCCTCCTTCAACATCGTGGGGACCCTGATCATGGTGGTGCGGGACAAGCACAAGGACATCGCTATCCTCAAGTCCATGGGGGCGCAGTCGTTGAGCATCATGAAAATATTCATTCTGGAAGGGCTGATCATCGGCCTCACCGGCACCGTGCTGGGCATCCTGGGAGGCTTCGTTGTCGCCGCGCTGCAGAACACCTACCACATCGTCGGCCTGCCGCCCGATGTGTATTACATATCCCATCTCATCATAAAAATTACGCCCAGGGATTTGATTTTGGTGACCGTTTCTGCTATAAGCATTAGCCTCATGGCCACCCTCTATCCCTCCTGGCAGGCTGCACAGCTGGACCCGGCGGAGACACTGCGCTATGAATAATCCCCCCCTCAAACAGGCCGGGCCGGCAACGGGAGAGACAATGCTCATTGAGGTGAAGGGCCTCTGCAAAATCTACGGAATGAATCACAAAACCGTTGAGGCGCTCAAGGATATAAGCTTCTCGCTGGCGGAGGGGGAGCTGGTGACCATCGTGGGGGCCTCGGGGGCGGGCAAGAGCACCCTGCTGCACCTGCTGGGGGCGCTGGACCATCCCACCTCGGGAGACATCCTCTACCGGGGGGCCAGCCTCTTTTCCTTAAGCGATGTGCAGCTGGCTGATTTCAGGAACAAAAACGTGGGATTCATCTTCCAGTTTCACTACCTGCTGCCCGAATTTACGGCGCTCGAAAACACCATGATGCCTGCTCTTATCAGGGGATACAGTCGGGACGAGGCGCTTGAGGCGGCGGAATCCATATTGACCTTTGTGGGGCTTAAAGACCGGCTGACCCACAAGCAGTCGGAGCTCTCCGGCGGGGAGCAGCAGCGGGTGGCCGTTGCCCGGGCGCTGGTGCTTAAGCCCGGGATCGTCCTGGCGGACGAGCCCACCGGAAACCTTGATTCGCGGACCGGAGAATCCATCTTCGAGCTTCTGGTGTCGCTGAACCGGGATTTGCGCATCACCGTGGTGCTGGTAACCCACAACGAGGGCATGGCATCAAGGATTCCCCGGCGCATCACCCTCACCGACGGCCGGATGAGCCGCACCCCGGAACCGTCCGCGAGCGAACGAAAGCCATGATGACCAAGAAACTTCTTCTGATGGTGATATGCTGCCTGCTGTCAAGCAGCGCCTGGGGCAATGCACCGCGAACGGTTGCCGTCTTTCCCTTTGCGGTTCACAGCCGGGAAAATCTCGACTACCTCGGCCAGGGCATAGCCGACATGCTGCTCACCCGCATGGAAGAGGCCGCCGACCTCGTGACCGTTGACAAGCACACCCTGAAAATGGCGCTGACCCCGGACAGGGGCCCGATGGATGAACGCCTGGTGCGCGAGCTGTCACGCGCGGTGGGGGCGGAGTACGCCATCACCGGCAGCTTCACCAAAATCGGCGCCGGCGCCAGCGTCGACGCGCTCATCATCGACGCCTCCGGGCAGAAAGAGAACCGGCACGTCTACGTACAGTGCGAGAGCCTGGAGGTTCTTCCCGCCCGCATCGCCCAGCTCGCGCGGCAGCTCAATCTCACCATACTCGACAAGGAGGTCATTGCCGGCATTGCCGTGCGGGGCAATCGCTACATAGAAAAGGACGCCATCCTGCTGGTGCTCAAGAGCAAAGAAGGCGACCTCTATGCTCCCGAAGCCCTCCAGGAGGATCTGCGCCAGGTCTACGGGATGGGCTATTTCAGCGACGTGCAGATTGAAAGCGAGGATGTACCCGGAGGAAAGCTGGTCACCTTCGCGGTGGTGGAGCGTCCGGTGGTGAGCCAGATCAAGATCCAGGGCAACAAGCAGATCAAGACGCCGGACATACAGAAGACGCTGGGCGTCAAGCTGGGGAGGGTGCTGGACCAGAACCAGGTGCGGAAAGACGCGGAGGGCATCAGAAAGCTGTACACGGACAAGGGATATCTGAGCGCCGAGATCGACCACAAGCTCACGCCCTCCGGCGAGGGTGAAACATCGGTGGATTACTACATCCGGGAAAACGAAATCTCCAAGATTAAGAAAATATCCTTTGTGGGCAATACCCAGATCAAGAGCAAGCAGCTCAGGGGCATCATGGAAACCCGCCAGAAAAACATGCTCTCCTTCATTACCAGCGCGGGCATATTCAAGGAGGAGGCGCTGCAAAAGGACGTGGAAAAGCTCATGGCCTATTATTACTACCAGGGCTACATCAAGGCCACGGTGAGCAATCCCGCCGTCACCCACGAGGGCAAGGATATCTTCATCACCATACCCGTTGAGGAGGGCGACCGCTTCAACATCGGCACGGTTGACCTCACCGGGGACCTCATCCTCCCGCGCGAATCGCTCGCCAAGGACATTTTAGCCATCGAGGGAAAGGTGTTCAGCAGCAATTATCTCAACAAGGACATGGTGAACCTCCGGGAGCTTTACGCGGACAAGGGATACGCCAACGTGGACATCTCCCCCCTGACCGCGATTCATGACGAGCAGAAAACCGTCGACATCACCTATGACATTGCCCAGGGAGAAAAGGTCTATTTCGAAAAAATCAACATCACCGGCAACAACCGCACCCGGGACAAGGTGATCCGCCGGGAGGTGAGGGTTGCGGAGGGGGATCTGTACAGCAACAGCAAAATCAAGCGGAGCCAGCAGGAGCTTGAAAACCTGGGCTACTTCAAGAAGTCCAATCTCACCACGTCCGCGGGAAGCAGCGGCAGCAAGGTCAACCTCAATGTGGAAGTGGAGGAAAAGCCGACCGGGTCCATCAGCTTCGGCGCGGGCTACAGCTCCGTGGACAGCCTGGTGGGCATGATCCAGTTTTCCCAGGAAAACTTCCGGGGCAAGGGGCAGCGCTTTGACATCTCAGCCCAGCTGGGTGGCACCAACCGTTTCATGTTCTCCTTCACCGAGCCCTGGTTCCGCGACACCCGGTGGAGCGCTGGCTTTGACCTTTACAACATGGAGCGCTGGTACGAGGACTTTGACAGCGAGAGCACGGGCGGGGGCGTTCGCATCGGGCATCCTATCGGCGAGTACACCAAGTTTAATTTCGGCTATGAATACGAAACCGTCGACGTATCCAACGTGGACGCGGACGCGGCCGTTGAAATTCTCGAGCAGGAGGGAACCACCGACGTCGGCGCCTTCAACGCTGGGATTATCCGCAACACCCTGGACAACCGCTTTACCCCCCGCAGGGGAACCCTCAACTCCCTGACCGGGAAGTTTGCCGGGCTGGGAGGGGACAGCGGCTTTGCAACCCTCGAGGCCAGCAGCAGCAGGTTTTTCCCCCTCCCCTGGGATACCGCCTTCATGATCCGGGGGACTATCGGTTACATCTTTGGCTATAGCGGTGATGACATACCCATTTTTGAAAAATTCTTTCTGGGGGGTCTGGACAGCCTGAGAGGTTTTGAAGAGCGCTCGGTCGGGCCCCGGGTAAAGAGAAGCGAATACAACCGTTTCATAACCGATCCCAACGACTACGACGTGGTGGGAGGAGAAAAAGAGCTCTTTTTCAACTTCGAATACATCTTTCCCATCGTCAAGAGCGCGGGTATCCGGGGGGATATCTTTTTTGATACCGGGAACGCCTACCGGCAGAGCGAAAGCTATTTCTCGGATATGCGGAAAAGCGTGGGGGCAGGTATACGCTGGCAGTCGCCCTTCGGCCCCCTGCGGGTGGAGTGGGGTCTTAACCTCTCTCCCAAAGAGGATGAGGACAGCAGTCAGATTCACTTTACCATGGGAACCATGTTCTAGCAGGCTGTTGAAAAACACCCTGAGAACAGTCATATGCGCTCAGTTGCTTCTCCGGCAATGACTTTTATGAAAAGCAAAATACATCAGTCGTTGCGAGGAGTCCTTCCCGGACGACGAAGCAATCTCATATAAAAAGTTTAAAACAATCGGAGGATAATTATCTTGTTTTGGACACTAATGCTGTCAGACAATTTTGAATGAACACACAAGGAGAAAGTACATGAAAAAAGGATGCCTGATAGGTGCTGCTTTGATGCTGTCAATGATGATACGCCTTGCCTCCCCGGCGGCGGCCGAATACCGGCTTGCCTACGTGGACCTGCAGAAGGCGCTCAACCTTTGCAAGGCCGGGCAGGAAGCGAAGGAAAAATTTGCCAAGAAGGTGGAAAAGGCGGAGCAGAGCCTTGCCGGCAGGCAGGAGGAGCTGAAAAAGCTCCAGGAGTCCCTTGAAAAGCAGGGGTCCATGCTCAATGAAGCGGCATTAAAGGAAAAGAAGAGGGACTATGAGGCAAAGCTCAGGGATTTCAAGCGGCTCTACGACGAGTCCCAGGACGAGCTGAAGGCGCAGGACAACGACGCGGTCAAGGAGATCCTTTCCGAGCTGGTGAAAATCACCCAGAGCTACGGAAAGGAGAAAGGCTTTACCTTTGTCTTTGAAAAGAGCGAGAGCGCCCTTCTCTTCGCCGATGAGACCATGGAAATAACCGACGAGATCATCAAGCGCTACGACGCATCCTATGCCCAGGGCGGCAAGTAAGCGGATCGGCACGAGACGGTTGAATCATGCAGACAGTCACGCTCAAAGAGCTGCGGGCACTGGTGGGGGGCGAGATCATCGGCGATGAGAGCCTGGCCATTTCCGGCATCTCCAGCCTGGATGATGCCGGGGAGGGAGAAATCACCTTCATCGCCAAGCCCGCCTATCTGTCCAGGGCCGGCGCGACCAAAGCCTCCGCCATCATCGTCTCTCAGGAAATAGAAGCCCCCGGCAAATCGCTGCTCATAACCGCCAACCCCTATCTGGCCTACGCGCAGATAGCCACCCTGTTCCACCGGCCCTCCGACCGGCCGCCGGGCATTGACCGGAGCGCCGTCATCGGGGAAGACACCCGCGTCGGGAAGGACGTATCCATCCATCCCCTGGTCGTACTCGGAAACCGGGTTACCGTCGGCGACGGGGTGGTCATGTACCCCCATACCTTTGTCGGGGACGACTGCTTCATTGACGAGGGGACGGTGCTCTACTCCAATGTCTCCGTGCGGGAGCGATGCCGCATCGGCAAGCGGGTGATCATCCACGCGGGAAGCGTCATCGGCAGCGACGGGTTCGGATTCGCACCCGACGGCACGCGCTACCACAAGATTCCCCAGGTGGGAACCGTCCGGATTGATGATGATGTTGAGATCGGCGCCAACAATACCATCGACCGGGGCGCCCTGGGAAAGACATGGATCAAGCGGGGGGTTAAAACCGACAATCTGGTTCACATAGCCCATAACGTGGTGGTGGGAGAAGACACCCTGCTGGTTGCCCAGGTGGGCATCTCCGGAAGCACCGTCATCGGAAACCACGTCACCCTTGCCGGCCAGGTGGGGGTGGTCGGGCACGTGGAAATCGGGGATAACGTCATGGTCGGCGCCCAGACCGGTATAAGCGGCAGCGTCTCCGCCAACAGCGTCGTTTCCGGAACTCCCCACATGCCGCACCGGGAGTGGCTTAAGGCGTCCCGCTGCTTCCCCCTGCTCCCCCGGATGCGAAAAACTCTCAGGGCCCTTGAGGAGCGGATTCTGAAACTGGAGGAAATGCTAAACAAGCACACGTGAATTGGTAGCATCCACAAATCCGAAGCACGAAATCCCTGAAATGATGGGATATGCGATTTGTGATGTGGGATGAAAAAATTTTTAATCTCAAATCACAGATCCCACATCACACATCATTAAGTACTGAGAGACTCACCAGCTTAAGAAAGGTAAGCAATAAGATGCACCTCGTCTAGAAGTTACAACCCCGAGTTGGAGATGGACAATGAAAGACATACAGGAGATCATGAGTCTGCTTCCGCACCGCTACCCCTTCCTCCTGGTCGACAAAATCCTGGAGATGGAAGAGGGCAAGCGGATAGTGGGCATTAAAAACGTGACCATCAACGAGCCCTTCTTCCAGGGGCACTTCCCCGGATCTCCCATCATGCCCGGCGTGCTGATCATCGAGGCAATGGCCCAGACCTGGGGCATCCTGGTGCTCTCGTCCGACCGCGACAAGGCGGGGAGCAAGAACATTCTTTTCCTCGGCATCGACAACGCGCGCTTCCGCAAGCCGGTCTACCCCGGCGACCAGCTCCGCTTTGAGCTGCAAGCGCTCAACCTGAAGCGATCCATCTGGAAGTTCAAGGGGGAGGCCTTTGTAAACGGAGAGCTGGTGGCCGAAGCGGAGCTCATGGCCACCATCGCTCAAAAAGAGGCTTAACAACAGGCGATCTCTGCTTTTTAAGATCGCAGGAAAGGCATACGCATGATACATGCAACGGCGATCATCGACGCCACCGCCGAGCTGGACAGCGGGGTTGAGATCGGACCCTACTCCATCATCGGTCCCCGGGTCAGGATCGGGAAAAATACCCGCATCGGACCGCACGTGGTCATTGACGGCTGGACGGAAATCGGTGAGGAGTGCACGATTTTCCAGTTCGCCTCCCTCGGGGCTGTTCCCCAGGACCTCAAATACCGGGGGGAGGAATCCCGGGTGATCATCGGCAGCCACAACACCATCCGGGAATTCGTCACCATCAACCGCGGGACCTCTCAAGCGGGCGGGGAAACGCGCGTCGGCAGCAACAACCTGCTCATGGCCTACTGCCATGTCGCCCACGACTGCAGGATCGGAAGCCACGTGGTCCTGGCCAATGCCGCCACCCTGGCCGGGCACATCGAGATGGAAGACCACGCCATCGTGGGAGGACTGGCGGCAGTCCACCAGTTTGTGCGGCTGGGCAGTTACTGCATCATCGGCGGCTGCTCCGGGGTAAGCCAGGACATCCCGCCGTACATGATGGCCAACGGCCAGCGGGCCCAGCTGTACGGATTAAACATTGAGGGGCTGAAGCGGCACCGCTTTTCGGAAGATGCGGTGAGCAATCTGAAAAAAGCCTACCGCGTCATCTTCAGGTCGGGTCTCACGGTTGAGAAGGCCCTTGAGCAACTGGAATCGGAGATGCAAAATTCGGCGGAGGTCAACCATCTCATAACCTTTATCAAGACTTCAAAACGGGGCATTGCACGCTAGATGGACAGGTTACCGGTTGCAGTCATCGGCTGCGGCTACCTGGGAAAGTTTCATGCCCAGAAGTACGCCGCCCATCCTGAAGCCGCGCTGGTGGCGGTGGTGGATACCGACAGCGAAAGGGCGAAGGCCCTGGCCGCAGAAACCGGCAGCAGCGCCCTGAGCGACTACCGGGAGCTCTACACCCGGATTCAGGCAGCGAGCGTGGTGGTCCCCACGCCCCTGCACCATGCCATCGCCAAAGACCTTCTGGAGCACGGCATCCACCTGCTTTTGGAAAAGCCCATGACCGTCACCCTCGCGGAGGCGCAGGAATTAAACCTCCTTGCCCGCGAGCGGAACCTCATCCTGCAGATCGGCCATCTGGAGCGCTTCAACCCCGCCTACCTGGCCGTGGCGGACAAGGTGAAAAATCCCCTGTTCATCGAGTCCCATCGCCTGAACTCATTCCAGGAGCGGGGGACCGAGGTTGACGTCATCCTCGACATCATGATCCATGACATTGACCTCATCCTCAATCTGGTCCATGATGAGGTAAAGGCGATCCACGCGGTGGGGATCCCGGTCATTTCCACCATGATCGACATCGCCAATGCGCGGCTGGAATTCGAGCGCGGCTGCGTGGTGAACGTCACCGCCAGCCGCATATCCGACAAGGGGATGAGGAAGATCCGCATCTTCCAGCCCGATGCCTACATTTCCATTGATTTTGCCGCCCAGGGGGTTTCGCTCTACCGCAAGATAGAAGAGGAGGGAAGGATTCCCTACATTGTAAGCGAGAAGCTTGCCATCGAGCCCGGAGACTCGCTCCGGGATGAAATCAGGGCGTTCCTCACCGCGGTCAGGCAGCGGAGCGCGCCGCCGGTGCCCGGTGAGGCGGGGATGCGGGCGCTGAAAGTCGCCCTGGAAATTACCGAACAGATAAAGAACACCACCCGGAGGCTGGTTGAATAGCGACACGGCACAGCGGATTCTCATCGTCGCCGGCGAGGCTTCCGGAGATCTCCTGGCCTCCCATCTGGTGAAGGCCATGCGCGCGGAGAACTCCGCGCTTTCCGTCTCCGCCATGGGCGGCGATGGGCTGCGGGAAGCGGGCGCGGAGATCATGGTTGACATATCCCGGCACGCGGTGATGGGCATCACCGAAGTGATCGGGCACCTGGGAAGCATCTACGGTGTCTTCAGGAAGCTTTCGCTCACCCTCAAGCGCGACCGGCCGGACCTGCTCATCCTGGTCGATTTCCCTGATTTTAACCTGCGCCTGGCCAGGGTCGCCAAAAAGTACCGCATACCGGTTATGTACTACGTCAGCCCCCAGGTCTGGGCCTGGCGAACCGGTCGCATCAAACAGATCGCCGCGTCGGTCAGCACCATGGTGGTGGTGTTTCCCTTCGAGCTTCCCCTGTACCGGGAGGCCGGCGTCGACGCCCATTTCGTGGGCCACCCGCTGCTGGACATCGTGAAGGTTTCCCGCTCGCGGGAGGAGAACAGCAAACGACTGGGCATCAGGCCGGGCCGCGTCGCCATCGGGCTGCTGCCCGGCAGCAGGCTCAGTGAGGTAAAACGGATACTGCCGCCCATGCTGGATGCCGCCCGCCGGCTCAGCCGGGAGCGCACGGACCTGCAGTTCATCATACCCCTGGCGCCGGGCCTGCGCAAGGCGGACATGGAACAGCTGATCCGGGGCGCCGCCGTGCCGGTAACCCTGGTCGAAAACAGCATCTATGATGTCATTGACAGCTCATACCTGGTCATCGTGGCGTCGGGTACGGCCAGCCTGGAAACGGCGCTGCTCGCCAGGCCCATGGTTATCGTGTATCGGATGTCACCGCTCAGCTATCGCATCGCCAGGCTGCTGGTCAGGGTGCCCTACATCGGGATGGCCAACATTATTGCCGGCAAAAAAGTGGTGCCGGAGCTTATTCAGGAGGAGGCCAGCGGGGAGCGGATTGCCGCCGAAGCCGCCCGGCTGCTCTCCGATACGCATTACTACGGGACCGTTCATGCGGAACTGGAGCTGATTAAAAAGAAGCTCGGCGAACCGGGGGCCTCGGCGCGGGCGGCCCGGATCGCGCTTGGCATGCTGCAGCGCCGGCCCGCCTGAATCGGTCTATATAACGTGCTGAACAGTATGTGGCTCAAGGGGAGGGGCTTTTGAGCCGCGAATATGGTATGACAAATCTCTTAAAGGAAGAGAGATGAAAAAGATATCAACCAAAGACTCCATCAGGCTGTATAAGCGCCTGATCAGGTACATCAGGCCCTACTGGCTGCTGATGCTCCTTGCCGTCCTCGCCGCCGTGGGGCTGGCGGGCACCAATACCGGCATCGCCTGGATCGTCAAGAAAGTGATGGACGACATCTTCGTGCAGAAGAATCTTGCCATGCTCCGGCTCGTACCCCTGGCCATCGTTGCTCTCTACCTGCTCAAGGGCCTGTTTGACTATTTCCAGGAATACCTGATGGGATATGTGGCGGTCAAGGTGGTCACCGACATCCGGGACGAAATCTATGGCCACCTGCAAAAGCTGTCCCTCGCCTTCTTCATCAGGAATCCCACCGGGATACTCATGTCGCGCATCGGCAATGATACCAACCTGCTGCAGTCCACGGTCTCGGACAGCATCACCAACTTCCTGCGTGACTCGCTCACCATCGCGGGCCTGACCGGCTACACCTTCTGGGTAAACTGGAAGCTTGCCGCCATGTCCTACCTGGTCATTCTCTGGGCCCTGGTGCCCATCCGCATCTTCGGCATCAAAAGCCGGAAGTTCAGCACCAAGAGCCAGGTTAAAATGGCGGACATCGCCAAATTTCTCTACGAGACCATCTCCGGTATCCGCATCGTCAAGGCCTTTTGCATGGAGGAATATGAAAAACAGCGCTTCGCCGCGGAAAACCACCGCCTGCTCAGGATCAGGGTAAAGCGGATGCGCATCCGCGCCCTCGCCTCCCCCACCATGGAAACGCTGGGCGGCATTGCCTCCGCGGTCATTCTCTACTTCGGCGGATACAGTGTTCTCAGGGGAGAGATCACCTCGGGGGACTTTTTCTCATTTGTGGCCGCGTTTGCCATGATGTACCGCCCGGTGCGCGATCTCAACAAGCTCAACCAGACCATGCAGGAAGGGCTTGCCGCGGCGGTACGAACCTTTGAAATCCTCGACACCAAAGCGGACATCGTGGACAAGCCCGGCGCGCGTGAGCTGCCGCCGGTCAGCCAAGGGATCGAATTCCGGGACGTCAGCTTTCAGTATGACGCGCAGCCGGTGCTGGAGCACATCACGCTGAAGGTTCCGGTGGGCCGGATCATCGCCATCGTGGGCGGCAGCGGCGCGGGAAAATCAACCATGGCCAATCTCATACCCCGGTTCTACGACGTGACCTCGGGGTCCATTCTCATCGACGGCGTCGACATCAGGGATGTGACCATCAGATCGCTGCGCAGCCAGATCAGCATGGTAACCCAGGAAATAATACTCTTCAACGACTCCATACGGCACAACATCGCCTACGGCAGCATGGACAAATCCGATGAGGAGATCAGGGCCTCTGCCGAGGCCGCCCACGCCCACGACTTCATCATGGATAACCCCGGGGGATATGACGCGGTCATCGGCGAACACGGGGTCAAGCTCTCCGGCGGCCAGAAGCAGCGGATTGCCATTGCCCGCGCGCTGCTCAAGAACGCCCCCATCCTCATCCTGGATGAGGCGACCTCCTCGCTCGACAGCAAGGCCGAGGCCGAGGTGCAGGTGGCCCTGGAGCGCCTCATGGAAGGCCGGACCACCTTCATCATTGCCCACCGCCTCTCCACCATTAAAAAGGCCGACCGCATCATCGTGCTTTCGGAAGGAAGGATAGCGGAACAGGGGACCCACGGCGATCTCATGGCCAGCCGGGGAGAATACCACAAGCTGTATACCACCCAATATCATGAGGAAGACCTCCCGGCGCAGGGCGGCTCCTCTGCCGGCGCCTCCTAGCGTAGTGCGTCATTGATTCCTTTATGTATATGTGGCTCAAGGGGGAGGGGCTTTTAGAATGAGCCACTGAATCATAAGTAAAGAAGCGTTGGACACACTACACTAGCCGGTCCGGGCGGCGGCTAACCTATGTACCTACTCTACAATATACTGCTCCTGGCTGCTTCCCCGGTTTTAGGCCTGCTGATGATGGTTGCCGCCGTGAGCGCCGGGAAATACCGCAGCGGCATCTCTCAAAAACTGGGATTCGTGTCCCCCTCCGTCACCCGAAAGCTTTCAGGCAGCAGGCCGGTCTGGATCCACGCGGTGTCCGTGGGCGAGGTGATGGCCGCCATCCCCCTCCTGCAGGAAATGAAGGGGCGCTACCCCGGCCAGACGATTGTGCTCTCCACGGTGACGGCCACCGGGAACCATACCGCCGCCCTGAAGGCCCGCCAGGCTGACGCGGTCATCTATTTCCCCTTCGATTACCCCTTTATGGTGGGGCGGGCGATCAAGCGGATCCATCCCCGGCTTTTTATAACCATGGAGACCGAACTCTGGCCGAATTTTCTGCGGGCGATGAAGCGAAACGGCATTCCCTCCGTGGTGGTAAGCGGCCGCATCTCAAATCACTCATACAACAAATACCGGCTGGCCCGCCTTTTCTTCAGCAGGGTCCTGGCCAACATCGATGCCTTCTACATGCAGACCGAGGAAGACGCCCGGCGGATTATCAGCATCGGCGCCGACAGCAGCCGGGTCATCACCCTGGGCAACCTCAAATGCGATCAGGAGGTCCCTCTTTTGACGGGCAGCGAGAAGGCCCGACTGTACGACAGCCTTAATCTCCGTGAGGGCCGGAACATTTTTATCGCCGGCAGCACCCACCGGGGCGAGGAAGAGATGGTGCTGGAGGTGTTTAAACGGCTTAAGGAGAGCTGCGCTGATCTGACGCTGATACTTGCCCCCCGGCATCCGGAGCGCTTCAGCGAAGTGGCCAATCTTGTCTCCCGCTCCGGCTTTGCATGCGCGCGAAAAACAGAACTGGCGCGGCAGGAAGCACGGCAGGAACAAAGTGTCATCCTGCTTGACACCATCGGAGAGCTCTCAAAGCTCTACAGCATCGGCACGGTTATTTTTGTGGGAGGGAGCCTGGTGCCGACCGGCGGACACAATGTGCTCGAGCCGGCCGCCTACCGGAAAGCGGTGCTTTTCGGGCCGCACATGGACAATTTCATGGAAATAGCCGGCTGCCTGATCGAAAGCGGGGGAGGCCTGCAGGTACAGGACAGGGAAGAGCTCTTTCTGAAAGCCAAAAGCCTCCTCGACAATGAATCGTTGCGCAGCGAGCTGGGAGAAAAGGCCTTCCACATCATTGCACGCAACCAGGGGACCACCCGGAAGGCCATGGAGGCCATTAGCTCCTTTCTGTAATACCGGCAGGACAATGAACCCGCGCTTACTCATCCAGGAATTGCTGCATTCGGGCACAAAGGGGGAAAGCCTGCCCAGGCGCATTGTGCTCTTCCCGCTCTATCTTCTCTCCCTCCTCTATAAACTTGTCATGCGCGCGCGGCGGATTCTGTATGGCACGGGGATGTGTGCCTCCCGTGCTCTTCCCTGCCGGGTGGTCAGCGTCGGAAACATAACCGTGGGGGGAACGGGCAAAACACCCACGGTTATCTACCTGGCGCAGCTCTTCCAAAAGCGCGGGCTCAAGGCAGCGGTGCTCAGCCGCGGATACCGGTCGCACAGCAAAGAAGCGGTCGCGGTGGTATCCGACGGGAAGCATATGCTGCTCACCGCCCGGGAAGCCGGCGATGAACCGGCGATGCTTGCAAAAGCCCTTCCCGGCACGCCGGTAATTATCGGGCGCGACCGGGTGCGTTCGGGCCACCTGGCGGTTTCGCTGTATTCCCCGGACGTCATCCTGCTTGATGACGGGTTCCAGCACCTGCGGCTGAAAAGGGACGCGGATATAGTCCTGGTGGACCGGCACTACGGGTTCGGCAACGGCTGCCTCATACCGCGGGGCATCCTGCGGGAACCGCTCAGTGCCCTGCGGGCGGCCGATATCATTATCCTCACAAAAAAAACCGGGGAGACCCCAGGACAACCCGCAGAGGGGATCATCGCCGCGCAAAGACCGCGCGCTCCGATTTTTTCCGCCAGCTACGCCGTCAAGGGGCTCAGCGCCCTTGACGGATCCCCCGCGGGAGATATCAAAGGTCTCGCGGGCAAAAACGCGCTTGCCCTCGCCGGCATCGGCAACCCCGGCTACTTTACCCACCTCCTGCGCGCCCACGGCATCCGGGTTGTCGAAGAGATGGTCCTGCCCGATCACCACCGCTACACCGCCGGGGACGCCGAACGGCTCGCCGCTTTTCTCCCCCGGGTCGACTGCATCATCACCACCGCCAAGGACGCCTGCAAGATGGACGGCGCGGGATTCAATCATTTGCCTATACTCGTGCTGGATATTATGCTAGAGATGGATGACGAACCGGCTTTTATGGATGCCCTCTTTAAACACATTTCCTGACGTGACCTATACAACACCGCCTGCATATTTTTTTATCCCATGACGCACTACACGCCCGCCGCGCCGCCGGCACACCAGCCCTTTAAGATCGACTATCGCCGCGAGCTCAATGATGAGCAGCTGGAAGTGGTGATGAGCGACGAAAGCCCGCTCCTGGTCATCGCGGGGGCCGGCAGCGGCAAGACCCGGACCCTGACCTACCGCGTGGCCCGCCTCATGGAATCCGGCACCCCCCCCGATGCCATCCTGCTGCTCACCTTTACCAATAAGGCGGCGAAAGAGATGCTCGGACGGGTGGAGGGGCTGATCAAGCTGGATATCGCCAGGCTGTGGGGAGGGACCTTCCACCATGTTGCCAACCGAATCTTAAGAAGCAGGGGCGACCTCATCGGCTATGACCGGTCCTTTACCATCCTGGACAGGGATGATTCCAGGGAGCTGCTGGGCGACTGCATGGCGGCCCTCGGTCTCAAAAGCCGGGACCGCAGGTTTCCGCAGAGCTCGGTCATCCAGGAGATCATCAGCCTGTCGGTCAACACCCGGACAAGCCTGCCCGACCTGATTGACGCGCGCTACCCCTTTTTCATGGACGCAACCGATGAGATTCAATCGGTTGCCATGGCCTACCGGGAGCGAAAGAAAAAAGAGATGCTGATGGATTTTGACGACCTGCTGCTCAACTGTCTCACCCTGCTCGCCGAAAACGACCACGTGCGGGACTACTATGCGGGGAAATTTCATCACATCCTGGTCGATGAATACCAGGACACCAACCGCATCCAGGCCGAACTGATCGACCTGCTCGCGTCCGGGGGCGGCAGCATCATGGTGGTGGGAGACGACTCGCAGAGCATATACAGCTTCCGGGGAGCCCACTTTGCCAACATCCTCGACTTCCCCAAGCGCTATCCCGGCTCCCATCTCTTCAAGCTCCAGACCAACTACCGCAGCACGCCTGAAATACTGGGACTGGCCAATGCCAGCATCGTGAACAACCAGTACCAGTTTCACAAAAAGCTGCGGGCCATCAGGGAAAGCGGTCCCCAGCCCATACTGGTCCCCTGCGATCAGGTGCAGCAGCAGTCTGGTTTTGTGAGGCAGAAAATCATGGAGTTGCAGGTCGAAGGCAGATCGCTCAATGCAATAGCGGTCCTCTACCGGGCCCACTACCACAGCATGGAGCTTCAGATGGAGCTGACCCGACACGGCGTGCCCTTTGAGGTGCGATCCGGGCTGCGGTTTTTCGAGCAGGCGCACATAAAAGACATCACCAGCTACCTCAAGGTCATCGTCAACCCTTATGATGAGCCGTCCTGGAAGCGGATCACCAAGATGCTTCCCAAAATAGGCACTGCCCGGGCGGAAAAAATCTGGACTGCCCTCTCGAGTTCAGGGGATCCGCTGAAGAACCTGCAGAGCGAGGCCATTGAGAAGCTCATTCCCAAGCCATACCGCAAGGACTGGCAGGAGCAGGCCGCCCTGCTGCGCCATCTCAACCTGCCTGAACGGCGGAGGGCGCCCGCAGAGATGCTGCAAACCGTGCTGAGGCAGGAGTATGAAGACTATCTCTTTGCCCACTACCCCGACTCGAGGACCCGGCTGGAGGACATCGGCCGGCTGATAGATTTCTCCCGGCAGTTCGGGTCGGCAGAGGATTTTTTAAGCGAGCTTGCCCTCCTGACCAGCGTCGCCTCGGAGGACGTGACCGCCGATGATCCGGGGTATGAACGGGTAACCCTCACCACCATCCACCAGGCGAAGGGCCTGGAGTGGGACATCGTTTTTATTGTCTGGCTGGTTGAGGGGCGGTTCCCCTCTCACAAAAGTCTGCAGGACACCGAAGGGGAAGAGGAAGAGCGGAGGCTTTTTTACGTTGCGGCCACCCGCGCCCGCGACGAGCTGTACCTGACCTACCCGCTCTGGGACTACGGCCGGGGCGGCGACAGCTCGGGGATCATGCAGCCCTCTCGTTTCATCCAGGAAATTCCCCGCGCCCGCTACACCAAGTGCGTGCTGGAAGAATAGAGGCAGTAAAATAAGTAGGGGCGACCGGCCGGTCGCCCTTACATTTAGGTATGAACAGGCAGGCTCTTCACCGTATGACCGTCACTGTAAGCTTCTGCTTTCCCCATCTGAGCGCGTCATCATGATCCTCGAAGAAGACATCAATGCGGTTTCCCTGCATCTCCCGTCCCCGGTCATGCACCTCTCCCCAGCCATACCCCGGCACATACATCCTGGTGCCGTAAGGGTATTTGCTGATATCGGCCGCGATAACCCCTTTTTTGGCCCTGGTCCCGTCGGCGGTTATCCCCACCTTCTTTCTCTTTCCCTTGAACGGCCCGCTGCTGTGAACCGGAACCAGCCAGCAGCTCCAGATGCTTCTCTTCCAGGCGCAGCATTTCCCGCAGGGACAATAGGCGGTTACCACCATGACCACTTCTTCCCCCCGGACCTCTTCATCTTCCATCCGGTGCGGCAAAAAGCAGCAGCCCGACACAACGGTAAGCAGGAGCAGAACCAGGCAGCGCGCAGCACGTGTTTTTCTGTTTTTTAGCCTTGACATACCATATATTGCATTATACGTTGAAATTGATTCCAGATGCTGTGTGAGTTCGTTCGGAATAAGGTTGAAAGATTGATCAAGGGTTATTGTAAAAGCAGTTTCCTCAGGCTGTTCAAAAACATCCAGATGCAAGGCACGCGAAATCCTGAGGAGTGAGGCGTACATGCAAGTACGCCGCAATGACGAAGGATGAGCGTAACGAAGCAGATGGGTGTTTTTCAACAGCCTGCTCAGGCATAATACTATGACTCCCATGCTCAGGCAATACCTATCCATCAAGGAAAAGCTGAAGGACGCCATTCTCTTTTTCCGGCTGGGAGATTTTTATGAAATGTTTTTTGAAGATGCCCTGAAGGCATCCGCCATCCTTGACATCACCCTCACCTCGCGGGACGGGGGCAGCGCCGGCAAGGTGCCCATGTGCGGCGTTCCCTATCACGCGGCAAAGGGCTACATCAATCGCCTCACCCGGGAAGGCTTCAAGGTGGCCATCTGTGAGCAGACGGAAGACCCCCAGGCCGCCAAAGGCATTGTCAGAAGAGAAGTGGTGCGCATCATCACCCCCGGCACCAACCTGGAAGACGATGAACTCACCCAGACGCACAACAGCTATATCGCGGCCTGCTGCGTGACGGGCGGGGTGTGGGGGCTCAGCTATCTCGACCTTTCCACCGGTGATTTCAGGCTTACCGAGCTTGAGAAGGATGAAGACCTTCTGGACGAGATCTGCCGGCTGCGTCCCCGGGAGTTCATCGTTGCCGAGGGACTGAAGGAGAACCGGCCCTTCCTGCACATCCTCGCCCAGGCGGGATCGCCGGTGGTGAATCAGTACCAGGAGTGGGTCTTCGATCCGGAGGCGGCCGAAAAAAACCTGGAGCGGCAGTTCGGGCTCAAGTCGCTGGAAGGTCTCGGCTTATCCTCCTACAGCGCGGGCATCGGGGCCGCCGGCGCCCTGCTCTATTTTCTCAAGGACAACCTGCTCACCTCCCTCGGCCACCTCAAGCGGCCGCTTCCCTACCGCTCGTCCCAGTACATGATGCTCGACCGGCGGACACAGAGAAACCTGGAGCTTACGGAGCCGCTCTCCGGCGACGGCAAAAGCGTCACCCTTTTTTCCGTCCTGAATAAAACCCTGACCCCCATGGGGGGACGGCTGCTTGCGCAGTGGATCAAGCAGCCCCTCCTTTCCCTGCGGCTCATCCGGGAGCGCCACGCGGCCATTGACGATCTCCTGGCACAGCGGGAAACGCTGGGCGCGCTGCCGGGGCTGCTCAAGCCGGTCCGCGACATGGAGCGGCTGCTCTCGCGGATCGCCTGCGGGGTATGCTCGGCCAGGGAGCTGGTGGCCATGAAGGAATCGCTGAAGGCGGTTCCGGAAATAAAAAGCGCCCTTGCCTGCCTCACCTCGCCCCTGCTGACCGACAGGCGGGAGGCGCTGGTTGAACTGCATGAGCTCACCGCGCTCATCGAAAAAGCCATTGTCGATGACCCGCCCTTCCCGGTGAAGGAGGGCGGCATCATCAGGCAGCACTACCATGAAGGCCTCGATGAGCTGCGCGGCAGGGCGCGCCAGGGTAAGCAGTGGGTTGCGGCCTTCCAGGAGAATGAGCGGCAGCGGACCGGCATCAAGTCGCTGAAGGTGCACTATAACAGGGTGTTCGGCTACTACATCGAAATCACCAGGCCCAATCTTTCGCTCGCGCCGTCCGATTACATCCGCAAGCAGACGCTGGTCAACGCGGAGCGGTTCATCACCGCCGAGCTGAAGGAATGGGAGGACAGCATCCTGGGCGCGGAGGAAAAGGCAAACGCGCTGGAGTATACGCTGTTCGAAGAGGTGCGGCAGGAGCTGCTGAACTACGTTCCTCAGGTCCAGCGCATCGCGGAAGCCCTGGCCCTGATTGACGTGCTCTTCTGCCTGGCCAGGGTGGCCCTGAGCAACGGCTACGTGAAGCCCGACATCGATGAGGGGCCCGCCATTACCATTACGGGCGGCAGGCATCCGGTTGTGGAACGGGTGCTTGAGGAGGGGCAGTTCGTTTCCAACGACACCGCGCTCGACCAGAAAAAAAACCAGCTGCTCATCATCACCGGGCCCAATATGGCGGGGAAATCCACCTACATCAGGCAGGTGGCGCTTATTGTCATCATGGCCCAGATGGGCTCTTTTGTCCCGGCGGAGGCGGCGCGCATCGGTCTGGTGGACACCATCTACACCCGGATCGGCGCCAACGAGAACCTGGCCCGTGGGGAAAGCACCTTCATGGTGGAGATGCTCGAAACCTCGAACATTCTCAACAACGCCGGACCCAGGTCTTTGGTCATCCTCGATGAGATAGGCCGCGGCACATCAACCTTTGACGGGGTTAGCATTGCCTGGGCGGTATGCGAGTTTCTTAATAAAAAAAGCGGCGCCAGGCCCAGGACGCTCTTTGCCACCCATTTTCACGAGCTGGGGGAACTGGAGCGCTCCCTTGAGGGTATCAAAAACTACAATATCACCGCCCGGGAGGCGGGCGATGAAATAGTGTTCATGAGAAAAATCGTGCCGGGGGTTGCGGACAAGAGCTACGGCATCCAGGTGGGCAGGCTGGCCGGCCTGCCCGAAGAGGTGGTGCAGCGCTCAAAAGAGGTGCTTCTCTACCTCGAGGAGGAAAAGATCTCCGAAGAGGCGCTGGCAAAAAAGCTGAGCACCCGCAGGCGGCGGGAAACGGTCACCCCGCTTCCGCTTTTCAACCAGCGGGGAGCGGGAAGCGCGCCCGAGCTCCTGGAGTTTAAAAAGACGCCTCAGGGCGCCGCCCTTGCCGGCGCTGACACCATCAGCCACCCCCTGCTTGAGGAGATCAGGCAGCTTAACCTTGAAGCAATGACCCCGCTTGAGGCACTCAATCACCTGCACGCCCTCAAGCAGAAGCTGCTTGAGACTTCACCCCTCATCCCAAAATCTAAAAATAGCTCCTAAGTTTTATAGACGCTGGAGTATTGGAGTAATGGAGCACTGGAAGCGTAAAGACACATTGTTGTGGCTAAAAAGCCCCTCCCCCTTGAGCCACAAATCAGATGGTTGTTTTTCAACAACCTGCTAGTGCTTTGATTCAGAGCGTGCCTGCTCGGAGGAACACGCATGGGAATCATCAGGGTTTTGCCGGAAGAGCTCACCAACAAGATCGCGGCCGGTGAAGTGGTCGAGCGTCCGGGCTCGGTGGTCAAGGAGCTGCTGGAAAACGCGCTGGACGCCCGGGCCACCAGGATTTCCGTGAGCATCAGGCACGGTGGGAAAAGCTTCATCAAGGTGACCGATAACGGCCGGGGCATGGACCGGGAGGATGCCCTGCTCTGCGTGAAAAGCCACACCACCAGCAAGATCAGAGCGGTTGAGGATATCTTTTCCATCGCCAGCCTGGGCTTCAGGGGTGAAGCGCTCGCTTCCATTGCGGCCGTATCCAGGCTCACCCTGACAACCAGGGACGATTCCCATCCGGCGGGAACCGAGATCCACTTGGACGGGGGAACGGTGGAACGTATCAGGGAGGTCGGCATTCCGGTCGGGACCAGCGTGGAAGTGAGCGACCTCTTCTTCAACACCCCCGCCAGGAAAAAATTCCTCAAGGGGGAGCGGGCCGAGTATGCCGCCATCGCGGAAACCATCACCACCACCAGCCTGGCGCACCCCGGTGTTGCCTTCAAGCTTGCCAGGGACGGCGAGGTGATATTCGATTATCCTCCCGCATCCCATCTTAAGGAGCGCGTCCTCCAGACCCACCACCGCGCGTGGGACACCCACCTGCTGCCGCTCGATGCCGCGCAGGGAGGCGTTGCCCTGCAGGGATACATTGCCACAGCGGAACTGTCCCGCACCAACCGCACCGCCCAGCTCTTTTTCATCAACAAGCGTCCCATAAAGAGCCTTCCCTTGAGTTATGCCCTGCAGCGGGGCTATGACGGATATTTGCCCCCGGGCCATTTTCCGGTTGCCATTATAATGCTCACCATTGATCCGGCCCTGGTTGACGTCAATGTGCATCCCGCCAAGCGGGAGGTCAGGCTGCAGGATGAGCGGTTTGTGCTCGACCAGCTGGCCCATGCCGTGCGGGAACACCTCAAGCGGGCGAACCATGCCCCCTCCATGTCATTCACCTACGCGCTGGACAAAAATAAAAAATACTCCCCCGGCGCCACTGATGCCCCGCCGTTCATCATTGCCAAAGAAGGAATCGGCGTCAGGGAGATATCCGGATTGGCCGGCGAAGGCCAGGGCGATCTGCCCCTGCAGCGTGCGGCGGAACAACCTGACAGCTTTACGGCACATGGCGGTGAGCCGACACTCAAGGTACAGGGGATTCTGGGACAGATCGGACAGAGCTACATTGTTGCGGAATCTGAAGGGGGTCTCATCATCATCGACCAGCACGCCGCGCACGAGCGCATCATCTTTGAAGACATACTGTCCGCCATGGAACGGGGCGCCCCCGCGTCCCAGGCCCTGCTGTTTCCCATCACGCTTGAGTTCGGTTTCAATGAATCCCGGCTGCTTGAAGAGTACCTCCCCATACTCGCCGGCACCGGTTTTGTCATACGCCACCTGGGGAAAAACACCTATTGCATCGACGCCGCCCCCGCCTGGATGGAAAATCTGGCCGTGGGGGATCTCATTCGCGACTTCATCGATGAGGTCTCGGAAGGCAGGGGAGAAAGGAAGGTTCATGAACGGCGGGAACAGAGCGCCAGGATACTGGCCTGCAAGTCCCGCACGGTCAAGTCCAATACAGGATTGAGCAGAGAGGAAATGGAACATCTCATCAGAAGGCTCGAAGGGACAAAAATACCTTTCACCTGCCCCCATGGACGCCCCACCTTTATCAAACTGGCCCTGGATGACCTTGACAAACAATTCAAAAGAAAGTAACTATTTGTTTCAAGCGCATTTAGTAATTTCGGGATATAACGTGAACGTAGATTCGTTGCTCAGACAAGTTGAGAAAAACGGCCTCATGAACCCGGAAGAATTGAGGATTTTTATCAGCTCCTGCATCCCTGAGAGCTGCAAAGACTGCTTCTGGCTGGCTGACAGGGAAAAAATTTCCTGCCGGAGTCCCAAGGAAGCGCCCTGCCGCATGTATCTTCACCGGATATTAAACTATCTTGAAAGCAAAGGGCTGATCTGAAGGTTGAGGGTAAGAAACAAGGTCTTTTCAGTAGGGGCGACCGGCCGGTCGCCCCTACAGTTTAACAAAACACTTCGTGTCCCCCCTAAAGAGCATGGGGTTTTGATTCGAAAATAAATTATATGGATTCCAGGTTATTTTATAACTATTTTCCCGTCTTTAACTTCCACTTCAATTCTGCTTTTCTCCTTGAACTCTTTGAGGAGATGCACATCCACTCCGGTTATGCGGGCGAGGTTTTCATCAGAACCGAGCGCCGTATTAGCGCCTCTCCTTTCCCCTCTTTTTAAAAACCACAGGTAATTATAGTAAACCCAGCTGAGCATCAATAAAGTGATGATCAAAACCAGCAGACCGCCCGTTTTCAGTATTTCCAGAAATTCTGCAAGCCCCGCCTTTACAATAAGCTCGGTCTGGAACAATTTAATGCCAAAAAACCACAGCACAGCGGTCACCACCGGCGATATCCAGTAGGCCCACACCGACCACAGAAAGAGGGTGACCGAACCTTCGATGAGGTAGCGGAACGGCGACTTAAGCGCCGGCTCATCTATGATTTTAATGTATGCAGTCCCCTGTCCGGACTTTTCCATGTGACAGTACCTCGGGTTCGGCGAATAAAAACATTATACACGCCGACCAGCACTGATAGGGCACTTATGAACCAGTAGAAAAAGGGATACCAGATTGCCCAGAAATAATACTTGAGTGAGGCCCGGCTTTCGTACTTAAAATCAATAAACAGGCTTACCACCACCTGGATCAGGCACAGCAGGGCGAGTACGGCGCCCGACCAACGGGGTATCAGGGGAAGCGCCGGCTCCGGTGCGGCAAAAAGGTCGGGGTTGAACGAGTGCAGCCCGTACATGACCAGCCATATTCCGATCAGCAGGAACACCACATGAGCCCACAGGGCGCTCATTACGTACTCGATATACACCGGCCACAGGCGCCTCTGACGCAGGTCGGTCCACACCCCGGCATGCTTTTTTATTACCTCCATGCCGCCCTGCGACCAGCGGACCCTCTGTCGCCACAGGCCTTTTATGGTCTCAGGCACAAGCACCCAGCAGACAGCGCGGGGCTCATAGCGAATGTCCCAGAACTTCTCCTGCAGCTTCCAGGTGACATCGATGTCCTCCGTGACCGTGTCCGTATCAAAAAGCCCGCAGTCGCAGAGGGCGCTCTTTCTGAAAGCGGCAATAACCCCGGAAACGGTGAGTATCTTGCCCAGCAGACGCTGCGAGCGCTTTATCAGACCGATGATGCTTGAGTATTCGCCCACCTGGATTTTGCCCAGCAGGGTGGTGCGATTGGCAACCCGGGGATTGCCGGTAACCGCCCCCACCCGGGGAAACTTGAGAAAATGGTAGGCCATCCATCTGAGCGCGTCCCGGTCGAGAAAGCTGTCCGCATCCATGACTAGAATGAATTGCCCTTTGCTGACCAGGATGCCGGTGTTGACCGCCCTTGCCTTGCCGCTGTTGGGCCGGAGATGCACCACCCTGAGCCAGGCGCCGTATTTTTTTAAAAGCTCATCCAGGATCCGGCCCGTTCTATCGGTGCTGCCGTCATTGACCACGATGGCCTCGTAACGGGGATAGTTGATCTGCGCCAGGTCAGCCAGCGCGTCCCCTATGGTTCCTTCCTCGTTATGGGCGGGAATAATGATGGAAAAGAGCGGGCAGTCGTCAGGGGCGGGAAGGTCCACCTTTCTCCGTTCCCAGCGAAAGTAGAACAGCAGTCCTCCCGCGATCCATATGAAGCTCATATAGAGCGGGTGGAGAAAAACAAAATAGTTAATTGCTTTCCACAACAGGCTTATCATTCCATGACTCCGGAAATTCCCGCGCTGAAATGACCGGCACCAGCTCCTCGATGCGGGGACGGTTCTCAAAAACATTGTCGGGGTAGTAGGCAATGTGGCTGACCCCGCGGGAGAGCAGATAGCGCAGTTCCCTGACCAGTTCTTTTTCAGGGATCCAGGCGCCTTTTGACCAGTCGAAACTCTGGATCTTGAAAACCACTTTATCCAGCGCCTGCCGCTCAGCGGCCTCGTCCACCAGTGCGGAAAACCATTGCCTGATGCGTTTGCCGCCCTTTATTTTTTCCATCCGGGGATAGGCCATGATCACCGTGTACTCATAGCGCTTTACATAGTCATCAAAATCCTGGGCGAGCCACTCCCGCGAAGCGGGGTTTAACACGGCCTCGCTGTAAATATTCCGGGCAAATTTCGCCTCCGGCCTGAAGTATCTCACTTCGGATTTCAAGTCCTCTATAAACAGGTTGATGGTTTTCGTCTTGATCTGCGCCCACTCACTTTTGAACCGGTCTTCCTTCAGGCTGCGGGGATTAAAATCAGGGCCGTACAGCTCTTTAAGCAGAGCCAGGGCCGCGGGGTGGTAATCTTCATCCTCTGAAAGATAGGCGTCATCCTGAAAGAGAATGCCGTCAAAGCGGACGTGCGCCGCGAGATCCCGGTAGAGTGACCTGACGATGTCAAGGCTTCTGCCCTCGAAAGGTGACAGTCTCCGGTACCAGGAAGTGGTAACAATGCTTTCGGCACCCCTCAGCTCCCTGACCTTCAGGCTTTCATTCAGCGCGCGGTCCGGAAGCTCATAGCTTAAAACAGGCATCCATATGTATACCTCCATGCCCCGTATGCGTATTCTGTTGGTCACGTGCCCGAGGAAATCCGATATCACCGGAAGCGTTGCGTTGCGATAGTAGAGCGAACCTATGTTCCCCGATCCATCCCGGTCACAAAATCCCTGCAGGAACACGGTGTTGACACCCGCCGCCACAAGCCGCTCAATCAGGAGCCCCAGGTTGGCATCGCTTCGCTCGTAGGAATCCGGGTCAACAATGGCATCGAGATCTATCTGAACCGCCCTTATTTTTTTCATTCCCGCGAGTTTGAATTCCTGCTTCAGCCGCGAGGCAAAATCTTCAAAGTCAATCTGGCTGGTGATGATATTGCGATTGATCATATCAACCGCGTTCAGTGAAGCGGAACCGGGAGCGAGGGTAAGCATCAATTCGAACCCGAGCTTCTTCGCCTCATCCATGGCAGGCCGGTTAAACTGGCCGTAGGGCCATGTCAGGATCCGCGGTCTGGTTCCCGTCTTCGCTTCCAGGATTTCCCCGCTTTGTCTCAGGTCAAAGGCAACCCGACTTCTGAAATGCGCCTCGGTTTCGTAACCGTTTTCAGCCGCCGAATAGATAAAGGCTGATCCCGCCGCCTCCTCGTTTCCCAGCGGGTTGGCAATGACCCCCTTATGCAAATCGTGGGAATGGGAAGCGGCGTAAATCAGATCCGATCGTACCAGCTCCCTGATCTGCTCCCAGGACATCAATTCCTTATCCTTCACATAGTCAGGCTTTCGCTCAATCCAGGAAGTGACTACGGACAGGACTGCCGGATATCCGTACAGGCGGAGGACCGGGTACACGAAATCATAAAATGAGCGGTAGGCATCGTCGAAGGTTAAAAGCACCGCCTTGTCCGGCAGCGGGCGCAGGCCCTTGCGCGCGGCCAGGATGTCTTCCGGGCTCACAACCGCGTACCCGTGGGTTTTGAGGTATTCCAACTGCTTCACGAAAACGTCCCGGGGCACATCTTCCAGGACGGAAGCCTTTGTCGGAATGTCATGGTAACAAAGCGCCAGGAAGCTATCCGCCGCCCCGGCGGGCTGCACCGACGAGCAGAAAACATGCCGCAATCACCAGCACCCTAAAAACTCTTCTTAAACCTGAGATAACCGCCCCACACATTGGTAGACTCCCCGTCATATATCTTCCTGTCCCAGGAAACAGCCCAGGTCAGCTCAAAGGTTTTTGACAGCCTGATCAATTGTTCGTAAGTGGCCCCGCCGATGGTGTGGCAGGCATAGGTGTTTTGCCGATATGCCCCCAGGCGGGGATAGATGCTTGAACGCACCTCTTTGTCATATCGCAGCAGGTGTATCCAGTGAAGCGTCGGCGTGAGGGTAAGGCTCAGGTCGTGCGAGGGGCTGAAATAGTCCTTGTGCGATTCCCGGTTTCTCGAGTGGTACAGCTCGGCGCCGAGCCTGATCTTAAAGTCGGGGGTGTTGAGCACGCTCTGATCACCATAGAGCCTGTAGTAGGTATTGAGGTTCCCGTCATCGTACCAGATGTACCCGGTTCCGGCCCCGAAGTAGCGCTCATCGCTCTGGTGGAAGTGGACATTGAGGAAGGTGCTTTCGCCCTCTATGCCTTTTGCCCGCGCCCGCAGCGGTATGTCCAGGTAGAAGGAATCATAGCCGGCGTCAAGGCTGAGCCGGTCGGTCGGCCTCCAGGACAGGGTGGTGTAGTAGCCGAGCTCGTCAAACTCCTCAAAGTCAAAGGTTACCGCCTGCTTCCAGACCAGCTGCGGAAGGACGATCCATTCGTGCCCGATGCCCGCCCGCTTCCATTCAAACTCCTGCTTGCCTTCCGGCGTGTCCTCCTCCGAGGTTTCCTGCCAGACCACCTCCTGGTACAGCTTGAACAGCGGGTGCAGCGTCTCCTTGAGCGTTGATTTTATCCGGTACTCCGTCGCGCCCTCGTTCTCCTCGAGGAAGTCCGTTTCGGTTGAGAACTCATGCATGTCTTCAACCTGCAGCATCTCATGCGTGTCCAGCACGTGTTTGTTGGTGGGAAACATCCGCAGCAGCTTTGCAGCCTCCGCCCTCGCCTCCTCTTTATAATTCAATTCGTTTAAAGCCAGTATGGTGCCGGTCTCGACATCGACATCCTTGGGATAGATGGCATGCGCTATTCTGAACTCTTCCAGCGCCTTCCTCGGCCATCCCCGCAGCAGGTAGGTGTGTCCCAGGCCCGCCCTGAAGCTGGTGTTCATGCCCGCCTGATTAACATACGATTCAAAATAATCTTCTGCCTCCCGCAGTTCATCGCGGTATACAAGATACCAGCCCTGTGCGCTCACCGCTTCGGGCCTTTGCCACTTGTGCAATTCCCTGCCGCTTTGCAGGCGCTCGTCAATGCGCTTCCAGGTTTGCCCGGCATGCTCCCAATCCCGCAGGTCCTGGTAGGCGTAAAAAAGGCCCATCAGCGGGTTAAACGGGTCGGGCGGCCTTCTGTCCAGGCACTCTTTGTAAAGCGCCACGGCCTGCTTCGGCTTTTCCAGATAGAGGCAGGCATCGGCAGCCGCATTCAGCGCCCAGTAGGGTATCTCCCTGTCCATGTCCTGAAGGATTTCATACTGCTCAAGCGCCTCCCTCATCCTGTCTTTTTCGCGCAGCGCCATGAGATAGTCACAGCGCGCCCTGAAGTTTGAGGGGTCATCGCGCAATTGCTTCTCCAGCAGGGGAATGGCCTCCGGTGCCTCCTTCCAGCGCAGCCGGTCCAGCGCCAGGTCTCCCTCAAGATCGGTGAAAAACTGTGCATCGGCAAGGCCTTCCCCCTTGAGCGCTCATAGGCATAGCTGGTAGCACCCAGGTCTGCAAAGCTCCTCATTTTCAGCTTGCGCGCCGTGCTATTCTGCGGATTCTTCCGGAGCAGTCCATCGTATATCCCGGCTGCCTTTAAAAAATCACCCTGCTTTTCATGGAGAAACGCCTCCGCGAAAAGGGTTTCATTATAAAAGCAGCCGTTTTTCTTTGCGATGCGCACTTCCTGCGCGGCTTCTTCAAACTGTCGTTTGTTTGACAATGGATAAACCATGCCGATATGGGCAAGACATGAATCCGGACGCTCCTTAATAACCAGCTGGTATAAGGAAAGCGCCTCATCATCCCGTGCAGCTTTAAAATAGCCCCTGGCCATCTCCAGCAGAACCCCCGGGGGCAATTCGTCCTTTTCCGAAGGCCGGCGATTCATCACAATCTCGTATCGCCCGCTGTCCATGGCGATCATGTCATGCAGCGGCGGGATCGCCTGCTGCTCCCGCAAAAGCCCGTCCATCTCTTCATGCGAGAGAGCGGCTGCCGCCTGCCTCTTGCTGTCCTGCAGATCCTTAATGCGGGACTCGTTCTCTTCGGTCAGCAGCAATTGCATGGAAAGAAGGTACGCCTGCTTATGATTTCCCTCCTGCTGATGAATGTACATCTCCAGGGCGGAGAGCTGGGCGGGAACGAAAGAGCCGGCGAGTGCGCGCTGCTCAAATGCCTGCCGCGCCCCGGTATAATCTTCCAGATGGCAAAGGCTGTAAACCAACCCCTTTAAGGCTTCGCCGTCAGACGGTTCACGCAGAAGGGATTGTTCGTATAAGTGCCTTGCCCTGTCGTAATCACCGGTCTCATAAAAAGCCTTGGCGGCATCTCTTCCAACATAGCTCAGGTTCTTAAGATCGTTCTCATGTCGCAGGTAAAAGTCTGCCGCCTGTTTGTAGGAACCGGTCCACACCAGGCAGAGCAGGTAATCCCCTTTAACCGGTACATTGCCCGGCGCTTTTTCCAGGGCGGATTCCAAATGGGGCAGCGCCTCGCGGAACTTCTCCTGTTTTATCAATCGCAGTGCGGTCCTGTACTCGGCGCCGGTGTTTTTACCATAGCTCTTCTTTCCCACGCCGGCTGCGGCTTCATCTGCAGCATAAGCCCGCATGACCGGGTTGAGCATGAGAGAGAGGAGGAGTATGAATAATCCAACCGTATACTTTTTTGCACTCAGCAAACGAGCCATTGGTGATGTTTACAATAAGAACCGTTGTTTGTTGATGAACCGGTCGGTCTGACACGTGGTAACAGTAATTATCGGCATCCGTGCCGGCCGGCTTGAGCAAAAACTCCTTATTTCACGGAGGTTGCCGCACCTGAAGCTTCGTGCCGTCATATCATCGATCAAGGTGCGATCACGCACGGCTCCTCAGAAAAGAGATTCCCTTGACACATCAGGCTCACCCCCCTATACTGATTTTATAAAGCAGAAACATGAGCCCGGGCGGCCTCAAGCGATTTTTTTCTCTCAGACTGCTTCAGGCCGCCTTGCCCATTGTAATGCCGCACATTTTTTATAGCGTTCTTTACGACACAAACACGAGACAGACCACATGAGCTTTTTTAGCACACTCGCGTTCGCACTGGGATCTGCCTGGGTATCGGGCATAAACCTCTATGCCTCGGTGGCAACGCTCGGTCTGCTGGGCCGCTTTGCGCATCTCCAATTGCCGGGGATCTTACGCTTTTGACCAACTGGTGGGTGATCGGGGTGGCGGTGGTACTGTACCTGATCGAGTTTATCGCCGACAAAGTGCCCGTGGTGGACAGCGCCTGGGACGCGATCCACACCTTTATTCGCGTCCCCGCCGGCGCGGCGCTCGCGGCGGCGTCATTCGGTGATTATGACAGGAGCTTTCAGCTGGTGGCGTTTCTGCTGGGGGGAGGGCTCGCATTAAGCTCGCACGGAACCAAGGCCGCCGCGCGCATGGTGGTCAACACCAGCCCGGAGCCGGTGACCAATGTGGCAGCGAGCCTGGGGGAGGATGTTCTCGCGGTGGGTTCGATACTGCTGGCCGCGTTTTATCCGCTGGTGCTGCTTATCGTGGTTGTGGCCGGTCTCATCATTTCGCTTTTTCTGCTGCCCCGAATAGTCCGGTATTTCAGAACGCTGCTGGCAAAGCTGCGCGGAGAAGGGGGGACGCCCTCAAAAATCGTAAGTTTTGCAGCATCAGCAATGAATTAAGAATTTTAAGGGCGTCCCCTCCTTGCATAATATTCTTGCAGAGATGGACTGCTCCTTTTCTTTTTACGTGCCCTTCGTGCTATTTCTCTTGGTGAGCTTCGTGGTTAACATTAAGGGAACAAGGTGAAGGAAAAACGCTACCGTTTTATCGCAAATCCCACATCTCACATCACGGTTGAAGTTATTCCACTTATCAGAGGAACGTCCCCAAATTCCTTAAGGCAATGCTGAAGAGTATTTTAATCTTCCGAACCGGTCACAATTTGTGACAGTTCATTCTTTTCCACTTCAGTTAGCTGAAACATAAAATCACTGGGAATCTCATGTTCATTTCTTTTTACAGCCTGGTTCAATACTTTAGTGGAAACTCCATAAAGGTAAGCGAGGTCTTCTATCCAGCATGATCTATCAGGTCGCGAATTATAATATTTTTTGTTCGATTAAATTTCCCGGGCAACTATTTCTTCATTCACTGTGGAACTCCGTCTTCTTCATCCGTAAGCACATACTGAGCAATTGTTATGCCATAAATTGAGACTGATGCAAGATACAGGATACATGCAGGAGGATGCTTTTGAACTGGTAACTGTTAATTAACTTTTGAACCACGAAGCACGAAGGAGGCACTAAGCGCACGAAGAAAAAAAGAAAAGGATGCTGGCTACAAAGGCAGCGCAGTTGTAGTCGCAAGCTTTAGCATGCGTATTCTTTCCTGTCCGTTTGTTTCCCTTTTTATAAAATTAACGCAGGCTGAAGCCTGCGATACCAGCCTGCGATTACATTTTACATCCGTCTCTTATATTCGCGGCTCAAGCCGCTCCTACCGGTTTTTTATTCTGTCCCCTGACCCCTGTCTTCTAAATTCTCTCACAATTCAGCCCTTCTCTCGGACAAGCCTTCCATCACCCGATGTCCTCTATCTCCACCTTCATGGTGGTGAGGTCAAGGATGGCGGCGGTGGCCCGCCCGCTCAGCCAGCCTCCGCCTTCGCCGGGATTGATAATCAGGGTCCCACCGGTTCTCACATCGATCTCGTGAGTGTGCCCGTAGATGATCACATCCACCCCGCCGCCCGCCGCTAATGCCTCCAGACAGGCAGGTTCGTGCATGAGCACAAACCGCTTGCCGCCGAATTCGCACTGGTGGGGCCCCACGGCAATGGTACCGAGCGGGCTGAAGGTTTTCTGCAGACCGATGCGCTCGCCGTCATTGTTGCCGAAGACAACCGTCATGCCGCAGGCGAGCTTTGAAAAATCACGAAACGTAAAAGGGGAAACAATATCCCCCGCGTGAAAAACCATTCCCACCGCCCGCCGGTTAAAGAGAGACACCGCTTTCTCAATTGCCCTGCGGTTATCATGGGTATCCGAGATGATGCCCACCAGGCTGCTGTCCGCCATGTCCCTTACCTCGAGTGCCATTTACACAATGTGATCAAAGGGTGATCTGCTTAACCGATATGACGTTGTCCAGTTTGGCAAGCCTGCGCAGCACCGCATCCTCCACCGGCTCATCCACGTGAATGAGTGAAATAGCCACGCCCCCGGCTGATTGCCTGCTCAAGTGCATTTTGGCAATATTGATCCCCCTGCTCCCCAGCGCCTTTCCGATGGCGCCGATCACCCCCGGCTTGTCATTGTTGTGCATAAGCAGGATGGTGCCCTCGGGCTCGGCCTCGGTCAGGAAGCTGTCAACCCGCACGATCCGCGGGTCTCCCCTGCCGAAGAGAGTGCCGGCGATGGAGTGCTCACCCTTTTCCGTTATGGTACGCAGGGTAATGAGGCTGGTGAAGCCTTCACTGTCCCTGGTCTTGACCTCGCTGACCCCGATCCCCCGCTCTTTTGCTATGGGAGCGGCATTGACGTAATTCACCCCCTCGGCGAGCGCACGTTCCAGAAGACCCTTTAATATGCAAATGGTAAGCGGGGCCTGATCGTACTCTGCCACCTCCCCGCTGTACTCCACGGTCACCTGCCGTATGCTGCCCTCTGCTGTCTGCGCCTGGAAGCTGCCCATCTTTTCCGCCAGGGTGAGATAGGGCCGCACCTGCTCCAGCATCTCCGGGCTCACCGAGGGAACATTGACCGCATTGGTAATAATTCCCTTCTCCAGGTAATCCTTGACCTGCCGGACAATGGCTTCCGCTACCCGCGCCTGCCCCTGGGTGGTGGATGCCCCGAGATGGGGCGTGGCAATGACCTCATCGAGGCCGAGCAGGGGATTTCCTTCCGGCGGCTCATGCTCAAACACGTCAAGGGCGGCGCCGGCAACGATACCCTGCTTAATGGCGTCGCAGAGATCCCCTTCATTGACGATCCCTCCCCGCGCGCAGTTGATAATGCGCACGCCCTTTTTCATTTGCTTGAATGCACGCGCATCGATCAGGTTCCTGGTGGAATCGGTAAGCGGGGTATGGACGGTAATATAGTCGGACTGCGCAAGCAGCTGCTCAAAGGTCACCCGGTCACCTCCCCTTTTTACCATGGCCTCCTCGGTGAGAAAGGGGTCAAACGCGATTACCCGCATTTTCAATCCCCGGGCACGGTCAGCCACCACCTGGCCGATATTGCCAAGACCGATGACGCCCAGCGTCTGATTGAACACCTCCACGCCCATGAATTTCTTCTTTTCCCACTTGCCCGATTTAAGCGAGGCCGCGGCCTGGGGGATATGACGGGACAGCGCCAGAAGCAGGCTTATGGCATGCTCCGCGGTGGTGATGGCATTGGCGCCCGGCGTGTTCATCACCACGATTCCCCTTCTGCTCGCGGCATCCACATCGATGTTATCGTAGCCGATGCCCGCCCGGCCGATGACCTTTAAGCGGGGGGCTGATGCCACAACAGCGGCTGTCACCTTGCTGGCGCTGCGGACGATGAGGCCCTCGTAGTCGGAGATTTTTTCCTTGAGCTCTTCGGGAGACAGGGATGCATAGACATCAGCCTTGATACTGCCTTCTCCCGCAAAGAGTGCGATGCCTTCCTTTTCCAGGCCATCCGCGATGAGTACCTTCATGCCTGACCTCCTTTTCCAGGTCCGTTTTCACGGGAACGACATGTTTTATTTTGTCCTTGCATCTTCCCGGGTGCCATCCCCGGCCCGTATCAACTGCGGGGTAAACTCCAGCGGGGATCCAGTATTTTATTCAGATGTAGGGGCGACCGGCCGGTCGCCCCTACCGATCAGATATTATTTTCGTGTTGAAGAAAAACAAGCAACAGCCTGCTAGATTATCGGATAGCGTCCATCAAAGCAGGATAAACAAAACTTCTCCCGGTCTAAGGGCATGGCTTTCATCATGCCCTCCGGGCTGAGGTATCCCAGGCTGTCGAGACCCATAAACCGGGCAATCTCATCAACGGAGTGGGAGGAGGCAATAAGCTCCTTGCGGGTGGGAAAATCGATGCCATAGTAACAGGGGTAGCGGTGGGGAGGACAGCTGACCCGCATGTGCACTTCCCGTGCACCGGCCTCCCGTAAATTTCTCACCCTGACCTTGCTGGTGGTGCCCCGGACAATGGAATCCTCGATAACCACAATCCGCTTGTCCTTGATGACTTCCTTGACCGGATTCAGCTTCACCTTCACCCCCAGGTCCCTGCTGATCTGGGTGGGCTGAATAAACGTCCGGCCCACGTAGTGATTCCTGGTAATGGCCATTTCAAAGGGTATGCCGGACGCTTCGGCAAAGCCGAGGGCGGCACAGTTGCCGGAATCAGGCATGGGTATCACCATATCCACGTTAACCGGCTGCTCCTTCGCCAGTTCCATGCCCAGCAGCTTACGGGTCTGGTAGACGCCTCCTCCGAAAACCCTGCTGTCGGGCCGGGCGAAATAGATGAACTCAAATATGCAGAGCGTGGGCCGCGCCGCGGGAAAGGGCTTAAGCGAACGCAGCCCGTTTTCGTCGACGGTGACAATTTCCCCCGGCTCAACCTCCCGGACATAGTCGGCCTGGATGAGGTCCAGGGCGCAGGTTTCCGAGGCGAAGACGTAGGATCCATCAAGCATGCCGATGCAGAGCGGCCTCAATCCATGAGGATCCCTGATGCCGATCATCTCATGCTGCGTAAGCAGTACCAGGGCATAGGCCCCTTTAAGCTGGGGTAGGGCTTCAATCAGCGCGTCTTCGAGGACAGCGCCTTTTGAACGGGCGAGGAGGTGCACAATGATCTCGCTGTCCATGGTGGACTGAAAGATCGACCCTGTTTTTTCCAGCGCCCGTTTGAGCTCAAGGGTGTTGACCAGGTTGCCGTTGTGGGCGATGGCAAGTGATCCCCGCAGGTACTCCACCTGGAAGGGCTGGGCATTTTTTATCTCCGAGCTGCCGGTGGTGGAATAGCGCACGTGACCGATGGCCCGGTCTCCTTTCAGCTTTTTCAGCCCCTCTTCATGAAAGATCTCGGGCACCAGCCCCATGCCCCGGTAGCCGGTGAGATGCTTCCCCTCGGAGACAACAATGCCCGCGCTCTCCTGCCCCCGGTGCTGCAGGGCATACAGGCCGAGGTAGGCAATGCGCGCGGCGTCTTCATGACCGAAGATGCCGAAGATGCCGCATGCTTCCCGCAGCGGCCGTTCCATCTCATCTGCTGGTGTGTGGCTCATAGGCAATGATATCACTCCTTTACCCCTGCGCATGGTAATCCTGCAGGGCCTTGACCTCCAGGCTCCCCTTCTGCAGAAATTCAATGCCGTTGACCGCCGCCGAGGCGCCTGAAATGGTGGTGATGTAGGGTACATTATACATGACCGCAAGGCTTCTCAGGCTGAGCTGGTCGGCATAGGCCTCTTTCCCCGAGGGCGTGTTGATAATCAAATCGACCCCGCCGCTTTTAATCAGGTCTGCGATGTTGGGCCTGCCCTCGATAATTTTCAGGACCCGCGTCACCTCCAGCCCATTACGGGTGAGTACCCTGGCCGTGCCCCCGGTTGCAAGCAGGGTAAAACCCAGATCAAAAAGCTTTTTGGCAATGAAGATGATGGACCGCTTATCCTGGCTTCTGACACTGATAAACACCCTTCCCGCGACGGGCAGCAGCTGCCCCGCGGCAATCTGTGATTTGGCGTACGCCCTCCCGAAATCAATATCGATCCCCATTACCTCCCCGGTGGATTTCATCTCCGGCCCCAGAACCGGGTCCACCCCGGCAAAGCGGCTGAAGGGAAAGACGGCCTCTTTAACCGCAATGTGGTCCGAAGGATATTCATCCCTGACCCCGAGTTCCTTAAGCGTCATGCCCGCCATCACCTTGGCGGCAATCTTCGCCCAGGGCACTCCGGTTGCCTTGCTCACAAAGGGCACGGTGCGGGAGGCCCGGGGATTTACCTCCAGGACATAGAGGACATCATTTTTTACCGCGTACTGTATGTTCATCAATCCCACCACCTCAAGCTCCCGGGCAAGCCGGATGGTGCTTTCCCGGATGGCGCCGATCATCTCATCCCCGAGGGTGTAGGGCGGAATGACGCAGGCGCTGTCGCCGGAGTGAATCCCCGCCTCTTCAATGTGCTCCATGACGCCGGCAATGACGCACCGCTCTCCGTCGGCAACCGCATCCACGTCAACCTCAATGGCGTCCTCGAGAAATTTATCGATCAGCAGGGGGTGCTGCGGTGAAACCTGAAGCGCGGCGGCGGCGAACTCCAGGAGAGACTCTTCGTTGTAAGCGATCTTCATGGCCCTTCCCCCCAGCACATAGGAGGGGCGGACCACCACGGGAAACCCTATGCCCACCGCCTTCCGCCGGGCCTCTTCAAGGCTGCCGGCCGTGTCGTTGACCGGCTGATTGAGGTTGAGCTTTTTGAGCAGCCGGGTGAAGCGCTCCCGGTCCTCGGCCCGGTCTATGCTGTCGGGGCTGGTCCCGATGATGGGAACCCCGTTTCGTGCCAGCGGGACCGCCAGGTTGAGCGGGGTCTGCCCCCCGAACTGCACGATCACACCGTCGGGTTTTTCCTGCCCGGCAATGGCCAGCACGTCCTCCAGGGTCAGGGGCTCAAAGTAGAGCTTGCTCGAGGTATCGTAATCCGTGCTCACCGTCTCGGGATTGCTGTTGACCATGATGGTTTCGTAGCCCAGTTCCCGGAGGGCAAAGGAGGCGTGGACGCAGCAATAATCAAATTCAATCCCCTGGCCGATGCGGTTGGGGCCGCCTCCCAGGATCATGATCTTCTTCCGGTCGGTCCTGGTGCTTTCGTTTTCCTCTTCGTAGGTGGAATAATAGTACGGGGTATAGGCCTCGAATTCGGCCGCGCAGGTATCAACCAGCTTGAACACCGGCTGGACGCCGCACTCCCGGCGCAGCTGCCTTACCGCGTCCTCGCTCGTTCCCAGCAGGTGCGCAAGCTGGACATCGGAGAAGCCCTGCCGCTTGGCCTCGCGCAGGAGATCGGAGGAAATTGAAAGCTGCTGTCCGCCGCCCTCCTCCCCGTTTATTCCGCAGCGGCAGGCGGCAATTTCCTTCTCCGTCTCGATAATTTCGGCTATGTTGTCTATAAACCAGGGATCAACCCCGGTCAGCGCGGTCACCTCCTCCGCGCTTATTCCCAGCTGCAGCGCATATCTTATGTAGAACAGCCGCTCCGCCCGGGGCACCGCCAGCGCTTCGCTGATGTGCAGCTTCAGCTCCCGCGCAGCCTCTGTTTCCGCGGCGGCGCCCATGCCCGGCACAATGCTCATCAGGTCCCTGCCGTCGGCCCCCAGTCCATGCCGCCCGGTTTCCAGCGAACGCAGCCCTTTTTGCAGGGCTTCCTTGAAGGTGCGCCCGATGGCCATGGTCTCGCCCACCGATTTCATGGAAATGCCCAGCACATTGTCCGCGCCGGGAAATTTTTCAAAGGTGAAGCGGGGAATTTTCACCACGCAGTAATCGATGGCGGGCTCAAAGGAAGCGGGCGTCTCCCGGGTGATGTCATTGCGTATCTCGTCCAGCGTGTAGCCGACCGCCAGCTTTGCCGCCATTTTGGCGATGGGAAAGCCGGTTGCCTTGGACGCCAGGGCGGAACTTCGCGAAACGCGGGGATTCATCTCAATCACCACCCGGCGGCCGGTGGCGGGATCAACGGCAAACTGGATGTTCGATCCCCCGGTCTCAACCCCGATCTCCCTGATGATGCTGCAGGCGGCGTCGCGCATCTCCTGATATTCCCTGTCGCTCAGCGTCTGCGCGGGAGCGACGGTGATGCTGTCGCCGGTGTGAATGCCCATGGGATCAAAGTTCTCGATGGAGCAGATGATGACCACGTTGTCCTTGAGGTCCCGCATCACTTCCAGCTCGAATTCCTTCCATCCCCGGACGGACTCTTCAATCAGTATTTCACTGATCATGCTGCATTCCAGCCCGCGCGCCGCAATCTTCTCAAATTCCTCCACGTTATAGGCTATGCCCCCGCCGGTTCCGCCCAGGGTAAAGCTGGGGCGGATGATGAGGGGATAGCCGATTTCCTGCGCCCTCAACCGGGCCTCCTCCATGGTGCGGGCGAGGCCGCTCCGCGGAACCTCCTGGCCGATGCGCTGCATGGCCTCTTTGAAAAGCTCCCGGTCTTCCGCCTTGTGTATGGCCTCGTAATCGGCGCCGATCATGATAACGCCGTGGGCGGCGAGGACTCCCTTCTCCGCCAGCACCGAGGCCACGTTCAGCGCCGTCTGTCCCCCGAGGGTGGGAAGCAGGGCATCCGGCCGCTCTTTACGTATGACCTTCTCAACCATCTCCGGGGTGATGGGCTCGATATAGGTGCGGCCGGCCATTTCGGGATCGGTCATGATGGTCGCGGGGTTGCTGTTGATCAGCACCACCTCAAATCCGTCATCCCTGAGCGCCTTGCAGGCCTGGGTGCCGGAATAGTCGAATTCGCAGGCCTGGCTGATCACAATGGGCCCGGAACCGATGATCAGGATTTTATTAATGTCGTTCCGTCTAGGCACTGGTCCACCTCTTCATCATGCTTACGAACTCTTGGAAGAGGTACGATGCATCGTGGGGCCCGGGAGAGGCTTCCGGGTGATACTGCACCGAGAAAAGAGGCAGCGTCTTATGCCGCATGCCTTCCGGGGTATGGTCATTGAGATTAATATGGGTCAGCTCTATCTCGCTGTCCTTAAGGCTTTCCATATCCAGGCAAAAACCGTGATTCTGGGAGGTGATGCTCACCTTCCCGCTGGCCAGGTCCTTTACCGGCTGGTTACCTCCCCGGTGGCCGAACTTCAGCTTATAGGTTTTCCCGCCCAGGGCAAGTCCCAGCATCTGATGCCCCAGGCAGATGCCGAGCAGGGGAAGTTTGCCGATCAGCGCCCGAACCGTGTCCACCACGTAGGCTACTGCGGCGGGGTCGCCGGGACCATTGGAAAGTACCACTCCGTGGGGCTTGAGGGCCATGATCTCCTCCGCCCGGGTTTGCGCCGGCACCACGGTGACCGCGCATCCTGCGCGGGCAAGCATGCGCATGATATTCCTTTTAGCGCCGCAGTCCAGAACCACCACCCGGTATCCGGGAGGCACCTGTCTGTCCGGCCCCTCCCACCGATATACGGCCTCGCAGGTGACCTCCTGCACCAGATCACGCCCGATGATGCCGGGTGAGGATCGCGCTCTGTCCACCAACTCCTTTTCGTCGAGACACTCGGTTGAAATCACCGCCTTCATGGCGCCCGCGGTTCTGATGTGTCTGGTAAGCGCCCGGGTATCCACACCCTCAATTCCCACCACCCCGTGCCGCTCCAGGTAGTCCGACAGTCCCCCGCGGGAGCGCCAGCTGCTGGCAATCCTGCTTAATTCCCTGACGACATACCCCTCGGCCCGGGGGACCGATGATTCCAAATCCTCATCATTGACGCCGTAGTTTCCAATCAGCGGGTAGGTCATGGTAACAATCTGGCCCTTGTAGGAAGGATCGGTGAGGATTTCCTGGTAGCCGGTCATGCTGGTGTTAAACACCACTTCTCCCGCCCGCTCGCCGGCGGCGCCGCATGCGACGCCTTTGAAAATTGTTCCGTCTTCTAAAGCCAGCATGGCCTTCATGGGAGACCTCGCACCGGGCCTTCACAAGCGTTTGCCCGGAGCATCTGAACACGAAACCGCTACCGGCCGCGCTGCCGCAGCCGCAGATGTGTCTGAGGGGTTAAACGGCGGAAGATGACAGGGAGCAGATTGTTGAAAAAGTATTTTTCCCCAGGCTGTTCAAAAACGTCCAGATGCAAGGCACGCGAAATCCCGAGGAATGAGGCGTACATTCCGGTACGCCGCAATGACGAAGGATGAGAGTAACGCCGCAGATGGGTGTTTTTCAACAGCCTGGCAGATTGAGACAGCGCTCCGCCTCGCGGCGGAAGAGATCATTCGTCAAACGAGTACTGCACCTTTTGAAAGGGGCTCCGCAGCTCCCGCACCTCGCTGTTGACGGAATGCGATTCCTTGAGGCACTTTCTGAACAGCGCCGCGATCTTCTCCATCTCCACCTCTTTCATGCCGAACCGGGTCATCTCCTGCACACCGATGCGAATGCCCGCGGGGTTGGTCACTCTCTCGAGGGGCTCAAAGGGGAGAAGGTTCATGTTGAGGATGATGCCATTCTCTTTCAGAATGCGGGCCACCTCGTTGCCGCCGCCCAGCTCCGACACATCGATGGCAACCTGGTGCGACTCGGTAAAGTCGAATTCCTTGGCCTGCACATTAAAGCCCATGTCGGAGAGGCTCCGGGCCAGCGTCTTGGCATTGGCAATGGTCTGCGCGGCGTACCCTTCGGCGAAGGCAATGACCTCGCAGGTGCTGATGGCCAGCGAGACCAGGGTATCCAGGTGATGGTTGGATGAGGACCCGGGGAAGGCGCCCTTATCGATTTTCCACCAGTCCTTGTTGTTCATGTTGCTCATGATCAGCCCCCGCTGAGAGCCGAAAAAGGTTTTGTGGGTGCTGGCGGTCATGATGTCCGCTCCCTCGGCCAGGGGGTCCTGGAAGCGCTTCCCGGCGATCAAGCCCAGCACGTGGGCCGCGTCATAGATAACCGTGGTTCCGTTATCGCTGCAGACCGACCTCAATTGGCGCACCGGCTCGGGAAAGAGGAAGAGGCTCTTGCCCAGAATGAGCACCTTGGGATGCAGCTTGCTGATCAGCTTTTCCGTCCCCTCGCAGTCGATGTGGTAGCCGTCGGGGGTGAGGGGAAAGTCAACGATATTCTTTGTGTACTTGCCCACCGAGCCCGATTTGTGGTGGCTGATGTGACCTCCCCCCGCGGTGGAGTTCACCATGACCACGTCCCCGGGGGCTATGTACCTGCTGAATACCGCGTCATTGGCAATCGTGCCGCTGATGGGCCTCACTTCCATGTGCTGGCAGTTGAAAAGGGTCTTCAGCTGCAGCTTGATCCAGCTTTCGATCTCATCAATCTTGTCGGTCCCCTGGTAGTAGCGCTCGCCGGGGTGCCCTTCGGCATAGCGGTGGGCAAAATCAGAACCCATGATGGCGCGGGCGCGCCCGCTCATCACGTTTTCGCTGGCAATGAGGTTGATGGTGCCGAGCCGCCATTCGTTCTGCTGGTTCACAACCTCTTCAATCCACTTTACATTTCTCTCATGCATGGTTTTCAATGCCTTACCTCGTTACAATTGTTAATATTGTCTGATTCCCCGATGCTGCTGCCGCACTACTACCACTTTTTATAACCGGGCGCAACTTAAAGATGTGCGCCTGTTGAGCAGACCGGGATGCATCACGCAATCCCCTTCCCTTACTCGGATTCTTCGGCCACATCCATTTCCTGCACGTGTTTTTTTGCCAGGTCCTCAATAGCGCGGGCCTTGCCGATGGGCTTTTTTATCTCTTCCGCCGCATCGCGCCCCACCTGTTCCGTAAGCGCTTCTATCCCGCTTTTCTCCTCCTCCTCACCCTGCTTTTGAGCGCAGCCCGGCCCCCCGGCCAGAAAGGATGCGGCAAGCATAAGGTACGGCAGCATTTTCCACATGGCGGTCTCCTTCATCGGCCGGCAGCACAGCGCTGCCGCCTCAGTGCACGCGAGGCTGCCGCTAAAAGCAGCCCGCAACCTCCATTTCTCTTCCCTCCCTCACCGCGGTGTACTTCCGCCAGAGGGCGGCATCAATCTTTTTCAAGCTTGCACCGGTGGTGGAAGTGCGGTAGCGTGACCGGTGTCCGGGCCCGCCATTATAGATGGCATAGGTGGCCCGGGGCAGATTGTCAATGCCGCCGGCAAGCTTGTCTTCGCCTTTTGCGATTGCGTAGTCACGCAAATAGTGGAGCAGAATTTCGCACCCGGCGCGGCCGTTGTAGCGGATATCGCCGTACAGCCCCTCCACATCATACACCCCGCGCCAGACCCGGGGATTAACCTGCATCAACCCCACCGAACTGGCTGAGGATACCAGGGGGGTAATGGAATCTCCCTTTCGGATGAACTGCCGCCAGCAGCTCTCCTGCCATGCGGTGGCCAGCACCAGGTCCCGGTACACCTTCCCGTATGGTTCGTCAAGCGGGCGCCGGGCAAGCGTCTCCTCTCTGAGCCCGATAAGCAGGGTCCGCACCATCTCCAGGTATGCGGTCAGCTCACCTTTCAGGGGCACCCAGGAATTGAGCTTTCCAAAAGGGTCGGCTTCCTCCGCCGCGCAGGCTGATGCAAGGAACCAGCTTTCCGGCTCCGGCATGAAGTCCGAAAAGCGGAGACGGTTCCGATTCTCCGGAAGCCCCCGGGTTATGGCCACGGCAGGCGAAATGACCGGTTGCGGAAGGGGATCGCCGAACCCGAACAGCCTGCGCAGCTCAGGGTCCACCTCAGTGCTGTAGGCAAGAGGATCTTCGGCGGATTCCGGGTCCGCAATCCGCGCAACCGCGCGCATGCCTTCATCGGATACCTGATAGTTGAGCGCCTTCTCCCGGGCGCTCAGTGCGGCAAGCACGCTGCCCGCGGTAATAAAGTTTTCAAGATCGGGGCCCGGCCCGGAGGTTGACTCACGGTACAGCCCCAGCGCCACCGGTCTCATGCGTTTCCAGGTTCGCACAAACAATCCCGGCACCGGATCGGAAGGTGAGCGTTCAGGGCCTTCATGTGCCGCTGCCAGATCATAGCGGGCATCCAGCAGAACCCCGGCAAGGTTGCGCTGCTGTTCCTGCTGACGGTTGCGCCCTAACCGCTTGCTGACGAAGGTGACAAAGGCATCCCAGCGCTTCAGCCGCTCTTCCCGCCTCTCATGGACCATGGCTGCGAACGGTTTTTGATCTGACGGCAGGGGCTCGATGGTAAAAGAGAGCTGCATGGCCAGGCTGAATGTATAAACCTGCGGCTGGCTGATGCTGAGCGAACCGAGCGCCTGATCAGCCCGCTCGCGTCCTCCCGGCAGCAGCGCCGCGAGCAGACCCGCAAAACGGTCAAGGGCGGGCTTGCAATCAAGTGCCGCCCGCTCAAAGCGCTCACCGATGAGCTTCTTCAAACTATCGCCCGGCACCCCCGGCGCCGATGCCGCCCGGCGGTTCTTCTCATAGAAGGCTGTTTCCACCACCTGAAAGGTAAGGACGCGGCCGGCGGTTTCAAACCGGGGCTTAACGGAAAGTTCAAGCTTTCCCTGCCACTGCTGAGGACGGTCGCAATCACGCCCGCCGTCACCCCCGTATTGCGCCGCGGCGTCGCATGTGATGCGGAGCAGCTTTTTCACCGGGGTGACCTGCGGCGCGCTCAGGGACAGGCGGCGACAGCCCGGCTTATCCTCAGCGATGGTACAGGTGCCCTCCGGGCCGGTAAACAGCTGCTCTGTGATGCCCCGCTCAACCTTCTGCAGCGACAGGCGAAAGGGAACGGTTATGTTGACCGGCCTGGGGGCGGCATTGGCGTCCGGTCCCGCAACCGCATGCTGTCCGGCCACCAGGAGAAGGGCAACCGCCGCCCGCGCCATCCGGCTGCGCAGGTTACGCTCGGGCCCGGTTGACACACGTGGGCCCCTCCCCGCTGCACCACAGCCTGAAATGTCAGAAAATACCTGTTTATGATGATGGAGTATCACCGCTCTGTCATACCCGGGGATGAGCGCGTATCGTATTCGCCTACCTGCGGGCAGGTTCCATTTTAAATACAGGAACGGGCATCCGCTTGTGCTCGGAAATCTTCATAAGCTGCTCCACCCGCTGGCGGAGGCCGGGGGTTATTGTCTCATGACGCCTGTCTGCGATGGCTTTGAGTGCCTGATCGAGCTCGGCATAGGAAATGTTCAGCTCGCCTTCATCAGTCTGGCCGGGCAGCAGCCCCGCTGAAGGTGGTTTGTTGATAACGGCCTCCGGCAGTCCAAGCTGCGCGGCCATGGCCCACACTTCAGATTTGAGCATGTCTCCCAGCGGAAGGAGATCGGCCCCTCCATCGCCGTGCTTGGTAAAGTATCCCACCGAAAGCTCGCTTTTGTTGCCTGTGCCCGCCACCAGGTATTTCTTCAGGCCCGCGAAGTGGTAAAGGGTCATCATGCGCAAGCGCGGCTTGAGGTTGGCGGTTACCATGGCACCGGCGGAGGGAAGCAGCGTGAGCAGCAGATCAAAGGCAGGGGTCAGGTCGACGGTTACCGTCTCCAGTCCCAGATGGCCGGCAACAGTGAGGGCGTCCTCGGTGTCCTGCCGGTGACTGTGGCAGGGAAGCAGCAGCCCCAGCACATCAGGGCCCAGAGCCCGCCGTGCAAGGGCTGCCACCACGGCGGAATCAATCCCGCCGCTTAAGCCCAGCACGATCCCTTTGGCCCCGGCCTTTACCACCTGCTCCCTGATCCAGGAGCATACTGCGTTGATCGTATCCATGGCCATTGCACCCGCGCGAGCCGGTTAGTCGTCCTCCACCTCGGTCAGTGCCTCAACCGGAACCGGCATTACCTTGCGGTACACCTCCTGGGGCTTTTTCAGCGTTCTCCCCACGGTAAGCAGATCAGCCGTCACCGAAATCCCGAACAGCCGCTCGTTTTCTTCCAGATAGGGACGGATCAGCCTCCAGTCGGCGGTGGAGATGTCCGTAATTCTACCACCATTGAGCTGTTCTTCAACAACTTTTCGCTGGGGGTCCCTCACATAGATGGCACCGCCTGATGCAAGGGAAAAAAGATTCGAACCCGGATAGGGATTTTTAAGCCCCACCACCTTGCCGGTGTTATCAAAATGCACGCCGTTTAAGATCACAAATCCGCCGCCGTTTAACGGGTCCCCCGCCATGAAAGACTCCGCCAGATAGTCCAGACAGGTTCCGTTAATCACCACCCGGGGATAGCCCACGGCGTTGATCAGCGGGCGGCCCGCCGCATTGCCCATCACATACACCTCACCGCCCTTTGCGCCGTACATGAATGTCTGCCCCACATCGCCATATACCACCAGCTTGCCCCGTTTCATGATCTGGCCCAGCTGGTCCTGCGCATTGCCGTGAACGTGCAGCTCCATTCCGTCTATGCCCGACGCCAGGTAGTCTCCCGAGCTGTCATAGACATCCATCCTCACCCCGTCCGAGGCCTTGCCCAGGCCGCAGCCCAGGAAGCGCTGACCGCGGTAGCCGTAGCAGATAAATTGTTTCCAGCCCAGCTCAAAGGCGTCGCAGATAAGCCGCGCGTCACAGTCATCCCCCTCGGGAGGAAAGTCCCGGGCATTGAGCACCAGAATGCCCTCCCCCGGCCGCGGTGGGCGCAGGCTTGCCCGGGTGGTCCGGTCAATCAGCCGGTACCGGCTCGTGGAATGGTGATCAAGCCTGGGCGTTGCGGCGAAGATTCCGGTCAGCGCCTGCCTCACCAGGGCTAATACCGAGCTGCGCTTCTTGATCCCGGTGTCAAAATAGCGGTCGTTGAGGTGGGTCAGCACTTCTATGGAACGCGCCTTATCCCCGTCATCCTGCCGGGCGTGGGCGCAGAGAAACTCAATCATCCGCTCAAGATCGACATAATCCCAGATGGGCATGTTCTTGACGCAGTAGTCCTTTAAATCCAGTGTGTTCATCGAGCCTGCATCGCGCAGCAAGCCCTGGGAGACCTTGTACTGGTCCGCGGAAACCGTGGTCACCGATGAAGGCCGGTAATGCTTCTGATCTGAGGAGGTCTTGACTGCTTCACCAAACTTATTGGTGCATACCAGCATCTTGCTGCCATCACCCTTGCCCGCATCCTTCACCGTGAAAAGAAAGGCCCCGCCGTCGCTGGCGCTGCCTCCCCGGGCGTTCCAGTAGCGGTCAGCGACGGGACAGAAGCGGCTGTCTTCCGCTGCCAGGTTCTGGAGCGTTGCATCAATGGCCTGCTTCTCGGAACAGATCAGGCCTATCTGCACCTCCCCCTCCTGGAGGGCAAAAACCTGGGGGCGCAGCATGGCCGTGTCGGTAATGCCCATGAGCTGAAAAAAGTTTTCATACGGGTTGTTGCGCGCGATAATGAAAAACCAGGGCCCGTCGGGCGCACACTGGGTGTGCCCTGCCTGGATATAGCGGTACACATGCTGCTTTTCCGGGGGAAGCTGGTCGAAATCGTGCTCGGAGGTCGGGGCTATGGCCTCTATTATATATTCCATGGGATAACCGAAGGTGCGGTTCCATAAATCAAACAGGAGCACCGAGACCTCGGTATCGGTGAGAAACTGGGGAAAGATGTTATGCTGCCGCAGATACTCGCTCACTGCGTGATAGTTGGCAAAGTCACCGTTGTGCACCAGGGCCTCATCCATCCCGATAAAGGGGTGGGCGCCGCCGGGATGCCAGACCTTTCCCTTGGTGGGATAGCGCTGATGCGCAATCCAGCCGTGGGCCCGGAAGTCATCCAGCAGGTAGTACCGGGCCACCTGCTCGGCATAGCCGACGATTTTGAGGATCATGATATTGCGGCCATGCGAAAGGACAAACGCCTTTTTTTCACCCAGCGATGCATAAAACGCCCGGTTAATGAGGAAGGAATTCTGGTAGATATATTCATCTTCCGCCCTTAAGGGATCCATGTCGTGAAGGCGGTGCTCCTCGATAAATCTTTGGAGCACCTTCTTTTTCACCCGCACAAAGTAGCGCCACACATCAGGAGGCCGGACCTCCAGCCCCGCGATATCCCGGTAATCGTCGACGGTGGGAATGCGCTCCGCCTTGTGCACTTCCATAAACGGCGCAATATAACCGGCTTCCACGTCCGGGCGCGCCCCGGGCTCAAGCAGGGCAATCTGCAGCAGGTAGTGGCTGTCGAGCACCTCCTGCGTCACCCCCAGATCCCGGGCGGACAAGCCCACCGCGGCAATCCCCCCGCCCTTGCCGTTTCCCCGGTTGTGCATCTGAACCGACGGCTCGAAAATGTGGCGTCCCCTCACGGGAATGGAGGCGATAAAGCCGGTTACGCCGCACCCTCCCTCCTCCGCGGCTTTCCTGACCGTCACGTCCGGTCTGGGCAGCCGTCCCCGCGATGCGATAATCTTATCAATGGACCGGTAATCCTGATTCATGCTCTCATCAATCCTTTGCGACGGTTGCCTGTGACTATAGATACGTGGCCCGTGGGGCGGGGGTAGCTAAATAATTATTTTATAGCTGGGGGCCGGCTGATACTGAGCCCGCTCCTCTTCATCAAGGTAATCAAGGTGCACCAGCAGGTCGCTGCGGCCCGTCAGCTCGCGTATGCTCCGCATGCCGAATCCCCGGAGCAGCTCGCACCACTGCCTGCGCCAGGCCATGTACATGTTGACGATGCGCTGTTCCGCCCAGGCTGCGGTTATCATGTTGCTCAGCTCGGGATCGGTTGAGGCAATGCCCCGCGCGCAGCCCCGGCCGCTTTCGCACTTCCCGCAGCGCACGCATTCCAGGGCCACCATTTCCGCCGTGCCGATGACCACCCCGTCGGCACCGAGGGCAATGGCCTTGGCCACGTCCATGGCATTGCGAATACCCCCGCTGGCAATCAGGCAGACGCTGTCGCGCACCCCTTCGTCACGGAGAAACTTGTGCACCCTGGGGATGGCATACTCAATGGGCATGGCGATATTCTTCTTGGCAATGTCCGGGGCCGCCCCGGTTCCGCCATAGCTTCCGTCTATGTGGATGATGTGCGCCCCGGCATAATAGCTCCCCACCGCCACCATATCCACATCGGTCGGGGTGGATACCTTCACCGAAACCAGCGCCCGGGGATTGATCTCCTTCATCCAGTCCACATGCTTCTTGTGGTCTTCAACCGAGTAGACGCTGTGAAAGGGGAAGGGTGAAAAAAGGGCGCTGCCCACCACCGTCTCCCTGATGGCGGCAACTTCCGGGGTAACCTTGTCACCGAGCAGGTGCCCGCCCAGGCCCGGCTTTGCGCCCTGGGCATACTTGAATTCAATCACCGGTGCCAGGAGAATGGTCTCCTCGCGGACACCGAAGAGGCCGGTTGCCACCTGGGTGATAACATGATCGGCATAGGGAGAAAGCTCCTGGGGATAGCCGCCTTCACCGGTACAGGTCAGGGTATTGAGCCTTTTTGCCGCCCGCGCCCTTCCCACCATGGCCGAGAGGGCGGTGGAACCAAAGGACATGCCGCCGCCATAGCAGGGCAGCGAGAGGACTTTTTCGATTCTGCCGTCACGGCGCCGGTTGAGGGCAAGGCTGGTATCAATCTCTTCATCGCCGCAGCTGAGCCGCGCAGCCGGATCGGGACGCTTGAAGCGCATCTTGTCAAAGCCGCCCCCCGAGCACCCCAGGCTGTACTCCAGATCAACCAGGGGAAGTTCGCCCGTCTCCGCCATTTCCCAGTGGCCCAGGATCATCTCCGAGGTCCAGCGATAATCACCCAGCGTTTCCAGTATGGGGTTCAGGCGCAGGGTCAGGGCCTGTTCGGGACACCGGCTGACACAGAAGAAATCATTTTTTTCACAGGAAAAACCGATGCACTTGTGCTCCCGGGGTCGCATCGGCTGGGAGAAGTTGTCGTAGCGTGGGTGCACCCCGTACGGACAGAGCTTGGCGCACAGGCCGCAGGAGATACAGCGGCTGTTTCGCCTGATGGTGTACTTGCCGATGCTGTTGCGGAACCGCGATGGGGTTATGGCAACATCCGGCAGGGTGATCATTTTTTCAGCAGTGTTCATCGGTCAGCTAAAGCCCCTTTATTTTTCTTTCGCCAAAAAGCGGTCCGAAGCTTTCCCGCTCCAGATCCTCAAACCACATGGAACGGCCGACTTCACCCCGAAGCCGCCGCATCTCACGTATGCCCATGGCGCCCATCACCTCGATGAGCTGGTTGCGCCAGGCCGCTATGAGGTTGGTGATGCGCCGGCGGCCCCAGAAGGGATCAAAGTCGTCGAGCCGGACCGGGCAGGGTTCGCCCTTCTGGCACCGGTAGCACACCCGGCACTCCAGAGCGATGAGCAGCGCGGTATCAGCAGTAACGCCGTCGGCACCGCAGATTATTGACTTGGCAACGTGTTCAGCCATGGCAATGCCCCCGGTAAAGATCAGCTTCACCTTTTGCCGGATGGACTTCTCAACCAGGCTGAGATGGATCTCCCTGATCATCTCCTTTAAAAAGCGAGGATTGTGAGATGACTGCTCATTGCCGTGGTTGTCGGCATAGAAGTGGATGGTGTCCACCTCGGCCAGGGCGAGGTCAACCGCCCGGCCCGCCGCTTTTTCATCCAGCGGTATGCCCACGGAGATGATCACATCCGGCTTCATGGCGCGCACGGCGGCCATCGCCTCCTCAACTCCTTCTTCATAGGCCAGCTCAACCATCCGGCTTTTCCCGATCAGCCCGGCGTGCCTGCCGTACGTGGCCTTGCTCATGCAGGGGATGAGGTTGGCGGCGTAGGATGAGAGCACCCCGGTGCAGTCTTCAGGCCTGACAAACATCATGGTACCCAGGACGTTTGCCGCCAGGGCCATGGCTATCAGCACCTTCTCATTGAAAACCCCGAAGTCCGGCCTCTGGAACAGGATGGGAATGGGAACCTCCAGGATGGGAGGCAGGTCCATGTCAATGGTCATATCATCCTTGAACCTGAGCCGGGTCACCCTCCGGGAAAGCTCAATGCAGGTATTGATATATTCGCGCCCGTGAATTCCGTCGCGGGTGGGACGGACAATCTCGGACATGTCCGTCCACATGGAGTCGAACCCCGGACCCACAAAGGGGCCGCGGTAACCGGCCCCGGAAACGGGGATCTTGCCGGTGTGCGCCTGGTACCAGATGTAATGCACAATATCCGGAGTAAAGTAGCGGTCGCCCAGCGTCCGGTACTCGGGGTTGATCACCCGGGAGAAAATCCCCTTGGTGCACTCCTGCACGCAGCGGAAGCAGCTTTCGCAGGTATAGCGGTATTCCGGCTCCTTCATGCTGCTGATGTAGCTGTGGTTGTTTTTAAAAATGTCATAGACACACTTTTTCTTGACGCACTCCCGGCAGCTTCCCGCGCAGTTTTCGCGGAACTCAACCGTCGCGTATTTGCCCACAGGATTGAACCGGGGCGGCGTTGTCTTTATGGCAATGTGGTACTTTTTGGGCATCGAAAACTCCCTGGCAGGCTGTTGAAAAACACCCATCTGATTTGTGGCTCAAAGGGGGAGGGGCTTTTGACGCCACAACAATGTATCAAGACACACATCGTCATTGCGAGCTGCAGCGAAGCAATCTCATGCTGCGTAACATGCTGCTTTCTTGAAAGGGATTGCTTCGTCGTCCGCCCTGCGGACTCCTCGCAACGACTCTTTAGTATAAGTTATTTATAAGACACGAGTGCCTGTGCCGGACGGGGCAGCAGTCCCGCGGCCCTGACGATCTCTTCCACTTTTTGCTCCCACTCGATGGCCATGATATGGATGCCGCGCACGCCCGGGTATGGTTTTGAGCTCCTCGATGGTCTCCAGGCATATGGCAATCCCTTCCCGGGAGGCCTTTTCCTTGGGCACGTCGGCGATCCGTTTGAGCAGGCTCTCGGGAATGTCCATCCCCGCTACCTTGTGCGCCATGTAACTCGCCATCCCCGCCGATTTCAGGGGGGTCACGCCGGCCAGGATGTGCACCTTTTCGGTCAGTCCCTCTTCTCTGGCCATTTTCATCCAAGCCTTGAAGCGCTCCATGTTATAGATGCACTGCGTCTGTATGAAGTCAACGCCGGCATCAATCTTTTTTGCCAGCCGGATAACCCGGTATTCAAAGGGATCGGCGAAGGGATTTTCGGCGGCCCCGATGAACATGCGCGGGGCGCCTTTCAGTTCGAAGCCGCTCATGTCCTTTCCCTCATCGCGCATGGTGCGCACCGCCCGGATCAGATGCAGGGAATCGATATCGAAGACATTCAGGGCATCGGGCTGGCTGCCAAAGCTCTGGTGGTCGCCCGACAGGCAGAGAATGTTACGTATGCCCAGGGAATAGGCCCCCATGATATCCGATTGCAGGGCGATGCGGTTGCGGTCGCGGGTGACCATCTGCATGACCGGCTCCACCCCCTGCCGCAGGAGGTGGGTGGATGCGGCGATACTGGACATGCGCACGATCGCGGTTTGATTATCGGTCACGTTTACCGCGTCAACGAAGCCTTTGAGGTATGCGACCTTTTTGGCAACGGCATCGGCATCGGCCCCCCGGGGGGGACCACATTCAGCGGTGACGACAAATTCTCCCTGTGACAACAGGTTCTGCAGATTGCTTATGGGTGCTGTTGGCGTGCTCATACGATATGATCCTGTCTCACGAGTTTTCGCGGGCCTCCTGCGTTGCTCCGGCGCCAGTCCTTGGGTTCAACATAGCTTTTAAGACGGCCAAGCTGCCCCAGCTCTTTCATCCGGTCGATAATCAGCTGCCAGGCACAATCGATGGCGGGGTCCACCTCGCATTTGCCGTCCTTGGATCCCCCGCAGGGACCGTTTAACAGTTTCTTGGAACAGCGGGCTATGGGACACACGCTGCCAAAGATGGCGAGCTTGCAATCGCCGCACCCCAGGCACTCCTCGGTGAAAAGCCCGTGTTTTTCAAGAATGCCGATGAAGGTGGTATTGACACCGGGCAGCACCGGCACCTTCGGAAACGTCCGGGCGATGTCCTGGACGCCGGCGCCGCAGGCAAGAGAGAGCACTGCTTCGTTGCGCGCAATGGCCTCTGCCGCTTCCTGGATAAATTCGTCTTCGCACTGCCGCTCCACGGTCAGCTCCTCCACGGCAATCTCCTTGCCCTCCATGCTCAGCGCGAGCCGCAGGGCGGAGGAAAGGGTGGCCACCTCGTCTTCGCCGCCGGCAAAACAGGTCTTGACACAGGTGCCGCACCCCAGGATTAAAATCTTCCGGTACGGCTCAACCAGTTCCTTGATTTCGGCTATTTTTTTCTGCTCACCAACGATCATGATAGACTCCTCTGTAAATGCAGCCGGGGTCAGGCTGCGGCCGCAGCTTGGCTGCAACCTTACGCCAGCCTGCTGATGTAGTGCGCGGGATTGGGCCCCAGGGCGGTTATCTCCGCCCGCATCTCCTGTATGATCCCGGCAACCGCCGCTTCATCTCCCGGGGCGACATTGAAGAGTGTCAACCTTCTGCCGCCGAGGCCGATTTCATCAAGCACTTTTTGCACCCACAGCACCCGCCTCTTTGCCCTCAGGTTGCCTTCCACGAAGCGGCATGCCCCCTCGGGACAAACCAGAACGATCACCGCGTCCGCTCCTGCCTCAAAAGCCCGCAGCAGAAACACATCTTTTACCATGCTGGAGCAGGGAAGCTTTATGAAATTAATATCTACTTCGTTGTCCTCGCCCCAGGGCAGAGGCATAGCATCATTGAAAGCATTGATGCAGTGAAATACGGTTATTTTGAGCTTGAAGTTTTTATACATAGCTCATCATTGACTACAGACACTGTTGGGGTTCAAACCCATTATTAGTAGTGAAGCAATCTTGTCTTAAAGCCGCAGATAAGATTGCTTCACTTAAAGATCTGCTTTGATCATGGGAAGATTCTCATGCAATTACATGATACGGCTTTTTAACAGTACATTACTAGCCTATTGTCACCCCCCCTGTCAATAGCCAGTGGAGTTTACAGCAGTTTTCATAAACCATTATAAAATTGAGAGGTAGCGATCCAGCTCATAATTGGTAACTTGGACGCGAAACTTGTCCCATTCGATCTTTTTATTTTCAATGAAATTCTCAAACACGTGATCTCCCAGGCATTCCTTGAGCAGAGTGCTTTTTTCAGCAACTTTAATCGCCTCCCAGAGGTCCTCCGGCAGCGTTCCGATCTTTAACCGCGTCCGCTTCTCGGGGGTCATTTCATAGACGTTTTCCTCGATGGGCGGGGGCGGGGTCAGCTTCTTCTCAATGCCGTCAAGTCCCGCTGCCAGCATGACGGAAAAGGCCAAATAGGGATTGCAGGCGGGGTCGGGGGACCGGTACTCCAGCCTGGTCGCCTTTTCCTTGCCCGGTTTATAGACCGGTATGCGGATGAGGTCCGATCTGTTTCTCTGTGCCCAGGAGATATACACGGGCGCCTCATAGCCCGGCACCAGACGCTTATAGGAGTTCACCCACTGACTGGTAACCAGGGTCATCTCCCGGGCGTGCATGAGCAGGCCTGCCAGATAACTTCTCCCCACTGCGGAAAGATGATACCTGTCCTCGGCATCAAAAAAAGCATTGGTATCCCCCTTGAACAGAGACTGGTGCACATGCATGCCGCTTCCATTTTCACCGAACATCGGCTTGGGCATGAAGGTGGCATACACCCCGTGTTTCATGGCGATTTCCTTAACCACCAGCCGGTAGGTCATGGCGCTGTCAGCCATGGTGAGGGCGTCCGCGTAGCGCAGATCAATTTCATGCTGGCTGGATGCCACTTCATGATGGCTGTATTCCACGGGTATGCCCATCTCTTCCAGGGTGAGCACGGTTTCCCTGCGCAGGTCGCTTGCCACGTCAAGCGGGGTTAAATCAAAGTAGCCGCCGCGATCCAGCACCTGGGGCGCGCCTTCGGCGCTCTTGAAATAAAAAAATTCCAGCTCCGGACCGACGTAAAAGGTGTACCCCTTTTCAGCCGCCTTCTTCAAATTTCTTTTCAGCACCCACCTCGGGTCGCCCTTATAGGGCGTGCCGTCAGGCTCAACCACATCGCAGAACATGCGGGCTACCGCTTTCTCCTTCGGCCTCCAGGGCAGGATGGCAAAGGTATTTGGATCAGGCATGGCCACCATGTCGCTTTCGTCAATGCGCGCAAACCCCTGAATGGAAGAGCCGTCGAACCCCATGCCTTCATTGAGCGCACCCTCAAGTTCATAAGGGGTAATTGAAAAGCTCTTCAGGAATCCCAGTATGTCGGTAAACCAGAGCCTGATAAACCCCACATCCCGTTCCTTGACCATCTTCAACACATACTCTTTATCTTTCTTTTCCATCTTCAATCCTCCTTTGCCGTCGTTTTAATGAGTGCTCCATCCATCCAACTGTTGCGGAAATATATATCCCATAATTATTTCGGGATCATTTCTGCAGTGTAAATTCTTTGTAAACTCTCAGCCAACCCGGCAAAGGCACCAAACGCTGCCGCGTATTGAAGCACCATGTAAAAAGGCCAAGAAATACTCCTGACCTTTTTACCAGCACTCAATTTACCATATTAAAAACAAGTGGTTATGCTACACCCAGCCCCGCAATCTGCATGCCTCGGCAACCCGGGCGACCGAAACCAGGTACGCGGCCTGGCGCATGTTGATCTTCTCTCTCTGGCTCATGGCATAGACGCTCTGGAAGGCCTTGGTCATCTTGACATCGAGCTTTTGATGAATCTCGTCGAGCTCCCAGTAATAATTGTAGGTGTTCTGTACCTGCTCAAAGTATGAAACCGTGACACCGCCGGCATTGGCCAGAAAATCCGGGAGAACAAACACCTTGTTCTGGTAGAGAATATCATCCGCTTCCGGTGTCGTGGGGCCATTGGCAAGCTCGCAGAGGATCTTGCATTTAATCTCACCGGCGTTCCGCTCGGTGATAACCTGCTCCAGGGCGGAGGGGAAAAGAACGGCAACCTTCAGCTTAAGGAGCTCCTCATTGCTTATGGGCTCGGTATTGGGAAACCCCTGGAGCGTATCGTTCTGCAGCTTATACTTTACCAGTGCCTGGGGATTGATGCCCTTATCGCTGTAAATGCCGCCCTTGGAGTCTGACGCGGCAATCAGCTTGAGGCCGAGCAGTTCATTCCCGAGCGTTGCAGCATATTGACCGGCATTTCCGAAACCCTGGATGGCCATGGTCTCGCCTTTGAGGTCAAGATTCAGGCGCATTGCCGCCTCCCTGGTGACGGCCATGCCGCCGCGGGACGTCGCATCGCCGCGCCCTTCAGAACCGCCGACCGGTAGCGGTTTGCCGGTAATGACGCAGGGATGGTGCTCGCCTTTCAGCGTCTCATACTCATCCATCATCCACGCCATGATCTGCGGGGTGGTATAGACATCGGGCGCGGGCACGTCTTTGGTCACGCCCAGGTTCTGCCATATGGCACGAATGTATGCTCGCGCCAGCCGCTCTTTTTCATTGTCGGACAGCTCTTTCGGATTGCAGGTAACGCCTCCTTTACCGCCTCCCAGGGGAAGATCAACCACCGATGTTTTCCAGGTCATCCAGGCACTCAGGGCGCGAACCGTATCCAGGGTTTCATCCGGGTGCCAGCGCAATCCGCCCTTGGCCGGACCGCGCGCGGTGTTGTACTGAACCCGGTAGCCATGAAATATCCTGGTGGATCCGTCATCCATCCGTACCGGAAGGGTCACCTTAATTTCCTTCATGGGCCAGCGCAGGAATTCATGCACCGATTTTTCCAGCCCCAGTTTTTCCGCGGCCGCGTCTAATTGTTGTTGTGCCATTGCAAACGGGTTAGTTTTTGCCATAAATCGTACCTCCCTTTTGATTAAAACTTTTGATCAATAGTTTAAACCTTGTATCGGCAATACCTTGCCTATATACAAAACGGATGGAATTTTTATCATTAATTCGATTATCTGTCAATATATAAAAATTTTTTATAATTATTTTTTTTGCCCCTGATAATCTATTACTTAAAACAAGGCAATTTTGCCTATATGGTTGACAATTTGGATTTTTTGATATAAGAAGGCTCCGTAGTCAAGGAGGTATGGCAGTGGATAAAATGTCCCAAAGAAAAATAAGCATGTCAATTCTCAATACCCTGCAATCTGCCGGCAAGACCCTGGGAGCCACCAGGATTGCAAAGAAATTAGAAGATTTCGGGGTTGATCTCAGCCAGAGAACCGTCCGGTACTATCTCCAAAAACTGGATCAGGAGGGCCTTACCCATAATTTTGGGAAAAGGGGAAGAAAGATAACCGCGAAAGGCGAATCCGAGCTTAAAACCGCCTTTGTCATTGAAAAGGTGGGATTCGTATCGGCAAAAATTGATACCCTGACCTATCAAATGAATTTTCTCTATAAAAAATCAAGGGGAGATGTTATCGTCAACATATCTTCCATCGAAAAGGAGTACTGTGCCAAAGCGCTCCAGCAGATACAATTGGTCTATAGAGCTGCCCTGGGCATGGGAACACTGGTGGCATTAGGACGCCCCGGGGAAAAAATCGGAAGCATAGCCATGGAAGAAAACCGGGTGGGCATCGGTACCGTTTGCAGTGTCACCATCAACGGGATATTGTTAAAGGAAGGCATCCATGCCACATCCCGCTTCGGGGGCCTTCTGGAGCTGGTAAACGGACGCCCGTTCCGTTTCACTGAAATCATCGCCTATGATGGTTCCTCCATCGATCCGCTGGAAATTTTTATCAAGGGCGGCATGACCAGCGTCCGCCAGGCGGCGATAACCGGCAATGGCAGGATCGGCGCCAGCTTTAGGGAAATTCCCTCCATAGCCATCTCGAAAGTTGAAACAATAAAAAACAGAATGGACAAGATGGGATTGGGCGGCATTTTAATGATCGGCAAACCCGGCCGTCCGCTTCTCGACATACCGGTATCGGAGGGAAGGGTGGGCATGGTTGTTGCCGGCGGATTAAACCCCATAGCGGCGGTGGAAGAATCAGGCATTGCCACCGAGAATACCGCCATGAAGGGGCTGCTCGAATTCAACCGGCTGATTCCATACTGGGAATTAACCGCGCCGTAAGGCTGTTATCTGTTTCAGGCGTGACAGGATGTAATCAATATGAGCAAAATTCAGGGGGAGCAGGACATGGAGACGTATACGGTTGATCCCAGCACCGGTGTTCCGGTTATCGATGAACTGGTCGGCCGCCTGCGATGGGGCGACAATGTGGTGTGGCAGGTTACCACCGCCCTGGAATATTCCTGGCTGGTGGGCCCCTTTGTTGAAGACGCGGCCGCCAGGAATATTGAGCTGGTCTATATCAACTTTGACACCTACAGCATTCCGGTGATCACCCCTCACTGCAAGGTGGTCTCCATCGATCCCACCCAGGGTTTCGAATACTTCTACCGGTCCGTACGCGAGGTGATGGAAGAACATGGCAAGCGTCTGTACTATGTCTTCGATAATATCTCCATCCTGGCACGGCAATGGGGAAGCGATGAGTCGCTGGCCAATTTCTTCCGCACCGCCTGCCCCCGCCTGTTCGAGCTCGACACCATCGCTTATTTCTGCATGCTCCGGGGGAGCCACAACAATCAGACTATCGGCCGCATCGGGGACACCACCCAGTTATTAATCGATTTCTACGTGCAAAACGGCCAGTCCTTCATTCGTCCCATCAAGGTGTGGGAACGCTATTCGCCCACCATGTTTGACACCCACATGATGATCTCTCCGGTCGGGAAGGCCCCGGAAGGTCCCTGGGAGGGGATCGAGCGGGTCTCCCAGATGCGTGATGACCAGGGCCCGCCCAAAGTCAGAGTACCTGCAGCCCATTGAAACCCTGCTGCGGCATCTTAAAAGCCGCTCCTGCTGGTCGCCGGCCAACTGCGAAGCCCTGCGCATGGAACTGATCAAGACCGTGATCAGCCAGCGCTCCGAGTACTTTGCCATCGCCAGAAAATATTTTTCCCTGGAGGACATCGAAAATATCCATGAGCGGCTGGTGGGTTCGGGCAGGATCGGCGGAAAGGCCGCCGGGATGCTGCTTGCCCGGAAGATGCTTGAGCTGGCTTCTGAAAAGGACATGCCCGAGCTTAAGGAGATGCTCCTGGACCACGATTCATACTACATCGGCACGGACGTGTTCTTTGAATTTCTGCTGGATAACGACCTGCTCTACCTTCTCAGCCAGCAGTACAAAAACCGGGATGAAATCGTATCCGAGTATCCCAAAATACGAACCCATTTTCTGGCCGGCTCGTTCCGGCCGGAAACACTGAACCAACTTCGCAAGGTATTGGAACATTTTGGCACGCAGCCGGTGATTGTCCGCTCCTCGAGCCTGCTGGAGGACAACTTCGGGTACGCGTTTGCCGGCAAGTATGAGAGCGTGTTCTGCACCAACCAGGGTGACTTTGAGGACCGCTTTCACGATTTCCTGAATGCCATCAAGATGGTGTACAGCAGCGTCCTGCGGCCCGACGCCCTGCTCTACCGGATCAAGCACAAGCTGATTTATACCGATGAACAAATGGCCATCCTGGTGATGCGGGTGGAGGGAAGGCGGGTGGAGGACAAATTGATGCCCATGATCGCGGGCGTGGGCTTTTCCCGGAATTTTCATCCCTGGTCGCCGCGCATTAATACCAACCAGGGTCTTTTGCGCATCGTGTTCGGCATGGGCACGCGCGCCGTTGACCGGGTGGGAAATGACTATCCGCGCATGATTGCGCTCAGTCATCCCCGGCTGCGCCCCGTGCTCTACGAATCGGAAATCAGGCACTATTCACAGCACTCAGTCGATGTGGTGGACCTTCCGTCAAACCAGTTTAAAACCCTGGATTTAAGCGAGGTATTTGAGGGAGAGGACCTTCCGGTGTATCAGTATATCTTTTCAGTGTTTAATGAGGACGTCATCAGTGAAGCTTTAAGCTTCATGCATTTGAAGGACTCAAAAAACCGCATCATTACCTTTAACAGCCTGATCAACAAGACATCCTTCACCTCCATCATGGATAAAATCCTGCGCAAGCTGGAAGAGGGCTACGGCATCCCGGTTGACATCGAATTTGTGGCCGATCTGGATCAAGGAGGAAAGGTGAAGCTTAACCTCTTGCAGTGCAGGCCGTTAAGCGAGGTGCGCGATCAGGAAAACATAGCGTTTCCGGAACAGATTGATCCCGGCGATGTCATTTTCCAGACGGACAGCTGCGTGAATACCGCTGAGGTTGATGCTGTTGGCTATCTTGTGTATGTCGATACCGACGGCTATCATGAACTGCCGGAGCGGGACAAATACCAGGTGGGCCGCGCCATAGGCCAGATAAACAGCCTCATGGATGCCGCTGACGAGCGGTATATTCTGGTGGGCCCGGGCCGCTGGGGAAGCAGCAACATCGACCTGGGTGTAAACGTGAGTTACGCCGACATTGACAATGCGGCGGCCATTGTTGAAGTGGCCAAGAACTCGGAAGGATATGTTCCGGAGGTATCCTACGGCACCCACTTCTTTCAGGACCTGGTGGAGGACCGCATTTACTATTTGGCGGTCTATCCCGGGCTGGACCGGAATTTCCTCAACGAAGACTTTTTGGGCACTGCCCCCAACCTGCTGGAGACAATGGCTCCCGAGCATCAAAAGCTTGCCGCCATCATCCGGGTAATAAGAGCGGACGGCGGCGGCAACGGGTTTCGATTGGTCATGCACCGGCAAAAAGGACGGGCGGTCTGTTACCGCGTTTCCTGATGGAAAGCCGGTCATCGCGCGGTCAAGATTTATCTCCCGCGAACGAATAGCCGACGTTGCGCACGGTTTGAATTAAATCGCTGTAATCCCCCCCCAGCTTGCTGCGCAACCGCTGGATGTGTATGTCGACGGTCCGGGTGCCCGCGTAATTGTCATATCCCCAGACCTTGTCCAGAAGCGCCTCCCGGGTAAAAACCTTCCCCCGGTTGAGCAGCAGGCACTTCAGCAGCTCGTACTCTTTATAGGTGAGATAGATCCTCTTCCCCTGAATGGCCACTTCATAGCTGTTGAGATCGAGAATCAGCTCATCGATCTTTATCACCTGCCCGGCATCCAGCCCGCTCTTATGCCAGAGCAGCTGCCTGATCCTCACCAGGACCTCGAAGGGCTCTTCTTTTTTCACCGCGAAATCATCGAAGGCAAGGGGAAATCTGATTTCCTTCATCATCTCCGGCGAGATGACGATGATGCTGGAAACATCCTTTCCGCCCAGCTCGTCCCGCATGCTTTTGTATGTTTCAATCCCCTGAGCCTTCCAGGATTCAAGGTCGGCAATGAGCAGGTCCACCCTTTGTGCGAAAAACTGATCGACCGCTTCTTCGACGGTGCGCGCGGAAGAAAGGTGAAAGCCCTCCTCCCGCAAAAGGGAATCAAGGGCCTTCATGTAATCTTCATCCTGGCTTACGATGAGTATATTCTGCACAGTGGTCCTTGCGACTCTATAAAAGCCCCTTCACCTTCAGGTACTCGGCGTTTAAAATCGCCGCACCCGCGGCCCCCCTGACGGTGTTGTGGCTTAAAACGGTAAATTTGTAGTCGAACACCGGACACGGTCTCACCCTTCCCACCACGCAGGCCATGCCGTTGCCCGCGTCCCGGTCATAGCGGGGCTGGGGCCGGTTGTCTTCATCCCTCACCAGGATGGGCCGGGGAGGAGAGAAGGGCAGATTCAATTCCCGCAGGGGATTGTACTCTTTAAGCGTCTGTATCATCTCATCCCGTGAGGGCTTCTTTTTCAATTCCAGGCTGACGGACTCAAGATGGCCGTCTTTCACCTGGACGCGGTTACAGGAAGCGCTCACTTTTATTTCGGCAAAGGCAAACCTTCCTTTATCCAGTGTCCCCAGCAGCTTTAAGGTTTCTGATTCTATTTTCCCTTCCTCGCCCCCGATAAAGGGAACCACATTGTCGATGATGTCCAGGGAGGCAACGCCGGGGTAGCCGGCACCGCTCAGGGCCTGCATGGTGGTAACCATGATTTTGCTCACGCCGTACTTTTTGTGCAGGGGCGCCACCGCCAGCACCAGCCCGATGGTTGAGCAATTGGGGTTGGTAACGATATACCCCCCGCTCTTGTTCTTCTTTTTCTGCGTTTCTATAATGGCGGTATGGTCGGCATTGACTTCGGGGATCAGCAGCGGAACATCTTCATCCATGCGGTGGTTCTTGGAGTTGCTGCTCACCACATAACCCGCCCGGGCAAACTCCTCCTCAATGGGGCCCGCGACACCGGCATCGAGCGCCGAAAATACAATCCTGCAGTCCAGGTCCGGCTTGCATTCCTTCACCATCATCCCCGCCGCTGCCGGCGGAATGTCGCTTTCCAGCTTCCACTTGTCCGCCGCAGCCTCCCCATAGGTTCTGGCGGCGCTGCGCTCCGATGCCGCCAGCTCCGATATCTCAAACCAGGGATGGTTTTGCAGGAGCTGGATGAACCGCTGTCCCACCATGCCGGTGGCTCCCAATATACCTACCTTGATCTTTTCCACGCCGTAACTCCTCTTATAGTTCGTATGGCTGCCGGAAGGTCACTTCGCGGCCAGGTCTTTGACTCCCTGATAGATTATGTCAAAGAGTTCCTGCATAAACTTTACTTCGATGCAGGAAAAGGCAATCCGCACATCGGTCGCGTCAACGGCGATCACCCCCACCTCATAGCGGTCAAGCAGATGCAGGCGCAAGGCTTCGGCATTGACAGACTTCAACCGCAGGCACATGAAGTACCCGGAGTTGAAAGGGTAATAGGTCCAGGCATCGCTGTATTTTGCCTGGCTGAGCACCTCTTTCACCTTGAGGGCGCGGGCCTTCATCACCTCGTATTTTTCCTTCGCCTCGCCCGCAAATTCCTTCGACTCCAGCGCCTTCAGCACCAGCGTCTGCGAGAGGTGCGGGCTGTTGGAGATCCCACCCCTGATGGCGCCCATGGTTTTTTTCTCCAGCGCCCCATAGACAATCTCCTTGTTGGACTGGCCGCCGATGCCATAGGTGATAAATCCCACGCGCAATCCCCACACGTACTGCTCCTTGGTGGCGCCGTCGAGCTTGACGGCAAGTATATTTTCATCCAGGTTGACCGTGCGCGAGAAGAGCGATTCCTTCATAAGCTCGTCTTCATAGAACAGGCCGAAATAGGCGTCATCATGAATGACCACCAGCCGTGTTCCCCGGGAGGCGTGATCCTTCAGCACTGCCGCAATCTCATCGGCCTCCCGCCGGGTGATGGAGTAGCCGGTGGGGTTGTTGGGAAAGTTGAGCAGGACCAGCGCCTTGCCCTTCTCCCCGGCCGCCTCATCGAGCGCCTTCCTCAGACCGACGCCATTGAACCCGTTTTTTTCATTGTACAGGGGGAATGTTTTAAAGGTCGCGCCCAAACGCTCGCCAAAAATGAGCCGGTAATTTCCCCAGAGCTTGTCGGGCAGCACAATGACATCCCCCGGATCAACAAACAGGTCGCCCACCAGGCTCAGCCCATGGGTGATGGCACTGGTGACCACCGGCACGCTGAACTGCTTTCCTTTCAGGCCGGGGTTGTCGGCAAGCAATTTCTCCTGCCACCTGCTGCGCAGTTCCGGCTTGCCGGAGGAGGGAGCATACGTAAGGGCATCATTGGGAGCAATCGGGTCTATATACTTCCTGATACAGGGCAGGTGCATGGCCACGCCGTTCTCGGTGGCGATGCCGATGGTGGCGTTGAACTTTTTTGCCTTGACCTTTGCCTCGGCACTCTGGGTCAGGATGCCTTTGGGAAAAAAGAGGTTTTTGCCTCGCAATGACAGCATTTCGAGGAGCGAAGGGCTTTCCTTCATGAGCTGGTCGTTCAGCTCCTGTGCCAGGGGGTTCATGCAAATTCCTCATTGAAAAATATGCGGCTGATTGAAAACCGGCTTTTTAACATATTCTTTCTGAGAAGACAAATAAAAATAAGAGGGCCTGATGCCCGGCCGGGTATCACGCCCTTGTCCCCATCTCCGTGTGCGATACGACGCCTATTCCACCGTAACGCTCTTTGCCAGATTCCGGGGCTGGTCAATATCGGTTCCTTTCAGTTCGGCGATGTGATACGCCAGCAGCTGCAGCGGAACCGCAAAAAGAACCGGCGTCAGATAGGCATTGTTTTCAGGCACCTTGAATATCGTGTCGGCCCGGGCGTTGATGTCCTCCGTGACCTTCGAGGTAACGGCGATGATTTTCCCTCCCCGCGCCTTCACTTCCTCCACATTGCTCAGCATCTTGTCAAAGGTGACCCCCTTGGAAACCAGCACCACCACCGGCATGTGCTCATCGATCAGCGCGATGGGACCATGCTTCATCTCTCCCGCCGGGTAGCCCTCGGCATGAATGTAGGAGATCTCCTTGAGCTTGAGCGCGCCTTCCAGGGCGATGGGGTAGTTGATCCCCCTGCCCAGGTAGAGGAAATCGCGATAGGACATGTAGCGGTGGGCGATCGGTCTTGATGAGATTATTGTGCTTGAGCAGCGCTTCTATCTGGAGGGGCAGCCGTACCAGGTCCTGGATCAGGTCCTGCATCCTTTCTGGTCGAGGCGTTCGTGCCCTGTTTCCCAAGATAGAGGGCGAGCAGATAGAGCGCCACCAGCTGTGCGGTAAATGCCTTGGTGGAAGCGACGCCGATTTCCGGTCCGGCGTGGGTATAAATAACCCCGTGTGACTGCCTGACCATGCTGCTTCCCACCACGTTGCATATGGATATGATGCGGGCCTTTTTCTTCAAGCCTTCCCGCAGTCCTGCAAGCGTGTCCGCGGTTTCGCCCGACTGGCTTATGGGGATTATCAGGGTCCTGCTGCCGATAAGCGGGTCCCGGTATCTGAACTCCGATCCCAGGTCCACCTCAACCGGGATCCTGCACAGGTCCTCGATCATGAATTTGCCCACCGTGGCGGCATGCCAGGAGGTGCCGCAGCCGACGATCACCACCTTCTCGATGCCCCTGATCTCGGCGGGGCTAAAGCTGCACCCTTCCAGGAAAACCCTGCCCTTCTCCTCGTCGATCCTTCCCCTGAAGGTATCGATAACCGCCCGGGGCTGCTCGAAAATTTCCTTGAGCATGAAGTGCTTGAACCCGCCCTTCTCGGCCATGGCGGGGCTCCAGTCAATGGTGACCGGGGCCCGCTTAACCGCCGCGCCGGGCAGGGTTGATATTTCGACGCCCTTCCTGTTCAGGACAACCATTTCCCCGTCTTCAAGAAAAACTACCTTCCTGGTATAGGGCAGGAAGGCCGGGACATCAGAGGCGACAAACCACTCGCGCTCGCCGAGTCCCAGTACCAGGGGGCTTTCGGAGCGGGCGGCAATCAGCGTGGACGGTTCTTCTTCATACATCACCCCGACCGCGTACGAGCCCCTGATGCGCTTCAGGGCATTCCTCACGGCCTGCTCAAAACCGTCTCCCTTAAACAAATAGCTCTGGATGAGGTGCGCGATCACTTCGGTGTCCGTCTCGGATTTGAAGCTGTGTCCCCCTTTTTGAAGCATCCCCTTGAGTTCAAGATAATTCTCGATGATGCCGTTGTGGACCACGACCACGCCGCCTGCCTTGTGGGGATGGGCGTTGGTTTCGGACGGCTTGCCGTGCGTTGCCCAGCGCGTGTGGCCGATGCCGACCGTTCCCCGCAGGGGGTTCTCTTTCAGCAGCCCCTCCAGCTTTTCAAGCTTTCCCTCGTTGCGCCTGATCTGAATCGCCTGATGATCCCTGACCGCGATACCCGCGGAATCGTATCCCCGGTACTCCAGCCGCTTCAGGCCCTCGAGAAGAATCTGAGAAGCCTCCCGTTCACCAACGTAGCCTATAATGCCGCACATTGTGCATTCCCGCCTGCCGTGATTATGTCAAACTGCCGTCCTGGACCGGCTCGTATCTCCCCTGGGCGCCGAAGAGGAAAATGCAGTTTTTACCCGCCCGCTTCCCCTGGTAGAGCGCCTTATCCGCATTGTCAATCAGGTCATCCTTGTTATCAGCGTCCTCGGGAAATGCAGCCAGGCCGATGGTCACGCTTATGGTCCCCACGCTGTTCTCCTTTTCATCAACCATCGGCGTCATGGCGACCGACTTCCTGATCCGTCTCACACACAATGATGGCCTCCTCCTTGCTGGTCTCCGGCAGCATGATGGCAAACTCCTCGCCCCCATACCGGCAGATAACGTCGCATCCCCGGGTGGCATTGCGCAGGATGGAAGCCAGCCTTCTCAGCACCATGTCGCCCACCACGTGGCCGTAGAGGTCATTGTAATTCTTGAAATCATCAATGTCCACCATAAGCAGGGAGAGGTGCCGCTTGTACCGCTTCTCCCGCTCAAGCTCCACCTTCAGATACTGGTGCATGTAGCGGTAGTTGTACAGCTCGGTGAGGCCGTCGATGCTGGAGAGCACCTTGTAAAATTCCCGCTCCTGCGCCAGGCGCTGGTATTCGCGCCGGTCAAGGCTCTTCTGCACCACCATTTTTATATGATCGCTGTTGAAGGGCTTGGTAATGTAATCTATGGCGCCCGCCTTCATTGACTCCACCGCCGAATTGACCGATGCGTAGCCGGTCATGACAATGACATCAATGCCCGGGTCTATGGCCTTGACCTCTTTTACCACCTCCAGACCGTGCATGCCGCTCAGCCTGAGATCGGTGATGATGATGTCATAGGTGGCTACCCGGATCAGCTGCAGGGCCTCCTCGCCGCTTTTGGCGGTGCGCACCGCGTAGCCCGCTTCCTCCAGCAGATCCCTGAGCAAAAGTCGCACCGACTCATCATCGTCTATGACCAGAAGCCGTGATGGTGTGCCGGCGACCTCTTTATCACCGGATTCCTCGCTCGCAGGCGATTGAACGCTTTTCAGGTCCTGCTTCACATCCTCAACCATGGCACACCTTTACCCCTCAAGATGACTGTTTCAATGCATGCACGGCTGCATGCCGCGTTCAGTCGCGGACAGCGGCTGCGCGCTTCGCCCGCGGGACTTCCTCCAGCGCCGGTGGAACCACCACCATTGTGTTGGGTACCGCCGTATGCAGGATTCAATAAGCTTGGTAAGTTTCGCAGTCGTGGTCAAAATGTCCTGATCCCTGTTGCCCGTATCGTCAATGGCAAACGGCGGGGCAACCATAAGCCGGTGGTGATCCGGCGCATCACGCACCGTAAACAAGGGGATGATCGGTGCTCCGGTACGCATGCTGAACACCACCGGCCCCTTGAAGGTGGGCACCTCCCGGCCGAAAAAATCGACCCACAGATCACGGGACGAGGCATTCTGGTCGATCTGGAGAAACAGGATGCCGTTGCGCTTTAAACATTTCAGGGACTCGGCTATGCAGGTCTTGCGGGGATCAACCGGTATGGACTCGATGCCAAGCTCCTTCCTTATATCCGCCAGGGTGGCTGCCAGTTTGCTGTCCCGGGGATCGCGAAGCATAAGTGAAAAGCGGTAACCCTCGGCAATGAGCCGGGGCCCGATAAGGGGAAAATTTCCCATGTGCGCGCTGACCGCCACCACACCCCTGCCCAGGCCGAGCGCCCTTTCAAGATGCTCGATACCATCAATGCTCATGATCCCCTTAATATACGGGGGGCCGGAAAAAATCAGCTTGGCCACCTCTACCACGTTTTTAAAAGAGTCGCAAAACACGCGCTGTGCGATTGCCCGGTACCCATCGCTGCGCCCGGCACTGCCAAAGGCAAGCTGCAAATTATCGAAGACGATCTTCCTGCGCTTCCCCATCAGATAAAACGCGAGCCGGCCGGCCGGTGCGGATATTCGGTAGAGCCAGGCGAGCGGCAGCCGGCGGCCCAGAGTGAGACAAAGGGCAACAGCCATCCTTCCCAGGAAATAGCCGGTCCGTTTTACGGGTGTAATCTTTTTGTTCCCTTTTCCCATACCCATTTTTCAGCGGGCGGCATACGCATGCGGGAGAACCCAGGCCCTGTCTTCCTTCCCCATAGCAAACGAGCGCCCCTATCTAAAGCGTGGCTGCCGCAGGTCCGGTAGGGGTGAAACAGTCATGAAGATAGGGGCTGACGATAAACACCGCTGATTATATGCCGCTGTGACCAAACCCCCCTTCATTCCGCTCTGTACCGGTCAGGTCGGAAGCAAGCTCCAGGCGCGCCTGATAAACCTTGTTGACGGTCAGTTGCGCGATCCGGTCACCCCGCTTCACCACAAAGGGGTCTTTGCCAAGATTGATGAGTATGACTCCAACCTCACCGCGGTAGTCCGCATCTATGGTGCCCGGCGTGTTGAGCACGCTGACCCCGTGCCGCAGGGCGAGGCCGCTCCGGGGCCGCACCTGCCCCTCAAACCCCTCCGGAATGGCAATGCTTATGCCCGTCGGGATCAGCTTTGTCTCCCCCGGATTGAGCACCACATCTTCCGTCACCGCCGCATGAATGTCCATCCCCGAAGCATGAGGGGTCATGTAGCGCGGCAGGGGTATGTCTTCGCTGCCCGGCAATTTTTTGATGACGATCCTGACGGTTTCCATGCCGGCCGATGCGGGGGTCGCGCACCGGCGGCGCCCGTTAGCAGCGTTCATTCAGCCTGGTGCCTCTCGATTTTTTTCCTCTCGTCCTCGATGGCCTTTTTCCCCGCCTCGATCGCCGCCAGCAGCTCCGCCTTCTTTTCCTTGGTCAGCTCGATGCCTTCCTCGATGACCTTGTCGGTAGTCTCTTTAAGGTCTTCGATGAAGTTTTCAATAGTATCCCGGGCGATTTCCGTGAAATGGCGCGCGCTTCTTCGCGCCTTTTTGGTTTGAATGCGGAGATACTGCCGGGTCTTTTCACCGGTCAGCGGGGCGTAGAGCAACGATATGCCCGCGCCAATTAACGCGCCCGCCGCAAAGATGAAGAGCGACCGGGAACCATCCCTTTCCTCTCGTTCGTCAGTCATATATACCATCCTCCTTTCAAAAGTTTATGGTGCCCGAAACATGTTTCCTGTTCCTGTGATTTGTTCGCGCACATTATATATATTCCACGATACTTTTGCAATGTATTAATGCTCCGTCAGCCTGCCAGATGGAAGCGGGCTTTCACCTCTCCGACCACTTCCTTTCTGTGGTTGTAAAGAGTCGTGCGGTGATAGGGCTGCAGCCGCTTTAATTCGCCCCCGCCGGCGATGCCCAATTGACTGAGCGTTTCGACAACCGCGGGGCTGAGCGCCCTGCCGCTCCCGTCTTCTATCTTTATGGCCACACCCCATCCCTTTTCCATCAGGCTCAGGGCATAGCCTCCTTCAGCACCGGTCTTGGCGAACACCTTTTTCCCAAAGGTCCGCATGACATCGGTACACACCCGTTCATCGCCGGCAATCATTTCAGGGTGGGAAAGCGCGGCTTCCATCAGCCGGGATATGACCGGGTCCGATGTTGAGGTGAGCCGGGCATATGCCCGGGCGAGGTTTGCAAGGGGGAGAAAAAATACCGGAACGCCGCACCCGTCAATGCCCGTCCCGATGTGCCGGGCGGGAACACCTGACAGGGAGGCAATCGTGTCCCGTACCAGGCGTTGCACCGGGTGCTTCATGCTGATGTAGTCATCAAAGGGCCAGCCGTGATGGGCGCAGAGCGCCAGCATGGCCGCGTGCTTGCCCGCGCAGTTGTTGTGAAGAGGTGTGGCCGCCATTCCCGCTTCCTTTAATTTCTGCGCCGTGTGCCGGTGCGACGGCTGGTGGATGCCGCACTTGAGATGCCCCTCACCGGCACCGATCTTATCCAGGATGGAGCGGATGGCCGCAACCTGAAAGTCCTGGCCGTTTAAGGACCCGCACATCACCGCCAGTTCGGGGGGAGTGAGATGGTACCGGTCCGCGGCACCGGTAGCAATGAGGGGCAGGGCTTGAAGGGGCTTGGCACAGCTTCGCAGGCAAAGGTTAAACAGTGGATCGCCGAGGTGATACAGGATGGCGCCGCTCTCGTCTGCCACCACGATATGGCCGCCATGGACGGATTCAATCAAATCGCCGCGGGTGACTTCAACGAGCGGTTCCGGCATCGGAAATGATCTTTCAGGTGGGGTCCGGCAGTTTGCTTAAAAAGTATTTTCAACAGCCGCTAGAGTTCCCGGAGGTAGCGGTCATAGTACATGAGGACCTTTTTCACATAGTGCTGGGTTTCCTCATAAGGCGGAATGCCATCATATTTTGCGACGGCCTCCGGTCCCGCATTGTACGCAGCCAGGGTAAGGTGAAGGTCATTGTCAAAGCGCTCCATAAGCCGCTTTAAAAATTTAACCCCGCCGTTGATGTTGTCCCGGGGACGGAAGGGATCATACACCTCCATGTCACTGCTGGTTTCGGGCATGAGCTGCATCAGGCCCTGCGCGCCTTTTTTGGAGACCGCATCGGGGTCAAAACCGGATTCCGCCTTTATGACTGCTTTAACCAGGGCCGGTTTGACTTCGTGGCGGCAGGAAATCTCTTTGATGAGCCCGTCAAAGCGGGTGCTTTCCACTGCGGAATAGGTTTCCGGGTCTTCACTGATAAGCTTATAGCGTGAATTGGTGGGCACATTGGTAAAATGAATGGTGCCATTCCTGTCCACATACTTATATATACCCCCGCCGGCATGGACGGTACAAGAAAAGCAGAGCAGGAGCAGCACTGCAGCCCAGGGTGCAGAAAAACCAATCCATCTGTGAAGCGTTGTTTTCATACCTGTATCACTGCCTGGAAATAATGAAACATGTGTAAACGCTCTCAATCACCTACTATAATCGTCTACCTTCGAAAAAAACTTTAACCCTAATTAATAATAGAAATACAGTTAGAAGAAGTATAGAAAAATCAATTTTCACTGTCAATGAAAAGATGGGAGGCATGATGCCCATGGTCGAGCAGGTATGACAGGAGTGGCTTTAAGCCGCGAAATCATCGCGCATGAATGCGCTCCTACAGTACTACACCAGAAATAGTATCCCAGTTATTATGATGGCTAAAATCTAGCCATTTGATGGTTAAATATTAGCCATTATATGGCGATATTTACAAAATAAAATTTTCAATTACACTCTACAATGGAACAGAAATAGGCCCCTGAACCCCTAAAATTCTCGCCGTTCCGTTCCCGGTTTTCTTCGGTATTGAGAAGTAAAGCTTCTGCCAATCAAGAAGGCCATCGAACCTCAATCAGGCCCGAACCCTAAATAGAGTTTTATTAGGATATTTGCAAGTAAACCCTTTCAACAATGGCTCCTCAATTATTAAGAAATCACACCCAAAAGTTCTAGAATTAAACCAAATGGCATAAACAAATATCCTATTAATTGCGGTCCAGTAATAACCTGAGCCAATACATCCTCCGATAATAATTAATATACCTAAAATACATGCATTGTTGGGTTTTACAATTCTTTCATTTACAAAGGCTGCTCCAAACCCGATTGATGCCCCAATCAGCCAACCCACTGGACAAGTGACAATGAAAGTAAAAATGTATTGACCATCATTCAACAATGCAGGCCTTAGCATTAAATCGAGTAGAATAATAAAAAAAGATACTGCTATAGCACCAATAAAACCTCCAACGATTATGATGCCCTTGAAATCTGGATTTCTTATAAACTTCAAACATTCTTGTTTTATTCTTGATAACCCATTCATTTTATTTCAAGTGTTCAATCTGTGATTGAATAGGCTTTGTTAAATCAAATAAGTATGTGGATTATTGTGCATCAATTATTAACTTCTTATCGAATCAAACAATCATATTCTTGAATAATATAAAACGGTGAGGTTTGTAATACAATGCGCTATAAAATCAAATTAGTCCATATTTCACTTTGACTTTTATTCGTCATCATTGATAATTAAATAATAAATTTCATAACGAAAGGAGCCACAAGCACACCATGGAAGCTGATATCAAGCGGATCGCCCTCAAGGCGGCACACGAGGGCGGTGCCGTGCTTATGAAATACTTTGGAAAGATTACCTCGGTTACGCATAAAGGGGAGATAGACCTGGTAACCGAGGCGGACAAGGAGGCGGAGTTAACCATAGTAAGCATCATAAAAGCCGCCTACCCCCATCACCGCATTCTAGCAGAGGAGACAGGCGACAGCGGGGTCGTATCCTCCTGCAAATGGATCGTTGATCCCCTTGACGGCACGACCAACTATGCCCACGGCTATCCCATTTTCTGCATTTCCATTGCAGTGGAACTGGAGGGAGAGATACGCTACGGTGTCATTTACGATCCCGTAAGGCAAGAACTCTTTACCGCCGAGAAAGACAAGGGGGCTTACCTCAACGGGAACCCTCTGCGTGTATCATCGACGCAGTCACTTAACAACAGCCTGCTCTGCACCGGCTTTCCTTATGACATTCGGCAGGATCCGGAAAACAATCTCCGTCATTTTAGCGGGTTCATGATGAAGGCCCAGGCAATCAGGCGGGACGGGACTGCCGCGCTTGACCTCTGCTATACCGCCGCCGGGAGATTTGACGGTTTCTGGGAACAGAAACTGCGTCCCTGGGATGTTGCCGCGGGCAGTTTAATAGTCACAGAGGCAGGCGGTACGGTGAGCACCTACCAGGGAAAGCCGTTCAGCATCTACGCCCCGGAAATCGTGGCCAGCAACGGCATTATACATGAGCAGATGCTGGAGATGCTCAGGGAAAAGCCGTGAATATGAAATATATGACCCCTCACCCTAACCCTCTCCCCAAAGGGTAGAGGGAACTAAGTGATAGGTGACCTTTGCCTTCTGACCCCAACACATCGCTGGAAAACACCGTGGCGCAGCTGCCGGCTGCTCCCGGGGTCTATCTTTTCAGAAACAGCGGCGGCACCATTCTCTATGTGGGGAAGGCGAAGAGTCTGCGCAACCGGGTGAGGTCATATTTTCAGCACCTCCCTTCCCCGCAGGAAAAGCTGCAGGCCCTGGTATCCCAAATTGCAGCGGTGGACCATATTGTCACCACCAGTGAGAAGGAAGCCCTGATACTGGAAGGAACGCTGATCAAGCGGCACCGGCCGCGCTACAATGTCATCTTAAAAGACGACAAAAATTATCCCTACCTGCGGTTGTCCCTCGAAGAGGAATTCCCCCGGCTGTCCCTGGTGCGTAAAGTGAAGAAGGATGCCTCCCTCTACTTCGGCCCCTTCGCCTCCGCGCCGGCGCTGCGCGAGACGATGAAGGTCATACACCAGCACTTTTTACTGCGCAAGTGCCAGAGCAGGCAGTTTCAGTTCCGACAGCGGCCGTGTCTCAATTATCAGATGGGGCAGTGTCCGGCTCCCTGCTGTAAGCTTATCGACCGGGAGAAATACCGTGCTGTTGTCCGCGAAGTTGAGCTGTTCCTCAAGGGGAGAAACCGGGAGCTACTAAAGATGCTTGAGGAGCGCATGACCGGGGCGGCGGAGGAACTCAATTTTGAAAAAGCAGCCAGGATCCGTGATCGCCTTGCATCTTTAAAAGAAACCCTGGAGAAGCAAAAAGCGGTCATACTCGATTTTACCGACCGCGACGTTATCGGACTTCACCGTGAAAACGCTACCATCACCGTAGCGGTGCTTTTCATGCGAAGCGGCTACATGACCGGCAGCGCTCATTTCACCCTGCGCAATATTGACGCCTCCGACGAGGAGGTTGTTTCCTCGTTTGTCAACCAGTTCTACCGCGAGGGCAGGCTTATACCCGATGAGATCCTTATTCCCTGTGCTCTCGACGATCAAGCCCTCATCGAGGAATCATTGCGCGACAGAAAAGGCGGCAGGGTTGAGATGGTTACGCCGCACAAGGGGGAAAAGGCGAGACTCATTGCCATGGCTGAAATCAACGCCGAGAGCGCCTATAAAACATCGCTTCACCGGGAAGGAGATGCTCATGCCATTGCGGAAGACCTTCGCACTGCGCTCCATTTACAGAGCCGGCCGGATGTCATCGAGTGCTACGACATCTCCCACCTGGGTGGACGGCAGACAGTGGGATCAATGGTACAGTTTAACCTGGGAGAACCGGTCAAGAACAACTATCGGCGGTTTAAGATTAAGAGTGAAAATCCGGCGGATGATTGCGCGAGCATCTTTGAGGTGCTGTCCCGGCGGTTTACTCCCGGGGAAAAGCTGCTCCCGCCGCCTGATTTAATTGTCGTGGATGGGGGAAAGGGCCAGCTCAATGCCGCCCTGACGGTTGCCCGTGATGCGGGCATCACCACTAAGGATATTATCGCCCTGGCCAAGGGCAGGGCGCAGCGGCCCAAAGCCGCCAGGGAAGGGTACGCTGTTCCGGAGCAGGTATTCATTCCCGACCGGAAAAACCCCATTATCCTGCCCCGCGGATCAGCCGGCCTGCTTTTGCTTCAGCGAATCCGGGATGAGGCGCACCGGTTCGCCATTACCTATCAGAAAAAACTACGCAGCAGAACCGTCTTTCAGTCCCCGCTGCAGGACATCCCCGGCGTGGGTAAAACCACGTGCAAAAAACTCATCAAGCATTTCGGAAGCATGGACAGACTCAAGGAAGCATCGCCCGATGAGATTGCCCGGGTCCCCTTCCTGAAGAAGAAAGTCGCCGAAGCGATTCATCAGTTCCTCCATGCAGACTCGCGGCGTGCATGATGAACCGGCAGACAGCTGCCGGGGAATACACATATCCAGAACCATACCATCAGAAGGAACAATCACGTGTCAAAATCCAGGGTCCACCTCTTTATCAGCGGAAGGGTGCAGGGTGTCTTTTTCCGCGCCCACACCAGGGATGAAGCAAGACAACGCGGTCTTACCGGGTGGGTGCAGAACCTCTGTGACGGAAGGGTTGAAGCCGTATTTGAAGGAGAAGATGAGGACATTCAGTCGATAATCAACTGGTGCCGCACCGGGCCTCCTCATGCAGTTGTGACCGATGTCTCTGTTGAAAGGGAAACATTCCGGGGCGGGTTTTCTGATTTTACCGTGCGGGGGTAGATCTTCTATCAACGTCATTCGGAGATACAGAATACAGCGGGAAAGAAGCGCATCGGAAGGAGTGGCTGCTGAAACATGCTGCGCTACAGGGAACTCAAAGGAGCACCAGCAAGGGCAATGGCATCCTTTGAGGTTTCCTTGATCTGGTACATCGCTTCATCAACCGCCCGCAGCAGGTCATCCTTGGTCGTGGCATCATCACCGTAAGTGGCCACGCCGAAGCTCGCGGTTATACTGATGTTGTAGCCCTCCTCGGTAAAAAAGACCTCTCCGTTGATGGCATTTCTGAGCCTGCGCGCCGCGCTGTATGCCTGCCGCTTGTCGGTCTGGGGAAGAATGATGACGAATTCATCGCCGCCGTAGCGGGCCGCCATGTCAACCTTGCGGATGGTGTTCATGATAACCTCACCTACCTTGGCCAGGGTTCTGCTGCCTACCAAATGCCCGTAGGTGTCGTTCACTTTTTTGAAATAATCCAGGTCAAAAAATATGATCGAGAAGGGGGAACGGTACCGCTCGAACCGGTCTATCTCGCCCTTGATAATGTGCTGCAGATGGCGGGCATTATACAGGCCGGTAACATCGTCGGTGATGGTAAGCTCCTGCACCCGATGGTAATTGCGGGAATTCTCTATGGCGATCGCCGCGTAATCAGCGACGGTGGACAGGATGTCCACGTCACTGGTGCTCAGGCTGATAAATTCCCTGGAGTTGATGATTTCGATCACACCCAGCACCTTGTCCTTGATTTTCATCGGTACCGCAATGATGGATTGGGTGTCGAAATTGCAGATCCGGTCTATTTTATGTGAGAAGCGCGGATCGCTGTTGACGTCGGAGACCAGAAGCGGCTCCCCGTGCATGGCAACCCATCCGGCAATGCCTTCGCCCCGCCTGATCCTTAAATCCTTGAGTCTTTCCGCCGCCACCCCCACCGCGACCTCAAAGTAGAGCTCGTCGCTGCGCTCATCGAGCAGCAGCAGCGACCAGTTGCCGGGCCGGAAGTAGTCGCCCACGGTTTCCATGATTTTTTGCAAAATTTCCCCGATATCAAGGCTTGAGGTAAGGGCCTTGCCAATTCTGTTGTATATATTGACTTCTTCCTGGTAGCGCCTGAAGCGCTCCTCGATTGTTTTATCCTGCATGGCACTATACGTATCGGATAAAAAAGAAAATACTTAAGGGCGTACGGCCGTACGCCCCTACATGCCTTCTCGTGCTATACCCCGCTAACGTGCACACACGTTAGCGATCAATTTTCTCGGGGCGGATTAATGACAGGAGGAAGCCGATACCGTAGGAAACCTGCTGGAGGATGAAGAGGAAGGGAACGATGAAAAAAGCCTGTGGTGCGCGCAGCCGCACAACACTGTCAATTGCGAGTATCGCCAGGAAAATCAGCACCGCCGTGATGCAGGTAAGCAGTACAGCGGGGGCGGCATTAAACCAGGCCGGCAGCAGCGCCAGAAACAGAGCGACGACAACCAGCAGCGCCGGCATGACATGCAGGGGCTCAAGGCTTCCACGATGGAGCCGGGCAAGGGTAACGCGGGCCCTGCCCATGTTGAAGAGCTGCCTTGCATACTGGGCCACGGTGTTTCTTCGCCGGTGATAGACCTGGGCGCGGCCCTGGTAGAGGAGCTCAAAGCCCGCCTGCCGTATGCGAAAGCTCAGCTCAATATCTTCCGCATGATACATGTTTTTAAATCCGCCGGTTGCTTCATAGGCCTTCCTGGAGATGGCCATGTTGAAGGTGCGCGGATAGAAGCGCGCCAGCCGCCTGCCCTCCTTGCCCCTCATGCCGCCCGTGGTCAGTGGGGCAGTCATGAGGTAGTGGAAGCAGCGCATGAGCAGGGGATCACGCTCATTTATAATTTCGCGCCCGCCTGCCGCCCCAACCGTGCCCGAAGCAAACGGTTTAATCAGCTGCTGAAGCCAGTCCGGCTGCGGGATGCAATCGGTATCGATGAAGACGAAGATGTCGCCCGATGCCTTTCCCATGCCCAGGTTGCGGGCGGCCCCGGGGCCCCGGTGCTCCTGGGCAAACCAGGAAAAGGGAAACCCGAACCCGTGCTTGTGCTCATCAAGCCATTCGGGGGTACCGTCACGTGAGCCGTCGTCCACCACGATCACTTCAAAGCCGCCGGGGGCGAGCGTCTGCCGGGAAAGGGAAGCTAAAAGCAGCCCCAGTTCATTCTTTCGATTGTAGGTGGGTATGATGACGGAAACCGCTCTTTTTTCAATCTGTGCCACGTATGGATCCTGCTTCAGGCGAGAGGCCTCAACCTTAATCCAGCTGTTCCCTTAAGGTATAGGATTTTTCCCTCTGTGAGGAGAAGACGATGAGTTCCCCCATCAAACCGAAGAAAATGAACTGCACACCGAGAATGAGAAGCAGAATGCCCAGGAGGAGGAGGGGACGGTTGCTTATCCACTTGCCCGATATGCGCAGGACCGCCATGTAAATATTAATGGCAAGGCCGCTCAGGGAAAGGATCGTGCCCAGCAGGCCGAAAAAGTGAAGCGGCTTTTCAGGATACTTGGTGAGCATGATAACCGTGAGCAGGTCAAACAATCCCCGCAGGTAGCGCTCCGATCCGAATTTGGACACGCCATGCATCCTGGGATGGTGCCCTACTTTAACTTCTCCCACCCGGAAACCCTTCCAGTTGGCAATGGCCGGAATAAACCGGTGGAGTTCTCCATAGAGCGCCAGTTCATCCACCAGCTCGCGCCTGTAGCATTTGAGTCCGCAGTTAAAATCATGCAGCTTTACCCCGGTAAAAAACGAGGTGACCCGGTTGAACAGCCGCGATGCGATTTTGCGTATGAGCGAATCCTTTCTTTTTTTCTTCCACCCCGACACCAGGTCATATCCCTGCTCAAGCCTGTGCAGCAGGGAGGGAATTTCCTCCGGCAGATCCTGGAGATCGGCATCAAGGGTGATGATAATTTCCCCCCTCGCCTTCTTAAAGCCGGCGGAAAGTGCTGTCGATTTGCCGAAGTTTTTTCGGAAGCGGATGGCCTTTACCCGGCTGTCCCGCTTGTGCAGTTTTTGCAGGACGGCAAAGGAGTTGTCGATGCTCCCGTCATCGACGAAGATGATCTCGAACCGGTCAGAGAGGGTCGCAAGGGTATCGGTGAGCCTCCGGTGCAACTCCTCCAGGCTTCGCTCTTCATTGTACAGCGGGATTACTACCGAAAAGGCAATGGTATTGTCTTCTGATGCAGAGTCATTGTGCTCTTTCCTGACGGGGATTGATCCATTTCGCTGCGCGGTCAGGCATGTACACGGCCCTGTACCGCGTATTTATACCACAGCAGCCGATGATTTACAACGCATAATAGAAACTGCGCAACCATCTCTGCGCGACATTTCTTCCCTGACGGAATATGCAAACAGGGGATGATCTTCACTTAAACCTGTTGACGAGCTGACCAGCAAGGTGATACTTATCACGTAACATCTCATGCCGGCATGAATCATTGTCACCCTGCACGAAGTGAAGGATTTCAGGTAACCGATGAAAGATCAACCGGAGACGAACCGCCTCTTTTTTCTGCTTGCGATCTCAGTTGTGCAGATCGTGATATCGTCACTTCTGCTCAACTATCTCAGCATGGAAAACTGGTCGGCTGTCTTCGCGGAAGACAGCGAGGGGTATATCCTGGCGGCCCGCTTCTTTTCAGGCCTGGATGCCCCGCCGGAATCGCTTCAACTGTTGAAATACCGCCTTTTCAGTCCTCTTGTTCCTTTTCTGGCTTCTCTTATCGGACGAATTGTCCCCCTGGAATACGCATTTCTGATACTCAACTGCTTTTTTTGGATTTCTACCGTCTATCTCGTCTACCGCCTTTCGGAGATTCTCCTTAACCCGCAGCTTGCATACTGCTGCGCGCTCCTGTTTGCCACCTCTCTTCCTCTCATCGTCTGGGGGCTTCCGGTCATGGTTGATATGGCCTCCTTTTTTATGGCCGCGCTGAGCTGCCTCCTGATCATTAACGGCTCTCACAAGCAGGCGGCATGGCTGCCGCTCGCGCTCACGCTTGCACTGGCACTGCTGACCAAACCCAACCTCATCTCCCTCGTGCTGTTTTTCGCGTTCTATGCCGGACTGGGGAAAGAATACGGGAAGGCAGTGCTGGTTACAGCTGTTTCACTGTCGCTGGCTGGAGGGATTTATCTTCTGCTCGGGCTGAGGCTGGAGGATTTTCTTACCCTGGGATATTTGCGCCATCGGGGTCCTGTGTATGTTGCCAATGCCTTCGTCTTTTGCTTCCACTGGGGCTTACCGCTAGCCGCATGGGGATTCGTCGCGGCCAAAAAGCACCGGTCCTTCTACCGCACCTATCTTCTCAGCGCGTTCGGATGCTACCTTGCCTTTGTTCACAACCCCCGCTTGCTGTTCATCGTCTTTCCGGCGGCGCTTCCCCTGGTGGTGCAGGGAATGGAATTGTTAACCCGGGAGACAGCGCGACGATGGAGTTTACAACCCCAACGGTCCCTTACATCCCTGACGGTAGGCTATATGCTCACCTCAAACATCCTTGCCGCCATCTACCTGTACATCACCCGGGTGCTCCAGTACCGGTCCGTTGAAAGCATCAATCATTTTCTGGGATAAGAAAGCAACCTCGGGTGAGGGTATCTCTAAAATTCCGGCTATGCCCTGAGACAGCCGCCCCGGGAGTATGTGGTTTGATGGAGGATGGAGACATCTTCCCGATGGCACAGGAAATGATAAAAAATATTTATTGCTTGACAACAATAAGATAAAATATTATTAAATTCTAAGTATTTGCAATCTGCATAGTTGTTTCTATGTACAGCACCCCCAACACCAATAGTTCTGGCACCCTTACTACATTGAGCAAAGCACGGTCTTCATACATACCTATTATAGCACTCGTCATCATTTACGCCCTGCTGGGTATTTTCCTTTTCTCTTTTGAAAATTATCCTGTTGATGATGACTGGTCGTACATCAAGGCCGCCGAAATTTTTCATCACACGGGGGAGATGAAACTTACTCCCTGGACGGCTATGAGCCTTGTCTTCCAGGTATGGTGGGGCACCTGCTTCACGAAACTTTTCGGCTATTCTATCGAAATGCTCCGATTGTCCACGCTGGTTATCTCCCTGCTGGGACTGGTTTTTTTTTACCGCCTGCTGCAGGAGATCAACGTGGGCTGGCAAACCGCTTTTTTACTGGTGCTGTTAATCCTCTTCAACCCTTTTTCCCTGCCTCTTAACTTCACCTTTTTTACCGACCACTTTTTTATTTCCCTTCTCTTTGGCGCAACCTATTTTTATTACAAGGCGTGCAAAGAGAACAAAGATCGCTACCTTTTGCTCGCATCGCTTGTGTCTTCCTGTGCTGTGCTGGTCAGGCAAAACGGCATCCTTATTCCAGTGGCGGTCCTGCTCTATCTTATTGTAAGCGAACGCCCATTCAAAAGTGCCGCGAAAAAAGGTCTCTTCACCCTTCTCCTCCCAGTAGCGGCCCTCATCGTATACACCTACTGGCTGAATGCCATTCACGGGCCCACTGCCGAATACATCAGGCAATCACAGGATCTGCTTGCCAATCTCACAAAACCTCACCTCCTGGTCATCAAGGTGGTATTCAGGTCCTTTTTGTTTCTCGAGTTTATGGGATATTGCCTGCTCCCGCTCAGCCTCAGCCTGCTGCCCTGTTTCCGGGATCTGGTCAGCAGGAAGAATTATTTTCTGATTGTTTTATTCTGCCTCAGCGGAACGATTTTCTTTCTATTATTTGAACATATCGGCCTCTATTCCACGACCGATCTTTGGATGAACGGCTTCTGCTACGCCTTCATTTCAGAATACGGATACAGGGATTTCCTGAACATCATGTTTTTCTTTCACCGGCTGCTCGATTTCCTTTCCGTGCTGTCTATTGTCTATCTTATCTATCTCTTGATCAAATACAGAAAATCCCTGCAGACAGCGTTCACCCGCACCTCTCCATCACTGCTGGTTTTGCTCATAGGAATATTCCAGCTGCTCTTTCTCTTCACCACTCTCTACAAATTCAGCCGCTACTACCTGGTGATTGTCCCGTTTTGCATCTTCCTGATCATGACGCTGCAAACACAGGCCGCGATAAGAAAAAAGGTTTTTGTGCCCCTGCTCCTTGCCTACGCCGTATTTTCTTTCGCGGTGACCCAGGACGTGATGAGCTGGAATCAATGCAAATGGCGCGTCAGTCAGGGGTTGTCTGGATAATGGCATCTCCCCTCAGAAAATATCCTCCGGTTTTGCCTGGGATGCCTGGCATGGTTACCGATATACCCTTGACCATCCCTATGCCATCGCGACCCTGAAAGGGGGCATCCCCTGGTGGATTGAGGACATTCTTCCCACCATTGATCCTGAATATATTGTCTCTAATTCACCCGTTCCCACAGGGTTTGAAAATTTACACTACTTTCACAATGACCGGTACAGCGTCATCTCCTCGGCCGGTTACTACAGCCTCTTTTACGGAAGAGATATGAAAATTTACGCCTTGAAGAGGGAACGGGGTACGGACCCGCGAATAGAGGGAATTGCCTCTTTTGACTTTCTGAAAAATCTGCCCGGGGCACAAACCCGGGGGGTGACCGCCCCGGGTACATTCATGCAGATGACTGCTGATATCGGCGGGGATCAAAAACCTGCCTGGCTGCAGGTTTCGCCATCCAGTGTATTATTCAGGCTGCAATTGCCTTACGGCAGATGCAGGTTAAAGGCAGCAATAGCAATGCCGGCCTCCTCATGGGATAAACCGGGAGATGGTGTTTTATGCAAAATTTTGATCGATAACATCCTGGTGGAAAATATTTTCACCCAGATTGCCGCTGTGAGGGTTTCAGAATTAAGAGAGTTTTTGAGACCGAGAACCTTCTTTTTCAAGGAACCCAGCACGTATTTCAATCAATTCATCGATCCGGTGCATGATCATGCCGCGCGATCGTGGCAGGACATTTCAGTTGATCTTTCTGCCTTTGCCGGGCAGGTTGTAGATATCATCTTTGAAGTCGGGGGCGGGCCGGTCAATGATAATCAGAATGATGAAGTGCTCTGGGCCAACCCCGTTATAGAAAGCTATTGAAATGTCATCACCGTGGCCGGGGTTCGGATATACTTCTACAGGGTGTATGATGCTTGCAAAAAGAATGATTTCACCCGGGGTGGTTTTCACCATCGCTTTTTGCATGGCAGCGGGATTCACCGTATCCGCCCTGAATGCAGAATGCAAACCTGTCATCAAAACAGGGCAAAGCACATGCTATGACAATACCGGAAACCAGGTCGACTGCACGCACACGGGTCAGGATGGGGAGCACCAGATGGGAATGGCCTGGCCACGTCCCCGGTTCACCGATTACGGGGACGGCACAATTCTCGATAATCTTACGTCTCTTGTCTGGACAAAAGATGCCCAACACGTTAACGGCACGATGACGTGGGCCGATGCCCTGGCAGTGTGCAATAATCTCGATTTTGCCGGCCACGCTGATTGGCGGCTTCCCACTGTGCGGGAACTGCTCAGCCTCATGGATTATGAACAGCATGATCCCGCCCTGCCTCAGGGCCATCCCTTTGATCATGTGCAATTCATCTTTTACTGGTCCGGCACCAGCTATGATGCCAGTCCCATCAATGCCTGGGGCGTGTACCTGTGCAATGGCTACGCGTTCAATTACCACAAAGCCACCAGGGCATACGTATGGCCGGTTCGCACCGCGAAGCGTATTGATGAGGCAGTGAGTCAGATGAACCCGGAGCATCCGAGCCCCTGAAGGAAACATTCATGCCATTCAAAGCCATGACCGGCGCCATGAGATCACTAAAAATCACAGATGTTTTTTTTTGCTCATTGCCCTCTATTGCGCGGGCCGGTACCTTGTTCTTGACAGCCTGCGATTTGAAGCAAATGATTTCTCGCCCGTATATGTCGCAGCACGTTTGATGGCGGATGGAAAGGCCGCTTTACTCTACGACCACCACCCCTATTTATTCAACCTCGTTCCCCCGGGTGAGTTTAAGGAAACCGCAGCACAATGTGGATTCAAGGGCACCATAACCCCCTACGTGCACCTGCCGCTCTTTGCGTTTCTTGCCCGGCCTCTTTTGTCCATTAACTTTTCCGTCATAACCATTCTGTTGCTTGTGATTAATGTGGTCGCGGTGGGTCTTATCACTCTTCCTTATTCTGAGACTCACAAACCAGAAACCTTTGCTGAGATGGCTCTGTATTGCCATAGCTGTATTGGCAAGCTATTATCCCCTGCGCTATGGTCTGCGTCTCGGGCAAACAACCCCCCTGGTCTTTCTGGGCATAACCTCCCTTTACTATTTGGACAGATCCGGTTATCCAAAACTATCGGGCATGCTGTTAGGATTGATTATAAGCCTCAAAATAACCCCGATCCTTTTATTCTGCTACTTTCTGATAAAAAAGAGATGGTCGGTGGCCATCTCAACCGTAATCACGCTACTTGTTATTGGTGCGGCCAGTATAATCCTGGCGGGGTGGCAGAGTAACCTTACCTTCGCAAATAATATTATCCGGCTGAGCGGATTGAGTCTGGCAAGCTGGAACAATCAATCTATTGACGGATTTTTACTCCGATGGGAAACGGGGGCCCTTCATATCTATGACTGGCATCTTTTATCAGTCCCTCCGGCAATCAAGGCAATTAAGTACACATTGCTGGCGTGCGTTGTTCTGTTTTGGTTCGCCGCACTCCGCACCGGCAAGAGAAGGGACCTACATTACGATCTGCTTGTTTTTTCTCTCACTATTATTATTTCGGTTATGTTTGCCCCCATTGCATGGACTCATTATCTCTTGTTTTTCATTTTCCCCTGTCTGGTACTTGCCTGCTTCCTCGTGCGCGACAAAAAAACCCCCTGCCGCAACTGGCTCCTGGGGGGTGTTATTATATCTTATATCAGCATTGCCCTTCCGACACCTTACCTTTTGTCACTCCTCAATATCCCTATATTGAATCAGGTACCTTTGACGGTATTGAGTTCCGGCGGTTTCCTGGGAGGTGCGCTCCTGCTGTTCATCACCTTCATGGCCCTATTTTTGCGGCAAGATTAGCATTTGGTTTTTCCCGGGTGTTGTGATATAGAATACCCTGCTTTAGCGGCACATGAATGCTCGGAGAGAAAAACCAGTGCACTATGATATTGTCATCGGGCTCGAGGTTCATGCCCAATTGCTAACCAAAAGCAAGATTTTCTGCGGTTGTTCAACCGCGTTCGGCGCGCCGCCCAACACCCAGGTGTGTCCCGTCTGCATGGGCATGCCCGGGGTATTGCCGGTCTTGAACAGGAAGGTGGTGGAACTGGCCATACGGACTGCCCTGGCCACCCGCTGCCAGGTCGCGGAAACGAGCCGGTTTGCCCGGAAAAACTACTTTTACCCCGACCTGCCCAAGGGCTACCAGATCTCCCAGTTCGAGAAGCCGCTGGCATCCGATGGCTACATTGACATCGAGGCGGGCGAAGAGAAGAAAACCAGGCGCATCGGCATCACCCGCATTCACATGGAGGAAGACGCGGGGAAGCTTTTCCACGGGATGGAAGGGGCCTCGGCCAACCACAGCTATGTGGACCTCAACCGCACAGGCGTGCCCCTGATAGAAATTGTCAGCGAACCCGACATGACCACCCCGGAGGAGGCCGATGCCTACCTGCGCAGCCTGAGGGCCATACTGCAATACCTGGACGTGTGCGACGGCTCCATGGAAGAAGGAAGCTTTCGCTGTGACGCCAACATCTCGCTTAAACCCGCGGGGCGGAAAGAACTCGGCACCAAGGTGGAATTGAAAAACATGAATTCCTTCCGCCATGTGCAGAATGCACTCGCATTCGAAATAGAGCGGCAGAAACAGATGCTTGCCGACGGGGAAACCATCGTGCAGGAAACGCGGCTCTGGGACGCGGACAGGGGCATTACCACCTCCATGAGAAGCAAGGAGGAGGCGCACGACTACCGCTATTTTCCCGACCCCGACCTGCAGCCGGTCGCGGTCAGCGCCGGGTGGATTGAATCAATACGCGCGGGCCTTCCGGAGCTGCCGCAGGGGCGGCGCGAGCGCTTTGTGCGGGACTTCAAACTTCCTGACTATGACGCGGAGGTGCTCACCGGCTCCCGGCAGCTTGCTGACTATTTTGAAATGTGCGTGACCTGCTACCCGCAGCCTAAAAAAGTGAGCAACTGGATAATGGGTGAATTGCTGCGGCTCCTTAATGAAAGCAAAAAGAGCATCGGGGAATGCCTGGTCACGCCCTCCTCGCTGGCGGCCATGCTCTCCATGGTTGACAAGGGTGTTATCAGCGGCAAAACGGCCAAGAAGGTATTTGAGGAAATGTATGCCACGGGAAAAGATCCCTCCGCGATAGTCGCCAGCAAAGGTCTGGAGCAGGTTTCCGACCAGGGCGAGCTGGGCGGGGTGATTGACGGCATTCTCGCGGCGCATCCCCGGCAGGTGGAGGAATACCGTCAGGGAAAAGAAAAGGTGTTCGGCTTTTTTGTCGGCGAGGCAATGAAGGCGACCAGGGGCAAGGCTAATCCGCAGCTGATTAATGAACTCTTGAAAAAGAAGCTCGGTGAACATGGCTGACACAATTTTCTGGGAAAACGACAGGGTTATGCTGCTGGACCAGACAAAACTCCCGGTGGAGCAGGTCTATCTCGCCTGTGAGGACTACCGGGCGGTGGCAGCGGCCATTCAAGGGATGGTGGTGCGGGGCGCGCCGGCCATCGGTGTTGCCGCGGCAATGGGCATCGCCCTGGGGGCACTCAGAATCAAGGCCGGCGGCTATCCAATGATTTCAGGCGGCAGTTCGAGGAAATATGCGGCGATTTCGCCAAAACCAGGCCCACCGCGGTCAACCTCTTCTGGGCCATTGATCATATGAAGCGCCTTGTCGATGCCCACGGCGACAGCAGCGTTGGGTCGCTGCAGCGGGATGCTCAAAGAGGAAGCGATACGGATGGCCGGGGAGGATATCAGCATCAACCGCCGGATCGGCGCCATGGGCAGAGAGCTCATCAGCAATGGCGACACGGTCATGACCCACTGCAACGCCGGGGCGCTGGCCACTGCCGGATACGGAACCGCCCTCGGGGTCATCAGGGCGGCGCACGAGGAGGGAAAGAAGATAGCGGTGTTTGCCTGCGAAACCCGCCCCTACCTGCAGGGGGCGCGGCTTACTGCCTGGGAGCTGCATGAGAGCGGCATTCCCGTCACCGTCATAACCGACAGCATGGCCGGCCATGCCATGAGAACAAAAAAGATTGCCCTGGTGATAACCGGCGCAGACTGCGTGTGCGCCAACGGCGATGTCGCCAACAAAATCGGCACCTATTCCCTGGCGGTGCTCGCCCGCGAACACGGCATCCCTTTTTACGTGGCCGCACCCCTTTCAACCATAAATATGAGCCGTAAAAATGGCGCGGATGTTTCCATCGAGGAGCGGAGCCCCCGGGAAATCACTCACTTCGGTGAAAAAAGGATCGTTCCCGAAGGGGTGAATGTCTGGAATCCCGCGTTCGACATCACCCCCGCGAAATACCTGAGCGGACTGGTTACCGAAAAGGGAATCATCAGGAAGCCATATAAGCGCAACCTCGCCCGTCTGGCGGGTGCACAGCAATAAATCCCCAAGAGCGAGAGAAGGATACATACCATGATAGAAAAAACAGGCAAGATCTGGATGGATGGACAACTGGTGGACTGGCACAAGGCGCAAATCCATGTGCTTACCCACACCCTTCACTACGGGCTGGGCGTGTTCGAAGGCATTCGCTGCTACCGCTGCCATGACGGCAGGTCGGCGATTTTCAGGCTGCCGGAACATATCAACCGCTTATTTGATTCCGCCCATATCTCACAGATCACCATCCCCTTCAGCCGTGAAGACATGACCAGGGCGGTGATAGAAACCATGAAGGTCAACAACTTAAGCGAAGGCTACATCAGGCCCATCGTCTACATCGGAGACGGTGAAATGGGGCTCTATGTCAAGCAATATCCGGTGCGGGTGGCGATTGCCTGCTGGGCATGGGGCGCATACCTGGGGGACGAGGGGCTTAAACGGGGGATCCGGGCAAAGATATCCTCCTTCACCCGCATCCACGTCAACACCTTCATGACCAAGGCCAAGATCTGCGGCAACTATGTCAATTCCATCATGGCCAAGAAAGAGGTGACCGCCATGGGTTACGATGAGGCCATTCTCCTTGACACCGAAGGCTACGTGTGTGAGGCGAGCGGGGAGAACATTTTTATCGTCAAGGACGGAGCAATAAAAACCCCGCCTCCCACCGCCATTCTCAAGGGGATAACCAGGGACGCCGTTTTTACCATCGCCCGCGACAGAAAGATAATTGTGGATGAGCACCGCTTTACCCGGGATGAGCTTTACACGGCCGATGAAGCGTTCTTTACCGGCACCGCTGCCGAAATAACGCCCATCAGGGAAGTCGACAACCGCACTATCGGCAAAGGTGAGCGGGGACCCGTGACCGCCGCCGTTCAAAGCGCGTTTTTCGACATCGTGCAGGGCAAGGATGACCGCTATAAATCCTGGTTGACCTATCTCTGAGAACTTCCGCCGCCAATGAAAGAGGACTTAGCCGGAGAAAAAAGGGCCCTGCGGAAAAGAATCCTTGCTCTGCGGGATGCCCTCTCCCTTGATGAACGGCAGCAAAAAAGCAACGCCATCCAGTCCCTGCATTTTTTCTCTTCCTGAGTTTGCCGCAGCTCAGAGGTTTGCTCTCTTTGTCTCTTGCAGGTCAGAAGTCCTTACCGAGCCCATTATCCGCAAGTCGCTTTCCCTATCAAAAGTGATAGCCGTACCCATCACCGATCTCCCCCGAAAGCAGCTTCTTCTTTCACGCATCACCGATTACGATAATGACCTTGCCCCCGGCACATGGGGTATTCCGGAACCGAAACCCGACCGCGTGCGCCCGATGGCGCTGAATGAGCCGGATATTATCATAACACCGGGGGTTGCTTTTGACCGGAAGGGATGGAGGATTGGATACGGGGGCGGATTTTATGACGGGTTGCTCAGGTCCATGCCCGTGAGAAAACCGGTCGTTGCCCTCGCCTTCGCTCTGCAGATTGTTGATAGCGTCCCCTTTGACCCTACCCTTGACGAGCCGGTTGACATCATCATCACCGAGGATGAAATCATTTATTGCAGGGATGAGAGAGATAACTGCTGACCGCGGTTATTCTAAATTGCTCTCGCTCGAAGAAGAAAGACGCCTCATAGCTAAAGCGAAGCAAGGATGTAAAGCAGAGACCGAAGAACTCATCCTGCGCTATGTTAGCTTCATAAATTTCCGCCTCCGCAAGAAGGCTTTTCCTGCATATATTGCCCGCTTCGGTGAAGATATTCTTTCCGAAGCGGTTTTTATTTTGTATGACAAAATCAAGAGCTATGACCTCGGCTACCGGGATAAGAATGGCGATTTGAAGCCGGTCAAATTTTCCTCATACATCTGGAAGCGGATCGACGGCTTCATTCTGGATTCTTGAAAAGAGAATTGGCACGGGAGAGGCGTGAGGCAAGCCTTGACGGGTGAGGTTTTTATTCCTTGAAACACTCGAAGATGGCTCTTGTGGTTTCTTCTGTTGCCGCTCCGCCGGTGTCCGCATCAATCTGCCTGAAGACAATTCCCTGCGGCACCGGGAAAACCTGCACCCCGGTGCCTTGCAGGACTTCCTGCATGAAGCGCAGCCATATGGGGCTTGCCGCCACCGCTCCCGTCTCGCGCTTCCCCAGCGGCTTTTCAATGTCGTAGCCGACCCAGGTTCCCGCAATCAGCTCAGGCGTATACCCGATAAACCAGGCATCGCGCATATCATTGGTGGTGCCGGTTTTCGCGGCGCAGGGACGGTTGAGCGCACGCACGCCCCTGCCCGTACCTTCCTCCACCACGCTTTGCAGCAGGCTGGTCATCAGGTAGGCGGTCTTGGGGCTTATGACCTGGCTGAGCCGGGGCTTGTTTTCCTCCAGGACATTTCCATGGCGATCAAGGATCCTGGTTATAAAGAGCGGCTCGGCTTTCAACCCCTGGCTGGCGAAGACCGCGTACGCCCGCGTGAGCTCCAGCAGGGACACGCCCGAAGAGCCGAGCGCGAGGGTGAGATTGGGCTCAAGCGGTGAGCTGATGCCCAGCTTTCTCGCGTACTTTATGGCGTAGCTCACGCCGATATCCTGTAAAATTTTTATGGTTATGATGTTGCGTGAATGGCTGAGCGCATGCCTGAAGGTAACCGGGCCTTCGAACTCCCGGTCAAAATTCTTGGGTTCCCAGAACGGCTGCTTCCCCCGCGAAGGAAAGATGATGGGCGCGTCAATGATGATAGAGGACGTGGTATAGGCCTTGTCCAGCGCCGCCGCGTACACGATGGGCTTGAAAGCAGAACCGGGCTGACGCCGGGCCTGGGTGGCGCGGTTAAACTGGTTTTCAAGAAAACGCAATCCCCCGACCAGCGCCTTTACCTTGCCTGTGCGGGGCTCCATGGCAACCAGGGCACCCTGCACCCTGGGTTCCCCCTTTTTGACGCCCTGCCGCTTTTCAAAAGCCTTCAGGCCGGCTTCCACCGCTTTCTGGGCGGCATCCTGCATGAGCAGATTTACCGAGGTATACACCTTGAGACCTTCACCATAGAGCGCCGCGTTGCCGTATGTCGTCTGCAGATACTGCCGCACATGTTCAGCGATATAAGGGGCAACGGTGATGTTTTTGTTATCGGGGGGCACGATCTTGAGAGGATAGTCCAAAGCCGCCGTGGCTTCGTCTTTGGTGATGTATCCGCTCTCCGCCATCCGCTCCAGGACATACTGCTGGCGTTGCCTGGCCTTGTCCATGTGGCGGATGGGCGAGTAGGCGCTCGGCGCCTTGGGCAGCCCCGCGAGGAGTGCCGACTCAGCCAGGTTGAGATCGGCCGCTGACTTGTTGAAATACGTTTGTGCCGCCGCCTCAACCCCGTACGATCGCTGCCCAAGGTAAATCTGGTTCAGGTATATGGTAAGAATGTCAGCCTTGCTTAAGGATTTTTCAATGCGGTACGCCAGGATGGCTTCCTTGATCTTTCTGGCATAGCTTTTTTCAGGCGTGAGCAGGAGCGATTTGGTCACCTGCTGGGTAATGGTGCTCCCTCCCTGGACGATGTCCATGGATCTCAAGTTCCTGATCAGGGCGCGGACGATGCTCAGCAGATCAATGCCCTGATGCTCGAAAAACCGCTCGTCCTCCGCGGCTATAAAGGCATCGACGAGTACGGGGGGCATCTCCTCCATGGAAATGAGGTATCGCTTCTCGATAAAATACTCCGCGATAACCTCCCCGCTTTCAGAGAGCACCTGGGTGACGATTTTCGGCTGGTAGTCCTTGACCGAATTCAGCCGGGGCAGGTCGCTGCTGAAATAGAGATACAATCCCACCAGCACCAGCACGGGAAGCGCTGCCAGCAAAAAGAGGAGAAAGGTAAGGGGCAGCCACAGCGATTTTTTTTCTTCTTTTTTCTCGCGGCAGGTTTTGTTTTTGCGCTCATGAAAGATTTCTACCCACCTATGAACTGCATGGTCTTAACTGGCTGAAGGATAAAAAACCAGGCCAAAACTCTTTGAAATGTCGGAAGGAGCGCATTCATGGGCGATACATTCGCGGCTTAAAGCCGCTCCTACCGGCTCTGGGTTTCTCCCCACGGAAGTGGGGATCCGGTTTTTATGCAAACGTAGGGGCGACCGGCCGGTCGCCTCTACGTTACTTGATGCATCAGATTATGAACCCATCCGGAAGGCCAGAGTATACTCCCATATCATCATTTCTGCAAGCATTCAGCTCAAACGGCTTGACGAAAAAGAGTGAAGGTAGTATGCATTGACAATACATTGAACAGACCGTTGTAAAATTACATCCCGAGGAGGAATGCCATGATTCAGTGGACGAAAGAGGCTGAAGAGGCCGTCGAAAAGCTCCCTCTGCCCCCGATGATCAGCGAGTACGCCCGGCTTGAATGCGAGCGCCTGGCGCGGGTAAAAGGCGTGAAGCAGGTCACCCCGGAGATTGTGGCCGAGGCCGACACGCGCTATGACCTGGCCATCGGCCGCGACGTCATGCGCAAGCTCCGGGCCATGGCCCGCGGTGAAGGAGACGGGGTGGTAATGCCGGAGGAGTTTTTCGATGAAGGAGGAGGCAAGGAGCTTTTCAATATTGCCCTCTGCCCCAGCAAGTACGGAGCGGCATCCGATGTAAAAATTGATAACATGAAACGGCTCATCCCTGCCGTCAGGGCAAAATTGAAAGAGCTGAAGGTGACCGACCTGATGCTGGAGCTTACCACTACTGCCGTGATGCCCCACTGTGAGTTCAGGGTGAGCGTTTCCGGCTGCACCAATGCCTGTTTTTCCCCTTACTTCTCCGATTTCGGCATCCTTGGCGTGTACGATGTTGAACTCATCCCTGAACGGTGTACGGGGTGCGGCAAATGCGCGGGCTATTGCAGCCTGGGCGCCATTACCATGCGGGATAAGCTCCCCGTCTTCGACAAAAACATCTGCATCCGCTGTGCCGGCTGTGAGGAATTCTGCCCGGAGTCTGCCATCGGGGTTAAAACTATGGGGTACAAGGTGGTGGTCGGGGGATCCGGCGCACGCCATCCCCACATCGCCGACACGGTGACCGAGTTTACCGACCTCGAGGGGGTCCTTGCAATACTGGATAAGACTATTGCCCTGGTGCGGGCAAATGCAAAGCAGTCCATGCGTGTTTTCACCCTGCGGAAGCTGATCGCCCGGACCGGCGTTGACGGGCTTCGGCCATAGTTCCTGTCGCCTAAACCATTTTACCATGGGTACGCTATGAGAAAAGTCAGATTGGGAAGAACCAACCTTCAGGTCACCCGCTGGGCATTGGGCGGCATACCGCTTTCCACGGTGATGGGCGGCAGGGATGAAGAGACCATCAACCGGGTGCTCAATGCCGCCCTTGATTATGGAATAAACTTTATTGACACCTCGCGGGTGTATATGGATTCCGAGGCAAACATCGGCGAGGTGATGAAAACCAGGAGAAAGGACTGCTTTATCGCCAGCAAATCTCACAGCCGGGAGTATGGCGCGGTCATGGCGGATTTGGAAGAAAGCCTGAAGGCCTTGGAGACAGACCGGATCGACATCTACCAGGTGCATGAGCTTTATCCGGGGGAAATCGATGCGGTGATGAAAAAAGGCGGGGCGCTGGATGCTTTCAAAAAAGCCCGTGAGCAGGGCATGATTGATTTTATAGGCTTAACCAGCCATCATGTGAGCGTTATGCTCCAACTGGTCAAAACCGGGGAGTTCGACACGGTGATGTTTCCCTTTAACGTGATCGAGCGGGAGCCGGAGAAGGAGTTGCTGGCCCTCGCCAGAACCAAAGACGTCGGCACCCTGGTGATGAAGCCGCTGGCAGGGGGTGTATTTACCAATATTGAAAAGTGCTTTAAATTTCTCAACGGCTACCCTGTGGATGTGATCCTCAACGGCGTTGCCAGCCTCGAGGAATTAACGGAAGATCTGAAATTCGCGGATGGCACTGAGCCGCTCACGGCTCAGGAACTGAAAGACTTCGAGGCGGAGGTCGCACCCCTGGGCAGGGATTTCTGCCGGCGCTGCAGCTACTGCATGCCCTGCCCCAATGACATTCTTATTCCAATAATGATCAATCTGCTCTACCCGCAGGTCAGGGGGCGCCGCTACCGGGACCTTACCGACAAGCAGAAAAAGCTGGGTAACAATCTCATGGTGTGGTGGCAGGCCTGCGTGGAGTGCGGCCGGTGCGAAGAAAAGTGCCCCTACAATCTTCCCCTCATCAAGCGCAAGCAGGAACTGATGGAGATCTTCTCCGAAGGGGAATAGGAGAATTTCTCCATCTTCAGACCCAACACATTTTTGCTCCTTAAGCACGTACGACGCGACTACCCTTTCCTCCATCCCGATCCATTATTGCTTGTAAATCCGGAATGATACCGTGCTGAGCGGCACCTGTATTTTTTAACTTGACTTTTATTATCAGGTAGAATATGGCAGTTATAGCGCCATTGTAATTTAAAGTCATACAAAGATTATGTTTGGCTCTCTTGCTCCACAAAACATCTCATATGAAAGGAGGTGAATACAGAGAGGAATTCCTAAAGCAGAAGTTCATAAACGTAAATGTAAATGAAGGGGGGATTGTGTATGAATCTTAAAGAGTCAAGTATCTTCAAGTTAGTTCTGCTGGTAGGTGTTGCAGTAGCAATGATGGGGATAAGCGGCTGCATAAACGGAGAGGAGGTTGTTGACATTACCACCATGACTCCTGAGCAGCGGGCTGCTATAATCGGCCTGAACATACCGCAGGACAGCATTAAAGTTGCCATTGGGAGGACCACCGATGTTTCCTTTGCGGTCACCGATGCTTATAATCGTCCTGTCGTCGGCATCGAAACCCTGATTGCAGAGGATGACCGTTTTGTGCGCTTTACCCTGGTTAAGCTGGTGGGCGGCACCAATGGAGATCCGGATTCGTGGTTCAGCTATATACGCGAAGAGGGCGTCCCAACCTATGACAGTCCACGCCAAGGTGGTATTCTGACGGCCAATCGCGACAATACCTACACCTACACTTTTGCCTATGATGTTGAAGCTGACGCGGCCTTTGAAAGGACAGTCACCCATCGCCTGGGCGGCCAGATGGGTAACGCGGATGCCGGTCTTACTGCGCTGAATGTCGTCTATGACTTCGTGCCCGACAGAAGTCCTGTTGCCAATACCCGGGATATTTCCCTGACTTCATCCTGTAATGAATGCCACGGCCGTCTCGTCGTTCATGGCCGTCGTTATGAGGTTGGCTACTGTGTTACCTGCCACAACCCGGATTGTGTCGTTGACGGCGAGTCTTTTGACATGGCTATCATGACCCACAAGATCCATGCCAGTGATCCTGAATATCTTGGCGGTGAATTTGCCGAGGTTACCTATCCGCAGGACCTGCTCAACTGCAGAAAATGCCATGACGGCGCTGACGCAGGAACTCCGCAGGGCGATAACTGGAAAAACAAGCCGTCCATAGACGCCTGCGGCTCCTGTCATACCGGTGTAAACTTTGCAACCGGTGAAGGACACGTAGCACAGTCCAACAATTCAGCCTGTGCAACCTGTCATAACGCCGAATCGATCGAGGCAAATCATCTGACAGCGAATGCAACCCCCAACAATCCCAACCTCCCGGCCGGCGTGCCGGAGATGGCGTATGCCATAAGCGAAGTGAGCGTTGCCGGAAACGGCGCTCCGACCATCACCTTCGCCATAACTGCCGACGGGAGCCTGGTTGACGTGAACAATCTGCCCGCAGGTTTTTCCGGTTCTCCGAGCTTTCTGCTCGCCTGGGCCTTGCCGCAGGACGGGATAGCAGTGCCGTCTGATTATAATAATCTCGGCAGGAAAGCGGCCCAGCCCATCTCCGTTAGCATTGCTGACATTGCCGCAGGAGATAAGGGTTCAGTGACCTGTTCGGGGAGTTCATGTACTGCAACCCTTACCGACACGTTCCCGTCCGGTGCCGTGATGCGCGCCGTCGGCTTGAACGGCTATTACTCGATCGACACCACCGGCGACGGTGAGTCCGATTACTCGCTCCATGCGCCTTCGGTGGTTGCGCCGGTGCCTGGTGACGAGATAAGGCGCACCGTAATAGATATCGATAAATGCTTCAACTGCCACGAGTGGTTTGAAGCTCACGGCGGAAACAGGGTCCTCAACATGGAAATCTGCGTCCTGTGCCATGTACCCAACCTGAGCAGCAGTGGCCGGGAAATAACTGAGCCGTCTGATGAAATCGTAGCGGAGCTCGGTCCCAACACCCTGAGCTATCCTGAGGCCACTCAAAACATGAAGGAAATGATCCATGGCATACATGCATCCGGTGTGCGGACGACGGATTATGAGCATGTCCGCAACCGGAACGACGGCTTATACTACAACTGGTCCGAAGTTACCTTCCCGACCGAAGCCGGCAACTGTCTGGCATGCCATATTGACGCAACTGAGGATCTGCCCGCCACCTATCAGCTCCCACTGGTTGAAAATGTACTGATGACAATCAATCGGACTACGGGAGTTGCCGATGGAATGGATGCCACCCCTGATGATGTGGCCATAGCCCGCGAAAACGTACCCAATGATACTGATTGGGTCATTACGCCAATTGCCGGTACATGCTACTCCTGCCATGACAGTGCAGAAACTGTTACTCATATGGAAGGTAACGGCGGGGCTGTTAACCAGAATCGCTCAACAGTGCTGGCATCAAGCACTGCCGAAAGCTGCGCTATATGTCATGGTATAGGCTCTTCCCAGGACGTGGCTGTAGTCCATACGGGACTGAATAACTAGCTCATACTATCCGGGTTGCATGCGCAACCCGCCGGAACAGAAGAGCCCCTGACGCTAACATCAGGGGCTCTTTCTTTCCCAAACATCTCCCGCTATGCAGGTACTCGCTATAATAATATTCTACCGGATCTTTGATTCAGGGCTTACGCCCGCATCCAGAATGACGATTTCAACCCGCCGGTTCTGCTGGCGTCCCGCCTCGGTATTATTGCCCGCCACCGGATAATCCTTCCCATATCCCTTGGTAACAATGCGGCCGATTTCAATTCCCCTTTGTATGAGCGCGATGCGCACCGCATCCGCCCGCCGCTGGGAAAGTTCCAGATTATAGGCCGATGAGCCGATGCTGTCGGTATATCCTTCTATCAGGACGCTTCGCTCGGGATGTTTGTCCAGAAAGGTGGTGAGCTGATCCATGGTACGATACGCACCCGGCATCAGTTCCGCCTTGTTAAATTCAAACAGCACGTCCCCCAGGGTCAGAACATAACCCCGGTCCGTCATTTTGGCATTGAGATCAGAGAGTTCCTTTTCGAGCTCCTGGGTTCTGGCGGCGGCCAGTGCTGCCTCTGCGCGCGCCCTTTCCACCTCCGTGCGGGCCCGCTCGACTTCACTTGCTTTTTTTTCAATTTCCGCTCCCCGGGCATCGAGCAGTATTTTGTCTTTCTCCTTTGCCAGTTTTTCCGTTTCCTTCTTTGCTGCGCGCTGTGCCGCCGCGGCAACCGCGATCTGTGAACGCCGTTCCGCGAGGTAGGCGAGGTGCTTCAGGTCCTCAACATTTTCCGCGCCCTCTGCCTGGCGCAGCGCCTGCTCGGCATCATACATTTCCACCGGAGCGTTTTCGCTGACCCCGGCTTGTGCCTGGGCATCTTTGAAGGCGTTCTGCGCGCGGAGCAGATCCGGATGGTTCGCGGGAATGCCCCCGCATCCCCACAAGAGAACAGAAACTGCAGCAGTAACCATGAACCATCGTACAGGTTTATAAAAATATATCATCGTAAGTCCTCCCTGGCAGTTGTATTATCGGGATTGATTTTGTATGCGCTTCAGCTCAGATTGCAGGGCCTCGACGCTTTCACGCAGCTTTTGGGCCTCTTTTCCCGTCTGGGCTGACAGCGCTTTTTCTTCCGCCAGCTTGGCATCCAGCAGGGCCTCATCGATAAGCCGGTTGGCTGTCTCATAGTTCTCGTCCTTTACGGCCGCCTGCGCCAATTTATATTTGTCCTCGGCGAATCGAAGCTCAAGCGGCGCATATACGATGGCTTCGGCCTGACGCGCCGAGGCAATCTGCGAATCCAGTTTGGCCATTTTCTCGACCGGGGCGACACCGGCACAACCGCCCGCCAGGGCCACGAACAAAATCAGGACACCTGCCATCCATATTCTTTTCTTCAAATCTGCGGCACCCATCGGATACTCCTTTCCTCAATGAGATTGAGACTAACTCATCAGCCGGCATTATCTTAATAAGGGATATTGATACATGTCAAGCTTTTCCTGTCCGATCACACCCGAGCCCTGCCTTAGGGGGACGCCCTTAAGATTCTAAGATTCTCATTTGATTAATTGATACTTGTTACTGCGCGCTATTTTCTCTCCCCTTACCACCGCGTATCCCACCGCTGGGATGCTTATTCCAAGGTATCGGGCCAATTCAGTAAGGGAAATTTTCAGTTCCTGGACTGCCCAGAAACAAAAGAGACTCCTGGCTTTTACTTTTATGGGCTGTTTCCCTTTTAAAAAGAAATCATCCATTTCGATGCCGCAAATTTCCGCCACTATTCTTACAACCCGATCCAGATCGTAGCCCAGACGTTTTAATTCACAATTCCTTTCAAACCGCTCTCGCGCTCGGGAAAGAATGTCGGCAACAAAATCAGATGCCCCCAAAATTCTTTCATCGCTCTTCTTGTGATCCTGTGCTTTCAAATCCTGCACCCTTACTTCTGCCCACCCACCAAGGCTGCGTATCAAACCGCCTCCCCTCAAATCATCTCGTCGTCCCTGATCACTACCAGCCTTCAAATAAGCCAAATAATTTCTTCTTGCCTTATGCATAGTGTCACCGAAATAACCAAGCACATGATCAACTCCCTGCCAGGAATGCTTGACTCTGCCCATTAATGCACAATGCCCGCTGTAGACATAGTGGTTCAATTCATTGAAATTGTGAAGGATCCCTGCCCGCATAGGATTCAGGTGAATATATCTCACCAGTTCCAGCAGATATGCGTCCTCTTGACATACAATCGACTTATAGCGATTTTGAAAGAGATGCCCCTGTCGATTGTGGCGTCGGTTGAAATTCACTGCGTACCCAGTAAGCAACCTTCTCATAAGCGTCGCAAGAGGAATTGTGCCGCTTCTAAAAAGAAAGTGGGCGTGATTGGGTAAAAATACCCAAGCGTAGCATGCAGTTTCAGTTTTCGGCAGCAAGATTGCGAGGCGAGCTAAAAAATCTTCCCGATCTGCATCGTTTCTGAATATCCTTCGACGCTCTATTCCCCTGATCATAATGTGATGTAAAACACCCGGTGCGTCAAGTCTGGCTGATCGTGGCATACCTTTATTCACCTGCCGATGATTCTATGAACTTAGAAACTTAGAATTTTAAGGGCGTCCCCTCTATGAAGCAAAAAACAGGATCATCCTACACCAGCGCCCTATCGAGGCTGCGGTACTGGATGGCCTCGGCGATGTGGTGGGACTTGATGTGCTCCTCCCCTTCCAGGTCGGCGATGGTGCGGGAGACCTTGATGATGCGGGTGTAGGCCCGCGCGCTTAATCCCAGCTTCTCCATGGCCTGCCGGAGCAGCTGCTGGGAGTCCTCATCGATCCGGCAGAACTGCCGCACCTGGCGCGCCGCCATCAGGGCGTTGCAGTAAATTTTCATCCCGGCGAAGCGCCGGTGCTGGATGGCGCGCGCCTCCACCACCCTCGCTTTAATCGCCAGCGAGCTCTCCCCCAGCCGCTCCGCGCTTATCTCCTGGAAGTTGACCGGCGGCACTTCCACCTGGATGTCGATGCGGTCAAGCAGCGGGCCCGAGAGCTTGGCCTTGTAGCGCTGCATCTGCGGCAGGGTGCAGGTGCACTGCTGGCGGGGGTCGGTATAGAAACCGCAGGGGCAGGGATTCATGGCCGCCACCAGCATGAACCGGGCGGGATAGGTCAGTGATGTGACCGCCCGGGAAATGGTCACCTTGCCGTCCTCAAGCGGCTGGCGCATCACCTCCAGCGTGTTCTTTTTGAACTCGGTCAGCTCGTCCAGGAAGAGAACCCCGTTGTGGGAAAGGCTCACTTCCCCCGGCCGGGGAACGGGGCCCCCGCCGATGAGCCCCGCGTCCGAGATGGTGTGATGGGGGCTGCGAAAGGGCTTGTGGGTCACCAGCGCCTGGTCCGGATCGAGCAGCCCCATCACGCTGTGTATCTTGGTGGTTTCAAGCGATTCCTCGAAGGTCATGGGCGGAAGAATGCTGGCAATACGTTGTGCCAGCATGGTTTTCCCGGCGCCGGGGGGACCCACCATGATGATGTTGTGCCCGCCCGCCGCCGCCACCTCAATAGCCCTTTTTGCGTATTCCTGACCCTTGACCTCGCAGAAATCGACCGGATAGGCGGCCTGACGGTTGAATATCTCCTCGATATCAACTGTGGCAGGCGTGAGCGAGAGTACACCATTCAAAAAATCGACCACCTGGGAAAGATGCTCCACCCCCAGCACCTCTATACCGTTCACAACCGCCGTCTCCGGCGCGTTTGCCAGGGGCACGATAATGCCCTTCAGTGCCCCCATCCCGGACAGCCACGCCCAGGGGCAGTCCCCCGTGGATGGATTTAACCCTGCCGTCGAGCGACAGCTCGCCCGCAATGAGGTAGTCCTTTATCCTGTCCCGCCTGACCACATCTGATGCCACCAGGATTCCGACGGCAATGGGCAGGTCAAAGGAGGCACCTTCTTTTCTTATGTCCGCGGGCGCCAGGTTGACGGTTATGCGCTGGGAGGGGAAATTGTAGCCGCTGTTCTTGATGGCCGCTTTCACCCTGTCCTTGCTCTCCTTGACAGCGCCGTCAGGAAGCCCCACCGTGGCCAGCGCGGGCAGGCCCAGCGAAATGTCTGCCTCCACCCCCACCAGATAGGCATCGATCCCTAAAAGCCCCCCGCTTATGACTTTCGCTATCATAGAAATACAAATAGCAAGTACTGTGCCTATAGGTGCGAGTCCGCAGCGTGTCGCCTTTGGATATTTTACCTTGACGAACAAGCACGCTTGGCATTAAGATTCATATAAGACAATGTTACATCTACTAAAGATGAGGCAAAGCAGGATGAGCAGATTAACCCATGTTGATGACCAGGGTAAAGCGAAAATGGTGGATGTGTCTGAAAAGGACGTCACCTTAAGAGAAGCTGTTGCCTCCGGGGCCATTTTAATGAAGCCTGAAACCTTCCGGATGGTAGTAAATGCGGAAATCGCCAAAGGCGATGTCCTGGGTGTTGCTAAAATAGCAGGCATCATGGCGGCAAAAAAAACAAGTGAACTCATTCCACTGTGCCATCCTTTGGACATTACTCACGTTGACATACAGTTCCACCTCAGGGAGAAGCAGAGTTCCATTACCATTGAAGCCGCCGTAAAGACCCTGCATAGAACAGGCGCTGAGATGGAGGCGCTGGTTGCTGTCACCACAGCGGCACTCACCATCTATGACATGTGCAAAGCTGTGGACAGGGCTATGGTCATCGCTGATGTGAAATTGTTAAAGAAGAGCGGCGGCAAAAGCGGCACCTACAGGCTTAAGCGCGCATGAGATTTTGCTTTACAGCTACGGTGTATTGATATACAAGTAAAGCCAGGGTAATGCTTGGCGAATAGAGGGCAATGAATAAAGACAGACTGGACTATTTTAAGAAATTCCTGACCAATCAGCTGGATACACTTGTCTCCGAGGCCATGAAGACGGTAGAGGACATGAGTGATGAGGAGGAAACCTTCCCCGATCCGACTGACCGCGCCTCATTGGAATCAGACAGGAACTTTCTCCTGAGAATACGGGACCGGGAAAGAAAGCTTATCGTCAAGATCAACGAGGCCCTGGCCAGGATCGAAGACGGCACGTTTGGAATCTGCGAGATGTGCGGGGAGGATATCTCTGAAGAGCGCTTGAAAGCAAGGCCGGTAACAACGCTTTGCATTGATTGCAAAACAGAAGAAGAAGAAAAAGAGAAAATAGGAAGCTAAGAGCACCGTTACAACATCCGACACAAGCCCGGTCACCAGAAAACCTTCCCTCGTGCAGCTTTTATAAATCCCTTTCATTATTAATCCGCACCAAGCGGAGCATGCCATGCCTGAATTAAGAAAAGACCCCATTATCAGCCGGTGGGTTATCATCTCAACCGAACGCGGAAAAAGGCCGTCCAGTTTCACTCCCCCCGACAAAAAAATCCATGACGATTTTTGTCCCCTCTGCCCGGGCAATGAGGACAAGACGCCGCCCGAAGTTTTCGCCCACCGGCCTGCCGGTTCGCGTCCCAACACCCCGGGATGGAGCCTGAGGGTGGTGCCCAATAAATTTCCCGCGCTCCGCATCGAAGGCGAACTGGACCGCAGGGGTGATGGCATTTATGACAAGATGAACGGCATCGGTGCCCACGAGGTTATTATCGAGTGTCCCGAGCACGATGCCACCCTGGCATCCGTTTCACGGGAGCACTTTGAGAAGGTGCTTCTCAGTTACCGGGACCGGATGAATGAGCTCTACCGGGACCGGAGATTCAAATACATGGCCATCTTCAGAAACCAGGGAGAGGTTGCCGGGGCGTCGCTTGCCCACCCCCACTCCCAGATTATCGCGCTTCCCATCGTACCCAGGCGTGTGATGGAGGAGCTTGAGGGTTCAAAGGCATACTTTAACTATAAGGAGCGGTGCGTCTTTTGCGACATCGTCAGGCAGGAAAAAGAGCAGGCGGTACGGGTGGTACATGAAAACCGGGAGTTTATCGCCATAGCCCCCTTCGCATCCCGTTTCCCCTTTGAAATCTGGGTTCTACCTAAAAATCACAGCTCCGCCTTCGAGGACATTCCCCATTTTCACTACGCTTCACTGGCGGAGCTTTTCTCCGATACCTTGAAGCGGCTTTCCCTGTGCCTGAATGACCCTCCCTTCAATTTTATGCTCCACACCTCTCCCGTCAGCGAAAAATTTAATGATTTCTACCACTGGCACTTTGAAATCATCCCCCGCCTCACCCGCGTCGCAGGTTTTGAATGGGGGTCGGGGTTCTACATCAATCCCACCTCGCCTGAAGACGCGGCCCAGTCCTTGAGGGAAACACCGCCGGTTCCCGCCGTTTAGTAATAGTTTCCTGCCCGTCCGCATTCCTTCTAACCGTAACGTTATTCCACTCCTTTGACTTTATCACAGGCCTGTTAAGTTATTTTTGTTTACGGTCGTCCCCAATCCGCAGCGTATTATACCCTCTCGAAAAAAAGCTAATGGATTTTAGGCTTTTATCCGATAGCAAACCATCATTGCACTCTAAATCATACCCTTATTCCATGCAGGCAATCATGCCGGCAAAAGATTATAAGCGTGCAGTAATACAAGCAGTTGTCAATAAACAATCATAAACAACAAATGAGGGATAATAAGTTGTGGTAAAGAAATTAAACATTATAGTGCCATTCATTATTTTTGCCCTCTTATCAGCAGGGCAGGCTATTGCCGCTTTGGACGCCCATATCATAAGCCACACCATCCCGGCGAGCGTGCATCCGGGTGATGTATTTCAGGTCAGCGTAACCGTGCAAAACACCAGCACCGGGGGCGAGACCTGGAAGCGTCCAATGTACAGGCTCCTTTCTCAAACCGTTCCCACCAATATCTGGGGTCCCTCCCAGGTGCAGCTCGGTAAAAAGGAAAGTGTGGCGCCGGGCATGTCTGCTACCTTTAACATGATCATTACCGCGCCGGCTACACCGGGCATCTACCCCTGTCAGTGGCAGATGAAAAAAAATCCCGGATCAACGTTCGGGGAATTGCTGAATCTGACAGTAGAAGTAACCGATAGCACTCCCAAAATGCTTGATGCGGCAGTGGTAAGCCATACCATTCCTCCCGCCATGTGTGCCGGAGAAACCAGGTCCATTACCATTACCATGAGGAACACCGGTTCCACCACCGTTTGGTACAAGCCTGATTTTACTCTCTTTGCCCAAAACAGCCCGCAAGCGGATGATCAGTGGGGACCAAGCCAGAGTCTTTTAAATGTTGGTGAAACTATCAGGCCGGGGACTACCAAGACTTTTACCCTTGACATTACCGCTCCGATCACTCCGGGCAGCTACAATTGCAACTGGCAGATGAATATCACCACCAGTGAGGACACCCGGTTTTTTGGAGAAAAGCTTGAGACTGCAGTTTCAGTGGTAGATGAAGGCGGAACCTGTGACGATGGGAATGAGTGTACCGGAAACGGGACATGCACCGGCACGGTGTGCACAGGCGCCGGGCCGGTAGCCGACGGTACTGCATGCAATGTGACCAACACCTGCACGGCATACAACTGCACCGGAGGTTTTTGCGGAGGCACAATTGATGAAGGTGCTCCCTGTAATGACGGAAATAATTGCACAACTGGTGATGCCTGTTCGGCCGAGGGTGTATGCAGCGGCACCCCCCTCGACTGCAGCGGTCTCGACGATAGCTGCAACCTGGGGGTCTGTAACCCCTACACAAATCCTGTCAGTTGTGAACAGGACAGCACCTATAAAAACTACCATGCCTGCAGTGACGAAATTTTCTGTAACGGCAATGATAGCTGCATTGCCGGAACATGCATCCTCTCAGATGGCGATCCCTGCGTGGACGACGGCCTGTTCTGTACCGGCAGCGAAAGCTGTGACGAGGGAACTGATCAGTGCCTGAGCAGCGGCGACCCCTGTACCGAAGGCATGCTTTGCAATGAGGGCGCAGATACCTGTGATGTACCGCAGTGTCTCATGGATGGGAACTGCGATGATGGCTTATACTGCACTGGTCGGGAAACGTGTGTCGCAGGATACTGCCAGCCCGGCACGCCGGTTGACTGTCCGGACGATGGTATGTTCTGCAATGGTACCGAGTCCTGCGGTGAATTTTTGGATGCCTGCGTAAGCAGCGGTAACCCCTGCCCATCCGATCTAATGTGTGATGAAGGAATCGATACCTGCATCGGATGCCTACAGGACAGTGACTGTGATGACGAATTGTACTGCAATGGCCAGGAAACATGTGTCGCAGGAAATTGCCGGCTCGGCACTCCGGTTGACTGCAGCGACAGCATGGACTGCACCATCGAAAGCTGCGACGAGGCCACCGATAACTGCATACATACACCCGATAACACCCTCTGTGCCGATGACCAATTCTGTAATGGTAATGAGGTTTGTGATCCGGTGAATGGCTGCCAGCCCGGCACGCCGGTTGATTGTCCGGACGATGGCATGTTCTGCAATGGTACCGAGTCCTGCGATGAAATTGCGGATGCCTGTGTAAGTAACGGCAACCCCTGCGCTGAGGGCACGGTCTGCAATGAAGGCGAAACCACCTGCGATGTAACAGTGTGCCTGGTTGATGAGGACTGTGATGATGGAATATACTGCAATGGTGTGGAAACCTGCGTTGCCTATAAATGCCAGCCTGGCACGACGGTTGACTGCAATGACAGCGTAGACTGCACCATCGAAAGCTGCGACGAGGCCACCGATAACTGCATACATACACCCGATAACACCCTCTGTGCCGATGACCGATTCTGTAATGGTAATGAGGTTTGCGATCCCGAAAACGGCTGTCAGCCCGGCATACCGGTTAACTGCCCTGATGACGTCTTGTTCTGTACCGGTGCCGAGTCCTGCGACGAGGCTGCCGATTCCTGCCTAAGCAGCGGTAATCTCTGTGCCGAGGGCACTGTATGTAATGAGGACATAGATTTCTGCTTTGTTACACCATGCTTCGTTGATGCGGACTGCAGTGACGGAATATACTGCAACGGCCAGGAAACATGTGTCGCGAACAATTGCCAGACCGGCGCGCCGGTTAACTGCAATGACAGTGTAGACTGTACCGCCGATAGCTGCGACGAAGCCGCCGATAGCTGCATGCACTCACCCGATAGCGGTCTCTGCAATGATGGACAATTCTGCAACGGAAACGAGAGCTGCGATCCTGTCAATGGATGCCAGACCGGCATCCCGGTTGACTGCCCTGACGATGGCACCTTTTGCAACGGTGCTGAGTCCTGCAACGAGGTTACCAATTCCTGCTTCAGCAACGGTAACCCCTGCACCGAGGGCACGGTCTGCAACGAGGACGCAGATAGCTGCGATGCAACAGAGTGTTCTATTGTTGCGGACTGTGATGATGGAATATACTGCAATGGACTGGAAACATGTGATGCCGGAACCTGCATACCCGGCACACCGGTCAACTGCTCTGGTGATGGTTTGTTCTGCAACGGCATCGAGTCCTGCAACGAGGCCACCGATTCCTGCGCCGGCAGCGGCAATCCCTGCCCCGGGGGTACCACCTGCAATGAATCTCTGGACAGATGCGTGAGTGCATCCACAACCACAACAACCGTCCCGGCCACCACAACGACAATACCTCCAATTACAACAACCACAATTCCCGCCACCGCCTGTTCCGTGGTAATTGCACCGGACACGCAAACAGTCGAGCCGGGCGGGACATTCGAATTCACCGCCGTGACCACCTGCGACGGCGCCGCAGTTGACGGCACCTATGTGTGGGAAATTGTGCCGGCAAGCACCATCGGAAGCAGCATCGCGGAAGATACGGGGCTCTTCACGGCAGGGAACAATACCACAGGTTCTGACATGACTGAGATCGTGCAGGTGACCGATATCGCCCACAACACCACGGATACGGCCGAGGCAGTGGTAACGCCGATCCAGCCGGTGTGCGAAACGCTCATCGATCCGTCGATGGCGACCGTTGATTCAGAAGAAAACATAACTTTTACCGCTTCAACCGGGGGAACCGGCTGCCTTGAACCCGACTTTGCATGGCAGATTGATACTGACTTGAACAGCCGGATCAATGCCGGCGGTTCATCCTGCTTCTATCAGGCAGGCACGAACAAAACAGGCATGCTGCACACCGATACCATCTCGGTTGTTGACCGGGCCAACGGCACCTCGGCAGAAGTGACGGTGACCGTCTACTACGGCAGGATTAAAAGGGTAGTTCCGGGAATAATCAGAAGCTCCCGGTGGATACCGCTTCCCCATATTATCTATATCATGGGAGAAGACACGGAATTCAACCCGACTTCCTGGCCGTACTTCACGCCGGTTGGTTCCATAATGACCATTGGAAAAATCGGATTTCGCAATTTCATGGCCGCGCTGGTTCTCGTAGCGCCCAATGCGGAGCAGGACCTCATTGACCTGGCCGTGCCCATGACCAATGAAGAGGGACAGCAGGTTACCTTCGGCAAGGAAGACGCCTTCAGCATCAGGCTGCTTCCCTTTGTGCTTGATGCGAAGGAAAATAAGCCGAAATAAGCAGGGCTATGGTTTTGGCGGCTATTAAAATATTTAATAGCAGGTGGGCGGAAATGGCCTCTAAACGGCAGCAGGAATAGGTCAGCCGGCCCACTTCACTATGAAGGCCGGATTAAAAGATATTGCATTAATTCATGCAGTTGTGTGCCGTTGCACGAGGCCCCTGGACAGAAAAAATAACTTGGTACGATGCTTGCTCAATTAACCGATGCGAAGCTGTTTCAGGCATTTCAGGCCGAGCACATGAAAGGAGTCACCGCGATGAGATCATCGAGCAGAGGATTTACCCTTACAGAACTCATGGTTGCCATTGCTGTCATCGGCATACTGGCTACCATCGGCGGTGTGTCGTTCACCCGGGAACTTCCCCACTACCGTCTTAAAGGAGATGCCGGGACCATTCATCGCAGCCTGATGACCGCCCGGACGCAGGCCACATCATCGGGCCGCCAGTTTGCCGTCAGATTCAACCTTGACGCCAACCCCCAGGAGTATGTGATCCAGGAGGGAAACGCCAACAGCGGCTCAACCACCTGGACCACCAGGGCCTATCGCAAAGAGCTTTCCCCCTCTGTGAAAATAGCCAGTGTGGTTGACGACGGAGGCACCAGGACATCGGGCACGGCCAGGGTCATCTTCAATCCCAACGGCTCATGCGGCACGGGCGATATTTTCCTGGGCAGCGCCTCTCATGGCTACCGTGTGTTTTTGACGCCGACTACCGGCAGGGTGCAAACCCGCGAGGGGTGGTCATAAGATTTAATCGTGAGGAACGGAGGAAACACAATGAAACTTCATTGCGCAAATAACAACAAGGGCTTTACCGTGGTTGAACTGATGGTTGCGGTGGTCATAACCGTCATTGCCTTTGCCGGGCTTGCCACCATGGAAATCGCCTGCATCAACGGCAATTCCATCGCCAGCAATGTTACCACCGGCATCACCCTGGCCCAGGACAAGATGGAAGATCTGATGAGCCTCGACATCAATGACCCTGACCTGGACGACAACAACATCAGCAACAACGGAGATTTGCGGGAGGGGGTCGAGGATTTCTCCTCCGTGGGCAGCGCGGCCACTGCCGATGACGGACACCGGGAAGAAAATATTGACGCGAAGGGGAATCCGGGTGGCATGTACACCCGCTTCTGGAACGTTGCCGAGGACACACCGATTGACGGGCAAAAAACCCTGGTGGTGATCGTGACCTGGCGGGACAGCATGGTTACCGTGTCTTCAATCATTTAATAACCAGGAATTATGGAGGGCCACGCTCCGTCGTGGCCGCGGTTTACGAAAAGGGGCGCAATGATGAAAAATAATCATCTGAGCAACAGGGAAAAGGGAATCAGCCTGGTCGAGCTGATGATCGTGACCGCCCTGCTGGGGCTGGTGATGGCCGGCATGTATAACATGTTCGTCCACCAGCAGAAAAGCTATTCCGTGCAGGACCATGTGTCGGCAATGCAGCAGAACGCGAGGGTGGGTCTCGAATACATGGTGAAAGACATCCGCATGGCCGGGTATGTTCCTGAAAGAATACCCTTTGATGCGTTCGATCCTCCCGTGCCAGAACCGAAGAAACCAGCCCCCGGGGCGGATGTGGCGGGACAGCCCTTCACCGACGGTGACGACGAGGACATTGAAGAGGCCACTGCCACCAGCATCACCTTCCAGGCCGACATCGATAATGATGCCAAAACCGAAACAGTCCGTTACGCGCTCAATGGAACGGACCTCACCATGGAGGTGTGGGAGTGGAATGCCGCTGTTTCAAGCTGGGGCGGCAGCACAGGCTCTCAAGTCATAGCGCAGGACATCGAGAACCTGGCCTTTACCTACATCGTCCTGTCTGACGATTACGGCGTCAATAACGATACGGATGATGACGGCAATGACGGCGCGGACGAAGAGGGCGAACTCAAGACCTGGAATATCGGCACCGACGGCGCCCTGGGCAACGCGCAGCGCAGGCACATACGGCAGGTATCCATCACCATGAACGCGAGGGCGGCGGCCAAAGATCCCGTCTACATTGACCCGGTCGTGGGAGACCACTACCGGAGGCGTGCGCTCACTTCAAACATTAATTTGCGCAATATTACATGATATAAACCCCCTCACCCTAACCCTCTCCCCGGAGGGTAGAGGGGACAAAGTTTTTTCGATTATCGCAGGGGGTAAAGGAAATTAATGTACGTCCCCTCTCGCACGAGGGAAAAAAATTAATACCTTCCTCCTCTCACCTGAGGAACAAGAAATCAAACTTTCCCCCTCTCCCCCGGGGGAGAGGGTTGGGGTGAGGGGGAAAACACCGTATTGCGAGGAGAACACACCATGGTAAGCAAATCAGAAAAAGAGAGCGGCGCCATCATCGTGGTTGCTGTTTTTGTCACCCTGGCACTGACAGTGCTCGGGGCCCTTGCCAGCATGCTCACCGATGTGGAGCTGGACATCGCCCGCAATGACCGTTTCGGCAAGGAGGCCTTTTTCGTTACCGATGCCGGCATTCCACTTGCCAGCCGGGTGGTGCGGGATATAGCCATGAATGAAGTGATCAACACCTCGGATTACCCGGGCATAACGCTGGATACTAATTTAATAAATGAGGTGAGGAATTACTACGAGGGCAACGCAAGCTTAAATGACAAGCCCACTGACACCTCCACCTACCATCCCGACCTGGTGACCTCGGTTCTGGAAAGAAACGTGGGCGTTGACATCGACTGGAGGGTAAAAAAAGTCGGACCCGGCGGCTCGCTGCTGTTCGCCATGGGCTATGAAGGCATCGGCGCGGACCGCAGCCATGGAGGGGTAAAATTCTACTATGACGTCAAATCAACCGGCTATGCCCCGGGCAACGTTGCCGCGCGCATCAGCGCTGTGTATCTCTATCAGTAGAGGAGCTTATACCATGAAAAAAACCTGGCTGGTATTTCTGTCATTTACCCTGCTTTTGCTGCCGGGTACGGCATCGGCACAAAAAAAGAAAACCACAACCACAACTTCGATAATTACTACCACTACGACATCAATTGCCATTTCGACCACCACCTCGGAAATCAGCTCGACGACCACCTCTGAAACCGGCTCGACCAGCACCATTGCAGCGAGCACAACCACCACCGCGCCGCCAAGCTCAACCTCCACCATAGCCAGCTCGACGACGACGACGGCAAGCGCCACAACCACAACCCCGTTCTCACCCGGCACACACTCCATGACGGAGTACACCTGCTACCCCATCTTTACCGCCAACACCGTTAAGCCGAATATACTCATCCTGCTGGATAACTCCGGCAACATGAACATGATGGCCTATGGCTATGATGAGGAAGGATACTACTATCCCAATGATTACAACCCCACCATAACCTACTACGGATATTTCAACACCGCGAAAAAATATACCTATACCGGCGAGTTTGACATTAACGCGGCCGGAACCTGGGACGGCAATTTCCTGAACTGGCTCACCATGAGGCGGGTTGACATCATGCGGAAGGTGCTGGTGGGGGGACTTGCCACCTCGAGAACGGGGGGAGGCAATACCAAGCTCTTTGGTGAGGTTCCGAGTTCCGACCAGGACCATCACAAATTTTTTAAATTTGACTCCGATTCAGGGAGCTACAGCCCCTATAACGGCAACTATGTCTTTAAGATTTCAAATGGCAATATCGAGGTTTACCAGATCGACACGCCGGCCAACTTTGACCACGACGCCGACTTCAAGATGTACTGCAATCCCTATGACGGGCACGACGCCCAGTTTGAGGATATGGAATTCAAGTATACCGGCGCTATAAACCAGGACGGGAAGTCTTATAATGTCCATCCCCGAAAAGGGAGTGAGCTGAACGGGGCCTGTGACTATAATACCTATGATGATACCACGACACTTACCACGCTCACCTATGTCACCTCCCTTCAGATTAATATAGACAAGTCGGCGGCAGAGGAGCCCGAATCCTTCATCGATGGAAATATTGCCGGCATCATGCAGAAGATCGATGAAAAAGCCCGCTTCGGCACCTCCTGGTTCAACAGGGATGGATCAAAATACGAACTGGGCGGGGGGGCCCTTGATGGTGCTACCATTTCCAAATACATCGGCGGAAATTTAACCGACATGATTACCACCGTTGAGAACCAGCCCTGCGACACCTACACCCCCCTGGCGGAAGGCTTGTATGAAGATGTGAATTACTACCGGCAGGTCGATCCCGCTTACGCGCCGGGAGACTATTCGGGCCACGACCCCTTTGATTATCCCGGGACGGAGTGCGGTAACAACTTTGTTCTGATCGTCACCAGCGGCGAATCCACCATGGACCGGAATATTCCTACGGAGCTGCAGGACTATGACGGTGATGGCAACGACGTCGACTTCACCGATTATCCAGCATACGGGTCTGATTACCTGGATGATGTGGCCCTCTGGGCAAATACCAATGATATGCGGCCCGATATAGACGGCTTCAATAATGTCATCACCTATGTAGTCTTTGCCTTTGGTGAGAACTCCACGCAGCTTATCGATACGGCCAAGAACGGAGGGTTTATCGACAAGAACAGCAATAAGCGCCCCGACCTCGACTCGGAGTGGGACGCCAACAACGACGGCTTGCCCGACAACTACTTTGAGGCATCACAGGGAAGTAATCTGGAGGCGAAGATCCTGGAGGCAATCACCGCCATGCTGCAGCGCGCGGCCTCAGGCACGGCGGTTTCGCTTCTATCAACCTCGGCGGAAGGCGAAGGCTCTCTCTTCCAGGCCTTCTTCAAGCCGCGGTTCTTTGACAACATGAGGCTGATCAAGTGGGTGGGATACCTCAACTCCCTCTGGGTTGACCCCTACGGAAACATGCGCGAAGACACGGACCATGATAACGCCATGGTCTATAAAGAAGATACCATCATCAAATTCGACATCGACTCCGCGACCGGGGACACGGCCATCAAGCGCTATCGCGACAGCGACGGCGACGGCAGGGCGGACGTAACCGCGCCCGCGACCGAGCCCGTTCCCTTCGAAACCGCGCCCATGGAAGAAATAGAACCCCAGTGGGAGGCGGGAAAAATACTGGCCCAGCGCTCTGCCTCAACCAGGACCATCAAGACCTGGATCGATCCCAACGGCAACGGCGAGGTGGACGGCGGGGAGGTAATAGATTTTACTTCCGCCAATGCCGACAAGCTCCGTCCCTTCCTGGACGTGGATACGGTTGACGAAGCGGAAGACCTGATCAACTTTATCCGGGGTGAAGAGGTAGCAGGACACCGGGACAGGAATGTAACCATCAATGGAACCGAGTATGTCTGGAAGCTGGGCGATATCGTCTATTCCACTCCCACGGTGGTGGGAAAGCCCATGGAGATGTACAACCTCTATTACAGCGACGTCAGCTATTCGGAGTACTATGCCCTCTGGAAAAACAGGGGCGTCACGGTGTATGTGGGCGCCAATGACGGCATGCTCCACGCCTTCAAGGCGGGTACGTTCCATGAGGGAGACAACCCCTCAACCCTGGATGAGGAGCATGGCTGGTATACATCCAGCGAGGATCCGGCTACGTCGGGAGACCTCGGCGATGAGCGCTGGGCCTTTATCCCATTTAACCTCCTTCCCCACCTCAGGTGGCTCCGTGAACCTGAATACACCCATGTCTACTATGTTGACTTGAAGCCAAAGGTCACCGACGTGCGCATATTCAATGATGACAGCAACCATCCCAATGGCTGGGGCACCATCCTCATCGGCGGCATGCGGCTGGGCGGCGGAGAGTACACGCTTTCAGAAGACTTCGATGGGGACGGCACCGTCGAGCCGGTTGAAGGAAGCCCCGGCAAGCCGCTTCCCTGGGCCTTCCGCTCCGCGTATTTCGTGCTCGACATAACCGTGCCCAACAACCCGGTCTTCCTGGGAGAATTTACGGACGACGATCTCAACTTCACCACCTCCTATCCCGCCATCTCCAGGCTGGAGGCCAGCAAGGGATTTCAGAATCCCGAGGATGACGAATGGTACGTCATAGTGGGGTCCGGCCCACCAGCTGCGATGGTGCCGGCGCCGCGAACGGCTATCTCATGGTGTACGACCTCAACACCATGCAGCAGGTCCAAAAAACAGCAACTGCTGAGGGTGACGCATTCCTGGCCGATCCCATAACCATTGACATTAACCTCAATTACAACACAGAGGTTATGTACATAGGGGAAACGTATGACGCCGGCACACTGGGAAAGATGTACCGTTTAAGCCCCTGCAACAGTGATGACCCGGCGGTTTTCTCCTACAAGCACAATCCGGCGGTAGACCCCTGGCCCATGACCAGCCTGTTCAGCTCGCCCCGGCCCATTACCGCCTCCCCGACTGCCTCCCTCGATGAGGATGAAAACGTGTGGGTGTACTTCGGTACCGGGAAATACATAAGCGAGGCTGACAAGTCGGACACGTCCCAGCAGTATTTCTTCGGCATCAAGGACCCCTGCCAGTGGGGTAATTGCGACCCGGTTGCCGACGAGATACAGATGGCCGATCTCTACAATTCCACCAACATCCACGTGCTCACCAACAAGGAAGTTCAGGGCGCAGCCTCGACCACCTGGGATGAATTCGTGGAAGAGGTTCAGGCCACGGACGGATGGTATTACACCCTGGCTGCCGGCGGAGAGCGGGTGCTTAACCGGCCGAGCATCCTGGGAGGCGTGGTCCTGACCGCCCCCTTCATTCCTGATAACGACATCTGCGGCTTTGGCGGTACCGGTTCGCTTTATGCCTTCTATTTCGAAACCGGCTCTGCCTACTATGAACCCATCCTGGGGACTCAGACCTCCGGGGATGATGAGGAGAGCATCGTACGGGTTGAGCTGGATAAAGGCATAACCTCGGCGATCGGTCTCCACGTGGGTAAGAAAGTTGAAAGCACCGGCTTCATCCAGCAGGGCAGCGGCGAGGTCATCCAGGTTGAGGTGGATCCCGCCCTCGACGTAAAGAGCGGCCTTGTGGGATGGCAACAGTACTAAAAAGGAGAGCACGATGATGAAACGAATACTGCTGGCGGTAATTGTCATGGGCATGATCTGCGGAATAGGCAGCGCGGCAGACCGTTCTGATAACAGCTCATTCACCGGCCTGGTAAAAGACGCCCTTGACGCCCTCATGGATACAGATGCACTGGTATTGGATGAAAAGGGAGAGGATGAGGACTATTTTCTCTTCTGCTCAAGGAGGCTTGACGTCACCTCGAGCACCATCATTAAGAATGAGTGGGGGCGGGTGATTTCATATGACCGTGTTCCCATACCCTGCCAGGCCATGGTGAGCTATTACAAGAAACCGAAGACTCAGTACCGCTACGTCGCCTTGACCATTCAGGTGCTGGGAGAGCCGCAGCCACATCCCGAGTAACCATAAAGGGCGATTCTCTGAATTCTTTGGAGGCAGGGCCTTATCAGGTCCTGCCTTTTTCATACAAGAAAAGCCAGATTCTTCGCTTTTCTGTGTCATCCCCGCGGAAGCGGGGATCCAGTCTGTTATCCACACTGTAGGGGCGACCGGCTGGTCGCCTCTACGTTTGCACGGCCTGCCTTTGCTTCTTTAAAATATAAAGTATTATCCCCGCCTTTCCGATAAAGATACCTGTAGAAGAACGTTCCATCATACCGCCATTCCCCTCGGGAACTACTAAGACATTTGGTGTTCAGTAGGAGCGCATTCATGCGCGATGACTTCGCGGCTCAAGCCGCTCCTACCGCTCATAGTTGCATTTAAGAATCCACACAGTCTTATGTTCGGTACATGCAAACACCATCCCTGATCGAAATAAAAGAACAGACATCCGCTGATGTCAGGCTGCTGAGCAACGCCATTACCGCGCTCAACATCTCTCGGCACAAGGCAGGGATGTACCCGCAGGGGCATCCGGCAATAGAAACATCACTGCGGAGGGCATTTGACGCCTTGCAGAAGCTTTTCGAGGAGAAAGGGAACATCACCCTGGCAGCGGCGAAAGATCTCCTTTTTGCCGATGATTGCCCGCTTGATAAAAACAACCCTGCCTACAGGGAGTTTGCCCTCTGCCTGAGCAACAGAAGTATCGCCCTGGTAATCCTGGCCGACGGTCTGACCGCGCAGGAACTTTACGCCTTTCATCGCTTCCTCGCCGCGGACCCGGGAGAGGCCTCGCCCGCGGAGATGGAGGAGGAATTTAAAAACTGCGGCCTGTCCCATATCAAAGCGGAATTCATTGACTACGAGGTCTTCTCATTCACTGAGGGGAAAGCTGAAGAGGACAAGCCCAGGCAGGGCCTTTGGACACTGCATGTGCAGGAATTGTTCAAAGGAACCTCACGCCCGGAAAGCCGCAGGGTTATTCGATCCATCCCCCCGGAAGACCTTTCCTGCCTGATCAATGAAACCGATAATGCCCAGCTCACAGACGACGCCTGTGACCGGGTTATGGCATCGTACCTCTCGCCGTCTTTAGAAAAGGCATCCTGGGTCACGGATCTCAACAAGCTGATTAAATTTATCAACCGGCTGCGCCCCGAGCTGAAAGAGCAGCTTCTCTCCTCTTCCCTGCGCGCCTTACCGGGGGACATAAACCCCGGTGACGAAATACCCGGGGCGTTTGATGTGGACGAAGCTATTGCCCTGCTCGATTCCATTAATGAAAACCAGATTGCCATACCCGAAGCCATCAAAAATCTTATTGAAAAATTTTCAACCCTTTCAACCGCTGGGCTTGAAGGGCGCATGTCCAACAGCGAGCTTATCATTGACGACATACCCCTTCCCTATGAAATTACCCCCATGTCGGCTGAAGACGAGTTCAGGAAATTTGTCACCGACACCTACACCCGGGAGCTGGAGGCGCTGCGCGCCTGTGACGCCGGAGACAGCAAGGCATCGTCAGCGGAGCAGCAGGATCAGGACTGGGACGAGGAAACATTCGAGAGGGACTTTAACCAGATACTCCTGGAGCTCATCTCCTTCGGCCGGGAAGACTTCATCAACCAGCAGGATTATGAATATTTCAAGAGTCTCCTCAAGGAGCAGGTGGAGCACTTTATCGGGACCGGGCAGTATGCCCAGGTTATAAAAATCCTGAGCATTGCGCGTCCGGAAGCGGGTAACGCCGGCTCTGAGCTTTCGGACCTGAACGTTGTAACACCGGAAACTGCCGGCGCCCTGGTTGACTCGTTCCGGATCGTGGGGGGGCAGCACCGGGAGGACGCGCTGCGGCTGTGCAGGCTTTTCGGGAACAGGATCGTTCCGCCGCTCATGGAGGCGATTATCAGCGAGAGTTCACGAAAAACCAGAAAGTTTCTCCTGGACCTGGCAGTGCATATAGCCGACGAGGCTGTCCCTGAAGCAATACGGCACCTCAGCGACACCCGGTGGTACGTAAAGCGGAACATGCTGTTTATTCTGAGCGAGTCCGGCAGCAGGGAAGCGATCTCCACTGTCAAGCCTTATTGCTACAATGACAACCTCAGGGTCTGTTTTTACGCCGTGAAATACCTCCTCAGGGCGGAAATGAGCTGCGGCCTTGAAGCGCTCACGCATCACATCCGTTCACAGGCGGAAGATAAAGTGGAAATGGCGCTGCGCCTGGCGACCACGCTCGGCATTACCGAGATTGTTCCGGAACTGATCGCCCAGCTCAGGTCAATGGACAAAAGCGTGGCCGACCTGGATAAAAAGATTGCCATCGTCAGGGCCCTCGGCCAGATGGGGGATCCGCGGGCCCTTAATACCCTCAAGGCCATCCTTCACACCAGAAGCCTTTTTTTCAGGGATCCGCTCAAGAGATTGAAGGAAGAGGTGGCGCGAACGCTTAAGAACTACCCGCCCCAAGACGTCGGTATGATGATAAGCTCATTCCTGGAAAGAAGCTGATCAAGAGGAGCGCGTACATTGGAAATTGAAACCGGGAAGCTGCCCGGCCGGGCAAAAAAATTTGTCACCGCCCTGAATATCGCCATCGCAAACTGCCAGCTCTATTCGAGGGAGCACGCCCTGATTGAAGAGTCCGGCGGGCGGACCTTTTCCATCCTCAGCGAATTGCTGGGTGACCCGGTGGAAATGATGGTAATAGACGAAGAGCTGGTTGTCAACAAGGTGCCCATGAGAGATGCGGGCGTGCAGTCCAATAATCTGGTAAGGCGCTTCGCCAGAAAGGGCATCTCCCGGGTTGACTTCCTGTCGGGCATAACCCCCGCCGAATTCAACCATTTTATCAGTGACCTCTCACAGCCTGACAGCTCCGTCAGCGCCTACCCTCACATCAGGACCGGGCTGGTTGAGGTCGGAACCGGCAGGTTAAAAACAGAGGACCCGGTCACGCTGAGCAATCTGCCGCAATTCAGGGAATTGCAGATTGAGCAGCTCAGGGTTGCCTATAAGAATCTCACCCCTTCGAAGCAGCTCAAAATGGGCGAGCTCGAGAACATGGTGGCACGGTTTGTGGCAACCATCGGCCGGGAGATAGGCATTCTCAAGCTGCTGAGTCCGGTCAAGTCCTACAGCAATTATACCTATGTTCACTCTATCAACGTTTCAATTCTCTCTATTTTTCAGGCCGAGTCGCTGGGCATGTCCGGCAAAATGCTCCACGACATCGGCCTGGCCGCACTGCTGCACGACGTGGGCAAGCTGTTTATCCCCCGGGAAATACTTGAGAAGAAAGGAACGCTTGACGAAAGCGAGTTTACGGCCATGAGCAACCATCCCGCTTACGGCACCGCTTACCTTGCCAGGATCAACGGACTTGCCAGAATAGCCCCCATCGTGGCCTTTGAACATCACCGGAAGTATGACGGCACGGGATACCCGAAGCTGAAGATGGGCGCAAAACAGCAGCACCCGGGAAGCCAGATCGTGGCCATCGCCGATGTCTTTGATGCCCTGCGCAGCTGGAGGCCCTACCGGAAAAGCCTGGAGATGAATGAAGTGCTGGCAATCATGAAAAAGGGGGCGGGAACGGACTTTAACCCTCTCCTGGTCGATAATTTCATCAGCGCTTTCATGAAGGCCACAAAAAGGGAAGGATAGCTCAAGGATTGCACCCTGGCGAAAAAGCAGAACGGGGCAAAAAGGCCGGGCCTTGTCAGGCCTCGGTGCTCTTTGCCCCGTTCGGGGTACAATCTTGATTTTTCTTACAGCAGAAGCGTTAGAACCTTACTCCGAATCTTTTGAGAAATCTCCGGAGCCGAAGTGGTCGACATGATGCTTCATACCGATAATGTGAATCTGCCTGGTCCCGTCCTTGCGTGAAATACCCAAAATGGATTCATCGTTGACAGGGATAAAATTCTCATTGTCCCCTTCAAAATATTTCATTTCCGTCTGACCTTCCTTGACGAAATAGCTGCTGACCTTCACGTCGTAGTCATCCGGAACCGACTTCAGATGCTCCTTTAATTCTTTCAGTTTCATAGCCGCCTCCTGTGAATTATTATTTTAATATCCTTTGCATATACGAAACAATGTAACATTGTCAATCAAAATAAGCGCCGGCACGATGCCTTTGCCGGAGTCCTACTATCATTTTCATAAGTTTAACCCTCATTGCTCAATCCGTATCAGTAATAGGATTTGTTATTGACAAATGGTTGACTGCGGGGTATATTCCCCATCCAATTCGAAAGCGGGTTTCCATACATCTCAGGAGGGCAATTATGGCAAAGGATGATTTGAAGAAAAAGGTGGCGGAATTAATCAGAAGCAACCGGTACTCGAAGCTTATTACCTTTGGAACGGACGGGGCGCCCCACGGGAGGATCATGACCAATCTCCCCCTTGGAAACGATATGGTCATCTGGTTCGCCACAGGATTAAGCACCAGCAAAATAAAGGACATTAAAAAGAATCCCACCGTGAGCGTTTTTGTCGATGATCCCAATGATCAGAGAAACGCATCCATCATCGGGAAGGCGGAGATCGTCACCGACGGCAAGCTCCGCAAAAAATTCTGGCAGGAGGCATTCGGCTTCTTCTTCCCGGGCGGCCCGACTGATCCCGACTATTGCCTGCTCAAGATTACCCCGAAAAAGGTTGAGTATCTCGATCCCGGACTGACGTTCTATCAAACCCGCGTGCGCACGATCATTACCATGTAACTGCGCCCCGGCTGCAAAAGAGCAGAATATCGCGATCCTCAAAGGCAAGGCCGGAAACGGCCTTGCCTTTGCTTTTTTATTAAACCCCCATTCCCAGGCGGGCGCCACAAAAAATAAAAATTCGAGTTACAAATGAGTTATGTCCCCCTCACCCCATCCCTCTCCCCGGGAGAGACTGTGTCATAATAAGGGAGATGCCTTGTTTGTCATTCTGAACGAAGTGAAGAATCTTATAGAATCAATGTGTTTGGAAACGGAGATTCTTCGGCTGATGCCTCAGAATGACCTTATGACACATTCTCCGATGGGGAGAAGGGGCTCCATGATTTTTCCTTCTCATGAGGATATGAAACAAAGCAAATAGTCACCTCGCCCCATCGGGGGAGAGGGTTAAGGTGAGGGGGAATTCTTATTCTATTTTCATGTAAAGTAGTATCGGGAGATGCGTCGGCTATGAAACTATTCGCATCATTCTTCACGTTCATAATTTTCTCGGTCTTTGCAGCACCTGCCGTCAATGCCCATGTTCCCTATATCGAGAACGAGGATTATTCGGCGGAGCATCCCTTTGTGGTGACGGATTCCATTGAAAATTCAAAGGCAATCTACGCGTGGTTTGAGACGGGGGCGGATGTTGACGTATACGCCTTTGAAGTCAGCGAACCGGTGACGGTGTATGCGCAGGCGCTTGTCATCGCATGCCCGTCTCTGGAGGAGCTGCTGCCGTGGTTCGCGGTCGTCGGGCCCGGACTTCCGGCCGCGGATGAAGCGCTTCCCTTTGAGCTTCCGGCCGGCTGCGGGGCGGTGGTGGTGAAGAATAAAAACCCGGGAGAGGAGCGGGACACATTTTTTGAGCCGTTCAGCGCCAAAACTTATTTTGACGGCCCCGAGTTCAGCCGGGAGGTAACCACCCCGGGTTCATGGTATGTGTACTACTGGGATCCGCACAAAATCGGCGGCGATTATGTTGCGGTGCTGGGTTTGAAAGAGTCTTTTTCAATCCCCGACACGGTGCGCTCATTAATTAACACGGTAATAATCTGGTTCAATTTGGAACTGCACACAACCTGCCGGTGAGAAAACCGGGGCAAGGAACACCGTAAGGAATCATGGAAAGGGAATATGCCATGAAGAACCTGTTCATCCTGACAGCGGTGATTGAGGCGGGAGCCGGGCTGGTGTTTTTTCTGCTGCCGTCGGTAGCCGCCGTGCTCCTGTTCGGTTCACCGCTCGACGCACCCGTCGCGTTCATGGTCACGCGCCTTACCGGAGCGGCGCTTATCACCCTGGGAGTGGCCTGCTGGCTCGCACGCCTTGACCCGGAGAGCCGCGCGGCGGCCGGCCTGGTTGCCGCCATGCTGTTCTATAACCTCGCCGCCCTTGCCATCCTGGCCTATGCCGGTTTCGGCCTGGGGCTGGTCGGCGCCACCCTGTTGCTGGGAGTTGGCCTGCACTCGGCGATGGCCGTCTGGTGCTTCAGGTGCCTGCGAATGAGGAAGGTTACAACAGAACGTGAAGCATATTAGATTGTTATCGTGGCCGACCCCAAGCCGCCATTCCGCGTACGCCCTGGCGGATCAGTGCAGGGGGGACAACCTCGTCTTCTTCGCAATCAAACGGTGATAAAGCACTGCTCTATAATAAGCGTATTAACCGGCTCAGGTTCTTTCCATCAGAAATTCCGACGGCCGGCACGAAATACGGATTTATTAAAATATCCTCCGGCAACATTTTCTCTGTTGAGCCTTCTATCCTCTCATACCAGCCTTCATTATTACCATTCCGCCTGGTAAGCATTAACTGCTAAACTTACCCTGCAATACATCCGAAACATGTACAATAGGAACGCTGTGAATAGCTGCTTAACATTCCTGATGTACCAACATGTAGCCTGTTATGTTGAAAAAAATTAGCATAGTCATTTTCCTGGCGTTTGCTGTTCTGCTTATCGGGAAATTATATTCCCTCCCCTCGTCCCGTTCCGATACCGTCGCTTCCTCTGTACAATTGAATATATACGATGCCGAACAGCTAAAAGAGCTGCTGGATAAAAACCCTGCCCTCGTGAACAAAACTGATGATAACGGAAATACCGCCCTATGCAACGCGGCGCTTTACGGAAAACTTGATGCTGCCAAGCTTCTGCTGGAAAAAGGAGCAGATGTCAATGTCCGGTCGTCTCAATACCCCCCGCTTTACTGGGCGGCATGGGGAGGCGATATGGAAATGGCAAAGCTTCTTTTGCGGTACAAAGCCGATGTCAACATCAGGAATGAAAGGGGCTGCACTCCTTTATATGAGGCCGCCCAGAAAGGTTTTGCTGACGTGGTAGAGCTGCTTGCCTCTCATGGGGCGGATGTGAACATGCCCGGGGAGTACGGCAGCACCGCGCTTCATCGTGCCGCGCAAAACGGTTACCTTGATACGGTGCGCGTCCTCCTTGAACATAAGGCAGATGTCAATCTAAAAGATGGAGGAGGCAGAACGGCCCTGCAGGCTGCAGCCGGCAATGGTCACACGGTGATTGTAGAACTTTTGGAAAGACAGGCACCGGAGATTGTTGACCAGAAGCTTCCCGGTTGGTCACGCCTGCACGAAGCGGTAAAAAATCAGGACATCGAAGAGATAAAGCGGCTGCTTGATACGGGCATGAATGTCAACATAGCTGATTGCAACGGGGTAACCGCTCTTCAAAATGCCGCAGAAGAAGGAACGGTTAACATCACCGCTTTTCTTTTGTCCCGTGGGGCAAATCCCAATATTGCTGATATTCCCAATGGCAACACACCGCTCCACAAGGCGGCCGGAAAAGGGCATAAAGACATCGTTGCATTACTGTTAGACCATCAGGCGAAGGTTGATTCAGTTACTACAATCGGGCTGACGCCCCTGTGGATGGCCGCTGCCGCCGGCCATGCCGAGGCTGCAGAAGTGCTGCTATCACGCGGGGCCGATGTAAACACCGCCAATAAAAGCGGTATTACCGCCTTGCGAAAGGCCGCCATAAATCAGCACACAAAGGTGACCGACTTGCTTTTGCAAAACGGGGCTACAATGGATGTGTTTACCGCGGCGGCCCTTGGAAGGACTGACCTGGTAGTACCATTTCTGGACAAAGATCCAAAAGCAGCCGGTTCGCGCGATCATGAAGGCTACACCCTTCTTCACATTGCTGCACGCTATGGCCACTATCCGCTCATTGAGTTTCTTGCACAGCAAAAGATTGATGTAAACGCCCGCAATCTTCAGCGGCAAACACCTCTGCATATGTCAGCAGCTTTTGGCTACCGGGATTGCGCTCAGTTGCTCTTAAGAAACGGTGCGGAGGTTGATGCAGGGGATATGGGTAAGATGACTCCGCTTCATCTTGCCGCACTGAAAGGACATGCTGATATGGCTGCCCTGCTGCTTTCTCAGGGAGCGGCTGCAAATACCAGAACCGCCAGAACGCAGGGTCTCGCATCACTTGCGTCCTATGCCGCCTCTACTGACTACGGAACGCTCTCCGAAGATGTCATGATGGATATCTTTACGTCGGCCGGTTATTGCAGTCCGCTTCATTTCGCTGCCTCCTGCGGTAAAAAGGAGGTTGCCGCGCTGCTGATCAGCAAAGGCGCTGACATGCAAGCCAAAGACGGCCGCAACAACACGCCGCTTCACTGGGCGGCACACCATGGTGGGACGGATATAGCTGAACTGCTGCTTGCCCGGGGCGCAGACATTAACGCAAAGAATAGTTCCAAAAAGACCCCGTTAATGGCGGCCATAGAAAATTATCAAAAAAGCATGGTGGCATTGCTGCTTGACCGGGGGGCGGATGTTGGGTTGAAAGATGAGATCGGTTGTACTCCGCTCTTTATCGCCATTTTTAATCACTTTACCGATATAGCCGAACTACTCCTGCAAAAAGGCGCTGATCCCAACCAGAAAGCCTTGACCAGCTCATCGCTGGTCCAGGCTGCAGTATTTCGAGATGTTCTGGAAACGACGCCGCTGGAGGCTGCAATTCAGCAGGGATGCACCGGCATAGTCGAAATCCTGCTCAAGCGCTATAAAGTACCGGTGGATACCCGAAATGGAGAAGGATTTACCCCTCTGCATGATGCTGCGCTAAATGGCAAGGCAGAAATCGCACGCCTGCTGATCGAGTATGGTGCTGATGTTAACGCCATGAGCAAATATAATACACCCCTGCTCATAGCTGCGACGTATGGCAACATCGACGTGGCAAAATTGCTTATTAAGTCCAAAGCAGACGTAAATGCTAAGGATGGTTCGGGCCGTACTGCTTTAACCCTGGCTATACAGCCTCCCGGCAACTATGACCGGGGAAGCAGAGAGCTTGTGAAATTACTCCTTGATAACGGAGCCCAGGACGACAGGGCGCTGCATACCGCGGTAGGAACGGGAAGGCAGGATCTTGTGGACCTCATTTTACAATACCGGCCGGATATCAACGTGCGGGACCAGTATGGCCGTACCGCGCTTCATCTTGCAGTAGGTGATGAAAATATCGACATGGTACAACTGCTCCTGGAGAAAGGGGCTGACGTTAACGCCAAAGACTCCCAGGGACATACTCCCCTGTATGATACATGGGGCGGCAGCGGCCATGCAAGGCGCATTAAGGAACTGCTCAGGAAACATGGAGGTGTGTAAGGTGAACTTTTGGGAATGGTATTTTCATCATACGCCGGGCAACTACAAATGGATCAGGCTGCGCTTCATTGCTCCATAGGTCTCCCGGTCCTTTGCCGCCAGGGCGGATGCCCGGCTGACTGCCTTTTGCAAAACCTCCTCTGCCGGGCACGCCTCATCAACAACTCCCAAACGCACTGCCTCTTCCCCTCCGATGCGTCTTCCGGTCAAAAGCAGGTCCCGAAGTACCGGGGGCGCGAGCTTCCGCTTCAAGAGCGACATCATTCCTGGCGGGGATGGCCACCTTCAGGTCAATCTCGGGCAAACAAAGGTATCCCCGGTCGGCGCGCATGTACCGGTAGTCGCACGCCAGGGCAACCAGCGCCCCCATCCCGAAGGCATGCCCGTTAATGGCGGCAACGGTGGGAAGAGGGAAGTCAAGCAGCCTGTCCAATAATTCGACAGACTTTTCCATAAGCAGTGTTCGTTCGTCACCGGTGGCAGTGGAGAAATACTCCAGGTCAAATCCCGTGGAGAAGACTTTGCCGTCACCCGTTACCACCAGGCAGGCCTCGCCGGCGGAGTTCTGTATTGTGTCCAGCGCCGTGTGCATTTCGGCAATGAGATCCGGTGAAAACGCGCCGTCTTTCTTTAATCGAAAAATAAATACAGGCGGATTGTGCTCCAGCGTGCTGTAGTTCATGGGCAATGCTTTCCTCCATAAAAAGGTTCGGAATTCCGGGGACACCATACTTAATTCTGAATTAAGTATGGTGTCCCCCGATGCCGGATGCAAGAACATAAGGCAACATTCATAAAATTGAAAAACTATTAATACAAAATGCAGGAATGTGCAATTCTATTTCTTCTGCCCGGGCTTTGCCCCACACATGACGGGGGAACGAGGTCGAATTACCGGATATGCAAGCAAGGGGAGCCATGGTTTGCGTGAATGTCGGTAGGAGAGCCATCAGGCGCGATCGAAAAGGCTCAAAGTCCGATCCTACCGGCCGTCATAAAAATAAGCCGTGTCATGATAGAGAAGGTTGTCATTTCGAGCGAATGCGAGAAATCTTTTGAATAATAATATGTTCCCGGTCATGCCACCCCTCAGAAATACTTAAGGGGCTTTTTCTTATTCAGCGCAGGCCGTGATATTCCATAGTTTTTGAATGGCTCTGCGTATTGCAAGACCCCAAAAATAAGGTTTTTCGAAGCATAAAATCAGGGTTCTGCCTATTGTGTTTTATGCCATTTTGTGACTATAAATATGTAATATAAAACGATAAAGCCAAACCCCGAGTGATCGGGGGACGGAAAGCCACAGTTCTATTGCAGTAGTTAGAACGTGCTTTTAGATTTGGTTAATAGAAGGCTGGACTGCCGAATGTATGAGTCAAAAAATACAGAGGCAGTTTTTTAATTTTAAGATCGCATAACCCAATAAAAGGAGGTCTGCCATGTTGAAGAAACTATCATTAGCGCTTGCTTGTTTATTGGTGCTTTCAGTTACATCGGTCATGGCACAACCAGTTCCTGACTTCTGTGAAGGGAACTTTGATTGTGACCAGGATGTAGACGGAACGGATGCATTTGATTTCAAGGCCGATTTCGGGAGAAGCATAATCTTGAATCCCTGTCCATATCTTGATGATTGCCCCAGCCCCTGGGCTCCGTGTCCGGCCGGGATGCTCCTCTGCAATAATTCCTGCGTTGATCCTCAGACTGATGAGGCCCACTGCGGCGGGTGCAGTGTTCCCTGCAACGGGATGTGCGTGGCAGGCGAATGTCAGCAGGATAATCCTTTACCCGATCTGATAATTCAGAAAATGGTGGTGGATCCCATCCAGCCCATTCAGGGACAAACGGCAACAATTGAGATAACGGTAAAGAACCAGGGACAAGCGGAATCAGGAATGTGCTGGCTTGATTGGTATAGTAATCTGGACACACCTCCGATACCGGATCAAGCGGGGAATCAATTTATTCAGATACCAGTACTTGCCCCATCGGAGACTTATACCTGGCAGACTAATTATGTTTATAATAGCGTTGGCGACTTCAACATGTATGCCTTTGTAGATTCCTTCAGCGAGATGGCGGAATCAATCGATGACAATAATGTCTATGGGCCCTATGGGATACATGTAGCAATCCCGGCACTATTGCCCAGGACAGGACTGACCATATCGTATGCCACAGGTGATGATGGATATTATCAACAAGGGGTTGCATGGCCGAATCCGAGGTTTACGGATAATCTCAATGGGACAGTAACTGACAATCTGACCGGGCTTATCTGGCTGAAGGATGCCAGTTGTTCCTCCTTCTTTGCACCATTATCATGGAATGCGGCTTTAGCAGCCTGCAATGGATTATCCGCCGGATATTGTGGATTAACTGATGGCTCAAGTGCCGGTGACTGGCGGCTTCCCAATAGAAATGAGTTAAACAGTCTGGTCGATGTTCGCTATACCGGTCCTGCATTGTGTAATACCTCAGGCACAGGGCAGTGGACATCGGGCGATCCATTTATTAACGTGCAGTCCAGCAACTTCTACTGGACATCTACTGTCTTAAGCGTCAGCGCACCCGCAGGTGCTTGGAAGGTGGGCATGGGAGGTGGTGACATATACATCAGCATGACAAGTGAAGCCCTCTGGGTGTGGCCTGTCCGAGGAGGATATTATTTGGTGATTTGAGTTATTGGTAATTATCAAATTCAACTATGGTTGCAGATCGCTTTGGAACACATTCCCCGCGTATGCTTCAGTTGTGAATCGGTGTGAGTGCTGTTGAGGAGGGATTATCGGAAGGGGTTTGAAAAAAGATAGAATAGTTTAAGGTGGATGCGTGATGTAATACTAGCCAAATATATTTGAAATTTCGGTAGGAGCGCCTTCAGGCGCGATGCATTCGCGGCTCAAAGCCGCTCCTACCGGTTATAAATGTTTCTGAAGAGAAAAATTCTCAGATTTGGGCCCGTAAGAACCATTCACTTAGCGCATGTGGAGTATCTCCATGAGTGCCGCCGGCAAACATAACCCCGCTTTTCTCAGATGGAGAAATCTGAGAGGGCGGGGTTTATTATTGCAATGATCAAACGTAAAAAGGGGGGCAACATGAAGAAAATACTATTTATTCTGATAGCAGTTGCAGCAGCCTGTGTTTTTCAGATCGCCGGATTTCAAACTATCGCGAACGCAGCATGGGGTGAAGACGTCCTTGTTACAAATTACATTCCCGATTACTCTTCAGTGAAGCCCTCCATGGACGAAGCACCCAATGGAGATCTTTACATTGTCGTGGAGGAAAATCCATGGATGCGAGTTTATAAATCAACGGATGGTGGCGAAACCTGGGAGTGGCTCATGCAATTTGCAAGTGGAAACATTAGCAATGTAAATCCCTCCCTTGCCTATGCTGCAGGATCCGAGGACTGGGTTTTTATAACATGGGAGGTCATAGAGCTAGACGACTCAAGGTCTATCTTGCTTTATCGTTTTGATCCTACTAATCATAACAGTAGCTGGGCTGATATTGCATCTGGCATATACATGCCCCCTGATCTTCATATCCAGCCTGAGATATGCACAGATACCCCATACTATTACGCCACTTACTATGTGTACGTCACTTACAGTGTCGAAGGTACTTACCTACTACCCGGTTTATTTTTCCCGAAGCATTGATAAAGGCCTGACTTGGAGCACACCCGTGGAAGTCACTGGCGGTGTAGGAATGAGCTCCGGCTGGCAAACCCAACCGGACATTGCTTACGGCCCCTCTGGATTGTACATTGCTTTTGAAAAAATGGGATGGAATGGCTCCAGCTGGACTAATCAGATCTGGGTCACAAAAAGTACAGATTATGGGTCTAATTGGAATACCCCAGTTCAAGTTACCTCATCTTCAGTGGATTAGATACCATCCCCGAATAGCCGTGGCTAGTAATGGTACGGTAATGGTGGCGTATACAATCGACTATAGAGGTGGGGATTTGGATATTTAATCGCATTATAGCACTGATGGAGGCACAACCTGGAATTTTGCAGGTCTGCCATGGACCTATGATGAGGAGGAGGAAGTTGAGTTGGCAGTCAGCACTAATAACGGCCGCTTCCATGCCGCCTACTGGAGGTACGGATATATCTGGTATTCGTGGGCCGACGCGACTAATCCTGGGCTAGGCTGGTCAACTCCGGCGATTATTGTCAACGAGTTTAATACTGCCAGCTATAGTTACATAAGACCGACAGTGTGCCCGAATCCAACATTGCCAGTGGAGCAAGAGGCGTGCGTTGCCTGGACTGATGTCCGCAATGCATTAATCTCTTATGACGTCTATTTTGATCATGTTTCCGTTTGTGGAGATGGTTGGATAAGCAGCGAGGAGCAGTGTGATGACGGCAATACCTTAAGTGGTGACTGCTGCAGTGCTACACTGTACATATGAGCCGGCAGGCAGTCTCTGCTCCGATGGGCTGTTTTGCAATGGTAATGAGACATGTAATGGTTCGGGAGGATGCCAGCTCAGCGCCGGAGATCCCTGTCTCGCTTTCCCCGGCACCGTCTGCAATGAGACAACCGATACCTGTGATCCTGCACAAGTATGCGGCAACGGGGCTTTAGAGGGTAGTGAGCAGTGTGATGACGGCAATACTGTAAACGCTGACTGCTGCAGCGCTACCTGTATTTTTGAGGCTTTCGGAAGTCCCTGCGGCAACCAGGATACTACCGCCTGCACTGACCCTGATAGCTGTACCGGGGACGGCTATTGCTCACCACGCAACCAGCCGGCAGGCACCCAATGCAACACTGACGGCAACATGTGTACCGACGATGAATGTGACGGTTTAGGTATCTGTATCCACGTCAACAACACCGATCCCTGTGATGATTATCTCTTCTGCACCGGCGCCGACACCTGTTCCGGCGGTACCTGCTCCGTCCATAGCGGTGATCCCTGTTTTCCCCTGCTCTGTGATGAAATAACCGATACCTGCGGCGGGTCTGACTTTGATGGTGACGGTGTCCCGGACAGCCTGGACAACTGCATCTACCAGTATAATCCCGGCCAGGAAGACGCTTGACAGCGATGGCATGGGAGATGCCTGTGACAACTGCCCCCGCCTTTATAACCAGTACCAGGAAGACACCTACCCCCCGCAGACCAATGGATGCGGGGATGCCTGTGAGTGTGAGGGAAATTTCAATGGCTGGGAGGATGAGGACGTTGACGGTAGTGATGCCTTTATCTTCAAGACCGATTTCGGCAGGAGCAGGATATTAGATCCCTGCACCAATGCAGACCCCTGCAACGGTGACTTTACCTGTGACTATGATGTGGACGGCACCGATGCCTTTACCTTCAAGTCAGATTTCGGAAGGAGCAGTCATTTTGAACCCCTGCCCCTACTGTGTAACCATACCCTGGTGCATGTATTGAGGGGTGATATGCGATCTGAGATATGCGATATGGGATGTGGGATAAAGAAAATATAGTAAACGACTTTAAGAAATTGACATACAGAATGTCATTGCGAGCGCCAGCGAAGCAATCTCATTAGATTGCCGTGTCGCTTGCGCTCCTCGCAATGACTACTTTCTGTTGTCGTTTACTATAGTCGGTAAGGAAGACAAAAGACGAACGTCAAACATAAAGCAACGCTATTCAAAAGGAGGTCTGCCATGTTTAAGAAACTATCGTTGGTGATTGCTTGTTTATTGATGTTTGCAGTAACGCCGGTGATGGCGCAGGTTGACTACTGTGAAGGCAATTTTGACAACGATCAGGACCAGGATGGATCGGACGCGTTTGTGTTTAAACAGGACTTCGGCAGAAGTTCGCTATTGGATCCCTGCCCGGTGATAGAGTGCCAGACCGCCGAACAATTGGAAATGCGGATTGCGCAGCTGGAAGCACTTACTGGCAAATGTAACCAGAGTTACTGTGGACGAACGGGATACGATACGGTTTAGTGGAGTGAATGTGCAGATTGTTGATGGAAGCGGGACAACAGACGGAACCGTCAATGGTCTGGGTAACCTGATTGTAGGATATAACGAGCTTCGCGGCAGTCTTGATAATCGCACAGGATCACACAATATCGTGGTCGGTCGTGAACATAACTATTCATCTTATGGCGGATTGGTGGCGGGCAGTTTGAATACTATTACAGCGCCCTATGCCAGCGTGAGCGGCGGCCGGAACAATTCAGCACGATACGCTTATTCCAGCGTGAGCGGAGGAGAATTTAATACCGCATTGGGTTACGGTGACAGTGTCAGCGGAGGTCATCATAACATAGCAAACGGCCAATATGCCAGCGTGAGCGGCGGATATAGTAATGAAGCGAGCGGGGAGGGCGCCAGCGTGAGCGGCGGGTATGATAGTACGGCAACCGGTGACTATGCGACCGTGAGCGGGGGTAGTCAAAATAGTGCGAGCAATTGGTCCGCCAGCGTGAGCGGGGGCAGATATAATCAAGCACTGGGATCCTGGTCATTTGTAGGCGGGGGCGGAAATGATGAAGCCGGATATGGCAACAAGGCATTTGCTGACTTTTCAGCAATACTGGGAGGCACTTTTAACACTGCAGGTGATCCAAATCTCGTCGACACTTCCATTGGCATATATTCCAGTATAAGCGGGGGTGTTATTAATCTTGCAAGCGGTTGGGGTGCAAGTGTGAACGGTGGCACATATAATGAAGCAAGCGGTTATTCCGCAAATGTAAGCAGTGGCTACAATAACAAGGCAATCGGAGATTACTCCTTCGTAGGTGGGGGTGGCAATGAGAATCCTGACTACGCAAATTACGCGGTTGGTAACTATTCGGCAATACTGGGGGGTGCACGGAACACAGCAGGGGATCCGAGTCATACCGAAACCGTCATCGGAACCTATTCCAGTGTCAGTGGTGGATATGATAATACGGCAAGCGGCCAGTATGCCAGCGTGAGCGGGGGAGAGCACAATACAGCAAGCGCCACTTCTGCCAGCGTGAGCGGGGGATTTATTAATACAGCAAGCGGGGCATGGTCCAGCGTGAGCGGCGGGAACAGCCAAAGCGTAACCGGTTTTGATGATTGGCGAGGCGGCTCCTGCTTCTTTTGCGAAAATTAAATTATAGCCCGCCGTTGAATTAAGGGGACGTTGTTTCCTGGAACAACTTATTTTCCCTGAGCACAATGCATCATCGGAAGCTGCATAAATTATAGGTTGCTCAGGAACCGGCGTTCCCTTTTATTTCCCCGGCGGTTTGTTCTGTTGCCGGTTGTCTGAAGTGCTCCCCCGGCGCGATCCCCGCTTTCCACGCGTGGCAACCTGAACAAGATTATCACATTGTGCATACCCTTCGGGAATGGAAAACAGCCCGGCCTCCGGTTCGGTTGTTTCAATATTTTTAAATGTGGTGACGCTGGTTCCCGGTTTTCCCCGGAGCGGTTTAAAATCGACGGCTATTTTTACGGGAAACCCCTTGAGCTCCTTTGCAAGCCATGCGGTAATATCATTTTGAGTCCCGTTTGCCATGGTCATGATGATGTGCACCTTTTTGCAGTCGATGCCGTCCACAGTCTCCGACCCCAGATCTTCCTGTTTTTCAATCTTTGCCTTCCCGTCACGCTTTTTCTGAAATTGCCCGAGCATTTCAAGGACATCATCGGGATCAACTTTGACGTACGCCTCTTTCAGGGGAAAGACTATATACGCCTGCTTCTCAAGCAGTTCATCCAGGATAAAACAATCGGTAAGCCTGATTGAATCCTTGCCCGGAACTTCCAGCTCACTTTTGAGGTCTATCCTGACATTGGAAAGACCTTTTTTATATACCTTGCCGTCAACGGTCACGGTTCTGCCCAGGACTTTGGTTGTGTTCGCCATGTCGGCCGACAGGGAGATATTGATTGTTTCCCAGTCCAGGTAATCGGTGATGCGGGAAAGGTCAATGCCCGCGGCATCGAGGACGTTTTCAACCCCAAGGGTTTCGACCGCTTTCCCGATCCGGCCAAGATCAACGGCTACACTCTCGCCCGGCACGAGCAGCATGGCCATGCCCGCAAACAAAAATAATTTTTTCATACGCTGTTCCCGCCTCAATACCTGTTATAGACCTGCTTCATATAATACGATAGCACACCGGGTTCAAAAAAAACAGGGGCGTTATCCAATAGCAGGCCGGGGGCTATAGGCTATGTATTGACAGACAGGTGGTCCCGCTATATAATTCTTGCGGCTCAAGAGAACTTCTTCTAAAACACCAAAAACCTCAATCATAAGGAGCACAAATCATGACCAAAGGCCTGGATATGAAGAAGAGCGCAAAGAAGGAATCCACAAAAACCCTGAAGGAAAAAAGAGCCGCGAAGAAACTTAAGAAGGAAGAAAAAAAGCACTTTCTGCCGTCGTAGCGTATAGACCCCTCTCAACGCAATAATTCCGGGCAGATCGGGTGTCGCGACTGCCTTCGAACCCGGAGGGGATTTTTATGAAAAAAGCAGTAATACAAATTGTACTACCGGTGCTTTGTCTCCTGTATTGCTGTGCTGTTGCTGAAGCAGCACCCGAAGATAATGGCCCGTATACCTGTACGCAATACACCCAGAGCATTACAGCGCGAGACGGAGGATCTATTTCGGCCTATGTTTTTGTCACCAGCGCCGACGGCCCGCGCCCGCTAATCGTTTTCAGACATGGATTTGCCCGCAGCAAAGATGTTATGCAGGATTATGGCAACCATTGGGGCACGCGAGGTTTTATGGTTATTTTAAATAATTCGCGTACCGGCATATCACCTGATTACATGGGCAAGGACTCTGATGACATGATTGATTGCGCAAACTGGGCGGTGCAGCACAGCGGTCAAGCGGATCATTACATCAGCGGCAAAATAAATCAGACCAAAGTTGTTTTTGGCGGCCATTCAGCAGGCGGCTATACCGCGGAGATTGCAACCTATAAGAATCTTGTCCTCGGTGAAGGCGATTTTGACTGCGGGGCAATGGTCCTTTATGATCCGGTGACAACAGATGACGAGTGCGCGGAAATGATGGCACAAAGTATTTTCATACCATCTGTTATGTTATACGGGGTTCGTGATATTTGTAACAAATTTCGTGCGGGAACGGGCATCTTTGAGAATACGGCCGGGCCTTCATACGGCATATACGTAAAAGCAGCTGATCACTGTGATTTTGAATCCCGCTATACCGTATCCTGCGCCATCGCCTGCCTGAGGTGGCCTTTCGGCCGCTGGGACTCAAAGAGAAACAGACTGGTTAAACGGTATGGCACCGCCATGATTGAGGCATATATTAATTGTGACCCCGCAGCCTATCCTTATGTTAACGGCCCTGCTGCCCAGAGCGATACCGGCATACAGATCTATCCGGAAAGCCGCGGGCTCAGCTTGCCGCCTGACGGATGCCCATGAATAATAGGTTGCTCTAGAACCAGCGTCCCCATTTACCGTGTTGTGCAAACAAAAATTAGAAGGAGGAGACTGTCATGTCCGAGACGAAATGCTGCGGTGATCACTCGATGCACATTTGTGAACTGGCGAAGCAAAAGCAGTTCAACCGGATCAAAAAAGTCACCGGCTCACCGGCCAGCATTTGCGTCAACTGCGGAAGGGTCGCAAATGAAAAAGAAAATCTCTGCAATCCCGTTTCCTTTGCCGAGATTTTAAAGGACGGCGTCTACTACTATTGATGCACGGGCTGCCTACCTTACGCCACCGATCGCTTCGGGCGTCTCAATCTCACCAAGGGAGGACTCGCGCGGCGTGATGACCTTGTGTTTGACTACTGCCTTGAAGAGCGGATTCCCATCGCCGTTACCATGGCAGGGGGTTATGCGCAGAATGTGGAGGACACGGTCGACATTCAGCATCGTGGCTATTCCTTCTTGCCGGTTACCGGAATGTGCACCTCGGACCGCTTTAAAAACCAGGGCATGAAGGGTGCATCCCAAAAAACGCCATAGGCCTCACCTTCGGGCACATACTCTTTATTGGCATTAAGCCAGCCTTCCAGCTTCGCGCGCGCCTGGTTAAAATTAGCTTCGCTGTAAGCCCCCCTGATTCCGATACTCAGAACCGACCTGGCGGGAACGGTTTCCACGCGCACATTTGTCCCGTCAGACAGCGCCTTCTTCCGGTCTTTGCTCCCCAGGTAAAACTTCATTGAAGAACGGTCTACCGTTGCTTCAACGGGTACGGTCATTGAGACCTTGTTGTCCTGGATGTAGTTAAAGAGTCTTCTGAAGAGCAGATTTCTCTCATTATAGTAGTTCCCCTTCGCCTCACTGATGAGCACGCCGGATTCCGGAATGGTCTTGATTTCTATTTTCCCTGCCGGGGTTCTTTTAAATGCCGACTCCACAAAGAAAATATTTCTGCTCACGAGTATGACGCCCAGCACAATGATAATGAGCACTACTATGATCACAAGTTTCATTGCCATGCCTCCCCAGAATAATCATTTTTCTTTCAGTATACCATACGGGCATTAATTCTTATACCTGTAAATTCCGGCTTTGCAGGGCATGTAAAATAAGGTTTTTCGAAGCATAAAATCAGGGTTTCCCTGATTGCGCATTTCCCGTTTTGTGTATAGAAATAGTAAATACAATGCGATAAAGCCAAACCCCGAGTGATCGGGGGACGGAAAGCCACAGTTCTATTGCGGACGCCGAATCGAAGCTAGGGCTTGCTTCCGTAATTGGTTACATAGAAGGCTGGACTGCCGAATGTATGCATAAAAAATACAACGGCAGTTTTCTATTTATTTAAAAAGGGCAATTAATGAGTTTTAACCTTTCTTATTCCGAGCCTAAGGGGGAAGAAAAATGAAAACGCGACATGTTTTAACAATTGGATTTATCTATATAGCAACCGTTTTGATGACTACTCCTGCCCTGGCTGTGCCTTATTTTATCGAATACCAGGGTAAATTAATCGATAAAATTACCTCCGAGCCGGTTACAGCGACTAATTTACCCTTCAGTTTCAGGATTTATGACGCGGAGACCGAGGGGACAATTATTTGGGGGGAGACGCAGACAGTAAACATCAGCGGCGGGATTTACAACGTATTGCTGGGTTCGGGAACACCCACGTATTATGGACCCCTGGACAAAGTGGTTTTTTCCGGTGATGACCTCTGGCTGGAGGTGGAAGTGGATGGTGAAATTCTGGTACCGAGAACGAGAATTGTCAGCGTGCCTTTCGCCGTGCGGGCAGGTGTCGCGGACAGCATGGCAAACGGGGCAATCACCACGAACATGCTGTCAAATGACGCAATAACCTCAGCAAAGATCCAGGATGGGGCAATAAGTTCATCAGATATTCAGTCCGGTGCAGTATCATCGGCAAATATTGCCACCGGTGCAGTGGGTTCCTCCCAGGTCCAGGATGGTAGCATCACCGCGGCTGATTTATATGGTACCGCCTGCAGCGATATTTGTGTCGAGGCGAATACGGCAGATTGTCACATCCTGTGACAGCAGGTTTGTCAATCAATCCGGAGACACCATGCAAAATACCACTGCTGTAAATCTTTTGAATATCATCCAGGATGGTACCGGCAATGCCATCTATGCAGATTCGGATGGCGGCTTTGCCGTCCGAGGTGAATCTCATGCCGATGGTTATGCGGGTGTCGCCGGATATAATTATGCCGGTACCGGTGCCGGCATATTCGGCCAGGGAACAGACAAAGGCATCCACGGGTACAGCTTATGGATGGGCGGATATTCTGGGCATGAGGTATTTCGATAGGGATAGAAAGCTAGACGAAATTATATTTCCAGCTCAGATTCATTTTTCGGCATGCTCAAGGTGGAAAATTCGAATACCGGCGACAATGAAGCAACCATGGCGTTTATAGAGGGAAGCGATGCAATCGGTGGTGAGTACTGGATTGCGGGAGTTGGGGCATGGGGCCAAACCAACAACTTCGTTATAGGCCGGTCAGAACCAAAGCTCATCATCACACCAGCGGGACACGCCGTGGTTCCGGTCCTTGAAATTACCGGTGGATCTGACCTGTCTGAGCGGTTTGAAGTGCGAGGGATACAGAATAAGACATTGCCATCTCCCGGAATGGTGGTGAGCATTGATGCTGAACGTCCCGGAGATTTGATAGTGAGCAACAAGGCCTACGACCGAAGGGTTGCCGGCATTATCAGCGGTGCCAATGGTGTGAAACCGGGCATGTTAATGGGACAAAAAGGCTCTGAGGCTGACGGGTCCAACCCGGTAGCCCTTACCGGACGGGTGTACTGCTGGGCTGATGCCTCACGGGGCGTGATCGAACCCGGTGACCTGCTCACCACCTCTGATACCCCGGGGCACGCCATGAAAGTCGCGGATTATCCCGAGGCCCAGGGAGCAATCCTGGGTAAGGCCATGTCATCTCTCGAATCAGGAAAGGGGCTGGTGCTGGTACTTGTGAGCTTACAATAACACGGTAATCGAAACTGCAAAGAGAATCCTTTTTATGAGGTGATCTCATGCAACGTCAAGGTATTCTTGCCGCCGGCATCATTATGGTCGTCACGTTGATGGTTCCACCGCTACCCGGCGCACATGGTCAGCTGTGGCGTGAATTTTCCCACCCTGGAAATCCCCATGCAAGTCTGACCATTCCTCAGCTCTCTCAAGCGACCACAGACGTCATTGTCAATAGGCCCGTTTTGGTTGTGCTCATGGAATTCAGCGACACCACCGCGCAGGCGGTCCACAATGCTGCTTTCTGGCGGGACCTGGTCTTCGGCCCTTCTCCCGTCACCGGGCCCAATGTTGCACAGACGTTTGGAGATAGTTCCAATGGTCGCTATGCGCTAGTACCGGCGACAGCGGGGGACGTGTTCGACGGCAATGCTGACGGGGTTGTGGGATGGGTAAAATCATCGCAGAGCTTCTTCACGTTGACCGACCCTTCACAAAAGCGTGCTGAGGCCATTCGGGTTGCCGATCCATTGTTCAATTACCATGTGTATGATAGCAACAATGACGGGCTGATCACCGCTGACGAACTGATAGTCTTTCCGGTCTTCGGAGATCAGAGTGGAAACAATTGCTGCGATGATCATCCCGGTCACCCCGATCTTCCCGGCTGCATCGGTTGCGCCGGGGGTAACGCCAGGACCACCGATCCACCGCAGGTGGTCGTCGAAGCCGGAACACCGCAGGAAAAAAGAGTCCAGCAACTTGTCGCGGCCGTGGGTGAAATGGCCCACGTCGGAACCGCTGCTCATGAGATGGCGCACTCTGCTGCCGGCCATGGTGATTTGTATCCCATATCGGGCTGCGCAACCATCAGTGATGGTTACATGTGCAACGGCGTATGGTATCCGCCTGGGCCGGGACATTACAGCCTGATGGATGATTACTTCAACCTTTACGTCACACACATTGAGCCGTGGGGGAAGATCCACCTGGGCTTCGTCAAGCCCCTCATCGTTACTCACGATGGGACTTATACACTCTATGATACCGAAACCGACCGCCAGTTTTCAGCACAGGACACCCAGCCGGAGGCCCTCATTATCCACGATCCGTTGCATGATAATCCGTACCGGGAGTATTTCATCCTGGAAAACCGGAACCTCGCGGGTCTTCCGGACCGGGGCCTGGCAGTCTGGCTGATCGATGAACAGTCGTCCACCTGGCCGGGCGGATTGGATTGGCGTATTGTAGTTCGCCTTATCCGGCAAGGGGGTTATTTCCAGGATGCTACAGCATTATGGGATGGTGTCGATGATACCCAGGGGTACGATCTTACTGCCACCTCGACTCCCAGGAATACCAGCTGGGCTGATGGCTCTCCAAGCTACATAGAGATTTACGATATCTCCCCGGCAGGACCGGTCATGACTTTTAAAGTGCGCATGCCCCCGATCTTTATAGACCAGGCAAATGCCGGTTACGAAAATGGTTCGCGGGATAATCCATTTCACGCCATTAATGCAGCCCTGGATGCCATTTCCGAACCCCCTCGAACCATAAAAATTGCCGGCGGATCTTATCCTGGAATAACTGTAAACACGCCATGCACCCTGATGGGCTGGCGAAATGGAAATGCGGTGATCGGCCAGTAGGTTCATTGTGACTGACGCACTCCTGGCAGAGCGGGCGAGGAACGATACATAAGAAACTGATTTTATGAAACGCTAATTAATAGCAGGAGACAGTCATGCACAGGAAGACACATTGTATATATTTCATTATGGCTGTCATCATAACTTCTCCCCTGCCAACCCTTGCCGGAATGGTCAGCAATAGCTATTACATCCCTGCATCTATTTTTTCAGGTGGTGGTGGTTCTGTTACTTCAGACATGTATCAGGCCGATTCATCTTTGGGACAGCCCCTAACCTGCATGACACAGGAGTCGGAAAATTACGCCCTGTCTTCCGGATTCTGGCATACAATCGAGGTGGAGCCGGTGCTCGACTATGATAATGACGGCATACCTAACAGTGAAGACAACTGCCCTGATGCTTACAATCAGGAACAGGAGGACTCCTTCCCCCCGCAAGGCAATGGCATGGGTGACGCGTGCGAGTGTGAAGGCAATTTCAATTGCTCCGCGGATCAGGACGTTGATGGTACGGATGCTTTTACCTTTAAGGCAGACTTTGGGAGGAGCATTATCCTGCATCCATGCAATGGAGGGGATCCCTGCAGCGGAGACTTTGCCTGTGATAGTGACGTTGACGGCACAGATGCGTTTCTTTTCAAGACTGATTTCGGAAGAAGCACCATTTTGAACCCATGCCCCTGGTGTGAAGCCGGGGTGGAGTGGTGTAATTATTAGGCAGAAATAAAATAGTCGTTATCAGTTTTCACCTAATCACCTTTTTGTATTTTCTGGCTTTATATAATTCAACAAAGCCAAACCCCGGGCAATCGAGGGACTGAAAGCTGACAGTGCTGTTGCGGATTTCCAGGTTATCGATATTTTGCTGAGGTTACGCCATGGGGTGTTCCGTCAAACTATGCCACTGTGCTCCTGACAGTGTGCTTATTCTGCCAGGAGCTTCTTGAATACTGACATGCATTCATTAATTATCAATCTATAGGAGGTGTAAAATGAAAACCAAGGTCCTGATCCTGATTTTGATTATTGCATCTGCGGTATTGTGTAACACGCCCGTATGGGGATGGAACCTTATTCTTCCTACCGGTGGCAGGGTTGCGGTTGAGCTGGTTACCTCGTACGCGGACTATCACAATACACTTTCTTTGGTCAGTCCCGGCGCAGCCATAGTTTTATCAGGCTGCGAAGTTGAAGCCATCAATGCTCTGCCGCTGGAGCTCCTCAGCGAGAAAACCTCACAACATGGGTGCAGAGTTGAGCTTGATGCCGATCCCGCTACCGCAGGCGTTCAGCCCTTTGCTGCCAACGATACGCTCGAATTTAACTTGTGTGCTCAGTCGGACGCTAATCCTGCTACGTGTGAGAACTACTGGTCAAGCGATCCTGACAGTAATTCCGATCACCAAGACCATGTGAAAACGACCGAACTGTATCCCGGTGATCCAAACGTTGGCGGACGGGTATTCATGCTTGCATGGGAAGATTATAACAATCTCGGAGACCAGGATTTCAATGATCTTATAGCCATTGTAAGAGTAGTGCAGGATACTGATGAGGACGGGCTTTGGGATGACTGGGAATCTAAAGGGATAGATACCAATGGAGATGGAAGTCCCGATTATACGCTTCCTGATGGGCCCGATCCCAGGCATAAGGATATTTATCTTGAAATCGACTTCATGGACTGCAGTGTTGCCGGTAGCGACTGTGTAGCAGGGGATACCCATAGTCACAGACCCAAGGCGGCTGCGATCACTGAAGCCAGGCAGGCCTTTGCTAATGCCGATGTGACAAATCCCGACGGGATTAACGGTATTACGCTTCACGCGGACATAGATGATGCCATTGCCCATGACAACGAACTGAATCTGGGATGTTTTGGCGGTGCTCTGAACTTCGATACCATTAAAAACGATCCAAACTTTTTTGGGCCGAACAACCCCCGCCGCTTTACCCACCATTACGTAATATTTGGACATCGACAGACATCTAACGGCACAAGTTCAGGGTGCGGGGAAGTGCACGGGAATGATTTTCTGGTCACGCTGGGGGAGTGGAATACGACATGCGTCTCCGAGGGGCCTAATGACGTATCAAATACGACCCCGGCCGGGGATGATCTCATCATGAATAATACAATTATTGTCAGCGGGCCCGACCTTACCTGCAATACAACTGCTGCAGGGGATGATGTGCAGGAGGTGGCCAACGGGAGCGCCCCTCCCAACGACGTGGATGGGGATGGTCTGGAAGACAGAACAGTCGGAACCGTTCGTCAACAGTCAGGAACCCTGATGCATGAGCTGGGTCATAACCTGATACTGGAACACGGAGGCGATGTTAAAACCAATTACAAGCCAAATTACCTGAGTAACATGAATTATTGGTTTCAATTTGGTATACCACCAAATGACCGGCTCGATTATTCTTCAGATGACCTGCCCGATTTAGTCGAAAACAACAACCTGAACGAGCCTCTTGGGATACAAGACGGGACAGATGATACTCGTTATGTTTGTCTGGGTTGTACCACCGTTCGTACCGGTGTAGGTACAGGTTCAATAAATTGGAATTGTGACGCTAATGCAGGAACAGACACAGCGGCCAACGAAGACATTAATTGTGATGGTGCATTGAATACGTTGACCGGCTATGATGACTGGGAACATCTGAAGTATGACTTCCAGACCTCATCGCAGAATTTCCAGGACGGGGTGCATGACAATCTTGATGTCCCTGACATGAGCTTCTCGACCTACATGATGGTTATAAATCACCCGCCGGTTGCAGTGGCCGGTTCCGACCAGACAATCGATTGTACCTGTTCAGCCGGGGCCGCTGTTACGCTCGATGCCTCAGGTTCCTACGACGTCGACAATGACCCGTTGACCTATACCTGGGAAGGGGTTTTTGGGACACTTACCGGTGCAGTGGTGCAGCCGGCACTTCCTCCCGGATTACACACCGTCATCTTGACCGTCGAGGATAACAAGGGCGGCTCCGCCAGCGAGTCCATTGTTGTCACTGTCAATGAGGATACAGCACCTCCGGTCATTTCGTGCAACGCACCCGCTACCATAACCCCGCCAACTGCTCCTTTATCGTTTACTGCCACAGTTACGGACGCGTGCGATGACGATCCTCTGTTTGAAATCAAGGAATACGACTGCTATTTCCATACCAGGAAAGGAAGACGGATAGATAAGACGGCATCCTGCATGGTAGAGATAAGCGGAGATACGATAACCATTCTGGACACCGGTGGTATAGCTGACCACATCAGCTGGAAAATTCCTGCTGCTGACAAGTGTGGAAACACAACCGAGTTAGAGTGCACGGTAGCAGTAACCAATCCGGCTATCCCATAACCTTCACAAGTTGAAAGATTGTCATACGTTTTAAACAAATCTAGAAATGCAGGGGTTCGTAAGGGCCCCTGCATCTTTTTTGGGAATATGCTATGTCACCCATGGCCACTAAAAATAGTACGACCGTCTGCAAAAATATTGCCTGCGTCGCAGCTCGAATAGTTTGCATTACAGATTTATTGCAACCCCAGGATGTCGAACTCAAATTATAAGAATTAATACATGGCATTATAAGAAATGTTTACACCAAACATGATTGGCAAATAACAAAAGCCAATAAATTTATAATGTTATCGAGCAATACAATGCGTGGCATGTATTATGCTGTTTGATCAGGTACTGATGTGCTTTATCTTATCAGCAGAGACAGGCCTTATATGCTCACCTTTCGATCGACCGGGCTTGCCCCGGGGAAGGAGGTTAATGTTGCGTTTAATGACATGAGAAGGGTAGAGGAAAAAATAAATTGAGGCACATTAAGAGGAGGTATGACGTGAAACGAATGGTAATAAGTATGGCAGCATTGATTCTGGTGATTGGCGTTTCAACTGCAATGGCCGCAAAACCCCTGGATGTCATTCCGCTCAGTAACGGCTTTCCCAGCGGACCCCACTTCAACCTGAACATCCATGGAAAAGACTGCGAAACATATGTTTGTGATCCGACAGCGGGCGGTGGATCGATATTCATCGGCGAATATGGGTCATCAACCATACAATATGTTACGAACAGATTGTCACTTGCAACAGAGTTGACAGCACTGGATCCCTGCGCGGAGTGTTTTGATGGTGACCCTGCAAAAGTTCGCTTACCCTACGAAGCCCAGGGCTATTATGTATTTGCAAGACTTCGGGGAAAACCAAACAATGGGTCAAACGCCGGAGATCCGAGTACAGTTCTTCTCTACCCGAATGACGTAGTACAACTCTGTAATGAGGATCCCCTCAATCCTGACCCCGCTTTCCCTGATTCTACAGAGTGCCTCCTGCCAGTGGGGTTGATTACTGTGCGGGATGTATATGACGCAACGCCGGAAGGGTTTGTGCGATTTGATCCGGCTGCATCAACAGGCAAAGGAAAGTCTATTGCGACTGATATAACACGCCTGTTCATGTGGTCAGGCTGGGTCATTGATGCCAGTCTCGATATCAGCGGGCCGGACGGTGTGCCAGATGGTGTGATAGATGCTTATGATGTTCCTATCACTTATGATGCGAATTTGAATGGGATCATTGATCCAGACGAATTACAAACTTGGTTACAGGAGCAGGCACTGCTTGGTCTGGCTACCTATTATGAAAATGAATGGATCTTAAATATTGCAGACCTGGTAGTAAGTCAGCAGGACATCATTAACGATGGTGGTAAGTTGTTAAACATCAGGTTCTATCCGGTAGCAACAACCACGTATATGGAAAACTGTTCTGATGGGATAGACAATGACCGGGATGGGTTAATCGACTGTGCGGATGGCGATTGCCTGGATAATATCGCCTGTCCGGCACCGGCACCCCTTCTACTCCAGTAAAGAACAGCAACATATATTTTCTTACAATCAACGAAAAAACAGGAGCCTTGAAAAAGGGCTCCTGTTTTTTTCACCTTAGTCCCGCAAAGAATGAGGGGACGTTGTTTCCTATAACAACTTATTCCCGGGCACAATACATCGCGCTTTATGGGCATACAATTGTTTAATCGATTGCCCAAAAAAATGCATTATCGGACGACGCGGGAACAGTGCGTTGCTAAAGAACCTGCATTCCCTTTTATACGGATTAAGGCGCCTGCCCCAATGCCAGGCTACTGTTTAATCCAGAACAGAGCCCGCGGGGTGGCGCTCATGACATCAAGCATGGTCGCCGCGCCGTTGCCGGCAACGCTTTCCAGACGGTAATAGTAGGTTTTGCGATTGGTAAGGTCGGAATCAGTAAACGTGTATGACTCTCCCCCAGCGGCAGTACCCTGCGCGGGAATAATCGCATCATTGAGTTTTACCGCTTCGCTGCCTTTCTCCTCCATGCGGTACAGGTTAAAGCCGGTACAATCAGCCTCCAAGTCTGTGGTCCACCGGAGAATGACTTTGCGGAACCGTGGGAGAGCGCTGCTGGATGAAAGAGTAACTCCGGTGTAGGGAAAGCTCAAAAACTGCGGCTGATCATATTCCTGAAAGTAGCGGTGCGGCGCCTGCAAGGTGTAGTACATCCCGTCTCCGGTGAAAACAGTGCCAAACGTCGTGACGCTCTGGCCAAAGCCCCCGGTGCGCGATATGTTGTTATTGGGTTTCTCCTGGCTCGTATCGCTGAGCACCCTCCAGCAGGCCTGCATGTCAAAGGTTTCTGTTTCAGTAAGCAGCCGCATCAACGTTTCATAGCGCTTCCACGAGGATTCGTAATAATAATCCGGATCGACATTGAAATCGCCCACAAAATGGTTGGAAGACCCGATATAACTGACCCCGTACGGTGACTGCTCGCCGTAGGTTACATCCATATCCCCGGTGCGGATCTGGATTTTGGCCATGGTGGACCCGTTGAAATCCACGATGTGAACAATTGCCCCGCTCGGCCCAAAGACATGCCCGCTTGCGCTGAACTCCTCAAAAAGGGCAACCGCCTCCTCCAGCGTTGCCGCGTGTTCCATGACCGTCCGCAGCATCAGGTTCGGGTTGAGCCCGATTAACGAATCGGGACAGGGAGCGCCGTAATTGGTCGTGACCGCTATCCCCTTTTCATTGAGGCCGTATCCCACAAACACCCAGCCGGGCGGATCGATGGTAATGTAGGAATAATCGCCATTGTCCGGCTGAAAATACATGATGGCGCTGCCGTTGACCATGCTCTGCGCGTCAGTGTTGTGGCCGAAAAACGTTCCCGCCTCCGAAGAAACCGCAAAGCCGGTGCAGCCATGCAGTTCGTATGAGGGGGGAGCATCGGGGATGGAGGACATGTTTTCCATGTTCAGCAGCTCAGTGGCCATATTGAGGGTCAGGACAATGTCCCAGGCTGTGTCGTAGTTCATCGGCCGGACATCCGCCAGGCCGGCAGCCATGCCTCTCATATGATCGGCGGCGCTCTGCGGTTCCAGATCCTTAACTTCATCATAATACTTTTCCGGCGTCCAGCCGTGTCCGGGGCCCACATAATTAAGGACGGTCCTCATGGTGTTGCTGAAATCGATGATGAAGTCCGGAAAGGTCCGGCCGACCTGCCGCCCGATGTCATACCAGCTTCCCTTGAACACCGCAACCGGGGCAAACTTCTCTATTTTATTCCGGCAGACATCGTCATTCTGGTCAGGATTGGGAACGGTGGGACAGCTGTCGTCGTTGTCGCAGAATCCGTCGCCGTCCAGGTCCTTGCCCCCGTTGCCGGAACAATAATCGCAGGCATCACCGTATCCATCGGCATCGGCATCCTCCTGACCCATGCCGCAGGCGCCTCCCCATCCGCATTCCCTGTCTTTGAGACACTGATCACCTCTTCTCAAGCCCGCCACACAGGTGCCCCGATCCGGCCCGTTTGCAATGAAAGGACAGTTGTCGGCATCGGGATAGGAGGGAGTGCAGTTTGCGCAGGCGTTGTCAGGAAGGCCGTCGCAGTCGGTGTCGAATATTTCATTCTGCGCATCTCCCTGAGTTACGGCGATAGTGCATGGATCCATCGCAAAGGATGGTGCCGGGCCGTTCAGACACCACAGGAGAACGGGAAAGAGAATGATCAGCAGCATCTTTGGTGAGTGTTTCATGCACCAACTCCTTTCATGTATGGTATTTTTTGAGATGTGGATATGGTGAGCATTTCCCGAACAATGGTACGGTTAACGATTGCATATTCAATGAGGATTTGTCAACCCTCCCCTTGCAGACTGACAGACCGGGAGTAATTGCAAAGGACGGCAGTGCGCTGAACGCGATTTATGCCTCGCCTTCCAAAACAGTTTACTATATAGTATTGGATAAACAGACATGCTCTTAAAATCTGCAACCCAAGGAAAATGCGCCGGGTGGCCAGGGCGCAACGAACACAAGGAGAAGATTACACATGCACCGATTATTGCGGCTGATTTCAGCTTCTTTTGTAATGGTGATGCTGTCGTCGGCGTTGCCGCCAGCGGCCGCCCCCGCAGCCGGCGTGTTTCCGGAAGTCATCAGTCTGCCTGATGACTTTCAGCCGGAGGGAATCGCCATCGGCCGCGGAACCAGTTTCTACGCCGGGTCATTAGCCGACGGATCAATCTACAAGGGGGATTTGTATACCGGCGCCGGCTCCATCCTGGTGCAGCCGGAGTCCGGGCGCCTGATTGCCGGTCTTGCTGTGGACACGTGCAGCAACATTCTCTTTGCCGCGGGAACGCTCAGCGGCCGGGGCTTTGCTTTCGACGCGGAAAACGGCGCTCTGCTGGCGGCGTATCAGCTGGCTACCGACTTTCCCAGCCTCATCAATGACGTGGTGGTTACTCGTGACGCAGCCTATTTTACCGATTCGTTCCAGCCCTTTTTGTACCGAGTGCCGCTGGGACCATTTGGCAAGCTCCCTGATGAATCATCGGTGGAACGCATCCCATTGGGCGGCGAATTTATCCAGGTGCCCGGCCCGTTTGTCTTCAACAGCAACGGGATTGAGGCTTCGTCAAACGGCAGGTGGCTGCTGATAATCAATTCCAATCGCAGTGAACTGTACCGGGTAGATCCACGCACCGGCGATGCCGTCAAAGTCGATGTGGGTGATGCCGATCTCAGCTACGGTGACGGTCTGTGTCTGCGAGGGCGCTCCCTGTACATGGTGCAAAACCGGCTCAACCGGATTGCCGTGATCAGGCTGGCGCCTGATTTCACCAGCGGCACCGCCGTGCGGACAATTACCGATCCTGACTTTGCCGTGCCCACAACGCTTGACCGCTTTCGGGCCCTGGCTCTATGCGGTAAATTCGCAGCCACCCTTTACCGTTGTTCGCGTGCTGTGGTGGGGACAGTGGTAAAAGTCACCAATGAATGGTTGATGCTGACCATCATGTTCTTATGGCCCGTGCTGCGAATCCGCCGGTAGCGCGCAGAGGTATTCCCATGACACGCCCGTGAAATGAAAAAAACAGGAAGAAATTTTTTTGGTTTTGATGCTTGAAGGCAGCAGACATAACCCCGCTTTTCTCAGATGGCAGTCTGAGAAGGCGGGGTTTGTCTCTGTGCAGAGACGGTTCCGACAAGAAGTTAGCGCGCGGCAGCCTTCATTTCAGGGACAGTAACAATAAAGCCCTTTATTAAATGATAGAATGCGAACATGTAGGCAAAGGTTTTGGGGATCATAAACATTCCGAAGCTTCTATTCACGGGAATAAGCGCCAGGGAAAGGAAGAAAAACAAAAACGAGAAGGCAAAGCCGGCTCCGGCGCGGGACAATGCCCTCTCCTGCGTTTGTGCGGGCGGATCCGCTGCTCGTGCCAGGGCGTCGCGGGAACAGCGAATAAGCTTGTAGACGGTCATTACACCGAAGATGATAAAAAGGATAATGTGAGGGGCCCAGACGGCAATAATATAATCAAGGGTGTATATCCCCAGCGCGTTGGGCGCCGCGCCCGGCAGGATAAGCACAACGGCCGCCAGGGCAAGACCGGTGACGATTTTATCATATGGCTTAAACGCGCCCTGCTGATAACGGGCAACGATAAACAGGGCCCACAGGGTGTAATACACGATAAAAACCAGGGCATCAAAAAACATGGTGAAGGTCCGTGCTTCAAACACGGTTCCTGCAACGCTGACGGAACCTGTCGTGCTCCCGGTGTAGGCGCTGATGGTCCCTCCAATGGTGTGGAGCAGGTCGCCGACAAACACAATGGCTGCACCGATCCACAGATAGCCCATCTGCATCCTGACAGACCCTTCAGTCCGCTGCCATTTCCTGAATGCCAGAACGCCCGAGACAACGACGAATGCAAGCCAGGCAATCATCAGCGCCCAGGTCACAATCTCGATCATCAGGGTTGAAGAATCCATGAGGCTGACCTTACAACCGTATTGTATCCCTGTTCCAGCCACGAACCAAAAGCGCCCTTGTGGTCAATCCTTAATACAGCGCACCGCAATACCAAAGGCCTTGGTTATGGCTTGATCATCCCTGAAAATGCCACTCTGGCCATAATCGAGCATCCTGGTCCATGCGTGGGTTGCGTCGTATTCAGTGGCGGTCCAGAACATGACGTGCTGGCCCTGCATGTTGAAAAAACCGGAATTGAAACGGCTGCCGCTCGGCAAGGCTGAAAACCCGCTTACGTTGGTAGCGCCGGTATTGGGCCTTCTCCATAAGCCGGTTCCGTCTTCTTTCGTTCCGGTTGCCTTCATCATACCGCCGGCAATGTGGCTTTCTTCCATGTCAGCTTCCGGATCTGCTTGAGGGTCAAGATATTTTACAAGAGTTGACCACTCCTCATCAGTTGCCAGATGCCAGCCTTCAGGACAGGCATCCATCGCCGCTTCCCAGTCATAGAGCCTTCCATACAGGTCGCAATTTGCCGGATCGTCCTTATAACACCAGCTGTTTTCAGTCTCATAGTTCAGGTCCTGCGCAAGCCAGGTCTGCTCCCCCAACTTTACCGTTTGATACGTCTGCCCATCACGCGCATCGTTCATCTCACCGAATTCCGGATTAGGATCACGCACACATCCGGTAACGACAAACACCATTGTCATTATTAATATCAAAAACGTGGTCATGTTCTTCATTGCCATCCTCCCTGGTAGTACATACTACCTGGCGACAGTGAGGTTATCGGTTAATCCATGATACAACGTACGGAAAGGCCCTGGGTCCTGGTTACATTGGAGTTGTCCCGGTAAATGCCGCCGATGCCATAATCGAGGATCCGGAACCAAACGCTATTGGCGTCGTACTCGGTAGAGGTCCAGTAGATGGCGTGCATACCCATCACCATGCAAGAGCCGTCGTCGAAACGGGCGCCGCCCGGTACGGATGAAAACCCGCTTATGTTGGTGGCATCCTTATTAGGACTGTTCCACAAGCCGGTCCCGTCTTCTTTCGTGCCGGTTGCCTTCATCATGCCGCCGGCAATCTCGCTTTCTATCCAATTGCTCGGATCCGCTTTACGATCCAGATATTTTATAAGGGTTGACCATTCTTCATCACTGGCCAGATGCCAGCCGGCGGGGCAGGCGTCCATCGCCGATTCCCAGTCGTAGAGCCTTCCATACACTTCACAATTCGCGGGATCATCCCCATAACACCAGCTGTTTGCGGTCTCGTAGTTAAGGTCATGAGCAAGCCAGGTCTGTTTTCCCAGTTTTACCGTTTGATATGTCTGGTCATCACGCGCATCAGTCATCTCGCCGAATTCTGGCTTGGGATCATTCACGCAACCCGCAACCAAAACAAACATCACCGCAATTACCATTAAGGAAACCGCCGCAAATCGCTTCATTTATGACCTCCCTGTAAAAGTAGTTTGTGCATCTGGAAGCGTCTCTGCTATTCTCCTATCAGCTGCCAACACCCCATCAATCATCGTTTTTACATCATGCTTAAACTTCTCATCTGCTTGCATTGCCCGTACTATCAACGGGGCTCCACTGATAATAGAGTTTAATAAGCTCCTGGCCCTCCGGAGTCTGGCGCAACAGGTTGTCGCGCACCGCCCTCAGTAGCGCGGCTTCGACAGAACCTTGCCCGTAGACCTCTTCAGCCGGACAGGTCGAATCCGGCACCGTGGTTGTGGTCGTAAAGTCACCACACGCAACACCATGACATCCCGCAGTCAGGCAGGAGGCGCCCGAAGGCACATAGTCGTCACTGCCTTCATGGAACCCAACCAGGCTGCACAGTTCCGCATTAACGAGCGAACGCGGATGGCACACAAGGCATGCCGCTGCGTGCACATTACCCCGCTCGGTTGGTCCCTCATGGCAGGCGAAACAATCAGTATGGGTGCCATGCAAGCCTTCCAGGGCAAACTCGCCCAGGTCATGACATGCAAGGCATCCCGATGCATCAACCATGGGGTGCGCGGCACTCATGGGCGGCAAGACCAGAGCGGCGGTACATAAAACCGATGCATAAAATGAAGGCACCATATTTTCTCATGCAAAAAGCCCCTTTTTGAGCCGGACGATCGTCACCTTCCCTGGCACAGTGCCACCGTCATCTCTGCGGCCGCATCACAATCATAGCAGGACTTGCAGGGTATATAGCGCGAATTGACATAAAAGCCGCAGTGGTCTGATTCAGGCGCCATGCATACCTGGGGTTCATTTCCATCAGTGCAAATAATGGTCTCTCCCCAGGCCTGCTCACTCAAATCAACACAATTTACATCGTCCGGCTTTTGGCACCCGGCAATGAGCACGCAACAGGCAATACTGACAGCAAACAGGTAAAAAGTTTTTAATCGTTTTGCATGAGTCATGCAATCCTCCCGCAGATCACTCCTGCAGCTTCCAGCGCAAATCGCATATGGGGTCGCCGGTGGCAATCTGCATGGTTCTGCGATATCCCGTGCGCATGGCCGACCCGGCAATATAGTCCTGGGTGCAGATCAGGGGCAACACCAGGTCAACCGCGTCAAATTTTTTATAGAGCTGCACATTGGCGCACTGGGTATAATCAAGCCCCCAGTCAAAATCGACCCTGTCGCCCCTGCGAAAATAGATTACATAGTCGTCAGGATAGACGCGGAACTGGGACCACAGGGCGGTCGCCGCCATGAACAATTCGGTCTGGTAGCCAAACTGCATCTTCCCGATGGCAATCAGCTGATCCTTACCCCAGGCAAGCAAATCTTTTGAAGCCTGCATGAGATGGAGATTGCTGAAGTCCTTTTTGGTAACACCATAATTTGCTACCACCAGATATTCCGCCAGCTTTTCAGAATTGGGGATGAACCATTGCAGATGAAAATTGGACTCCCCGATGAAGGGCATGTCGGGAATCAGGGCTTCATAGCGGGCCCGCATTTCATCCAGGATGTCATCAATTTCATTCTCGCCAAAGACGTGCAGATACAGTTCCCTCCGGGCCGGTCTCTTTTGATCATATTGCTCGAGTAGGGGTCCGGGATCCCATGTCATGCCGTCAGTGGCTGTAATGCCGGGAGCGGTAATTCGCAAGGGATTAAGGCGGAGGTACGGCACGGCGGCTTTATAACCGGCATAACTTTTGCGCATCGTTCTGCCCGCTGCAAACAGGTTCATGGGATTACAGCATGCGCCCAGACAGCCTATTCCGATTGCTTTAATGAAGTCCCGCCGTTTCATATCATCTCCTAAGAGGGGACGCCCTTAAATTCCTAAGTTTCCACTCTTCATTTCGACTAACTTAGATTTTTAAGGGCGTCCCCTATGGCCCTATGCGCATCAGCCCCCGATTCTCTGGAGTGTGATGTCAATTGTTTGAGCGCCGCCTTCCAGCGGGAACACAACGCCCTGTGCGGGATTCCAGTAGAAGTAATCGCCCGGTTCCGGAATGGGCGGCATAAGGTTCTTTTGATTCATTTGAACGATCACGCAGTGCCGTCCCTCGATAAGTCTTTCCCGGTAGTAGGTTATACCCCGAATCTCCATGCTATAGGGCGGCGGTCCCGGATCCACCACCTGGTTCTCATAGCTTCCCCCGTCCGGCGGCCTGCTGGGCATGGGCGTATTTTCATCGGGGCACTGATACAGGAACGCGGAAAGCACCGCGGGTTCATAGTCAATGGTGTCGCCCTCGGGCAGGCTGATGTTTACCGTCAGGATATCGGCCTGATCGTAAAACTCGTTGCCGCGGTTGCATTCCGGGTCGACGGTGGTATCAGTGACCGACCTGGTGCATTCGCAGGGTCCCCAGCAATCGCCGGCCCCGTTGCAGGTCTGTATGCCGTCGGGGCGTTCTCCGTAGCCGCTGCATTCACACTTCCTGGTTTTGCCGGGAAAGCAGGATGCCTGCTCCATGCAATCAACAATGGGGGAACCGTCATCGTCACGAACACACCGCACATCAACACCCGTACAGGCGTGATTAAAGAGGACCGAACCGTTCTCAAACATGAGCACGGCTCTCCATTTATCGGTGTCGGACGGTTTCTCCAGGGCAACATGCTCCAGCGGATGCCCCGCGGAATAGGGATCAGGCTTGTCGCAGGTGCCGGTAAAGCCGGGCTTCAGGTAGCACCCGTTGTCACCCGGGCCGTTATGGGTTGCTCCCGGCGCCAGGTTGAAACAACTCATCTGCTGGGCGTCAGCATAGGTTATGTCGCCATCCACTATGGGACATGCGCCGTCTGATTCAGTGCCTGCGAATCCCGCGGTAATCGTGCGCAGCTCCGCGATGGTCGGCACCCGCCAGTCATCAAACCCGCCCAGGACCAGCTCTTCGCAGTACTGGTCCGCTTCGAACGCCCGAACCCCGATATCGTCATAATTGTATGCCTCACGCTGCGGGTCCTGCCAGCAGAGGCGGGTGTCGGGGTCGCACACGACTGTGTACTTCGTAACATTCTCTTCCTTACCACAGGTGATGATAAGGCATGCACCCATTACCATTAAAGCCAGTAATCTAAAATATAATCGTTTCATATCCCGTCCTTTCCTTGTGGTGTTAAGGATATATAGCCCTGTGACAGCACGCCTATAGGCAAAAGCCGTGTGTGCCTCAATACAAACTTTGAAAATGACAACGGGGAAACCATATACATACTATAGGACTAAAATAAACAAGTACATCCCATTCTCATGCATCTATGGCCTCCCCGAACCTCTGCGGGAATTTCCCAAACCGGCATATTGCTGTAACAATTGCATATTTCAATATAATTTGTCAACCCCATCACCAACAATTATATGCGATGGCTTGAAAATCATTGCTTCCTGTGCCTATGTCACGGGGACATTAGTATTGACAGAAACGGAAGCCCCGCCTATAGTTTACACATCTTAAAGCATCTCTTGCCATTTATTCAAAGATTGTCAAAGCAGCTCACGACTCAGGGAAGGAGCATGCTCGCATGAGAATACACTTGAAAATCATGATACTCGGTGCAGGGCTGGCGTTACTCTTCACCGTCGCTTCCGGAAGCCTGGCGCGGGCGGAAAAGATCGGCGTTCTGGTCCTCGGCGCGGGCATGAATGAAACCTACAAGCCCGACTGGGCCGTGGGCTACATGGAGCATTTTTATCAGTCATTCATCCCTGGGCTGCTCACAGGCGGGCCCCTTGAGGGCGGCAGCTGCTACAGTCTGATCCATTACGCAAATGAGGTCGAATCGGCCATCTGCAGCCGGGTGCGCGGTGAAACTGTTCCCGAGGGCACGCCGATTGACATATTCTGCAATGAGTACAAAAACATGGAACAGTACCCGGTTCGTTCCACCTTTGAAGAGCCCCTTTTCGGCCCGGCAGGCTATTTAAACTCCTGCTATCCCAGCATCATTCCCTATTTCATCGCCACCGGCCACAGCACCACGGATCCCGCTACCGGCGAGGTCATTATCGGGCCCCATGTCAACGATCCCGAAGGCCCGGGCATTGGGATAGCCGACTTTATTGAAATGTATGCCTTTTATTATATGACCTATCACTATGAATTCAGCGCGGACGATTTCCGCTGCCCCTACCGCCGGCAGTTTCTGCGGTTCGTCTACGGCAATGACACCCCGGCCCTTTACGGGTACGAGCCCGACGCCCAGGAGTTGAGCAATCTCAAGGACGAGGTCGAAAAAGCCGTCGGCAGTGAAACCACGGTGGTTTACCGCATGGGCTGGGAAGCCTACATGCGCAACCGCGATATCTACGGCGCCGACGCCTTCATCGCCGACAGCACCGAAACGGCGCTGCGTGAACTCATCGAGGATGAACAGGTCGACCGCATAGTCGTGCTGGGCACGGGCGGCCATTATTCCAATGTCACCAACTGGGGCTACTGCTGGCGCGACAGCGCAGGCCGTGGCGTGAGCAGCATCGATGATACCACGTTTTATGAATGTATGAATGACCTTGCCGACGGTTGCGGCCCGGACACCAGTAAAACGCTGGTAGAGCGGCTCTCCGCCAAGCCCTGGAACCAGCTTATAGCCACTTACCCCGACATTCACGACATGGCACGTACCCTCAAGCCCGAGATGAAGGTCACGTTTGCCAATTCCTTTGGCGATTACCCGGCTTTCAACCAGGCGGTTGTTGAAATGCTGAAATACACGCTGTCGAAATACGATATTGACCATGACTCGTCACTGAAAGTGATTCTTGCCACCCACGGCTACGGCCCGGGTTATTTGAACGGCAATGAATGCGATTCGTATTTCAAACAGTCCAAGGCCCTTGCGCAGCGCGTCATAGCCCCGGTGCAGGATTATCTTGAGGACAACTGGTCCGGCAGGAGTGAAGTGGCCCACGGCGAAAATGAATTTGCGGAGCCCTCGGCGGAGGACAGCGCGTCCGACAAGCCCGACCGGAATAACCCCATGGGGAAAATCATGAGCACCGGCGAGCACATCGACATCGCCATCAACGGAACCTATGTGAACGGGTTCGGCCGGGCGGTTGATAACGGCAGATGACAATTTCGATTACGTGATCGTCATTCCCATCCTGTGGGACGCCGAGAACGTTGATACCATAACCGACTTCCGCGAGCTGACGCTGGGCAACCATGAGCTCCTGAGCGCGGGTGGCGGCAAGGCGTGGCTGCGCCAGGAGCATGACAGCGACGGCACCGCCTACCGCATTGCCGACGATTTCGACAGCGAATTTTTTACGGTGAAGGTCATGGACGCCAGCGGCTGGGAAAGCACGCCGAAACGGACAGGCTTGAAAAAGGCCGCACCGGTAAGGAAGGGCAGCGCAGAAAAGCCGACAACCGTCATTCTGACCGGTGCGCTGCTGTCGCAGGGTAACGGCCCGGTCCGCAGTAATTTTGTTGCCGCTGCCGCTGCCGGTATTCTTGAGGCTATTGAGGATCCATCCGTCGGCGGCTACCAGGACGAATCCTGCCAGCGGCAGGCCCTGGGAATGGTTGTCGGCTTTGAGGCCCGGCCATTTTTCGGATCAGTGCGCGTTTCATGGTCGGCGGTGGGAGAAAGCCAAACCGGCGACTTTGCCCTGTACCGCGCTTCATCTGATGCCGGACCCTATGAAAAGCTTGACAGTGCGGGTATAGTTGCGCTTAAGAAGAGCGCTTCACACACAGAGTACCGGTATATTGACCGCCTGCCTGAAGCAGTCGCTACCCCGTACTACAGGCTGGAGCGGTCGCTTGGCGGCGCAGCAGCAACCTATGGGCCGGTCAGCGCTTCGCCGTGAAATAAGGGCAGGAAGGACGGTTTTATAACACTGTATTCCCGATCAGGATGCATCATGTTTTATGGACATACGCTGCTTTTAATCAATTACCTGAAAAGTGCATTACAACCAGATTCAAGAATAATCAGTTGCTAAAGAACCTGCTTTCCCTTCTCCTATAAAGCACATGACATCCGCCGCCATTGAAGCTGTTCAGCTTACCAAGCATTACGCGAAGGTGCGGGCCCTGGATAACCTGAGCCTTGAAGTCCGGGAGGGAGAATGCTTCGGCCTTTTAGGGCCGAACGGCGCGGGTAAAACCACCCTGGTCAAGATACTGGTCCATCTGATCCGGCCCACCTCAGGTACCGCGCGGATATTAGCCGGCCGGCAGCGGACGAGCGTATACGGCAGCAGGTAGGATACCTTCCGGAGAAGGTGAAAATCCATCCCTTTCTCACCGGCAGCGAGTTTCTGGACTACCAGGGCATGCTCTATGGGATGGATCGCAGGCAGCGCGGGTTAAGCGCGGAGTCATGCTTGAAGCAGGTGGGCATGTATGAGGACCGCCACCGGAAAATCGGAGGGTATTCGAAGGGAATGGTGCAGCGTTTGGGGCTGGCCCAGGCCCTGCTCAATGATCCCAAACTCCTGCTCCTCGACGAACCCGCCGCAGGCCTTGACCCCATCAGCAACAAAGAGATGCGGGACATACTGTTGAATCTCAGGGAACGCGGGACAACCATATTCATCAATTCCCACCTGCTGTCGGAGATAGAAATGATCTGCGACCGGGTGGCCATTCTCAATCACGGGAAGCTGGTGGGGTCGGGAACCAAGGAGGAGCTCACCGCCCGGACAACATCGGTCGAGCTGAAGGTGGAGGGAATAAGCGACCGGCTGCTGGAAAAGATCAAGGAAGTCGCCTCGCAGATAACGGTGGATGGCGATACCATACTGCTCAGCCTCCGCGCCGGCGAGCCCATCAGCACGCTCCCCGAGATAATCGTCAATCAGGGGGCGAAGCTGCTTTCTTTGAACTCCCGCTCGGAATCGCTTGAAGATATCTTTTACCGGCTTGTCAAGGAAACAAAGGCAGATGAGTAAAATACTGGCCATAGCCCGGATGACGGTCAAAGGGGAGCTGCGCAACAGGCTGATCTACATACTGCTGGCCGTCGCATTGCTCTTCCTCTTCATGGCCGGGGATGCGCGCCGGCGAAAATCAACATCGAAAAGGGATTTATCAATCCCGAACAGATTACCCGGGCGGGCATGCTTTTTACCTTTAACTGCATCCTCTTCTGGGGGCTTTCCCTGTGCGGCCTGCTGGCCATGAACGCCATCCCCCGTGAGCTGGATGAGGAAACCATCGTGCTGACCATAACCAAGCCGGTCAAGCGACACTGGTTTCTGGCAGGCAAATTTCTGGGCATCTTTTTCATAGTCTTCAGCAATATCATGGTCCTGACGCTCTGTTTCCTGCTTTTCTTTTACCTGAGAACGGGGGCTGCAGACCCCCGGATTTTTGCCGTCCTGGCCGCGGCCACGCCAAACTTTATCCTGGTTATCTCGCTTGTTTTCCTTTTGTCCCTCCTGCTCCCCAGGGCCTTGGGCGCGATTCTCACCCTTGGCGTATATGCCACCAGTTTGTGGCTGAGCGTACTTTTCTTCTTTGAGAAGGTGCGGGCTTACTGGGAACCATCATTGCCCACCCAGGTCCTCCACTACCTGCTTCCCCAGCTCGGCGGGGTGCATCTGTACGCGCTGTCCCTCATGAGTGATGTTTTCCCCTCTTCCATGGGCATGTGGGCGCTGCTGGACATCACGGCGTACCTCATCGTTATCTGGACAATCATGATTATCGTTTTCCGGCGCAAGGCCATTTAGGAAGGCGGTGTTAGTGGAGGGAATGATTTCGCACAATAGCAGCTGAGCGAACGACGGACGTGAGCTAACACAAACGCAGTGGGGCGACCGGCCGGTCGCCCCTGCATTTTTCAATAGTCTTGTTTAATGCCTGTTTGGCACAGTATTTCTCTTACCCTGCTGTTTTGACAGATGCCGTTTCCTGTGGGCCGGGCCGCGGGCAGTTGTATCCTCCGGGAACCGGTGGGGTGCATTCTTATCGTTTCTGTTCAGGCCTGAAAGCCTCAACTGCTTATTATAGGTCCTCAGAACGGTCTGTATCTGCTGAGTCGAAACGCTCATGACTTTTTCCCTGCCTGGTATTCGTTTTGACAGTATTCATTACATGTAAAGTCTCCTATACTCATCGGAAAACAGGGGGAAACCTTTAGCATTATGCCAAGGGGGTGGAAACGGGCATCAGCTATTCCCAGGGACAATTCCAGGCGGCAGGATCCACGCCCGGCGCCACCCAGAGGGCGCGCTTGATACCCTTCACCATGTTGAAGTACTGCATCATTTCAGGAACAATCCTGGTAACGATGAGGAAGTCGGGAATGGCCGTTTGATTAAAGTCAGCAAGCTGCCGTTCCACGTGGAGCAGGTCGCAGCCCTTCTTCCATTCCGCGTCGCCCTTATGGAAGACCTGCGCGTTTCCCCAGATCCGCAGCCCGCGGGTTGACTTGTAGCCGAAGTACGGCGAGATAATGCCCACGCAGCAGCGCGGGTTTCGCTCGATGAACATTTTCTTCCACTCCACCACCTTGCCCTTTTCACCTTTTTGATAAAACTCATAGCTCCTGCCTTCCGACACCACATACAAGGTGGCACCGTCATTGCGGTATTCCACCGGTGTCGCCCGGGGAACGTTATTATGGGCGAATGCCAGGGTGCAAATATTGTTGATTTCGAGATACTCCACCATTTCCCGGTAGAGTTCGTCCTGAGTCAGCTTTCCTTTCGCCGCATCCTTTTGTTCAGTTCCCGCCATGCTCTGCTCCTTTGTTTAAATGCCTGCCTTCCAATTACTTCATCAAAGATGCAACAGTATGTCTTTCCATCCTGTAATGTGCTTGCTATACATCCAGCCCAAATATTTTAAATTTGGGTAGGAGCGCCTTCAGGCGCGATGCATTCGCGGCTGAAAGCCGCTCCTACCGGTTATCAATATTTCTGAGAGAAAAACCGGCCCGCGGCTGGTAAATGCTCAGACATGGGCCTGTAAGAAAAAGCCCACTTCAGGAGAGCGGAGCCAGAAGGGTGATGTGCGTTCCCTTTCCGGGCGCTGATCTGACAACCATGTCTCCCTTATGCCATTGCAGCCTCTCCTTAATGCTGAACAGCCCGAATCCCTTGTTGCGGTCGGGAAGCAATTGTAAGCTCCTGGTGTCAAAGCCGACCCCGTCATCTCTCATCTCCAGCCGCACCTGATGATCATCCTGTCTGAGCGATACCATTACATTTTTTGCATTGGCATGCTTGACAACATTGGTCAGCAGCTCTCTTGCAGCCCGGTACAAGAGCGTGCTCATATTTTGATCCATGACTTTTGGTTTTCGATCGCTTTCAAAGTTAATTTTGAGATCGTGTTCTTTATTGGCCTGGTCAACCAGCCATTCCAGGGCGGCCTCAAGCCCGAACTCATTGAGAATGGAAGGACTCATTTCATAGGACAAGGCGCGTGTATCGTTCACTGCCTTTTCAATGAGCTTGAATATTTCCTTCCAGGTTTCAGCGCTTTCGCCACCGGCTTCGGCTTTCGCCATCATTTCCAATCTTATTTTCAGCACAAACAGCGTCTGCCCGATCCTGTCATGCAGATAGTTCGAAAAGGTGCGCCTGGCATTTTCCTCTATGGCCGTCACTTCCATGGCCAAAGCCTTGAGCTTATCCCGTGCCGCAATAAGCTCTTCCTCCTTCTGTTTCATCTCCGTTATCTCATGGGCGAAAATAACAACTTGCGAGACACTGCCCTCCCGGTCGAAAATGGGATGGATGGCATTATCAAACCAGCGGGTGCCGTTATTATCCTGGAAATAAACCGGGATTCGTTCCCGCAGCACCTTTTTAAAGAATGCCGTTCTTTTTTTTGCCACGTCCCTGCCGAATAAATCAAGCGGCTTCTTGCCGATGAGCTGATCTCTGCTCATGTTCATTTTCCGGCAGAACGCCTCATTGGCATCGATGAGCGTGGCTTTATTATCAACCAGAACAGCAATATCCGCGGTGGCGTTTAAAAGGATCCGCGCCCGTTCTTCACTCACCCGCAGCTGCTCTTCCATCTGTATCCGGTCCGAGATTTCACGGATGATGCCGGTCACTGCATATGTGCCTTCCGGTTTAATAAGATGAAAGGAGCCTTCTATGGGAAATGTCTGACCGTCCTTTCGTGATCCCAGTCCCTCCCGGATGGATCCCGTGTGGGCGCTGCTAAAATTCATAGACATGGTTTTAAACTTATCCTTTTCTTTATTTCTCCTCTGTGTGGGTAAAAGTATCGATGCCGGCTTGTCCATGATCTCCTTACGGCTGTAGCCGAACATCTGTTCAGCCTTCCGGTTAAAAGAGCTGATCCTGCCCTTGCTGTCAGTTGTCAAGATGGCATCGTTGGCATACTCAATGGTGTTTTTATATTTTTCTCTCAGCTCTCTTTGTTCCTGCTTGAGCTTTTCAATTTCAGCAACCAGGCGGCTTATTTCTTTTGATGTATCATTCGCGCGGCTTTTTGTCTTCGTTCCGGCTTTCATGCCTACCTCTGGCGATGGAGATATTTTTATCAGGTTCCCGATACCACTGCGCATCATACCCGGAAATTACAGACAATCAATTAATTAAAATTGCATATTTGTCAAGAGGGGATGCAAAGTCGCAGAATGCTGAAGCCATAGACGGGAAATAGGAGCACCTGCTAAGTCTGGCAGTGGTCAAGGAGCTGTTTCACATTGAGTCCTTTACTGCTGTGAACATTTGTTTGCCAGGTTAAGACCGTTGACAGGAGCACTCAGGGAAAGGGATGACTACCGTACCCTGGTTAGGCAGTGTGAAGAAGCGGTTACCGTACAACAAACATAGCTCCAGTCAGTCAGATTCATGGCATTGGCATAAGAATCTGCAAGAGCTAAAGCCTTTTTTAAACCCTTATGTTTTGAAAAGTAGTTTGCTTTAATGGTACCGGCAAATAACTCTTTATCAATTGAGCTGCTGTCCACGTACACATCAAAGGCGATCAAGCCATAGGGAATATTATTACCATCGCATATATTGCTTTTCCATAGCAACGCGACAATGAAAAGTAATCCCAGGAGAATATAAAAAATACGCTTGATCATGGCATGAAGGTTTGGAAGGTTTAGGGACGTTGTTGACTAAGTGAAATTGGAAAAGTAGAAACACTTGCCTATGATTAAGGCACTCTCCTATCCGGCACTGAATTCACGGCTGAAGCCGCTCCTATCGTTTGTTAAATTTCAAATGTCAAAATACACCAACCCGGATCCTCATTTACCAAAAACTTTCTTCAAAAGATCCGTTGACCGCGCGGCGGGATTTCCCCTGATCATTTTTTCCTGCTGTCCAAGCATCAAAAAAAGACCATCGCCTGACTTCCGGGTCACATAATCATCAAGGTCAACCTCCATCCCGCGCATAAAAGGCATGGTCTTGGTCCTGCCCATAATGTTTTCATAAAGGCGGGTCGTGCCCACCTCGGACATGGTTGATGAGATGATGGGCTTAAATTCCTTGTAAATCCTATCCGAGGTCTTCAGCTTAAAATAATCCGTCGCCGCGGTATCACCGCCATTAAGAATCTTCTGCGCGTCCTCAAGCTTCATGTTTTTTATGGCATCGGCAAATATGGAGGCTGCTTTCGGGGCCGCCTTCTCCGCCGCCCTGTTCATGCTGAGAATAAATGCATCGACCTGTTTCTGCATACCCGCCTTGCTCAGAGCGTCCGTTACCATGCGCATCTTTTCCGGCATCAGAATTTTAATCATTTTATTGCCGAAATATCCGTCTTGCTTCCCGACAAGGGCAATTGCTTTTTCCGTGCTCAGGGCGAGCGCCTCTTTAAGACCTGATATTATGGTTGCCTGATCAAGTGCGGCTGTTGCGGAATGAGCAATCCACAGCATGCCACTTCCGGCGGCCAGGACAAGCATGGTTTTATAAATTTTTCGTCTCATGGGATTTTCTCCTTTGCGATTAACGGGTCAATGAATACTTTATTGTTTCCATAGAAAGCTCATTTATTCAAGGACAAAAAAACAGCCCCCAGCCTGCCAAGGCCAAGTGGCTATTTTGCAAAGGGAACATTCCCTCCCTATTAAGGGGAAACCAACAATCAATGTCCTCCGCGTGCCGGCCGGAGGTAGTAGAGTTCTCTCGTAAGGTCCCTGTCCACATCGCCGCAGCCCATGGACATATGCCAAGCACCAACCGGTGACCCTGCCGCTATTTATCTTTGAGTGCCGCTTTGATTTTAAGACCGAGCTGCCGTGCCTGTTCCATGATGTCGGGCTTTTCCCTGACATCGTCCATGCCCGCAATGGCCCCTACCTTGCCCACCACCTTTATCTCGCTGTAGGCAAGGAACTTCTCCATGACCTCCAATGTGTGTTCAATCCCGTGGCCTGCCACGGCCCCCACCACGGCGCCGGGCTTGCCTGCAAGGGGCTTCCTGCCGTGCATGGGATTGTCGGACTCCTTGCCGATCCCCATGTAGCCAAGCGCAATGCTTCTGTCCATCATGCTCTTCATCAATCCTGAAACTTCGCCGTAATAACAGGGGGAGCCGAGGACGATGGCTTCAGCGTCAAGGAGTTTCTTGTACAGGATGTTGGTCATCCCATCCTGCTGCCAGCAGTTGCCCTCGAACACGCAGCGCATGCACCCGGTGCAGTAGCCGGGGTTTATATCGATGAGCCATATAAGCTCATTTTCAGCCCCTGTCGCTTTCAGTACCGCTTCAATGAGTGCGCCGGTATTTCCCTCTTTCCTTCCGCTTCCGCAGATGCCAAGTATCATGGTGTGATCCTTTCAAGAGCAGCTTGAAAATTGCATTTTGGAATTTTTCATTCTCCCTAAAAAAATATGGTGCCGGCGGAGAGGATCGAACTCTCATGGGCGTGAGCCCGCGGGATTTTGAGTCCCGTGCGTCTACCAGTTTCACCACGCCGGCACTGTGGAGGTGCAATGATAAATCAGTGTGCTCATACCAAATATCCAAATTGAATGCATCAGAACCATCTACATGACCATCAAAATCCAAATGCCTCAAGAGAATTACGCGGCTGAAGCCGCTCCTACCGGTTTGTTGCAACTATGGTTCTCCTTGTCATTTGAACTTTGAACTTCATTTGTCATTTGGGCCTTGGCATTTGTCATTTCTCTAATAATTATTTTCTCTTTGATAAGAGAATGGACGAATTGGGGCAGTATCAGCATCAATGGGTCAGTTCCTATAGCCTCCTGAGGAGCATAACCTTTTACAATTGCTCTCCACGGTACCGGAATCATGGTCTTCAATATCATTCTAAGCCAATGTTTAGTCCGTAACCGCAAAACCTGGGTTCCTTGGCCATTACCTTTTTAATATGGCAATCGTCGTTATTTTGTCGCTGATAAATCTTTTTTCGATCAAGGGTATTACGGCGCCATCAGCCTCCATATAATTGGCGCCTATGCTCGTGCCGGAACGAACCAGCTGCGAGATTAGCTCATTATTAACGATACCCTTGGGCAAATGATTTAAACAAAATCGATTACCTGTTCTCCAAATGAGAGCAGTTCTTTCTTCAAGATCATAAACTTTTTTTTCATTTGGGCTTTGACATTGAGCCATTTGAAAAGCACTTCATAGGAGTATTAATAGTGGGCTTTGGAACCTGTCATTTCACTCTTTATCAGCAAAAGACCGCTTACCTACTAATCTAATGTTATAAATATTCAAATGTCAAACATCCAAAGGTTCAAGAAAAAATAGCCCCCTTAATTTTTCCGTTTAGCGCTTTGAAATTTGTTATTCTGCAGCAGAATAACCTGCCACCGCACTACATAATCATTTCCCTACCTTGCGCCCAAATGCCCTTTTTTCATTTGAGCTTTGGTATTTGTCATTGCACATATTTCGCGGCTAAAAGCCGCTCCTACCGGGTCGGTCGCTTTGTCCATTTGAACTTTGAAATTCATTTGGTATTTGGGCTTTGAAATTTGTCATTTCCTTAATTAATGTAAAAACGCCGCTTCTGTCAACACAAAAGTAATCGCCCCTATCCCGCGCGGTACTGCAGCTCCATTTGCTCCAGCCTTTTGATCTCATCGCGGAGCTCGGCTGCCCGCTCGAACTCCAGCTCCCTCGCCGCCGCCTGCATCTGCTTCTGCAGCCTCTTGATCTTTTTAATAATATCATCCACCGAAGCATATTCCTCCACCTCCTCAGCCGCAAGGGAGACCGTGTAGTAGTCCGCTTCGTAGACGGAGCTCAGAACGTCCTGCACTGATTTCTTAATGCTCTCAGGGGTTATGTTGTGCTCACGGTTGAAGTTGTCCTGGATGATCCTGCGACGGTTTGTCTCATCAATGGCCCTCTTCATGGACTGGGTCAGGGTGTCCGCATACATGAGCACCCTGCCTGAAAGGTTTCTGCGCTGCCCGCCCGCAGGTCTGGATAAGCGACCGCTCCGAGCGCAGGAAGCCCTCCTTATCCGCGTCCAGTATGGCAACCAGGGAAACCTCCGGGAGGTCCAATCCTTCCCTCAGGAGGTTGATGCCGATCAGCACATCAAAGGCGCCGAGCCTCAGGTCCCGTATGATCTGCACCCGCTCCAGGGTATCGATATCAGAGTGGAGGTACTTCACCTTGAGCCCCAGGTCAGCGTAGTACTCGGTCAGGTCCTCGGCCATGCGCTTGGTGAGGGTTGTCACCAGCGTTCGCTCCTGCCTCTCCACCTGCTTCTTCACCTCAGCCAGAAGGTCATCCACCTGGTTCGTTGCCGGCCTCACCTCAACCGCGGGATCAATCAGCCCCGTGGGCCTGATAATCTGCTCGACAACCTTTCCCTTACTCTTCTGCAGTTCATACGCGCCGGGTGTGGCGGAGACATACACCACCTGGTTTACTTTCCGTTCGAATTCCTCAAACGTAAGCGGCCTGTTGTCAACCGCCGATGGCAGGCGGAAGCCGTACTCAACCAGCGTTCCCTTGCGGGAGCGGTCTCCCCGGTACATGCCGTTAAGCTGGGGGATGGTTATGTGGCTTTCGTCGATGAAGAGCAGGAAATCGGCGGGAAAGTAGTTCAGCAGCACCGCCGGCGGATCCCCGGGCTTCCGGCCATCCAGGTGGCGCGAGTAATTCTCTATGCCCGTGCAGTAGCCCATCTCTTCTATCATTTCCAGGTCGAACCGGGTCCGCTCCTTCAGCCGCTGCTCCTCGAGCAGCTTGTTCTGTGCGTGCAGCTCCACCAGCCGGGCCTTGAGCTCCAGGCGAATGGAGCGGACGGCCGCCTCGAGGCGCTCTTTGCCGGTCACGTAATGGCTGTTGGGATAGATGGGTATCTTATTGAGCTTCCGCAGAACCTTTCCGCGCAGCGGATCGATCTCCGAGATGCCGTCCACGGTATCGCCGAAGAACTCAACCCGGATGGCCCTGTCCTCCTCATAGGCGGGAAAGATTTCCACCACGTCACCCCGCACCCGGAAGGTGCCCCGGCTGAAATCGTAATCATTGCGTTCGTACTGTATCTCCACCAGCCGCGAGAGCACCTCGTCCCGGGAAACCTCCGCCTGCCTCTGGAACAGAACCAGCATGTTCTTGTACTCCTCGGGAGACCCCAGCCCGTAGATGCAGGAAACGCTGGCCACGATGATCACGTCCCTCCGCTCAAACAGCGAGTGGGTGGCGGCGTGCCGCATCTTGTCGATGGTGTCGTTTATGGAGGCGTCCTTGGCGATGTAGGTGTCGGTCGTGGGCAGGTATGCTTCAGGCTGGTAATAATCGTAATAGCTGACAAAAAACTCGACCGCGTTTTCGGGAAAGAGCTCCTTGAACTCCCCGTAGAGCTGCGCGGCCAGGGTCTTGTTGGGGGCAATGACCAGTGTCGGCTTCTGCACCTGTTCCACCACCTTGGCCATGGTGAAAGTCTTTCCTGAGCCGGTCACGCCCAGGAGCACCTGGTGCCTGTCCCCCTGCTCGATGCCCCTGCTCAATTTTTCTATGGCCTGCGGTTGATCACCCTGGGGGGTAAAGGAGGAAACGATGGTAAAAGGAGGCATTGAGGCGACCTGAAAAATAAGGGAAGAAATGACAAATGTCTCAAAGCTCAAACGACAAATGAAGTTCAAAGTTCAAGTGACAAAGAAAACCGTGGTTGCGCCGAACCGGTAGGAGCGGCTTTTAGCCGCGAAATATCTCCTGAGTCATTTGGATTTTGACATTCATTTGAACTTTGGATTTGGTCATTTGGCATTTTCAAAATTCAGTTTTTTCCTACCTTCCATGTCGTTCCCTGTGGCGCTGTCCTCAAGGATGATGCCCTTGCTTAAGAGCTCATCCCGGATCTCGTCGGCCCTTTTCCAATTCTTCTGGGCACGGGCGGCCTTTCGCTCCTCGATGTAGTTGAGTATCTGCTCCTCGCTCAAGGCAACATCCTTCATACCCTCATCCTGCTTCTGCCTGAAATATTCAGCCGGGTCTGTGGTCAGGATACCGAGAACGGCCCCCAGCCTCGTGAAGGCTGCAAGGCCCTCTTCCAGAAGTGCGGGTGGAAAACCCGCGGCAGCATCCTGTTTGGCCTCCGCGAACAACCGGTTGAGGTCACGGGTCGCGCGCTGAAGCACTCCCAGGGCGGCTGCGCTATTAAAATCATCGTCCATGGCCTTCTCGAACTGCTCCGGCAGCGATCGTACAATCTCCTCCATTTCTTTCGTGCCCGCGGCAGGCGATCCTTTAATCTCGCCTTTCATTTCCTTTAAATCCTTGAGCAGCGCGTACAGGCGGTCCAGGGCCTGCTGGGCTTCGCGCAGGCTCTGCTCGGAAAAATCCACCGGACTGCGATAATGATTGGAGAGCAGAAACAGCCTCACCGCTTCGGGATGGCAGTAGCCCAGGATCTCCCGGATGGTGGAAAAATTCTTGAGAGACTTGGACATCTTCTCCTGGTTTATGGTGACAAACCCGTTGTGAATCCAGTAGCGGACAAACGGCTTTCCCGTGGCGCCCTCCGCCTGGGCAATCTCATTCTCGTGGTGGGGAAAAATCAGGTCAGCCCCTCCCCCGTGGATGTCAAAGGTTTCTCCCAGAAAATGCTGGCCCATGGCGGAGCACTCGATGTGCCAGCCGGGCCTCCCCTTGCCCCAGGGGCAATCCCACGCCGGCTCGCCGGGTTTGCTTGCCTTCCACAGGGCAAAATCCAGGGGATCCTTCTTCCGGTCATCAACCTCCACCCGGGCGCCCGCCTGCAGCTGCTCAGTGTTCTTCCCCGACAGCTTTCCGTACGGCCCGAACTTTGAAACCGCGTAGTACACGTCGCCTTCCACTTCGTAGCCGTACCCGTTTTCAACCAGCCGCTCTATCAGCCGGATCATCCCCGTGATGTGCTCCGTCGCGCGCGGCGTGTGTGAAGGAGTCTCGACATTCAGCGCCGCCATGTCCCGGTCATACTCGGCAATGTAGCGCTCGGCAATCTCCCTGGCGCTCACCCCTTCCTGATTGGCCTTGTTGATTATTTTGTCATCGACATCGGTATAATTTCTCACGTAGGTTACATCGTATCCCTTGAATTTCAAGTACCGGTAGATAATGTCAAAAACGATGGCCGCCCGTGCGTGCCCGATATGGGAAAGGTCATACACGGTCACCCCGCAGACATACATTCCCACCTTGCCCTCTCTGAGCGGCTGAAAGGGTTCCTTTTTGCCGGTCATGGTGTTGTAAATGGTAAGTGCCATCAGCAAATCCTCGTGGTGATGATTAGTGTAAAATTTCCCCGTCATTTGAAATTTGAACTTCGATTGGGCATTTGTCATGCCAAGGTGCCGTAATGTCAAATGTCAAAACCCAAAGTTCAAATCAATGACAAAATCAAAATGTCTAAATGGCTCTTTTTTAACTTTGAACTTCATTTGGCATTTGGACTTTGAAATTTGTCATTATCCTCACTGAAACACCAAATGACAAAATCCAAATTTTTCCCTCGAAATGACACAAAGCAGGATTATGACACAGCCTCCGGGGCCGCCTTCATCAGAACCACCGCGTGCGCGGAGATGCCCTCTCCCCGCCCGATGGGCCCCAGACCCTCGGCGGTGGTGGCCTTAATGCTGACCCGGTCTGATGGGATGCCGGAAACGTGCGCTATATTTTCGCGCATCTTCCCGGTGTATGCCGCGACTTTCGGCCGCTCCGCAACCAGTGAAACATCGATATTGCCGACCGCATAACCCTTTTCCTTTGCCAGCTTTACAACCCCCCTTAAAAGCTCCAGGCTGGCAATGTCCTTAAAGCGGCTGTCGGTATCAGGAAAGTGCACGCCGATATCACCCAATGCCAGGGCGCCGAGGATCGCGTCGCATACCGCGTGCAGCAGCACATCAGCATCCGAGTGCCCGTACAGCCCCCGCTCGAACGGCACATGTACACCGCCCAGCATGAGCTTTCTGCCCTCAACCAGCCGGTGAACATCGTAGCCATAACCAATTCGCACGGACATTTTTCTTCGTGCTCTCCGTAGTTAGTATTATTGTTTCGTGTGCTTCGTGGTTGCGTTTGAGGGGTCAGGGTACAGGGAACAGGGTGTAGGGCTAAAGACCGACTCCTGCATCATTCGTCTTCTGCGACCTTCTCCTCAATATCATCTCCCCCACAGCCAGGTCTTCCGGGGTGGTAATTTTGATGTTTTCGTAAGAGCCTTCAACCACCTTGACCGGCAGGCCCAGCCGCTCCACCAGAGAGGCCTCATCAGTGGCATAAAAACCATCCTCCATGGCCTGGCGGTACGCCCTGCGCAAAACGTCACGCTTGAACGTCTGCGGAGTCTGTACCAGGAAGACGCTCTTTCTGTCCGGTGTCTTCAGCACCATATGTTGATCGGAAACCAGCTTGACCGTGTCCTTGGCCGGCACTGCGGCAATGCTCGCGCCGCAGTCAATCGCCCCCTCGATGGAGCGCGCCAGCATCTCCTGCGAAATAAAAGGCCGCACACCGTCATGCACCATCACCAGGTCGCAATCATCCTGAACCGTCCTGAGCCCCTCCCACACCGAGTCCTGGCGCTGCACGCCGCCCGCGAGTACGGCGCCCACTTTTTGGAGCCTGAACGCCTCAACCACGGATGCCCGCGCGCGCTCAATTTCACCGCTCTCCACTATGAGCACTACCTCATGAATCAGCGGGCAGCGCTCAAGCTCCAGGAGGGTATGAGCGAGAATGGGCTTTCCCTGCAGCAGAAGATAGGGCTTGCTGTGGGCACCGCCCATTCTTTTCCCCTGCCCGGCGGCAGGGATGAGGGCAACGCATTTCATCCGCGTTTACCTGTCAGAGTTGGAGGAATTTTCAGCCGATTTCCTGCTCTTGAGCTCGGTAAAAATCATTCTTCCCGCCGTCGTTTGCAGGACGCTGGTAACGGTAACATCGGCATTTCTGCCCATAAACCTTCTTCCGTTTTCCACCACCACCATGGTGCCGTCGTCAAGGTAGGCCACACCCTGGCCCTGCTCCTTCCCTTCCCGCTGAATGAAAACATTCATCTGCTCACCGGGGAGCACAACCGGACGCAGGGCCGTGGCCAGCTGATTGACATTGAGCACCGGGACGCCCTGCAGCTCCGCCACCTTGTTGAGGTTAAAATCGTTGGTAATAATCTTCCCTTCCATCTTTTTGGCCAGGGCGACCAGCTTGGCATCAACCTCTTTTATCTTGGGAAAGTCCTGGTCGATAATCTTGACCTCAACATCCACCTGCTTCTGAATCTTGTTCAGGATATCCAGGCCCCGCTTTCCCCTGACCCGTCTCATCGAGTCCGAGGAATCTGCAATGTAGAGCAGCTCCTGCAGCACAAACTGGGGAATGATTAATGTGCCTTCAACAAAGCCGGTTTCAAAAATGTCCGCTATTCTCCCGTCGATGATGGCGCTCGTATCCATGACCTTGATGTTCTGGTTCCCGGCCGCGCCACGCAAGCCGCCGGACCTGGTTTTCACCAGCTCATCCGCCTTGCCGACGCCAATGGCCAGGCCCAGAAAACCGAGCAGGACATTGAGCATGAGGTAGATGGTGAAGCTGATGAGCGCGTTTCCCGGATAGTGAAAAAGAAGTGCAAAGGAAGAAAGATTGGCCAGTACCAGGCCCGTGGCAAAACCTGCAACACCTCCTGCAACTACCCTCAAGGGGGTCTTTTTGACCTTATGCTCAATGAGCATTGCGACAGCCGCCAGGGCGATTCCCGCCAGTCCTCCCAGCAGGGCAAAATTTGTTGTCTTGAACAGCCCCCGGAAGAGAAAAGCACCGACCGCGGCAGCACAAAAAGCCAGCACGCATCTGAAAACTATCATTGTGTTCACCTCCTTTCATCAGTGACGTAATACCTATAAAAGCACAGCTTCAAGGTGTGGCGCATTGCCACACCCGTCGTAAAAAGCATCTCCACCTGCATAACCGCGCTATATGATGTAATCCGTGGGAAAAAGATTCGTCGTTCGAGGGGAGTAAAATCATTTTTTTGAAGAGCTGCACGTGTGAGAGGAAAGCAGAAATTTCAGGTCAGGCGAGGGGTAAGGCTTCAGTAGTCGAAAATTCTTTTCAGCTCTTTTTCAATGGTCTTCTCAGAGCTGTTCTTCACGATGGAAAGCTCTTTAATCAGCAGGTTTCTTGCCGTATCCAGCATCCTCCGCTCGCCGAACGAAAGGTCTTTATCCAGCCTCAGCAGGAACAGATCACGCAGCACACCCGCAACTTCAAAGATGGAACCGGTTTTAATTTTATCAACGTATTCACGGTATCTTCTGTTCCAGGTCTGGGAATCAATCTCTATGTCTTTCTTCTTTAAAATCTTATAAACCTTGGACACCTGGTTCTCGGCAATCACTTCCCTGAGCCCCACGGAATCGGCATTCTTGGTAGGAATCATTATGGTCATGCCGTTGCCCAGTACCCTGAGAACATAAAACGTGTGCTTATCGCCTGAAATCTCTTTACTTTCTATGGACTCTATGACGCCCACACCGTGCGTTGGATAAACCGCCATATCTCCCACTTTGAACACGCCGATTTACCTCCTCCGGTTGTTATATCAAAGATTCAATCAAACCACACCGATAATGAATTATACACGTATTGAGCGTTTTAAGCAACCAAAATTATTTTATTTATTATTCAATTGCAGACTCAAAGTGGGGGTTTACATGGATGAGGCCACCCTTAAAATAAAAGTCATTATAAATCAATTGGTAATAACCCATAGCGGCTCTGCGCCGTATGAAAATACAACGGATTGCCGCTGGAGTTCACCCCTGGGTTAACAGGGTAAATGAAAGAAAAACCGCTCTGAGAGCGGTTTCATGAGGCAGAACCATGCACCTTGATAAAAAACTCTTATTAATCAACTACATCAGCATCTCAATCGATGCCCTGGCAATTTGCAGATAGCGCGCAGGAAGTATGCCCATGTGGAGGGTAAAAAATATTGTGATGAGCAGGGCAACAATCATGGGAAAGGAAAAAGAAAGATTGCCGACCTCCTTAACCGGGTCCCTCATGTACATGACCACGGTGACCCTGAGATAGTAATAGGCGGCGATGAGGCTGTTTAAAACGCCGATGATGGTAAGCCAGATAAATCCCTGTTTTACCGCGGCGCTGAAAATATAAAATTTGCCGATAAAACCGGCCAGCGGCGGAATGCCTGCCAGGGACAACATGAAGACGGCCATGGCAGCCGACAGCCAGGGATACTTAAAGCCGGCCCCGGCGTAGTCCGTCACCAGGATGTTTTCCTCACCCTTCTTCCCGTAGAGGATGACGATGGCAAATGCCCCCAGGTTCATGAGGGTGTAGGCCATGAGGTAATAGATAATGCTGGTCGTGGCCAGGCTTCCCCCCGCTGTCATTGCCACCAGAATATAGCCGGCATGGGCAATGCTGGAGTAGGCCAGCATGCGCTTGATGTTTTCCTGGCTTATTGCCACCAGGTTTCCCAGGGTCATGGTCACCGCGGACAGCACCCAGAGAATCATGGTCCAGTCCGGCCTCAGCGACTCGAACGAGGAGAGAAAAACCCTCAGGAAGGCGGAGAACGCGGCCGCCTTCACCCCCACCGACATAAAGGCGGTTATGGAGGTCGGCGCCCCCTCGTACACATCGGGTGTCCACATGTGGAAGGGCACCAGGGCCACCTTGAAGCCGAAGCCCACCAGGAGGAGCCCCACGGCGGCGAGCACCAGGGGGCTGGAGGCAAGCAGCGGCGTGCTTTGAATGTAAGCGGCGATGGCAGGCAGGCGGGTGGTGCCCGTCGCGCCGTAGATGAAGGCAATGCCGTACAGCAGAAAGGCGCTGGAAAACGCGCCCAGCAGAAAATATTTCAGCGCCGATTCATTGGACTTAAGGCTGTTTCTCAAAAAACCCACCAGCACGTACACGGAGACGGAGAGGGTTTCCAGGCCGAGAAAGACGACCATCAGGTCATTGGCCTTGGCCATGATCATCATCCCCACCGTCGCCAGCAGGATGAGCACGTAAAACTCCCCGTAGTTGATCCCCTCCAGCCTGATGTAGTTTACCGAGATGAGCACGGTGATGAACGCCGCCGCCGCGAAGAGGCCGGTAAAAAAGAGGCTGAAGCGGTCCACCACGATCATGGCGTTAAAGGCGTGCTCCGCGACACCGTCCGCCCAGATGCCGGCGGAGGCAACGAACGAAGTGGCCAGGCCGAGCAGGGTCACCCATGCCAGGGGCGTCTTGTTGTCCTTTCCCAGCGCGAGATCGGTGAGCAGCACCACCAGGGCGGTGACCAGCACCATCAGTTCGGGCAGCACCGCCCGCATGTTTATCAGCGGAAGAACTATCGGCTCCATCATCGATCTCCTGTCCTCTCGTGCCGGGCACCGGGTACCGTGGAAACCATCTTCACTTCAGCACCGCGCCGTGACGTTTTCGATTCTACCTGGGTAATCAGGTGCTTGACCGTGGCATCCATCCGGGACAAAAACGGCCTTGGATAGACGCCGATCTGCACGATAAAGAAAATCAGCGGGAGCAGCACACAAACCTCCCGCAGCGAAAGGTCCTTAAGCGTCCGGTTCGCCTCTTTGGTGATCTCTCCGAACATCACCCGCTGGAACATCCACAGCATGTAGACCGCGGCGAAAATGACCCCGAGCGCGGCAAAAACGGCGTAGGCGGCGTTGGCCCTGAACGTGCCCAGGAGGATCAGGAACTCCCCCACGAACCCGTTGAGCCCGGGCAGGCCCACCGACGACAGGGTGACGATCATGAAGAAGGTGGCAAAAACCGGCATCACCTTGGAAAGGCCGCCGAACTCCTCGATGAGGCGGGTGTGCCGGCGCTCATAGATCATCCCCACGATGAGGAAGAGGGCGCCGGTTGAAAAGCCGTGATTGAGCATCTGCAGGATGCCCCCTTCGAGGCCCTGGATGTTAAGCGCGAAGATGCCCAGCACCACGAACCCCAGATGGCTCACGCTGGAAAAGGCGATCATCCGCTTCAGGTCCTTCTGCACAATGCAGACCAGGGCGCCGTAGACGATGCCGATGATGGCCAGCACGGACATGAGGGGGACGAAGGCAATCGTGGCCTCGGCAAACAGGGGGAGGTTGAAGCGCAGGAATCCGTAGGTTCCCATTTTCAGGAGCACCGCCGCCAGCAGCACGCTCCCCACCGTCGGCGCCTCGGTGTGGGCGTCGGGAAGCCAGGTATGAAAGGGAAACATGGGGACCTTGATGGCGAAGGCCAGGGCAAAGGCCAGAAACAGCCAGATCTGCATCCCGTAGGGAATGGAGAGCTTGTAGAGGTCCTCGAGCATGAAGGTATAGGTGCCGGTAACGCTGTGGTTGTAAAAGTAGAGCACCAGGATGGCAACCAGCATCAAGAGGCTTCCGAACATGGTGAAGAGAAAGAACTTGACCGCCGCGTAAATCCTGCGGGCGGGCGCCCCCCAGACCCCGATGAGCAGGTACATGGGGATGAGCATGACCTCCCAGAAGATGTAAAAGAGGAAGAGGTCCAGCGAGACAAAGACGCCGATGACCCCCGTCTCCAGCAGCAGCAGGCAGATCATGAACCCCTTCACCTTCTCCTGGATGTCCTTCCAGCAGGCAACCACCGAGATGGCCGTCAGAAAGGTGGTGAGCAGGACCAGGAAGAGGCTGATGCCGTCCACGCCCAAATGGTAGCTGATGCCGTATTCTTCCACCCAGGGAACGGTGGTGACGAACTGAAATTCGTGGGTGGTGCAGTCGAAGGCCCGGTAGAGAAGCAGGGAAATCAGGAAATTGAGCAGCGCCGTCAAAAAGGTGATGCCCTTGATCACGGCGGGCTTCTCCCTGCTGACGCCGACTATGAGCAGTATGCCGGCCAGGGGCAGAAAAATCAAAACCGAGAGGATATCAAAGCTGATGTTGGTCATTGTTCTCCCTTTTCCCTCCCATCATTTCATGATCACGTAGAGGATGACCGCCAGGCCGAAGAGGATGGAGAGGGCATAGTTCTGGACAAAGCCCGTCTGCACATATTTGAGCAGGCCGCTCGCTTTTTTCACCAAGGCGGCGGACCCGTTCACCAGCGCACCGTCCACCACCTGTTCATCCAATCCCTTCCAGAGGAAGGTGGAGATGCTTTTTAAAGGCTCGACCACCAGCGCGTTATAAATCTCATCCACAAAGTACTTGTTGGTGAGCAGGTGGTAATAGCCCTTGAAGCGCCCGGCGATTTTATCAGGAAGCTCCGGCCGCCTGATATACAGATAGTAGGCGGTTATGATCCCGGCAAGCCCGATGGCGACGGAAACCCCCATCATCAGCAGCTCCAGGCCCGCCGAATGGTGCGCGAGCGGCTCCGCGGCGGCCGCCCCTTCGGAGGCAAATGCCAGCCCCGAGTACACCTTTTGCGCCACCTCCGCCGCGTGCCCGGCAACCACCGGCGCGAGGAAATCGTGGATGCGGTTCCATCCCGGGATCAGGGGAATGCCCACCAGGCCTCCGATGACCGAAAGCACCGCCAGAATCAGCAGGGGGACGGTCATCACCGGGGGGGATTCGTGGACATGGTGCTCAACCTCCGGCTCCATGCGCGATGTCCCGTAAAAGGTCATGAAGACGGCGCGGAACATGTAGAAGGCGGTCATGAAGGCGGCAAACGCCGCAACCGCCCAGAGGAGGAAGCTCTTCTGGAAGGCATTCCAGAGTATCTCGTCCTTGCTGAAAAAACCGGCAAAGGGCGGAATGCCGGCTATGGCCAGGCATCCGATGAAGAAGGTCATGTAGGTCACCGGCAGGCGGGACTTTAATCCCCCCATTTTCCTCATGTCCAGTTCGCCCGACAGGGCATGCATCACGCTGCCTGCGCAGAGAAAGAGCAGGGCCTTGAAAAAGGCGTGCGTCATCAGGTGGAAAATGCCGGCGGCAAAGGACCCCACCCCGCAGGCCAGAAACATGTAGCCCAGCTGGCTGATGGTGGAGTAGGCCAGGACCCGCTTGATGTCGTTGGCGACAATGGCAATGGAGGCGGTAAAGATGGCGGTAAGCGCGCCGATGACGGCAACCACCTGCATGGACAGGGGCGCAAGCGTGTAAAGGGCGCTGCACCGGGCCACCATGTAAACGCCGGCGGTGACCATGGTCGCCGCGTGGATGAGGGCGCTGACCGGGGTCGGGCCTTCCATGGCGTCGGGAAGCCAGACATAGAGCGGGATCTGCGCGGACTTGCCGCAGGCCCCGACAAAGAGAAGCAGGGTAATCAGCGTCACCGTGAGCTCTCCCCCCTTGAAGAACTGGGGCGCTTTTTCGAAAACGGGAAGAAAATCGAGGCTGCCGAACACCACGAAGATGAGCATCATGGCCAGCAGAAAGCCGTAGTCCCCGATGCGGTTGACGATAAAGGCCTTCTTGCCCGCGTCGGCCGGCGCCTTCTTCCGGTACCAGAAGCCGATGAGCAGGTAGCTGCACAGCCCCACTCCCTCCCAGCCGATGAACATGAGCAGAAAGCTGTTGGCCGAAACCAGGATGAGCATGAAGAACACAAACAGGTTCAGGTAGGTGAAGTAGCGGCGGAACCCGGGGTCATCGTGCATGTAGCCGACTGAATAGACATGAATGACAAAGGAGACGCCGGACACGGTGAGCATCATGATGAGCGAGAGGGCGTCCACCAGGAAGCCGATGTTCACCTGCAGGTCGCCGCAGGGTATCCAGCGGTAGAGCAGGATCTCAAAAACCCTCGCCTGGGGATCGGCCTGCAGCACCTGCGCCAGGATGAGGCAGGAAACCAGAAAGGAAAGCAGGATCATCGCCGACCCGATGATGCCGGTCAGGGTCTTGGGAAAGCGAATGCCCGCGAGGCCGTTCAGCAGCACGCCGATGAGGGGAAACGCGGGAACAAGCCATACATAGTCAATCATGATGATGCTCCTTCATCTACCACTTCATGAGATTGATATCGTCAACGTTTAAGGTTTCCCTGTTCCGGTAGAGCGCGATGATGATGCCCAGTCCCACGGCGGCCTCGGCGGCGGCCACGGTCATGACGAAAAAGACAAACACCTGGCCGTCGAGAGAGTCAAGGTGGCGGGAAAAGGTTATGAAGGCCAGGTTGGCCGCGTTGAGCATCAGCTCGATGCACATGAAGATGACGATGGCGTTCCGTCTGGTGAACACGCCCCACACGCCGATAAAAAAGAGGATGACGCTTAAAATCAGATAATGGGAAAGGGGAACCATGGCTTGCGTCCTTTCTGTGCCGCCCCGGGCGGGACGGTTTAGAGCTTCTTTTTGGCCAGCACCACCGCCCCGATGATGGCGGCCAGCAGCAGCACCGAGGTTATCTCAAAGGGCAGAAGAAAATCGGTAAAGAGCGCCTTTCCGATGAGCGCGCTGTTGCCGATGGCATCGACCTTCTCCGGGGGATACGCCCCCTTGGCTCCGGTGAAGACGCTCATGGTGCTTGCGGATATGAAGGAAAAGGCGATGGCCAGGCACAGCACCAGGGCCCAGAACTTCTGCGGCCCCCGGCCGTCCCCCGCGGAAGACTCCCGATCCACGTTGAGCAGCATGATCACGAACAGAAACAGCACCATGATCGCACCGGCATAGACAATCACCTGAACGGCGGCGATGAACTGGGCGTTAAGCTGGAGGAAGATGCCCGCCAGGCAGAAGAAGCACAGGATCAGAAAGAGCGCGCTGTGCACGGGGTTCCTTCTTAAAATCACCATCAGCGATGAAATCACCATCACTGCGGCCAGACTGTAAAAAATAAGCGCTTCCATAGAGTAACCTCTTGGTCAACGGTAGTTATCAGCCAACAGATGGTACTTACACACCAGAGATGTTGAGTGGCATCAACCCGGGTCCCTTCCCTACTCTCTGAGGAGCCGCTCCTTGGTGTAGATCATGCTCTCCCGGGTGTAATCGGCAAGCTCATAGTCGCCGGTCAGCAAAAGGGCCCCCACCGGGCAGGCCTCCACGCAGTAGCCGCAGAAGATGCAGCGGGAGATGTCAATCTGGTAATGCTGGGCGTACTTGACATTGTTTTCCTTCTCACCCGCCTCAACGGTGATGCAGCGGGCGGGGCACACCGCCGCGCAGAGCGAGCAGGCCACGCACTTTTCTTTGCCCTCTTCATCCCGCAAAAGCTTATGCAGGCCGTGAAAGCGGGGATAGGGGGTCCGCCGCTCCTCGGGATACATTTGGGTGATGGGCTTCCCCAGTATGGTCGTACCGAGAAAATATGCCAGGGTTTCCTTCAGTCCCACCAGCAGCGCCCAGATGCGTTTGATCACAGAACCTACCATGCTTCATCCTTTGCTTAAAGCAGATTAACCATTAGCAGAACGGCGGTGACTACAATATTAAGCAGCGCCAGTGGAAACAGAACCTTCCAGCCAAACTCCATCAGCTGGTCATAGCGCAGGCGCGGATAGGTCGCCCGGAGCCAGATGAAGAAAAAGAGGCAGAGGAAGACCTTGGCGCCGAAGACGCCCATGGGGATCAGGGCAACCGCCAGCTGACCCGCCGGGTTAGAAGGCTGGAAGCTGCTGATGTCCACAAACGGCAGGTGCCACCCCCCGAGAAACAGGGTGGTAATCAGCGAGCCCATGACGATCATGTGGGCGTACTCGGCCATGAAGAAAAGGGCGAACTTCATGCTGGAATATTCCACGTGGAAGCCGGCCACCAGCTCGTTCTCCGCTTCAGGCAGATCAAAGGGCGAGCGGTTGCACTCGGCTATGCCGCAGATGAGAAAGATGATGAACCCTATCGGCTGCTGCACCACGTACCAGATGTCCGACTGGGCCCGCACCACCTCAACCAGGCTCAGCGACCCGGTGAGCATGAGCACCCCGATGACCGAGAGCCCCATGGCGATCTCGTAGCTGATCATCTGCGCCGAGGAGCGGATCCCGCCCATGAGCGCGTATTTATTATTGGAGGCCCATCCCGCCAGGGTCACGCCGTACACGTTCATGGAGCCGAGGGCAAAGATGTAGAGGATGCCGATGTCCACGTCGGCAACCCGCAGATCGATGGTATGACCGAAGAGGGTGATCACGTTGCCGAAGGGAACCACCGCGAACGAGGCGAAGGCGCAGACCGCCACGATGAAGGGGGCAAGGATGTAGATGACCTTGTTGGCCTTCTCCACCACGATATCCTCTTTGAAAAAGAGCTTGATGCCGTCGGCAATGGGCTGCAGCAGGCCGTGCCAGCCCGTTCTCATGGGGCCGTAGCGCACCTGCATGTGCCCGAGCACCTTGCGCTCCAGCCAGGTGAGATAGGCGACGCAGGTGAGCAGTACGATAAACACCACTATGACCTTAAGCAGCATTATTATCATGGCAGCCATACTTGTCATGGGAATGTATCTCTCCTGCAGATGCGCAATCAGCTAAATAAGTGCATTCATCCTGTTGATCTGAAATCCGAAATTCGAATAAACTTTTTACATGAGATTGCTTCGTCGCTTATGCTCCTCGCAATGACCGTATTGGTGCGTCATTGCGTGAATTTGTCATTGCGAGCCCTTCGCTTGTCATTCTGAGCAACGCGAAGAATCTTGTTTTTGGCTCAGGATAAACTCCGCGCGGCAATCTCGTTTTTGGACAAATCTGAAACAGCATCTATAATTAACAAATAGCAAATTTAATTTGAATTATGCCTGCTACACCTTTTCCAGTTTGACCCAAGTCGGGACAAGATCCCTGCTGGTCAGCCGGTTGACGGGGTGGTCTGCAAAGTGGCAGGGAATATACACCATTCCCTTGGCCTGCTTTCTGCTGATTTTCACCTTTGCCTCCAGTGACCCCATCCTTGATGTAACCAGCACCTTCTCTCCATCCCCAAGGCCGTATGTCCCGGCATCGGCGGGAGACACCTCCACCCTGCCTCCGGACCCGAGCTCGTTCAACGCCGGGGCGTGGGTTGACAGGGAACCGGAATGAAAGAGCATGCTGCCGGTGCGCAGCAGCAGCGGATAGTCACCATCAATCCCGCGGGCCGGTTCGGCATGCTCGAGCGGGACAAAGCTGTAGCTCGTTCGCCCGCCGCCCGGCGGGGACGGCACAAGCCGGCCTCCCGCTCCGAGGGATTCGCAGCTGATGTCCGCGTAGAGAGGAACCAGCGAGCCGATCTCCCTCATCACGTCCTCAGGCCCGGCTGCCTGCATGACATGACCCATCCTGCGGGACAGCTCGCAGAAAATTTCCAGGTCTGTTTTGACCCCTTCCATCACCGGCAGCGCCGGGGACAGCGCCTGCACCCTCCGCTCGAAGCTGGTATAGGTGCCTTTTTTCTCGGCGAAGCTGGCCACCGGCAGCACGACGTCGGCCTGCCGGGCGGTGGGGGTTAAAAACATGTCCTGCACCACCAGGAAATCCAGGGACTCCAGGGCCTTCAGGGTGTATTCGCTTTCAGGATAGTTAAGCAGCGGGTTTTCCCCTGCCAGGTACAGCGCGTGCAGCCTGCCTTCCGCCGCGCTGGTGATCATTTCCATGGCATTTTGACCGGGCCGCGCGGGAAGGGTCACCTTCCACGCTTCTTCAAAGCGGCCCCGCGTCTTGTCATCACCCACTTCACCGAATCCGGGCAGAAAACCGGGAAGCACTCCCATGTCCAGGGTGCCCTGGGAATTGCACTTCTCCCCCAGGAAGGCGATGCCGCATCCCTCCCGCTTCACCATCCCGGTCAGCAGGGCGAGGTTGGCCACCGCCAGACCCAGCTTTTCATCGTCCGCGGGAATCCCCAGGCCGGTGGAAAGGAGGATGCACAGCCGCCTGCTTCCCGCAATCAGGCGGGCTGCCTGCGCGAGGTCATCCCGGCCGACGCCGGTCACCCCTTCACAATACTCAGGGGTGTACCGGGCCACCGACCTGTTGAGGTTTTCAAGACCGGCGGTCGAGGAAGAGACAAACTCCCTGTCGTACAGCCCCTCGCTGATAATGATATTGATCATGCCCTGGAGCAGGACCAGCTCGGTTTCGGGCCGGTGGATGAGCGCGCAGCTGGCCAGCCGGCTGTGCTTGATCGGCCGCTCGCCGGCGACAACCAGCTTTCGTTCGTCCCGTTTTACCGCCATGGTCACCTGGTATCCCACCACCGGATGCGTCTCGGAGAGGTGGGAGCGCAGCAGGAACACGGTGTCCGCATTGCGTATGTCGTTCAGCGTGGCCGTTCCCGCGGTCAAGCCCAGCGCAGGCCTCAGCCCCTTCATCAGCCCCGAGTAGCTGTATCCCCCGGCGTGGTCGATGTTGTTGGTGCCGACGACGGCGCGTAAAAATTTCTGAAACAGGTAGGCCTCCTCATTGGTCAGGCGGCCGGAGCAGATGCCGCCGATCCCGTCGGGCCCGTACTTTTGTTTGACCGCGCCCAAACCCCCGGCTATCTTCTCCATCGCCTCCGCCCAGGTGGCCCGCACCAGCCCCTCGGCGCCCTTTCTCACCAGGGGGCTGTTCATCCGCTCGGGGCTGGAGACATACCCGTAGCCGAACCGGCCCTTCGCGCAGAGGCTCCCGCGGTTGGCCCCGATGCTGTCGTCCCCGATCACCCGGTAGATGCGGTTGTTCTTCACCCCCAGGGTGATGGTGCAGCCGGTGCTGCAATATGAGCAGACGGTGCTGGTCCTGGTTAGCTCCCAGGAGCGCGCCTTGTATTTGAAAAGCTTGTCGGTGAGGGCGCCCACCGGGCAGATGTTAACGCACTCTCCGCAGAACTCGCAGTCCAGCACCCGGTCAAAGTCGGTGCCGATCCTGGTCTTGAATCCCCGGTTGACAAAGCTGATTTCGGATACGCCCACCATCTCCTCGCACACCCGCGCGCACATACCGCAGAGGACGCAGCGGTTCACATTCCTTTCTATCAGGTGAGAGGCGGTTTCAGCCGGCTGGTTGAACTTGCGGTCAAGAAACCGGTTGCTGCTCACCTCGTATTCATACACCAGGTCCTGCAGCTTGCACTCGCCCCCCTTGTCGCACACGGGACAATCAAGGGGATGGTGCACCAGCAGGAGCTCAAGCAGCGTTTTGCGGGCGCTTCTCACCGCGGGGGTGTTGGTGCTTACCACCATGCCGTTGGCGGCCGGCGTGGAGCAGGAAGGGACCAGGCGGCCCTTCATCTGCTCGACCTCAACCACGCACATGCGGCACGCCCCGAAGGGCATCAGGCGCTTGTGGTAGCAAAAGGTGGGAATATAAACCCCGGCAGCCTCCGCAGCCTCGAGGATGCTGGAGCCGTCCGCTACCTCTATTTCCCGATCGTCAATGGTCAAACTGATCATAATAAGCCTTCAACCTCGATGGTATCGCCTGTTTAATAAATTATCAATGGGCTACCGCCCCTTTGCTACTCAATGGCATTGAACTTACAGGCCATGATGCAGTTCTTGCACTTGACGCACTTCTCCCGGTCAATTGCGGCCACCTGCTTCTTTTCCCAGGTGATCGCCCCGGCGGGACAGGCCTTGAAGCACTGGCCGCACCGCTTGCAGAGCTCCGGATTCACCGCAAACTTGATCAAGGAAATGCAGGAGTGCGCGGGGCAGCGCTTTTCCTTTACGTGGGCCTCATATTCGTCGCGGAAATAGCGCAGGGTGGTGAGCACCGGGTTGGGCGCGGTATTGCCCAGGCCGCAGAGGGCCGTGCTCTTGATGGTTTGGGCCAGATCCTTAAGCGTCTCCAGGTCTTCTTCCTTGCCCTCGCCGGCGGTGATCCTGGTCAGGATATCAAGCATCATCTTGGTCCCCACCCGGCAGGGAATGCACTTGCCGCAGGACTCCTCCTGGGTGAACCCCAGAAAGAATTTCGCGATATCAACCATGCAGGTGGTTTCATCCATCACCACCATGCCGCCGGACCCCATGATGGCACCGGTCTGACTGATCGACTCATAGTCCACCGGGGTGTCAACCAGCGACTCGGGAATGCACCCGCCCGACGGGCCGCCCATCTGCACCGCCTTGAACTTGCGCTTGCCCTTGATGCCGCCGCCGATATCGTAGATGATGGAGCGCAGGCTGGTGCCCATGGGCACTTCAACCAGGCCGATGTTGTTGACCGCGCCGGTCACGGCAAAGACCTTGGTGCCCTTGCTCTTTTCCGTTCCCAGCTCGCTGTACCAGCTGCCGCCGTGCAGGATGATGGGCGGAACATTGGCGTAGGTCTCCACGTTGTTTAAAATGGTCGGCTTTCTCCACAGTCCCTTGTACGCGGGGAACGGAGGCCGCGGCCGCGGCATGCCCCGCTTTCCCTCAATGGAGGTCATCAGGGCCGTTTCCTCGCCGCAGACAAACGCCCCGGCTCCCTGGTAAATGTCAATGTCAAAATCGAAGTCCGAGTTAAGAATGTTCTTTCCCAGCAGGCCGTAGTCCCGCGACTGCCGGATGGCCACCTTGAGCCGGGAAACGGCGAGCGGATATTCCGCGCGCACGTAAATGTAGCCCTGATGGGCGCCGATGGCCTTGGCCGCGATGGTCATCCCCTCCAGAACCGAATGCGGGTCCGCCTCCAGGATGCTGCGGTCCATGAACGCGCCGGGGTCACCCTCGTCCCCATTGCACAAAACATACTTCACCTCGCCCCTGGCCTTGGCGCAGAACTCCCACTTCAGCCCGGTGGGGAACCCCGCGCCGCCGCGGCCCCGAAGCCCGGAAATCTTGACCTCCTCGATGATGCCCTCGGGCGTCAGCTCGGTGAGCGCCTTTCCCAGGGCCTGGTATCCGTCACGTCCGATGTACTCTTCAATCTTTTCAGCATCGATGATGCCGCGGTTCCGTAATGCCCGGAGCACCTGCAGCCCGAAGAAGGAGATGTCCTGCATGCGGGGCACCGTCGCCTTCTTTTCCTCCTCCCGGTACATGAGCTTCTCGACCGGCCTTCCCTTGAGAAAATGCTCCGACACCAGCAGGGGGATGTCCTCCCGGGTGAGCCTTTGATAAAAGATCCCCTCGGGGTAGACCACCATGACCGGGCCGACGGCGCAGAAGCCGTTGCATCCGGTGATGACCACCTGCACCTCTTCCTCCAGTCCGCACTTCTTGAGCTCTTCTTGAAGCGCCGTTCGCACTTGTAGCGACTTGTTGGACACACAGCCGGTTCCGGCGCAAATCAACGCATGTGAGCGAAAAGTTTTCATCTGCCCGTTCCTTCCTGCAGCTTAATAGGTCGTTTCACTGCCCACCGCCAGGGCATATTTTTCCACTATCCTGCCGCCGATAACGTGTTCCACCAGGATCTCCCTGGTCTTCCCGTCATCCAGATCCACGTACTTGACCGGCGCTTCGCCGAGAAGCTCAACCGTGGCCATGGGCTCGCGGCTGCACAGCCCCGCGCATCCGGAGGTGGTAACGATGACATCCGTGATCTGCCGCTTGGCAATCTCATCCATAAACGCGCTCATGACCGCCCGCGCCCCGGACGCGATTCCGCAGGTCCCCATGTGGACGGTTATCTTGGCGCGCTGGCCGCCTTCCCGGAGGGTGGTGGCGGCTTTTGATTCCTCCTTTATCCGTTTCAAGTCATCGAGCGTCAGTTTCGGCATAGCTTATACCTCCTGCGAGCAGCGCTTCCTGCAGGCTGTTGAAAAACGCCCATCTGCTGCGTTACACTCATCCTTCGTCATTGCAGCGTACTCACATGTACGCCTCATTCCTCAGGATTTCGCGTGCCTTGCATCTGGATGTTTTTGAACAGCCTGCGGAAAACTATTTTTTCAACAACCTAATAATAATTTTTCTTTATGGTGTCTAAAGCCGTCGCCGGCTCCAGCAGGCCATAGGTGTCTTCGTTAACCATCATGGCCGGCGCGAGGCCGCAGCACCCGATGCAGCGCACGCCCTCCAGGGAAAATTTCTTGTCCGGCGTCACCTCGCCTTCGTGTATGCCCAGCTCCTGCTGCAGCCGCTTGTAAATTTCCTCGCTCCGCTTGACGAAACAGGCCGTCCCCAGGCAGACGCGGACATTGTATTTGCCCCGGGGCTTCATGGTAAAATAGGAGTAGAAGGAAACCACCCCGTACACCAGGCTGGGCGAAGTGTTCAGGCCTTCGGCAATTCTGCGCTGCACCTCCGCGGGCAGAAAGCCGCACACCTCCTGACACTGCTGGAGAACGGGTATGAGCGCACCGGCCTTGCCGACGTGCTCATCGATGACCCGGTCAACCTTTTCCCACTGCTCCGCGGTTATCTCCACGGTAACGTCCTGCTGCTTCTGCGCTGATTCTGCGTTCATTACTTGGAATACCTCCACCATGATATATATCTATCTAATGCACGCCCAGCTGCGCCAGGCCCTCCTCGAGATCGCCCCTGATCAGCCCGATCACCCGGGGATCGGAAACGGGGACCTCGCCCAACTCCTTCCCGATCACCGCTGTGTCAAGGCTGTAGGTTCGGCCATCCCTGCGATGATGATAATAAAAGCTGATCCCGGGATTGCCCGCGATGAGGGTGATCAGGGTCTCAACCATGTTTCCCCAGGGCTTGCGATCAATGTGGCTTGCCTGAAAGGTACCGGTCAGCTTCGTCCCCCTGCCCGGCTCGGATTCTATGTGAACCCCGCCATTGCACGCCCGGGCCGCCTGGGCAAAGAGCGGTAATCCCAGGCCCACCTTTCTGGTCGTCCGCGTTGTCACAAAAGGATCCAGCACCCTGTCCGCCATCTTCCTGCTCATGCCCGTGCCGTCGTCGGTAATTTCTATGGTGAGCAGATCCCTGATGCTGTCCTCGTCTATCCCGATTTCGATCCGCGTTGCCGCCGCGGTTATTGAATTCTCGGCAAGATCAAGAATGTGGAGGGAAAAATCCTGCACGCTGTCACCCTACCCCGAGCACCTTTCTGCCCTCTTTTCCCCCGAGCGCCAGTCTCATCTCGCCGATGCCGGCGGCCGACATCAGAAAGACGGTCGAACTTCTGCCGATCCCATCAAGGGAGTGGGCATCCGATGAGCTGATGAAGGGGAGATGGTCGAGCCCGGGAAACCGCCTCCGCGCCTCATCCAGGCCCGTGGCCGGCGAAACCTCCAGCGCATCCAGCGCCAGCCCCGGCGGCACAAAGCCGAGCTGGCTGATGATGCTGTATGCCTCGCGATCAATGTGGGAGGCAACGGCAAGACCGCCCCGGGAGTGAATCAGCTCGACCACCGCTTCCAGGGGAAGGGTTGTTGCCCCGATCAGCAATTTTTCATTAAAGGACACGACCTCCTCGTGTTCATTGACCACAACCTGGCAGCCGAAGGTTTTTTCATCGTTTTTGCCGGGGAGGTGCTCGTACACAACCCCCTGCACCTCAAGGGCATGCGCTTCCGTTTCAAAAAGGCCCAGGATGTGAATTTCTTCCCGAGTGGTTATCTCCATTCCCGCCAGCGCCGCCAGCCCGGCGTCCTGCGCCGCCTTGTGCAGGGCGGGAAAATTCTCGCAGGAGTTGTGGTCGCACACCGCAATCACCTGCAGGCCCGCCTCCACCGACCGTCGCACAATGGCACGGGGCGACATTTCGACAGGCTCGGTACAGGGAGAGAGGATGGAATGGATATGCAAATCCGCCCGATACGCCCTGAGCATCACCTCGTTCCGGAAATGCCGAGGCCGTACAGCCTGCCCACGAGCTCAAAGGTCTGCAGCTCGCTCACCATAAGCGGGACGCCTTCCTGACGAGCCTTTTCCGCCGTCTGTTCCTCGGGCTTCCTGCCCTGAACCACAACGATGCCGGCCAGCCCCTTGAGCGAGGCAACGGCGATGACATTGGGATGCGCCTGCATGGTCACCCAGATGTCGCCCTCCCTGCTGTTGGCCATGACGTCACTCAGCAGGTCGCTCGCGTAACCGCCGGTAACCTCCCCCTCCAGGTTCTCCCCGGCCGCCACCACCTTCAGCTCCAGTTTCTCCACGATATCCTTGAGCTTCATCCCATTCCCTTCAGTGGTTATCACGCACCCTTCTTGCGAATCGAAAGAGGGGCTTTCTGAGCTATTTCAAGTCCCCTGAGCAGCGATTCCATGGTCGCTTCCCTGAGCTTGAACACGCAATCAGTGACCTCACCCCTTCCCTGGATGACATCCTCGGCAAAGGATTTACAGTTCGGGGCGCCGCATGCCCCGCAATTAATGCGCGGGAGACTCTCTAAAATGGATTCCCGCTCCTTTACTTTCCTGATCGCCTCCCTGGCATCCGTGCCCAGCGGCTGCACGGGATAGGTGGACAGCTCAACATCGCATGACAGGTGGGCGCGCATCCGCTCCACTTCAGCGAGGTTAATGTTTAACTTCCTCCCCAGCTGCTGAATCAGTTTCATGGCCTTGATCTTGGCCAGAAAGCGATTATCCACCGCAAGGGGGCCCCCCACGCACCCGCCGGGGCAGGCCCATAATTCCAGGTAGTTTACATTGGTGATTTTGCCGCGCTCCACGTCCTCCAGTATTTTGATTACATTTTTAACCCCGTCCACGGCTATGGCATTCTCGATTTCGAGGCCGGCAATGCATGCGCCGGGGATCCCCGTGGCCACACCGAAGCCCCCCGAGTCGTGAAGCGGCTCAAGCGACTTGATCTTGCGGATGGCGCTAAAGAGAACCCCGTAGATATCCGAAATGGCAATGGCACCGTCCAGGGTCGGATCCGATTTGAAGATGGGGTGATTTACGGCGATCATCTTGGCGGGGCAGGGGGTGATAAAAATGGCCCCGACATCCTGGGGGCTTATTCCCAGTATTTTGGCCTTGGCCATCTTATATGCGCCGGCGATGGCGCTGGGCGCCTCCATGGAAAGCAGATTTCCCATGAGATCGGGAAAGTTTATCTGGATCAGCCTGACAACGGCCAGGCAGACGGTTGAGATGTAGGGCTTGTTTTGAGAATAGCTCTGGAGGTGTTCCTTGAGCACCGCCGAATAAATTTCACAGGCCCTGCCCACATCATAGGCCTCGTTAAAACCCAGACCCTTAAGACCGTTTAAAATATGGTTGGGGGTAACGCCCATGCTGTACTGGGAGTACAGAACCGGAGAAGGTATGGCGATGGTGTATTTAAACCTGGTCAGGTCTTCGAACGACCCGGTCATGGATCGGACCGCCCGGGCGGGACATACCCGGATGCAGTCACCGCAGTCAATGCACCGGTCCTCCAGAATGAGGGCCTTGCCCTCACGGATGCGCATGGCCTCGGTTGGACACGCCCGCATGCACTGCATGCAGCCGGTGCATTTATCGGTTTCCACCTCGATGGAGTGATAATATTTGCTCATGGCCGGTCTTTATTTCCGGTTAGGATGACCATTTCCACCCGCGTGCCCTCACCTACCACCGAGCTGATGCGCAATTCATCGGTGTTCTTCTTGATGTTGGGCAATCCCAGGCCGGCCCCGAAGCCCATTTCCTTGATTTCCCTGGAGGAGGTTGAATAACCCTCCTGCATGGCCAGCTCGATATCCGGAATGCCCTGCCCCTCATCATCGGCAATGACCGTGAGAAGATCCGGGGTAATGGCCAGGTGAAACGCTGCATGCCGCGCATAGCACACCACGTTCATCTCGGCTTCATAGACGGCAATAGCCGCCCGCCTGATGATGTCATGGCTTATGCCGATGTCTTTTAAAATCGCCTTAATGCTGCTTGAAACCTCGCCGGCATGAATGAAATCGCCGCCCTGTACGGCAAACTCCCGCTCCAGCAGGGGCTCAGCTTGTTTTTCCTGCATCATCAACTCTTTCAATACAACCGGACAGGCCGTGCTTGAACAACCTGCCGCAGGTTTCAAACATGATGTAACGGGTGCAGAAGAGCGGAATCTTTTTGGCCCGGGCAAGCTTGATCGCTTCCTCGTCAGGCCTTTTGCCCCTCACGAAGACAATGCCCAGCAGCTCCAGCATTTCAGCGGTGCGCACCACTTGCGGGTTGGTAATCCCGGTTATGAGGAGCGCGCCCTCCCTGGCAAAGGCCAGAACGTCGCTCAGGAGGTCGGAAGCAAAGGCGCCCCTGATGGTATCCTCCATGCGGTCATCACCGACCACAACCTCCGCTCCCAAAATATCCGCCAGCTCTCTGAAGGTCATACGCTTGAGATCTCCATGCCCGGGACCGCCTACCGGTCCACCTCTCCCAGGCAGATGTCAATGCTGCCGATAATGGCAACGATGTCGGCCATCATCCGCCCCTGCGCCATGGTGCAGAACGACTCCATGTTCACAAAGGAGGGGGTTCTGATCTTCACCCGGTAGGGCTTGCTGCCCCCATCGCTCACAATATAAAAGCCCAGCTCCCCTTTTGACGACTCCACGCTGCAATACGCCTCGCCTTTGGGCACATTGAATCCCTCGGTCATCAAATGGAAGTGGATGATCAATGACTCAATGCTTTCCTGCACCAGCTCCTTCGGAGGAGGCACCACCTTGGGGCTCACGGCGTTGAACGGGCCCGAGGGCAGCCGCTCCAGGGCCTGCCTGATGATCCGGTTGCTCTGGCGCATCTCCTCCAGCCGCACCAGGTAGCGGTCATACGAATCCCCGTACCGGCCGGTGGGTATCTCGAAATCAAAGTGATCGTAGGAGGAATAGGGATTGGCCTTGCGCAGATCCCACTTTACCCCGCAGCCCCTCAGGCAGGGGCCGGAAAGCCCCAGGGCGATGCCCTCTTCCGCTGAAATGACCCCCACGCCCTTTGTCCGGTTGAGCCAGATCTTGTTTTCGGTCAGCAGGCGCTCGTACCCGTCAATCCGAGAGGGCAGCACCTCACAGAAGGCCTTCACCTTTTCTTCAAACCCGTCAGGCAGGTCGGCGGCAAGGCCCCCGATGCGAAAGTAGCTCTGGTTCATCCGGGCCCCGCCCACCATTTCAAACATGTCCAGGGTTTCTTCCCGCTCGCGGAAGCAGTAGAGCAGCGGCGACATGGCCCCGATGTCCAGGGCATGGGTTCCCAGCCAGATGAGATGGCTCTGGATCCTGGTAAGTTCGGCGAGCAGCACCCTGGCATACTGGGCCCGGAGCGGAACCTCCAGGTCCAGAAGCTTCTCAACCGTAAGCACGTAGGCAAGGTTGTTGATGAAGGGCGAGGTATAATCCAGCCGGTCGGTGAGGGTGATGAACTGGTGGTAGGTTTTATGCTCGGCCAGCTTCTCGATGCCCCGGTGCAGATACCCCAGCACCGGGGTTGCCTTGGTGACCACCTCGCCGTCGAGCTCCAGCACCACCCGGAGCACCCCGTGGGTGCTTGGATGCTGGGGGCCCATGTTCAGGGTTACCACCTCTGTCCTGATGTCAGACGCTGTTTCCATACTGTGCAAAGCCCCCGTTTATCTTCCCCGCAGCGGAAAATCTTTTCTGAGCGGATACTCTTTAAAGCCGTCCGGGGTGAGGATCCTCCTCAAATCAGGATGATCGCTGAAGGTTATTCCCAGGAGATCGTAGCACTCCCGCTCGTGCCAGTTCGCCGTCTTCCAGACAGAAACCACGGAAGGCACGGTAAGGTCATCGTCCGGGGGGAGGTCTTCATGCGCAGCCGGTGCCGGTGCTTCATGGAATAGAGGTGATACACCACCTCAAACCGGGGCGCCCGGCCCAGGTAATCGACGCCGCAGAGGTCGGAGAGGAAGTCAAACCCGCAGGAGGGATCTTCCTTGAGGAAGCGCGACACCTCGAGCAGGCGGGACAGCTTGACCCGTATGGTATGCTCATCCTTATAGACCGCCGTTTCTTCGATGGCCTCAGGAAAGGTTTCCTTTATTTTCCCCACCAGCTCTTCCAGGTCAGCCATTGCTCGTTTCCCTTAAGTGTTCCTTGTCTATCTTTTTCTGAAGCTGCATGATGGCATAGAGCAGGGATTCCGGACGGGGCGGACAGCCGGGGACGTAGACATCCACGGGGATAATCTCGTCCACCCCCTGCACCACGGCATAGGTATCAAAAATTCCGCCCGAGCAGGCGCAGGCGCCCATGGCAATGACCCACTTGGGGTTGGGCATCTGATTGTAGATCCTCCTGGCCACGGGGGCCATTTTCCTGGTCAGGGTGCCGGCAACAATCATCAGGTCTGCCTGCCGCGGCGAGGCCCTGAAAACCTCGGCGCCGAAGCGGGCAATATCATAGCGGGCGGCGGCGGTGGCCATCATTTCGAGGGCGCAGCAGGCCAGCCCGAAGGTCGCGGGCCAGAGCGACGATTTGCGGGCCCAGTTGACCAGTTTCTCAAGGGTGGTGGTGATGATGGTGTCACCAAAACAGCTTTCTACTCCCATTCCAGAGCCCCTTTCTTCCATACATATATAAAGCCGACCAGCAGGATGCCGATAAAAACAGCCATTTCTAAAAAGACAAATCCTTTATACTGGTTAAACTGCCGGAAGACAATTGCCCAGGGGTATAAAAATACCGCCTCCACGTCGAAGACGATAAACAGCATGGCAATGATGAAAAACTTGACTGAGAACCGCGTGCGCGCATTGCCCACCGGGTCAAGGCCGCATTCGTAGGGCATGAGCTTTTCCCGGGTCGCCGCCTTCCGCCCGAAAAGGGCCGACAGAGCGATGACCGCCCCCGCGAAGAGAACCGACAGAAAAAGAAAAATGATCAGCGGCGTGTATCCTTCAGCCATGGCTGTGTCCTCGTGCTAGTAATTAATCGTGCCCTGCTTTCGTGCCAGTTCCCGCCCCCGGTCGATGAGCCGGAAGGCCGCCTGCTGCGCCAGCACCACGGCATCTTCCGTGGGAAGATAGGCGGGCAGGCTGGCATCGAACAGGATCCGCGCCTCAGGCGGAAATTCCTCATCCCCGTTCCAGAAAAGAAATGCCATGGGGACTTTGGGGAGAGCGGCAATGATGACACCCCGGTCACCCGCGGGCGCCTTTGTTCCTCCCAGGGCGCGACCGGCCTCTTCAAAAAGATCCTCCCGCTGCGCAAAAAAATCGAGCAGCGGCTTTTGAGATCTCCTGTCGAAAGCCGGGTAATACATGTCCCCGCCGGACAATTGTCGGAAGCTGATCCACTCACCGGCAAGCGGGCTGCCCTGCGCCTGTATAAGGTAATGCAGAATGACGAGCCTGCTCCAGAGGGGAACCTCCCCTCCTTCGCCCTGATAGGTTACCGTTATGTCGGGAAAATGTATGAGGCAGTATTGATTGAAAAAATTGAGCTTGACCAGGCAGCGCCCGTCATCTTTTTTCTCAAAAAAAGCCCCGCTTTTTCCTGCCCGCTCCTCTATGTCGGCACTTCTTAAAACCTCGCAGGCCAACGTAAAAGCATGGTCGTACGGTGATCCGGCAGGGTTGATTCCCGCATTGCGCGTGTCCATGCGTTTTATGGCATCATTGCCCGAGAAAAAAGCTCTCTGCCGAGTAGAAATTTTCAGCTTGAAAAAATAGCGGATTTATAATAAAAACATGAAAAATTGATGAAAATTTCTAGCATATGTATATTTCCCTGTCAAGGCATTTCCTCTGTGATTACAACCGCGGCAGAGAAGCTGACTGTATCGTTTTAGAATGGGTGTGAATGGTCACTGAAATCGATGCCGGTGCTGTTGGCCACAACGCGGCGTCACCCCTTTCCGGTCATATTACACAATGTAAAGGAGGCAGGCTGTGTACAAGGTACTTGACAAGCAGAAGCTGGCATCCACGGTTACCCTGCTTAAACTGCAGGCGCCGGAAATCGCCAAAAAGGTCAGGCCGGGCCAATTTGTCATCATACGATTGAATGAGCCGGGCGAACGCATTCCCCTCACGGTCAATGATTTTGACCGGGAGCAGGGCACCTTAACCATTGTGTTCCAGGAGGTGGGTAAGACGACAAAACTGCTGGGCAGGCTCAGCATCGGCGACAGCATAACCGACCTGGTGGGTCCGCTGGGCAGGCATACGGAAATTGAAAAATTCGGGAAAGTCATCTGCATCGGCGGGGGCGTGGGGACGGCGGTCATTTATCCCGTCACCCGGGCCCTTCACCAGGCGGGAAACGAGGTAACCGGCATCGTCGGCGCCCGCACCAAAGACCTGCTCACCTTCACCGGGGAGATGGAGGCGGTCACCAACCGGCTTATCATCACCACCGATGACGGATCCATGGGCAGGCACGGTTTGGTCACCGATCCCCTCAAGGAGATCCTGGAGAGCGGGGAAAAGATCGACCGCGTTATCGCCATCGGTCCTGCCGTGATGATGAAGTTCGTCTGCAAGACCACCGAGCCCTTCAAGGTCAAGACCATCGTCAGCCTGAATCCCATCATGCTCGACGCCACGGGCATGTGCGGGGTGTGCAGGGTGCTGGTGGGAGGCGAAACCAAATTCGGGTGCGTGGACGGACCGGAGTTTGACGGTCATAAAGTGGATTTTGACCTGCTTATCAAACGGCTCAATCAATATCTGGCGGAAGAAAAGATCTCACTGGCAGCCATAGAAGGCTAAGATGAGGGTCCGGGCATCAAGTGTAAATCGACCGTTATCACCAGCGATTAAAAGGAGAAACGCATGGCGGCGGAAGGAAAAGAGAAAAAGAAGATCAACCCGAAGCGGGTGCACATGGCGGAGCAGCCGGCGGAGGAGCGGGTTAAAAACTTCAGGGAAGTCCCCCTCGGATATACCGAAGCTGAAGCAGCGGAGGAGGCGCGCCGCTGTCTGCAGTGCAAAAAGCCCGCCTGCTCAACCGGCTGCCCGGTGGAAATAGACATTCCCGCATTCATCAGCCTGGTGGCGGAAAAAAAATTCGCTGAAGCGGCAAAAAAAATAAAAGAAACCAACAGCCTGCCGGCCGTGTGCGGCAGGGTCTGCCCCCAGGAAATCCAGTGCGAGTCCCGGTGCGTGGTGGGAAAGAAAGGCGAGCCGGTTGCCATCGGCAGGCTGGAGCGGTTTGTTGCCGACTGGGAGCGGGAAAAGGGAAAAGTGGAACCTCCTCCCCGGCCCCGGCCGAAACATAAAAAGGTGGCCGTGATCGGCTCCGGTCCCGCGGGCCTGACCGTTGCCTCCGACCTGGTTAAGCTGGGCTACGCCGTAACCCTCTTTGAGGCACTGCACAAGACGGGAGGGGTGCTGGTGTACGGCATACCTGAATTCAGGCTCCCCAAGGCCATCGTGCAGGCCGAGGTTGATTTCGTGGAAAGCCTGGGGGTGGAGATTAAAACCAACGCCCTCATGGGCACCCTTTATACCGTTCCCGAGCTGATGGAGATGGGCTACGAGGCCGTTTTCATCGGCATCGGCGCCGGGGGGCCCATGTTCATGAACATCCCCGGGGAGGCCCTCAACGGGGTTTATTCCGCCAACGAGTTTCTCACCCGCTCCAACCTGATGAAGGCCTACCTCTTTCCCGCATACGACACCCCCATCAAGAAGAGCAAAAAGGTGGCCGTGGTGGGAGCAGGAAACGTGGCCATGGATTCGGTCAGGACCGCCATACGGCTGGGGGCGGAGGAGGTCTACCTTGTCTACCGGCGCTCCGAACAGGAGATGCCGGCCCGCGTCGAAGAGATCGAGCGGGCAAAAGAGGAGGGCGCCATTTTCAGGCTGCTTACCAATCCCGTCAGAATCATCGGCGATGACAAGGGATGGGTAACCTCCATGGAATGCATCCGCATGGAGCTTGGCGAGCCCGATGACTCCGGGAGGCGGAGGCCGGTGCCGGTTAAGGGGTCTGAATTCACCATAGAAGTCGACTCCATCATCATGGCGCTGGGCACCAATGCCAACCCGCTGCTCCCCCGGTCGACACCCGGCCTCAAGCTGAACAAATGGGGCTATATCATGACCGATGAAGAAACCTGCGGGAGCAGCATCAGGGGGGTCTACGCGGGTGGAGATATCGTCACCGGATCCGCCACCGTCATTCTGGCCATGGGCGCGGGCCGCAAAGCGGCACGGGCAATCGATAAATACTTGAGCGGCACCGAGTGAGGAAAGCCCCCACTGCACCATCCGTCTGAAGGGGAGCCGGAAATGCCCGGCTTCCCTTTTTATCTGTATCGCCGGCCAAGCAAGCACCCGCCATTTCCATTGACACTTCAGAAATTATATTTTAGTCTTAATTGAGAGGTTCGTTTTAACCATTTTATCAGGAGGAGCCATGGTTAAAAGAGCATTGCCCTTCAAGCTGCTGCCCTTCCTTTGCTCCTGCATGCTGGTTTTGAGCTGCCTCAGGGCTCAATCACCCGAATTACCCTACAGCAATCAGCAGAAGAGCAATCTGACCGCCGGCATGGTCAAGAAATATGTCAAAGTCGGTGTTGCCACCCAGACCGAGATTATCTCGGTTTTCGGCGCCCCCAACATCATCACCCGTGACAAGGACGGCAAAGAGGTGTGGACCTACGACAAGCAGAGCATGGCCTCCGCGTCAGAAGTTGCGGAATGGAACGCCTCCGGGGGGGCCGGGGCCATCGCGGGAGGATTGGCGGGAGATGCGGCCATCGGCGGCGGGGTAACTGCAGGCGGTTCTGCAGGCAAGAGCAGCAGCGCAGGACAGATCAGCAGCGCCACCTTCACGCTGATGATACAGTTTGACGACAGCGACGTGGTGAAGGACTACCGCATGATGGCAACCCAGTTCTAACAGGCTGTTGAAAAACCACTTTTTCAACAACCTGCTAAAGAGGATCCCGCTGCCGCAATGAAAACAGCCTGTTCATTTCTCCTGCTGGTTTTGACAAGCATTTCCCTTGCGTCGGGCTGTGGCCAGAACAAATCCCGTTTGCAGCCACCTCCGCCGCTCTCCATTCAGCAGCGAGCAGCCATGCAGACGAAAGAGCTGGAGGGTGACTTCGACACGGGATTTGCCGCAACCATTTCAGTGCTGCAGGATGAAGGGTGGCAAATCGAAGTAGTCGACAAATCGAGCGGGATTATCCAGGCCGTTTCCCTCAAGCACCAGGACATCATCGGCCCGCATGAGGACTGGTATGCGGAGAAGGATGCCGGCTACCGGGATGATATACTAAAAGAATCGAAGGACCGGAAAATGCCCCTGTCCGAGTGGAACCGGTGGGAGCAGCTCACCTGCCATATCGAAGCCTGGGGTGAAAACCGGATCCGGCAACGGATGACCATTACCGCATTCGGCTCTCTTCCGGCCAACACCTTCAGCTATGCCGAGAAGAAAAAGGATAAGCAGAACATTGTAACCTCCGGCGGCAAAGAGCAGTCCCGTATAGTGGAAGATCCTGCGCGCTATCAATATCTCTTCCAGCAGATACAGCGCGCCGTCTTTATCCGCCAGGGGCTCAAGAGCTACCGCTAACCTTTCACAGATACAGAGGACATATGCGAAACACTACTGACACATTCGGATCTTCCGATATGCCAAAAACACGGACGTTTCTGAACTGCTGTGTGCCCCTGTTTGTTCTTGCGCTCGGCCTTGTGCTGTCCGGTTGTTCGGTCAGCGAAACCTACATGGTTCCCATGAGAGACAAAGTCAAGCTGGCCACCGATGTATACCTGCCGCCCGGCGGCAGGGGCGCCTGGCCGGTGCTCCTGATCAGGACACCCTACGGCAGGGAGGAAAGCGAGTCGCTGTTCAGGTTCGCCGACGAGTACGCCATTGTCATACAGGATGTGCGGGGACGCTTTGACTCAGAGGGTGAGTACCGGCCTTTCCTGGACGATGGCTGGGGAGACAAAAAGGACGGATACGATACGGTGGCCTGGATACGCAGGCAGACCTGGTGCAACGGGAAGATAGGAACCGCCGGTCAGTCCGCTGAAGGCATTACCCAGCACCTGATGGCAGGAACTGCGCCGCCCGGCCTTACCTGTCAGTTCATCCGCTTTACGCCCACAGACAATTACTCGCAGATTGTTTTTCAGGGCGGCGCCTTTAACCAGGCCCAGGTTACCGGCTGGTTGGACCGGCAGGAGGCAAGCTTTTTTCTCGATACCTATAAAGCGCACCCCTCCTACGACTCCTTCTGGGATTTGGGAAACGTTGAAATCAGGGCAAACGTGGTCAGGGCGCCGGCGCTGCACGTGGGAGGCTGGTACGACATGGCACTGAAGGGGGCCATCAATGGATTTCTCACCCGTCAATATGAGGGGGCCAGGGGCGCCCGGGGAAACCAGAGGCTTGTCATCGGCCCCTGGACCCATTCAGGATACAGTTCAAGGGAGCAGGGAGAGATTACCTTCCCGCCGAGCTCGGTCCTCGATCAGAATGAGTTGTTCAAAAGTTGGATTGACTACTGGCTCAAAGGTGAAGATACAGGCATTATGGACCCGGATCCCGTTTACTACTACGTCATGGGCGATGCCCGGGATTATGAGGCGCCGGGCCACGAGTGGAGGTACGCGGCAACCTGGCCGCCCTTTGATGTGCCCCCGACCGCCTACTACCTGCACCCGGCGGGTGTCCTCTCGCCCGATGCGGCCGCCGCGGGGGCTTTTTCCTCCTCCTATCGCTTCGACCCCGAAGATCCCGTTCCTTCACAGGGCGGCACAAATCTCGATCTCACCATAGCGGCAGGGCCTTATGACCAGTCGAATCTTGAAGGCCGCCCGGATGTGGTGGTCTTTTCAACCGAGATCCTTGAGGCGCCGCTGGAAGTGACCGGTGACCTGAAAGTCGTTTTATATGCTTCATCCGACGCCCTGGACACCGACTTTACCGCCAAGCTCACTGACGTCTACCCTGAAGGTCAATCCATGCTCATAGCCGACGGCATTATTCGAGCCCGCTATCGCAACACCTTCACCACCCCCGAGCTTATGACGCCGGGGACCGTGTACCGGTTTGAGATCGATCTCTGGGCCACCAGCATCGTCGTCAACACCGGCCACCGCCTCCGCCTTGCCGTATCCAGCAGCAACAACCCCCGGTTTGACGTCAATCCCAACACCGGGGGGGACACCTTTGACAAGGAGAACATGATCACCGCCACCAACACCATCTACTATAACAGCACCTATCCCTCGCATATCCTGCTGCCGGTTGTTTCCCCGTAAATACTGAAGGGAAATAAACAGGCGCGACCGGTCGGTTGCACCTTCATGTGGATACGATGTGGATCCCTGCTTTCGAGGGGATGACAACCAGTCAGGGGGAAAAGAAGCATCCCATTCCCGCAACGGGGGATGAGATGCTTCTTTTTTAATGCTTCGCAGCGCCCTCAGGGGCGCGGGGTTTTATTCGTATTCCTCTGATCTCACACCGCTATAAGCCGGTCCTTTACCATTATCCCTTCCTTGACCAGATTAAGAACCTGGTCCACCTGGAACGGCTTGTGAACGACAAGGTTTACGCCGCTGCTGTGCATGGCTGCATCGTCCAGCACCACATTCCATCCGGTGACGAGGGCAATGGGAACACATTTGTTCATCTGCCTGATCTTCCCCGCCACCTCCCAGCCGGACATCACCGGCATGCCAAGGTCGGTAAGGACAAGGTCATAGGCTTGCTTTTCAAACATCTCTATGCCTTCGCAGCCATTGTGGGCCATTTCCACATCATGGCCGGCATCGCTGAGAATGTCACGCAGCAGCTCGCGCACATCCGCCTCGTCATCGATCACCAGAATCCTGGCTTTTTTATGCCTGCCCTGCATGGGTATAACTTTTTCCCGGAGATCTTCTTTCGTATCTGCTTTCCCGGAGATCGGCAGCTTGATGGTAAAGACAGTTCCTTTACCCTCCAAACTTTCAGCGGTAATAGTGCCATGATGCCGGTTGATGATTCCGTAGGACACACTCAATCCCAGCCCGGTGGATTGAGGACCTTTGGTGGTAAAGAAGGGGTCAAAAATTCTGCCTTTTATGCTGAGGGGAATACCGCCCCCGGTATCCTCAATGGTGATTTCCGCCCACTCAGTATTCATGCAGGATTGTACCCTTATTTCACCGCCCCGGGGCAGGGCATCAACGGCGTTGTTTATCAGATTGGTAAACACCTCCCTGAGCTCCGAGGCGCTTCCCATGATGGGGGGAAGGCTGGAAAGCGCTTTGCTAATCTCGATTTTTATCCCCCGGGACTGGACCTCGTCCGCCCACTTGACCTTGGTAAATTCCAGAGCGTTTTCTATCAGTTCATTGATATCAACCTGCACAAAATCCTTTTGATCGCTTCTCCGTCTGCAGAACTCCTGGATTCGCCTGACTGTCTCCGCGCCATCCAGTGAAGCCCGCTCAATTATTTCAAGGCCTTTCTCCAGATCAATCGCCGAGCCCCTTTTTTCCGTCTTCCCCATGGGTGGGGCGAGCTGCTTTCGCAGCAACTGGACCCGTCCCAGAATGGCGGCGAGAATATTATTGAAGTCGTGCGCGACCCCTCCCGCCAGCTCGCCCAGTGATTTAAGCTTTTCCGACTGGAGAAGCTGCTGCTCCATCTTCTTTTTTTCCGTGACATCCCGGATGAAATTAACCCCTCCCACAATGGTGCTGTCTTTGTCTTTGAGAAGGGAGAGGTTAAACTCGACAAATATCTGCTGCCCGTCTTTTTTCAGCCAGACGGATTCCTGCCCGTAGATTTTTCCCTCTTCGAAAAGCAGTTCCATAATTTTAAGCGCCTGGGATCTGCTGCCATCGTCCCGGAGGGTAAACACGCCGGTATGCATTCCAAGCAGCTCTTCCCGCGTATAGCCCACCATCTCTTCCATGGCACCATTGACCATGGTGATGTTCCCCTTCGCATCGGTGACCATGATCGCGTCGGTCGAGGTTTGGAAGAGATTTTCCAGGAATTCCTTGGCCTCCCTGATTTCATTCTCCCGCTTCTTCCGTTCGGTAAGGTCCCTGATCACCCCGATGACCGTTTTGTTTTTCTTTCCGGTGAGCGAAAAGGAGATCTCGAGCGGAAAAAACGTGCCGTCCTTCCTGATCCCTTCTTCCTCAAACATGGAGGTCTTTGACCTGCCGTACTTCGCCACCTCGTCGAGCACCTCGTAATGTTTCGCCCAGTACTGCTCGGGGGTGAGCAGGCGGGGTGACTGGCCGATCAGCTCGTCTTTTTCATACCCGTACAGTTCTTCTGCCCTCCGGTTGATATCGGTGATCACATCTCCCTCAGCGACGATAATCCCCGCGTTGGCAAACTCAATAAGGTCGTGATAGCGCTCCTCCGACTTCAGTAGCTTCGACTCAACCTCCGCCAGTCGCTCCGCTACCTCCAGCTGCTCCACCACCCGCTTGACCACGGCTGGCAATACCGCGAGAAATTCCGCATCCTTCACCACAAAGTCACGCGCGCCGAGCTTCATCATTTCCACGGCCACTTTCACGTCAGCATGGCCGGTCATGATGATGAAGGGTATGCTGTGCTGCCGATCGGCGAGGATTTCAATCACCCGCCGGCCAGACATGTCGGGCAGGCTATAGTCCAGCAGCATCAGCGCGTTGCGATTGGCGGCAACAAAGGCCAGGGCCGCCTCCCCGCTCGACGCAGCTTCCGTGTGATAGCCCTCGCGGCGGAGGTTTTTCTGGAGCAGGTGCGACAAGCCCTCCTCATCCTCCACCACAAAAATCACCCGGTGTGTGCCGGTCTGATGCTTCCCCGTATCATCAGCGTGCTTCTGTTCTTCCATGGCCTGCTTCTTAATTGAGTTGCGGTACTTCCACGACCATCAGAAAGAGTCCGAGCTGCCGAATGGATTCAACAAATTTTTCATAATCAATGGGCTTGGTAATGTAATTGCTGCAGCCCAAGGTGTGGCAATTTTCCACCTCGCGCGGGTCGTCGGTGGTGGTGATCATGATCACCGGCATCTTGCGCAGTTCTTCGTGCCCCTTTACCTGGCGCAGCACCTCGACCCCGTCAACCTTGGGCATGCGAATGTCCAGCAGCAGCATGTAGGCGACGTTTGGTTTGCGGTGCGGCCCTCCGCCGTTGCTCCCCACCAGGAAGTCGAGCGCCTCCGCTCCGTCCTTGAAGTGCACAATCTCATTTGAAATGCCCGCGCGCTTGAGGTTTTTCTTGATCAGCGCCGCATGCCCTTCATCATCCTCGGCGATCAGTATGACCACTTCTTTTTTCATCGTCGTATGCTCCTTAAAGAATTGCTAATTGGCCGGCAGGGACACAAAAAAAGTGCTCCCCTTGCCCTGTTCGGATTTGACCCATATTTTACCGGTATGCCGGTCGAGTATCCTGCGGGTGATGGCAAGACCCAGCCCTTCACCCTGGGTGGCTTTCGGGTCAAGACGATGGAACAGTTCATATATTTTGTCCTGATGCTCGGGGGCGATGCCGATGCCATCGTCTTCCACGTAATACACCGCGTTCCCGTTCTCCCTGCCGCCGCCTATGGCGATGACGCCTGCCTGGCTGGGCTTGCGATATTTCAAGGCGTTGTCGATAAGGTTGGAAAAGACCTGATTAATCTGTGTTTCATCCCCAAGACAGGGGGGCAGCGGTTCAACCGTGAGGGTCACCCCGGCCTCCTTGGCCTGGTATTCAAAGGACTTGGTAATGTCGCCCACAATCCTGTCCATGTCGAGCGATTTGATATTGAGAGCCGCCCGCCCCAGGCGCGCCAGCCGCAGCAGGCCGGCAAGCAGGGAGTCCATCTTGGCAATGCTGGTGAGAATATAATGAATGGCCTCCGGGATGTCCTCGTCCAGGGTGGGGGCAATCATCTCCTTCACCCGCGGGGAGACATCTTCACTGTGGAATAAAATCGACTGTACATACTTGAAGGCGTGCTCCAGTTCCTTGCTGAAACCCTGAACATTCACCAGAGGCGAACGCAGATCATGCGACGCAATATACACCAGCTGCTCCAGCTCCTTGTTCTTGTCCTGCAGCTCATCAAGCAGCCGGATGCGCTCCTCCTCCGCCTTCCGCCGCTCGGAAACGTCCCGTACCACCGCGATGATCATGTTCTCCTTTTCAACCTCGAGGGTAAAGGAAATTTCGATGGGAACAAGGGAACCGTCTTTTCTTAAACCCTCCTCCTCAAAAATCATTTTATCCGCCCGGCCGGTGGTTAAAATATCAAGCAGGATTTTTCTGTGCTGTTCCTTGTGTTTTTCAGGAGACAAAATGCTCGGGGGTTTGCCGATGAGTTCATCTTTGGAATAACCGTAAATCTCTTCGGCGGTCCGGTTCACCTGGGTTATGATGTCATTTTCGGCAACAATAATGCCCGCGCTCGCCAGCTCGATGAGAGTATGATATTTCTCTTCCGACTTTTTTAAAAATGCGATCCCTTTTTTTCTTTCAGTGATGTCCCTGACGATACCCACGGATCCGGTTATTTCTCCGCTCTCATGGTATAAAAAAGTCAGGTTCATCTCGACAGGAACGACTTTACCGTCCTTGCGGAGATAATAGGTCTCCCAATTGCTGGCTTTGCCTTCTTTGAGTAATTTCTCATGCGTCGCTTTTCTCGCATCATTAAAAAATTCCTCGTCAACGGTAACCGTATCCCCTGTGGTGGATTTGTAAACCCCCTTCTCGGTTATCGAAAGCTCCATCACATGTTTCCCGTACACCTCTTCAGGCTGATAGCCGATCATTTGTAAAAACGACCTGTTCACCCTGACGATATTTCCCGTGCTGTCTCCCACAACGATGCCGTCCAGAGAACTCTCTATGATGTTGTCCAGATGATTTTTTGTTTCTATGAGCTTTCCTTCGCCCTGTTTCAGGCTTATTCCCTTTTCTTCCAGCTCGGAGTTCTTGTGGCGAAGTTCCCGCAGTTCGCTCAGGAGCTGTTTTTTGGTCTTATCTTCATCTCTCATATCAGTCACCTGGGTATCAAGGGGGTGAAGCGTCTTGCGTACGTGCATTGTATTTGCATTAGTTCGGAATTGTTCAAAAAAACTTAAGCAAAAACCTCCCTGATTGAGCGTGAGAGGTTTTGAATCTTGCCTGAAGATGAACAGAGTATCCGCGCGGCGGTCTTTTGCTGTGAAAGGGGTTTTGCTTGCGGAGAAAAGAGTTGCGCGGATTGGCCTGCCGACGGAGGGTGAAAAAAATAAAGGCAGGAGCTGTTTTGACCCCTGCCCGGGAACGACGCTGTTTTATCTGATTATTCAGCTACTTGTAAAGCCCTGGGGCATCAGTATATCCGGCCGTATAAACAATAATCAGGCTTTACCCGGCCTCGCGAGGCGCAGAGATCTTCGTTATACTGATCTGCCAGGGCGATGTTGATCGCGCACAGATCGATACAGGCATCACAACCGTCACAGAATACTGATGATGACCGTGTCGGACGCATTATTGCAGGTATCGGTTGCCGTTATCGCGTACCCCCCAAGATTATCAGGATCCTCGCAGCAGTAATCACCAATCAAAAGCCTCCAGGTACAATCGTCGATCTTATCAATGGAGAGCCAGGACGCGGGGGGTGAAATCGTCCACACCAGGCACGATGGATCAAATGAAGAGCAGTCGGAACAGAGCGTAAAGTCGATGATATCGTTGCAGGTGTATGGTTCGGTCCTTCTTCCCGGCCTGCCATAGACGATTTCGATATCGCAGGTTGTGGTTGTCGAGCTTGTCGTGGTGTAGGTGCACCCCTCCCCCTCCATGCACGCGGAACAGGGATTCTTAAACGGGCTGCGGCCGAAGTCGGATTTGAAGAGGGCGCCGTCGGTGCCGTCAACGCAGCCGTCACACAGGAAGTCTCCATTGCAGGGATTTTCGTTGGTGCAGGGATTCAAAATGATGCTTCTCCCGAAGTCAGACTTGAAGGCCGAGGCGTCTGCGCCATCCTGATCCCCATCACAATCGAAGTCGCCCTCACAGTAGCTGATGGAGGTCGTCGTGGATGTTTGAGCCAGTACCGGGGCAACTGAAAACATAATAAAAAAGGCAATCACTGCTGCTCGTTTCTTAACCATGGCAGCCCTCCTTTTTATTCAAATGTACCTGAAATGATCATAAATAGCAAACCCACCCTCTCAGACCTCATAGATCTGATGCAAGTGGGAATCTGTCTGCCGCCAACCTTCATTTCTCTGCTCCTGCAGTTTAACGCCTCATGCATTGTATATAATCAAATCACAGCCCATTCGTAAAAGCAAGGATATTCTTGCAGCGCTTGTTCTGCCATCCTGTAAAAGGAGCGGTGCCTGTATCCATCGGCAATGACCCCTTGACATAAACACTGAAACGTATTAAGAGAAACGATACAAGTCTCCATGCTTTTTGTCATAGGCACGGAAAAGCTTAATGAAATCAATGTCGGGGCGTAGCGCAGCCTGGTTCAGCGCACCTGCCTTGGGAGCAGGGGGTCGGAGGTTCGAATCCTCTCGCCCCGACCAATAAATTCGAAGTAACATCCCATGGAAAAGCATCAGGTTGTCATTGTCGGCGCCGGCCCTGCCGGCGCGTCGTGCGCAAAGGCCTTGCATGACGCGGGGGTTGAGGCGCTGATTATCGAAGTAGAATCGCTGCCGCGACATAAAACATGTTCGGGCGTTCTGTTCGGGCAGACCCAGGAACTGCTGCTTAAGCTCTTCGGCTCGCTGCCGCCGGAGGAAATCTACTGCGAGCCGAAGACCATCCAGGCCTCGCAGATTATTGAGTGGAAAGGCGGACAGGACTTTATCCAGTATTTCTGGGAGATACCCAAAAGCGGCCATGCGTTTCCCCAGACATATTACAACATACATCGCGACAAATTTGACCACTGGATGGTGAAACAATGCGGAGCCGCGGTCAGGGAAAACTGTTTGTTTCGGGGATGTGCGGCTGAAGGGGAGCAGGTCAGGGTTGACGTATTTCTGCGCGACCCTGAGATACTGGAACCCGGCGGGAAGGGTGAGCCGAACCGGATGATACAATGTGATTACCTGGTCGGAGCCGATGGCAGCGCCTCGTCAGTGCGCAGGGCGCTGACGCCGGACGTTTGGGCCGCAACGCCCGCAGTGGTCATCTATCAGGAGTATTGTCCGATTGAGGATACGGGCACCCTGCGCGAGGGGTGCTGGCATGTTTTTTTTGAAAAAAGCGTCGGGGAAATGCTCTCCTGCGTGCACCGCAAGAATGACTGTCTTGTGCTCTGCGTCGGATCCTTCAACGGCCGTACCCTGCGCTCAGGCATGGAGACCTTCAAGGAGTTTCTCCGGGACAACTTCAAGGTATCAGTCAAGAAGCACGAGCATGTGGAGGGGTGCATCATAAAGATGTGGCCCCCGGACCTGGGCCGCGGCAGGGTGCTGCTGACCGGCCAGGCGGGCGGGTTTATATACCTCAACGATGAGGGCATCAGCGCCGCCATGGATTCAGGCTACCGGTGCGGCACGGCGATAGCACGCGCACTGCGCGACGGGGGTGATGCTCTGGAAATGTACCGCGCCGCTACGGGCGACATCACGGCCCACATGGAAGACTGCGCACGACAGACGCATTTTCTGGTGGAATGATCTCAGGCAAGACAGGTTAGACAATAGTGTGACGCAGCGTTGTCCCGAGCACCTGTCTTCTGATTGACATCCAACAACAAAACCCCGCTCCCTTCATTTCCCCGCTTTTTGCGCAAGCTCTTTGCCGAGGGCACGACCCTTCTCTGCAGCTTCACCGGCATCGGCAGGTTTTCTCTCCACCGTCTCGCCTACCAGCGTAAAGAATCGACCGCCGAATTTCTCAAGACTCTGTTTGACCGTTCCGCCGCCGCCATGTGAATAAAAGAGCGCGGCGGGTTTTCCGGTAACCGCCTGTCCCGCCTTGTCCCAGATGTACATGTCATCGAAAAATGTTTTGATGGTTCCGGCCACGTAACCATAATAATCGGGTGATCCTACGGCAACCGCATCGGCATGCAGCAGATCATCAAGTGTCACCCGGCGCTCATTGGTATTCATCAACACAACATTTGCCCCGGCCGTGCGGGCGCCTTCGGCCAGCGCCTCCGCAACATCCCTGGTGTTGCCCCTCTGCTGGCTGTGGTAGATGACGAGTATTTTTCCCATATGCTTCTCCTTTCCGTTCCGGACAGAAACTGTGTTCGCACAGTTATCGATGGAATTGCTGTGTGGCACGCTGCAAGAACCATGGCCTCTTTACCGGTGGTCACTATATGAAAACATCCAGGGTGAGTCAATACCATAATCCATTTTTTTATTGACAGGCGAAGGAGGCGTTTCTATACTGCAGGCGATGTAAAATGGTTTGATAATGAAACTATCTAACCTGAAGCGGAAAGGGCGGCGTATGGCAAAAGTGTTTGATGTGGTAATTGTCGGGGGAGGCCCCGCGGGGCTCATGGCGGCAAAGGTGGCGGGGCAGAACGGCCTGGATGTCGCCCTGATTGAGCGCAAGAAAAATGTAACCGCCATTCAGCGCAGCTGCCAGACCATGGTGGCGATTGAAGACGAATACTACTTCGGGGAGCGGATGTATTTCGATGAACAGCAGCGCCGCATCGTCTTCCCGGTCAACAACTTCTCGGTTCGCTATGACGGCCCTTTCAAGAACTTCTATGCCTGGAACGTCTATACCCCTGACGGGAAGCACTGCGTACGGTTGGGTGATTACGAAAAAAACAAGCGGGGCGGAAGCAAAACCCGCCTTTCCGCCTTTTATAACAAACATGAGCTGCTGAAAGGCCTGATGAGCGAAGCGCTGGAAAGCGGCGTCAAGGTGTTCCCGGGCATGAATGTCATCGGGCATCGGCGTGCCGACGGGGTCAATGAGATCAGCACCGCCGAGGGAAAGATTTTCAAGGGGACATTCACTATCGCCGCGGACGGCGTCAACTCGCGGCTGATGAAACTGTTAGGCCTCAACAAGCAGCGCTCCTTCTTCGGCACCATCGTGGGCGCGGGCTATTACATGCAGGGGGTACGGCCGCCCTATCCCGAAGCGGTAAATTATCCCATCGTATTTCATAAAGGCAGGCTTCCCATCATGCTCTGGGTCGGGCTCAGCCCTTATGGCGATGATGAATCCTGGGTATACGCGGGGGGATGCTCGCATCCCGAGATCAACTACCAGGAGGTCATAGACCGCACCATCAAGGACAGCCCTTTTTCAGGCTGGTTCAAGGGTGCCACCATCCTCAGGCGGCACGGGCACGTGGCAAACATCTGGTCGCCCGCGCCCATCCCGTTTCAAGACAACGTGCTCATCACCGGCGACGCGGGCTGGACGGTGGAGGCGGAATGCACCGGCTCCATGATGACCGGCTCCAGGGCCGCAAACGCAATTACCGAGGCGCTGCGCAACAACAAGCCCAACCGGGAGGGGGTGCAGCAATACATTGACTGGTGGTTGAAGAATTTACCCGGATTTATGGACTACCGGGAATTCCTCACCCTGCTGAGCGCGGGGCTGGTGGGCGAGGATGTGGCCAATTATCTCTACAAGCTGGTCACCGAAATACTTCCCTGCTCGCTCAATCCCTACAACCTGGTGAACAACATCAATGGATCGATCATGAGAAAAATGGATGTTATCCAGAAGGAGCGCCCGGATATCATCGCCATGATGCAGAAGATGGCCGCAGTGCCGGTTGAAGCGCAGATGAAGCCCTTTATAAGGACGGGGTTCCCGAATCGTTAAAGAATGTTGTTTCGTTTCGACACCCTCATAAATGTACACCAGAATACCCCGCAGATCTCATGCGGGGTATTTATTATTGTAAATCGTATCTGATGCGTAGGGGCGACCGGCCGGTCGCCCCTACAGATTTTTTTATTGTGCCGCCGCTACCTCAGGGGGAATTTGTAGATTCCGTAGAGGAAGGTGATGAAATCGATGAACCAGGCGATTTCCGTCACCCCGATCAGAACGTGAAAGGCCTTCGCCCTCCCCGCCCGGCGGACCAGCAGCGCCGCGACAAACAGCATCCACACCACAAAGCCAAACACGATCGCGGCGACAATTGCCCCGTTGCTGCCCTTGACATCCATCTTCAGCGCTGTAACTCCCGCCACCGGAAGCATGCTCACCAGAAAATCAAGCGCCACCCCGGCGGACATGATCCGCACCGCCGGCGCAGAGCCGTCCTCGCGAAACGATTTGGCCGCCCCCGCCAGAAACAGGCAATAGGCTATGATGTATAATATTTCGTTGAGTGTCATGGGATCATTCAAGACCGGTATTGTATGTGCTCTTCCGGCACGTGAAAAATTTTAATACGAAAATAATATCTCCATTGTAGGGGCAACCGGCCGGTTGCCCCTACATCCGGATAAGAATCAAACAGGAAGGGACGCGCTCCATCGCGCCCGAATATTGTATGCTGCCATGACGGAGCATGGCCCTCCATATCACTACGCTCTGTCACGAAACATAAAAGGAATCCCCGCGGAAGCGGGAATATAATATATAGTGTTTTCATGCCACAGGCAATACCTTCTTTCCAGAAGACTCCTCTTGACTTACCCCTGCTGAAGGGGGTATCCTGCACCCATGCCACTGACATCAGATAAAATATTGCAATTCATTCAATCCCAAACCGCCCGGCCCGTGAACCTCAAGGATCTGGCCCGGGCGATGAACATCAGCCAGGAGGAATATCCCGCATTCCGGCGGCTGGTGAAAAAGCTCATCACTGACGGCTCCCTGATCATGCTCAAGCGGGGCAGGATCGGGCAGCCCGACCAGCTGGACATGGCCGTGGGGACGATTTCCATTAATCGCTCCGGCCGGGGATTTCTCGAGGTTGAAGGCGTTGAGCAGGATATCATGATAGCTGACGCAGGGCTCCATACAGCCCTGGACGGCGACCGGGCGATGGTAAAGCTGCTGGGGGAGCGGTCCGGGCGTCCTTACGGCACGGTGATAAAGGTCCTTGAGCGGTTTGACAGAAACATCGTCGGCGTGCTCCACAAAAAGAACGAATTGTTGTTTGTCCATCCGGATAATCCTCGCATTCACCGGGACATCTATATTTCCCGCCAGGACTCCCTCCACGCCCAGGAAGGGGAAAAAGTGGTGGTAAAGCTCACCTCCTGGGATGACCCGCATACCAACCCGTACGGCAGAATCGCCGAACGGATCGGCCCTCCCACCGCGCCGGGTGTGGATATGCTGGCCATCATCAAGAGCCACAATCTCCTGGAGGATTTTTCGGACGAGGTGATGAACCAGGCTGAAAAGGCTGCTGCCATGGATACCTCCAGGGAAATAGCGCGCCGGGCCGATCTCACCCGCGAATGCATCTACACCATAGACCCCTTTGACGCCAAGGATCACGACGACGCCATTTCCATTGCCAGAACGCCCCAGGGCTATCGCCTGGGCGTGCATATTGCCGATGTGTCATTTTATGTCACTGAGGGATCGGCCCTTGACGCGGCGGCTTTCGAGCGGGGCAACTCGGTCTATCTTCCCGGCATGGTCATACCCATGCTTCCCGAGGTGCTGTCAAACGATGTCTGCTCATTGCGCCCCAACCGGCGGCGGCTGGCGCACTCAGTGATTCTGGATTTTGACCGCCATGGGAAAGTGCTCGGCTGGCAGATCATGGACACGGTGATACGCTCGCAGGCCAAGCTCTCATACGAGGAGGTCCAGGACTTTTTCAACGGTCAGCCTGTCACCCCGGGCGTTAGCCGGGTTGCCGACAGCCTCTTGCTGGCCCGTGAACTGGCAACGCTTTTAACCAGGCAGCGTGCCGCTGAAGGCTCGCTTGATTTTGACCTGCCCGAGGCAAAGATTATCTTGAACAAACAGGGAGAGGTGCTCGAGCTGGGTGATAAGGTGCGGCTTGAATCACACCGGCTGATCGAGGAATTCATGCTGGCTGCCAACCGGGCAGTTGCTTTCGAGGCCTTCAGCAAGGACCAGCCGTTTCTCTACCGGGTTCATGGGAAGCCTGCCATAGCGAAACTGACCGCTTTCTCCGAGATGATGGGGCGGCTCGGCCACACCTTCCACGCATCTGAACACATCAAGCCGATTCAGTTTGCCCGCTTTCTTCAGCAGGTTAAGGGCCGGCCCGAGGAGGATTTCATCAATGAGCTTATGCTGCGCTCCATGCAAAAGGCAATCTACCAGGGAGAGAATATAGGGCATTTCGGACTTGCCTTTACCCACTATACCCACTTCACGTCGCCCATCCGGAGATATCCCGATCTTCTGGTGCACCGGCTGATACGCAAGCTGCGGCAGGGTAAGTACCCGGCCCCTTTCGCGCGCCGCGTAACCGGTCTGATCGACCGCGTCAGCGGGCACTGCTCTGAGACGGAGCGGGTGGCCGAGGCTGCCGAACGGGAAGGGGTGCGCACCAAGCAGGTCTCCTTCATGGCCAGGCACGTGGGGGACGAGTTCGAGGGGATCATATCCGGCACAGTGGCATCCGGCTTTTTTGTGAGGCTTACCAGCCTGGGCGCCGAAGGAATGGTGCGCCTGTCATCCGTGGATGATGATTACTATCACTACGATGAAAAGCAGTACCGGATCATCGGGCGTCACACCGGCCGCATATTCAGGATGGGCGACCCGGTCAAAGTGGCGGTGGACAGCGTCAGAACGGAACTGAATGAAATCAACCTGACCCTGGTTGAGACAGGCAGGGAAAAGAAAGGCATGGAAGAGGAAAAGCCCCGGCGCAGAAGCCGATCTTTCAGGAGGAGACACCGAGGACATTAAAAGGCACATGTTATAAAACTGTCGTTGCGAGGAGTCCCGCTTAAGAGGGACGACGAAGCAATCCCTGTCTTCACTATGAACGCATCGAGTTATACAAAATGAGATTGCTTAGCGTTGCTCGCAATGACAACCTACTAATCAACCAAACATTAAATGAACTTCCTGGACGCGGCCCTAGACTCTCCTCAGCGCCAGCCTTCTCAATGTCCAGGTGATTCCCTTGCGGGTGTCGCCGGACTCCTGTATTTGCCGAATCTCTTCTGCTATCTTCCTGCGCTCCTTTTCTGACACCCGCTCCCTTATGTATGCGTCCCGCTTCCAGACGCTGACGGTATTGGGATAATACCACGCGGCGCATATGCAGTTGGGAACCGGAATGCGCACCGGCTGATTATAAACAACCTCCGCTTCATAGCGAGCGTCCTTCAGCAGCCGGCCGGCATATAAACATCCTCCCTGGGCGGCAATCATACCCTTGGTCACCTGCACGTATTTTTTAAACACCGCTATTCCGGTTTCTATGCCGTCAGTCTCTTCCATGAGCAGTATTCCAGTACGGTTTAGCTGCCGCACCCATTGATTTACCAGCGCCGCTTGATTTTTGAGGTGGGTGAGCAAAAACCGGGCGTAGATGAGATCCGCCCGCACCGGAAAGGGCGTCCGGGAAACATCATGCTTGAGAAACCGGCATTGTTTAAACCTGGACGCTGCCGCTTTGAGAAACCGGGATGAGCTGTCCAGACCGCAGACATTGGGACAGGCGGCAGCCTCTGCGACCATTGCCGTGGTGAAGCCGGGGCCGCAGCCCAGGTCCAAAGCTGATGTGACCGGGGCGGTTACGTGCTGTTGAATGAACTGCCGCGAAAAGGGATTGAAAAAGGAAGCCAATGTCTCCAGACGCAACGCGGCGGTTCGATCGGTGCCCAGCGTATATCTCATGGGGGTGTATTCTCAGCAGGTATAGAAGCGCTTTGCAGGATATTTAATTTCTCTCGGCAGGCTTTCTTCCTAAAAGGCCGGAGCGCTGAATAAGCGTGCTCATGGTCACCAGGCTTTCGACATCTTCCACGTGCCGCCTGATTTCCTCCCTTCCTCCTTCCTCCCGGTCCACCAGGGTAATCACCTTTACCACCAGCAGGCCCTCGCTGCGCGCGCTCTCGATGGCGCGGATGGTTGACGCCCCGGTGGTAATGACATCATCCACAACCACTGCCCGCTCGCCCTTTCTTATATTGCCCTCTATCTTTCTGACGATCCCGTGGTCCTTTGCCTGCTCACGTACGTAAAAGGGCTTTATATATTTTCCCTTGTGATAGGCGGTCATGGAAACGGCATCCACGATGGGAATGGCGCCCAGCGCCGGCCCCCCTATGACATCAATGCCTATATCTTTTATTTTGTCATAGATGAGACTGCCGATGAGATGCATCCCCTCGGGGTCGATGGTGACCAGCCGGCAGTTGACGTAATAGTTGCTGAGCTTTCCTGACGCGAGCTTGAAGCTCGGCGTATCGCTCATCTGAAAGGATCGCTCGGCAATCATCCGAATGAGTCTTTCCAGCATATCATCTCCTTGTTTCCACGGAGGGCAGAACGGGCAGCAGGGTCACCAAGGCGCGGTAGATAAAGACGATGGTGAGAACGAGCCCGAGGGTCAGGGCGAATTCCCCGATGGCAGGAACATAAGCCTTGATGGCGTAGAACGGTTCATAGGCGATAAAGAAGACGGTTGACCGGTTGAGGAGAATCCCCGGCGACATACATGGCGGCGGCGATAAAGAGTGAGCGGGGCGAGCGGCGGACATCCGAGGACATGAACATGAAAAAGGGAACCACCGTCAGCAAACCGAATTCAATCCAGAACATCATAACCGCAGGATGGGCCTCCATAAGATACAGGTAGCTTCCCCTCCAGAGCATGTCACCCAGCTTGACGGCAATATAAAGACCCAGCAGCCAGGGGATAATTTTCGCGAGCGGGGTGAGCACGTGCATCTCCGGTTTTCGGCCGAAGGCCCTGCCGGCAATCATCGATTCAAAGATGATCATGGCACAGCCCGACCGCGATGGCGGAGGTCAGGAAGAAGAGCGGCCACAGCTGCGACCGGTAGAGCGGATGCATCTTGTAAGGCGCAATGACCATGAGGGTGCCGAGCGAGGACTGGTGCAGGCAGGAGAGCACGATCGCCGGCAATGATGAAGATGAACATGATCTTGCCCAGGATATAATCCGCGAACCTGAGCGCCATGTCCACGCTGTCGTTGAAGCGGCCCAGCATGCCGGGCAGGTTGACCCGGCCGATGAACCGCTCGCAGACGATGGGGACGAACTCGATGTACAGCACCGTCAGGTAGATCATCACGCACATGCCGACTTCAAAGAGCACGGAGTTGCCCTGCCACATGAAGGGCACCGTCGGATGCCAGACGTTGTACCAGCGCCCCAGGTCGAACAGGAGCCCGATGCCCACAAAGGTGTAGCCCAGCAGTCGCGGTCAGCAGGGCCGGGCGGATGACCGCGTGGAAGTGCTCGCGATTGAAAATGTAGACCAGTGCGCTCGAGGTAAACCCGCCGGCGGCCAGCGCGACGCCGGTGGCCACATCAACGCCGATCCAGAGCCCCAGCGGATACTGGTCGTTCAGATTGGTGACCGCCTCAAGGCCGAAGAACATGCGGTAGAGGCCGAACCCGAGCCCGCTGAGCATGATGGCGGTCAGGGCCTTCATGCCGGGGGTGAAAAACGTTTTCTGCACCGGCGCCGCTTGTTCGTGGACGCTCATGATCTGCCTTCGCTCCCGCTCACATCCGGGTTGGAATGCTTACTTGCTTTTCTGTTCCGCAGCCACCACATGATGCCGCCCAGGGTTGCGTACAATCCGATGGGCGGGAGAAACCATTTGAAAATCGCGTGCTGAATCGGCTCGGTGTAGCCCGGCGCGGGATGGTATCCAAGGCGTGGGGAAATCAATTTCCTCGAAAGGAACACCCGACAGATACAGCCAGGCGGTTCCTCCCACCTCCTGCTCCCCATAGACATGCGGAACATAGCGGCCGGGGTATTTCCGGATCAGCTCCCTTGCCACGCACGATAAGGTCGTTCCGCTTGCCGAAGGTCATCACCTCCATGGGGCAGGATTGCACGCAGGCGGGCACTTTACCCCTGGCGAGCCGCTGCTGAAAACAGAAGGTGCATTTTCTCACCTGGGGCGTAAGCACGTTGCCGATATTCATAGGCAGGCACCTGGAACGGGCAGGCGGCCATGCAGTAGCGGCAGCCGATGCACTTCCATGCGTCATAGATCACCGCCCCGCTGGGGTCCCTGGTAAACGCGCCGACGATGCAGGCGGAAACGCAGGCGGGGTAAAGGCAGTGCATGCACTGGAATTTTGTAAAATAGGGCTTGCTGTCCCGGCGTGCTTTCGTAGCGGTTGACCACGGTGTAGGCGCCATAGTCCATCCGCCGCTTCTGCTTCGAATGCCGACTCATCCTTAAACCACTCCGCCGGCCTGCGGGGAAGGTCCGTCGTTGATCTCATTGCAGGCCTTTTCACAGTTCCGGCATCCCACGCAGCGCGTGGTGTCAACCAGCACGCCGCACTGATCGGGATTGACCTGCAGGCGGGACGCCTCGGCCTCTCTCCTGCCGCCCAGCAGAAACAAGCCTGAAATACCCGCCGCCTTCTGTAAAAATGTCCGTCTGGAACTTCTCATGAATGCTTTGTGTGCCTTCTATTCTTTGACCGCCTGCGCCTGTTCTTCCTTCTTCTCCTCGTGACAGCCGGTGCAGGTCTGAGGCATGTCTTCTTCCTTGCCGCCCATCTGCTTGTGGCAGCCCAGGCATTGCTGGTGATAGGCGCCGAGCAGGGTCGGTATGGCTGACTCGGGTTCCTTCCGGACGGTGTGGCAGGTCGCGCAGGACGGAACTTGTGCCTGCTTCTCCAGGGGCCCAGATGGTGGCAGCCGGCGCAGACGGTGTGTCTCCTCAACGTGAAAATGCTGTGCCAGCTTGCTTTCGTTGCGAAATCTCGGTGAGCTTCTGCAGCGATCTGCAGGTGTTTCACCTTTGAAGGCTGGTATTCATTTTCCAGGACCTTGATCTCCAGCTCATCCTCAAGGTCTTCGGGGAATAAGCTCCTTCGGGTCGGGAAGTTTCCTGGCTGCTCGAGGCTCGCGAGCTCGCCGGTGTGGCAGGTGCCGCAGGAGGATTCAACCAGTCCTCCCTGAGGCGGTGGTGGCAGCCGGCGCAGTCCGCTTTCTTCTTCTCCGTCTCGTGGCAGCCGATGCAGCTCCAGGGCGATGAAGCCTCGTGGTGGGCCTCTGCCAGGGTGATGCCCTCACCCTCGTCGCATCCCTCCACCGTATGGCATTCGGCACAGGGCCGCAGGGTTTGATGGTGGCAGTCCTGGCAGGAACGGCTTTTTTCCTGGTGTCGCCTTGTGGTTGAAGGGCACCCCCTTGGCCCGGGCCCCTTCTTCTATCAGGATGAGGATCTTCTCTTCCTGTTCGCAGTCCTGGCGGGGAACGTCGGCCATTTCTTCGATGGTGCGCGCTGTACCCGTGTGGCATTCGTTGCAGTCAAGCGGCCCGCCCTTCTCCTGTTTCGCCTTCGCGCTCAAGATGGCAGTTCAAGCAGCGGAAGTGTGCGCTTTCCTCTTCGGTCAGGCTGTTCTTCTCATCGATCTCCCTGAGCCAGTCCTTGCAGGCCGGCTCTTTTCCCTCGGCCGCAAGCTGCGCCTTCCGCTGCGGGGAGAGATAATGGCAGAGTTCGCACTTCTCTTCGAGCGCCTTGTCGTGCTTGTCGTGAATCGAGGTAGTCAAAGAGCGACCTGTCGGCCAGGCGTCTTCACGACGTGCGCTTCCTTCACGTAGAAGGCCTTCCAGTCGAGGCCCCCGGCGTCCTCGGCCGCTTTGGCGGGTTCCGGTGGCAGGCGAGGCAGTCCTTGTGATAGGTGTCTCGCAGTACCTCGTAGTACTCGGGCATGACCGGCGAGATATTCCCGCTTCAGATACTCCTCGCTGATCGACGATGGCATTCGCCGCAGGTGACCGGTCCCGCCTTCTCCCCCGCGTCGGCTTGCTCCTGGTGGCAGCCGATGCAGGCGTCGTGATACGAATTCATCAGCGCGTCTTTATCGCGTCTCGTTCCGTTCCTTGGGAAAGGTAAAGAGGAGCTTTTCATCTTCGTCCTGGGGTGGCAAGGGTGCAGCCATCCTTTTCCAGCGCTGCGCGCGTGCTTGTCGTGGTTGAACTTTACCGGCGCCCTCTCCAGCTCCTTAAATATTTCCGGCAGCTCGATAAAGCGCGGCCGCTCCGGCAATTCCTTTTTCTCCACTGCAGGAGGCTGCACGTCGGGCGCGAGCGTCTCTTCGGTGATGCCGCTTTCCTGAACCACCGCATCCACCGCCTCTTCTTCCGAGGAAACAACCGCCTTCTTCCCGACCATCCCCAGGCAGAGGCAAAGAAACATCATGACCACCAATGCCGACCATTTCTTATTCATTCACGTGCCTTGACCTGTAAACCGGTGCGCTCTTACAAAACGGGGCGGGGCAGCAGCCCGGCCTTCTGGACAATCTCCGGGACGCGGTGCTCCCACTCGATGGCCATAAGGTGGATGCCCGCCACCCCTTTCATGGTTTTGAATTCCTCGATCTGCTCGCAGCAGATGGCGATGCCCTCGGCCGCCTGGGCCTTTTTCTCAACGCCTTCAATCCGCTTGATGACCCAGTCGGGGACATCCATGCCGGGAACATTTTTCTGCATGTAGCGCGCCATGCCCAGCGACTTCATGGGCGTGACGCCGGCCAGGATGTACACCTTCTCGGTGAGGCCCATGTCGCGCGCCTGGCTGATCCAGGTCCTGAACCGCTCCATGTTATAGATGCACTGGGTCTGTATGAAGTCGACTCCCGCCGCTATCTTTTTGGCCAGCCGGTGGACCCTGAACTCGTAGGGCTCGGCAAAAGGGTTCGCGGCGGCACCGATAAACATTTCGGGGGCTTTGGTAAGCGCCTCGCCGTTTAAAAATGTCCTCTCGTCGCGCATCTTCTTGACCATGCCGATGAGCTGGACGGAATCAATGTCAAACACCTTTTTGCTTTTGGGGTGGTCGCCGAAGATCTGGTGGTCGCCGGAGAGGCAGAGCATGTTCCTGATGCCCAGGGCAAATGCCCCCAGGATGTCGGATTGCATGGCAATCCGGTTGCGGTCCCTGCAGACCATCTGGTAATTGGGCTCCAGCCCCTCTCCTGATGAGAGGATGCAGGCGGCCCAGCTGGCCATGCGCACAACCGCCGTCTGGTTGTCGGTAATATTGATGGCGTCAACCGTGCCTTTGAAATGCTTGGCCTTTTCCTGTATCACCTCCGCGTCCGCTCCGCGGGGCGGGCCGAGTTCCCCGGTTACGGCGAACTGCCCCGCGCTGAGCACCTTCTCCAAATTGCTTCCTGATTTCATCTCCCGGCTCCTGTTTCGGATGCCTAGTGGCGCAGGCTGCAGGTAGCTGACTTAGCAAGGGCGAGGCATGTCGCCTGTCAGGACTTCGGCGTGTATCTGTCCCTGTACTCTTCCAAAACAATGCTTCGCTGAACCTGGTCCTGCCACTCCCTGGGCGCGTATATTTTATGAATGCTGTCCAGCCTGCCCTGCGCCTTCAGCCGTTCGTAGATATTCACCCAGGCGCAGGGGATGTCCGTGCTTACCTCGCAATGGCCGTCTTTGGGCCCGCCGCAGGGCCCGTTAAAGAGGGATTTGGCGCACATGGTCACCGGACAAATTCCGGCGGTCATGTCCAGCACGCAGTCGCCGCAGCACTTGCAGCGCTCTTCATACCATCCGATATCCCGGTTGACGCCCACAAAGGTGGTGTTGACCGCCGGAAAAACCGGCTTGTCGGGAAACCGCTCCGCCAGAAATTGAATTCCCGCGCCGCAGGCCATGGAGAGAAGCGCCCCGTACGGTTTGACCATCCGGTCAAGCTCCGCCAAAAAGGGCACTTCGCACTGGCGCTCCACTGTATACCCGTCGATACTGAAGGGGATCCCCTCCCCTTTGAATGAAAGCGACAGACGGAGGTTCAAATTGTCAACTTCCTTCTGGCCGCCCGCCAGGCAGACAGCGACGCATCCCCCGCATCCCACATTCAGAACCCGGCCGCAGCCCTTGAGCATCGCCTTTATCTCTTCCAGTGGCTTAATTTCCGCTATTACCATGTCTTAGACTCCCTGATTTACTGTTTTCTCAGACATGCTTGTATCCGGTAGGAGCGGCTTTAAGCCGCGAATTTTCGATGGGATATGCTTAACAGCTCGACTGCGTTCCATCGCAATGACATACCGATTGTCTGCCGATTTACATCAATGACAGATACATTGACAGCATTGAGATCCCGTTTCATTAACTTGCGGCGAGGCGTATCCCGGTACTCGCCCGCCGGCCCGCCCACCGAATGCGGATACATGCCGTAAATGCCCTGCGAGCGCAAAATGGACCGCGCAAAGGCGATCATGTTGGGAATATCAATGCCGAAGGGACAATAGCATCGCCCGCAGAGCGCGCAGTTTTTGAAGACCAGCTCCTTCATCTCTTCAAGCTGGGCGCGGTTTACCCTGCCGCGCTTTTTGTACAGCCGCCCCAGGGAACGCACCACTTTATACGAGGGCATGTAGCGGGGATCCTTGTCATGGCCCATGAACAGAAAGCAGCTCTCCGCGCACAGGCTGCAGCTTGCGCACGCGGTGAGACAGAGCTGCATCCTGCTCTTTTTCTGCCCGAGCAGCTCCCTGATTTTCGCCGTGTCGACCGCCGGTTTCTTATGTTCAGGCATCGGGTCTCCTTTTCCTTCCTACCGCGACCAAGTCCTGTTGCCCCGCCCGAAAGCGTATTCTCCGCCCATGAGCATTCTCACAAAAAAGAAAAACACCATGTGCCCGATTTTGCTGAAAGGAATGGCGATAAGCATTGCCTCGCCCGCAAGCATGTGCAGGGTAATGACTGTCTTGTAATCAAACCACTGATGATAGGCGAAAAGGCCGGTCAGAAACGGAGCGGCGGTCAGGAAGAGCACGGCATAATCATAGGCGGTGGAGATGGCCTGCACGCGGGGAATCACCATGCGGCGCATGAGAAAGAAGAGGGCGCATGCCAAAAGGATCATGGTAAAAAGATCGATCAGTCCATCAGGCAGGCTGGGAAGCGAAATCTTCCAGGACTCGTAGAACAACAGACTGTGGCCGAGGGCAAGCAGCGGGGCAAGAAAAAGGCAGCTGTGGAATATCACGCTCACGATGGCCATGACCGGGTTTTTCCCGATGAGCGTGTTCTGGAAGGCAACAATCATGTTTATCTTTTTCTCTTCGTCTGTCGCAGCGGCGGGAGGGGCTGCCCCGGCAGGGCGGGCGGGACAGAGGATGCGCTCCTTCCGCCCGGTTAATAAAAACAGCTGCAGGGCCCGCACGGCAATGCCGCACACAAAAATAAGCGCCGAGATCCACACCAGCGGTCCCCGGGCCAATTCATACAGCATCTGCATACAGCTACTCCTTTAACGCCGGGCAGATAAGAACATCCTGTACGTAACGCAGCAGATGGGTGTTTTTCACCAGCCTGCTATGTGTCCAGCCAGGAGTTAGAGAACAATACCTGCCCCTGAAGCACTTTCACTGATTTGGCATACTGCTTTTCTTTTTCTGAAAGGCCCGCCATGTCAACCGGCCGTCCGTCCATCAGCTTCGCAACCAGCTCGAACAGTTCCGGCATCCCGCCTTTGCAGAGGGCCATCATTTCCTTATCGTACGCGTCAACAATAGCCGAGTAGAGCCCCTGCTTGTGGAGCATCAGGAGATAGGGACGGTTCAAAAAGGGGCGCAATGCGTCAGGGGCGCCATTGGAGACGTTTGACAATCCCACGGTCGATTTGCAGCCGGGGCCCAGATCCTGCAGCATGCCCATAAACTCCAGACAGGCCTTCACCTGGTTTATCTCCCCGCTGATGGGGGTTGCAATAGGATCGATGAAAATGTCCTCATTGGGAATGCCCTTTTCGTTTGCCTTGATTATAAGGTCCACGGCCAGGGAAGCCCGTTCGTTCACGTCCCGGGGCATTCCGTCGGTCCCCCAGAGCAGGCCCACCATGAGCGCGCCGTATTTTTTTACCAGGTCGAGTCCCGGATCAATGCGGTCAAGCTGACAGGAAACGGAATTGACCAGGGGGCGCCCGCCTTTTTTGTGCGCCTTCAAGCCCGCCTCCATGGCCTCCAGGTTGGTGGTATCAAGCGAGAGGGGCAGATCTACCACCTCGTGGATGGTCCTGACCAGCCACTCCATCATCTCGGCGCCGCCCTTGCGCGCGGGCCCTATGTTGACGTCGAGAAACTGCGCACCGGCCTCTGCCTCGGCGATGGCCATTTCCTGGATGGGCTTGGAGTTTTTCTCCCGCATGGCCGGCCCTATGGTCTTGGACATGATGTTAATGCTCTCGGCGATGGCTACTATCATGGCTTTGATCCCCCCGTGTGTGTCACAATCGTTAATAATAAACCAAACATGGTTGAACTTTCGGCAGGAGCGCATTCATGCGCGATTCATCAGCGGCTTAAAGCCGCTCCTGCCGGTTGTCACTCAGTCAGACTCCCGCCGGCATGAGAAAGCTTATGCCTTCCCGGAGGCGAGATTTTTCAGGAAGGGCGTAATGTGGGCAGCTTCCCGCGGCCCGATTTGAACCTCCCAGTCCTTAAGCTCTTCATCCAGTTCTCCGCTGATGGTTGCGGCCGCCCCCGGTATGATGAGCTTTCTGTGCTTGATCTTCCCCTCGATCCCGCACTTTTTTACAAACGGGGCGATGGCATCGGCCACAAACTTTCCCGCCGCCCAGGCGGTGAGCACCGAAAGTCCCTCGGTATCCTTGATGAGCAGCCAGGCGGGAATCCGGCTGGACTCCACCTCGCCCGACACAATAAAATAGGTGAGGGAGAAGTTGCTGGTTATCAGCACCGGCGAGTTTTCGTCGGGGTTGTTGATCTCGTAAATCCCCTCGGTAGTGGCCATGGGCCGCTGGGGATCGGTGTAGATGTTCATCCGCTGCAGCGCCAGCGGGAAAAGATTGTGCCCTTCAACCGTTGAAAGAATGATGATGCCGCCGTACTTGGGTATGAAGGTTGAGGCGATAATGGCCTCCTGGACGGGGTCGTCCGTCATCTCGCAGGGGAAGACAATGGTGGGGAAACCCAAGGGGCGGAACCGGTCAACAAGGGCCGCCCTGCGAATGGCGATGTGGTCCTGAAATGCCCGGCTCAGCTTTCTGGCGCCGGTGTCCACAACGATGTCCTTGATCTTCATCTCGGTGAGCTTGGCGGTCATGGCGGCAACCTCCTCCAGGCCGTTCCCCTTTACCGCCAGCGGGCAGTTGTGCTCAAGGGCCAGTTTGCCCAGTTCCTCGAGATTTCCGTTTGTTGCCGCATAGAGAAGCGGTTTGCAATCAGCGGCCGCCGTTACCCCCGCCTTCAGGACCCCGGTTGTATCGCTCATCAAAACCAGGTTTTTAATCCCCGCCTTCATCACCTTTTCAACCGTCCCGGCAAACTTCCCGGCATCCCCGGTGGTATCCTTTACGGCCACGATGTCCGCTTTCAAAAGAAGGCCGACCCGCTCGTACTCAAGCTCCCTGAACGTTTTCAGCCGGCTTTCCAGCTCGGCATCTCCCATGGCATCGGTGATGAGAAGGCCGATGCCGGGCTTGTTGACAAAGGTTTTTTCGTGCCGGAAGATCACCGTCTCACCGCCGACTTTCAGGGCCCCTTCACCCGGGCCGATCACCACCGGGCGGATGGGCGGCGCGGAGGCCTCTTCCAGCTTCTCCCGCGATTCCTTGCTCACATAGGGGCAGGAGTCCAGCTCCGCCTGTCCCGCAGCCAGTTTCACCGCGAAGGCCATGCAGGTGGGAACACCGCATTCCTGGCAGTTTGTCTTGGGAAGCAATTTAAAAATTTCAATTCCGGTAAGCGCCATCACTACCTCCTCGTAAGCTGTTGCCTCATTCCCGCGCGCTTAACAAGCGTGAAGATCATGCCCGCTTTCGCACGTCAGATCATGGACTCCATCTCCAGCGCCGGATGTTTCTTTTCCTTCAGGAAGGGCAGTATCTCCTCCTGGGTCAGGCCGACCGTTTCATCGGCAATGCGGTCCGCCAGGTTCTCCACGCCCAAAAGCTTCCCCTGCTCATTGATTTTGTCGCGAAGCTCCTCCTTGAGGTGCCTGGGTATCCACACCAGGCGCTTGATCCCCCCTTCGGCCTTGAGAAACTTTTTTGAACCGATGTAGTGCTTGCTGTGGCCCACAAAGCCGGGTGTCTGGTTGCCGCCTCCCACCGTGCCGGCAAGGGTGGTGAATTTCATGCCGCAGGGCGTGGACTCGCCCTTGAAGTCCCGGTCGACGGTCATCACCCCGTTGCATTTGTCCAGGTAGGCGGCGATGCATTCAAAGCATCCGCAGGAGGTCATGGGGTTGGACATAATGCTGTAGGCGTTCGCCGACTGCACATTGCCGCGGGAGGCCTTCCTGATAAAGCCGTTGACACCGGTCCAGCTTCCGTAGCGGCCGTCGAGCACCTCGCCCTTCTCAATGGGCTGGTTGGGACCGGTGGGATTAATCTCGTTTGACGCCTTGCAGTCAAGCCAGTTGTAGGCGCCGCACAGCCCCGTTCTCTCGGGCGTCACCACGCAGACATGGGAGGGGGCGAATGACTGGCAGAGAGTGCAGGAATAGTACATCTGCTCATCTTCGTCGGTCATACCGGCAATGCGCTCGTCGCGGATTTTGAACACCTCCCGCGCCCGGCGGGTGATTTCCTGCACCTTCTCCTCCTCGGTGTAGAGGGTGATCTGCACCTTGTCCAGGATGGCGCCGAAATCTTTATGATACATGGCATGGATGATCCTGCCGATGTCCTTGAGGGTCAGCCCTTTTTCCACCGCCTGCTTGGCGATCCTGATCCAGGCTATGTCCCGCTGGCCGATATGCATCAGGCCCTGGGCGTAGTTGATCAGGTGATGGATCTGGCGCTCCAGGATGGGAAGAAAGTCCTCCTGCATCTGGCGGCCGGCAATCTCCACGAAGATGGCCAGCGGCAGCCTGCTCTTGGCGGGAACATCGGTAATGTCCTTGCCCACCAGCTCGATTTTCCCGTCCTCGACCTCCGACATGTCCTTCATCTCGGAAATCTCGATCATCTGCGTCCTTCCCCCGCCGCTCTCGAGGTATATGTCATCGCCGCGCACCCGCTCTCCCTCGAAGGCGGGGCCGTAGGCCACGGGAATGGGAACCTCGGTGACGCTTACCTTGAGACCCCTGACTTCAATGGCCCGCGCCACCATCTGCTCATGGGGGACATTGGAGACCACATGCTCATAGGTGCAGATCCCCGTGGGCAGCACTTCCGGTATGGGGGTGTCGGCGATGACCGGAAACCCGAAATTGATGCAGCCCGCGGCGTTGGCGTACCATTCGTCGGAAACAAAACCCAGGGCGAGCACAAAGGCGAAGATGCGGTCCTTGTTGTAGATGAGGTTTTTTCTGAAGTCGCCCGGCTTGATGCCGCCGAAGGCCATGGCGGCGCGCGCAGCAAACCCCAGCGCAAACACCGCCGCTGAGATGTCGGGACCGAAGGAAACCAGCCGCGTGTTCCAGCCGATCTGCACCCCCGCATCCACCAGCTGCTCGGAAAACCTGACCCCGTCGGTGTGGGAGGCCATGAACACATAGAGATTTTTGAGCTGCAGCTCGTGGGCGATGTTCGCGGCCGTCTCCTTGTCGGGGGCCGCGCCCACCACCGCGGCGAAGCCGGGCGCGCTGCCGTCAACAAATTCAACCCCCCGCTTCCTCAGGATAATGTCATTGGCGGCGCCCAGCCAGATGTTGTTGTCCGAGACTTCTTCCCCGGTCAGGTAAAATTCAGGCTGCTCCAGGTAGCGGATGGCCTCCTCCACTTCTTCGTAGAAGAGGGTGGCCATTCCCGCGTCCAGAGCGGGTGCCAGGTAGGGGAGGTGATGGGTTTCCTTTACCAGCGGCGGGAGCAGCGTCCTGCTCCGCCGGAACACCAGCTGGCAATCACCCAGATTCTTCACCGGGATGCCCAGCATGGAGTAGATAATGGGAAGGTAATAGGCAGTGTCGGGAAATCCGATCTTCTGGTCGGGGCCATACCTGGCCAGCGCCCCGGCGTACTTTTCCTCAACACGGTGAGCAATCTTGTGCGCGCCCCGAATGGCCGCGGATGATATGATCTTGGACACGGGTCTCCTCCTTCGAGGGATTAATAATTAAGCTACGCCGGCTTCTTGCGCCGCTCGCTGCCATATCCTTCGCCGTACCAGTAATGCAGCCCGGTCTTCACCTGCCGGATCAGCTCTTCCTTGTCTTCAAGCCTGCCGCGCCAGTCGCCTTTTCCCTCCGCCCGGCCCGCCTCGTAGTTGTTCTGAATCAGCTTAACCTGACGGCCGGCAAAATCCTTCTTTTCCTCGAGGCTATAGCTGTACCCCTCGGTCGGATCCTCGAGCGGCGACCAGGCCGGCGCCGGCTGAAAGGCGGGTTTGGCCGCCTCCTGCGATGGGCTTCCTGGAATTCCAGCGACTACCTCAATCGGGGCCGTTTCGGCCGCGGCCGCCTGTGCCGACATCAGGACCAGGTCATCCCCCGCTGCCTCGTCGTCCGCAATAATCCTGATGAGCGCCATGGCGCATCCCGGTGCCAGTTCCGACGGAGTGTCCATGCACTGCACGATTTTACAGCGCGCGCCATCCCGGAGAGACGCCATGACCGCCGAGGCTGTCCCGGCGGCAGCCGCGGGCCGCGGTGCGGGCGCCGCCCCCTTCTGCAGGGGGGTTACCGTCGCCTTCGCCCGTGCCGGCAGCGCGAAACCGCCCAGCTCCGCAATGTACTCGCGCACCCGGCTGATGGCCTCCGGGTGCCGCATGACCAGCAGTTCGGCCCCGGCATTCAAAAGAGTGACGGCGGTTATGGCCTCCATGAGCACGCCCCTTTTCGCGGCATCGCCCATTTTGGCGTCGGAGGGCAATTTTGCCTCCTTGCATTTCCATACCTCGTCCGCCAGGTTGCTCATGAAAGGGCACTGCAACTTGTCATCGTCCTGGGTCAGCGCGGCCTGCCGTATGCGCTCCATAACCGAAAAGGTGTACTCAATACCGTAGCCGAGGCCGCCGGTGGTGGGGTCTATAATGATTTTGTCAAGGGGAACGCCGAGATTGTTGAGCAGGATGTTGAGCTGTTTCGCCAGATTGATGTCGATGGGGCTGTTAGCGACCACGGTCAGGTTGTACGCCAGCGCCTGGGCGCCCAGCTGCCGGTGGTTGTCCTCGCAGACGGGCCCGATCATTAAATCCTTTCCGGCGCACACCTCGGCCACCTTGCTCAGCACCTCCGCGTCCTTGGCCGCGTTGGCGCAGCCCCACACCAAAAGCGGGACCTTTATGGCGGCGGCAACCTCTTTCGCGGTTTGCGCCGCATCCGCGGCGCTCCGGTTGAGACCGTTGGGATCCGTGCTCTTGAGCCAGAGCTGGATAAAATCAGCGCCGTATTCGTCCTGCGCTTTTTTGGCCCAGGCCACCGGATCGTTGAGCACATCCCGGTAGGGCTCAAGGCAGGCCTCCGCCCAGTCGTCAGGGGCGCAATCCGGCACCTGTATTCCGATTCTGGGCGCGTTGGGCATCTTACCCTCGAAGGTGAAAAAGGGATAGGCCGTATCGCCGCCGACCGTGAATGCCTTTTCTCCCGAGCCGATGATGATCGGCCGAACGCTGCCGGCATATTTCTGGGGTGAAATCGTGACTGCCATGAAATACCTCCTGTGCGCAAACTGCTTTACGGAATATTGAGCGCGAACTTTGCCGCCTTCACCGTGTTTTTCATCAGCATGGTGATGGTCATGGGGCCCACACCCCCGGGGACGGGGGTGATGGCACCCGCAATCTCCTTGGCCGCGTCAAAATCAACATCCCCCTTGAGCAGGGCCACTTTTTTACCGGTCTTTTCGCTGATCTTTTCCCCCACCCGGTTTACGCCCACATCAATAACACAGGCCCCGGGTTTTATCCACTCCGGCTTGACCAGGCCCGGTACCCCGGCGGCGACGATGAGGATATCCGCCCGCCTGCAGTGCATGGCCATGTCCCTGGTCCGGGTATGTATGACCGTGACCGTGGCATTGGCCCCCTTTTCCTTCTGCAGCATGATGTTGGCAATGGGTTTGCCCACAATGTTGGACCGCCCCACCACCACCACCTCGGCCCCGTCGGTGGCAAAGCCCGACCGCACAATCAGCTCCTGAATGCCGGCCGGGGTGCAGGGCAGAAACTTAGCCTCCTTCCCTCCGATCATGAGGCGGCCGACGTTGACCGGATGAAAGCCGTCGACATCCTTGTCCGGATCGATGGCATTTAACACCTTTTTTTCGTCAATGTGCTTGGGAAGGGGGAGCTGCACCAGGATGCCGTGAATCCTGCCGTCCCGGTTATAGGCATCGATAAGCCCGAGCAGCTTTTCTTCGGAGATGTCCGCCGGCTGGTTGTCCTGAATGGAATAAAAATTAAGTTCATGGGAGGTTTTCTGCTTGGCGGTGACGTAGCTCACCGAAGCGGGGTTTTCTCCCACCAGAATGGTCACCAGACCGGGCACCAGGTTATGCTTTTCCTTCATGGCGGCAACTTCCTGTTTCAGCTCTTCCCGGATTTGCTGCGCGATCTCGTTGCCGTTTATTATTTTCGCCGTCATACCTCTGTACCCCCCTTGTCATCCGGATTCGGACGCGTCAATAACCGTTTGCATCAAGTCATGCACCGCCCTGACCGCCCTGTTCCCGTCCGGCAGGTCAATCACCGCCCTCCCCTCCAGGTCGCCCTCGCTGATGCCGTGGTCAAGCGGGATGACCCCCAGGAGACTGAGTCCCTGCCCCTCGGCCCGCTTCCTGAAAGCCCCGTCCAGCTCGCCGGGGACCCGGTTAATTACCAGAAAGCGCCTGCTGATCTCAAGCCCCAGCTCTTCCGAGAGCTGGTGAATCCGCCCCGCCGCGCGAAGCCCGTTAACCGAATAGTCGGAAACAACCACCAGCACATCGATCCGCTGCGCCGTCCGCCTGCTCAGGTGCTCCAGCCCCGCCTCGTTGTCTATTACCACAAAAGGATAATTCCTGCCCAGCGATTGGAGAAAGTTGCGCAATACATTGTTGATATAGCAATAGCATCCCGCGCCTTCAGGCCGGCCCATCACCAGCAGGTCTATGTCCGCCGTCTCAACCAGCGCCTCGTTTAAACGAAGCTCCAGATAGGCCTCCTTGGGAACGCCTGCCGGCACGGTCCCCCTGCTGGCGAAAAAGTCCTGCCGCGCCCTGCCGATGGTGCTGATGCTTTTTTCGCCGCCCAGGCCAATGGCCTGGGGCAGGTTGGAATCCGGGTCCGCATCAACCGCCAGGATGGGCACGCGGCCGCTTCGGCTCAAATACCTGATAATCAGCCCGGCGAGCGTGGTCTTGCCGGTTCCCCCCTTTCCCGCAACGGCTATAACCCTGCTCATGCAAGCGTACTCCGGGCCTTCGTCCCGTCACTCCGGTGACAGGTTCAGCATATTTTTTTTGCGGCAGACAGCCTCGCGCTCACTTCGGGGAAGAGCCTTCCGTCGGTGTGGGGCAGGAACATGCCGGCCATATACTTGTCCATGAATGAGCGGTCTTCGCTCAGCTCAACGTTGGTCATTTTCCTGGCAATCCGCTCGCCGTCATCCAAGAGCTCGCTGGAAAGCGATATCAGCCGCGCGCCGATCAGGGAGCCGTTGCCGATAAATATGTAACGGTCATGCGGCAGCTCCGGCAGAAGCCCGATGGTAATGGCCTTCTCCAGGTCAATATAGTCCCCGAACGCCCCGGCGATGATGACCCGTTCCAGGTCCTTGAAGGTCAGGTCCACCTTTGCCAGCAGGCACTGATATCCGGCGAACATGGCGGCCTTGGCCCGTATGAGGTTCTCTATGTCCGCTTCGGTTATGACCACATCCCCCTCCGCGCCTGTCTCCTCCTTGTAGGCAAGCACATATTCCAGCCCGTCGGCGCCTTCCCTGATGCGCTGCGTTCTGCAGGATACGTTCATCTTGCCGTTCTGGGCGATGACGCCTGTTTCCAGGAATTCCGCCAGAATGTTGATCGCCCCCGATCCGCAAATGCCCCGGGGCTTGACCCTGCCGATGGTCATGATCATGGGCTCGAGGGTGGCGGGGTTAATATGGAATTTTTCAATGGCCCCGGCAGCCGCCCTCATGCCGCATTTGAGGCCGCCCCCTTCAAAGGCGGGACCGGCCGAACACGATGCGGTCATCAGCCAGTCGGCATTGCCCACCACGATCTCCCCGTTGGTGCCTATGTCGATATAGAGGGTAATCTCCTTTCTCTGGTAGAGACCGGAGCTCAAAACGCCCGACACGATATCGCCGCCCACATAGCTGGCCACCGAAGGGAAGGTGTAGAGATACACATGATCAGGAACGTTAAGGCCGACCCGGATCGCCCTCACCGGGGGAATAAAATTCGCCACCGGGACGTAGGGTGCCGCCCTGATATATTTGGGATCAAGCCCCACCAGCAGATGGGTCATCACCGTGTTGCCGGCGGCGGTCACATGCGAGATGTGAATTTTTTCAACACCCGCTTTTTCTACCAGCTCGTGCACGATGCCGTTCAGGGTCTCAACCACCACCTGCTGAAGGGCGGAAAGGGCCCCGGGTTTCTGAGAGTAAACAATGCGGCTTATGACATCATCGCCGAACTCAATCTGGGGGTTATAGGCGGATGCCTCCGCCAGGACGTTCCGGCCGTTGAGATCAATGAGCTGGCCCCAGAGGGAGGTGGTCCCGATGTCCATCACGATGGAGTAGTGCCGGCCGGTTGTGTCCCCCGGCTCCACGCTTATCAGCTTGGGCCGCCGCGCGCCCCGTATCTGGTGCTCCCCCAGCTGGGATTCCATCCTCGTCTGCACCACGGTGACGGTCACTTTCCATGCCGCGTCTCTCAGGGCGCGGGAGAGCCTCTTCAGCAGGAGAAAATCTATGGAGATGTTTTCCAGTCCGTGCTGCCGTTTGAGCGCGCGCAGCAACCGCGAGAGATCGCTGATGTTGTCGCTTAAGGTGGGCGGCTCAAGTTCCACAAAAAATTTTTTCAGGGCGGGATTATACCAGGCCCCGTCCACCAGCTTTTCAATTTCCTGGGAAACCGCCTGCCTGCCGTCGGGAACCCGGACGCGGGGTCCCTGCACGGCGGCCTTCTCCAGCGGCTTTTCTTCAGGCACGGAGACTTCGACGTCGCCCACCAGCCGTGACTGGCATGCCAGCCGGCACCCCTTGCTTATCTCCTCTGCCGAAAGGATGCCCGATTCCGGACTGTTTACCTCGCCGGATGTGATAACAACCCGGCATTTGCCGCAGACCCCTTCCCCGCCGCAGGCCGCATTGATATGGACGCCCGCATTCATGGCAACGTCGACCAGGATATCACCCGGAGCAGCGGCCACTTTTTTCCCGGCAGGCAGAAAATGTACGGTGACTGTTTCCATGGTTGTACCGCAGGCCACCTTCATTGGTTAAGATGGTTTTGAAGGATGTGCGCTTAAGCCTCTTACCCGGCAGCACGGTCTTCCCGCGTCGCGCCGGGTTTTTTTTGACTGGATAAACAACGGGGCTTTAAAAAAGTCCTGAAACCTTGCCCGTCTTTACGTCAATGTCAACCCTTCTGAAGGCAGGATTGGAGCTGGTGCCCGGCATGAGGCTGATGGTGCCCGCGCAGGGGCACAAAAACTTGGCGCCTGAATAGATCAGGACATCGCGTATGGGCAGGGTCCAGCCTTTGGGGACGCCTTTCAAGGAGGGTTCGTGGGTCAGGCTCAAATGGGTTTTAACCATCATGGTGGCATAATCATCAAACTGGGTATCGCTTTCCAGCATTTTTGCCTTCTGCTCGGCCTCGGGAGACCAGGACACGCCGTCCGCCCCGTAGACGTCACGGGCTATGGTTTTGACGCGGTCACGCAGTTTCATTTCCAGCGGATACAGGAAATGAAATGTTCCTTTTTCCTCGCAGGCATCGATCACGGCATCGGCGAGTTCCAGTGCGCCTCCGCCCCCCTGCGCCCAGTGTGTCGATTTGGCGCAGCGCGCGCCTGCACCCTCAGCAGCCTTTTTTACCATGGCAATTTCTTCCTTGGTATCGGTGTGGAAGGAGTTGATGCACACCACCGGGTTCATGCCCGATTTGCGGATGGTGTTGATGTGGTGAATCATGTTGGGCAGGCCCTTCTCCAGCAGGCTCAGGTTCTCCTTGGTGTATTCTTCGGGAAGGGCGATGCCCGCCACCACCTTGGGACCGCCCCCGTGCATCTTGAGCGCGCGGATGGTCGCGGTCAGAACTGAAACGTGCGGCTTTAATCCGCTGAAGCGGCACTTGACGTTCCAGAATTTTTCAAACCCGATGTCTGCCGCAAAGCCGCTTTCAGTCACATGATAGTCAAACATCTTAAGGCCGATGCGGTCCGCGATAATTGAGGATTGACCGACGGCAATATTGGCAAAGGGCCCGGCATGAACCATGCAGGGCTGGTACTCGGCCGTGCACATCAGGGTGGGATTAATGGTGTTGCGCATCCAGGCGGCCATGGCCCCTCCCACTTCGAGGTCACCGGTGGTTACCGGCTTGCCGTTCTTGTCAAATGCCACGGTGATGCGGTTGAGCCGCTCGCGCAGGTCAGCCAGGTCTTTCACGATCGACAGTATGGCCATGCATTCAGAGCCCACGGCGATGCCGAACTTGCTCTGCATGAGGAAACCGTCGGACCGGCCCCCCAGACCGATAATTATGTTTCTTAAGCTCTGCGCGCAAAAATCCATCACCCAGCCCATCTCTATGCGGGTGGGATCTATATTCAGCCGCCGCATGCCGGTCAGCCGCTGCAGCTGCTCATCAGTATAGTTCCGTTCGTGCTGCATGCGCGCGGTCAGCGCAACCATGGCAAGGTTATGGGCATTGGTAATATCATTAATATCCCCGGTGAGCCCCAGGGAAAATTCGGTCATGGGAATAAGCAGCGCATTCCCGCCGCCTGCGGCGGTCCCTTTAACGTTCATGGTGGGGCCTCCGGAAGGCTGGCGCAGGCAGCCGCCAACATTCTTGCCCCGCTTGCCCAGACCCTCGATGAGCCCGACCGAGGTGGTGCTTTTTCCCTCTCCCAGCGGGGTGGGGGTAATGGCAGTCACTTCGATATACTTTCCGTCCGGTTTTTCCTTAAGGCGGTCAATAATTTTCAAAAAGTCCAGCTTGGACAGCCTGCCCATGGGGATAATTTCATCCTTCTGCAGGGAGAGCTTTTCACCCCACTGCTCGGTGGTCGGCATATTTTTCTCGGCGGCTTCGGAAATTTGCCAGTCCTGCATCTTTGTCGCGTCATATGCCATACTTTACCCCCTTTGTGAAGTACTGCAATTAATTGCAATAAATTAATGCGGTTACACTAGGGATGACTAGCATAACTAATTCAATTTTGTCAAGCTCTCATTTGCCGGGAAGCCGCGTCGCCCGCGACGCGGCAACACTCTGTTTAACCTTGACATCGGGCTGCATCAACTTTATAGTGCAGCCTGTTTCAAAGACCGTACAGACATGCGCCAGCCGCAGACACATTGATGGTTATGAAATCAGCTTTTGTCTATTCTGAGGTGTTTTCCCAGTACGAACTGGGGCCCTTGCATCCGTTTAAGACCTCACGGGCCAAAATCGTATATGAACTCTGCCACAGATACGGATTGCTTGACAGACCCGGGATAGAAATTGTCAAACCTGAACCGTTGTGCTTTGAAAAGCTTACCCTGTTCCACAGCGGCGAATATCTGAACCTGCTGGAGGCAGCAAGTTCTAATATCTTCCGCTTTGAGATGCTGGGTTGCGGACTGGGCACTGATGAAAACCCCGTTTTTGAGGGCCTCTATGATCTCATAACCCTTGCGGCCGGCGCAACCTACCGCGGAGCTGATCTGCTCCTGCATGAAGATTATAACCTGGTGCTCAACGTTTTCGGGGGATTTCACCACGCCGGGAGAAGTCATGCAGAAGGGTTCTGCTACGTTAACGATGCGGGGATTGCCATTGCATATCTTCTGCAGCACGGACTGAAGGTTGCCTACATCGATCTTGATGCCCATCACGGAAACGGCATACAGGATGCTTTTTACAGCGATAACCGCGTACTAAAAATATCCCTCCATGAAAGCGGCAAAAGCCTCTACCCCTGGTCCGGTTTTGAATCAGAAATCGGCGAGGGGGCCGGCACAGGCTATAATATAAATGTGCCCCTCCTTCAGGGCACCGACGACGAAACCTATCTTTACGCCTTCTCTCAAATAGTGCCCCCGCTTTTGCAGGGCTTTGCACCGGATGTTACCGTGGCCATTTTCGGCGCTGACGCCCACCATGCCGATCCCCTCGTCCATCTGAACATGAGCAATCACCCCATCTGCAAAGCGGCCCAAGCCATTGCCGATCTCTCCCCCCGGGTGCTCGCCCTGGGCGGCGGGGGCTACAACATTTACGTTTCAGCCCGCACTTGGGCACTGGTCTGGGCAATCATGAACCGGCTGACACCTGAAGATATCTTTCTTGGCGCGGTGGGAGGCATGATGTACGGCCCGGAGGCCGAATCGGGGTCGCTTGCGGAGGATCCTCCCCGGATCGTTCAGGACAGCGCAAAGGAACAAGCACAAAAAGATGCAGAGCGGGTGGTGAACTACATTAAAAAGACGGCCTTTCCCCTGGTCGGGGCTTAAAGGGGCCGGGGAAAGGGCGGCAGCCGCACATTTTTATCAACCGGAAGGAGGAGCATTATGTTATTCGCCCTGCTAGGCAAGTATAACCCTATGATGTTAAAGACGGTGACGAACAAGGAAAACGAGATTTTTAGCAATCCGCCTGAAGGCATTGAGGTTGTGGCGCGGTACTCAATGGTGGGCGAGCGGGGCGGATTTATTAACATTGTAAATACCACCAGCGCTGAATCGCTGGGCACTCTGCTCTCCGGCTGCGCCGGCCTGATACAGTTCGAGGTAATCCCGGTGGTTGATGCAGCAGGGGGAAAGGTGCTGGAAATCCTCAAAAAAGGCTTGACGGACAATTCCATCATCTGACGCAAACGGGCACCCTGGTATTGCGTTTCAGGGAAAGGCCCCATGCGCCCGCAAAGGTTTCCGCACACCGTCTGCCGATCTCCTTTTTACTTGACAACAGCCCTTCATCATACTAATGGTGCTGCACCATTGCGGCCGGCGCATGCGTGCCGGCAGGCCCCATAAACTTGAACGGAACACCCCATGAAAAGCATCGAGGCGCAGCAAGGCAACTCTGAGCAAACCCTGGTTTTAATCAAACCCGACGCGCTGCTGTATTCGCTCACCGGCTTTATTTTTGAGCGGGTGTCGGCGGTACACAATCCTGTCATCGCAGCCCTGAAGGTGGTGCGGGTCACCGAGGAGCTGGCCCGGGAGCATTACCGCAACATCCGCGGCAAGCCTTTTTACGAGGCAACGCTTCGCTATATCATGGGGGATCTGCATTATCCGTCCCAGCCGGAGAAGAGAAGGGTGGTGGCCATTGTCTATGAAGCCGGGGATATCGTGGGCCGGATCAAGTCATACTTCGGGCCCACCAAGCCCAAAGACGCCAAGCAGCTGGCCAAGGAAAAGGGCATCATAACCCTGCGGGCCCAGCTGGGTTACATGGACTTCGACGTAGACCAGGAAACGCTCATCGACAACGCGGTTCATGCCTCCGAGAACGCGGAGGAGGCTGAGCGGGAAATCAAGCTCTGGTTTGAGCCGGGGGATTTTCCCGAACAGCACCGGTTTTTCGACTACGTGGAATCTGAATACCATTTCTATTGTTCCCCGCGGTCGGTCGACGGGACATACCGGCTGTTCAACAGTCGCGAGCCGGGATGCAAGGGCATCATAGCCCCCGGAACGCTGGTATGGCAATCGGACTACGAGAACCTGCTGCTCCACCGGGACAAAAAGGGGGAGGCCCCGGTTCCGCTCAACAGCATCATTGAAAAATATGTGATTAAAACCAGATGATGGTCACGGCAGCCCCTCACGGTCATACCCCGATCTTTTTCATGATCAAGCCCGACGGCGTTCCCCATGAAAGCGTCATCATGAAAATGATAGAACCCCTGGCGTCCGTTCTCGCCCGCCGGCCCTTTGAGCCTGTTGACATGGAGCGCATTGAGCGCCTCTATGCGGTTCATAAAGACAAACCGTTTTATCCCCGTCTGATGGAGTATTTCAGGGGAATGCCCGCAGTCGCCTACCTCTTGCGCGAGCGGCAGGATACGGTGTATCAGAACGGGTTTTACGCAAGCTTCATTGATCTGGTGGGCGACACCGATCCGGCCAGGGCCCTGCCGGGCACCATACGGCGCTTAAGCGCGGATACGCTTGAAAAGTCCCTGGCTGAGAAAAGGGCGCTCAGGAACCTGGTCCACCGCTCAACCACCGTCGAGGAGACGCTCAATGAGGCGCCCCTGTTCTTCTGGGACCATGTCCGCGACAGCTCCACAGTAAAAGGCGCTCCCGGCGTTCTGGGGCTGTTCCTGTCCCGGGCGGGAGAGGGAATTTTCTTCGAGGACCGGGTCCAAAGCGGGCTGAGGCGATACAATCTGCTGTCCGCAGATGAAGAGCTGGTGTACTATCAGGATTACCGGGGCGGGGAAGATGATCCCCTGGAACAGGGAAGGGCGCTGGCGGAAACCCGGGTGCAGGGCAGGCGGGTGATAAAGGACCTGACCCCTCCTTCATGAGTAAGCGGTAAAAGTATCCGGGAGGATATGATGACGATCCGGTGGAGCTCAAAAAAAGACCATGAATAAAAACATGCCCGAACAAGCCTTAGCCGTAACAGATACCACCTTCCGAGATGCCCATCAGTCATCGCTGGCAACGCGCATGCATCCTGATGACATGCTTCCCATGGCGGAAAAGATGGACGAGGTCGGGTTTCATTCCCTGGAGGTGTGGGGCGGCGCCACCTTTGATGTGGCCACCAGGTTTTTGAATGTGGATCCCTGGCAATGGCTTAAAACCTTAAAAAAGCATATCACCAGAACACCGCTGCAAATGCTGCTGCGCGGACAAAACCTGGTCGGGTATCGCCACTATGCCGATGACGTGGTGCGGGCCTTTGTCCACCGTGCCGCAGAGTGCGGCATGGATATATTTCGCGTCTTTGATGCGTTGAACGACGAAAGGAACTTTGAACAATCCTTCAATGCCATACGGGAGTGCGGAAAACACATTCAGGGGACCATCTGTTACTCTCTGACCGGGAGAAGACTGGGCGGACCTGTTTTTACTATCGATTATTTTGTGAAAAAAGCAGTGACGCTTGAAACCATGGGCGCCCACTCTCTCTGCATCAAAGATATGGCCGGCCTGATGTCACCCTTTGATGCATTCGACCTGGTATCAGCCCTTAAAAAAGCGGTTTCCATTCCCATTCAGCTGCATTCCCACTACACCAGCGGCATGGCCTCCATGACCTATCTCAAGGCAATAGAGGCCGGTATAGATGTCGTCGACACGGCCCTTGCGCCTCTTGCGCTCAGGTCTTCCCAGCCGGCAATCGAGCCGCTGGTGGTTACGCTGCAGGATACTCCCCGGGATACGGGTTTAAACCTGTCGCTGCTTGACGAGCTGGGCAGATACCTTGAATCCATCCTGCCCAAGTATAGCGATTTCATTAACAACACTAAAATGTCCGTCATAGATGCAAGCGTCCTGCTCCACCAGATACCGGGAGGCATGCTTTCCAATCTGGTGAGCCAGCTTAAAGAAGCACATGCCCTGCACAGGCTTGATGAGGTCTATGATGAGCTGCCCAGGACACGCAAGGACCTGGGTTATCCTCCGCTGGTAACCCCCACCAGCCAGATAGTCGGAACGCAAGCGGTACAGAACGTGCTTTTTGGCAGATATCAAATGGTCTCTTCTCAGGTGAAAGATTATGCCTATGGTCTCTATGGACGCCCTCCCGTGCCCATGGATGTCATAATACAAGGCAAATGCCTCAAGGGTTATGCGCGGGGTGAAAAACCGATTGATTGCAGGCCGGCAGACATCCTCGCGCCTGAACTGGAAAAAGCCCGGGAGGAGGTAAAGGACCTTGCCCGGGACGAGGGGGACATATTGATTTACGTTCTCTACCCGACCACCGGCAAACGTTTCCTCAGGTGGAAATACGGTCTGGAACCTGTCCCGGAATCGATTAAGCCGACAACCACGGATAACACAGAAAAACGAAATAAAATGACCGCCGCGGCACATGACGGCGCGCCGGCTCAAACAATGGTGGCGAAGCCGCCTCAAACCGGTCCGGCATTAAACAGGGCGGATGCGCATGAAGAAGCAAAAAGCGTCTCCGGCACGGCAAGCGCATCCCCCGAACCGGGGGACGTGGTCATTACCGCACCGATGCCGGGTATCGTCATTGCCTACAAGGTAGCCGAGGGTGAAAAGATCAAGTCCGGCGATGTGGTGGTCATACTTGAGGCAATGAAAATGGAGAATGAACTCGCCTCTCCCTCCGATGGCAGGGTGAAAAAAATTGCCTTTAAAACAGGCTCTTCCGTAAAAAAGGATGATCTCCTCTGTATCATCAGCACGAAATCCTAGCTAAACCCATTCCGAGGAAACGCAGGTTTCATGAAATGTGGTTTGAGTAACAGGTGTTCATCCGCGTCCTCCTGGTTCCCTTGTAATGCCGTCTTTGTCAACCCATTGTTTGTACTCATAAATCTTGTGATGCCATGCCGGCATTAAAATTTTCTTGACAAATTTCAGGCTCACGTATATGAATGAATGATTGTTCACTCATTTTAATAATGTGAAGGAGGTTGGTTATGGCAGCAGAGAGCAAAACAATATCTTCAGTCAGTTTGGAGGGAAGGGTCTTCAAGGTTCCGGAGGCGCTTAAGAAAACGGCCTATATCAAAGGCGTTGAAGAGTACAACAAAATCTACCAGCGGTCGATCGATGATCCCGACGGGTTCTGGGCGGAGTGCGCCGAGCAGCTGCACTGGTACAAGAAATGGGACAAGGTGGAAAGCAGCGATTTTACAAACGCCAAAATAGAATGGTTCAGGGGCGGCAAGCTCAACGTGTCGGACAACTGCCTGGACCGGAATCTGGCAACCCGGAAGAACAAGCCCGCCTTGATATGGGAAGGAGAGCCCGAGGGCGACAGCAAAACCTTCACCTACCAGCAGCTGCACGATGAAGTGTGCAGGTTCGCCAATGTCTTAAAAAAGAAAGGGGTTAAAAAGGGAGACCGGGTATCCATCTATCTGCCCATGATACCCGAGCTGGCCATTGCCATGCTCGCCTGCACCCGCATCGGGGCCATCCACAGCATCGTCTTCGGCGGGTTCAGCGCCGAGGCACTGCGGGACCGCATTCAGGACTGCGGCTCAACGGTTCTGATTACATCAGACGGAAGCTACCGTTCCGGCAAGGTCATTGATCTTAAGAAAAGCGCGGACAAGGCCGTCGAAGAGTGCCCGACCGTCAAGACCTGCTTCGTCTGCAAGCGCACCGGCAGCCCGGTTTCCATGAAGGACGGCAGGGACTTCTGGTGGCACGAAGAGATGGGCGCGCCCGGCATCAGCACCGAGTGTGAGCCGGCGCAGATGGACGCCGAGGATCCCCTCTTCATCCTCTATACCAGCGGCAGCACCGGGAAGCCCAAGGGTGTTTTGCACACCACCGGCGGTTACACGGTGTACGTCTACCAGACCTTCAAATGGATCTTCGATTACAAGGAGGAAGACGTCTTCTGGTGCACGGCAGACATCGGCTGGATTACCGGCCACAGCTATATCGTTTACGGGCCGCTCTTAAACGGCGCCACCAGCATCATGTTTGAAGGCGTGCCCAGCTATCCCAAGTACGACCGGTTCTGGCAAATCATCGAAAAATACAAGGTCAACCAGTTCTACACCGCCCCCACCGCCATCCGGGCCATCGCCAAGGAAGGCGATGAGTGGGTGAAAGGCAAGGACTTGAGCAGCCTGCGCATTCTGGGAACGGTGGGCGAACCCATCAATCCGGAAGCCTGGATGTGGTACTACAACATGATCGGCGGCGGGCGATGCCCCATCGTCGACACCTGGTGGCAGACGGAAACCGGAGGCATACTCATTACCCCGCTTGCCGGGGCCATTGACGTGAAGCCGGGATCCGCCGGAAGACCCTTTCCCGGGGTAAAGCCGATAGTGGTCAGGGAGGATGGAACACCTGCCGGGGTTAATGAAGGCGGTTATCTCTGCATCGAACGGCCGTGGCCGGGCATGATGCGGGGCGTGTACGGTGATCCGGACCGTTTCAGAGATACATACTTTATCCAGTTTCCGGGCAAGTATTACACCGGCGACGGCGCCAAGCTTGACAAGGACGGCGACTACTGGCTGATGGGACGGCTTGATGATGTCATCAACGTGTCGGGCCATCGCATGGGGACGGCGGAGGTGGAAAGCGCGCTGGTGTCCCATGCGTCCGTTGCGGAAGCGGCGGTGGTGGGATTCCCCCACAATATCAAGGGTCAGGGCATCTACGCCTTTGTCACCGTAAACAGCGGTGTCGAGAAGACCGATCAGCTGAAAAAGGATCTGGTAAACCACGTGCGCAAGGAGATCGGTCCCATTGCCACGCCGGACAAGATTCACTTCGCAGACGGGCTTCCCAAAACGCGCAGCGGAAAGATCATGAGAAGAATCCTGAAGAAGATTGCCGCCGGCGAGGTTGACGATCTCGGAGACATCACGACGCTTGCGGAACCAAAGGTTGTCGATGATCTGGTCAAGGGAAGACAATAGCGGACGCGTCTGCTTACGTTTTTCCCGTTCTACTCAGGGAATGCCATAAAAACAAAGCACTTACATTATCGTGTAAGTGCTTTGTTTATTGGTTTGCCCGGATTGTCACGTAATTGCCCTAATAACTTGTAGGCCCTCCCTACTCCCTGCCAAAACACATGTTGGCCTGTAATGGGGTATAAGCCGCTACCCTTTCCACCTTGATTTTTTAAATAATATCAAGTACCATTAGCCATTCATTAGGATAATAAGATGTTTTTCATGTGTCTCTGGTCCGTCCCCCGGGCTTTTGGCCACTGACGCTGTTGACATCTCGCGGATTCATCTGACCACCGGAACCTGCTACAGCTTAATAAAAGATTGGTGATTGTTATTGATGGGTATCCTTAACGCATCTCCCCAGTGGAAGCAGTTCTTGGTTCGGATAATTTTTCCGACCGCTGTCACGATTGCCCTCTTTATAACCGCCTTTTTTTCGATAATTATCCCCTCCATAGAAAAAAGCAGCCTCGACCGCAAGCGGGAGATGATCCGCGAGCTTACCAACTCCGCCTGGAATATCCTTGCCAAACTGCACGATGATGAACAGAAGGGTCTGCTCACCAGGGAACAGGCACAGCGTCAGGCTATTGATCAGATTCGCAACCTGCATTATGGCCAGGAAATGAAGGATTATTTCTGGATTAATGACATGTATCCCCGCATGATCATTCATCCGTATCGTACTGACCTCAATGGACAAGACCTCTCTAATTATACCGATCCGGACGGGAAGCGCGTCTTCGTGGAATTTGTAAACCTGGTCAAAACACAGGGCGCCGGCTATTTCAACTATATGTGGCAATGGAGGGATGACAACAGGCGCATTGCGCCAAAAATTTCCTATGTCAAGGGATTTGCCCCCTGGGGGTGGGTCATCGGCACCGGCATCTACATTGATGATGTCAAGGCCGAAATCAACGCCATAACCCGCAATCTCATCGAGATATCGCTATTTATACTCATAGCCATTGCCCTGCTGCTTGCCAGCATTGCCCGGCAGAGTTATGTAAACCTCAGGCAACAACAGCTCGCGGAACAGGCATTGCGGGAATCAGAGGAAAAATACCGCACGCTGGTCGAATCTGCAGGTGAAGGCATGCTCATGGCCCTTGAAGGCACCTACATGTACGCCAATCAAACCATAGCCACCCTGCTTGAATACACGCCTGAAGAGCTGAGCCGGATGGGGGTTTCTGAAATCTTTGCAGACACTCAAGATCGTCCCGGCAACCACTATGTGCAGGAGCTCCTTTCAGGCACATCAGTTCCCGACCGGTTTGAAACCCAGTTAAAAACCAAAACCGGCGCCCTCAAAGAGGTGATAGTCTCCACCACTCATATTGCCGTCGGCGGCAGAAACGGTTTCATTGCGGTGGTAACTGATATCACCAAACGCAAACAGGCTGAAGAAGCCCTGGGAGAAAGCGAGGAAAAATTCAGAACCCTGGCCAACAATCTAAACGTGGGTATTTTCAGAAGGACCATAGGTGAGCATGCCCGGTTCGTGGAAGTTAATCCGGCGCTCCTGCACCTGCTGGGCTTTCCAACCAAGGAGGAGCTGCTTGCCACCTCAGTCTTTGATCTGTACATCAATCCCGAAGACCGTAAAAATCTTGAGCCGAAAGTGCACCGCGAAGATTTGAAGCGGGAGATAGTAAAGCTGAGGAAAAAAGACGGAACCAGCTTTACCGCTTCCATCTGGGCGGTAATGGTGGAAGACGACGAGGGCACTCCCCGATACTTTGACGGCATTATTGAGGATATTACTGACATCCAACTGAGAGAAGAGGAGCGTGAAAAGCTGCTGGCGGAAATGCAGACGGCACTGCTCTTTTTTAATCAGCCGCTGGGAAGCCAGCAGATGGCCCCGGTGTCGGCATGTCCTGCAACGCTTTCCATAGAGGACGCTGTCCGCTTGATGGAAGAGCGGCAAACTGACGTGCTGCTGGTGCGCGACGAATCGGGGAAAGACTGCGGCGTCGTTACCGACCGCAATCTGAGAAAGGCGGTACTGAACGCCGCCACTCAATCTGATGCCCCGGTTGCAGCGATTATGTCACGTCCGGTGCGCTCGCTGCCGGCCAGTGCCTGCCTGTTTGAATCCTGGCTGTTCATGGAGCAAAACCGTATTTCACACCTGTTTATTACCAACGCGCAGGGCATCATCATCGGGGTGGTGTGCAGCGATGACATCGTCGCCCTGCAGAAATACTCACCTGCCGTGCTGCTTTGGGAGATTCAGCATGCACAAACCCCCGGTGAAATCATCAACCGCAATGCCATAATGCCCTATCTGATCACCACCCTCATAAACAGCGGGGCAAAACCCCATAACATAACTCATCTCACCACTATTGTAATCGAAGCCGTTTTGCAAAAGCTGGTTGAATTCGCCGTTGCGGAACTGGGCCGTCCTCCGGCGCGGTTTTCCTTTCTGGTATTCGGCAGTGAGGGTCGGAAGGAACAGACGCTGCGAACGGATCAGGACAACGCAATCATTTTTGAAGACCCGGAGCCGGAACGGCGGGAATCCGTTCAACAGTATTTCGTAAACCTGGGAACAAAAGTGTGTCACTGGCTGAACCAGGCGGGGTACAACTTTTGCGAGGGTAACAATATGGCACAAAACCCCCAGTGGTGCCAGCCGCTGTCGGTCTGGAAAAAGTATTTCAGCGAATGGGTTTTTACCGGAACCGCAGAAGACCTGCTGCGGACGAAAATTTTCTTTGATTTTCGCAATGCCTACGGGGAACAAAAGCTGGCGGATCAGTTGCGGGATTACCTGGATGAAATTGTCTCCGACAATCCGCGCTTTTTTCAGTTGCTGGCCAGAAATGTGCTGTCCTTGAGTCCGCCCATCGGCTTCTTCGGGAACTTTGTTGTCGAATCCGTTGGCGAGCACCGCAATGTATTTGATATAAAGAGTTCCATGCTGCCGATAGTCGATTACGCCCGTATCTATGCCATCAACCACAAAATCCGGGCAACCAATACCATCGAGCGCCTGAATGAGCTGCGCGAGCGAAACATCCTCACGCCGCAGAATCATCAGGAGATGATCCAGGCTTACAGCTATCTTATGCAGATACGGCTGCGGATTCAGGCAGAGGCCATATCCCGGGAAAATCGCAAGCCGGATAATTACGTCAGTCCCAGGAACCTTACCTCTATTGAGCAGAAGCTTTTGAAGGAGATCTTTTCCCAGACCAAAAATTTCCAGGCCAGGCTGAGTTATGACTTTACCGGTCAGTTGGGCGGCGTGTAATGATACTGGTTATCTGTGATACCCATTGCTACTTTGATACGGTCAACCAGCAGATCGAATATGCGGAGAACGCTGCGGGACGCGACATCACCTGCGTCATTCATCTGGGGGACTTTGGAATTTACCGGTCTCACTTGCATGACTTTTTTTTTAAAAGGAAAAAACGCTTCAGGCGGCCGCTCTATTTCATTGATGGAAACCATGAGGATTTTGACGCGCTTCCCTGGCTGGTAAAAAAGTACGAGGCCTTCTTTACCTACCTGCCGCGGGGGACGGTTCACACCATTGCCGGGTACCGTTTTCTGGCTTTGGGCGGTACCGCATATATGGACTCCATGATCACCCAGAAAGGGGCTGTGATCACCGATCAGCAGATAAATGAGTGTCTGGGAGTTCCGGGGGACGCCGTTGATATCATACTGACTCATGATTGTCCGGCAGGCATCGGCGTACCTAACACGCCCGGATTAGAACATTTTGGAGATACCGGATTCCCGCGCAGCGGCGAACTGGCCGCCCACTTTAAACCAAAACTCTGGCTGTTTGGCCACCATCATAAGTGGTATGCCTATCAGGATGGCCACACCGCCTATTACGGGTTGTGCGGCGCCTGGAAAGGCTTCGGCATGCTCGATGACCATTACCGGTTTACCATCATGCAACATGCCCTTGAATGGGAAAAAACACCATTACTTGAAAAGATTCTAATCAAGCTCAAAATAATAAGACCGGACGCACCGCCCCAGTGAATATCATCATCAATAATCCCGCACATGTGGGTTGTTTATCTGTATGACTCCTCAAAGCACATTGCTGCAATGGAAACCGTTTTCCAAGCGAATCGTTCTTCCCACGATCCTCACCATCGTCCTTTTTATCTCCGCAATTTTTTTCATGATCATCCCGGCCATTGAAAAAAACAGCATGGATCACAAGCGGGAGATGATCCGCGAGCTTACCAACTCCGCCTGGAACATCCTCGCCAAGCTGCACGACGATGAGCTGAGGGGTCTGCTTACCCGGGAGCAGGCACAGCGTCAGGCCATTGAGCAGATTCGCAACCTGCACTACGGCCAGGAGGTTAAGGATTACTTCTGGATCAATGACATGCATCCCCGCATGGTGATCCACCCCTACCGCATCGACCTCAACGGTAAGGACCTCTCCGATTATACCGATCCTGACGGAAAGCGCCTCTTCGTTGAGATGGTCAGCACCGTGAAGCAGCGTGGATCCGGCTTCGTACATTATAAATGGCAATCATATGATAACAAAAATCTGGTTTTGCCGAAAATCTCCTACGTGAAGGGTTTTGCGCCGTGGGGCTGGATAATCGGCACCGGCATCTACCTGGAAGATATTCGCATGGAGATAGCAGAAATGTCCAGCAAGGTGATACAAATTTCACTGGGCATTTTTTTGCTGATCTCCCTGCTGTTTACCAGCATCATCAGACAGAGCTACAAAACGCAGAAGCAGCAGAGAATAGCAGAAGAGGAGCTCAAAAAGACCCAATCCAGCCTGGCGCTGGCGGAAAAAATGGCCTCACTGGGAACGCTGTCCGCAATGGTGGCGCATGAAATTAACAATCCGCTGTCCGGGATTTTGTCCTATGCCAAGCTTTCTTCCAAATATCTGGGGAAGGAGGAACGTGAGCCGAACACCATTGAAGCAGTCAGGGAACATCTTGCCCTTATCGCAAGCGAGGCAAAACGCTGCGGCGACATTGTCAAGAATCTGCTTTTGTTCGCCAAGCGATCCCTGGGAGAGATCAAGGAAATTCATCTGAACGAAATCATTGATGTCAGCATTAAAGTGGTCGACCATAGCGCCAGAATGCAGGATCTGGAGCTGGTAATGGAACCGGATGCCGGCGATGATCTGATCCAGTGTGACGCCGGGGCAATTCAGCAGATTTTTGTCGCCCTGATCATCAATGCCATAGAGTCATCCGCGCGGGGAAAGAAAATTATTGTGCGTACCGATTACGGGAACAGGGAACGTGTAACCATCAAGCTGATTGATTATGGTCACGGTATTCCTGAGGAGGTTCTGCCGCACATCTTCGAGCCGTTCTTTTCGACCAAGACCTCAAATAAAAGTTTGGGATTGGGACTCTCGACGGTATACGGCATTGTTAAGCGTCATGCCGGCACCATTAATGTGGAATCAAGCGTGGGCAAAGGGACTGAATTTACCATCATCCTGCCCCGGGTGCAGAAATTATCACCTATCGATAATAAACAAGGAGCTGCGTGACATGAAACCTTCAGATATAGGCATACTGATTGTCGATGACGAGGCTTCCGTGCGGGATGCGCTGTCCAAGTGGTTTAAATTTGACGGCTACCGGGTTGATGCGGCGGAAGACGCAACGGTCGCGCTCCAGAAACTGCAGGATAATTTATGGGATATCGTGCTGCTGGACATCAAGATGCCGGGCATGGATGGCATTGAGCTGCAGCGCAGAATCAAGCAGATCGATAAAAGCATCATTACCATCATCATAACCGCCTTTGCATCAGTGGATACCAGCATTCAGGCGCTTAAGGAAGGTGCGTTTGACTATATCGTCAAACCGGTTGATCCCGACGATATGAGCCACCTGATAAAAACCGCATGCGAGCATCGCCGGCTGATCTATGAAAACATGCAGCTGCGCCAGCAGATCGAAGAAATATCCTTTCCCGAGGAAATCGTCGGCGAGAGCCCGGCCTTGAAAAAGGTCATGGACAAGGTTGCCACGGTGGCACAGACCGACTCAACGGTCATGATACGGGGGGAAAGCGGCACCGGCAAAGAGCTGATCGCCCGGGCCATTCACAGCAACAGCAACCGGCGCTACTTCCCCATCATCACCATTAACTGTGGTGCTTACACGGAGGGCCTTCTGGAAAGCGAGCTTTTCGGCCATGAAAAGGGCGCGTTTACCGGCGCACTCTACCGCAGGCGGGGCAAACTCGAGATGGCTGATAAAGGCACCATCTTTCTCGACGAGATCGGCAATATAGGACATAAGATGCAGATGGATCTGCTGCGGGTAATCGAGACCAGGGAATTCACGCGGCTGGGCGGAGACAATCTCATCACTGTGGATTTTCGCATAATCTGCGCAACAAACCGGGATCTTGAAAAAGCGGTGCGGGAGGGAAGCTTCCGTGAAGATCTGTATTACCGCCTCAATGTGTTCTCAATTACCCTGCCCCCCTTGCGCGAGAGGAAATCCGACATAGCGCTGATCGCCCGGTTTTTCATCAAAAAATATGCTCAGTCGATGAATAAAAATGTGACCGATTTAAGCCCTGAGACCATGGAGGTGCTTACACGGTATGAATGGCCGGGCAATGTGCGGGAGCTTCGAAATGTCATCGAGCGTGCCATTGTCGTGGTTCGGGGCAGTGTGATCGAAGCCGGTGACCTGTCGTTCCCTTTCCCGGCCGCGGCAAAAACCACCGAGGAAAACTCTTTGGAAGAAGTTGAAAAATGCCATATAAAAAAGATTCTCGACCGCACCGGCGGCAACATTGCACAGGCAGCCAATATCCTTAAAATCAGCCGCTTGACCCTGTACAATAAAATAGAAAAGTACCGGCTGAAAAAATGACCTCTCTCCTGATCGGTCATGTCATATATTTATCTCATCCCCATCGCAACAGAATCTCTCTTCTGGCTTGAACCTTTGACTGCAGGCATTTTGCGCGCATTTGGGATTCCTGCCACATGCGCGCCGTGCAGCATTGATATCTCACCGGCATTTGATCCGCTGCGGCAGCAATATAACTCTTCATATCTGTTGGGTACGCTGCTCGCGCAGCCGCTGGCAAACACAGGCAAAGTGCTGGGAATTGCTGAAGTGGATTTGTTTATACCGATTCTGACTTTTGTTTTCGGTGAAGCGCAGCTTGACGGCCCGGGGGCGATTGTTTCAATGCATCGCCTCAACAACACATTTTATGGAATGCCGGAAAACAAAGCGCTGCTCACGCAGCGCATTGTAAAAGAATCAATCCATGAACTCGGGCACACCTTCGGGCTCCTGCACTGCCCTTCTCCCGGCTGTGTTCTTAATTCATCAACCTATGTAGAAGATATTGACCAGAAGTCAGATGCGTTTTGCCGGCAGTGCCAGAAGCAGTTGCATGCTATGTAGGCTCTTCGGCACGACAGAGTGACTCAAGAATGTGATAGTACTGCTCAGAGGTTAACACTGCTGCAAGGCTGGTTATGGTTTCTCCGCCGTCCTGCATGGTGGGGCCGATATTTATTTCACTCCGGTTAAGCGCGACCGTTCGTGCCGCAACCACCTCACGCTCTCTTTGCTGATACCACTCCCTGGCTCTTTTGCCGAACAAAAGCGCTTGCAAATCACGCTCCAGGTTATCAGGCCCTATGGTTACAAGCCAGCCACATTGCCAGGGGTCGCTGCGGACCAATGAAGGGTGTTTTTTGAGATCTGCATTAACCGAGATCACCGATCCGCTCAGCGGTGAAATGAGCGGCACGATGTGCCGCTCATGTATAAGATGGGAAAAACATTGTCCCTGCTTTACCTCCTCGCCTTCCTTGGGCAGCACAACCGCTTTGATGGTTCCCACCAGCTGTGCCAGTATGCCGTCTATGCCGATGCGAACCTCATCGGAATTTTCAACTTTTGCCCAGCAGTGATACTGATGGTAAAACAGCGATTCATGCATCTGCCGGGAGAGTTCATCTGCGGACCCGCCCGCGCATACGACTGAGCTGCGGTAATCGGCACCGCTTCCCGCTACAGACTCATTGCGCATCACCCGGTCAAAATCGCACTCCTCGCAGCGGAAATCAATGGTACACAGCCTGTAAGCTATTAAACCGGTGGTCATCCACACGCATTGCTTTTCTTCGTTTGGTATGAGATGGCATTCCTTTTTTCTCATGGCCACCGCTCAGTCCATGACCATGCACGGGGCTTGCTGATAATAATTCCAGCCGTAACCTGTGTGATGCAAGCTTTGTGCATGGTCATTCGTCCAGAGTTGCAAATGCCTTACTTATCCTGATTCTTCTCCTTTTTAATCTTTTCTCCACCGTCAGCCATGGTAAAGCCGAGCTGCGGCTGGAAAATAACACCTTCGGCAGTGACTTTAGCGGTCTTGGGCTGCAGGGTCATGGTAAGGACAGCTCCTACACAGAGCATGATCCCGGCAATAATGAAAGAAGAGGTGTAGCTGCCGGTTGTTGCCATGAGCATCTGCGACATTCTGCTCATGACGAAGCCGCCGACGCCCCACGCCGTAAAAAGAATGCCATAATTAATCCCAAAGGATTTGAGCCCCCAGCGATCCTTGGCATAGGACGGGAACAGGGACAGGTTTGCGCCGTAATTAAATCCTATGAAGGTTGCCAGCAGCACCACCATGATTGCACTTGCTTCCTGGGCGTTCACCGTTGGAATTGCCGCCATCATTAATACTGCCTGGAACAGCAGGACACCGGCAAGCGTGACATTGCGCCCGACCTTGTCAGACACAATACCGGCCATGATACGCCCGGCGGCATTGCCCACCGCCATTATGGCCACTGCCACAAATGCCGCTTCTCCCATGCTCTTCTTTGCCATTCCGGCCATACTGCCAATAACCATCAGACCGGTTCCGGCACCAATGAAATAAATACACCACATCATCCAGAAGGCGGGGGTTCTCATCATCTCGGAGGGTGAGCAATCATTTTGTGCCGATGTTTTACCTTTTTTACCGGCGGCAGAACCGGCGGCGCTTGGAACATATCCGGCCGGCGGATTCACCAGAAGTGTTGACAGGCTGCACACGACGATGAGGAATGATATGCCGAAAATCATCATGGAAGTGTGAATGCCAAACGTTTTTAAGAAATATTCTGATAGAGGAGCAATATACACCGATGCAAGGCCAAAACCGGCCACCACTAAGCCGGCAATCAAACCGGTCTTAGCGGGAGGGAACCATTTGAGTGCCGGCGGGGTTGCGGCAGAATAACCAAAGCCGATTCCTGCCCCGGCAAGAACCCCAAAACCAATAACCCAGCTGTAATAATTGGATGTCTGGGAAACCAGAAGCAACCCCAGACCAACCAGAATGCCCCCTAAAAATGCGGTTACGCGCGGGCCGAATTTATCCTGGCATTTTCCGGCAAGAATCATCGAAAAAGCGAAAACCAGGCAGCATACGGAGTACGGATCATTCAGTTTTGCAGCATCCCAGTTAAAAGACCCGTCACCTCCCGCCTTAACAGATTTTTCTATAGCGCCCTTAAAAATACTCCACGTATACAGTATTCCCAGAGCAAGATTTATTCCGGTTCCTGCAAAAGTAACCAGCCATCCTTTGTTTTTAACCACTTCCGACATAATTATATCCTCCTTTTTGTCTGTTGATTCTGCTTCTGCCGGCAAATAGATACACCTCAGACCTTGGCAATTTGGCATTTTAACAACAATATTTATGCCAAAAAACCTTCTTCATGGATTAAAATTTAAATTGCATGATAATTCAATGTGATGTGGATTAAATTTTTACTACATAATGCCGGTGAAGCCCCACAATTGTAAATGAATTGCTGTTTAAAATATTTACATATTTTGTGGTCGATAAAGCTTTTACCGTTTAACAGTTATAAATACAACAACTTGTTTTTCTATGAATATGTTAAAAAGATAAACAGTCAACTGTTAACTTATTAACCATTTTCCTAGATTTTTTTAAGCTTGACAATTATTTATTAATACAATATAAATTTCAGATTTTTAAATTTCCAATGTTACAACTAATACAACAACAAGGAGCATGATTTATGGCACACGGACCGTCAACAAAGTGGGGAGAGGACAAGGCATCGGGGTACAAGGCAAAACTCGGAGTGTATTTATTTATTTTTTATACCCTGGTGTACGCCGGCTTTATTGTTATTAATGTGGTCAACCCCAAATTAATGGGGGTAATCGTTTTTGCAGGTCTTAATCTGGCCTGCGTGTACGGGTTTGGCCTGATTATTTTGGCTATTATCATGGGCCTTATTTACAACTACCTGTGCTCCCAACAAGAATATAAAGTGAACAAGTAATCCGGAGGAAATAACATGATTTACGAAGCATCACCATTTGCTATAGGACTTTTTATTGCCTTTGTGCTTGCGGTGCTGGCAATCTCGTCATATTTCGCCAAGAAAACTCAATCATCAAAGGGCTATTATGCAGCCGGCGGTACTATTCACTGGGGAGTGAACGGGATAGCGTTTGCCGGGGACTATCTTTCAGCCGCCTCCTTTCTGGGCATCTGCGGGATGATCGCATTTGACGGGTATGACGGTTTTCTGTATTCGATTGGCTATCTCGCCGGATGGGTTGTCGCACTGTTTGTGGTTGCTGAACCGCTGAAGCGCTTCGGGAAATATACCTTCACTGATGCCCTTGATTACAAATTCGGTTCAAAGGGAATCCAGTTAACGGCTGCAATCAGCACCCTGATAGTTTCTCTCTGCTATCTGGTCCCGCAGATGGTGGGCGCCGGAGACCTGGTGACACCTTTGTTAGGCCTCCCTCACTATGCGGGCGTAGTGATGGTGGGCGCGATAGTTATTTTCATTGTTGCAACCGCGGGAATGACTTCAACCACCTATGTTCAATTTATCAAGGGCGGTCTTTTGATAGTTTTTTCCACCGTTCTGACAATCTCCGTATTGATAAACGGCTTTTCTCTGAAGCCCTCAGAAAATTACCACGTGTTTAAAACCATACCCGCTACAGCAGCCGAAGGAACGGTAACTGCCATTGCAGACCCGTCTTATAAGATCGCGGGCACCTTTAAGGACGTAAAAGGCCATTACCTCAAGCTTGAAAACGGAGGGGTGAACACCTGGTGGCAGGTGAGTGAAAACGATGGCCAGACCGTATTAAAGGAAACCCTTTCCATGACCAAGACAGCGGATGGGTCCGTGCTGTACAACGGAGAACCAAAAGCTGCCAGAAAATTTTTTCAGGTTGGCCATGCCAGCAAAATAATCGTGGACGGCAAAGAAGTTGAAAAGACGGGCAGCGTTGGGCCGTTTGCATTTCTTGCAAATGTGGAAAAGAGTGAGGTTGTGCGCTTCGCCAAGGCAGCATTTGCTGATGGCAAGGATAAGGTAACCGTCTGGCGTCAAAATCCAACTTCAGGGAAAGAAATCATGCGCCCGGGCTTGAAATTCAAGGTGGACAAGGGATCAGATTTTCTTTCAAAGCTGAATTTTGTTTCACTGATGATAGCATTGTTTTTTGGAACATCTGCGCTTCCCCATATTTTGATCAGATATTATACAGTTCCCAGCCCCAAGGATGCGCGCAAATCAACAATTGTTGCCATCGGCTCGATCGGCTTTTTCTACATCCTTACCCTCTTTATGGGATTGGGGGCAATGTTGTACGGCGTCCTTGATCTTGAAAGCAGCAACATGTCAGCTCCCCTGCTGGCGAAATACTTTGGTGTCACCCTGTTTTCAGTAATTTCAGCCATCGCTTTTGCTACCGTGCTGGGAACGGTGAGCGGTCTCATTGTTGCCGCCTCCGGAGCTGTCGCCCATGACTTGATGTCCAACTATATGGGTATTAAAATGACGGACAAGGGGCAGGTAAAGGCCGGTAAATATCTGCCATTGCGTTGGCTGCGTTGCCATTTTCCTGGGAATATTGTGCAAGGGAATGAATGTGTTCTTCCTAGTAGGGCTTGCGTTTGCCGTTGCCGCATCAGCCAATCTGCCGGCAATCATTATGATGATGTTCTGGAAAAAAACAACCTCAAAGGGGATCGCAGCTTCTATCGTTGTCGGTATCGTTTCCGCCCTGGGCATCATTTTGCTTCAGCGAGACCTATTCGAATATATGGGCTCCGGCGGCGCAAACACCAATTCCACTGGACAATCCGGCTATTATCTCGATGCCGTTAAGCCTCATCACGCTTGTAGTGGTTTCGCTCCTCACCCAAAAAAGAACCGCGTAATGCAAACATTCTTGCCGGCGTCCTGTTTATAATTGGCCCCGCTGACTGCTGCGGT
>CAWCBP010000005.1:0-25423 GCA_963793865.1 uncultured delta proteobacterium
TGCTCTATGTAGAAAATCTCCTACCATTAAATTAAAGGCGGGAAGCTTTTCGGCCGCCCGCCTTATCAATTCATAAAAATCAGACATAATTACGCAAGATGGTGTTTCCGACGGAGCCGTTCAGACAGTATCCTGGTAATGGAAAATGCCTTTTCCACGGTCGCTTCACGGTCAGGGTTTACCAGGCAGCAGGTGGCGGGAGAAAGCATGCTCCGTTTCAGAAGATATTCGAGATCAATCCCCTGCTTTGTCAATTTCGCCCATAAGTTCTCAAGCAGTTTTTCCAGAGATTCGATGCTTTCTTTCTCAAATGGTTCAATGTTGGTGGGAATGCCGCCCCAGATAATTATGCCTCCCCGGTCCAGAAATCTGCGGATGGAGCGCGCATAGGCAGTGAATATCTCACCGTTGCTGTAGGTGTCGAGTGACAACACATCGATGTCGAGATTGAGCAGAAAATCCCAGTCAGGATTACCGCAGAGGTGAATGCCGCGCGGGCGTTCCACCAGCGAAAAAAACGTTTCCAGGTCACGCTTTGCCGCAACATCGCCATACCCTGACATGCCGCTGAAAACAAACTGCAACCCCGGTTCGTCGATAAACATGAAGGCATGAGGATGACGCTTCTTAAGCTTGGCAAGCTGAACATTGACCCGCCGCGCCATAAAATCAATCATGAATGGACGGACGGTATCGTCGAAAATGATCGGCCGTCCGTCCTGGTCGTTGACATTAAAACCAAAACTTACCGGCCCCTCAAGCTGTCCCCGAATGGCCGCCCGGCCAGTGAAATCGAGACCCAGGAACCGGTGATATACTGACGAATAGGTTTCGCTTATATCAAAGTACTCCGGCTCTTCAAAATGAGCCATGGCCCCCTCAATCTCCTTGACAAACTTATCAAAGGAAAAGCGCAGCGTCCGTTCCTGCATGTTCAAAACGATCCCGGGGAAATGCTCCGAGGCCTGAACATACATGTCCTCGTAATAGCTGTAATGAGGCAGTTGCGGCCAGAAGGGCACATCCAGCGAAAGTGACGCCCTGAGCGCGCGATCAACGTCGGTGTGCGGCATGACCGCCATTGCAGTGGTGAGAAGATTCCCCGGGATGCTCATGCCTTATTTCCAGCTGAAAATTTATTGTCTTGACGTGAATCGAGATTCATTTCTCTCGTTAGATAATATTATTCAGCAAAAGGATACTATGCAAGGATTATAATCAATAATACCGACGGCAAAGATAAAGGATATACCATCATGGGAACATCAGGTTTATTCGATGAAGTTTTTGGCACACCGGGGAGAAAATGTGCGGCATCGGTTTGATCTTCACTCGGTTCATGGGTAATCTGAGTTATATCGCACAGAGACAAGGTGTTTGACCTATCAGCCAAAAGGTGGTAAAAAACCGGCAACGGCCCATCCGTCCGGGGAAAGAGTTTGTTATTCGGCATCTTATTGCACGTCGCGTACAGTTTCCACTGTTTTATCCATGAAGTCCTTCAATAACCCGACCGCCTCCACACGTGCATTATTATAATAACGCAGAGATATGTGGAGTAGGACACCGTGAAAAAATTCTTTGAGGTGCATGACCGTTTCTTCCGTATTCCCTTCATGGTAGCAGCGGGTACGGCTCTGCTTGCAACTATTATTCATGGGTGCGGAATGGGCAAAAACCTGACCATGGTTGTGCAGGAGTTCCCCCGGGCTTCTACCTGCGGGCACTGCCACATTGATATTTTCAACGAATGGTCGGCATCACCTCACGCTGAGGCGTATACGAACCCGCGATACCGTGAAGCCACCGACGAATATCGATTTACCGAATGTCTTGGTTGTCACACCCCGGAACCGGCAGTGAGCAATATCACACCTTCACATCGCGCAATCTACCGGGATGAGGGAGTGACGTGCATATCCTGTCACCTCGAAGAAGGGAAGCTGTCCGGACCATTATCCCCCACCGGGATGGTGACACCGCATCCTGTGGGGGTGGATGCAGATCAGTATCGTGACAGTCGCTTCTGTGGTCGCTGCCATGAAGGAACGTTCGCTGAGTGGGGCACGGTTACAATGAAAGATAAGCGAACCTGCCAGCAGTGCCATATGCCGGAGCAAATACGCAAGATAACCCAGCCGGCGGGAACACTCTCCAGGTTTCTCGTCTCCTTTGAAAAGAATGTTGTACAAAAGCGCCACACCTTTGCCGCTATTCCGGGCGAGCTCGAGATCAAACCCTATTCGCTAGAGATACGGTATCATAAAGAAAAAGCGACGATTACCGCAACCAATAATCTGCCGCATTCTCTTCCCGCCGGTGACTTCGGCATACGGATTAATGTGCTCAGTGTCTCAATAGTTGATGCAAAAGGGGATCATACCGCTATTGCTGAAAGGGAGCTCATCAAGGATCTGGGAAGTGCCATTCCACCGCAATCATCAGTTGAATGGGAAGTTGCTATCCCCCCGGAAGCGCGGGAGATTTGTGTGAGGATGACCCGCAGGGGGTATGAAAATATTGATACGCACGAATTAATGCAGACAGTGATCCTTTTACCATGAAGAGTTTGTTTCGCCGCTTTTCTCCACTCGCCATTGCTTTCCATTGGTGCCATGGGATTCCCTATGTGGTGCTTTTTACCACCGGGACAATCATTTGTTTACAGCGGATGCTTGCCCGGGAAATCATAGAGCACGCGGTGCTGTCCCTGGTTCATCGGGTTGCAGGCATCGTACTGGTGGCAGTCCTGGCACAGCTTGCTCTTCTGCTCTTATATTCGAGAGGCCTCACGTCTTGCCTGCGGACACTTCGTGATGTGGCGGCCTGGAGAGCGCGCGACCTGATCTGGTTTTTGAAAATCCCGCTCAATGCTGTTTTCCCGGGTTTCAGCCTCCCCCCGGCGGGACGGTTCAACCCGGGGCAAAAGCTGAATATTCTGGCTGTTCTGATACTGCTGGGCGGGTTCAGTGTCTCCGGAATTTTCATGATGATCATTCCCGGTGCCCTGGGAGCCTGGGTTATTCACGCACTGCTTTTTGTGCCCGCAATCGCACTTTTCATGCTCCACCTTTTCTTTTCTCTCATCAATCCGCCAACCCGGAAGGCCTTAGGGTGCATCTTTACGGGCTATGTTTCTTTCGACTACATTGCATCCCACCATCCGCTCATGGTGCGGGGGGGAAGGGCGCGCTCTCATGGCTCGCACATATCCTGGCTTTCTGCAGTAACCGTGCTCATCCTCTTCATGCTTTTTGTGAGCGGGGCGGTGTGGACATACGGTTTTGAACAATTCAACAACCGCATTCTCACCCTGTGGAAAAACCGTGGTACGGAAATAATATTGCCCGGAGGACTGTGCACCAGTCATGCTGATGATCCTCAAGCACACCGCTGCAGGTCCTGTCACACGCTCTTTACTTCGCTCCCCTCAGCTGCCTGCCTGTCCTGTCACCTTGATATTGTTCTGGTCATGAGTGAGCGCTCGGGTTTCCACGGCACACTTAATGACGAATGCAGGGTGTGTCATGCTGATCATGCAGGCAGAACCGGTGACATAAGGCGGCTCGACTCGGAGCGGTTCAACCACAATCTTGCGCGTTATCCCCTCGACGGGAAACACCGCGAACTGTCCTGCGCTGCGTGTCACGGCTCTGGCGGAGGAGATGGCATCAATGAGCGCGCACGTTATATCAACCTGTGCTTTGAAGCATGCACCGATTGCCACCAGGATCCACACGGGGACCAGTTCCTCCAGACCTGTGAGCAATGTCATTCTGTCAACGGCTGGAAAGATCGGTGGCTGGTCGATGCACACGGCGGCGAAACATCATACCCTCTCCTGGGGAAACACGCTGCGGTTGAATGCGTCGAGTGTCATCCCTTGCCCGCTCCCGGAGCTGCCTTCGCTGAAGCGCGTTTTACCGGCATAGCAACAAGCTGCGAGGGGTGTCATGACGATCCCCATCGGGCGGAATTCGAGGCTGCCTGCGCAACGTGCCATACGGAAGCGGACTGGAAAGGACCGGGTCTTATTTTCACGCACGCCAGAAATAGCAGCTTCAGCATCGATGCCATTCACGGCGGCCTTCCCTGTTCCTCCTGTCACCCCGGTGACACAACACCGCAATACCGCCCTCTCTCGAAGACCTGTGAAGGATGCCATCGGGATGCAGAGATGGAGTTGCAGGGAGTTGTGCCCGCATTTGCCGGAAGATCTGATCCACATGCAAACCGCGTTGCATGCACCGAGTGTCACCGGACAGATGTTGCCTCCCCCTCACCTGCAGACTATGCCCGTGCATGCGGGGCCTGTCACAACCACCATTACGAAAAGCTTTTTTATGATTGGATGAAATCGCTCTATGAACGCGAAGTGCGGGCTGCGAAAATAGCGCAGGAATTGCGTAAGCGCAATCTCCCGGCGGCGGAGATGTTCGAAGCCAAGATGAGGGAGGCCAAGGCTGTTGGGTTGCACAATGTTTTACTTGCCCGAATGATGTGGGATGAGATTCTGGCTTTGCCTTCCGATTTGTGATGTGAACCCGCCCGATTTTCAGGTGGCAAAGAGAATTGGTACATGGTACAAAGTACGGCAGAGGCGCCGGTAACCATTCGGCCTGTTTGCCCTCGGGGCGGAAATGATTGAAAAGGAAAGGCCACTCTTTGTCTGAGGCGGGACAGTGAGTAAAAAAATACTATTTATCAACCCCGTAACCAGAGAGCAGGGAAGTCTGGTTACCGACAGGGCAACCCGTTTTCCTCCCCTTGGCCTTGTTCTTCTGGCGGCCTTGACTCCTCCTGATTGGGATGTTGAGCTCATCGATGAGAACTTCGATTCATTTAGTTTCCGGAATGCTGATCTTATTGCACTTTCAGCGATGACAGCGACCGTGAACAGGGCTTACGAAATAGCGTCCTTATATAAAAAAGAGGGGATTCCTGTGGTTTTGGGCGGTATCCATGCATCTATGAGACCTGATGAGGCCCTTTGCTATGTTGACAGCATCGTGGTCGGTGAGGGGGAGCCTGTGTGGCGGGAGTTGTTACACGACGCTCAGGCAGGAAAACTGAAAAAACTCTATAGAGGCACGAGGGCATCAATGGACGACATTCCATTCCCCCGGAGGGATTTGCTCTCCCCCGGCTATCGTATGGGTTCCATCCAAACCGCACGGGGTTGCCCCTTCGGTTGTGAATTCTGTTCGGTAACCCTTTTCAATGGAGGAACCTATCGCTCCCGGCCAATCATGCAAGTAGTTGAAGAAATGAGAACCATCACCCAGAAGGTCGTTTTCTTTTTAGATGACAATATTATCGGACCGGATGCGCGATCACGAGCCCGCGCCGGCCTGCTTTTTGATGCCATAACGCAAAGCAGGATCAATAAGTTATGGCTGGGTCAGGCTACTGTTGACTTTGCCGACGATGAAAAACTGGTGCGGAAGGCTTATGAAAGCGGATGTCGCATTATCTTTATAGGATTTGAATCGATTAATGAAAAAAGTCTCAAAGAAATGAGAAAGCTGATGAACCTTGCCAAGGGTATTGAGCATTACGGAGAGTGCATCAAAAGGTTTCATGAGCAGGGAATTGCCGTGTGGGGCAATTTCATCCTTGGACATGACAGTGATGATCGTGCTGTCTTACAGAACACCAAGGAATTTATCATGAGAAGCGGAATTGATTTGATCAGTTTCTCCTGTCTCACGCCTCTTCCCGGAACGAGATTGTTTGAACGTCTCGACCGAGAAAAACGGATTATCTATCAAAACTATCCACACGATTGGAACCTGTATTCATTCACCGATGTTGTTTTCAGACCGAAGCATATGACGCCGGCAGAGCTGGATTTGGGAATTAAGGAAGTAGCGGGCGGTATTTTTTCACCCTTCCAGCCGGAACGCACCCTGGTCAGATCACTGCGAGTGAACAAGAGCCTGACCTCTGCTCTCATGGCATATGCGATGAACCGGGCTTTTAAAAGAACAGCAAAGATGATCATGGCACAGAAAGAAAAACGGTGGAGTTCCGGTTGTTCAGCACGTAAGGAGCCTGGCACAATTTCATGAAAAGGAAAATCTTACTCACCGGTGCCACAGGATTTGTAGGAAGCAATCTTTTAGCCGCCCTGCTTGATAAAGGCTTTGAGGTCATTTGCCTGATCAGAACCCGGAGGGGTGAGGGCCCCGGCAGCCGTCTATTCCGTTCTCTTGAAGGTTGTTTTTCCGGGAAGCGGCAGGTGAGGCATGCGCTGTCACAGGTTACCGTCATGCAGGGCGACATCACGAAGGAAAATCTGGGTGTAGAACCGAGTGATTATCGTATGCTTACAAAGCAAATCAGCAGTGTTTTTCACTGCGCCGCTTCAACTGAGTTTCACCCCCTCCCTTCCCGGGAACTATGGGGGTGCAACGTTCAAGGCATGGAAAATATAATACGCCTCGCCCTGGAAGGATCGAGTATTAAGGATTTCCATTATATTAGTACGGCGTATGTTGCCGGAACCAGGGATGGTGTCATTTTTGAAGATGAACTCGACACCGGCCAGAAGTTTAATAATGAATATGAAGAGAGCAAATTTATGGCGGAGACGATTCTCAATCGATACAGGAAAGACTCCGACGTAAAGATAACCATCTACCGGCCAAGTATCATTGTCGGTCACTCATGCACGGGAAAAACCACACTCTTTAACGGCATGTATCTTTTTTTACGCTTATTGTACCTGCTTAAAAAGCGTTATCAGACGGGCAGCAGTGCGGGAAAGACCGTAATTCCCCTGCGCGTTGTGGGAGGTCCCCAAACAACCAAAAATTTTGTTCCTATTGATTATGTGATCCGTATGGTCATGAAAATATTTGTGGACCCCCACGCCTGGGGAAAAACCTATCACCTCATCAATACTACTCCACCCACCCTTGATCACATCAAGGTGGTCATGGAAGAGATCTTAGCCGTTGAGGGGATACAGTTTGTGAACCGGGAAGCCTTTGATCTTTCGCAGACCTCCCGGATGGAACAATGGTTCGCCAGAGAAACAGCGAGCTATAGTTCATACATGCTCAAGGAGCCCATCTTTGACGACAGGTTGGCCGGGAAACTGCGCAGCGAAGAATGGGGCAGCACCACTGTGCTTCTCGACCGGGAAGCCCTGGTGAGACTCTTTGCCTATGCAATTGACTCTCACTGGGGTAAGAGAGTGAACGGGCAATTCGATGCGATGCAGATGGAGAGAACAGTCTCTGCCCGTGCCCACAATGATTAGTTCAGCAGGGATGCGATGGAGGAAAAGGGTCGATGGATGAAGCACACGGCAGCCTTGTTGAGCGATACTTTGAGCAATTTCTTCCACAGGTCATCGGCAAGTCAATTTTTGCAGATCTTGATAATCTGAGTGTTGTGGTACGATTTTTTATTACAGACGGCGAACGCGGATGGACGATTAGCCTGGAGAAGGGGCAACTGATCCGGATTGAGCGGGGCTCCGCCCCGGCACACACCTTTTCCTACAATCTTGACGCACAGACGCTGCTCCAGGTTGTTTCGGGAACCGTGTCTCCCCAAAAGGCATTCTTTACGGGAAAAGTGAAGATACAGGGAGACACGCTCAAAGGGCTTAAACTCGCTATGATATTTGACCGGTTTATTAGGGCCTATCCATTCACGTGTGCTCTTTGAGCACATGTCACTGTGCGGTGATCCATTGGTACCTGATAGCATGGCAATGGTTATCGAGGAAAATGTTTCTTTTATCTCGGATGGGCTCGCATTAGAGGGCGTCCTGAGTTATGACCAAGAGCTCTCTCACGCTCCCGGAGTCATTCTGTGTCCGCCTCACCCCCATTTGGGGGGAGACATGAATAATAATGTCATCATGGCAGTTCAGAATGCCCTGTCCCGCGCTGGTGTCATAAGCCTGCGATTCAACTACCGTGGCGTGGGCAACAGTCAAAGAGCCGGGGTTGATGAAAAAGAGGATCTTAAAGCCTTTTGGGAAAACTCCTGGGCACCGGATGATGAAGCGAAAGAACAGGATGTGTTGAGTGCTATTAATTTTCTGCGGGGAATACAGGGATTAATTCATGATCAGGTTTTCCTGGTAGGTTATTCCTTCGGGTCGTATCTTGCTCTGAGAGCTGCAGAAAAGTGTCCAATGGTAAAAGCACTGGTATTAATATCACCCACTGTCCATTTCCATGACTTCACCTATCTCAATTATTCCTCCATTAACAAGCTTGTTGTTAGCAGCAATAATGATTTTTCCTGCCCACTGGAAGAACTGATGCGCGTGTATGATGGTTTTTCCTCTCCTAAAGGCTTATATCTTGTTGATGATGCAGACCATTTCTTCATTGGCTGTGAAGACACGGTGAGTAAAAGGATTGAACAGTTTATAGTGGAGCAGCATGCGGGGGAAACGGCCAATGGATAAATATATTGCGTGGATTCTGGCACATCCCATGAGTATGATGGGATACTTGTTCTGTATCGCCGCCGTATTTATCTATTTTGGTTTTTCAGTAAACATGGATAACAGCATGGAAGTGTGGTTTCCCTCTTCTGATGTTGCAGTGGATCAGTATCAGCGCTTCTTGCAGGATTTTGGAAACGACGAGTTCATCCTTATTGCCGCTGAGCACAAGGCGGGTTTTACCTACCAGGAGTTGCTTCTTGATCAAAAACTGACTCAGGCGCTTGAGGAGGTAAACGGCATAGCGTCGGTTTTCAGCCTCTCTAACATTTTTAACCAGGCTTCACTGGATTTTAACGCGTTTAGGGATGGTATGCTTGCTTCATCGCTCTTTCGCCGAGCACTCATCTCAGACGATGGGCGGGTAACCGCTCTCATCATGCAGTTATCTCCAGAAGGTCTGCGAAACCGGCAAGGAGTCGTGGACAGGGTAAGAGAGCTTATGGTACGTGAAGTGCCAATAAGTGAAAAACTCTTTATTGCGGGCCCTCCCATATTCAATACAGAGCTGGACCGAATGTCACGAAGCGCGGCGGTATACTACTTCCCACTTTTATTTTGCGTTATCGTGTCTATTCTTTTCTTCCTTTTCCGCTCGCTGGTGGGGGTGTTTCTTCCAACTTTCATAATAATCCTTAGTCTTTTATTTACGCTGGGCTGGATGGGACTCTGGGGCGGATCCATCAATATAGTGACTGTTGCTCTTTTCCCACTGATGATGGTTTTATCACTCTCCTATAGTATCTATTCGTTGAGTTCCTACAATAATTACATGAGGGCGGAACCGGTTACCCCCTCCGAGGACCGCAAAAAAGAGATTATTGCGCACTCCTGTAAGGAGGTGCGTTTCCCCATTTTTTTATGTGCCTTGACAACAGCCGTTGGTTTCGATGCTTTGATCGTGAGCGAGGTCACTCCCGTAAATGATTTCGGTTTTTTCTCGACACTGGGCATTTCTTCTGCCTTCCTGCTGATCATGTTTTTCTTACCCCCCGCCTTGCTTTTGTTCCCCGCACCTTCCCGACCGTTCGAAGGCAATAAAGCAAATAAAAGACTTCATCACTTGTTTCTATACCTTAGTTTTTTCGTGGTAAACAAAAGGTATCACATACTTGTTTTTTGTCTTATTCTCTTTTTCGCCTCTCTCAGTGGCATTGCCCGATTACAGGTAGAAACCAATGCTTTAAAATTTTTCCCTCAAAACAGTCAGATGGTGCAGACCTACACCTTTATTGAAGACCGCCTCACCGGTCTTTCGCCCATAGAAATTGTAATTGAACCAAAAAATGTGCAGATAACAAATCTGCTTCCTCCTCGCTCCACTTTAACGGAAGTCAGACTGGTTCAGGATTTTCTTTCCCGTCAAAAAGAGATTGTTACCTCGAAATCTATAGCAAACATTTTGGAAGATGACATCATGCAGGGTGTGTCACGACAGCCCTTGCGCCATCACGCACCCAGCGTGAACGATGCTGCCGTCGAAGGATATTTTAACCTGCAACGACAGGCGGTTCGCGTTTCAGCTAAGGCCAGGACGTTAGGATCATCAGAATACCGGATGTTGATTGAAAAGATTACCCACTACTTGAATACATGCTTGAGGGGAGATCTAAGGGCCTACACGACGGGAATCGTACCGATCATTTTCGAGATGCAGGATAAGTTGCTTGCATATCTGATCGAGAGCTTTTCTATTACCTTTGTAATTATCGGGCTCATCTTTCTCTTTCTCACCCGGTCATTCAAAAACATGTTAATCAGCATGATTCCCAATGTTCTCCCCATTGCGATGGTTCTGGGATTCATGGGCTGGGCCGGCATTAAATTAGATGTAGCCACAATCATGATTGCGAGTATTGCTTTAGGCATAGCTGTTGATGATACAATCCATTTTCTTTCAGTTTTTAAAAAGATGCCGTCTGGCCAGGGAGGATATGATCAACGCATTCATTCAACCCTTTCATCGGTTGGAGAGGCAATGATTTTTGCCTCGGTGGTCAACATGTGTGGATTTGCTGTCCTCTGTTTTTCCGATTTCGGACCGATGATCAACTTCGGATTGTTATCGAGCGTAACGATATTTTTTGCGCTGATATGTGAACTGATAATAATGCCTGCATGCCTGGCCGCATTTAATGTAAGACTTCGCTGATAAAGGAGCGAGTATGTTTGCGCAATGGTTCGCACAGCCCCCTGATGAATGGCTTCGACATGTAATAGCCATCCATTTTCATCCTGAGACGGGAACACCGTACTGGATTGAAAAGGCGCGCGAGCTGGGCGTTAATGCGCCATGCGAAATCAAGACCCTTGAAGACCTTAGCATCTTCGGTCCGATGGATGAGATGGCAATGACCACCCGTCCCATAGAGCATTTTATACCCCTTGAGTATTCCACGGAAAAGAGGCGTTTCATTTTAGGCGATACGGCAGGCACTACCGGTACACCCAAGGTGACTGCTTACCGGGAAGACGAATTTTATCTCGCGTTTGTGGAATACTTTGCCTTTGTTGCTGAGGCAATGAATTTTCCGAAAGGCGCCAACTGGCTGTGGATAGGGCCGAGTGGTCCGCACATCATAGGCAAGGCGGCGAGAATGGTCTGCTTGAGGATGGAAAGCATGGATCCTTTTTCCATTGACTTTGATCCCCGGTGGATAAAAAAGCTTGCTCCCGGATCCATGGGATGGAACCGATACCTTCAACATATAGAGGATCAGGCGCTGCACATTTTACAGACCCAAAAAATTGAAGTGTTATTTTCAACCCCTCCGGTGATTAAACGGCTGGTATCGGTACTGGATGATACTCAGAAAGCACGAATTAAAGGCGTTCACTACGGGGGAATGCCGCTTGATGCTGAATTCTACCAGGAATTGAGAACCGTGCACTTTCCCAACGCGGTTCATATTTCGGGCTATGGAAATACGCTTTTCGGAGTATGTTTAGAGGTCGGCAACAGCGCGATCGGGCCAACACACTATTTTTCACCCGGACCCCGGCTGATTTTGAATGTTGTTCCCCGCGTTGAGGGCCCTCACGACCGCGGGTCGGGGCATGAGCAACCCGGCCGCAAAGTGGACTATGGTGAGCGGGGACAGGTGATGTTCCACCGGCTTGATGAAAGCTTTCTCATTATCAATATGTTCGAGCGGGATGAGGCGGTGAGAATCCCCCCGAGTTCGCGTGCCCTGCAGATGGGATTGTCGCTCGATGGCGTGAGTGATCCGCAGCCTATTGCCGATACGGCCGGTAACAGCAAACCTGCCCTGGGGCTTTATTAAAAATATGTGCGGTTGTCATGTTCCTGCGCACAACTAACTTCGCACGAGGGAGAAGACTTTCATGGATACGCGGTTGAAAAAAATTGAACTGCTGGCTCCTGCGGGCAGGTGGGAGGTTTTAGACGTAGTGCTGGAAAGGGGCGCGGATGCCGTGTATCTCGCGGGGAAGGAATATAACATGCGCAGGCATCGCTCCGATTTTAATTTCAGCCGGGATGAAATCGCGCGCGCCGCAGACAAGGTTCACGCCGCCGGCGCGAAAATCTATATTACCGTCAACAGCCTGCTCAGCGAGCGAGAGCTTGATGAAATTGGAGAATACCTGGCCTTCCTGGAGTCGGTGGCGGTTGACGCTCTTATTGTCCAGGATCTTGGACTTATTCAGCTCATCACTCGGTCAGGGTTCAACCTGCCCCTCCATGCAAGCACCATGATGAACATCCACAGTGCGGAGGGAGCGCGTGCCTGTGCCGATTCGGGCATCAGCCGCATCATTTGCTCCAGGGACGTCGCCCTGCACCAGGTCAAGCAGATGCGGGATGACAGCGGACTCGAGATGGAATACTTTGTCCATGGAGATATGTGTATCGCGCAGAGCGGCCAGTGTTATATGAGCGGCATCCTTTTTGGCAGGAGCAGCAACCGGGGTAAATGCATGAAGCCGTGTCGCTGGCCCTATCAGATGGTAAACCAGGGAGGAGGTGTGCTGGAGACCAAGATGGATGGTTCGTATCTCCTCGCGACAAAGGACATCTGCCTCCTGGAATTCATACCGGAACTCATTGAAGCGGGGGTACATGCTCTGAAGATCGAAGGCAGAATGCGCGCGCCGGCCTTTCTGGCCGGTGTTGTCGAGGTGTACCGCAGGACGATTGACCAGTACTGCAGTGATCCCTATGGCTTTATCAACGATATCCGTGCATACGATGAGCTCTACCGCAATCGGGTAAGAGATTTCTCAGCATGCTGTGCTTTGCGCAAACCTGACGCCGGCCTGGTGGGATCATCCGGAGAGAGAGAGCCCTTTTTTTTGAGTACCGCGGTGAGGGAAAAGGAAATAGACCTGTTGCATCCCGAGGAAGTCTTCAATGATACAGGAGATGTGCAGACGAGAAGGACTGATCAGGTGAACCGGGTGCTTCTTGCCGTCCATGCGGGGTCTCCTGAGGGTGCCCGGGAAGCCCTGGAGCGGGGGGCAGAATGGATTTACATTGGCGGGGAGGTTTTCCGTCTCGAGGACAAAGATGGGGGCTGTCTTCCTTAAGGGACATCATCTCCCGGGCACGCGACATGGGGAAAAATGTCGGACTGCTGACCCCACGGGTTACCCTTGCGCGCCAGCTGGATGAACTTAAGTGGTTTTTGGATCAGGCCGGTTTAGTGGCTCCGGATGCCGTGTTGGTCCATAACCTTGGAAGCCTGCACCTGGTCAGAACACAAAGCGATATTCCCATGTATGCTGATTTTTCTTTCAATGTGTTAAATCGCAGCTCCATTGAGTATCTCAGCCGCCTGGGGGCACGTCAGGTAACGCTTTCCCTCGAAGCATCTTTTAAAACCCTTAAGGATTTAGCCGGCAGCGCCTGTGTGCCTCTTGAGTGTATCATCCACGGCCCCATCCCCGGAATGTATTTGGAACACTGCCTGATGAGCATGAGCCTGATGAATACCACGTCTCACGATCCCTGTCGAGGTCCCTGCCGTTACCTTCAGTGCGGCCTTTCAGATACACTGCAACAAATCCACCCCATCGAAGTGGATCAATACTGCCGCACTCATCTTTTGTTCTCAAAGGATCTGGCCTGCCTCAATTACGTTGCAGATTTTGTGAATACCGGTGTTCGCACATTACGAATCGAGGGGCAATACTATGAGAAGGAGTTGGTGGGAGCGCTCACCGCGCTCTATGCGGATCTCATTGCAAACCCGTTTCAGGGCATTAACGCTGCACGTTTAAAACGTCTCATCGCCATGAGTCCGCGGGGCTTCAGCCTGGGGGCATATCCGAAAGGCATATGCGAAGATGCCTCCCAGCCGCATACTGGACCCTCCCCGGATGCGCAGCCCGTCCTCCGGGACTCTTCCTTGAGGCACTCTTCGGCTCACTGATCCTCGGGAGCAGCTTATATGTCGCAAACCTATCTCGGACCGGAAGCAATTCTCGAGAAGAAGAAGAGATACCTCATTCCCTGTGTCTACCATTTTTACCGAAACCCGCCTCAGATCGTGAGAGGGGAAATGGAATATCTGTATGATCACCAGGGGAAGAGGTACCTCGATTTTTACGCAGGGGTTGCGGTGGTCAATGCAGGACACTGCCATCCCGAAATAACAGATAAAATATGCAAACAGGTCAAAACGCTGCAGCACACCACGGCCATATACCTCACCCAGCCCATGGTGGAGCTTGCAGAAAGATTGTCATCGATTACTCCCGGAGACTTATCCAGCACCTTCTTCTGCAACAGCGGTTCCGAGGCAAACGAGGGAGCGCTTATGCTTGCCAGGCTTTTCACCGGAAGAGAAGGGTTTGCCGCGCTTGAAAACTCTCTTCACGGGAGAACCTATTTGACCATGAGCGTGACGGGCATTCCCATGTGGAGAACAGATCACAGCTTGTCATCCCGGGTTGTGTTTATCCCCCCACCCTACTGTTACCGTTGCTCATTCCAGTTGAGCTACCCGAGTTGTGATCTCAGATGTGCCTATGAGATTGAAAAGGCAATAGACAGCATAGGATCGCACCGGATTGCTGCTTTTATTGCAGAACCCATTCAGGGCAATGGAGGCATCATTGTTCCACCTCCCGATTATTTTAAGGTGGCAAAGGACATCCTGGATCGTCATCGGATTCTCTTCATTGCCGACGAAGTACAAACGGGCTTTGGACGGACCGGAACCATGTTTGCCGTCGAGCAATGGGGCGTTGTGCCCTCCATTCTCACCGTCGCTAAGGCCCTGGCAAATGGTGTGCCGGTGGGGGCATTTATCACCAATCCGGATATTGCCTCCTCTTATACTAAACCGGGTGCCTCAACCCTGGGGGGGAACCCTGTAACTGCAGTAGCTGCACTTGCAACACTAGAAGTCCATCAGAAATATAACCTGCGAGGCAATGCTGTAAAGATGGGAGAACATTTCATGGAATGTCTCTTAGCCTTACAGGAGAAACATGCTCTTATCGGGGAAGTGCGGGGAAGGGGTTTAATGCTGGGGGCAGAACTGGTCAGGGATAATAAGACTCCCGCTGCTCAAGAGACAGACACTATTCTGGAATACCTGAAAGATCACGGGGTTCTTATTGGTAAAACCGGGGCAGGTAGAAATGTTCTTACTTTTCAACCACCCTTAATTATCTCAAAAGATCAGATTGATCAGGTCGTAACAACACTGGATCGCGCCCTGGCTCAGCCCATGGCTAAAAGCGCGTGAAGAGGATGAGGCTTTTCCTTGTAATGTGCAATATCACCGGATTATCTCACCTGTAAAAATGCAAGGCAAACCTCCGAAGCAGGCGTGAGGAAGTTCCAACCATCCCCATGTCAAGCGGAAAACAAATTCATGAAGATATTGCTTGTTTATCCTGCACCGGAACGATTTCCCATCAGCGTCTATCAATATCGTTATGTTTCGGTTCCCGCCATATTGACGCACATGGCCGCCCTGACTCCTCCTGAACACAGCATCAGGCTCGTCGATATGATGGTTGGTGACCCTGTGCCATATAACGAGGCGTTCGATCTCGTTGGTATCACAGTTCGAACCCCTATGGCACCTGTTGCCTATCAGATTGCGGACCGGTTCCGCGCACAGGGAATCACGGTTGTGCTGGGAGGAGCTCACGTTTCCGTGCTGCCGGAAGAAGGAAAGACACATGCAGACTCGGTAATTATTGGTGAAGCAGAGGACACCTGGAGTTTGCTCCTGCATGATCTTGAAACTCAGCAGATGGCAGACTATTACGTTTGCGGACCTCATGAAACCAACATGCTAAAAGGGCGGGTGAGGCATCTACCGCAGCGCCCGAACTTGAAAGGTCTGCCTGCTCCACGCACTGATCTGCTTGATCGCGACAGGTACATCATGGATACTTTTATGACCACCCGCGGCTGTGTTTTTGGCTGTCGTTTTTGTAATGTGCAGCCACTGTTTGGATCGCACATACGTCACCGTCCAATTCCAGAGGTAATAAAAGAGCTGATTGATGCACGTCGACTTTTGCTTTCCGTGGATGACAATGTATTCGGAGCACCGGGGGATGCAGACTATTACCTGCAGCTCTATGGGGCGATGAAGGACCTCAGACCCGCCAGGTATTGGGCCGGACAAGGTTCGCTTGCGGTGGCATCCTATCCCCGGGCTGACAAACTGCTTGAAACAGCCTCCAGAAGCGGTTTGTCGCTTTTAACCGCAGGTATTGAGGCGTTGGATTGCACGGGGCTTGAAGAAAGCGGTGCTTACCGGAAGCTCGGGCTTGTGCATGCAGAAAACATGTCTGCCTGGCAGACCGGTGAAAGCATCAAGAAGATTCAAAGTTATGGTATCAATGTGCTCGGGTATTTCATCATAGGATTCCGGCAGGATACCATGAGTTCATTTGACCGCGTATTGGAGTTCTGCGATCACCATTCGATCATACCGGTACCCATTCTTCTCCATCCTCTACCCGGCACGGAACTCTATGATGAATATGTGCGGGAAGGTCTCATGCGGGACGGGGCCGACTGGGCCGATTTTGATGGGGCCCATTTAGTGCTTCTCCATCCGGCATTTGAGAAAACCGGCATTGAGACGGCCTACATAAAAAAAGTGATGGAAGCAAACAGTCTCGCGCGACGGACAAGACGGAACCTGCTGCGGCTTTTTGCGAATCCGCGAATCGACAGCGCCATAAACTTCTACAAAACCCAGCAGGTGATGCATCGGGGAATACGTGAGTACGTAAACTGCATGAACCATTCGGAGTGAAAGACTGCTCGGCATGCCACCGGCCGGAAACCATGCAAATCCAGGACACGGGAGGAAACAGGCAAGCAAGAAAAAATGGAACGGGCAGTGAAAAGAAGAAAGGGGGGAGCCGGTCTGCAAGGGCTGCCGTGCGGACAATAGAGCTTATCCGGAGTTGATTCATTGTTTATAGCCAGAACTCGGGATATTTCCTCTTGGCGGGAATATTATTAACCAGGAGGGCTATAACCAGCATAATGGCGGCACCAGTTCCAACCGGCACAATCGTATACCAGTACCCAAGATCATGAATCTTATCGCTCCCGGTTACGGCTATCAGGGCGGTCGCCCCGCCGGGCGGATGCAGGGTCCTTGTGGCATGCATAACCGCAAGAGAAGTGGCAACAGCGAGAGCGGATGCCAACCACATCTGATCGTGAAAGAACTTTTGGGCAGTAACACCAATAAGGGCTGAGATAATGTGCCCGCCGAGGAGGTTCCTTGGCTGGGCCAGGGGACTTCTCACCACACCGTACAGTAAAACCGCTGAAGCCCCAAACGATCCTGTTATAAATAAGATATCACCATTATTAAAAAGATTATAATGAATCCATGCAACCACACCAATGCCGAGAAAAGCCCCGGTCCATGACCACAGAATCTCGGAGAGGCTTACCCCGGGGGGGCTCTTCGTGGTGCCCCGCATTTTGCTCAGGTAATGACGTAGTGTTTCCATGACCAACCGGCGCTATCACCGCGCAGCATTGTTAACCGTTACCGGTTCTATCTCGATATTCTGCCGACCGGCATCTTCAGCAGATCACCCCTGGTGACTATTCCTTTCAAAACGGCAGCGCTATCAACGACAGGAATTCTATTAATCTTTTTTTCATGAAAGAGGGTGTTGATTTCAAAAACGGTGGCGTTTTCAATGACGGTAATGGCAGGCGCGGTCATAATATCGCGGGCTTTCTGAGCACGGATGGGCATGACAAGACACCATTTATTCCTCAAACAGTTTGCAATCACCGCCATGAAATTTGTTGCACTGCCATCTCCCATGGTGCGGAGAAAGTCCTTTTCAGAAATAACACCGACAACCCTTTTCCCTTCATCGACAATGGGTAACCCTGATATCCCCTTCTTACCCATCAGCTGCGCTACTTCTTCAAGTGAAGCAGCAGGGGTAACGGAAACAACATTTACAGTCATAATGTCCTTTGCTTTAATTGACTCCACTACTCTCTGAAAGGCCTTGCGACAGGCAATGGTATAGATGTGCTTAAAATCTTCCGCTGTAATATCCAAATAGCCGGGTATTTCTTTCATTGCCCGATAAATATCATCATCCGACAGTACAATATCATTAAGCTTGGTATCATTGAGTAATTCGCCCATACCCACATCCCGGACAATGGCATAGCGCGCGTTCGCTCGGTTTGCTCATTGCACCTCTGTTGAAATTAATGCATACAATATTCTGTTTTTTCTACCAAAGTGTTTTACCCATACGGGTAATGGAATTCACAAACTACTTTTATAATAACATGCATGATTTGCTTCAGATATGATATAAGTCATATTTATAAGCGGTGGGTATGGTGTATAAAGAGATGAGAAGAAACGGCAGCAAAAGGAATAAAAATTAAAACGTGCGAGGCAACTGTTTGGGAAATAAAACGAGCGATACGGACAGGCGAACGTTTCTTGGGAAAGTGTGGACTGCCGCACTTGCTCTCGCCGGTTGCTCCGCCGCCTTCATTGCGGGCGGTTTTCTCTATCCGGTAGCGAGGCGCAAGTCCCCGCCTTTGTTTGTGTGCCTGGAATCACAGGTCTCCCCCGGGAAACCTCTTGAAATAAAGGATCCGGAAGGAAGAAATGTTCTCCTCCTGCGAAAGGATGGCGGGGAAATTATTGCGCTCGGATCTATCTGCCCTCATTTGGGCTGCACCGTTTACTACCGGCCGCAGAAGAACATATTTGAATGCCCCTGTCACCAGGGTGTTTTTGACGCGGACGGCAACCCGATAGCAGGTCCACCGGAACAGCCACTCAATCATTACGAAACCGAAGTGCGCGGCGGTAAGGTTTTTGTGCAATTCGCATAGGAGACGTTATGGAACAGCAGGCACGGGAGGGGTTGCTCAAAGCCTTGCCCATAGACATCAAGAGCCTTTACGAAAAGGCTGATGAACCGCTTCCCCACTCCGTGAAGCTCTGGTGGTGGTGCTGGGGAGGAATCCCCGGTCTGTTATTTGCAATTCTTGCCCTGTCGGGACTTATCCTGTCCATATATTACCGCGCGGAGCCGGAGACCACCTACAAGTCGATTGCCTTCATAACCGGGGAAGCGCGATATGGGCAGTTTGTCCGTTCGGTTCACCGGTGGGGCGCAACCTTCATGATTGTCTGCGTGTTCCTGCATATGCTCCGGACCTTCGTGACAGCGGCATTCAGGGATTACCGGTGGGGAGCATGGGTCGGCGGCGTAATCCTTCTGGCGCTTACTCTGGGAATGGGCTTCACCGGTTATGCCCTGGTGTATGACCAGAAAGGTTATTGGGCTTTGACCATTACCTCCAACATTATTGCCACGGTTCCGTTCATCGGAGAAATGCTGAAAAACCTTTTCCTGGCGGGAGACAGGATCAACCCAGCCACGCTGAGCCGCATGTATTCCCTGCACGCGATGATACTCCCCGCCTCCTTAATACTGTTTGTGATGGGCCATCTTTTCTTTGTGAGGCTTATGGGATTATATCTGCCCGGAAACAAGCGAGACCGGCAGGAGGAAAAGGAGCGCATGGCACGCGAAGGTGCTTACCACTTTTATCCCGACCACCTGGCGAGCGAGTTTGCCGTTTTCCTGTACCTCGTCCTGGTGATCTCGCTCCTCTCACTGGCATTGCCCGCTGTCATGGGTGAACCGGCCGACCCGGCAGTTACACCGGAGCACATAAAGCCGGAGTGGTATTTTTATCCCTTCTACCATCTGCTCAAGATCGTTCCCGGAGCCGTTGGAGTAACCATCATTGCCATCTTCGGCATTGGGCTTGTGTTCTGGCCGGTTTTGGATCACCATCTTTTTCAGCGGATTGACAGGTTTGTCGGGTGGCGTCTTGATTTGAGCCTGGTGCTCGGTTTGATGGTTGCGGCATTGTTTCTTTTCTGGACATTTGCCGAGGCATAAGCATGAAGGAGGCATCCATGAGTCTTAAGCTAAAGCAGGCAATCATTGCTGTTGTCTCTATGGCCATCGTTGTGGTGCTCGCCTACGTCGTATACACCGAGCGCAGACACGAGATGGTTGAACACAAAATAATAGTAAAGCCGGATTCTGCCGGCTGCGTAAGGTGCCACGGCTACGGGGATGATGGAGGGGCCGGCAGCAGCCCCGGCATCGTCAAGCACTGGGAGGCCAGTGTCCATGCCGCGCAAGGTGTCGGTTGTGCGGATTGTCACGGTATGGCTGCCGCGGGCAGTGTCGAGGATATTGAAAACCCCCGGTACGTGGTCAGCACCACCTGGGACAAGAACACCGGCCTCAAGACGGTTGCGCTTGCCATGCAGGACGGCAGGCCTGTGGAGCGGGCGGACCTCTGGGAGCATGAGGGCACCCAGATCGTAGTCGGCGTTTCTCCCCGCACCTGTGCCCGCTGCCACGAAAAGGAAGCCACCGAGTTCTTCAACTCCCGGCACGCATCGGCAGCCCAGTTCATCGGCTCCATAGATAATTTTCTGGGTCGTTTTGCCGAAGGTCCGGCGGCCGCCAATAATGGCTGCCAGCAATGCCATGGCAGTGTGGTGAGGATTGCCTCCACGGATGCGCCTGCCAAAAACCCCCGCTATGCTCCGGACACCTGGCCCAATACGGGAATGGGCCGTGTCAACAGTGATGGATCATGGGGCTCATGCAGCGCCTGTCATTCCCGGCATGAATTCTCCGCGGAACTTGCCCGGCGTCCTGAGAACTGCGGGAAATGCCACATGGGTCCGGACCACCCGCAGATTGAAATCTATAACGAATCAAAGCATGGAATTGCTTACAGGAAGAATGAGCGGTTCATGCAATTGGACCTGCCCGGAGGCAAATGGGTGCTGGGAAAAGACTACGCTCAGGCACCGGTGTGTTCTACCTGCCACATGGGCCCGGTGGCACGGCACGGGAATTATCCCGGGCTGGAGCTCACCCATGATGTGGGTTCGCGCATCTCATGGACGAATCGACCTGAGATATCAATCCGACCGCAGGGCATCACCGCGGCGGATGGGAGGGTGCTGCTCAAGGATTCGGAGGGTCGCCGTGCCGACATGAAGCAGGTGTGCCTTACCTGCCATTCGGTCAACTGGGTGGACAACTTTTATGTCCAGTATGACGAGGCGGTCGAACTCTACAATAATAAATATGCCAGGCCGGCTGTGGCGATTTATGATTTCCTCAAGAAGGAGGAGCTTCTGGATGAAGTGCCCATGAACGAAGAAATGGATTATGTATTCTTCGAGATCTGGCACCATGAAGGGCGAAGGGCCCGCCACGGGGCCAGCATGATGGGGCCTGATTATGTGCAATGGCATGGGTTCTATGAATTAACCCGGAACATGTATACCCACTTCCTGCCCCTGGCGGTTGAGGTTGGAGAAAAGGCGGGAAAGGGCGACCTTGTTCGCGGCTTCATAAAAGATACCCTGCGCGGAACGGACGGCAAAGACTGGGAACCGTATCATCAATGGACGGAAGGGCTCAGCCTCGATCAAAAAGAGGCCATGATCGAGTGGGAAAAGAGCACCTATCAGCGACACTAAGAACTCCGTTAATCTGCAGGACCTGACCGGGCTGTGCCGCAAACTATGCAAGTCGGCGCGCGCCGCCGGCAAGCGCTTTGAGTCCCTCGCGATCAAGGATTTTGATGGTGCGCTGTCCCGGGGAGGCGATCAGATCCTCGCTGCTCATGCGGGCCAGAATGCGGGAAAGCGTTTCCGGTATGGTTCCCAGCAGGCTGGCAAGCTGGGTCTTGGATATATCCAGGGTGAGATGCGGTGAGCGGCCCCCGGTTTCGCTGAGATAGAGCAGGTAGGCGGACAGCCTGCCCGGCACCTCTTTTAACGACAGGTCTTCGACCAGTGCGCTGAACCTTCGCAAACGCACGGAGAGCACGGCGAGCATGTTCATGGCAAGGGATGGATTCTTTTTTATCAAATCAATAAAGGCCCTGCGCGGGATGAAAAACGATTTGATTTCTTCCATTGCCTGAGCATGGGCGGGAAAATGCGCCCCGGAGAATACCGGGACTTCGCCAAACGGTTCACCGGGACCGATGATGTGCAGGATCTGCTCTTTTCCTTCGCGGGAGATTTTGAACACCTTGACCCGCCCCGAAATGACAAGGTAAAATCCGTCCCCGGCATCGCCTTCCGCAAAGATGGTTTGCTTTTTTTTAAAAGACTTCCGCACCGCTATCGATGCTAATTGTTTATGGTGTTCCGGTGTCAGCCCCTGGAACAGGGGTATGTCTGCCAGCTGTTTCAACACATCCATTTTTCACCTCATCGTTGCGTCTTTGAAAGTATCAACCCGGGTTGTTCCAATTCAAGGCATGCGGAAAGCATTTCCGGCGAAGACATCCTCAGCTCAAAAAAATATTTACTTTCTTGACTTGAATCAAGGCTTATTCTCCCGCATCGGCCTATATTATTCCTCACAAGGCTCGTATTCAAGGATTATAATCAATAACCCAAACATCAACAGATAAAGGAGGCAGCATTATGGGAACATCAACTATGTTTTGTTATCAATGTGAACAGACGGCAAAAGGCGAGGGATGCACCAAAGGCGGTGTATGCGGAAAAGATCCGGATGTGGCGGCGCTGCAGGATTTGTTGGTGCATGCGGTGCAGGGACTCTCCCAGGTTGCGGTTGAGGGCCGCAAAGCAGGCGTCACGGATAAGCAGGTCAATGCGTTTACCGTGCAAGCCCTCTTTGCAACGCTTACCAATGTGGATTTTGACGCCGAGCGTTTTATGGAACTGATCAACACCTGCGTTGAATTGCGGGAAGAATTGAAGAAGAAGGTGAAAGCGGCCGGCGGGAAGGTGGACGTTGCCTCAGGGCCGGCAGTCCTTCAGCCTGCGAAAGATCTTGACGGTTTGATTGACCAGGGCACAAAGGTCGGCTTGAAGTCGGATCCCGGCATTGACCCGAATATTCTCTCCCTGCAGCACACAACGCTGTTCGGCATCAAAGGTGTGGCCGCCTATGCGGATCATGCCCGGATTCTCGGCCAGGAAGACGACAAGGTGTATGCTTTCATTCATGAAGGTCTGGCAGCAATGCTGAATAAAGACCTGACCCTGAATGACTGGGTCGGACTTGTCCTGAAATGCGGGGAAATAAATCTCAGGGCCATGGAGCTGCTCGATGCCGGCAATACAGGAACCTACGGGCATCCCGTTCCCACCAAGGTACCCCTGGGAGCGAAGAAGGGAAAGGCCATTCTCGTTTCAGGCCATGACCTGAAAGACCTGGAAGAACTCCTGAAGCAGACCGAGGGCAAAGGAATCAACGTTTATACCCATGGCGAGATGCTGCCCACCCATGGATATCCCGGGCTTAAGAAATACCCGCATTTCTATGGCCATTACGGCACCGCCTGGCAGAACCAGAACAAGGAATTTGCCGATTTCCCCGGCGCCATTCTGATGACCACCAACTGCATCCAGAAGCCCAGAGAGTCATATAAGGACAATATCTTTACCATCGGCCTGGTGGGCTGGCCCGGCGGACACATATTTGGACAGGAATTTTGCCCCGGTGATCGAGAAGGCTCTCGCCATGCCCGGGTTCGCTGCAGATACGCAACGGCAAGTCTGTCACGGTCGGATTTGCCCGAAATGCGGTCATGGGCGTTGCCGGATAAGGTCATCGAAGCGGTGAAGAGCAAAAAGATCCGGCATTTCTTCCTGGTGGCCGGCTGTGACGGGGCAAAACCGGGCCGGAACTATTACACCGAGTTTGTGGAAAAAGTCCCCAAAGATTCCGTGGTTCTGACGCTTGCCTGCGGTAAATTCCGCTTCTTTGACAAGGACCTGGGAGACATCGGGGGATTCCCGAGGCTGCTTGACATCGGTCAGTGCAATGATGCCTATTCGCCGATCCAGATCGCCGTTGCCCTGGCCAAGGCATTCAAGGTGGGCGTAAATGAGCTGCCCCTGTCGATGATTCTCTCCTGGTATGAGCAGAAGGCTGTGGCGATTCTGCTTACGCTTCTGCATCTGGGGATCAAGAATATCCGCCTCGGGCCGAGTCTTCCGGCCTTTATTACCCCGACAGTGCTGGATGTGCTGGTGAAGAACTTTAACATCATGCCCATCACGACGCCGGACAAGGATCTTAAGGCAATAGTGGGATAAAAAGGTACGAAAGATCGGGGGTTCAAGCGCGCAGGTGAAAAATAAGCTTGAACCCTCGATCTCTTTAATAGTATTCATATACTGCAGTAAGGTGAACAATATAATCAGTTCGTTTGTCAGGGTTCACCAACCGTTTATTTCTCCGCCGGGGAACGCCACATGCACATAGGAAAAAAAATTCTGGATGACATCAGGCAAACGCTGGTTACCGACTATAACATCAACCTCACCGGTGAGGAATACGAAACCGTTACCAACGCTTTTGCTGATAGCCATGAGAAATTCCACCAGGGTGATTATAAGTCCAGACAATGTGCCTCGGTGGGATTGATGAAAAAGATTCTCGAGCATGACGGGAAGGAAAAAATACTCCTTTTTTTATCAGAGCTGGCAGGCATGGAACCGCAAATCCAGGTACTGCAACCCTGGAACAGAGACCACGTTGTTCATGCCCTTAATACCTTCTTCACCGGTGTATATATACTGAAAAGGATCGACGTCTTCGGGCATCACCACGTGCCTTATAATCCGACTCTTATGTGGAAACTCATCGGCCCCACTCATGACCTTGGATACCCCGTCGAAATCGCGGGGAATATTAAAAAGAATTCATGGATATCATGAACGGCATTCTTTCTGAAACCAACCCCGCTTCACCTGAGCTGAGGCAACCGATGTGTCCTGATAATCTTGATGTGCTCTGCAGGGGCAGCAGTGCAAATGATCTCATCCAGAACCGCCTGAATGAATGGCAGCTTGGAATCGATGTGTATGATTATTATGCGTGGTTACAGAAACGCAACAGAATGGATCATGGAGTAATCGGTGCCCTCGCCCAGCTCAAAGTCATGGATGCGCTGTGCCGGGAGAAAAGCACAGGGACCCTGCAAACAAACACAGACGGCAGTGCAACACATTGTAATGAGGAATGTTTTGAATTGGACGTGGTATCTGCGGCAGCTTCACTGTTTATTCATAACATAAACGTGCGTTATCCTCGTTTCACCAACAAGATACATTTTAACATAGCTCCCATAGCATTCCTGCTTTTCCTGTGCGACACGTTCCAGGAGTGGGATAGATATGCCGACCGCAGAACCGTATTCCGCGGGGATGAATTCAACATAGAATACAGGGATAAAAGAATTTTTTTGTCCGTCCCGCATGAACTGGAAGCAAGCATCTATGAGATTTTAAATAAGCGGCTCGAGGGCATACCAATAAGCGTCAATGGTCAACTCGCTGTGGATTAAAAATTGCGCAACAGCGTAATTAGCATTAAGTAACCCGGCAAGGATGAGGGAAACATTGT